>CACMDB010000013.1 GCA_902612325.1 uncultured Pelagibacteraceae bacterium | reverse complement strand
TACTTAATTTATCAACTTTTTGATCAAATATTTCTTCACCATAAACAGATTTTAAAAAACTCTCTATTTTTTCATTCCTCTCAATTTTTTTATTATTTTCATTAACTAAATTTTTAATTTGTTCACCAAATTCTTTACAAGCCCATCCCAAATGAGTTTCAAGTATTTGCCCTACATTCATACGACTAGGCACACCTAAAGGATTTAAAACTATATCCACTGGTCGTCCATCTTCTCTGTAAGGCATATCTTCAACTGGTACAATCTTACTGACAACTCCTTTATTACCATGTCTTCCTGACATTTTATCACCTGGTCTTAGTCTTCTTTTGATTGCAACAAAAACTTTAACCATTTTCATCACACTAGGTAATAAATCATCACCACTTCTTATTTTTAAAACTTTATCTTCAAATCTTTCAGTAATATCTTGTTTTGCTTTGTTATACTGATCTTTTAATTGTAAAAATGCATTCTCATTTTTTGAATTTGAAATAGTTAATTTAAAAAGATCATTAATTGATATTTTATTAATATTTTCAAAATCTAATTTAGAACCAGCTTCAACATCTTTTATTTTCTTAGAAATGGTTTCTCCTGATAAAATTTGAGCAGCTCTTTGTTTAATACTTCTCTCTAAAATTTCTTCCTCAACAATTTTATCTTGTTGCACTTGATCAATTTCAGCTCTTTCAATTGTGATAGATCTTTCATCTTTTTCTATTCCGTGTCTATTAAACACTCTTACATCAACTACAGTACCACTACTTCCTCTAGACATCCTTAAAGATGTATCTGTCACATCAATTGCTTTTTCTCCAAAAATTGATCTTAACAATTTTTCCTCAGGACCTGATGCTGAATCTCCTTTAGGAGTTACTTTTCCTACCAGTATATCACCCGCGTTTACTTCTGCACCAATGTATACTATTCCTGACTCATCTAAATTTTTTAGAGCTTCTTCATTAACGTTAGGTATGTCTCGTGTTATCTCTTCTTCACCAAGTTTTGTATCTCTTGCCATAATCTCATATTCAACAATATGTACTGAAGTAAATACATCATCAGTTACGCATCTTTCTGAAATCAAAATAGAATCCTCAAAATTGTATCCTTGCCAAGGCATAAATGCTACTGTAACATTTTTACCTAAAGCTAACTCGCCTAATTTGGTAGAAGGACCATCTGCAATAATATCACCGGTTTTTACTTTATCCCCTACTCTGACCAATGGTCTTTGATTAATACATGTGTTTTGGTTGGATCTTTTAAATTTTTGTAAATTATAAATATCAACACCAGATTTTGAGAAATCAGTTTCTTCTGTAACTTTAATTACAATTCTTTTACCGTCAATTTTATCTACTACTCCGTCTCTTTTAGCAACAATTGTAACTCCTGAATCTAATGCAACATCACTTTCTATTCCAGTACCAACCAAAGGTGCCTCAGGTTTTAATAACGGAACTGCTTGTCTCATCATGTTAGAACCCATTAATGCTCTGTTCGCATCATCATTCTCTAGGAAAGGTATCAATGAAGCTGCCACCGAAACCAATTGTTTAGGTGATACGTCAATATAATCTATCGTTTCAGGTTTTGCTAAAAGGAAGTTTAAGTTTTGTCTACAAGAAACTAATTCCTCCACTATTTTACCATTTTTATCAATTTTAGTATTTGCTTGAGCTATAGTAAATTTTGTTTCCTCCATTGCTGATAAATATTCTACTTTATCTTGAACAACACCTTCTTTTACTCTCTTGTAAGGACTTTCAATAAAACCATATTTATTAATTTTTGCATAAGTAGATAAACTATTGATTAAACCAATATTTGGGCCTTCTGGAGTCTCTATAGGACAGATCCTTCCATAATGTGTTGGATGCACGTCTCTAACCTCAAACCCTGCTCTCTCCCTTGTTAGTCCACCAGGTCCTAAAGCAGAAACTCTTCTTTTATGAGTAATTTCTGAAAGTGGGTTTGTTTGATCCATAAATTGAGAAAGTTGTGAACTTGCAAAAAAATCTTTAAGTGA
>CACMDB010000012.1 GCA_902612325.1 uncultured Pelagibacteraceae bacterium | reverse complement strand
ACTGGCTTGGATATGTTGATTCAAAAAGGTTATAAGATTTTAGAATTAGACACTTTTTTTACCTCAGGTCCTGAGGAAACAAGAGCCTGGACTATTCAGAAAAATTGTTTAGCTCCAAAAGCTGCTGGTGAAATACATACTGATTTTGAAAAAGGATTTATTAGAGCTGAGACGATTTCTTATAATGATTTTGTTGAAAATGATGGATGGGTGAATTCTAAAACAAATGGAAAAATGAGATTAGAGGGTAAAGACTATATTGTTAAAGATGGGGACGTTTTAAACTTTCGTTTCAATACGTGACCAAATTCTCTTCATACTAAAGTAAACTAAAACTGTTAAAATAATAAGATAAATAATTGCTTTAAAACCCATTTTATGACGTGTCTCTAAATGAGGTTCAGCAGTCCACATTAAAAAAGTTGTAACATCTTTTGACATTTGTTCCACAGAGGCATTAGTACCATCTGAATATTCTACTAAGCCGTCAGAAAGTTGATTAGACATTTTAATTTTATTTCCGTACATATATTTATTATAGTAGACACCATCATCTAAAGTAACTCCAACTGGTGGATCTTCATATCCTTGAAGGAGTGAATAGATATAATCAACTCCACCACCTCTAGCTTTTACTAAAACAGTCATATCAGGAGGATATGCACCACCATTTGCCGCTTGAGCAGCTTTTTCATTTTCGTAAGGCATTACAAATTTATCCGACAACCTTCCTGGTCTCATAAACATTTCGCCATCTGCATTTGGTCCATCTTTTACCTCAAAGGATGCTGCAATAGCTTTTGCTTGTTCCAGTGAAAATTCAGGTCCACCCTCTTCTACTAGATTTCTATAACTTAAATATTTCATAGAATGGCATGAAGAGCATACTTCTTGGTAAACTTGGTATCCTCTTTGAAGCGCAGCTCTATCAAACTTTCCGAACATACCTTTAAAACTCCAATCAGTCTTTAAATATTCAGCTTTTTCAGCTGCATTAGAATTGAATTGAAATCCTAGAAATATTGCTATTAAAAGTGATATTCTAAAAAAATTTTTCACTGATCTTTAAAACTATCCTTTTTTTTTACAGCAGCAAGGTTAGGTGATCCACCCAAAATAGGTTCGGTAATACTCAAAGGGACAGGTGTAGTCCTCTCCTTAAATCCTAAAACTGGTAGCACAACTAAAAAATGAAGGAAGTAATATGCAGTGGCAATCCTTGCAACTAACAAGTAAAGGCCCTCTGCTGGCATAGCTCCAACGTATCCTAAAATCAAAACGTCAGCCACTAAAATCCAATAAAACTGTTTATACAAAGGTCTAAAAACTGCAGATCTAATTTTTGATGTATCCAACCAAGGAAGTGCAGCTAATATTAGAATAGCAGATAACATCGCTATAACTCCGAGAAGTTTATCAGGAACCGATCTCAGAATTGCATAAAAAGGTAACAGATACCACTCTGGAACAATATGAGCTGGTGTTACAAGGGGATTAGCTTCAATATAATTATCAGCATGCCCTAAAATATTAGGTGTATAAAAAACAAAAAAAGCAAAAACAATCATAAACATTAACAATGCGAAACCATCCTTGATAACTATATACGGATGAAATGGAACTGTATCTTTTGATGGTTTTTTTATATCGATACCGATTGGATTATTATTTCCAGGCACATGAAGAGCCCAAATATGTAAAACAACTAATCCCAAAATTAAAAAAGGTATTAAGTAATGTAATGTGAAAAATCTTGTAAGTGTTGGGTTATCTACTGAATACCCTCCCCATAACCATGTTACTATTCCCTCACCGACTAGCGGAATAGCACTAAATAAATTTGTAATAACTGTAGCTCCCCAAAAACTCATTTGTCCCCATGGCAAAACATAGCCCAAGAAAGCAGCTGCCATCATAAGAAGATAAATGATTATACCAATAATCCATATAATTTCTCTTGGTGATTTATATGAGCCGTAAAACAAAGATCTAAATATATGAATGTATACTGCTAGGAAAAACATTGAGGCCCCGTTTGCATGTATATATCTTATTAACCATCCATAGTTCACATCTCTCATTATGTGTTCGACACTTGAGAATGCCATATCAGCATGTGCAATATAGTGCATTGCTAAAACTAATCCGGTTACAATTTGAGTAATCAAACAAAAAGTAAGAATTCCACCAAAAGTCCACCAATAATTTAAATTTTTTGGTGTTGGATAGTCTGTTAAATGATTTGCCAAAGTCAAAAGGGGCAACCTATCGTTAAACCATTTTCCAACTTTTGATTTTGGCGTGTATTCGTGTTCACTCATAAAAATTATCCAATCTTAATTGTGTTAGCATCAACAAACTTATATTCAGGAATTTCCATATTTGTTGGGGCTGGACCTTTTCTAATTCTTCCTGAAGTATCATAATGAGAACCATGACATGGGCAAAACCAACCATTGTAATCTCCTTTTTGATCTAAAGGAACGCAACCTAAGTGCGTACATACTCCAAGCATAACAAGCCACTCTGGATTTTTCGCTCGATCTTC
>CACMDB010000011.1 GCA_902612325.1 uncultured Pelagibacteraceae bacterium | reverse complement strand
ATATTATAATCATAAATATTTGTTAAAACATTGTGAATTGCTTTTGAAACTGCATTATCTTTTACGAATTCATTTCCTTGAAATAATGTATCAAAAACGGGTTTTGTTATTATATGTTGAGCCAGCATTTCAATTGCATCATTTTCAGATATTTCAGGATTCAAATCGTCTCTAATTTCTCTTAGAAACAGTTCAAATGTTTTCCTTTCTTTAGACTTTTTATTTACTAAAATTGAATTTAATCTTGAAATATGTGTCTGAGCTATTTTGGCGATATCATTTGCCCAATTTTCCCAATAATCTCTTGTTCCGCATTTATCAACTATTTTTGCCTTAATTGCTTTGGATAAATCATTTATTTCAAAAGATAATTGATTTGTTTCTAAATCATCATCTTTTTTATTTTCAATATTTATAAGATTATCATCAGTATCTGGTATTACTTTTGCTGAGGTTTTAATGTCATCAATTTCAGCAGTTAAGGACTCAAGTTCATCATTATAGTTAATTATATCTATTTTATCTGAAACATCTTCGCCTAACTTTATTTTGTTAATTGTACTATCTAGTCTTTCATCATGTGCTCTAAGAGCATTTAAAATTTGCCATACAACACTGTATTTCTCGTTATTATCAAGAGCTCTTTCAGGTGTTACACCTGGTGCGATTGTGACAGGTATCACCACATAACCAATATCTTTTCCCTCTGCTTTTCTCATTACTCTTCCAACAGACTGAACAACATCTACTTGACTTTTTTTAGGGTGAAGAAACATTATTGCATCAAGAGATGGTACATCTACTCCTTCAGATAAACACCTAACATTTGATAAAATCCTACATTGATCATCTGGAATTTCTTCTTTAAGCCAATTTAAATGTTCTGTTCTCCTATCAGCATTAAAGGTTCCATCAATATGTTTTACATCAATATTAAGTTCTATTTTTTCATTTTTGTTCTTGTAGGTATAATCTTTAATTACATTTTTAAATTCACTTTCAAAAATTTTGGAAATTTCTATATTTTGGGAAAAGGCTAGAGCTCTTTTTATTGGGCTATGATTATTATTATCAAAACCAACTTTAGCTAAGGCTTTATAGCAACCAATAATTTTTGTAGCATCGTCAAGTCTAAGCTCTGAGCCGTCTTCAAATGATTTTTGAAGATCTCTACTTACTTTTGTTTCATCTATTGCAAGAATAACTACTTTATAGTCTGATAAAAGATTATTTTCTACAGCCCAATTAAATCCTCTAAAAAAAAGTGTTTCACCATAAATTTTTTTATCATCCATTGAAGCTAACGCAATATCCTCACCTTTTGCTTTAGATTTAGCTTTCTCTCCATAAATTTTTGGTGTAGCAGTCATGTAAAGTCTTTTTTTTCCTTTAATAACTGCATTGTCATGAATTTTTACAAAATTAGATTCATCTTCATCAAATAAAGTCGCACCTGTAGTTCTGTGAGCTTCATCACAAATAATTAAATCAAAGTCTGGGATATCAAATTGTTTTTGAGCTTTTTCTATAACATCAATTGATTGGTAGGTCGAAAAAATAACTATCATTTTATTTTTTTCACAATTTTTAATTTGTTTTGATAAATCCTCTGAATTTGTTGTCGCTGGAAATGCAAGATCATTCAATGATATTTCAATTTTATCATCTGATGGTTTTCTTTTTCCCACTTTCACATCTGAACAAGCTGAAAAAGCATAAAAATCATCAATAGAATCATTTTTCCATTCTCTTACAGTTTGAGACATGAGTGCTAAAGATGGAACAATATATAAAATCAATTTATTTTTTGATTTTAATTTTTCAGCGATATTTAAGGCTGTGAAAGTTTTTCCAGTACCACAAGCCATAATAAGTTTACCACGATCTTTTTTATTTAAACCAGATAACACAGCATCCACTGCTTTAATTTGATGGTCCCGTAATTCTTTTTTTTTGTTTAATACAACTTTTTCATCTTTTAAATATGATAACCAATCAATCCGACTCTCTTGTAATTCATTCAATTGAATTCTTTGATATTTTTTGTCTAAATTATTAAATACTTTTTTTGCATTTATTCCTATATCTTGAGAAGAAGTATCTATAAGAATTAGTCTTTCAAAATCATCAGTTGAAGAAGCTGAAATAAAAGAGTCTATATCTGATTTAGAAATAGTATGTTCAGATTGATAACACTTACATTGAATTGCACAAAATTTATCACTTCCATTTATTTTTGCTACTAAATCTATTCCAATGTCAGATTTAGAATAATTTTTGTTTGCTTTTGACCAATCTTTATAATGCCAAATTTTTGAAAATTGTTGTTTTTGTAATGGATCATTTTCAAAAAAAATTTTACACATTTTTTCAAAAACATCCCCTAGATCTTTATCATTTTTAGCTTTTTTTCTGATAATTTTAATAGCTTCTGAAAAATTTGAGTCCATGAAACTATATTATCTCTTTAGGTACTGGTTTGGTACTGGTTTTAAAGATCAATATACTGAGATTCTTTATGAAAATGTTTACAAATTATAAAGATGCTAATGTTTAAAAGAATTTAAGACTACGTTAGACTACTACGGACTGACTAATTTG
>CACMDB010000010.1 GCA_902612325.1 uncultured Pelagibacteraceae bacterium | reverse complement strand
CTTAAACTTCATCATTTAGTGGAAGATAAAATTCATGCTAGATCTACTGGTCCTTATAGTTTAGTAACCCAACAACCATTGGGTGGAAAAGCTCAATTAGGTGGTCAAAGGTTTGGTGAAATGGAGGTATGGGCACTTGAAGCATATGGTGCATCATACACACTTCAAGAAATACTTACTGTAAAATCTGATGATGTTGCTGGAAGAGTAAAAGTTTATGAGACTATTGTTAAGGGTGAAGAAAATTTTGAGTCTGGAATACCAGAATCATTTAACGTACTTGTTAAAGAAATTAAATCTTTGGCATTAAATGTGGAATTAAATTAATTATGAAAAAAGAACTAACAGATCTGTTTAAAAATTCAGAAATATCTGAAGCTCAAAATTTTAATAGCATCAAGATCTCATTAGCTAGCCCAGAGAAAATAAAATCTTGGACCTATGGTGAAATTAAGAAACCGGAAACTATTAATTATAGAACTTTTAGACCAGAGAAAGATGGTCTTTTCTGTGCAAGAATATTTGGTCCAATTAAAGATTACGAGTGTTTGTGTGGAAAATATAAAAGAATGAAATTTAGAGGCATCATCTGTGAAAAATGTGGTGTTGAAGTAACAAAATCAAATGTTCGAAGAGAACGAATGGGTCACATTAATTTAGCAACACCTGTTGCACATATATGGTTTTTAAAATCACTACCAAGTAGAATAGCACTTGCTGTTGATATGAAGCTCAAAGAAGTCGAAAGGGTTTTGTATTTTGAAAATTTTATTGTCATTGAACCAGGTTTAACAGGTCTGCAAAAAAATCAGCTTTTAAATGAGGAAGAACTAGCAAAATATCAAGATGAATATGGTGAGGAGGCTTTTACAGCTGGAATTGGAGCTGAAGCAGTTCTGGAAATGCTTAAAAATCTTGATTTAGATTTAGAGAGAAAAAATCTTGTTGACTATATCAAAGAGACGAAATCAAAAGTTAATGAAGAAAGAGCTATTAAGAGATTAAAATTAATAGAGTCTTTTATTGAAACTGGTCAAAAACCTGAGTGGATGATCATGACTGTTGTTCCGGTTATTCCACCAGAATTAAGACCATTGGTTCCTTTAGATGGTGGAAGATTTGCAACATCGGATCTAAATGATCTTTATAGACGGGTTATTAATAGAAATAATCGTTTAAAGAGACTTATGGATCTTAAGGCACCAGATATTATCATCAGAAACGAAAAAAGAATGTTACAAGAGTCTGTTGATGCACTTTTTGATAACGGAAGAAGAGGTAGAGTAATTACTGGAACAGGTAAAAGACCATTAAAATCTTTAGCTGAGATGTTAAAAGGTAAACAAGGAAGATTTAGACAAAATCTTCTTGGTAAAAGAGTTGATTACTCTGGTCGTTCAGTAATCGTAGTAGGTCCAGACCTAAAATTACACGAATGTGGATTGCCAAAAAAAATGGCGTTAGAGTTATTTAAACCATTTTTATATGCAAGACTTAATAAACTAGGTTTAGCCTCAACAATTAAACAAGCAAAAAAATTAGTTGAGAAAGAAACTAATGCTGTCTGGGATGCACTTGAATTAATTGTTAGAGAACATCCAGTTTTACTAAATAGAGCTCCAACACTTCATAGGTTGGGAGTTCAAGCTTTTGAACCAAAATTAATTGAGGGAGATGCGATTGAATTACACCCTTTAACATGTGCCGCTTTTAATGCAGATTTTGATGGTGATCAAATGGCTGTTCACGTTCCTTTAAGTTTGGAAGCACAACTTGAGGCCAGAATATTAATGCTATCAACTAACAATATTCTTTCTCCATCTAACGGAAAACCAATAATTGTCCCAAGTCAGGATATGATTTTAGGAATCTATTATTTATCTCAAGAACCGGTCACTGATAAGCCAGCTGGATATTTTTTAAATGCAGATCAAATTGAATTTGCTCTTTCTTCTGGTCAAATAAAAGTCCATAGTACGATTATTTCTCGATTTGAAACGATTGATGAAAAAGGTAAACAAAAATTTGAGAAGTATACTTCTACTGCAGGAAGATTTTTACTAGCTAACTTATTACCAAAAAATAATAACATTAAGTTTTCTTTAATTGATAGAATTTTACCAAAGAAAACAGTTTCAGAAATTATTGATATTGTCTTTAGATTTTGTGGTCAAAAAACAACAGTTATTTTCTGTGATAAATTAAAAGATTTAGGTTTTAAACATGCATTTAAAGCTGGGATTTCCTTTGGTAAAGATGATTTAGTTATCCCCGAAAATAAAACTCAATTAATCGATGACACAAAAAAACTAATTGCTGATTATGAGACACAATATGCTGAAGGTTTAATCACTAGAGGTGAAAAATATAATAAAGTTGTTGATGCTTGGTCAAAATGTACAGATAAAGTTGCTGGTGAGATGATGAAAGGAATTTCTGCAACGGAAAAAACTTCAGAGGGATTGAAAATAAATTCAGTATTTATGATGGCAGATAGTGGAGCAAGAGGATCTGCAGCACAAATGAAACAATTAGCTGGAATGAGAGGACTTATTGCAAAACCATCAGGTGAAATTATTGAAAGTCCAATAACCTCAAACTTTAAGGAAGGTTTAACTGCATTAGAATATTTTAACTCTACACATGGTGCTAGAAAAGGTCTAGCTGATACAGCCCTTAAAACTGCAAGTTCAGGTTATTTAACTAGAAGACTTTGCGATGTTGCTCAAGATTTAACAATTACGAAAAAAAATTGTGATAATCCTGGTTTTATAGAATTATCAGAAATTTTAGAAGGTGGTAATGTTGTTGTGAGTTTATCTGAAAGAGCTTTAGGTAGAGTTGTTGCATCTGATATAAAACATCCTATAACCGGTGAAGTAATAATCAAGAAATCGTCAATGATAGATGAATTTGGTTGTGATAAAATTGATTCTGCTGGAATAAAATCATTAAAAGTTTTTTCAGTTATGACGTGTAGTTCAAAAGAGGGTGTTTGTGCAACTTGTTACGGACGAGACTTATCAAGAGGTCAAATGGTACATGTTGGTGAGGCTATTGGAATGATTTCTGCACAATCGATTGGAGAACCAGGGACACAATTAACAATGAGAACTTTCCACGTAGGTGGTACTGCTTCAGTCAAACAAGACTCACAAATAGTAACTAAAAATGAAGGAACTTTAAAAATTATTAATTCAAATATTTTAGAGGACTCTAAAAAGAACTTAATTGTCATGGGTAGAAATACACAATTATCTATTGAGGACGATAATGGAGTTCAAATTGCTGTTTATAAAGTAGCTTATGGTTCAAAATTATTTTTTAAAAATAATGACAAAGTTAAAGCTAATACAAAAATTTGTGAATGGGATCCTTATACTACCCCAGTGATTGCTGAAAAAAGTGGTATTGCAAGCTATGTTGATTTAATTGATGGTGTATCTATTCAAGAGACTACAGATGATGCGACAGGCATCTCCTCAAAATCAGTAGTTGATTGGCGTTCTCAATCAAAAAGTACAGACTTAAAACCAAGAATTACTTTAAGAGATGAAAAAGGAAACGTTATTAAAAAAGCGGATGATAATGAAGCAAGATATTATTTAGTTCCTGACTCTATTTTATCAGTTAAAGATGGTCAAAAAGTTTCTGCTGGTGACGTGATTGCTAGATTACCTAAAGAAACTACTAAAACTAAAGATATCACTGGAGGTCTTCCAAGAGTTGCTGAATTATTTGAAGCTCGAAAAGCTAAAGATAGTGCAATCATTGCTGAAAATGATGGACAAGTTATATTTGGAAAAGAAGTTAGAGGAAAACAAAGAATATCAATTGTGCCTGAAGATGGATCAGAACCATCTAATTATTTAATACCCAAAGGAAAACATATCAATTTTAATCAGGGTGAAAAAATTAAAAAAGGAGAATATTTATTAGATGGACAGCCATTACCACACGATATTCTCAGAATTATGGGCATAAAAGATTTAACTGAATATTTTGTTAATCAGGTTCAAGAGGTTTATAGATTACAGGGTGTAATTATTAACGATAAACACATAGAAACTATTTTAAGACAAATGTTAAAAAAAGTTGAAGTAAAAACAACTGGTGATTCCTCTTATTTACCTGGTGAAATCATTGATAGAATTAAATTTGATAATGTTAATGAAAAATTAAAATCTGAGGGTAAAAAACCAGCCACAGGAGAAAGAGTTTTAATGGGTATTACCAAAGCTTCTCTACAGACTGAATCTTTTATTTCCGCTGCATCATTCCAGGAAACTACAAGAGTTCTTACAGATGCTGCTATCAAAGGTAAAGTTGATCCACTCAATGGTTTAAAAGAGAATGTAATAGTTGGACGATTAGTACCTGCGGGAACTGGTAATATTAAAAATAAATGGAACAAAAAAGCTTTACAAGATGACAATAAATTTCTTTCTGAGCAAGAACAGATTGAACAGCCAGAAACCCCTGTAAATCAATAAAAATAACACGTTTGCTAATTAGTTTTAGTTTGACAAAATTAAATTAATAAGTAATTTGACGATATTTTTTGGTTGGAATGTAGTGTTAACTTTAGACACTAAACGCTGCCACAAATAACC
>CACMDB010000009.1 GCA_902612325.1 uncultured Pelagibacteraceae bacterium | reverse complement strand
CTAATTATAGGGTTTTTTGTCAAATTAATTCCAATTCCAAGTATTAAAAATTTTTGATTTTGTTTATTTATTATCTCTTGGAGAATTCCACAAATTTTTTTTCCCTTAATTAATAAATCATTTGGTTTTTTATATACAATCCTATTTTTGTAATATTTTGAAATTAGTTTTTTTACTAATATACAATTTAATTTTGTAATTTTAGTTATAGTTAAATTAATATTTTCTAAATTATAAAAAAAACTTACAAATAAATTTCCTTTAAATGAAATCCATTTTCTTCCGTATTGCCCACGTCCATTACTTTGGCTCTCGGCAATTATCATTCCACACTTTAAATTAGAACTTTTAACCATTCTTATGGCTGTATCATTAGTGCTTCTTAATTTTTTAAATCTTAAAATTCTGAATTTCATTAAATTATGTTAATTCTAGAAACTACCTCTATTAATTGACTTGGAAATATGAAGTATATCAGAATTAACAATGTAGATGCTGTTAAAGAAAATTTTAACCAAAAACCATGGTCGGTGTCATATTTTTCTTTTTGCTCATCAAAATACATAATTTTAATTAACCTTAAGTAATAAAAAGCTGCAACGACTGTTGATAATAAACCTACGATTG
Source organism: uncultured Pelagibacteraceae bacterium (assembly GCA_902612325.1). Classification (GTDB taxonomy): domain Bacteria; phylum Pseudomonadota; class Alphaproteobacteria; order Pelagibacterales; family Pelagibacteraceae; genus Pelagibacter. The sequence goes on along the minus strand of CACMDB010000009.1, from coordinate 14,331 downwards.
CTAAAAAATACATTGATTGTTCAATAACCGCTTTAAAAACATAAAACTTAGCAAAAAAACCAGCTAGAGGAGGAATCCCAGCTAACGAGAATAAAATTATAAGTAATGATAACGCTAGCATTGGATGATTTTTAGACAAACCTGATAAATCATCTATTTTTTCATAATAGTTATTATCTCGTTTCAACATTAACAAACATGAAAATAATCCTAAGTTCATGAGTATATATATAGTTATATAAATTACTGAACTTTGAATGCCATCATTCGTACCTGCTGCTACACCAGCTAATGCGTAACCCACATGACCTATGGAGCTATAGGCAACAAGTCTTTTCAAATTTGTTTGTCCTATGGCTGCAATTGCACCAAATAGCATTGATGCAATCGATAAAAAAATTAAAATCATTTGCCACTGATCAATCAGATTTAAAAATGGAACATATAAAAATCTTATAAATACTGTCAGTGCTGCTATTTTTGGAACCATTGTAAAAAATAATGTCACCGAAGTAGGTGAACCTTCGTAAACATCTGGAGCCCACATATGAAAAGGAACAGCAGAAATCTTAAAGGCTAGTCCAACTAAAATAAATACGATACCAAATGTCAAAGCATACTCATTTGAATTTAATTGATCAGCTATTACATTAAAATTGGTAGAGCCACTAAATCCATATATTAAAGAGCAACCATAGAGCAATAAACCAGAGGATAGAGCACTTAAAACAAAATATTTAAGTCCCGCTTCAGAAGATTTGATTTGATCTCTATTGAATGTAGCTAAAACATACAATGCCAACGACTGAAGCTCTAGACCCATGTAAAATATAATTAAGTCATTAGAATTAATCATAACCATCATTCCTAATACAGAACTTAAAATTAATATTGGATACTCAATCTTAAAAATTTGAAAAGTTTTAAGATAGTTTGAGGAAATGATTAAGACTAAGAAGGCAGCTAATAAAGTGATTATCTTCATCAAAGAAGATAGATAATCGATGACAATACTATTATTAAATAATTTTGTTTCGTTAATACCAATTGTTTCGTTAAAAGTAATAACAGCGGTTACAATCAAAACAGCTAAGGAAAGACTCTGCACAAGTCTTGAGCTATTTTTTTTAAAAACACCTAATATTAATAAAAACATTATCGACAATGATAAAAATATTTCGGGTAATACTAATTGTAAATTTTCCATTATATTTTACTTGCTAATTTGAAATTATATTGATCAATTAAATCTGAGATAGATACCTCAATTGTGTTAATTAGAGGATCTGGATAAAATCCAAAAAATAGAGTTGGCACAGCTAAACAAGATAAAATAAATAACTCAGATCTATTTAAATCAAACATCTGTTTTAAATCTGTATTTATTAATTTTCCAAAAACTACTCTTTTGTACAACCAAAGCATATATGCGGCACCAATAATTACCCCTAAGCTAGCAATTACAGCTACTAAAAAATTATCCTTAAATGCGCCCATCAAAATTAAAAACTCCCCAACAAAACCACTTGTTCCAGGTAGGCCTAGAGCTGCTAAAGTAAATAACATAAATAAAATTGAATATTTTGGAATAATACTTACGATTCCACCATAAGTATTTATAAGTCTTGAATGCATTCTGTCATAAACAACACCTACACATAAAAAAAGTGCTGCAGAAACTAGTCCATGACTGATCATTTGAATAATACTTCCCTCAATACCTTGTTGCTGAATTGTAAAAATTCCTAAAGTAACGTAACCCATATGCGCAACCGATGAATAAGCAATTAGCTTTTTCATATCTTCCTGCATTAAAGCTATGAAAGAAGTAAAAATAATCGCGATTACACTGAGTGTGTAAATCAATGGGGTGAAAATTTCCGATGCTGCCGGAAATAATCCAAGAGAAAATCTTATAAAACCATAACCTGCCATTTTTAATAATATAGCTGCTAATAAAACAGATCCTGCTGTTGGTGCTTCAACATGAGCATCTGGTAACCAAGTATGAACTGGCCACATAGGAGTTTTAACTGCAAAAGAGCTAAAAAAAGCTAACCATAAAAGGTTTTGATACTTTATATCAATCCCAGAATTATAAAGTTCAACTACGTCTGTAGTTCCATTCAACCAATATATCGTAATTATAGCTACTAACATTAAAACTGAACCAAGCAAGGTATATAAAAAAAATTTAAATGCTGAATAAACTCTTCTGGCACCACCCCAGATACCAATAATCAAAAACATGGGAATTAAACCTGCCTCAAAAAATAAATAAAAAATAACAAGGTCTAAAGAGCAGAATACACCGATCATAAAAGACTCCATGATAAGTACAGCTATCAAAAATTCACTTAGTCTCTCTTTGATTGAATTATTCACAGATATAATGCAAAGCGGTGTTATAAATGTTGTGAGTAAAATAAACAAAATCGAAATACCATCAACACCTACCTTGTAATTTATTAAATCTTTAATCCAAATTCTTTCCTCAACAAATTGAAACTCAGAAGTTGTTGGGTCAAATAATATCCATAGATAAATTGATAAAAAAAAATTTACTGCTGAAGTAAATAAAGCAACATATTTTCCAGTAAAATTATTTTTTTTATCACTTTTGGTAAAAAATAAGAATAAAGCTCCAATTGATGGTAATAAAATCAAAGAGGAAAGAATAGGAAAGTTCATTATTTTACAATTAAGAATGTTAGTAAAGCAGAAAACCCAAGTAACATTACAAAAGCATATTGATATATATATCCACTTTGAAATTTATTAGCTTTTATTGAAAATTTTTTGATTATCGACGAAATACCGTCTGGACCAAACCCGTCGATAATTTTCAAATCAAAGAACTTCCATAAAAATAAACCTGATTTTTTTGATGGTTTAACAAATAAAAAATCATAAAGTTCATCAAAATACCATTTATTTAATAAAAAATTATATAGCGGTTTATTTATACTGGCTAATCGTTCAGGTAAATTTCTATTTTTAAGGAATAAATAATATGCTAGTGGAATAGATAATATTACCAAAGTTGGAGTAAGTAATAAAAACCATAGTGGTGGGTGATCAGTGCTTAGTGGTTTTAGAAAAAATATTGAGTCACGCCAAAAATTATTTAGACCTTCATAACCGATAAATAATTCTTTAAATAAAAATCCTGCAAATATTGCACCAATTGATAATAAAACTAGAGGTATCAACATCACGACAGGAGACTCGTGCGTCTCATCTATCTTAATCTCTTTATTATTATACTCACCATGAAAAGTTTTAAAAATTAATCTCCAAGAATAAATTGATGTTAGAAATGCTGTAAAAATACCTATACCAGCAGCATAATAACCTGTTGTATTTCCTCTCAAGTAAGCAAATTCAATTATTGCATCTTTAGAATAAAAACCTGACAAAAATGGAAACCCCGTTAAAGCTAGCGTTCCTATAATCATTAGTGAATAGGTGTATGGAAGTTTTTTCCACACTCCGCCCATATTATTTATATTTTGTTCGTCTTTAAAAGCATGAATAACTGAACCAGATCCTAAAAATAATAGTGCTTTAAAAAACGCGTGAGTGAATAAATGAAACATTGCAACATTATATGCTCCCACGCCAGTGGCAAAAAACATGTAACCTAATTGGCTACAAGTAGAATACGCAATTATTTTTTTAATATCATTTTGTACCAGAGCTACTGTTGCAGCAAAGAATGCAGTACTCATACCAATGATCGTAATGATATTTAAAGCTAGATCAGAGTATTCATAAATTGGTGAACACCTTACAACTAGAAAAACTCCTGCTGTTACCATTGTGGCTGCATGAATTAATGCAGAAACAGGTGTTGGTCCTTCCATAGCATCTGGTAACCAGGTATGAAGTAAAATTTGTGCTGATTTACCCATTGCACCAATAAACAAAAGTAAGCAAATTAAATCTACAGCATTAAATGTGATGCCTAAAAATACCAAATCTTTATCTGTAATGTTTGGAATTTTTGCAAAAACCTCAGAATAATTTACAGTTCCAAATAAATAAAAAATTAAAAATATTCCTAGAGCAAACCCAAAATCACCCACTCTATTCACTACAAATGCTTTAATTGCAGCTTTGTTAGCTGATTCTTTTCTAAACCAAAATCCTATTAAAAAATATGAACATAAGCCTACACCTTCCCAACCAAAAAATAATTGAATGAAATTATCTGCAGTAACTAACATCAGCATTGCAAATGTAAATAAAGATAAGTAAGCCATAAATCTTGGTTTGTGAGGGTCGTGAGACATGTAACCGATTGAATAAATATGAACTAAGGCAGAAACTGAGGTAACAACAACTAACATCACAGCAGATAATGAATCAATTTTCATTGACCAATTTACTTCAAGCGATCCAGAGCTAATCCATGTCGCTATGATGATGTTTTCTTGATATTGATTAACAACAACCTCATACAAAACGAGGACAGAAAAAATTGCTGAAATAGATACCAATAAGCTGGTAATTATTTCTGAACTTCTATCTCCTATCAATTTTCCAAAAAATCCTGAAATAATTGAGGCAATTAATGGTAATGCTATAATTGAAATTTCCATTTTAACCTTTAAGTTTATCTATCTCCTCTACTCGAATAGTTCCAGAGTTTCTAAAATAAACAACTATGATCGCAAGACCAATTGCAGCCTCAGCTGCAGCAACAGTTAGTATAAATAGGGTAAACACTTGACCAGAAAGATCTCCTAAATAAATTGAAAAAGATACTAAATTAATATTTACAGCTAATAAGATAAGTTCAATACTCATCAAGATTACAATAATATTTTTTCTATTAAGAAATATACCAATTATTCCAATACTAAAAATAACAGCACCTAAAGTTAAATAGTGACCTAAACCTATATCAATCATCTATTTTTACTCCTTTATTAGACGCAACCTCAAGTACTTCCACACCTTCAGTCCTTTCTCTAGATATTTGTTTTAAATAACTTTGTTTTTTAACTCCCTCTCTTTGTCTAAAAGTAAGGACTATTGCACCTATCATAGCAATCAAAAGTATCATTCCACTGATTTGAAACACATGTATATAATCAGTGTATAAAACCTGACCTAATGAGTGAGTATTACTAACCCCTTTTTCCAAAGATGATTTCGCAGAATTAAATAAATCAGGTTTATATTTCCAGCCGCCTATTACAATTATCAATTCAAAAAATATTATTACACTGATTAATAATCCTATAGGAATATGTCTTGAGCTATCTTTTGAAACAAACCACTGATTTTTTTGTTGGGCAACGTTAAGCATCATTACGACAAACAAAAATAGAACTGCAACTGCCCCAACATAAACTATCAACATAATCATCCCCAAAAATTCGGCACCAATCATTATGAAGAGGCAAGATATACTTATAAAATCAAGAATTAAAAAAAAAACCGAATGAACTGTGTTTTTAGAAACAGTTACCATTATAGCAGAAACAACTGCAATGACAGAAAAAACATAAAAAAATATTGCATGTGCAATCATAAATTATCTGTATGGATTGTCTGATTTAATATTTGCCGCTAAAACATTTTCCCATCTATCTCCGTTATCTAGAAGTTTTTCTTTTGTATAATAAAGTTCCTCACGAGTTTCCGTTGAAAATTCAAAATTTGGTCCTTGGACAATCGCATCTACAGGACAAGATTCTTCACATAATCCACAATAAATACATTTCATCATATCAATATCATAGCGAGTAGTTTTTCTGCTTCCATCGGCTCTTTCAGCAGATTCAATTGTAATTGCTTGAGCTGGACATACAGCTTCACACAATTTACAAGCTATACATCTTTCTTCTCCGTTAGGATATCTTCTCAATGCGTGTTCACCTCTATATCTTGGACTAATTTTGCCTTTTTCAAATGGATAATTTATAGTTCTTTTTGATTTGAAAAGTTCCTTAACAGCAATAAAAAGTCCACTGATAAAATCGGTCATTAATATTGTTTTAAAAAATCTTGATATTTTCATTTATATTGTAGGTAAAAGATTAAAGTAAAAAAGATAACTCGCTGTTAAAACAACATAAGTTAAAGATAATGGTAAAAATATTTTCCAACCTAGTCTCATTAGTTGATCATATCTATATCTTGGAACAATCGCTTTGACCAACGCAAAAAGAATAAATAAAAATAAAATTTTAAAAATTAACCAAAGAGCGCCAGGTATTAAATTAAAAGGATAAAGATCGATTGGAGATAACCAGCCTCCTAAAAATAAAATTGACCCTAGTGCACACATTAACAAAATATTTGCATACTCTCCCAACCAAAACATTGCATACATCATCCCAGAATATTCTGTTTGGTAACCCGCAACTAATTCAGCCTCTGCTTCTGGTAAATCAAAAGGTGGTCTATTCGTTTCCGCTAAAGCTGATATAAAAAAAATTACAAACATTGGAAATAATGGTATTACAAACCACATTTCTTTTTGAGCAACTACAATATCATTCAAGTTTAGAGATCCAACGCATAATAAGACATTAATTATAATGATACCAATCGATACTTCATAAGATACCATTTGCGCAGCAGATCTAATTGCTCCTAAAAAAGGATATTTTGAATTCGATGCCCATCCACCCATTATTATCCCATACACACCCAATGATGAGACAGCAAAAATATATAAAATTCCAACATTTATATCTGCTAATACTTGTTCAACTCCAAAAGGAATTACAGCCCATGCTATTAGAGCTAGAGTCATTGTTATTATTGGAGCAAGAATAAAAATTACTTTGTTTGAACTAGCAGGTATTATAATTTCCTTGAAAATATATTTTAGGGCATCTGCTAGGGATTGTAATAAGCCAAATGGACCAACAACATTTGGACCTTGTCTTTTTTGAACAAAAGCCCAAACTCTTCGATCTAACCACACGATCATAGCGACTGAAACTAAAACAGGCACTAATAAAAATAAAATTTTGTAACTTTCTTGAAAAATAATATTTAAGTATTCCATGAATTAACCTTCTGTCCCTGTTTTTTTTAAATCAATTTTTGCGTTATTACATTCAAGCATAGTTTTTGATGAACGTGCAATTACATTAGAAAAATAGTAGTCTTTATAATCAACTTTTAAAGACTCATCATTAAAATCGCTTTCATTTAATTCACAATCTAATTCTGAAGATTGCTGATCTTTATTCATTTTTAAATAGTTAAACATACTACTTTCGAGTTCATCTTTATCATTAAAAAGTTTTCTATTATTCATAACCTCGGCGAGATCATTTATTATTTGCCAGTCCTCTTTTGCATCACCTGGGGGGTAAGATGCTTTATAAGCTTTTTGTAATTTACCTTCTAAGTTAGTGTAATGTCCAGATTGTTCAGTATAAGCAGCACCTGGTAAAATTATATCTGCAATTTCTGCACCTCTATCTCCATGACTTCCTTGATAAATAATAAATTCATCTTTCTTTTTAAAATCTAAATTATCTTGGCCAAGTAAAAAAATAATTTCAAATTTATTTTCATGAAGTTCATCTAGAATTTTATTACTTTTATCAATGATATCTAAATCTAGATTTCCAATCGTAGATGCATCCCCTGATAAAATGTTAATTGGGTTCCAATCATCATTCAATTTATTATTCTTGTATAAAAATTTTTTGGATAAATTAAATAAAAAACTTGCTGATTTAATTTTAAAAAAAGACTCGCCAAATACAATCATTGGTTTTTTTGACTCAATAATTTCTTTTGACAATTCATTATTATTTTCAAATATATCTTTGATAGTTTTTACCCTCCCATCTAAACTTTGATAGTTGTAAGTTAGGTCTCCAAGATCATTTAAGGAAATAACTCTGGTATTATTACTTAAATATGCTTTTCGAATTCTCGCATTAATCATTGTTGCTTCAAATCTAGGATTTGTACCTATCAATAAAATTAAATCTGCTTCTTCAATTCCGTTTATCGATGAATTGAATAAATAATTTTCTCTTTTAGAATTGTCGATAAATCTTTTTGTAGGTCTAAAATCATATTTTTTCGTACCAATTGTTCTTTCTAAAAATTCTTTGAAAATAAAACTTGTCTCCATATTTGTTAGATCACCAACAAACCCACAAATTTTATCTTTGTTTGCATTTTCTATTTTTGATTTGATGATTTTGTAAACCTCGTCCCAAGTGGCTTTTTCAAATTTATTATTATACTTTATATACGGAGTGTCTAATCTTTGATTTAATAATCCATCACAAGCATATCTTGTTTTGTCTGAAATCCACTCTTCATTTATATCTTCATTTATAACAGGCAAAACTCTTTTCACTTCCCAGTCATAGGTATCAACTCGAATATTTGAACCTACCGCATCCATTACATCAATTGTCTGCGTTTTCTTTAATTCCCATGGTCTTGCTTCAAAAACATAAGGCTTAGATGTTAGAGCTCCTACTGGACAAAGATCGATTACATTTCCTGATAATTCTGATTGAACTGATTGCTCTAAATATGTAGTAATTTGCATATCCTCACCCCTTCCAATTGCACCTAATTCAGGAACTCCAGCTATCTCGGTTGCAAATCTCACACACCTTGTACAATGAATACATCTTGTCATTTGAGTTTTGATCAGTGGACCCATATTTTTCTCAGGCACTGCTCTTTTGTTTTCTTTAAATCTTGACTTATCTATTCCATAAAACATCGATTGATCTTGAAGATCACATTCCCCACCCTGATCACATACCGGACAATCCAACGGATGATTTGCTAATAAAAACTCCATCACACCTTTCCTTGATTTCTCTATTTTTGGAGTATTAGTTTTTACAACCATTCCATCTGCAGCGGGCATTGCACATGAAGCTATTGGTTTTGGAGATTTTTCCATTTCAACTAAACACATTCTGCAGTTACCAGCTATTGATAATTTTTCGTGATAACAAAATCTTGGTATTTCTGCGCCTGCTTTTTCACAAGCCTGAAGAACAGTCAACCCTTCCTCAACCTCTACTTCAATATCATTAACTTTTAATTTAAGCATTTTTATCCAATAAGTGTTGATCTACCAAATAAGGTATATTTTTATTTTCTTTTACAATTGGATCAAATTTATTTCTTTTTTTAATTTCATCTTTGAAATGTCTTAATAAACCTTGAACTGGCCAAGAAGAACCCTCGCCAAATGCACAAATCGTATGACCTTCTATTTGTTTTGTAACATCACTTAACATGTCTATCTCATCTTTGGACGCTTCTCCTTTTGCCATTCTTTCAAGCATTCTCCACATCCAGCCCGAACCTTCTCTACAAGGTGTGCATTGGCCACAACTTTCATGTTTGTAAAATCTCGCTATTCGAGCCATACATTTTATAATGTCTTGATCTTTATTAATCACAACTACACCAGCCGTTCCTAATCCACTTTTTTCAGCCATTAATGAGTCAAAATCCATAGTCAAAGTCTCACATTTGTCTTTTGGTATTAATGGCATTGATGATCCACCAGGTATAACAGCTTGTAAATTATCCCAGCCACCTATGACACCACCAGCATGTACTTCAATTAGTTCTTTTAATGGAATGTTCATTTCTTCCTCAACATTACAAGGATTATTTACATTTCCAGATATACAAAAAATTTTGGTACCTGTGTTTTTTTCTCTTCCCAAAGATGCAAACCATTTCCCACCTCTTCTTAATATTGTTGGTACGACAGCTATAGTTTCCACATTATTAATTATTGTTGGGCAACCATAAAGTCCAATTAGTGCTGGAAAAGGAGGTTTTAATCTTGGTTGACCTTTTTTTCCTTCAATACTCTCAAGTAATGCAGTTTCCTCTCCACAAATATATGCTCCAGCTCCATAGTGAATATAAATATCCAGATTCCACCCGGTGCCTGCAGCGTTTTTACCTAATAGTTTTTTTTCATAAGCCTCGTCAATTGCCGCCTGTAGCTTTTGTCCGTCTACAAAATATTCACCTCTAATATAAATGTAACAAACATGTGCTTGAATTGCATAAGATGCAATCAAACAACCTTCGATTAATTTATGAGGTTCAAATCTTAAAATATCTCTATCTTTACAGGTGCCTGGCTCAGACTCATCTCCATTGATGACTAAATAATGAGGTCTAGAGCCGACCTCTTTAGGTGCAAAAGACCATTTTAAACCTGTTGGAAAACCTGCACCACCTCTTCCTCTAAGTTGAGAGTCTTTGATTTCATTTATAATCCAGTCTCTACCCTTATCTGTTATTTCTTTAGTATTAACCCAATCACCTCTTTTTTGAGATGAAGTCAGATCAGGTCCCAAATCATTGTATAAGTTTTGAAAAATTCTGTCTTGATCCTTAAGCATTTTTTAAATCCATTAATGTTTTTCTATTATTTTCTGGTTCATTATTTATTCTTCCTCTATAGGAGCCAGGTGTTGGTTTTTCTCCCTTTAAAATTTTATCTAAAATTTTTAAAGTTTTTTCTTTATCAAGATCTTCATAATAGTCGTCATTAATTTGCATCATCGGTGCATTGACACATGCACCAAGACACTCAACTTCCATCCATGAACAACTTTTATCATTTGAAAGAACTGACTCATCCTCTGAAATTTTTTCTTTACATGCCTCGACTAGTTTGTTTGCGCCTCTTATCATGCATGGGGTTGTGGTACACACTTGAACAAAATATTTACCTACTGGTGATAAATTATACATGCTATAGAAAGTAGCAACTTCATATACTTTTATGTAGGGCATATTTAAAAATTTTGCGATATATTTCATTGCAGCTAAAGGTATCCAGTTATCATTTTGTTTTTGAGCAATGTATAATAATGCCATCACAGCACTTTGTTGTTTACCTTCTGGATATTTGGTAACAATACTTTTTGCAGCCTCTAATGAAGAAGGATTAAATTCAAAATTTTCAGGTTGGTTTTTTGCAGGTCTTCTTAAACTCATCTGTCAACCTCCCCAAAAACTATATCAAGTGAACCAAGAACAGCAGGCACATCTGCTAACATGTGACCTTTAATTAAATAATCCATTGATTGTAAATGTGAAAATCCTGGCGCTCTTATTTTACACTTATAAGGTTTACTTGATCCATCTGAGATTAAATAAACACCAAATTCACCTTTAGGTGCTTCAACAGCAGTATAAATTTCATCTTTTGGTACACGATATCCCTCAGTAAATAATTTAAAGTGATGTATCAATGCTTCCATAGATTGTTTTATTTCTGCTTTAGATGGTGGAGATATTTTACCATCAAAAGTTTTTATTGGACCTTTTTCCATCCTCGCTAAACATTGTTTTATGATTGATACACTTTCTTTCATTTCCTCAATTCTACATAAATATCGATCATAACAATCACCATTTTTACCAACTGGAATTTTAAAATCTAATTGATCATAACAATCGTAGGGTTGAGATTTTCTTAAATCCCAAGGGATCCCTGAACCTCTAATCATTACACCACTAAAAGAGTAGTCTAAAGCGTCATCTTTAGTTACCACTCCAATATCTACATTTCTTTGCTTAAATATTCTATTATCAGTTAAAAGGTTCTCGAGATCATTTATTATTTTTGGAAAAGTTTCACAAAATTTCGCTATATCTTTTTCTAAACCAGCAGGTAAATCTTGATGAACTCCTCCAGCTCTGAAATAATTTGCATGTAATCTTGATCCAGATGCGCGCTCGTAAAAAGTCATTAATGTCTCTCTTTCCTCAAATCCCCATAATGATGGTGTTAAGGCACCCACATCTAAAGCTTGAGTGGTAACATTTAATATATGACTTAATATTCTTCCGATTTCACAAAACATAACTCTTATATATTGCGCTCTTATTGGAACATCTATATCTAGAATTTTTTCTATAGCTAAGGCAAAAGCATGTTCTTGGTTCATGGGAGCAACATAATCAAGTCGATCAAAATACGGAACAGCTTGCATATATGTTTTATTTTCAATTAATTTCTCTGTTCCTCGATGTAACAAACCAATATGCGGGTCTGCTTTTTCTACAACCTCACCATCCAGCTCAAGAATTAGTCTTAATACACCATGGGCAGCAGGATGTTGTGGACCAAAATTCAAATTTAAATTTTTAATTTTTTTTGTCATTAGTTTCTGATATTTCTTTTATATATTTTGTTCCTTCCCAAGGACTTTTGTAATCAAAATTTCTATAATTTTGTTCTAGTTTTACAGGTTCATTGATAACTTTTTTTTTTTCTTCGCTATATCTAACTTCCGAATGACCAGTCAAAGGAAAATCTTTTCTTAATGGGTGGCCTTCAAAACCATAGTCGGTCAAAATTCTTCTTAAATCAGGATGATTTTTAAAATTTACGCCATACATATCAAAAACTTCTCTTTCCATCCAATTAGCTGATGGAAATACAGATGTTAAAGAGGAGATAAGCTCGTTTTCATTGATAGAATAACTTAGGATCATTCTATGATTAAACTCGTGACTTAAAAATAAATACACAATCTTAAATCTTTGAGTTTCCTCAGGATAATCTACAACCGTAATATCAATAAGCTGTCTAAACTTAGTATCTTTGTTTGTTTTTATAAATAAGACAACGTCAATTAAATCATCTTTATCAATTTCAACATAAATTTGATTATGTTTAATAGAAGTCTTGTTGATTTTTGTCGTAAGTTCTGAATTTATCTTTTTCTCTATATCGATTAAATTATTCATTTTACCTGTTAAAAGATCCTTTATTTCTAATTTTTTTTTGTAATTGCATTATTCCATATAACAATGCTTCGGCAGAAGGTGGACAACCTGGTACATAAACATCTACGGGCACAATACGATCACAACCCCTTACAACAGAATATGAATAATGATAATACCCTCCACCATTTGCGCAGCTTCCCATTGATATAACGTATCTTGGTTCTGGCATTTGATCATAAACTTTTCTTAATGCTGGTGCCATCTTATTTGTTAAAGTGCCTGCAACAATCATAACATCAGATTGTCTAGGTGATCCCCTTGGAGCAGCACCAAACCTCTCAAGATCATATCTTGGCATGGCTGTTTGCATCATTTCAACAGCACAACATGCAAGACCAAAAGTCATCCAATGCAAAGATCCAGATCTTGACCAATTTACTAAATTTTCTAATGAAGTAGTTATAAATCCATTCTTACCAAAATCTTCCGCAAGTTGTTTAAATTCATCAGGTACTTGATCTAATTTATTATTCATTTAAAAAAAATTTTATTCCCAGTCTAATGCACCTTTTTTCCATTCATAAATAAATCCAATTGTAAGTATGAATAAAAAAATCATCATTGACGTAAAACCTAAGATGCCAATATTTCCTAAAGAAATTGCCCACGGAAATAAAAATGCAATTTCAAGGTCAAAAATAATAAATAAAATTGCAACTAAATAAAACCTGACATCAAATTCCATTCTTGAATCTTGGAATGGTTCAAATCCACATTCATAAGCTGATAACTTTTCTGGATCTGGATTTTTTGGAGACAAGATAAAATTAATTACTATAAAAGCACAACTAAGTCCTAATGCTATAATTAGGAATAATATGATGGGCAAATAATCTTTTAAAAATTCAGCTGTCATGGTCGAATATATATCATTTTTTAAAGCTAGATGAAGTGGTGTTAGGTCACATTATTCAAAATATACAGCTCATTTGATAACGATTATCAGCTTTAAATTAAGTAAGTGGCGGGAGTGAAGGGACTCGAACCCTCGACCTATCGCGTGACAGGCGATCGCTCTAACCAACTGAGCTACACCCCCACTTTTGATTCTTTTGGTGGGCAGTAAAGGACTCGAACCTTTGACCCCCTCGGTGTAAACGAGATGCTCTACCAACTGAGCTAACCGCCCAAAACCAAAATGTTGGTTATATCTTTTAGTAAAATAAGGTCAAGATTAATTAGTTGTTATAAATAAAAGATAATTTTTTAAAATCCACCTCTCCAATTATTTTTGGAGTTAAAATTATCTTTCTCTGTTTTCGATGTTGGTCTTGTTAAATAATAAGTTACAAAAACTACAACTAATAAAATTATATATAATTCCATAAATAAATTTTTTATTGAATACTTGCTTGAGACTTATCGTCTTTTTTAGAAATATCAACTTCTACCCACTCTGTTTTTTTGAGCTCCTTAGTTAAAGCAATCTTTAAAACTTCATCAGCATACTCAACAGGAGTTATTTTAATTTCATCAATTATTTTTTTTGGCATATCAACCAAATCTTTCTCATTTTCTTTTGGAATTAAAACTTCTTTG
>CACMDB010000008.1 GCA_902612325.1 uncultured Pelagibacteraceae bacterium | reverse complement strand
TTGAATATTGGGCTCTGTGAAATCACCTTCAATTTGAATAGTGTTTTTAATTTTTTCCATTTTTTTTAGATCTATCGAGATAATTGTTCCATTTTTTACAACCTTTGAAGCATATTGAGACCAACTTCCTGGTGCAGCACCAATATCTATTACAGAAATTCCACCCTTAAAAACTTTAAACTTTTCATCAATTTCAATTAATTTATATGCAGATCTAGCTCTATAACCATCAACTTTAGATTGACGAACATAAGTATCTCTTCTCTGTTTATTAATCCAATTTTTTGAAATTTTATTTTTTTTCAACTAAATATCAAATCTTAAACTTTTATTAATCTTTTTATTATCTAAAGTTTCTAATTCTATCTTTATACTTTTATCTACCCTCATATCTTTACCATCTTTCCATATTCCAGCTGCAAGGTGCATTATACCTATTTTGTAATTGGGAAGATAAGGTTCTACAAATGTTTTTTGATTTTCATCATATTTAGGTAAAAGATTGCTAGTGATCCAATTACAATTTAAAGGTAAAAATTCTGTTTCAAGATCGTCAATATAGACTGACATATTAATCGCTAATCCTTCAGAACCAAAAATATTCCCAGCCTTTAGTGTTTCTGATAAATTGTTTTGCCACAAGCTCCACCCTTTTGAGTTTTTTTCTAAAGAAAACACGCCAATATTAATATGTGGAGCAAAAGCAAGTTTTCTAGCTTTGTCAGTACCAATTTTTGATTTTATTGCATGTTTAAAATTCTGGGATTTGATTATTGCTAATTTTCCAAATAACCAATTTACTTTTGAGGTGATTTTGTAACCTGGTCCTATTGTTTGTGTAATACCCAACTTACCATTGTCGCAAGCTTGAAAATAAAGCTCAACAGAATTCCAATCATTTACCCAAGCATCACAATCAATCCACAAATATTTTTCATAGTTTGGAAAATATTTAGGTAAAAATGCTCTTGAAACTTGGCTTTTAAGCCATTCCTTTTCTTTAACTTTAGATTGAGGAACTTTAATATCCCACTCTGCAGATTTAATTTCATCTACTTTAGTAGATAATTTTTCTTTTTGATCTTTGTTTAAGCCTGCATCTAAAATACAGATCGCAACATTCTCACTTTCTTTGAATCTTTTTATAGAATTAATTAATTCCTCTAATAAAGGAAAATAGTTAGCATCAGCAAGAGAAACTATTGTGTTTTTTTTCATTAAAGTATGTCTTCAAGATCATCATCCTCTTGAATTTTGTCATTTTCATGTTGTTTTTTTAATTTTTGAAAATGAAAAAAGCTAATTGGTAATAAAAGTACATAAACTAAAGAACTTATTGCAATTACATTAAATGTATAAACTAACAATAGTCCAAAAAATAGAACTATGCCAAATAATAAAAATATTGTTGTCTTTCTTGGTATGACAATTTTTTTAAATGAATAACTCGGAAATTTACTAATCAGAAGCAATGATGTTACCACAAAAAATATTGGAACAATGATATTAAAATTTAATTGAATATAATCAAAACCACTCAGGCTTATTATTAGCGGAGTTAATAGTAATATAGCACCTGCTGGAGATGGCACTCCTTCAAAAAAGTTATCTTTCCAGGAAGGTTCTTGATTAGAATTAACATTAAATCTTGCTAATCTTAAGGCAACACAAATTACATAAACTAAACATAGTAACCATCCAAATCGACCTAAGGTATTTAATTTCCAGAAATACATAATGAATGCTGGAGCAACCCCAAAACTTATTACATCCGTCAAAGAATCTAATTCTTTTCCAACCTTTGACGTTCCTTTTATAAGTCTTGCTATTCTTCCATCTAAGCCATCAATCAAAGCAGCAAAAATTATTGCAATAATTGCTATTTCAAATCTTCCGTCCAAAGCAAATCGAATTGAACTTAAACCAATGCATACACCCATCAGGGTTAACATATTTGGTAAAATCATTCTTGCGCTTTTTTTATCCGCTACAATTTTAAGATTTGGTTTTTTTTGTTCCATATTATTTTTTTGCAAGTAATGTCTCACCTGAAATAGCTTTTTGACCAACTTTTACAAGTGGCTCATAATTTTCATAATAGATATCTGCTCTACTACCAAATCGTATCATGCCAATACGATCTCCTTGTTTCAACTCTTGATCTTTGTTTGATTCACAAACTATTCTTCGTGCAACCAGTCCAGCTATCTGAACAACTATAATATCATTGTTGTGAGGGTCTTTAATTTTAAAGTAATTTCTTTCATTATCCTCACTTGCTTTATCTAATGAAGCATTTACAAATTTGCCAGGCTTATATAAAATTTCCTCAATCTTTCCTGCACATGGAGTTCTGTTTACATGACAATCAAAAACATTCATGAAAACACTAATCTTTTTAAATTTTTTATTCTCTAGACCAAGTTCTTTAGGCCCATCAACTTCTTCAACTTTAATCACCTCACCATCTGCTGGACTAACAAGATAATTATCATCATCTATAATAACTCTCTCTGGATCTCTAAAGAAATAATAAACCCAAATAGTTAAGACTAAACCAATAAGACCTAAGAAATTACTAAAAATATAAAATACTATTGTGATTATTCCGGCTATAACTAAAAATTTATAACCTTCAGCGTGAATTTTTGGAAATATCTTACTAAACATATTCTTCTATTTGATAATTTGTCATTAATATGTATATAAAATCGCGAAATTCAATTATTAAGATAAAAATATAAGTGAGCAAAATTAGCGTTAAAAACCCAATAGTAGAGTTAGATGGCGATGAAATGACCAGAATAATCTGGGAATTTATCAAGAAAAAATTAATACTTCCGTATTTAGATCTTGGCATCGAATATTACGATTTAGGAATGAAAAGTAGAGATGACTCTGATGATCAAATCACTATCGACTCTGCTAATGCAATTAAAAAAATTGGTGTTGGTATCAAATGTGCAACCATAACTCCAGATGAAGCACGAGTTGAAGAGTTTAAATTAAAAAAAATGTGGAGATCTCCAAACGGAACTATTAGAAATATCATTGGAGGGACTGTATTTAGAGAACCCATAATTTGTTCTAATATTCCAAAACTCGTGCCCTCTTGGTCTGATCCAGTAGTGATCGGGAGACATGCATTTGGAGATCAATATAGAGCAACAGATTTCAAAGTGCCTGGCAAAGGTAAGATGGAAGTAAAATGGACCTCTGAAGATGGAAAAGATGAAATTAAATATGAAGTATTTAATTTTACCGGTCCAGGTGTTGCACTCTCAATGTATAATTTAGATAAATCAATCGAGGATTTCGCAAGATCCTGTTTTAGTTATGGATTAATTAAGAATTGGCCAGTTTACTTATCAACCAAAAATACAATTCTAAAAAAATATGATGGGAGATTTAAAGATATATTTGAAGAGGTCTATAATAAAGAATTCAAAAAAAAATTTGAGGATGCAAAAATTACTTATGAACACAGATTAATTGATGACATGGTAGCGTGTGCAATGAAATGGAGTGGAAAGTATATATGGGCATGTAAAAATTATGATGGTGATGTCCAATCAGATACCATGGCTCAAGGATATGGTTCACTTGGTTTAATGACCAGTACACTGCTTACACCTGATGGAAAAATAATGGAGGCAGAAGCGGCTCATGGTACAGTAACTAGACATTATAGAATGCACCAACAAGGTAAAGAAACTTCAACTAATCCAATTGCCTCAATTTTTGCATGGACAAGAGGATTGGCACATAGAGGAAAGCTTGATGGTAATGACGAACTTATCAAATTTGCAAATACAATTGAAAAAGTTTGTATTGAAAGTGTTGAAAATGGTTCCATGACAAAAGATCTTGCAATATTGGTTGGACCTTCAAGCAAATATTTAACAACTAATCAATTTCTGGATGTAATTGATAACAATCTTAAACAGAAGCTAAATTAAAGCCTTTAGTTTTTCAAAAGCTTCATCAATTTTGTTTTTATCCTGTCCCCCTGCTTGGGCAAAATCTTTTCGGCCACCCCCACCTTTGCCACCAATAATTTCTGAGCCTAATTTTGCAAATTTTACAGCATCATATTTATCAACTAGCTTTTCAGTGACACCAACTCCTAAACCAACTTTATCTTCACTACTTGCAAAAACAATTACAATTCCATCGCCAAGTTCTTTTTTTCCACTATCAACTAATTTTCTCAGATCTTTAGGAGGTAAATCTTGAACTTTTTGAAATCGAACTCTTATATCCTTTATTTTTTGATCATTAATTATATTTTTTGTTTTGTCTTGAAGAACTGAATTAACATTTAATTGTTCAAGTTGTTTTGAAAGATTTTTTATAATTTCTTTTAAATCTTTATTATCAACTTTCGGTTTACCTCCAAGTTTGATTATTTGTGATGACAAATCTTTGATAGTCTCCTCATCTTTTTGTACAGATAAAGTTGATAGCTTTTCTTTATTCTTAATAAAAACCTCAAGCTGTTTATCTCTTAAAGCTTCAACTCTTCTTACTCCTGCAGCAATAGATGATTGACTGACTGTTTTAAATTTTCCAATATCTCCGGTGTTTTTTACATGGGTTCCACCGCATAATTCTGTTGAAAAAAAAGCATCTTTTTCCTTACCCATTGAAACAACACGAACTTCTTCACCATATTTTTCACCAAAAAAAGCTAGCGCTCCCTTTTCTATTGCAGCTTTAGGTGTCATAATTCTTGTGGTCACTTCAGAACCATTTTTAACGTATTCGTTAACTAATTTATCTATTGTCTCTAATTCCTCATTAGTAATCGGTTTCATGTGACTAAAGTCAAACCTCAAACGATCTGGTGCAACTAATGAACCTTTTTGCATCACGTGCTTACCTAAAGTTCTTCTTAAAGACTCATGAAGTAAGTGAGTTGCAGAATGATAAGCTTTTAAATTGTTTCTTCTCTCAATATCAATTTTCATTTCAACTACATCATTAATTTTAATTTCTCCAGTTTTAACTGATCCATAATGAACAAATAAATCTCCAAGTTTTTTTTGTGTATCCTCAACTTCAAAAACTGAATTTCCAGAAACTATCGTGCCTTTATCACCAAGTTGTCCTCCTGACTCACCATAAAAAGGAGTTTGATTGGTTATAATCATTCCTTCTTCTCCAGAAGCTAATGATCTTGATTCCTGATTGTTTTTAATTAAATTTAATACTACTCCCTCGGATTGATTGGACTCGTAACCCAAAAATTCTGTAGCACCTGTTTTGTCTTTAATTGAAAACCAAATTGCTTCTTCTGAGCTGTCCCCAGATCCTTTCCAATTCTTTTTTGCAAGTTCTTTGCTTTTTTTCATCAACTCATCAAATTTTTGATGATCAACTTTTAATGATTTATTTTTTAAAATGTCTTCTGTGAGATCTAAAGGAAAACCATAAGTGTCATATAATTTAAACGCTACTTCACCTGATAACACTTTATCAATTTTGGAAATTTCATCATTTAGAATTTTAATTCCTCGATCAAGTAAAACTAAAAATTTTTCTTCTTCCATTTTTAATGTTTCTGTTATCAAAGATTCAGATCGCTCTAACTCTGGATAATTTCCAGACATTTCATTTTTTAAGGATTCAAAAATTTTATAAAAAATAGGTTCTTTTGATCCTAATAAATGAGAATGTCTCATACCTCTTCTCATAATTCTTCTTAAGACATATCCACGACCCTCATTAGATGGTAGAACACCTTCAGCTAAAAGAAATGAACTTGCTCTTAAGTGATCAGCAATTACTCTAAAACTTGATATGTTATTATCAGCTTGTTTAACTTTAGTTACATCTGATATCGAATTTATTAATTTCTTAAAATGATCAGTTTGATAATTGTCGTGTGTGCCTTGTAAAAGAGCGGCTATTCTCTCCAATCCCATTCCGGTATCTACGGATGGTTTGGGTAAATCTATTCTTTTATCTTTTGAAACTTGTTCATATTGCATAAATACCAAGTTCCAAATTTCAATAAAACGATCTCCATCTTGATCCTTTGTTCCTGGTAAACCACCCTTTAAATGATCACCATGATCGTAGAATATTTCTGAGCAAGGTCCACAAGGACCTGTTTCGCCCATTGACCAGAAATTATCTGATGTCGAAATTCTGATAATTTTATCATCGCTAAAACCCGCTATTTTCTTCCAAAAATTGAAGGCTTCATCATCCTCATGGAAAACTGTAACGTAAAGTCTATTTTTATCTAAACCAAAATCTTTAGTGATTAAATTCCATGCAAGCTCAATTCCTCTTTCTTTAAAATAGTCCCCGAAAGAAAAATTTCCCAACATTTCAAAAAAAGTATGGTGTCTTGGGGTATAACCAACATTTTCTAAATCATTATGTTTACCTCCTGCTCTGACACATTTTTGCGAAGTGGTAGCTCTTTGATAATCTCTTTTTTCTAAACCAGTAAATACGTTCTTGAACTGAACCATTCCAGAATTAGCAAACATTAATGTCGGATCATTATTTGGAACTAAATTACTAGACTCAACAATCTTATGATCATTCTTTTCAAAATATTTTAAGAACGTACTTCTTATTTCATTTAATGATTTATCCGCCATACTTTAAAATACAGCTTTTTTATTCTATGTCTAGTTAGGGATAAAGGGGGGAAGGCGCTTGTAATAAGCGCCTTTTATAATTTAAAGATGACCTTTAATTTTAGTTCTTTTTAGAAGGAGTAGCTTCTTTTGCAGCCTCTTCTTTTTCAGCTACTTTCTTCTCTTTTTCAATTTTTTCAGGACTTAATGGATTTCCCTCAATTTTCTTTGAAATCACACCTGCTTTTTCTCTAATTGCCATTTCTATTTCTGCAGCAACTTTAGGATTTTGAGCAAGGTAAGTTTTTGCATTTTCTCTACCTTGACCTATTTTTTCACCCTTATAAGCATACCATGCTCCTGATTTTTCAATAATGTCAGCTTTAGCACCTAGGTCAACTAACTCACCCATTTTACTAATTCCTCTGCCATACATTAAGTCAAACTCAACAACTTTAAATGGTGGTGCAACTTTATTCTTAACTACTTTTACTCTTGTAGTGTTTCCGATAATTTCATCTTTATCTTTGATAGCACCAATTCTTCTAATATCCATTCTTACAGATGAATAAAACTTCAACGCATTTCCACCTGATGTTGTTTCTGGACTTCCAAACATAACTCCAATTTTCATTCTAATTTGGTTAATGAAAATCATCATTGTGTTTGTATTTGAAATTGAACCAGTTAATTTTCTTAAAGCCTGACTCATTAATCTTGATTGAAGACCAACATGATGGTCACCCATCTCACCTTCAATTTCAGCTTTTGGAGTTAAAGCTGCAACAGAGTCAATTACGATAACTGAAATAGAGCCTGATTTTACTAGCGTATCAGCGATTTCTAAAGCTTGCTCACCTGCATCTGGTTGAGAAATTAAAAGTTCTTCAGTATTCACTCCTAATTTTTTTGCATAGACTGGATCTAAAGCATGTTCCGCATCAACGAATGCACAAATTCCACCCGCCTTTTGAGCTTCAGCAACTACTTGTAATGCTAATGTTGTTTTTCCAGAACTCTCTGGTCCATAAACTTCAATAATTCTTCCTTTAGGTAAACCACCTATTCCTAAAGCTAAATCTAAACTTAAAGAACCTGTAGATATCGACTCGATATCCATTGCTCTTTTTTCGCCCAGCTTCATAACTGAACCTTTTCCAAAATTGTCAGTTATTTGGCTAATCGCAGCATCTAATGCTTTGTTTTTTTCTTTAATATCCAATTCTTGATCTTTTGTAGATTTAACTACTTTTAAGTTATTTTTTGTCATTTTTTGCCTCTTTTCTTGCTTTTTTTAACACTCGAATCATAAAATAAATGTACACATTTTGTTCTCATTGGCAAGATATTTTATTTTTCCTCAAAAAACCAATAATTATCTTATTTTTAGGTAATCGCTATTAAGCAATCCCAAGGACTTTAGCAAATTAAACTGGGATAAAATGTAATTTCTCTCAGAATCTGCCAAAGAAATTTGAGCATTCAAAAGTAATGAGTTGGATTGTATGACCTCTAAAGTTGTTCTTCCTGCACCACTATTATATTCTGCTGTAATTCCTTCATTAGCAATTTCAGCAGCTTTAACTTGGGATTGAACAGAATTAAGTAAACTTCTATTAGATTGATAATTAGACCAGGCGCTAGCTACATCAGTTTGATTTTGTTTAACGGCACTATCTAAAATCAATCTTTTTCTATTTTCTAAACTTTGATTTTTTTTATATTTAGCAATGTTTTTACCACCTGAAAAAAAAGGCCACGAAACAGTTGCTTTAACAGTATCTTTTTCTCTCTCATCATATGTTGTATTTAAATCTTCAGTATATGATCTTTCAAAAGATAATTTCGCAGTAGGTGATAAATCAGATTTAGCTATTGATTTATCTTTAATAGATTGTTCATACTCTAACCTTGCAATTATTAAATCAGGATTATTTTTCTTTGAAAGTTCAATTGCTGAATTAAGATCTCCTGGAAGTTCATAATTAATAATTGAACTTTTATCTAATGATTGCACATCATTAATGCTACCTATGATATTTTCATAATTTAATTTACTAGTTAATAAATCATTTTGTGCTTTAATAAATTGTGCCTCAGCGCCTGCTAAAGAGGACTCTGATTGAGAAACATCAGATAAAGAAATTTGACCTCTACTAAGTCTAATTCTATCAGTTTCTACTTGTCGGCTTAAAAGCTCAACGTTTGCTCTATTAATTTCTAACTTTTCATTTGCTGAAATTAGCCCCGTATAAGCTTCTGAAGTTTTATATAAGATATCTTGTTCTTTTTTTAATAATTTCGCTTTTGCAAGATCAATACCTATCTTATTTTTTGCAAGATCTGCACCTCTACCAAAATCTATTAAAGTTTGAGTGATTGAGACTGATCTTGTTGAAGGGTCCACATCACTAATTGTGGCATCTCCCCCACCTTGATTAGTAAGTTTGTTGGTGTCTTCCTGACTTTTGGTTCCCTCAAGTGTAATGGTTGGTAAATAAGATCCTCTTGCTATATTTAGATCTTGTTCAGAAACATTAATATTTTCTCTTTCAGCGTTCAGTTCTGAGTTATTTTTATATGCTTTTGATAAAGCACTAGAAAAGGTTTCTGCATTAACTTTTGAAAATAAAAAGAATATACCTAAAAAAATTAAAATTATTTTTTTCATTTACTTTTATATACTGCAGATTTGATCTGATGGTTACTATTTAGATTAAAAATTATAGATGCGTATTTAGGCATGTTTTTAAACATATTCTGGGTTATTCTTTGATATGTCTGCATAAAATTGATGACATCCCCTCTACTCATTATTTTTAAATTTGATTTTACTTTACTTTTCACCCAAAGTTTTCTTTCTTGTTTTAATCTCCATTTCTGAAGCAAACTAAAATTTTTTGCTCTTAAATAAATTAAACAATTAAGTTGGGAATATAAGTTTTTGTATTTTGATTTCAATTGCTGGTTCACGTATTTTCTCCAAATTTGTCTTTGATCTTTAGCTTTTTCCAGAGAATTAATATTTTTCTTTAAAGTATTATTTTGTTCTGATTTTGCACCAACGCACCAACCTTCAAAAATAATTACATCAGGTCTAACTTTTAAATCATACCAATTCTTTTTGTTAAATCGGTCATCTATTGCTTTGTTAAATGTTGGCAATTTCAGCCTTTTAAATTTTCTACTTTTTGCCTTTCTAAAAAAACTCAACATCATATTAATATCATGTGTTCCTGGTACTCCTCTAGTTAAAAGCATTGGGTGAATTTTATTAGATAAATATATTCTTTCTTTTCTAGTTTTATAAAAATCATCTATAGAAATTCTAAAAACCTTTAATTTAAAGTACTTTGTTAAAATGATTTTGATGAGTGAACTAATGGTTGTTTTGCCTGTACCTTGGCCTCCTGCTAAACCCACAAAATAAGGTCTTTTTTTATCAGCTTTTTTACTAATCCAAAAACATAATGGAATTAAGAAAGACTTTATCATTCTTTCTTTATTTTTAAATTTATCTGCTTTTGTTTCTTGAGATTTAATAAACTTTAAACAATCTTTTTTTACCTTACCAAAGCATAAGCTGAATTGTTGCATGAAAATTATTTTTTATCTAATGGATGATTTTGACCATCGTTTACCGGAACTTCTTTCATATCAAAAGTATTTATTTCATCAATACAACCAACATTAAATCCTGTCATGGCTGGATTGATCCTTGGATTATGATGGGTGTAAATTCCACAATCTGAGCAAAAGTAATGTTTAGCTACTTTTGAATGAAATTGATACAGTTTTAACTTATCTTCACCTTTAGTAATTTTGAAATCTTCATTTTTTACCATCGACATAATTGCTCCTTTTCTTTTACAAATAGAACAATTGCATTTTATTACTTTGGCTAAGTCTCCCTCTAAATTTATTTCAGCTTCTATAGCACCACAATGACACGATAGTTTTTTCACTATTCTCCCCATTTTCCATGAAACTCATAAACTACTGCAGGTTTATCACCTACTACCCAACCATCATGACCTGGTTCTATTGAATATGCATCACCAGCCTTATAAGTTAATTCAGTTCCATCATCATGTTTTGCGCAAACTGCTCCTGAAACAATTACACCTAGATGTTTTGCTTTACAGCTATCTG
This sequence comes from uncultured Pelagibacteraceae bacterium, assembly GCA_902612325.1. Classification (GTDB taxonomy): domain Bacteria; phylum Pseudomonadota; class Alphaproteobacteria; order Pelagibacterales; family Pelagibacteraceae; genus Pelagibacter. The sequence goes on along the minus strand of CACMDB010000008.1, from coordinate 17,220 downwards.
TGCCAACTGTTGGCTTAATGTCTTTTGACCATTTCCAACCTGGTTGTAAAACTAATCTCATAACTCTTTGATCTCCTACTTTCACAATATCTATTTTAGCATTTTTAAAATTCGTGTTACTTTCGTCTGGATTGTCAAAAGTTTTGACTTCAATTGAACTCATTATTTTTCTCCTTTTATAATTAAATTAGAATTTAAAACTATCCTTGGTTGAAGTTATCCACAAGCATACAAAATATAGTTTCGATGTTCACGTTTTGATTCAGTTTTGATTCAATTACGGACTCAAAATACAACCTATTGACTGCATTGTATAACTGCGCTACAAATAAGAACAAAACAAGAACATGAAGCTCACTATTCCTTATTATCTGCATAAAGCTGGCGCTGGTTTTCCATCGCCTGCTACTGATTATATCGAAGAAGATATTGATCTAAACATGCATTTAATCAAAAATGTTCCTGCCACTTTCATCATCAGAGTTCAGGGAAAATCTATGGTCGATGTTGGGATTAATGATGGGGATTTACTAGTTGTCGACAAAAGTTTAAAACCAAAAAACTTTTCAACTGTTATTGCAAATGTTCATGACGAGCTTGTAGTTAAAACTTTAGTTCAAGAAAGAGATAAAAAATTTCTATCCTCAGGCTCTAAAGATTTTTCTAATAGAATTTTGATTAACGAAGAAGAAGACGTCTTTATTTGGGGGGTTGTGACTTATGTCATCCATTCAACGTACTAAAAAAATAGGCCTGGTTGATTGTAATTCTTTCTATGTTTCATGTGAAAGATTATTCAATCCAAGAATAAGAAAAAAACCTGTAGTTGTACTATCAAATAATGATGGTTGTATTATTTCTAGATCCAATGAAGCAAAAGCTTTGGGGATTAAAATGGGTGAACCTTATTTTAAAGCAAAAGATATTATTGTTAAAAATAAAGTTGAAGTTTTTTCATCAAATTATTCTTTATATGGCGATTTATCTAGAAGAGTAATGAGAACACTTAAAAGATTTAATACTGAAATAGAAGTGTATTCTATCGATGAAGCATTTATAGACTTATCCAATTTTCCAGATTCTGAAGTTGAAAAAGTTGGTAGAGAAATTAGAGAAACAGTTTTACAATGGACTGGTATTCCAACCAGTATCGGTATTGCTAAAACTAAAACTTTAAGCAAAGTTGCAAATCATATTGCCAAGAAAAAACAATCGGGGGTAACGAGTTTAATTGGAATAGAAAATTTAGACCCCATTTTAGAAAAAGTTGAAATCAATGATATATGGGGTGTTGGCAGGCAACTAACAAAATTCTATCAAAAAAATGGTATCTATAATGCTAAACAACTTAAGAATAAATCTAATACCTGGATCAAAAAATGTTCTAATGTTTTAAGCTCTAGAACTGCAATGGAACTTAGAGGAATACCTTGTATCAATTTAGAAACTACTCAAACTAAAAGAAAGAGCTGTGTAGTTTCAAGATCATTTGGTAAAAGAATCGAAAAATTTCAAGAACTAAAAGAAGCAGTTGCTAATTACTGCTTGAATGCATCTGAAAAAATTAGATCAGAATCTTTAGTTGCAAAAGCAATTACAGTTTTTGTTAGAACCAGTCCTTTTCAAAGAGACTATGGTTATTATTCAAATGCTAAAACAATTGATTTTCCTATTGCAACAAACAATAGTATTGAAACTGTTAAGACTGCGGTTGCAATACTAGAAAGTATATTCAAAAATGGTTATCGTTATCAAAAAGCAGGTGTGATGCTGACAGGACTACGTAATGACGATGGTAGAAAAAATTTATTTTCATCTGAAAAAGATGAAAAAATAAAAAGTTTAATGCGATCAATTGATAATACTAATTATAGATATGGCAGATCCACATTAAGTCTTGCAAGTGCAGGTGTACACAAAAAATGGAACATGAGAAGACAGTATTCTTCTAAAATAGATACAGCTGATTTTTATTGTCTACCGACAATTAGAGCTTAAATAATTAATTTTGAATTAATTTTAAAAGTTTTTCTTTGCTGCTAGTCCTAAAAAGATTGTCATAGTAAACAACTTGAGTTGGGTATTCTCCATGTACTTCTTCGTTCCATCTACTAATCCAGCTATGATAAATTCCAAATTTATTAAAAAATTTGCCACCATAACCCGTCCTGCCTTTGTAATCATTATAGAGTACATCATCTACATACATTTTAATAAATCCTTTATCTGGATCTTTGGACATTTTGGTGTGAAATATTATGGTCGTCCATTTATCTCTCATGTCATCAATCTTTAAATTCTTATATATCAATCCTTGGGAGTCCATTCCATTTACAGCAAAATATCTGGGCTCTAAATTACCTCTTTTAACTCTAAGCATCATCCTAGGATGTCTTTGTTGATTGGTATTTCCCCATTCATAAATCTGAAAAAGAGAAGTGCTAACTGGTTCGACTGTTTTAAAATCTTTTGGGATAAAAATACTTACTGAAATCCATTTCTCTCCTGTATATCTTGGTTTTGCTGAATACTCACTTCTAGCTCGATCTCCTCCTCCATGTCCAACCACAGCATCTCTACCATTATTTGTACAATCTGAATAATCACCGTCTTGATCCCTGCCACAATCTTTAGGTAGCAATGTTATCTTCCAAGCTTTTTCCCCTAAGGCTGGAGAGGTAACAGTTTCTCTGAATTTATAAAGCTTCTTACCTTTTGCTACACTTTTTTTCCATTGAAGATTTGTAATTTCTTTTGCATCAACTTTGTTAAGAAAATTCGATGATCCTAAAAAAATTATGCTTATAAAAATTGTAACAAAAATTTTTTTCATAAAACCTATTTAATATTTTCTATATCGTTTATGTTAGATGAAGCTTTCTCAAATTCAGCCATATTTTCTCTTAAAGCTAAATTAGAAATTGAGTAGACAGCTATTAACAAAAATACCAGAGGCAATGCTGTCACCACAGAGGCATTACTCTTGATAAATAAGATATATAAAATGATGAATAAACCTGAGCGAATTAGAAAGGTTTTTCTAAAAACACTCATGATTGAAAGTGAATGTTTTATCAAATTTAAAAAACTCATTTTCGATGGACCAAAATATCTAGTGCCTCTAGTAGATGGTATTGGCAATAAATTATTTTCAATTTTTTTTAATGATCCAGAAAAACTATTCCAGGTAGCTTTTTCTTTGATCATTTTTTCAACTGTGCTTTTTGGGAGGCATGTATAGTTTCCAAATTTAATTGATTTACCGGTAAAAGTTAATGTAATTAATTTATGTAATTGATAACAAATTTTAAAAATTAATTTTTCTGATCTTTTTACTCTCTCACCAACTATTGGATTATTATTTGAATTTTCTATTTGATTGATAAATTCTTTAATTTCCTCTGGTCTATCTTCGCCGTCACCATCCATTGGAATTACATAATCAAAGTCTTCTTTTTCAAAGATATATTTCAATCCAGTTGCAATACATCTGGCGTGACCTTGATTAATTTTCATATTTAAAATCTTAATTGATTGGATATTATTAAAATCCTTTTGCTCTTCTTGACGATCATGTGTTGAAGCATCATTAACAATAATCACAGAGATTTCGTGATCTAAATCTGAAATATTATTATCAATTTCATCCAGCAATTTAGAAGCTGACTGCCAGTCGTTATAAATAGGAACTAAAATTTTAATTTTCATTTAAAATATTAATACCTTCCCAAACAAACATCACCTACACAAATAAATTGTGATGAATTATTGAGTATCTCTTTATTATTAAATCCCTCCCACTTTGGTCTTGATTTTAAGTGATATGAGAGGTTCCCAGCTTTCCACTCATCACCAGTTACAAATTGAATTTCTTTCTCAAAATCTTGATCCCAAACATATTGAATTTTCATTGCAATTTCTTTTCCAGGATAATCCGTTCGCTTATCTGACTGCGATATTGAGACATAAGAATAAAGAATAGGCGATAAAAAAAATAGAAAAAGAAATCCATAAAGAAACGAATTTATTTTTTTTAAATTAATTTGTGATTTTAGAAGATATAAGAATAATACTCCAAAAAATAAATAAAAAGGCGTCATCCACATCGTTCTTATTTTTGAGCCAGTAATCAATGATGTCAGAAACATTAAAATAATAGGCATAAAATTAATAAATAGTAGGAACATCAATTTTTTATCATTTACATTGAGCTTAAATTTAATTTTTTTGGCAAGTAACCAAATCAAAAAGAAGAAAGGAACCAATATTCCAATTTGTTTTGATAAAAATAATAATGGATTACTAATGTGATCTAAAATACCAGAACTTTCTAATCCTGTTCGATTTAATCCATACGTGATAGTTATAAAATCATTATCAAAGAGCCAAATTAAATGAGGAACTAATAAAACTAAAAAGACCTCAATTGTTATCAAATATTTAAAATCAAATTTTTTAGTTTTTTTAAAAAAAATTAAATAAATGAACAATAAATCGATTGATATTAAAAGGTAGAGAAACAAGTATTTAGATAAAAAGCCAACCGCACCAAATAAGCCAACTAGAAAACAATCTGAAAATTTTATTTCCTGTGATGAATAAATTTTCCATGAATAATAAACAACTAATGACCAAAATGGTAATTGGCAAACATTTACATTAAATTCAGGAGTGGTGAAATTATAGAAATAGATAGAAACTAATAATAAAACAGAAATTAAGCTTAATTTTAAATCTCTAAAAATTTCAAAAGCAAATTTAAATACGTAATAAAAAGCAATTATCACGAATATTTGGCTTAATAAATAATAAACCCAATCTTGAGAACCAAAAATTTGAAAAAATACCTCAGGAAAAAATGCACTCATGGGTGGATGTTTATTAAACCCCCAATCTAAATTACTTCCCCATGCTAAGGCTTCAATTGTGTCTAATGGTAAATTTTTATTTGTTAATGAGGGAATCAGTGTCCAAATTATTAAATGTGACAATGCAAAAATAAAAAAAATATTATTAATATTTCTTTTTAAGACATTCATAAGTAAATATTTACAATAATTAACGTTGCTTGACACCCCTATTTTGCTGAATATACTCCGTCGAATTCAAATTGAAAGATGCCTAAAACTAGTAAAGTTAAAAAAAAGGTTACTAAAGCTAAAACTAAAACTGTAACTAAAGCAAAACCTAAGACAGTTAGCAAACCAAAAGAAGTTAGCAAAGGACCTATTAAAATTTCCAAAACATATATTCCAAAAGAAACTGAAAAATATATGTGCGAAAAACATAAGGTTTTCTTTAGGATGAAATTACAAGAGTGGAAAAAAGAACTGGTTAGAGCAAATAATGAAGCTTTGTATAACGGCAGTATGGACGATAATAGTATTTCAGCCGATATTGTCGATCAAGCAAGTTCATACACAGATAAAAATGTTGAAATGAAAGCAATCAATAGACAAATCAAACTAATTTCGGAAATTGATAAAGCTTTGGCTAGAATTAGGGAAGATACATATGGATTTTGTCTAGATACTGCAGAACCAATAGGGCTAAAAAGACTCATGGCAAGACCTGTTGCAAAATATACTATAGCTGCACAAGAAAAACATGAAAAGGACGAAAAAGTTCACGCGGATGACTAAAAAAAAGAAAAGTAAAAAAGTTCATAACCCAATTACTTATAATTTTACTAAAAAATATATTTACTATTATTATGGTTTTTTTTGGGTTCTGTTATTATTATTCGTATTCATAAATTAAATGAACCAAAAATTGATTTTAATAATTATTGCAATCGTAGCTATAGAACTATCTGGTCACGGAATTTTTGCTTCACTATTTAGGTTAATTAGCTCAATGAACTAGGGCTTTGGTGGAACTTCATCCTTATTCATAAATTTAAAACCCTTCTTGACTGCTTCTCTTTCAGATATCTCAACATACCATTTGGTAAGATTTTTGTAATTTTTAAGACCAATGTCATGCCACTCATGTCGTGCTATCCAAGGAAAAGTTCCTATGTCAGCGATTGTATAATTTTCTCCAGCTAGAAATCTTGATTGAGATAATCTTTCGTCTAATTCCTCATATATTCTTTTGGATATCTTGAAATATCTTTCTTCGCCAAACTGACTTTTACCAGGATTGTAATGATGAAATTGATGATGTTGTCCTAACATGGGTCCAACATAACCCATCTGCGCCATCAACCATTGGTTTATCTCTAATCGATCTTTTGTGTCATAAAATTTTCCACTTTGTTCGGCTAAATACATTAAAATTGCACCTGACTCGAAAATATTCTTATTATTCTCCTGATCAATGATCACTGGTATTTTACTTAATGGACTTATCTTTTTAAATTCAGGATTAAATTGATCACCTTTCTTGAGATCTATATTAATTACTTTGTATTCATAGCCAATCTCCTCAAGCATGATACTTATTTTTTTTCCGTTAGGAGTATTAGCAGAATAAAGATCAATCACCTTTTACACCAAGACGCTCTTTAATGGTTTTTGATGAAGTGGTAAATTCAAATCGATATTTTTCATTGGGTCTAGCTAATTTAAAACAAGCTCTTGCAGCTAAAGCACCTTCATGAAAACCAGATAAGATTAATTTTAATTTGCCAGGGTAATTACAAATATCTCCTACTGCATAAATTCCTTTTTGATTGGTCTCAAATTTTTCAGTATCTACTTCAATAGTTTTTTTATCAATATTTAGACCCCAATTAGCAATTGGTCCAAGTTGCATAATTAAACCAAAAAAACCTAATACATAATCAGTTTTTAAATTCTTAATTTCATTGTTATCATGTTTGATATCAATACTTTCTAAATTTTTGTCTCCTTTAACAGAAGCCATTTGATATTGAGTAAATAAATTTATTTTTCCATCTTTTACAAGTTGATGCACTTTATCTATTGTAGCTTGTGCACCTCTAAATTCATCTCTTCTATGTATCAAATTAACACTACATTCTTTTGATAATTCAACTGCCCAATCTAATGCGCTGTCTCCACCACCAAAAATTGATACAGTTTTACCAGTAAATATCTTTTTATCTTTAACAGAGTAAAATAAATATTTATTTTCAAATTTTTCACACTCTTTTGGAGAAAACTTTCTTGGTTCAAATGAACCAACACCACCAGCAATTATAACATTAGGTGTTGAAAAAAATGTGCCATTATTAGTTTTTACCAACCAATTATCATTTTCTTTTTTAACTTCTTCTACTCTTTCACTTAAATGAAATTTAATATCAAATGGTTTTAATTGATTGATTAAGTTATTTGTTAATTCTTCTCCCGTACATTCAGGCACAGCAGGTATATCATAAATTGGTTTATCTGGATAAAGCTCAATACATTGACCACCAATCTTATCTAAATTATCAACCACTTCACAATTAAGACCAATTAATTTTAATTGATGCGCAGTAAATAAACCGGTTGGACCTGCACCAATTATTAATGCATCTGTTTTAATCATTTAGGTTTGCTTTGATGGAATATTTACTTCTAGACCATCTATTTCATCTGAGACTACAATTTGACAACTCAGTCTACTATTTGTTTTGGGTTCAAATGCCATATCCAACATATCTTCTTCGCCATCTTCTTTTTTAGGAATTTTATTAAACCAATCTTCTTTGACATAAACATGGCAAGTTGCACAAGCCATTCCTCCACCGCAATCAGCGTCAATTCCTGGAATATCATTTTGTACAGCCCCTTCCATAACAGTCAGGCCATTTTGAACTTCAACCTCGTGCTTTTGATTGTCGTGTGTGATGTAGGTAATTTTTGCCATTTAATTTGATATAGGTATAAAAAAAAATAGGGCAAGTATGTAAAAACATACTCGCCCTATAAATTTATTTTAAAGCGTAATTATCTTGCTCTTGCACCAGCTGAACTTACTGCAGCAGCCCAGATTACTAGACCGAATGCAATTTTGTTAATAAAGTCAGCTAAGTTGTAAATCACGTTTAGTGAGTCAGCGTCTACTCCACCTGTTAGGTAACCAAAAATGTAACCTAATGGGTAAATAGCCCATCCTACTGTTACGATCATTCTCATTGCACCAAAAGCAGTAACAAGTGCTTTGTTTCCACTCTTAGCAGCAGCTTTTCCAGCTTCTCCTGAGAATATTTCATATAGAATGTATATCCAACCTGCCATACCGATTACAAAACCAAGTGTAGCGTTGATATATCCAGCTTCTCCTAAATATCCACCGATTAACATTACTAATGAACCGATTAACAATCTCCAGAACATTCCAGAGTTTGCTTTTCTCACAGCTGCTAGAATTAAGTAGAACTCTATCATCTGTAATGGCACAGTAATTAACCAGTCAATATATCTGTATACTGTAGGTGAATCACCAGTAGTCACCCATACATCCCTCATGTACATGTAATGGATGAATGCAATACCAGTTACAAGACCAGCAACAGTTACTGACGTTTTCCAGCCAGGAGCCACTGTACCTCTCTCCATGAAGAAGAAAGCAGTAGCAGCCAACATACCCATTGAGATTATCCAGAAAGATATCCCAACAAAGTCATCTTGAGCTAACATAGTGGTCGCTGCGTTTGCAACACCTGTAATACCGATAAGGGCAACAGCTGCTAATGCAAACATTTTAAGTTTTTTCATAAAAAACTCCCTCTTTAGTTAGTTTTTATTAGTTTATATAAACTAAGCTTAGGTCTTCCTAAGCAAAAGTTGTGGTTAAATACCAAATTAAAAGACTTTATTGAAGACTTAATTGTCATTAATTTACATTGATTTTACTTGTTTTTTAAAATTAAATACAATTTGTGATTTAAAAACCACAACAAATTATAACAACGAATCAAAATAAGTATGTCAGACAAATTCAGCAAAATTTACGATCTTTCTATTAAAGATCCCGAAAAATTTTGGCAAGAAGCTGCTAATGATATCTTTTGGTTTAAAAAACCAACAAAAATTTTAAATAAATCTAATCCTCCTTTTTACAAATGGTACGAAGATGGAGTGACCAATACATGTTACAACGCTCTAGATTTTCATATTGACCAAGGCAAAGGTGATAAAACTGCTCTAATTTACGATAGTCCCATCACAGGGAACAAAAGTAAGTTCACTTACGAGGAATTAAGATCAAAAGTTTCAAAATTTGCAGGTGCACTTAAAGTTCAAGGTGTCAACAAAGGGGATCGAGTTATAATTTATATGCCAATGATCCCTGAAGCAGTTGTTGCAATGCTGGCTTGTGCAAGAATTGGAGCAATCCATTCGGTTGTGTTCGGTGGTTTTGCTTCGAATGAGCTTGCTAGCAGGATTGATGATAGTAAAGCCAAACTTTTAGTGACCGCATCATGTGGCTTTGAACCAGGACGAACTGTTGAATACAAACCTTTGGTAGATGAAGCAATCAAACAAGCTCAACATAAAATTAGTAAGATGATTTTGTTTCAAAGAAAGGGTCACGAAGTTAAATTAAATGCACCAATGGAGATAAGTTGGGATGAAGCACACACTAATGCCACAGATACTGATTGTATTGAAATGAATTCAAACGAATTTGCCTACATACTTTATACCTCAGGTACAACGGGAACTCCAAAAGGGATCGTCAGAGACATTGGAGGTCACATCGTTGCATTAAAATGGACGATGAAAAATATTTATAACATTGATGCAGATGATATTTGGTGGTCAGCAAGTGATATTGGTTGGATCGTCGGTCACTCCTACATTGTCTATGCACCATTATTCAAAGGATGCACAACTGTCTTGTTTGAGGGTAAACCTGTGGGTACACCTGATGCTGGAGCGTTCTGGAAAATAATTTCTGACTATAAAGTAAAATCTTTATTCACTGCACCAACAGCTTTTCGAGCAATTAAAAAAGAAGATCCTGAAGGAAAATTCTTTTCAAAATATGATTTAAGTAAATTTGAAAGTCTTTTTCTTGCTGGAGAGCGTGCTGATCCAGATACAATTAAATGGGCGGAGAATTTATTGAAAGTTCCAGTAATTGATCATTGGTGGCAAACTGAAACAAGTTGGGCGATCAGTTCAAATTGTACTGGTATAGAAATGATGAAAACGAAATATGGTTCGGCTTGTAAAGCTGTGCCTGGATACGATGTTAAAATTATAAAGTCAGACCAAACCTTAGCTAAACCAAATGAGATGGGAGATATTGTGGTAAAATTACCTTTGCCTCCTGGAACATTTCCAACTCTGTGGAATGCAGATCAAAGATATAAAGAAAATTACATGTCAAATTATGAGGGTTATTATCAAACCTATGATGCGGGTCACATTGATGAAGATGGATACATCTGGATTATGTCGAGAACCGATGACATAATTAATGTTGCAGGTCACAGATTATCTACGGGTGCTATAGAGGAAGTCTTATCAGAACATCAGTCAGTTGCAGAATGTGCAGTGCTTGGAATAGCTGACAAATTAAAAGGTCAATTACCTATTGGATTAATTGTTTTAAAAGCAGGAGTAGATAAAGACAATGAAACAATTTCTAAAGAATGTGTTCAAATGGTTCGAGATAAAATTGGACCTGTGGCTGCTTTTAAAGTTGCAATTGTTATTAAAAGACTTCCAAAAACAAGATCGGGTAAAATTTTAAGAGGAACAATTAGAAAAATCGCTGATAGTGTTGAATATAAAATGCCTCCAACTATTGATGATCCAGCAATTTTAGATGAGATCAAAGAGGATTTAATCAAAAATAATATTCTAAAAAGTGCTTAAAACTTATTTATTTTTAATCGGTGCAATTTTTTGTGAAGTAGCAGGAACTATGTTGCTGCCAGTATCACAAAACTTTACTAAATTCATTCCTACCAGTTTGCTTGCCATATTCTATTTAACTGCTTTTTATCTACTTACTTTTGTGGTTAACAAGCTTCCAATAGCAATTGTTTATGCTACATGGAGTGGTCTTGGAATATTTACAATTGCAATACTGGGGTATATTTTTTTCAAACAAACTTTAGCTTGGCAGGCAATATTAGGATTATTTTTAATTGTAATTGGAGTAGTGTTAGTAAATAGTTTTACAATAAAACTTAATTAAACTCTAATGGGGTTCCTTCTGGGTCTCCGATAATTTTTCCATCTTTCATTTTTATTTTCCCAGCGATAATAGTGGCTACAGGAGTGCCTTTAAACTCAACATCATTAAAAGGTGACCAGCCACATTTACTCTCAATATTTTCATTTTTAATCACAATCTTTTTATTCATATCAACAATTGTGAAATCAGCATCATAACCCTCTTTAATAAATCCTTTATTCTGAATGCCAAAAATTTTAATTGGATTTTCACAAACTAAATTCATTAATTGATTGAGTGATAATTTTCCATCATTCACATGGTTTAACATCACTGGCATTAATGTTTGAACACCTGGCATACCAGAGGGTGAGTTGGGATATTCTTTATCTTTGTTTGCTTTTAAATGTGGGGCGTGGTCTGAGCCAATTGTGTCATTGATATTATTTTTAACTGCATACCATAATCGATCATAATGAGATTTATCTCTAATTGGTGGATTCATTTGTGCATACGTTCCAAGTTTGTCATAACAATCTGGTGCATAGATCGTTAAATGCTGCGGGGTAATTTCGAAAGTAATATTGCCTTTGTGTTGAGATAAAAAATCTATCTCTTGCTTGGTGGTAATATGAAGGACGTGAGCTTTCTTATTATATTTCTTAGCAATTCTAACAATTCTTCTAGTTGAAGAAATAGCACACTCCTCACTTCTCCATACGGGATGAGAGTGAACATCTCCATTCTTAATTAATTTTTTATTCCTTTTCAAAATTTCCTCATCTTCCGAATGAACTGCTACAATTTTTGAGCAATGTTGAAAGACTTTATCGATGTCCTCTTCAAGAGCTACTAAAAGATTACCTGTTGATGAACCTACAAATAATTTAATACCACAACATCCTTCTAAATCTTTCAGCTCTGCTAATTGATTAACGTTTTCGGCTGTTGCACCAAAATAAAAAGCGTAATTGCAATACATTCTATTTTTTGCAAGATCTAATTTTCTTTGAAATTCTTTAATGTTGGATGTAGGTGGATTTGTATTAGGCATTTCAAATACTGCCGTAATACCTCCCACAACTGCTGCTCTACTTCCTGAATGAAGATCTTCTGTATCTGTTGAGCCAGGTTCTCTAAAATGAGTTTGGGTATCAATACATCCAGGCAAGACTATTAGGTTTTTTGCATCATACACTTCTTTTGTTTCTTCTGATACTTCACCAATTTTTGATATCTTACCGTCTTTAACAGCAACATCTTTATTTTCTAACTTCCCATTGATATAGCACTGTCCATTTTTGATAATAAGATCTAACATTTTTGAGAAAAGTTATTATATTAAAATCAGATATCAATCAAATATGAATAATAGTGTTTATATATTAGAAGATAGAGCCATACTTTACGTCAATGGTTCAGATGCAAAAGATTTTCTTCAAAATCTGATTAGCAATGACATTAACAAAGTTACAGATAACTCCAGTTGTTTTGCATCATTGTTCACTCCGCAGGGTAAATTTTTATATGAATTCATGGTTGTAAAACACAAATTAGGTTATTTTATTGATTGTGAAAAATCTCAGTCTGAAGAGATATTTAAACAATTAAATTTATATAAGATAAGATCAAAAGTAGAAATTCTTAATTTAAGTAATGAATTTGTGGTTGCTAGTTTTGGATACGAAAAATATCTATCTATTGAAAATGCAAAAGATGTGTTGGGTTTTACATTTAAGTATAGAGAAGATTCGATTTTTTTAGATCCAAGAAATAAATACTTGGGTGCTAGACTTATAATTAATCTTGAAAAACTTTACTTATCTTTGAAAAAACTTGATCTTAAAAATGATAAAATCGAAAACTATCATATTCATAGTCATAAACTTGGTATAGTTCCAAAAGACCTAAATAAATTGAAGAATAAATTATTTGGTATCGAGTGTAACTTTGAGGAGCTAAATGGTATTGATTTCAAGAAAGGCTGTTATGTTGGCCAAGAAAATACTGCCAGAATAAAATTAAAGAATAAGCTTTCAAAAAGATTACTACCAATTGAGATTATTGAAGGAGAATTAATTGAGAATGAAAGTATTTATAACAATAATGTTGAGATTGGAAAAGTCTTGATTAGTGAGACATATCCTTTTGCACTCATTAAATATTTGGATACAAATTTTGAAAAAGACAAAATATTTCAGGGTAAAAATGGTTCTTTTAAAGTTTTTGTGCCTGAATGGCTAAAAATTTAAATTTTGGTGCGGCTAGAGAGACTCGAACTCTCATGGACTAGGTCCACACGGCCCTCAACCGTGCCTGTCTACCAATTTCAGCATAGCCGCAAATTTGACCCACATTAAATCAATGACAAGTAGGTTTCAAATTGATAAATTTTATTATGGAATTTAATCAGGAAGTAAAACAAGCAACTGATCCAATTTATAAAAAGATTTCAAAGGTTATGCCTGAAATTGAATGGTCAGTACATGCTCCTTATATACATAAAATCAATAAACTTAAAAAAGAAAAGAACGCAGTAATTTTAGCTCACAATTATCAAACCCCAGAAATTTATCATGGTATTGCAGATTTCTCAGCAGACTCTCTAGCTCTTGCTGTAGAAGCTTCAAAAACTTCAGCAGAAATAATTGTAATGGCTGGTGTACATTTTATGGCTGAAACTGCAAAACTAATGAGTCCAAATAAAAAAGTCTTGCTACCTGACATGAAAGCAGGCTGTTCTCTTTCATCTTCAATTACGGGAAAAGATGTAAGATTATTAAAAGAAAAATATCCTGGAGTTCCAGTAGTTTCTTATGTCAATACTTCTGCAGATGTAAAAGCAGAAACAGATGTATGTTGCACATCTGCAAATGCTGTGAAGATTGTAAAATCTTTAGGGGTTAAAAAAGTAATTTTTCTACCAGATGATTACCTTGCGAAATATGTTGCCTCTCAAACAGATGTTGAGATCATTTCTTGGAAAGGAATTTGTATTGTGCATGATCAATTCAACGAAAAAGAGATACAAAATATTAGAAAAAGCAACCCAGGGATAAAAATCATAGCTCATCCTGAGTGTCCACCAGATGTAATTAAAGCAAGTGATTTTGCTGGATCAACTTCAGGAATGATAAATTATGTTAGAGATAATCAGCCTAAAAAAGTAATGATGGTTACCGAATGTTCAATGAGTGACAATATTCAAGTCGAAAATCCAAATGTAGAATTTATTAGACCATGCAACATGTGTCCTCATATGAAAAAAATAACCTTACCAAAAATATTAGATTGTTTGGAAAATGAAACTGGTGAAATTATTATGGATCAAGAAACAATCAATAAAGCAAGAATGTCAGTTGAAAAAATGGTTGCTATTGGCAGATAACTTTTTGTGTCTCAAATTAAACTTAGTGAAAATTTTATAAAAAGTAATGTCAAACTTGCACTCAATGAAGATTTATATCCATCAGGCGACATTACCTCTGGGTTAATTAAGAATAATAATATTACAGAAGCAAAATTGATATCTAACCAGGATGCTGTGATTGGTGGGCTACTATTTGTAAAATATACGTTTTCACTTATCGATAAAAAAATTAAATTCATTGTAAAAACAAAAGATGGATCTTTTGTTAAAAGAAATTCAACAATTGCAATTATTAGAGGAAATAAAAAAAATATTTTGATAGCAGAAAGAGTTGCGCTAAATTTTTTATCTCATATTTCGGGCATAGCTACAAAAACAAATCAATTCGTAAAATTAGCAGGTAAAAAATGTAAAATTTGTTGCACTAGAAAGACTATACCTAATTTAAGAGTTATACAAAAATATGCTGTACAATTAGGTGGAGGAACTAATCATAGATTTAACTTAAGTGATGAATTCTTGATAAAAGATAATCATATTGCAAATTTAAACATAAGGGAATTAGTGAGTTTGGCGATTAAAAATAAAAGGCGAAAAAAAATAACTGTGGAAGTAGACACAATTGAACAGCTTAAGAAAATAATCGGATTAAAATTTGATTGTGTTTTATTTGATAATATGAATGTTAAAAATTTGAAATTAGGAGTTAAACTTGCAAAAAAATACTATCAAACGGAAGCTTCGGGAAATATAAATCTCAAAAAAGTTAAATCGATTGCAAAAACTGGTGTAGATAGAATTTCTGTAGGCGGCATAACTCATAGCGCACCAGCGATTGATTTTAAATTAGAAATTTAATAAACAAATTTTGAGAGATCGGGTTTAAAGTAATTTGGACCTTTCATTACTTTGCCATGTTCATTATAAATTGGTTTTCCATTCTTGTCTAACTTGCTCATGTTAGAATTTTGAACTTCATCAAAACACTTATCTAAATCAATTCCAAAAGCATGACCTGCCCCATAAGTAACATACAATATATCCGTCAAAGCATCAGCAACCTCTAATAAATCCTTATTATTCATTGCATCTGATAACTCACTCAATTCCTCTTTTATTAGATCCAATCGCAGTTTGTTGATTTTATCTGTGCTAAATGAAGGTTTATTTTTAACTTCTTGACCAAAAGTTTTCATAAAAATTCCAACCTTACTAAAATTTGACATAATGCTCCTGTAAGTTTTATAAAATTAATGTATATTTATAGTAATTTAATATTTGCCTATTAATCAATGAAATTAAGAAAAGAATTCGATAGCATTGGAACAATAAATGTTCCTAATGATAAATATTGGGGAGCTTCTACTCAAAGATCAAAAAAATATTTTGATATTGGTGAGTTTTTAGTTAGACCAGTTTTAATTAAATCTATCGCAATCATTAAAAAAGCTGCTGCTATAGTTCATAGAAAAGAAAGACAGATTGTACCAAAAATTTCTAATGCGATTGTAAAAGCATCTAATGAAGTAATCAGTGGTAAATTAAACGAACACTTTCCGCTAAAAGTTTGGCAAACTGGCTCTGGTACTCAAACTAATATGAATGTAAATGAAGTAATTGCAAATAGAGCAATCGAAATTTTAGGTGGAAGAAAAGGTACAAAAAAACCAGTTCATCCAAATGATCATGTAAATAAATCTCAATCTACCAATGATGTATTTCCTACAGCAATGCATATAGCTATAGCTATGGAAACTAAAAATAAGTTGCTACCGTCTCTTGACCTTTTAAATAGGGAGTTGAAAAAAAAGGTTTCTCAATTTAGAAATATTATTAAGGTTGGACGAACTCATCTTCAGGACGCAACTCCTTTATCATTAGGACAAGAGTTTTCAGGATATCAATCTCAATTAGAGGATTGTATTGTAAGAATTAAAGATGCTTTAAATGAAATTTATTATTTAGCTCAAGGTGGTACTGCCGTTGGCACAGGAATTAATAGTAAAAAAGGTTTTGATAAAAAAGTAATAAACGAAATAAAAAAAATAACTAAACTACCCTTTAAACCAACTAAGAATAAATTTGCTGCGTTGGCAGCTCATGATGAAATAGTAAATTTTTCTGGAACTTTAAATACTACTGCTGTTAGTTTAATGAAAATTGCAAATGATATAAGATTTTTAGGATCGGGACCAAGAGCCGGATATGGTGAAATAATTTTACCAGCAAATGAACCAGGTTCATCGATTATGCCTGGAAAAGTAAACCCAACACAATCAGAGGCAGTGACAATGGTTTGTGTTAAAGTAATCGGTAATCATAATGGAATAACAATGGCAGGTTCACATGGACATTTTGAGCTAAATGTTTTTAAACCATTAATTGCTCACAATATTTTACAATCTATTGATCTTCTTGCAGATAGTACTAAAAACTTTGCTTTATATTGCGTTAAAGGAATTAAAGCAGATAAAGTAAAAATTAAAAAATTTTTAGATAACTCGTTAATGCTGGTTACTGCGCTAGCTCCTCATATTGGATATGATAACTCTGCCAAGATAGCTAAGACAGCACTTAAAAAAGGTACAACTCTAAGAGAAGAAGCTTTAAAAACAAAATTAATTAATGAAAAAGATTTTGATAGAATTGTAAATCCGAAAAAAATGATTCATCCAAAATAAGCTAGCAAGATATCATTTACAAAATTTTTAAAAGTTACTTTATTAAAAAATTTTTTACTCTTTGAATTAAAATTTGAAACT
>CACMDB010000007.1 GCA_902612325.1 uncultured Pelagibacteraceae bacterium | reverse complement strand
TGCTTGCCCTGGTGCCTTACCTTTCGTCATGGAAGCCATGCTATAAGGATTATCAAGTAAAGTTGAGCCTAAACTATTTCCAATAAGCACTGCTCCAGGTCTCATTCCTAAAGTATTATTTTTTCCCGGACCAATTAATAAAGTATCCGTTCTACCTTTTGATACGATTGTTTGAAATTCTGTTCCCCTAGAACCAAGTGTTCCTTCTGGTACTTCGACAGTTAAACTATCAGGATCTTTTTTACTAATCAAACCTGAGATTACTTTTAAGCTTCCTTGTTTAACGCTTGCAACAATTTTTCCATCATTCGTTGCTGGATCAAAAATAAATGTATCCATTACAACTTCAGAGTCTTCACCTATAGTAAAAGTTGATTGGTCTAAAAGTAAAATTTGTGTACCAGATCCAGCCCCAGCAACAATTGTTTCATTTAAATAAATCTTATCACCAGCTTTTAATTCTCTTGTTTCAGTTTTAACAGTTCCCGAAATTGCACCAACAATTCCAACTAATTGTTTTTCAATGGTTAATTTTTCCTCAGCAAAAACACTTGTGCTGATCATAAAAATTAGACCTGTTACAACTGATAATAATTTTTTCATCAACGTAAAACTAACAAAAATTAAAAAAAAATAAACTTTAAAAGCTCAAATTGAACGTCAAAAAAATCAATTAATAAGCGAAATTTGAAAAAAATTTGATTAATTTAGTTTTAAACCCTTAGAAAAACTTAAAGCAAAGGAATCGGCTAAATAGTCATAGTTCATTATATTTGCCTCTGAGAAAGTTTTTTCATAAGACAGGTTGATAAACAATGTTCTGTTAGGATCAATAAATGGAAAGATATCTCCAATAGCTTTTGTGATCATTAAATCTGTTGTTGTTGCGTGATCAGATCTTAACTTTGTAGAGTCGACTGAAGTATCCGCAGCTTTGTAATCATTAAAACTAGTTGAGGCACTCCATGCAATATAAGCCCATGGAAATGCAAAATTTAAACCCAAACCAAATTCATAAGTTTCGTAATCATTTCCAGCATCAACTTTTGCATCACTATCACTGTAACCTAAACTTAATGAGCTAGAAATTATTGGAGTTAAAATTAAATCATAACCAAAAGTATAACCATGTCCTATTGCATTAGTTTCATCGGCTGTTGTGTCTTCCGAATTTTGATTTGCCTTAGAGTCTGAATAAGAATACCCATAACTAAAGGAATGTCTTTCTCCAACTGTAAAAAATCCTCCTACTCCTAACATCAATGAAAAACTGTCTGCATCATGCTGTGCATCAGTTTTACTCATAATTATATATGGACTTAAACTTTGATTACCTAAAGTGGTATCCAAACCAATTGTTAAACCATAACTTTGAAAATCATCATCAGCTTCTTGATATTGATTAGATGTGGTATGACCAAAATTTAATAATAATGACGACTCTTCACCAACAGGTCTTGTTGCTGTAATACCAATCGAGGCACTTTCAGTTCTATCATGTTTTGGCGATGTAAAAGCTGCGATTGAATTTGAGTCATATTTTAATCTTGTTTTAGATACACTATTGACGTTGTTGGAAAACGTTGCACCAAAACCAACATCGGCTGTTAAATTCCACAAACTTGGTTCACGATCTCTTAATTCTTCTTCAATTTCTTGTAAAGTTTCTAAATCCTCTGCAGAAAGATCTCTTCTTAATTTCATGTCTTGAATAATAGTGTTGGCTTTTTCCGGAGAGTCAACTTGGACTAAAACAGATAACAAATATAATTTGATTTCAACATTATCTGGATAAAGCATATTTAATCTCTCAAGTGTTGAGATTGTTTGTTTAAAGTTTCCAACTTTTCCTTGTTGTTGAGCATATTTTAAATTTAAATCTAAGTTATTAGGATCTTGCAAAATTTGCATGTATGTAATGTTTTTTTCTGATGAAAAAGCAGACGTCATAATCAACAGAATTGTTGACATCAAAAATAATTTAAACCTTACGAAATATAAAAACATAAAAATGAAAAGATATTAAGTATATTGTTTTTTTCAATTAATTAATTTTAGAAATAAGTCTTATTTTCCAATACTTATTAAAGTTAGATCATCAGATAGCTTTTGATTTTGGCCAGAACTAATTACTGTTTTCGTAATACTGTCTAATTGTTTAATAGTATCCTTGTTATAATTTTGTTCGATTATGTTGATTGAGCCATCAATTCCTATCTCTTCTCCATTATCATTTAAACTTTCTGATAAACCATCAGTAAAAGCGTAAAACCTTGAACCATTTAATTTTGTTTTTTGAATATTATAAACACTTTTATCTTTTTGTTTAATCACTCCCAGAGGTGGAGCTGAACTTTCAAACTGACTATATTGACCTTGCCCGTTTCTTAAAATTGCAGGTTGATGACCTGCATTAACCCATCTAATTTCATCTGTGATTAAACTATATTCTCCAACAATTGAAGTTACAAACATTCCAGCAGTTTTAGTATTATTTAAATCGTTGTTCATGTGAAAAACCATTTCATCTGGATCAACTTTTGATTGGGCTAAAACCTCAAATAGAGTTGATGCTTTTGCCATAACCATACCAGCATGAATTCCTTTGCCAGCTACATCAGCAATTATAAAATAAATACTATCATTGTGAGGATAAAAACTAAAAAAATCTCCGGAAACCTCCCTTGCCGCAATATTAATTCCATGTACTGGATAGTTTTTTAAATTTCTTTTTGGTAAAAAATTTTCTTGAACTTTGACAGCAAGTTTTACCTCTTTTGAAATTCTTTCTCGCCACTTATTTTTTTCATCCTCGCTTGTCTCAAGTTTGCTCATAAGCTTGTTATAATAAAGACCAATCACACCCCCAGCAGTAAACGGATCTTGTGGTCCTCTTATTTTGAGATCGCCAGACTCTGATTGTTTATCTAAAATAGTAATTAAATCATGCTCAATGGATACTGCATTATGTTCAGCGATATTTAATCCTAATTCCTCTTGAACTGGACTTACTCTCAGTGGATAAAATTTATTGAAAAGACTTAAGATTATAAATGAAGAAATAAATGTAAATGAACCAATAGCAATTACTCCAATCAATTGAATTTTAATTTGAGAAAATCTATCTAGCCCTGTATCCAAAATGCTTAGATCACTAAAAAATCCAACTGCTAAAGTTCCCCAAACACCCGCCGCTAAATGAACTGGTACCGCTCCAACAACATCGTCAATTTCAAATCTATTCAATAATTCATTTACAGTAATGGCAATTATAGCTCCAATAATTCCAACAAAAATAGATGTGACTGATGTCATAGAATTACAACCAGCAGTAATAGCGACTAATCCAGCCAAAGGACCCAAGATAATATAAAAAGGATCGGGTTTTTTAAATTTTAAATAAGAAACACTTAATCCAGTTAATAAACCAAACGCCGCCGCTAAAAAAGTGTTAATCAAAATCAATGGTACTGTTTCATCCATAGCGCCATTACTTCCTCCATTAAAACCAAACCAACCAAACCATAAAATAAGTGTACCTAAGACTGCCAAAGGAAAACTAGAGCCCGTAAATTTTCCTTTATTGGCCTCAGAATATTTTCCAATTCTTGGTCCTAAAATAATCACTGCTGCTAATGCAATCCATCCACCAACGGAGTGAACAATGGTGCTGCCAGCAAAATCAACAAAACCTAAATCTGATAACCAACCAGTAGTTTTAACAGTTCCTGTTATTGCTAAAAGCTGATCCACCGCTTCATATTTAGATAGATAACTTGAAGACCAGGCCCAGTGTCCAACGATTGGATAAATTATTCCAGTAGCTAAAACTGTCATAATAAGATAGCCATTAAATTTCATTCTTTCAGCAACTGCACCAGAAATAATTGTTGCAGCTGTTGCAACAAACATTGCTTGAAAGACAAAGTATGTCATGTACTCAGCTTTATCTGTCTTAAAGAAAAATAAATCAGTACCAAAAAATCCATTGTAGGAAGTACCAAACATCAAGCCAAAGCCAAATATCCAAAAGATAACAACAGAGACACCAAAGTCTGCTGCATTTTTTAAAGCAACGTTAATACTATTTTTATGTCTCGATAAACCGGTTTCCATACACATAAAACCTGCCTGCATGATGAAAACTAATATTGCACAATCAATGACCCATAAGGTATCAATATTACTTGTTAATATATCTATTACTTCTTGAGCCATATCTTTGCTCATAATTTTAATTATCTAACAAATAAAGATCAACAATCAATTGCTTTTGTGATCAATTTGATTTTAAATCTTTTTTTTAACAACCAGAAGATTTAGAGAAGTTTCCATCTCGGCTTAATGTTAAAATGCAAGTAGACCCTGTTTCTTTTGCATTGATATTGTAGTCGGATGTTCCTGTTTTCGCTATACACATTTCATAACCTACTTCTCTCCCAGTTTGGCTTTCACTATTTTCAATTGTGTAATCTTTCCTACCTAATAAGTTAACCTCAATATCTTTAGTCTTTGCCGCGCTTTGTGTGCATGTGTCTGTCTCAACAGGAGTATGAAAATAGTAATTACCACTATTAGAGAGCTCTTCTGTTTGTGCTAATGAAACTTGTTGCATCATATTCTTGATAGACTTTTCTTTTGTCCCTGAAACATATCCATTATAAGTTAACACACCTATAGAAGATATAATTCCTATAATTGCAACTACAACTAAAAGCTCAACTAGGGAAAACCCTAGAGAGCTTTTAATTTTTATATTAAAGTTTTTTTTCAATAGATGAGCTAGTCAAGGAGAACTTCATTTTCAACCTCGCCACCATCATATGCTGTTTTAAGAGTAAGCTTGTCATTAGCTTCATCAACAGTAATGATTGTATATCCCTCTCCCGTATTAGCACAAGCTGGTACAGGTGGTGTAGCTGAATCATTTGCTGCCTGTGCCGTTGTTGTTGATAGGATTACAGCTTTACAAGCATTAGCCATAGGATTTTTAAAATCTGCTAATGCGGCTACTGCTGCTGTTGCAGCTGATCCTGCATTACTTGCTGCAGTATTCAATGCAGAACATGTTAGATTATCGTCCATAGCACTTGTCTCAGCCATGTTACATTTCTGTAATTCAGCAGCGATATATTTTACTGCTGCAGCTTGATTAGATTTCGCAGCATTAATTTTTGCATTTTTAGTGTAACCATTGTAAGCAACCACTCCAACAGCGGCTAGAATACCAATAATTGCAACTACAACTAATAATTCAATTAATGTAAAACCTTTGTTATTTTTCATTTTTTCCTCTTTATTAATTAATTAATTTTAAAAACTTATAATAAATTTTGTTGATGTAAACTGCAAATATTGCGCTTAATATCAATAAAATCAAACATCAAGGTCAAATTGGGTTTAATTTTAAGATGTTTTTTGTTATTAGCTTATTTAATATAGTGAATTATGAAATTTAAAGTCACAGATAGTGAAAATATCAGCACAGTTTTTTTAAATGGTGAAATAGACATGGATATTGCAGATGATGTTCGGGAAGTTATTTTTCCTTTAATTGACTCTGGTAAAGTAGTGCATTTAAATCTTAAAGATGTTCAATACATGGATTCCTCTGGAATATCCGTAATTGTGGAAAGTAGTAAAAGAGCAAAAGATAAAAATACAAAGGTTGAGTTAAAAGAGGTAAGTCAACCTGTTGAAAAAGTTTTAGCAATGGCAAGGAAATTTTTATGACTTATAAAGTTACAGATGAAGGTGACACGAGTACAGTTTTTTTAGATGGTGAAATAGATATGGATAAAACAGAGGGTGCGAAAGAAGTTATTTTTCCTCTAATTGATGCTGGTAAAAATGTTAACTTAAATTTAAGTAATGTTCAGTATATGGACTCATCAGGTATTTCGGTTTTAATTGAAAGTCATCAAAAAGCATTAGAGAAGGGAACTAAGCTTATAGTTAAAGATGTTAGTAAATCAGTTTTAAAAGTTATAATGATGGCAAAGTTAGAGCAAATTTTAAATTTGGAGTAATTCAACAAAATGAATACTGAAGTCGCGGATCCAACAAATTTATCTGAAAAAAAAGATTTCTTAGTCAGATCATCAAGTCTTAAGGATGTAAGAAGTTTCTCAAGAGAAGTTTTCGAAAAATTTAAAATAGATGAAGATTTAAGAGAAGAATTAGTTTTGGCGATTGCCGAAGCTGCACAAAACATTGTCAAACATGCTTACAAAGATTTTCCTGACACTCAAGACAGGATGGCAGTAAGAATTACTTGTACTGGTAAAGAACTTGAAATTGCTTTTTTTGATAAAGGAAAACCAGTTGAGGAAAGTAAAGTTAAACATAGAGCAATCGATGATGTCAAACCAGGTGGGCTTGGTACTTTTTTTATTCAAGAAATAATGGATTCGATAAAATTTAAAGAAGGTGATAAACCCTGGATCAACAATTTAGTTCTTACTAAAAAATTATAAGTTTTTTATGAAACAAAAAGGGTTCACACTAATAGAACTTCTTGTTGTGGTAGCTATCATTGGTATTCTTGCAGCAGTAGGGGTGGTTGCTTATAACGGATATACAGCTTCAGCTAAAATAGCAACTGCCAAATCAAATTTTGCTAGTGCTTCTAAATATATTTCAAATGAACTTATGATGTGCAATGTCGATCCAAACAGAAGTTTATTTGATCAAAATAATGTCAAATGTTCTGATGTAAAAGCACAAACTATAGCTCAATACGTTGATGAAGCTTTTAGAGATTATAGTTTTAAAAATCCTTTTGGTGAAGTGGATGGCTCAACATCTAAAGCTGTTAGAAGTGGTGGGGCTGCTTATGAAGATAAACAACTTGGATACATAATTATTAATACTCAAGGTAATAAAAACGCCACGGTAGAAATGTGCTTCAAGAAGCCATGTAATACAAAGGATGGTGATGGTAATTACACAAATATTCTAAGTATGAGTGTGGCATTACAATAATTCTTAATTTTTTTAAAGAAATGACAAAAAAAATATTTTTATTTTTGACACTTTTCTTAATCTTATTTAGTTCACATTCATTTGGTGAATTATCATTTGTTCAGACAAAAGATGTTACAAGCGATACTCCTGGTGTTAGAGGAATAAACTTTAAACCTGATGGTAAGATAATGTACATAACAAGTCGTCTGAAAGATAGTGAAGATGCATACGTAGTTCAATACTCGCTTAGTACCCCTTTTGATATAAGTACTGCAACAAGATCTTTTAATGATGGAGATGGAACGCAGCTAGCATGTAGCACTAATATGAAATTACCACATGCAATAGAATTTAAACCTGATGGTACAAAAATGTTTGTAGCTACCAATAAAGATTTCAGTGGAAATCCAGGTGTTGCTATTTTTCAATTTAAACTAACTACAGCATGGGACTCATCAACATTAGTGTGTGAGAAAATATATGAAGTAAATGAAACTGGAGTATATGTAGAGAATCAACTTAGAACTTTGGCCTTCAAACCTGATGGTACAAGGATGTTTGTAGGTGGAAAGAATACAGATAAAATAAGACAATTTGATTTATCAAACGCTTGGGATCTCAGATCTGGAGTAACACCAGGAGAAATTTCTGACTCATTAGTAACTTCAGATACTAGTATGAGAAATATTCAATTTAATTCAGATGGAACTGCACTTTATATAGCTGGAGATACTAATGCCAGAATGAACAAATATACCTTGAGCACTGCTTATGATATCACAACTTTATCCTCAACTTTTTCTACATTCGATTTAGGTAGCAGAGTTAATGATATGCGAGGTTTTATTTTTGCTGCAAACTTTACAAAATTGTTTGTTACAAGTGACGCAGAAACTTCAGCTACAACTGATAAGATTCATGAATACGACTTACAATGTGCTGGGGCCATTGCCTGTACTGACCCATCTGCTAATGCTGATGTAAAAGCAATTATCGAAGCTAACGTAGAAATGTCAAAACGTGTGATAAGAAACAACACGCTTCCGATTTTTCATAGAGTTGAGTGGCTTAGAAGACACAAAAATAAAGACAACCTCTCAAACTTAAATGCCAGTATTGATTTTCAAAATCAAAAAGTTGCAAAACTAGTTAGCACGTTTGACGCTTTTAAGAAAGAAAGAGATAAAACTTATAGAAGTAATGATTGGTTTGACTGGAGTGAGGGAAGATTTGTTATAGGAGAAAAAAATGTAAGCAATACATCCTCAAGAGATATTCAAAATTATGGAATATCTTTTGGTACTGACAGAATTGATGAAGACGATAGAGATTTAATGTACGGATATGTTTTTCAATTCGGAAAGGACGATGTAGATATTGGAAGCAATGGTTCTAATTTAAATACAAACACTTATAGTTTGGCTGCTTATCGCACAAAGATTAGAGATAATGATTATTTTACTGACAGTATTATTGGACTTAGCTTACTGGAAATTGATCATCGAAGAGTTATTAATGGCAACAAATTAGAGGGTAATAGAAATGGGCACCAAATATTTGGGTCAATGAATTTTGGGAAACGACTGCATAATAAAGATATCAACTTAAATCCAGGTGTTAAGTTTGAAATTGGATATACTAAGCTTAAACCATTTAATGAAAAAACAATTTTAGGTAGTAGTCTAGCTGATGCATTACATTATAAAGATCAAAATATTAAAACTGCGATAGCCACTATTGGAGTACTCTTTGATAAAACACATAAAGGAGAGAAAGATAAGGAAATCATTAATCACCATGGAAGATTAGAATTTATTGGAGACTTAAGTCCATCATCTAATGCAGAATTTTATTATTTGAATAATCAAAGTACCATCTATGAATATGAATCAAATAATAGATCCAAATATAATTATAGAATTGGTTATGGTATTGATAGAACATCGATAACAGGTTGGTCGACAGTTGTTAACATTGAGAGATTTGGTACGCGGGGAGGTTATTACGATGAGTTTTATTTATCACTAGGATATGTTCCAATAGATGAGATGAAATTTTCATTTGATTTGGATGAAACTATTAATACTAGTTTAAAATTTTCTAAAAAAATTGACATTTTTGATTTTAAAATTTCTACTGACTATAACTTTTTTGTTGATAAACCAAATTACAGCACAGATCTATTATTAAGTAATAGTTTTTAGAATATAACGATAATCAATTTAATTAATTAAAGCACCAACGTTAAATATTGGTGAGTACATTGCAATCATTAGTCCACCAATCATCACACCCATAAAAACAATCATGATCGGCTCTATTAGACTAGACATATTATCAACTGTAGTATCGAATTCTTCCTCATAATAAGTAGCTACTGAATTAAACATTTCATCTAATTGACCGGTTTGTTCTCCTACAGAGATTAATTGGCTAAATGTTGGGGGGAACAATGGCTCTTTTAAAAAAAGTTTTGTTAATGTGTCTCCCGAAAAAACTCCTTTTTTAACATTCTCTAGAGCATCCGTAATAACATCATTGTTACTGACAGATTTTGCAATCTCCAAGCTCTCTAATAAGTTCACACCCGCTGCACTTAAATTTCCCATAATCAATGAAATTCTAGCTAACATAGATTTTAAAATCATATCCCCAAACAATGGTAGTTTTAAAACTTGTTTATGCCATTTTAAACGAATTGCAGCGTTTCTTTTTGTAATAAACCTAAATCCAAAAAAACCTATTATACTTCCAAAAAGGATAATTTTTCCACCTGTTCCTCTTAAAAAATCACTCATAGCCATGATGGTTGCTGTAGCTGCTGGCAACTCTAAACCCATACCATCATACATTTTAGCAAATACAGGTACTACTTTAACAAGCATAAACGCACTAACAGTTATTGCTACTGTAAACATTATTGCTGGGTACATTAATGCAGATTTAATTTTCTTCTTAATTTTTTCTTTTTTTTCAAGCGAGTCTACTATTTTAAGTAAGAATACATCTAATTTACCACTAGCTTCTCCTGCCTTGATTAAGTTGACATACACATTGTCAAAATGTTGAGGATATTTTTCAAAACATTTTGATAAATTTACTCCACCCTCTAAACTCTTTCTTATATCCTCAATTATATCCTTAATCCCCTGGCTCTCCATTTGATCTCTAAGCATTGCTAAAACTTGCAAGATTGGCAAACCTGCTTTTACCATAGTTGCAAATTGCTTTGAAAATATAAGAATATCCTCTACTTTTACTTTTTTGCTTTTACCAAAAAGTGAGGATCCACTTTTTTTCTTCTTTTCACCTGCCTTCTTTTTAGACTTAATAATATTTGTGATTATTATTTTCTTCTCTTTTAAGAGGTGTGAGGCTTCATCAAGGTTTATAGCTTCTATATCACCCTCGACGTATTTTCCGTCAGAAATTCCTTTGTAAGTAAAAGCTTCCATTTTTACTCGCCTGAAAGAACTCTTTCGTACTCTCTAAAATTAAGCTCTCCAGATGCAATTAGTCTTCGCCCCATATCTTTCATGGTTTGAAAGCCCTCTTTAATTCCAATTTCTCTTAATTCAGGAGTAGTTGCTTGACGTAAGATTGCTTCTTTAATTGGTTTTGATACCACTAAAATTTCATAAATACCTTGTCTACCTTTATAACCAGTATCATTACATTTTGCACAGCCTTTGCCTTTAATAGCTTTAACCCTTGATGCTTGTTCGGCACTAAATCCTAAATCTTGTAGAACTTTTGGATTTACATCATCATCAGGCACTTTACAGTCTTTACAATTTTTTCTTGCCAATCTTTGCGCAACAACTAATTGCGTTGCAGCACTGATTAAATAATCGGGTGTGCCCATATTTTGTAATCTAGTAATTGTACTTGGCGCATCATTAGTGTGAAGTGTACTAAATACCAAGTGACCCGTTAATGCTGCTTTTAATCCAATATCAACAGTCTCTTTATCTCGCATCTCTCCAACAAGAATAATTTCTGGGTCTTGCCTTAGAAAAGATCTTAATGCTGATGCAAAAGTTAGGCCAATATGGTCTTTGATTTGAACTTGTCCAACTCCATCTAATTCATATTCAACAGGATCCTCGGCAGTTAAAATATTTAAATGAGGTTTGCTCACCTCTTTTAAAATACTATACAAAGTTGTTGATTTACCAGAACCTGTTGGGCCGGTGACTAATATTAATCCCTGAGTACTATGAATTGCTTTTCTCAAATTTTTTAAATCTTGTTCTTCAAAATTCAATTGTTCTAATTTTATATCACCCGCATCTTTGTTAAGAATACGCATTACAATTCTCTCGTTGTTTGCAGTTGGTAATATCGATAAACGAAGATCGACTACTTTATTTTCTATTTTAAAATTTATTGCTCCATCTTGTGGCAGTCTTCTTTCAGCAATATCTAATTTACCCATAATTTTAAATCGAGTAACTACCGCACCATAATTATCATGAAGGAATTGTTTGTATTGCTCTTGTTCTTGCAACATTCCATCTAATCGATATCTAACTCTAGAAGTAAATCTATAAGGCTCAATATGAATATCACTCACTCCCATTTTAATTGCTTCAGCTACTACTGCAGTACTAAATTTTATTACCTCAGATTCATTCTCTATAGCTTCAATATCTTCTTCAGGTGCTTTTTCCAAGACTTCACCCGCTTCTCCTAAATCAGACTCAAAAGTTTTTATTTTTTTTCTATTTTCGTCTCGTATTGATGCAATTGTCACCTCATCCGTTTCACTTGCTAATCTCTCTATAAACTCTGAGATATCAGAAACTTTAGCAGCATGGAGTTCAATATTTTTTTTTGTTATAGCTTTTAAATTTCTCATTAATCCAAGTTTTGAACTATCCGAAATTGCTATATGTAAAGTTTTTCCATCGATTTTGAATGGCGCTACAAAATTTACTTTTATATAATTGGATGGTAATACTGTTTTTACTTCATCTGTAATATCAACTTTTTTTAAATCAATGGTCTCTAAATTTTGTTCCTTTATTAATAAATCGATTATTTTCTTTTCATCAGTTAGCTTTAATTCAAAAATTGCATCAATTTGAGATTTATTGCTTTCAGTGCTTATTTTTTTGATATTAATTAAATCTTTTCCAGAAATAATATCGTTATCAATTAAAACGTTAACTAAATTAATTTCACTTTCTCTACTAATTTTTAACATTACAAAATCCTTGGAGCTATAAATACTAATAGCTCATTCATTGTATCAGCTTTTGAAGTGCCTTTTAATAAATTTCCAACCACAGGCACTTTACTCGCACCTGGAACACCCCGTTTACTACTAGCCACATTATTTTTCTTAATACCACCAATTACTACAATATCTCCATCTGCTACTAATAATTTAGTGTTTATTTCCATTGTATTTATTCCAGGTGTACCTGGTGTAGACCTATTAGGAGTATCGTTGTTAACCACAATTGTTAACATTACATTTCCATCACCGATAATGTTAGGTGTTACCGTAAGTTTTAAAGCGGCATCAGCAAACGTATCTGCTCCGTCACCTCCAGAGACAGGTATTTGTTCACCTTGTTTAATGCTTGCTGTCTGATTGTCTAAAGTAAATAATTTAGGATTGGAAACAGTTTTTCCTAGTCCTTGAGTTTCCAAGGCATCTAACTCTAATTTTAACACTGCTGAGCCAGTTTTTCTCAAAATACCTATACCGCTCGTTGCACCAGCAGTTCCGAAACTAAAAAGATTATCTCCACCAGCTGCGTTGGTAAAAGCAGCAGTACTTTCTGACAATGCAGCTCCAGAGCCGTCAGCTGCCCCGACTGAACTTCCACCTATTGTACCACCAATTCTCTCTCTATTTCTTGTGTATGCAGCACCCATTTTTTTTCCTAATGCTTGCTCAAAAGTTGATGTTGCTTCTACAATAAAAGCTTCGATCAAGACTTGCTTAGTTCTTTTATCAATTTCTCTTATTACTTTGTCAACAATGTCTAAGTCTTTTTCTTTTCCTCTAACTATTATTGATCTTGTAGTTTTTTCTTCGGTGACTTGTATTGGCATAAAACTTGAACCAGTTCCTACTGTAGTAAAAAGTTCTGTGATTGTAGCTTTAGCTTCTGCAGGTGAAATGTAATACAATCTAAAAATTTCTGAAATTATTGGCTCTACAGAGTCCTCTAGCTCTACTTTCTTTTTTACAGCTGAAGCTCTAGCTGATTTATAACTTTCTTGAGAAGTTAAATTTGATGGAGTTGATACTCTAATTATATTACTGGCGACATCGATGTCTGCTGCATAGCTTTTTAAATCTAATAATGCATTAAATGCTTTATCCCAAGGAACATTATCTAGTTCAGCAGTTATTGCACCGGCAACTTCCTCACCAACTAAAATATTTATTTTACCTACCTCGGCCATTAAAGCCATTGCTTCTTTATAATCTAAATTTTGAAATTTAAATGAAACATTTTGTTTTAAATTTTCAAATTCCTCAGAAATTAATAGATAGTTTCTTTCTTTAACAGATGATAGTTGTTTTCTTTTTTTAAGTTTTACAACATCTCCTTCAATTGGAATCGGTCCCATTTCAGCACTTTTTTCTAACTCTTTTTTCCCAAGTTGCTTAACATCTGTTTTAATAAGTGGAGTATTATGTTTAAAAGTCTTCTTGGCCATTTTTTCAGCACAGCCAGTCAACATTAAAAATAAAAAAGGAATTAAAATTAATGATATTTTATTTTTGAATTTCATAAATTAAAAGCTTCTTTCCGAAATTTGATTTTTAAAATTGATTACTAATAAAGACTCGCTATTTTTCTCAAACACTGCTTCTTTATTATTCACTGCAATTAATTTAACTCCTGGACTTAATTCCTCAAACATTCTTATAGTGATAACGTCTCCACCAGCATTAATTAAAGAGACAAATCCTTGATCTTTTGCAGTGGACATTACTCCAACTAACTTAAACTTATATAAACTCATTTCATTTTGTGCCTCTTTTGGATCACTCGTTAACATGGTGCTACCTCCTGATAGAGAACTGTCCCCTACAAAAGGATCGTTTAATGGAAGTGGTTCCGCATTATCTATTTCGGAACCAATATTCGCTTGAGTATTTGCTTGCTTTTCTTTAACTTTTTGATTTATCTCTTTTGCTTTTTCAATTATATTTTGCTCATTATCATGACTATCAGCCATTGATGCAAAAGCGGTACATATAAAGAGTAGGGAAATAAATATTATTTTAAAAAAATTCATCTGGTAATCCTACAATTGTTAATGTTCCTCTAACTTTTATCGCTCCAGTTGAATCTCCTTGTACCACCTGAATAGACTCTTTGTCAAAGTTTAACATCTTATTAGAAAGAGATAGTGCTCTTTTAAATTTAATATAACCAATAAAATTGCCATCTATTTCAAAGTCAACGGGAATAAGATAATAAGCAATATTCTTGATATCTTTTGCCTCAGGCTGACTCGTTTGTCCTGTTGTTTTCCCATCTGCTTTTGCCAAAGCAGTTGATTTTAGAACTTGTTTAATTTGTTTTTTTTCAATTTTTGAAATCACCAAGTCATTTTGTCCTGCAAAGATGCTTAGTGTCTGGTAAAGGCCTTCTACTTCAGCTTTTGAGTGGAAAAGGCTCGAATATTTTTCATAATCTGGTTTAAGTTTTTTAATCTTTCTTTTCATTGAACTTATATCATTTGTGAATTTTACTGTTTCTTCTTTTTTTAAATTCATGTCATCTAGTTTAACTTTTCTAGTTTCCACCATTGGGCTTAAGATTGCGTAATAGATAATCAAGAAAAAAACAATTGCACCAAAGATAATACCAATTTTGATCAGTGTTTTTTTGTCAGCTAACTTTAAAATCTTGTCTTTTAAATCAGACAAGTTTATATTTTTTAAATCTATATTCATATCTAACGCCATAGCTAACCTCTTTTAATTTTTACAAATACTCTAAAACCTTTCATTGTTGCACTTCCGGCTTGACCCTGAGGTAGTCGCATAGAAGACAACGATGCTTGTTCAACTAATTTTTGTTTACCTAAATTATCGATAAATTTTAATATATCCTGATCACTTGCTGCTACACCTTGAATAGTTAATTTTCTTGATCCGTTAAATTCTACTCGGTCAAATCTTACTCTGTTGGGAACACTTGAGGCCACTTGAGCTAAAATTCTGTAAGTTAATTCTTTGTTAGATGAGAGTGATTGACTTAATTTCAAAGATGTATTGATAATACCAAGTTCTTTAGCAACTATTTTTTTTTGTGCTACTAATTTAGAATGTTTTGCTAAGACCGCGTCATATTCTTTTAGCTTAGAGTTGTAAGAAAAAATGTTCCAAAAAGATAAGCCAAATAATAATAAGTATACTGCAGCAACCACAGCTGTAACCCCTTTAAAGGCAAAACCTGAAATTGCTTTCATCTTTTTTTGTTTCATTACGCTTGATCGG
Organism: uncultured Pelagibacteraceae bacterium; assembly: GCA_902612325.1. Lineage (GTDB taxonomy): Bacteria > Pseudomonadota > Alphaproteobacteria > Pelagibacterales > Pelagibacteraceae > Pelagibacter. The sequence continues at coordinate 39,564 of CACMDB010000007.1, read as the reverse complement.
TCAGGTAGCAAATTGATATTTTTTACAGCAGTAACAAATTTATAATAGCCAAAAACATCAAGTTTTCTAAATGCTAAACCGATAGAGGTAGATAGGTATGATTTATTAACTTTATTCTCTAAAACTTGTTTATTTTGACTTGGAATTTGCAAACCTTCAGTTGGATCAAAAGTATTAAATCCAACATTCATTAAACTTTTTCTAAAACTCGCTAAATATTCCTCTACACTTTCAATGTCGGATACAACTTTTATATTTCTAATTCTTTTTTCGTATTTAGTTTCAAAATCTTGGATTGCTTGTTTAACTTGAGTTACATATCTTCTAACCAATCCTTCTTTTTCCTCAGCATCCTGTGACTCTTGCAAAATTTTTCTATCTTGTCCTCTTATAAAAATATCCGTTATAATCGGATTATTATCGTAAAGGATCATTAAATAATTTTCGTCCAAACCAAACTCTAAAACAGCAGTTAAATTGGCATCTTCTGGCCTATTAGTTAATTGATTGGATTGATCTACAGCTGACTTTAAAGCAAAACATTTTACATCAATAATTACTGGGTTTAACCCAGCATTTTTTATAATTGAAGTATAACTATTGATGTCCGTTAATTTTGAAGCAACGAATAAAATATCCATCGTATTATCTTTTTGATTCCTGTTAATAACTTGATGAAAAATGGAGTAATCCTCTAAATTATCTGTCAACTGAACTAAATTTTCCCATAATGAGTTTGTTTCTATTGCCTTACCTAACTCTTCATCATTCATTAAAGGCGCTGTCACAACTCTGATGATTGCGCTAGTGACAGGAATAGATATCGCTACATTTGGTGATGATAATTTATATTTTTGTATAGCTAATTTTAGTTCCTCTGAAAATTTATCAGCATTCTCTATAGGAGTAGTATCATCACTTATCTCAACGGGATGAATGTAAAGCTTATCTAATACCCACTGATTAGCTTTATTGCTTGATACTTGGACTAATCTAATTTCTTTATTAGCAAGTTCTATTCCTAATATCTCTTCACCTTGAACGGTTGATTTGCCTAATCTAGATTTAAAAAAACTATCAAACTTTGATTTTAAACTTCCAGCTTGTGACTTGTTAAAAGAAGGTTTGTCAGTTTTATTTCCAAAAGATAATTTCTTTAAATTAATATCTTTTAGTTTTCCAAAAATATTTGAGATTTTACCCTTTAGTTGCTCTTGCTTACTTATTTCAGTATTTTCATTACTGATAACCGGACTTGATTGATCTTGTGTCTGGGTTTCAGTATTATCAATTGGTGTTTGAACTTTTTCTACTTCTCTTAAAGCATCTTGAGATATTTGTTTATCTTCATTAGAGGAAATATTTTCTTCAGGAGAATTTATATTTTCACCAACTTCTTCATTGTTAACTTGATTTTTTAATCTTTCGCTCTCTTCTTGAATATCATCAAACCATTTTTCTAAAATTGGGATTGCTTCATCTAAATTAGTTGTTCCAGAAGAAGAAATTTTTTGTTTTCCATCTATATAAAGTCTACCAACCCAATTTTTTGATTTTAATTCACCTTTATATTTGTCTTGACGAACATAAATATGTAGTCGACCATCTTTTTTATGTATAACTTGATGTCCAGAACCAGTATCTTCGTCTTTTTTTTCACTTGAGACATCAGAGTTTTGCGCTTCATTAGCGTCCTGGATGTTTGATTCATTGTTTTGAGTTATTGGATCCTGATTTTCATCTTTTTTTTCGTTAGCAGTATCAAAAATTTGTGGCTGATCATTATTTTGATCATTATTTTCATTCAATGACCCCTCATTAGAAGATTCTACACTCTCAGGTTGATTATTTTCCTCAACCAAAGATTTATTATCAGACTCATCACTAGTTGAATCTTGATTTATATTTTTTTTATCATCATCATGATCACTCATTTACAATCCTTTAAAATATTCTCTAACACAATTTAACGAATCTCTAACACAAAACTGAATTAAAGTCTAACACAAAAAAATATATTATGTTCAAAATGGGCTATAATTGTAAAAAAGTGAGTAAAATCGCCATTTTTTAAAAATTCTTTTCTATAGAAATTTTAAATCTAAACTCATAGCTCTAACACAATAGTAAAAAAATAAATTGTGTTAGAGTATTTAAGAATTGTGTTAGAGAAAAATTATCTAATTAAAAATAAAAAAAGTCAATAAAATCAACAAAAATTGATTTTTAACATAATTATTTTTTTTTTGTGTTAGAGTATTGCTTTTTGTGTTAGAGAAGATGTTTTAAAAATTATTTTCCTAAAATTTAATCAAAAAAAATAAAATTTTAAAAAAAAAACTCAAATTTTTATTTTTCAATCAAAAATTGATTTAATTTTTCGCTTAAAAAGTGAATTTCAATAAAAATATTATAAATTTTTAAAAATAATATTCTTAAAAGCTAAAAAAAAAGAAAAGACAAATATTTCCCTCTAATTTGGGTTTCCTTTTATGTCAGTTGTTAATTCTTGATAGATCATAACAGATAATGTGTTTAAATTCTGCAATACTCTATCAAAATCCCATGTTAAGTTTACACTATTACAATTTAATTCTTTAAAATAATAAACTTCTGCAAGTGGAAGAGTAGGTTTAAGTTCTTGTGCAATAATATTTAACTGATTTGTTTTTCTTTCAATTGTAAAATTATATCTACAAACATTTGAAGTCGCCCAATACATAATTGTAGTAAGTACTATTGCAAAAACTATCATTACTTTGCTTATTGCAAACATAATAAATCAAATTAAATTCCATCAACAACCACAATAGTCAAATCATCTTTTTGTATTCGACCAGACTTTATAATATCTTCAACAATTTTATTTAATCTCTCGTGATTTGGAGTTGGTTGATACTTTTTAATATAATTTTTGAAACCATCTGACTCTAACATGTTTCCCTTCGTATCTTTTATCTCAGTGATACCATCTGTAAAAATGTACATCGAACTATTCGAAAAATTAATTTTTGTCTCTTTAAATTTAAATTTTGGTGCAATACCTAATGGTGGACCTGCTTCTTCAAAATTTGAAAAGTTACCATCATTATTATAAATTAGTGGAGGTTCGTGGCCCGCATTAGCTAAAGTTAATTCTTTTTTGTTACTATCGTAGACTCCTATAAGCATTGTTACAAACATTCCTCTTGATGTTGTCTCACATATTTCTGAGTTTAAAATATTTAAAAGTTCTGCTGCAGAAAAATTTGTTTTGCTAAGGCATCTGTATAAACTTGATGCTTTCGACATTAACAAAGAAGATTTAATTCCTTTTCCAGATACATCTGCAACACCGAAACCATAAACACCTTCAGACAATTCAGCAAAGTTATAAAAATCTCCAGAAACAATTTTTGCTGGGATGTTTATACCTGCGATTGGGAATTTTTCTTTTTTGTTTTGAGATAATAAAGTTTTTTGAATCTCTCCAACGATTTCTATTTCTTTTTGCATTCTATTTTTATCTATTAAATCTTTTGCCATCTTGGCATTATTAATTGCTAAAGCTGCTGGTCCAGATAAAGTTTCTAAAAGTTTTCTGTCATTCTCTTCAAATAGCTTGTTATTTGTTTTCTTATTTAAACAATGTATTACACCAATGCATTCGTCAGAAACTATTAGTGGAGAACATAAAACTGAATATGTTGTAAAGTTTGTTTTATTATCTAAATCAAAATAAAACTCTGCAATCTCTCTTACATCTTTACGCACATCACCTACTCTAATACATTTTTTCATCACTGCTGCTTTACCCATCACACCTTGAGTAATTGGTATTTCAAAATCCTCTAGGTACGCTTGATGTTTTGATGCAATACATTGGAATGACTGATTTTTTTCATCAATCAAGAAAATATTTGCAGCTTGTGCATTAATTCTTTTAATGATTAGTTCCAAAGAGTTATTTAAAGTTTCTTTTAAATCAAGAGACTTAGCAAACTCTTGATTCATTTTAGTTACTAATTCTAGATCTTTGCTACTTGTGTCATCTATTTTAGTTGTTTCCTTTTTTTTTGCGCCAAAAAACATGCTATTTATAAATTGATATTCATTAATTTTTTGATAATTTTGAAATTGATGGAAATCATTATTCATGCGCCTAATTTCTACCTGCACATAACTGATGCAATTATGCTTGTACAATACTGCATTAATGGGCTCATAGAACTTTCCTCTCAAATTAAACTATAAATTGTGTTCTATATTATAGTATTTATCTTTGGATGTATATGGGGGAGTTTTAGTAATGTATGTATCAATAGAATCCCCTTTAATAAAAATGTAATTTCTGGCCGTTCGTATTGCCCTCAATGTCAAAAACTAATTAAGTGGTATGACAACATCCCTCTATTATCTTTCATACTGCTTAAAGCACGATGTAGAGATTGTTCTACAAAAATAAGTCCCAAATACTTTCTAATAGAATTAATTTCTGGTCTAAATTTTGTTATAGCATTTTATTTTTTTGGTTTTTCGCTAACAACACTTTTATTTTTTATTTTAAGTATTTGTTTTCTTATTATTTTTTTTATTGATTTAAAACATTATATAATTCCAAATGAACTTACATACCCGTTGATGGTAATTGGTTTGTTGAAATCGTTCGATCCCAATCTTAATATAAATTTGTTTCCAAACTTTATTGACTCTTTAATTGGTGGATGTTTTGGATATACAATTATTTGGTTAATAATTTTTGTTTATAAAAAACTTAGAAACAAAGAGGGAATGGGTTTGGGTGATGCAAAATTACTTTCGGCTATTGGTTTTTGGTTTGGCTGGATGTCGATCCCATTCATAATATTTTTTTCATCTGTTGTTGCTCTTATAAGTGCAATCCCAGATTTAATAAAGAATAAAAAAAACCTTTCTTCTCAGATACCTTTTGGTCCTTACATTATCATAGGCAATTTAATTTTTTTAATTGTGTTCGATTATATTAAATTATTTCTGGGTTAAAAATTTTACCCAGATTGATCAGAAAAATATTAGAGTTTAATTTTAAATAAGATAATAAACTTTTATGAAAAAGATTATATTAATAATTACAATTTTAATAATTTCTTCTTATTTTTTTATTGAATTTGTAAGTGATAATCTTGTAAAAAATATTCTACAAAAAAATATATCAAGTTCCTTAAACAGAGATGTATCTATTAAAAAATTAAATATAAATTATTTGAATGGTGAAGTAGATGCAAAAGAAATTAAATTACTTAACAAGGAAATTGATGGTTACTTATTAAATATAAAAAACATTAAGGTTTCTTTAGATGCATTTTCAATTTTTTCAAATAATATTTCAATTAATAATATTCTATTAAAAGACATAAATGTAAATTATTATTTTAGTTATGATGGATTAGAAATTTTAGATAATGTTAAGTCTTTTCATAAAGATTTGGGCAATAAAAAATCTAATTCTCAATCGAATAAATATTTTACTATTGAAAATCTTGATGTAAAAAATATTTCTTTATCAGTACTTTCTCCAGATTTAGATTTTGAAAAAACTTTTACTTTGAATGATATAAATTTACAAAATATTGGTAATACCAACAATAGTAAAGACTACAAAAATATACTTAAAAAAGTTTTTAAGGACACAATAAATACGATACAGGGAAAAGTTTTAAATAATAATTTTTTGAATAAATTACAAAATTACGATCCTAAATTAATGGAAGATAAAGTAAAACAACAACTAGATAAGAAAAAAGATAAATTAAAAAATAAACTTAAAGGGCTGATTAATTAAAAACCAGGATCTCTCCAGCTACTTCTATTTGATAAGACCTCACCAGGAGCAGCTAATACAGAATACAATGTATCAGGATCATCACTTGGTCCTGCAACATTAGCAAATAATTTGTCTCCAAATACTACTAATTCAGACAAAACTCCTTCTCTTACAAAAGCACACTCTTTTCCATTAGCAGCTGAACCTTTGAGTAATTTATGAGAATTATTATTTCCACACTCATCATCTGCAACACAAATATATGCATCTCCAATATTACACCTATTTGCACCAGCAGGTGGCTCATATACAGGGAAATAAACTTGTCCCTTAAATAAAGTTGGAGGTGCAGAAACTTTTCTAAAGGAATTGTTTTGTTGCGTATCTAAGTGGATTACCCAGGCATTTTCTGCATCAACAATACAACCAGCCGTTTGCGCTGTTACATCTGCGCATACATTCGCATCATCAATTGATTTAGCATTATTCGCACCTGTATGAGCTAATTCTGTGAAATTACTAGTTCCAAATGATGGAATTACCACATCATTTAAATGTTTAAAAAATGGATAATCGAAATCTCTAATACCATATAGAATGTTATCCATAAATGGTGATTTGTCTCCCAATTGATTGAAGTCCCCGGTTCCCCCAAAAAGCCAAAAGTCTTTTGTTGTGACTCCAATACCTGCATCCATTGAGAAAAATGAATATCTTCTATTTGTTGTATTGGCATTTAATCTAAACAATGTTGTTTGGTCAAAAAGATTAGCGTTATTTTCGGTTGAGTCTGTTAGATTAACTTTTGTAATTTTTCCCTCTCTATCATTTATGTAAACCATCGCACCACGCCATGGTATATTTTGAGCTGTATCAGGAGTAATGACAACTGGCGAGGTTATAATAGCATTTTTAATATCACTGCCATTTGGTGTTGGAAGGAAACTATTTCCAACCATTGGGCCTGTTGGCGTTGAGTCAATAATTGTAAGTGGACCTCCGTTAATTGCAGCACCATATAGTTGTCCAGGATTTTCTAAATTATCTAATTCAACCATAAATAACGCAGAGCCTGCGCATGGGTTTGAGTTAGACGCACCCCCACCCATAATTGCTACATATTTATCATTTGCAGGATCATCTCTCTCCGATGCAAGGTCAGACGGAAGTTTAACTATTCTTGGTGTAGACCAAGTCTCTCCTAATCTACTATAATCAATAGAAGGATCAACTCCCGATGCAATTTTACAAGATGTGTTTACAAAAACATTATCGGTAACACTTAATTCATTTGAACTAGTACCCATATTAACAGTCAGTGTTTCATCAAAAGTAACTCTAAGTTGACCATTTATCATTCTTACATCATTAATTTTTATTGGCGTAAATGTATCACCAACCATTTTTGAAGCATTTAAAAGATCTGTGCTAAGTGGTGTGTTATTTTGAGCATTTTGGATTGCAATACTATCAAAAGTAAATGTATTACCTCTGTAACAAGAATTTGTTCCGTTATTTTTAAAATCTATAGATGAACTATTACTTTGACATGGTGCAATATTGTCTTGAATAGTTGTACTATTCTCTCCATCAGAATTTTGTGCTGCGTTGAAATTAGTTGTTGCTCTTTGACCCTCTAAAGAATTACCGATTTCTGCAGACCCAGAAGTATAAGGATATGATTCTGTTTTTCCTTCATAGTCAGTTATGTATATCGTGTTGTTTATATAATCATTATATACTGTGAACATGTGCAGTGGGCCTGTCCCGTTTTTTACAATTGGGTTTGTTACATCTAAAACACTAAATCCAGATCCACCTCTGCCAAATGGTACAAATAATATAGTGTGCCAACTTGGAGAGTCAGCACTCTCAGGTGTGTTTTCAGGAGTTAACCCAGCCATAAACACATCATGAACAACAGGTGAACCATCTACACCAAATATTGCATTAGTGCCTCCTCTTGGAGGATTATCACCAAGTGATCCTTGCAGAGCTCTATTAACAATTAAAGGTAATTTTCCAGCCAATAATGGTGGCAGGAAAGCCCATTCTTCTCTTCCAGTTTCAGCATTGAATGCATGAAGTAATCCAGTATTTGAACCTGCATATAAAATATTTCTTCTGCTTTGATTTGCATTTTTAAAACCTTGATAATTATTGATTGATCTAAAATAAGCCTCTTGATTTACGTCAGTAAATTTTACTTCTCCGTTTGGTGGCCCAATCTCAATTAATTGTGAGTGATAAATATCGCCAAGAACATGATCTCTTAAATCGGTTTTGTTACAACCCCCAATATAATCAAAAAAATCTTGGCCAGCAATGAAACGTAATATACCTTTCATTTCGTCATCCGTACCATCGGGTCCTGTGCATGGTGATGTGCTCGTTGTGTAATAGTCACTTATCACATAACCTAATCTCTCCATCTCATCCCTCAAGTGTTCTAGGTTATCTGGTCTTTCATTTACATTGTTCCAGCTTTGAATGCCATTGTTAAAGTAAGGCACATCTTCAAGTACGGTCCAGATATTTCGATCATCGTTCTCTCCAGGATCAGTTGGACCAGAACGTGCTTGAAGTCTCACTTGCTCTGCTGCACTCCAATTTCCTGGAAAGTTCATGTCATGCTCGACTGTTCCATCTGGATTCAATGTTTTTCTTAAGATAGTCCCTTGCCATTCACCATATTGTTCATACGAAAATTGTGCTTGATACAAAGAACCTCCTTCCTGAATTGTTGCGGTAATTGAAGGAGCAGTAAATGCCAATCGTTCAGCTAAAATTTGTCTAATTCTCTGTGAAAGTTCTGTTTGAAGTTTTTCAGGTGTTCTGGCAACTATAGTCGACTCACAATCTTTATCTCCAGCATTTTCACATGAGCCAACTACGGCTACTTCGTCAAAAGTCTTCATGCCATCAGGTCTAATTCCATCCCCATAAGCAACCATTAAAGTTTTAATTCCTTTTTGTCTTAATTTTGTAAGCCTGTCTGCAGTTCTTCCTTTAAACTTATTTTCTTTTGTTCCTGTACTGGACATCCTTCCATCACCAATAACAATCACATAATTTAATTGGCAATCAGATGCAGGATCATGCGGTGAAACAGGGCCAGTAAAATATTCATATGCTATTTGAGAGAAAGCTTCTGAATCAGTACCAAATTCTATTCCCAAACGTTGAACAATTGGAATTGCTCTAGAAGCACCTTCGGGGCTAATCGCAACATTTAAACAAGAATTAGCAGAACATACTTTGCTTGTACCAAATGGATGAACGCCTTTCCATCCACCATAATACTCGCACCTTGTATCATTGTTATGACAATAGCCACCACCTTTACCCCTTTTTGCTTTTTTATTTGGTAGTTTCATTGGGTGTGGATAGTCATATTGACCACTACTACCCTCACCAGAATTCCAATGTCCAAAACCAAAATTAGCACCACTAGTTAAAGTTGTGTCTGATAACACTGCAACAATAGCACGTTTTGCTCCCTCTAATCTTGATATCCTTAAACCTCCAAATTGTTGTTGCCATGCAGTATCAAAACTTCCTGAAACGAAAGCACTCTCAGTTAATTCATCAACATGACCCTCATGACTGAAGATAATTCTTCTATTGGCTCCAGTTCCCGATATACTCAAAAGACTAATATCACTAGTTATTTTAATATCAGCTGCAGCTAGAGTTCCGGGTGTTATTGCTGATTTGTCATCGTTTATATTTTTTGTAGTATCAAATTTACCTGCAGTAATTTGTGCAGTGCACGTATTGCTATCGCCTGGATCCCATTCAACTCGTTGAATTCTGTGTCCTCTTCCACCGCTGTACATTATATCGTCTATTAAAGTAACTGCCACATCATCATCTGGAGTTGCTGCTAATGATCGATCAAGACCTAATGTATAAGACCCCCCTGTATTATTAGTGACTGATTGAATTTTATATTGAGTTGCATTACCTGCGATAGTAAAACTCTCATTTACTACTGGAGCTCTATTAAATCCATCTATTGTGACAGAGTTTCCTGTCTGATTTTCACCTTGAACAAGAAGTGTTCCTTTATTGTTTCTTATAATGTCAAAATAATCTATGTATCTAACTTCGGTCCCTGTAGCACTCGCACTGCCATCACAATACTTTTCTCTAAAACTCCCAATCATTGGGTAAGTTCCAGTGCTCATTTTATATCCATGTACATCACCATCATCAGCGATATAAACCATGGTTGAGTCGCTATTTAATCTTAAACTTTTTCCATCGAATAACCTACCATAATTAGTTGTCCTACCTTTGCCTCTAGCATTTTTTAAATCACATTTTCCCTGACTGAAGTTACAAGTTATCATGAATCCATTCTTACCTACTCTGCCATGACCTACAAAAATCATCTCACCGTTTGCATTTTGACTAACGTCAAAACCTAAATTAACATTACTCTTTTTCCCTGATTTAGGATCTGGAAATATAGCTAACCTACAATTATAATTTTCATCAATAGCAATGAATGCACTATTTTTATTTTTTGGTTGAGCTTGACCAATAAATAACAGGTTTTCATTAGATATATTAGTATTTTTTACAGTAACACCAGTTACAAACTTTACACCTGAAAGAGCTCTATTTTCAGTGACGTATGCATTCTTAAATGCATTCCCTTTATACGGATGCAGCCCGTAATCACACCATTGACCTGTTTTTGTCGTTCCGTTGTTATGTGGAAGCGTAGTTTTATTCGCCCACCAAAGACTAAGATCATAGTCGTCTGTAGTCCAATTAGTCCGAGACCCTGTAGAATTAAATTTATAAAGTCCACCATGATTTTTATGGTTATATGAAAATACTCGATCACCATTCCACACAATTGTACCCGAATTCACTGTTGGCATTCCGTCACCAACCAAATTGTTCATGCTTTTAGAACTATCTAACAAAATTAAAATGTTTGCCGGAACGTCCCCACTACCAGATCCTGGTGGTAATGGTTTAGCATTTGTAAATTGATTAAAATTTATGCATAGAATAAATAAAATAAATGTTTTAAATAATTTTTTCATAGATTTAAAAAAATTTTACTCATCTCACCATTTTTACATTAGGTCCTGACATAAACTGTTGTAAATCAGGATTAGTAATAATTAACATTTCATAATTTCCTTCATTACTTTCAACCACACCATAAGTTACTTTTTCTACAAATGATGAAAGGCTAATGCCACCAACCCAATTTTCATTTAAATCTTCTTCAGTCGTATAACCTAACTTATTTTTTGCAAATTCTAAGATTTTTCTCACTGCGGCCTCACCTTTTTTACCCTCGATTTCATTGCCAATAATCTTTCCTTCTTTAACAAACACTTTTATAATAGAATTGTCTAATTCTACATCATCACAAAGACTCATACTGTCGTATTCTTTCACTAAAGTTAAATTTTCAGTATCTTCATCAGAAGGATCATCTAAAAAATCATATTTTTCTGTCAAATCAACAATTGGAGAACCAATTTGTTCTTTCAAGAATTCACAAGCAACACCTGTGTTAATCAAACCAAAATACAATATAATTGAAATAAAAAGATTAAGGATTCTTTTCATAATTTTTATATTACTCAATTTGTAAAAAAATAAAATCGGACATTTAATACTTGGTGATCATTATGTGTTTAACCAGATAAAATAACTAAGCTTTCTAGCGGAATTAAAATATCAGGATTATCATAGTCACCTAAATCAGTACCATTGGGCATTAAATATCCACATCCATAAATTCTAAAGGCTGTACCTTGTCTTTGCGTATTTGTGCTGGTTTTTTTTACACTTGTTCCAGCTCCTTTAAAGTTAGCAGACCCAACATTAATCGAAAAAAATTCATATCGAAATCTTTTTAAATATTCTTTTTCTTTAGCTGCCTCTGTGATATTTAAATCTACCTTACTTGCAGTCGGATTATCTAAAATTGGTTCAATCAAATTACCAAAATTTTCATTAATCTTGTGATCCGTCACCAATACACTGCCTTTCCTTAAAAAAGTTCCGATCATTGTATAATCTGGATTTTGTGCACCCAGTGCATCTACATCAGCTTTTGTATAATAATAATTCTGTTCTCTAATTAAGTTTCTAAAACTTTTAAAACAAGGTGTTTGTGTGGGCGTTATCAAGTTTCTTGGTATACCTCTTCCGTCTGTATGTCTCGCTATCCCGTCAATTGCAATAGCTTTAAGTTGAGTAATGTAATTATCATGAGCAATAATTTCCTCAGGTCTAGATCCCACTGGTGCGTCTTTAATAGTTTCAACTTCCGTCCAAGGTCCGATCATTCGATTTAAAATTTGTTTCTCTGCTTCTAGTAAAGCATGCTCAGCGACATAAAATGTTTGTTGATATTGATCACTCGTATTATTACTTTGATGATCTCCAGAGGATATAACTATTAAAGTTCCCCCCATTAAAGACATTACTAACAGCAAAACAAGTGACAGAATTAGAGTAAAACCACCATTATGATTATTTTTTTTCATCAATAACTACCCTGTGCTGCAATATTTCTTGTATAAACTGTGACTACAACATTATCTCTTAAGTTTCTGTCAGAGAATGCTCTTATACCTCTAGAAAATCCACTCAACTTTCTTTCTTTTCCTTGCTTACTCTCAAATCTAAAAAAAGGTTTTTCAGATTTAAATGCCACCCTAATATCTACAGCTCTAACTTTATACAAGTTGTTCCTTGATGCCACTGATGCCGGACTTGGGTAGGGATTTAAAACTTTTCCATTAGCGTCTAATGGTATGAACTCCATATCTTCAACAAAATCTCTAATAAGTTCATCATGATAACATTCTGGACAATTTTCATCCCAATCTCCTTCGTCCTTATCTACCTTATCTACACTTTGAATCCAGCTCATTTTAGATTTATAAATAGCATATCTTGGATTTATAGGTTTTGTATTTTCACCTGTTCCTTCTGTCCCGTCATCTTTAGGTTTTGCATAATAAGTGAGCTTGTATCTTTTGTAAGGTTGTGTTGAATCTAAATGATTGAAATCATCATAAACAATATGAATTTTATCACAACATGTATCATTAGAATTATTTTTTGTAACTGTAGTTGGAGGATCATCTAATTTCTGATGTCCTAACTGATTACTTATTATAATAATTGGATCATGACTTTCTTTTAAAGTATGTGCCCCTCCTTTAAACTCTAAGTAACTTTCTTTTGGATAATTTAAATCATTTTCACCAAGATAATACTTAAACCCTGCCATCCTTATATCTCGAATTAATAATTCTATTAAATCTCTTGATGATCTACTAACCTTAGCTTTTTCTAAAACTTGACCATAAGTATTATTTACAACTGAATAGGTTGTATAAATTGCAGCCATCATAATCGTTGATACTACAACGCCAATTAAAATTTCAATTAAAGTTAGTCCAGCAATAGATTTAAATTTTTTTTTAATCATATAATTTTCAAATCATTTTTTAAGTTTGTAATCTGTTTGAAAATATAAATATTTTCTTTTTTTTCCGTCATTTAATCTCATTTCAACTCTACCCATATAAAGCGGTTCGTCGTACACAAAGTCTGCTATATAATCACAATCACCACCTTTCCAACGGCAGATTCTAAATACTTGTAATTTTTTTTTCTCAGCTGAGCTTTTACATTTTAGGAATCTATTTTCTTGAAATATCGTATTCCATTTATCTATTTTATTTCTGGGAGCATCGACTTGTTGAGTAGCATATATATTCTCTTTTTTTTGGACTGCAGTGCCTGTTGTATTTCCCCCACAATTTAGGGATGGCTGCCATTTTGTTTTACTTAGATATCTTGAAAAATTATCTAATGGTGTGTCGTCTTTTTCATATTCTCCAGTAGAATTATTAAATTTTATATCTGGATCATTAAGGTCTAGTTTATAAAAAGAGTCTTTACTACCAATCACATCCTCTGCAATCATTTCAGTTAAAAAATTTGCTTTAGTTCTCTCTCCTGAATTATCAATTGATTGAACAGAAAAGTTTGTCATTTGTAAAATTGCAATAAATCCAATTCCAACTATAGCCGTTGAGACAAGCGCCTCTAAAATAGAAAGTCCTGAGGTTTTATGTATTTTTTTTATCATTTTATTATTGATTAACCCATTTTGCTTTTTTTTTATCCCATTTTTTAAGAGCTAAATTACCAAATCTCGACCATTCTATTTTAAATAATTGTTTGTGTGTTGAATCTGGTGCCCCTTCACCTTTGTTGGCTGTTTCATCAACATCACATTTAGACATAGCGGCTGTTCTTCTGCAGACAAATAATTGATTTTTAGGAGTTTTTAATAAACTATCCATTGCTGGTTCACCTCCTTCCGAAGGTGGTGAAGGGTCTGACGCTAAGTCTCCTGCTGCACTAAACCATTTTTCATTTTTACCAAAACAAACTGCTGCATGTGTATTCACCCAAGTTGTTGCTACGTTATCAAGTTTAATTTGTCTTACTTCAATTTTATCTGAACCTTCAGTAGGATCATCATCCCAATATCCAACGATGGTAGTATCAGTATTACATCTACCATTGATATTACTCCACCAGGTGCTAGTCCCATCAAAAATTAAATTTCCTAGTTTAGCTGGTTGCATTCCTTTTGATGTCACAATTAATTTACGTTTTTTATCTGTGTCTATTGCCTCTTCTATATGTACTTGGACAAAAGCGTATTGTCCTCTTTTTACTTGAGCGTTAATACCTTCAAATAAAGATTTGATTTTATAAACATCACTTCTTGTTTCTCGATCAATTCGCCATTCATTAAATCTTGGGTAACCAACACCAGAAATGACACCAATAATTACAACGACAATTATTAATTCAAGAAGGTTAAAACCCTTAATTTTCTCGTCCTGCGCTCGCATCTATTTTTCCTGCTTTTACTAAATCTTCTAAAGATTTGGTCATTGTGATCATACCATCTTTAACAGCAGTTTGCATGATGCTTGGGATCTGATGTATTTTAGATTCTCTTATTAAGTTTTGAATCGGAGGTGTACACTTCATCACTTCAAAAGCACCACAACGGCCTTGGCCATCTTTAGTTTTTAGAAGTCTTTGGGTTACGACCATTTTTAAAGATGTAGAAATTTGTGCTCGGATTTGTGCTTGTTGCTCAGGTGGGAATACGTCTATAATTCTATTAATCGTGCTTGGTGCACCACTCGTGTGCAGTGTGCCAAACACTAAGTGCCCAGTTTCAGCAGCTGTTAATGCTAGAGAAACTGTTTCTAAATCTCTCATCTCACCAACTAAAATAACATCTGGATCTTCTCGAAGGGCAGCTTTTAAGGCAGTTGCAAAAGTCTGCGTTTGTTTGCCTACTTCTCTGTGAGAAACAATACTCTTTAAATCTTTGTGAATAAATTCGACCGGATCCTCGACAGTAATTATGTTTGAAGTTCTTGTCTTATTGATTTCATTTACAATTGCAGCAAGTGTTGTTGATTTACCTGAACCAGTAGGACCTGTTACTAACACAAGTCCCTTATGCATATCTATAATATCATAAAGTACTGGAGGTAGATCAAATTGATCCATGGTTGGGATTACACTTTCCACTCTTCTTAATACAGCAGCAGGACCTTGAATTGTTTTGTAAAAGTTTGCTCTAAATCTTAGTCCACTTAATGTCACCGATGAGTCTAGCTCATGGGTGTCCTGAAATCTTTTCATTTCGATTTCATTACAATTGGTAGACAATAAATCTTGAAGGTCTTGAGCTTTGACTAATACATCAGGTATTTTGTGAATTTCACCAGTTTGTCTGTAAGCTAAAGGCCAGCCAGTTCTGATATGAAAGTCGGAAATTTTTTTGTTATTTTTTGCTAGTTCCTCTAATTTTTCAAACATACTGAATTTTATATATAATTTTTAGAAAAAACAATATTTAGTTACCCAAGAGCGACCAAAATAGGTAATTATTTAATAGAAAAAATAATATAGAACCCATGCAATCAGTGAGTATTCAAAAAAGTTTTTCGCTAGATGCAATTGTTTTTCTGTGAATTTCGTTTTTAAAAATTTACCTAAGAATATAAATCCCACATGAACTAAAGCAATTGAAATTACAATCCCAATTAAAATATATTCAATTGTGAAATTTTTATAGCCAAAATAAATTCCGGCTAAAAAGGTTAGCCAAGAAACTTTTGAAATAAAGACCTTGAATATGAGACCTGCTTTTTTACTAAAAATAGATTGCGCCTTTATTAAAGAGTAAGACCAGGTTAAACCAATTAAAAAACTTATATACTTTAAAATCATTTTTTATTTTTTTCATGAAATACTAAACACACACCATTATTACAATATCTTTTGCCTGTGGGTTGAGGACCATCATCAAAAATGTGTCCATGATGAGCATTACAATTTTTACAATGATATTCTGTTCGAGCATAACCAATCAGATAGTCTGTTTTAGTCTCAAAGACATCAGGCAAAGATTGATAAAATGATGGCCACCCTGATCCACTTTCATATTTTGCAGTTGAGTCAAATAATTTTATTCCACAATTAGCACAATGATAGCTACCTTCTCGTTTTTCACTATTGAGTTCACTACTACCTGCACGCTCCGTGCCATCTTCAAACATTATCAATTTTTGCTCAGCAGTTAAATTTGGATTTTTTTTAGTCATTTTAGTAATTTAGCACAGGATTGATGTAAAAAAGAATGCAATTCAACTAATTTGTTAAAATCTTTATTGTAACCACCACCAAGAACACCACACAAAGGAACTCCTTGTGAAAAAAAATTTTTTGTTACTATTTCATCTCTTTTTCTTATTCCCTCATCAGAAATTTTTAGTTTTCCTAAACGATCGTTATGATGAATATCTACTCCTGCGATATAAAAGACAAAATCAAAATTTTCTTCGTTTAATTGATGTAAATAAAATTCAAGTACTTTTATATATTGTGTGTCTTCCATATTATCCTCCAGTTCAACATCAAGATCACTGATTGATTTTTTTGCTGGATAATTTGATTTTGAATGCATACTAAAAGTAAATACATTTTTATTTTCCTTAAAAATATCTGCATTGCCATTGCCTTGATGAACATCTAAATCGACAATTAAAATCCTGCCAGCTAAACCTCTATCAAGCAAATATTGAGCGGCAACTGCTACATCATTGAACACACAATAACCAGCACCTCCATCATAATTAGCATGATGACTACCACCAGCAGTATTACATGCAACACCATTTTTAATTGCAAGCTTTGTAGCGAGCACAGTTCCACCAGTAGCAACTAATGACCTTTGAATAACACTATCAACTAACGGAAACCCAATTTTCTTGATTGTATTTTGATCAAGTGTTTTATTTTTAACATCCTTGATATATTTTTCTGAATGTGCTCTTTTCAAAGTTTCTTCTGAACATGCATAGGGTTGATGAAATTTTTTAACTATCTTTTTTTCAATTAAATATTTTGCGAGTTCTCCAAATTTATTAATTGGAAACTTGTGATCGTCACCAATTTTTGCAAAATAATCTTCGTGATTGACAACTGATAAATCCATAACTATTCGATTACACGGATTGGCTTACCGCTTGCACAAGCTTCAAGTGACTCGATCATTTGGCTGTAATAGACATTGTAATTTTCTGCAGTCACATATCCTAAATGAGGTGTTAATAAAGCATTGGGTAAAAATCTTAGTTTGTTATTCTCTGGTAAAGGTTCTTTTTCGTAAACATCCAATCCAGCACCAGCAATTTCATTGGTGGATAAAGCAATAATTAAATCATCTTCATTAATTATTGGCCCTCTCGAAGTATTGATTAAAAAAGCAGTTTTTTTCATCTTATCTAGTTCTTTTAAAGTAATACAATCTTTATATCTTTCACCGCCTTGCACATGAATAGATAAGAAATCAGAATTTTTAATTAAATCCTCTTTAGTGCAAGGTAAAACATCTAGCTCTTTACATTTATCAAGACTAAGATTTTCACTCCAGGCCATTACTTGCATACCAAAAGCTTTACCTATTTTTGCAACTTGAGAACCTACCTTTCCAAGTCCAATTAATCCAAGAATTTTTCCTTTGAGCTCAACGCCAACTGTGGTTTGCCAATAACCCTGATACATATTATCTATTTCCTCTTTAATATTTCTGGCTAAGCCAAGAATTAAAGCCCAAGTTAGTTCTGGAGTTGGATTTAAATTACTTTCTGTTCCACTAACAATAATCTTTCTTTTTTTGGCAGCAGCTAGATCAATTGCTTTATTCCTTAATCCACTGGTAATTATGAATTTTAGCTTAGATAAATTTTCTATTATATTTTTAGTAATGGGAGTTCGTTCTCTCATCACTAATAATGCCTCAAAATCAGACAATTTATCTATGACATCGGCCTCATCCTCAAAGGGCTCACTAAAAATTTTGATTTCATATTTTCCTGCAAGTTTTTCAAGATCAACAAATTGTTGAGAAACATTTTGATAGTCGTCTAATATTGCAACTTTAAGCATTTTTAATTTCTTTATTTGATAAAAATAAACCTAATATAATTAAAATTGCCCCAATCAAGTGAAAAAATTGAAACTGCTCATTATAAAAGAATATCGCCATCAAAGTACTAAATAATGGAATTAAAGATAAAAATATTCCAGCTCGATTTGCCCCAATGATTGAAACAGCGCCAGCCCAACAATAGTAAGAGCCAATACTTGGAAATATTGCAACATAAACTAAAATATAAAAAAAATTACTACTCATCTCAATAATTTTGCCTTGTGTCATATCTAAAATGAATAGAGGCAAAAGAAAAATTAATCCAAATGTGCAAATTATATGGACAAGAGCAAGTAAAGATACTTCGAAGTTTCTTTTTCTCAAATACGCAGAATATATTCCCCAAGCAATAATTGCTCCGACCATAAATAAATCGCCTTTGTTAAAATTTAAGGTAAGTAAAATATTTAGATCAAGTTTAGTAATAATAGCTAAAATTCCTAAAACTGAAATGACTAATCCAGATATTTGAAAAATATTTGTTTTTTCAATTTTTAATAAAAAACAAACTAAAATTATTGTTACAGGTATTGCAGTATTAAAAAGTGATGCGTTAATTACTTGCGTGTAATTTAAAGCGTTATAAGTAAAAGAAGTAAATATACATACACTAGTAGAGCCGAGAATAAGAAATAATGATAAATTTCCTTTAATTTGATTTTTTAATTTTAATATCTCTTTATAGGTGAAGGGAAGTAATATTATCCATACTAGGCACCACCTTAAAAATGCGAGTGAGTTGGGAGGTATATTTTCTAAATAAGCAAGCTTTGCTAATGTAAAGTTTCCTGCCCAAAATAATGTTGCACATACTAGCATTATGTATGCCTTAGTATTTTGCATTTGATTAACTAAATCTTGCTGAGCTATAAGGATCTAAATTTAGATTAGTATTTTCTTTAGCTATCATTCCGGAGACAATCTTTCCAGAAATTGGACCTAATGTCCATCCTAAATGATGATGACCAAAACAATAAAATACATTTTTATAATTTTTTGAAGGTCCCATCACTGGTAAAAAATCAGGTAGCGTCGGTCTAAAACCTAACCATTCATCTTCATGATCTGGAAGATCGCCTAACATATACTTGGCATTATCAATCAAATTTTTTATTCTAGATTTTGACAGGGGATTATCTAATCCACCGAACTCAACTGTACCAACCACTCTTAATCCCTGTTCCATAGGAGTGATACCAAATCCTCTATTAGAAAAAATAACGGGTCTACTTAAAAGATGATCACAATCTTTGAAGTGAACATGGTAACCTCTTTCAGTATCAAGGGGAATTTGTTCACCTAAATTATCTGTTAATTTTTTTGAGAAAGCTCCACAGGCAATTACAATTTTATCAAAAGTATATCTTTCACCATCAGTTACAAAAACTGGTTTTTCTGTATCAAACTCAATATCATTGATATTTTTCTTTTCAAACTTTCCACCTTTTTTTAAAAATAATTCAAATAATTTAAGTAAGATTTTTTTAGGGTTTCGCGCATGTCTTGCATATGGATAATAAACTCCTGCATGATAAAAGGGTTTTATATTCGGTTCGAGATCGTGAATTTCAGATTTATTGACCAGTTGTTGTTTTACACCAAGTTCATCTCTCACTTTAATTTCTAACTCTCTACTCTTTAAATCTTTATCATTCCAAATGTAGAGTATTCCTTTATTTTCAACGAGACCATCTAAATTAATTTCATCAAAAAGTTCATCATAAGCAGGTAAAGCTAAATCTAAAATTTGATGCATATTTCTTGCGGTATGCATCATTTTATTTTTTGTTGTATTCAAAATAAACTTGAAAAACCAAGGAAGCATTTTTGGCACATAATTCCATTTTAAAGCAAGTGGCCCTGTTGAACTTAATAACATTGCTGGTACATCAGCAAGTACATCCGTTCTATTCAATGACAATGAAGCATATGGTGAAAAGTGGCCAGCATTTCCATATGAGGCTGCTGGACTGCCAGGGTTATCTCTATCAAATATAGTTACTTTAAAACCTTTTTTTTGAAGAAATAAAGCATTGGATACTCCTTGAATTCCTGAGCCAACAATTCCCACATGTAAATTTTTACTCATAAAAAAATATACAATTTATCTATCAAATAAGTTAAGCGACAAATTATACTTAGGCAATCAATTGTTGATTGTGAACTCTAGCACTCATGACAATTCCAAAGCCAATCATAGTTGCTAGCATAGAGGATCCACCATAGGACATAATTGGTAAAGGAGAACCTACTATAGGTAGTAAACCTAAAACCATACTCATATTAATAGTAATGAATACAAAAATAGCTGCACCAAAACTATAACAAAAAATCTTTGCAAAATAACTTCTGGAACTAGCGCCGATTGCGACAATTCTATAAATAATGATTGCATAAATCACTAAGAGAATTGCAGAGCCAACGAAACCAAATTCCTCTGAGAAAAGTGTGAAAATAAAATCAGTATGTTTTTCAGGTAAAAACTCAAGATAGCTTTGAGTGCCTTTTAAAAAACCTTTACCAAATATACCTCCTGATCCCACAGCTATTTTTGATTGAATGATTTGATAACCAGCACCTAGGGGATCCTTATCAGGATTTAGAAATGTCAACACTCTCAATTTCTGATAAGGCTTCAAGAAAGCTATTACAAAAGGTAAAGAGATTATAAATCCAAGGATAGTATAAATAAAATACTTATAATTAATACCCGCAAACCATAATACACCTATCCCACTTATAGCAATAAGAACTGCAGTTCCAAGGTCTGGTTGTACAATTACTAACCCCATTGGTAAAAGAATTATTATTAAAGAAGTTAAAATTGTATAAATTGAATTGACATTTTCTAACTTCATTCGATGAAAAAATTTAGCCAAACAAACAATAATAAATATTTTCATCAATTCAGATGGTTGTAAATTTATGAAATATAAATTTATCCATCTTTGAGAGCCTGATGAGGTAATTCCAAATAAATAGGTCCCTACTAACAAACCTACTACCGCTACATAAGCTAAATAACCTATTGAGAACCAATACTTGATATTGATAAATGACATTACTAGCATCATTAAAGTAAATACTGCTAATTTTGTAAAATGGCTTTTGGTATGAAATTTAATCTCACCACCATCAGTAGAATACATTGTTGCTAAACTAATAAAGCCAAGTAACAAGATACAAACCAAAAGTATATAATCAAAGTTTCTAAATTTTTGAAAAAAACCAAGTCTATTTGTTGTTAATCTTGTATGTTGATACATCTATATCTCCAAATATTTTTTATTTCTCAATGACTCTCTGATCTTGTGTCGGTCAATAATCAATTTAAATAATTTAGTTGCCATTGGAGCGGCAGTTGTACTTCCGTTTCCTCCATGTTCTACAATGACACTTAATGCGTATCTTGGATTTTTATAAGGCCCAAAGGCTACATATAAAGCATGATCTCTTTGCTCGTATGGAATCTGGAATGTTTTAAGATCCAATTCTCTTTCTTCCTCAGTAATTTTTTTAACCTGCGCTGTACCAGTTTTACCAGCAAACTGATATTTTGGATTATCAATTCTTGAACGATAAGATGTGCCCATTACTTCATTGGTTGAACCAAAAATAGCATCTTGGACAATCTTGATATTTTTTGAGTTTTTATAAAGTGGGGTAAATTTATCTATAGGCTGATCTTTAGCTTTATCATCTACAACAATATGAGGATAAATTTTATAACCCCCATTTGCAATTTGGGCGGTCATTAAACATAATTGAATTGGAGTGGTTTGGATATAACCTTGTCCTATGCCTGTAATTATTGTTTCACCTAATAACCATCCTTTACCCAGGGCATTCTTTTTCCATTGAGTATTTGGAATTAATCCTTTTTTTTCAATATCAAACAAATCACCAAAAACTTTTTCTCCGAGACCAAATTTTTTTGCAGTTTCGCTCAATTTATCAACACCAAGTTTACGGGCAACTTCATAAAAATAGGTGTCACAAGACTGCTTCATTGCATTTCTTAAACTTACATAACCATGACCTTTTTTCTTCCAGCAATGATAAGTCTGGCCATACATTTCTGTTTTACCAGTACATCTAACTGTAAAACTTGTGTTAACTATTCCATTCTCAAGTGCAGATAAAGCAACAATCGGTTTAATCGTTGAACCTGGTGAGTAATTTCCTTGTAAAGTTTTATTCACTAATGGTTTCATTGGATCATTACGAATTAATTGCCAATCATCCTGACTAATACCAAACACAAATAAGTTGGGATCAAATGATGGTGAAGAATGCATTGCAACCACTGCACCTGTGTAAATATCCATAACACAAATAGAGCCAGCTTTATCCTTAAGTAATTCGTTTGCTAACTTCTGAACCTCAGTATCAATAGTTAATCTTAAAGTTTTACCTTTTTCACCTTTTTGAAATTCTAATTGACTGATTCTTCTGCCATAAGCATTTACTTCATATCTCTCAATATCATTTGTGCCTATTAATTTTTCTTCAAATGTTTTTTCTAAACCAACTTTCCCAACTTTTAAACCTGGAACAAAATTTTTCTTTATAGCTTGTGTTGACTCAATGTCATCTTGGTTTGCTTGACTGACATAACCAATTAAATGAGTGAAATTTTCTTTAAAAGGATAGTTTCTTGAAATAGATATAACTGGTTTTACACCATTTAAATCATATAAATGATTATTAATCTTTGAAAACTTTTGCCAACTCAAATTATCAGAAACAATTAAAGTTTCCCAAGGCTTTATTTCATTTTTCTTTTTTAATACTTTCTTAAATTCGTTATCTGACAATTCTAGTAAGTCTTTTAATCGATATATAACATACCTAAAATCTTCAACTTGTTCTGGTATCACGTGGAGTTGATAAGCTTCAAAATTTCCTGCAATAACATTACCAAAATAATCATGAAATTCTCCTCTCACAGGGGCTAACTTCCATTCTCTAATTCTATTTTTGTCGGAAAGAGTTAAATACTTTTTATTTTCTTTAACTTGTAAAAAGAATAATCTACTGACTATTCCTATCATTACAAAAAATTTTAATGAACCTGTAATGAACATTCTTCTATTAATAGAGTTAAGTTTCTTTACATTATCACTTGAAGAATTAATCATTAATTCCTTTCATATAATATTTAAATATTGATACAAAAATTATGTAAAGTAAAAATGTACAAGTTGTGTTGACTAAATAACTCATTAAAACCAGGTTGTACGAAAAGAACAAACTTAAAACTGAGTAATTTAAAGAGTTAATCAAACTTATTATAAATAAAAAGTAGAACCAATCTTTCATGGGACTTGGCCTAATTGTTATATTTCTAATATATGCCGTAGCAATACAAATTAGTGTATAAGACAAGCTGCTAATACCCAGGGGCAAACCTATAACAGTGTCGTTGAGCAAACCGGCAAAAAATACAAAAAGATAATCAAAATGTTTAAAATCTTTTAAGGTAAAGAAAAAGATCAAAATAAATGGGAAATTAAAAGAAAAATACTCAAGTTTTAAATAATTAAAATCAAATTCATTAAGCACTGAGACAAATAAGAAAATTATTGGTAACCAGGTATATAATTTAGAAAATGTTCCCTTTGTCTTTAAGTTAGCCACCTGTTCTACCTCCATTTAAAACACAACTCTTGTACTCTTCAGTTCCAACATTAAAACCATCAGCATTAAAAAAAGATTTTCTGCATTTATGACCATGTTCTAAGTTTAACTTTAAAAATTCTAATTCTTGAGTATCAATATTGAATTGATTGATTTTTTGCTTTTGTAAAAAAATTTCATTATTTAAAACTGAAATTTGATTGTTTAAATCATTAATTTCACTAGTTAAATTTTCATTTTCCTCTATAAATTTTAAATTAGTCTCCTCAATAATTTTAAGCTCATCTTCTAAAATCTTTAACTTTGACTCTTCAAGTTCTTCACTTTTATCTTCAATTGGAACTGATTCTGGTTCAACTTGAGGAATTTCAATTTGAGTAATTGTTTCTGCAAAAACATATTTTAATTGTGTAAAATCGCTGTAGAATTCAACGTTGTATCTATTAGAAGAACCATCTTTTTTAGATCTTAATTTGCCTATTGGTACTCCACTTTTAAATATTGCTCCGGTACCTGAGGTGTAAACTATACTTTCATCAACTAACTCCTCTGATAAACCCGCTTTAATATATTTAATTTGTCCAAAATTGTCTCCGCTCCCTGTGACTATTGCTTGGATATTTTGAGGGGCAATTGTTACTGGAACATTAGAATTTAAATCTGATAACAATAATACCCTTGATGTCTTATAATTCACCTCAATTACCCGACCAACTAAGTAGGATTGATCATAAATATTTGTACCAATTTTTATATCGTCTTTACTGCCTTTATTTATGATTATACTCTTTAGAAAGGGACTATCATGATCAACAATTATTTTTGCTAAAATTTTATTTGAACTTGAAATATAATCATCAATTAGTACCTTCAGTTCTTGATTTTCATACTGAATAATTTCGTTAGATACAAAATCAGATTTAAGTTTATCCAATTCATCTCTGTTATTTTGATATCTATTAAAAAATGTTGTGTATTCAATTATATTAATAAATGAATTCCTGACAAAGTTTTCTGGTATAGAAACTATAAAAGATGATCGATAAACCACCTCACTTAATCCAGCCTTCAAATATCTTACTGCCTTAAAGTCTAGGCTTGATAAAAGGATAATAAATATAGAAATAAATACTAAAGTAAGTAGAGAAAATTTTTGCTGAGTGCTTTTTTTTAAAAAAGCAGAACGAATTGCTATTATAAAATCATCTCTGCTAGAGGCCATTACTCTTAATATTCAGTCAACATAGTCGAGAATGTTTGTTCTTGATCAAGAGCTTTTCCAGTACCAACTGCAACGCAAGATAATGGATCATCAGCAATGTGAACCGGCAAACCTGTTTCCTTAGAAAACCTTCTGTCTATATTTTTTAATAAAGCTCCACCACCCGTTAAAGTTAGTCCCATATCAACTAAGTCGGCAGATAATTCTGGAGGAGTGCTTTCTAATGCATCCTTAATTCCATTCACCATTTCTTTTAAAATAATATTTAACGCTTCAGCTGTATCTTCCTCTGTAATATTAACTTCTTTTGGAGTTCCTGATCTTAGATCTCGTCCTTTAACTGCATAAGTATTATTGTTCGTTGGAATAGCAGTACCTATTTCTTTTTTAATTTTTTCAGCAGTACTATCACCGATCATCAAATTATATTCTTTTCTCATATAGTTGACCATTGCCCCGTCCATTGCATCTCCTGCTACTCTTAGAGATTTCGAATAAACTAAGCCTCCTAAGGACATAACTGCAATTTCAGTTGTACCACCACCAATATCCACTACCATTGAACCAGTTGCTTCAGATATAGGAAGATTAGCACCAATGGCAGCTGCGATTGGCTCCTCAATCAATTGAACTCTTCTCGCCCCTGCTGCTAAAGCACTATCTTGAATAGCTTTTCTTTCAACAGGTGTTGAGCCTGTTGGAACACAAATTAAAATTCTTGGATTAGCAAAAGTACTTCCTTTGTGAACTTTTTTAATGAAGTGTTTTATCATTTCTTCAGTCACGATAAAGTCAGCAATTACACCATCTCTTAAAGGTCTTATAGCTTGAATATTTCCGGGAGTTCTTCCCAGCATCGTTTTGGCCTCATCTCCAACAGCTAAAACTTGTTTTTTTCCTGATTGATCAACAATTGCAACAACGGAAGGTTCATTTAAAACAACCCCTTGTCCTTTAACAACTACTAAGGTATTAGCTGTCCCAAGGTCAATTGCCATATCTTGACTCCAGATTTTCTTCATTCTATCAAATAAGCCCATTAAAACACTCCTTTTACTTTTTTAGGTTCTACATTTTTATAAAGAGATTTTTTTTCTCTTTTAATTAACATTTTATTTAATGCATTAAGGTAAGCATTAGCTGATGCTACTAAAGTATCTGTATCAGCTGATTGTCCAACAGTAGTTCTGTCATTCTCTTCAATTTTAACACTGACTGTAGCCTGTGCATCTGTTCCTTCAGTAACTGCGTGAACTTGATATAAAGACAACTTAACATCATGTGGATAAAGTTCCTTAATACATTTAAATATTGCATCAACAGGACCATCTCCTGTTTGAGTAGTATGTTTTATATCGCCAAATACATCTAATGTCATTTCAGCTCTTTGTGGCTCACCGGTGCCAGCAAAAACTTTTAAAGACTTTAAATTTATTGCATTAATTTTGTTGTCGATAATCAAGCTATCATCAACGAGAGCGACTATATCTTCATCATAGATATGCTTTTTTTTATCAGCTAAAATTTTAAATTTTCCAAATGCCGCTTGAACAACATCATCAGTTACATCGGCATAGCCTAAATCACTTAACTTATCTTTAAAAGCATGTCTGCCCGAATGTTTTCCCATTACTAATGATGTTTTTTTTACCCCAACACTTTCTGGTGTCATGATTTCATATGTTTCTCTATTCTTTAGCATTCCATCCTGATGAATTCCAGACTCATGAGCAAAAGCATTTTTTCCAACAATTGCCTTATTAAATTGAACTGGAAATCCAGTTGCGTTTGATACAATTTTTGAAGCTTTGCTAATTAACTCTGTTTTTATACCTGTCTCATAAGGTAATAAATCATCTCTTGTTTTAATTGCCATTACAATTTCCTCTAAAGCAGCATTACCTGCTCTCTCACCAATTCCATTAATAGTGCATTCAATTTGTCTTACTCCAGCTGACAATCCTGACAATGCATTTGCAACTGCTAAACCCAAATCATTATGACAATGGGCTGATATAATTGCTTTATCAATATTTGGTACATTATTTTTTATAAGTTTAATAGTTTTTGCAAATTCTTCTGGTATTGAATATCCAACTGTATCTGGAATATTTATCGTCGTAGCACCACATTTAATTGCAAGCTCGATTGTCTTGTACATAAAATCTAAGTCTGTTCTTGTGCCATCTTCGCAAGACCATTCAACATCATCAGTGAATTTTTTTGCATAAGTAACACTCTCTTTAATTGCCCCCAAAACTTGTTCGTTAGTCATATTTAATTTATGCTTCATATGAACTGGGCTTGTTGAAATAAAAGTATGTATTCTAAATCTTTTCGCAAATTTTAAAGACTCGTGACAAGCATCAATATCTTTTTTAGTTGCTCTTGCCAAACCACAAGGGATGGAATTTTTAACACTTTTGCTTATTGCACTTACAGCCTCAAAATCACCAGGAGATGATATTGGAAAACCTGCTTCTATAATATCAATACCCATTTCATCAAAAACTCTTGAGATTTGAATTTTTTCTTCAACACTCATTGAAGCTCCTGGTGATTGCTCACCATCTCTCATCGTTGTATCGAAAATGAATACTTTATCTTTCTCAGCCATATCAAAAATTTTTTGTTTTTGAAATATACAACCTCTCGTTTAGATTGCAAAAGTAAAATACTGAATTTATCCCAATTTGGAACTAAAATTTACTTCTTATCACTATCAACTAATTTCTTCTTCCCAATCCATGGCATCATAGCTCTCAAATTAGCCCCAACTTTTTCAACTGGATGTTCAGCTAATTTTGCCCTGGTAGCAAGAAAGTTTTTTTGGCCACTTTTGCACTCATCCATCCATTCTTTTGTAAATTTACCAGATTGAATATCAGCCAAAACTTCTTTCATTCTTTTTTTGGTTTCCTCTTTATTAATCACCCTAGGTCCAGATTGATATTCTCCATATTCTGCTGTGTTTGAAATAGAGTAATTCATATTAGCAATTCCACCTTCATAAATAAGATCAACAATAAGTTTTACTTCATGAACAGTTTCAAAATATGCCATCTCAGGTTCATATCCAGCTTCTACTAAAGTTTCATAGCCATTCTTTATTAGTTCGACTAAACCACCACAAAGCACAGTCTGCTCCCCAAATAAATCTGTTTCAACTTCATCTTTAAATGTTGTTTCAATAATCCCTGATCTACCACCGCCAACTGCTGAGGCATATGACATCGCTAAATCTCTTGCTTTACCAGAGCCGTTTTGATGTACTGCAAATAAACATGGCACTCCCCCACCTTTTTCATACTCACTTCTTACCAAATGACCAGGTCCTTTTGGAGCAACCATAAATACATCTAAATCTTTTCTAGCTTTAATTAGATCATAATGAACATTTAATCCGTGAGCAAAGGCAATTGACTTTCCCTCTTTTAATCTTTGCTCTATATGGTTTTTATAAATAGAGGCTTGTAATTCATCTGGTGTTAAAATCATTACAACATCTGCCCACTCGGCAGCATCAGACAAATTCATAACTTTTAATCCTTTTGACTCTGCTTTAGGTATGCTTGAAGAGCCCTCTCTCAATGCAACTACAACTTCCTTAACACCGCTATCTTTTAAATTTAAAGCATGAGCATGTCCTTGACTACCATAGCCGAATATTGCGATTTTTTTATCTTTGATTAAATTTACATCTGTATCTTTTTCATAAAACATTTTCATAATTTTCTCCTTAATAATTAATTAAAAACTTTATCACCCCTTGTCATAGCAACAGCACCTGTTCTAGAAACACTTACTAAACCAAATTTTCTTAAATTTTTGGCCATCTTATCTATTTCTCGTCTAAGAGCAGTAATTTGAATAACATTTGATTTTTTTGTTTTATCCAATATTACAGCATCATACTTTTTACAAGCATTAATAGCCTTTTTGATTTTTACAGAGTTACCAACTACTTTGAATAAAGCCATTTCTTTAAATATGACGCCTTTATCATTTCTTTTAAAATCTGCAACTTTATGAACTGGAACCAATTTTTTTAATTGTAATTTAATTTGATCAATGACTTGAGGTGTTCCAGTAGTAACTATAGTAATTCTTGATATACTTTTTTTTGCATCCACTTCAGCTACAGCAAGTGACTCGATATTATAACCTCGTCCAGAAAACAATCCAACAACCCTTGCTAAAACACCAGATTCATTATCCACCCAAACAACAAAGATGTGTGTATCTGATTTTTCTTTTTTCGAAGAAACACTATATGCGGATTTTGGATTTGCCATACTTAAACTAAAGCTTTACCTTTACCAGTAATTTTATTTTCCTCTTTTTCACTTGGTCCTAATATCATTTGGTTATGAGGTTTTCCTGAAGGGATCATTGGAAAACAATTTTCATTTGGATCTACTCGACAATCAAAAATAACAGGTCCATCAAACTCAACCATTTCTCTAATTTTTTCATCCAATTCATCTGGTTTTTCAGCCATTATACCCTTACAACCATAAGCCTCTGCCATTTTTATAAAATCAGGTAAAGCCTCAGTATAACTCTCAGAGTAATTTTTCTCATGTAATAATTCTTGCCATTGTCTCACCATTCCCATGTATTGATTATTTAAAATAAAAATTTTTATAGGTAGATTATATTGAACTGCAGTAGACATCTCTTGCATTGTCATTAAAACTGAAGCTTCACCTGCAATATCAATTACTAATTTTTTTGGATGGGCTATTTGGACACCCACAGCGGCAGGTAATCCATATCCCATTGTTCCAAGTCCTCCAGAGGTCATCCAACGATTCGGTTTATTAAATTTATAATGTTGAGCTGCCCACATTTGATGTTGACCCACCTCAGTCGTGACATAAGTATCTTTGTGTTTTGTAAGCTCGTACAATCTCTGAACTGCATGTTGAGGTTTTATGGTTTCATCACTGTTTTTGAAATGAAGTGAATTTTTTGTTCGCCATTTTTGTATCTGTTCCCACCACTTAGCAATTTGTTGCTTGTTTGATTTTTTCAAATCTAAGTTTTTTTTCTTTAGAGTTTTTGTAATTCCTTTTAAAACCTCTTTAACATCACCAACTAATGCTAAATCAACTTTAATGATTTTATTTATTGATGAAGGATCAATATCGATATGAACTTTTTTGGATTTTGGAGAGAACTCATCAATTTTACCAGTTATTCTATCATCAAATCTAGCACCAATATTTATTAATAAATCACAATCATGCATCGCGTTATTGGCTTCATAGGTTCCGTGCATACCAAGCATGCCTAAAAATTGATTATCATCTCCTGGATACGCACCCAAACCTTGCAGTGTTGAAGTGATTGGAAAACCTGTAAGCTCTACAAGTTCTCTTAAAACATTGCTCGCCTCTGGTCCAGAGTTTATCACTCCACCACCAGAATAAATAATGGGTTTTTTTGATTTATTCATAAGACCAATCAAAGTATCAATGTCCTTTTGTGAAAAATGATTTAACGATTTTCCATTTAGTTTTTTTTCAATTTTGGGTTTTGAATAACTCATTTTAGCAAATTGAATATCTTTAGGTATATCGACTAAAACTGGCCCCGGTCTTCCTGTTGTTGCAACTCTAAAAGCCTCATGAAGAGTTTTTGATAAATCTTTAACATCTTTGACTAACCAATTATGTTTTGTGCATGGTCTCGTAATTCCAGTTGTATCACATTCCTGGAATGCATCAGTGCCAATTAGATGTGTTGGCACTTGACCTGATATACAAACTAGTGGGACAGAGTCCATATATGCATCTGTTAATGCGGTAACAACATTGGTTGCTCCAGGTCCAGAAGTAACAAGTACAACACCTGGTTTGCCTGATGATCTTGCATAACCTTCTGCAGCATGGCCTGCGCCTTGTTCATGTCTAACTAGAATATGCTTAATTGTGTTATGATTTTTTAACTCATCATAAATCGGTAATACTGCACCACCTGGATAACCAAAAATAAATTCAACATCTTGATCTTTAAGACATTTGAATACAATTTCAGCACCTGTATATAATTTAGACATTCGACCAATCTAGCTGAAGTTGTGCTTATTGGTCAAGAATTAGTACGTGATATCTAAATTTTTTTTAAAAACTTATTTAGGTCCTCTGACTTTATTTTGTTCCAATCCATCATATTGCCTCTGCCCCATGTAGATTGTCTCTTTGCATATTGCCTAGTCTTTATTGATATTTTCTCAATTACCTCAGATAACTCAATTTTTTTCTGAAGATATTCTCTAATTTCTGCAATTCCGATCGCCTTTGAGGCAGTTTTAACTCTTGGAATTTTTAATCTTATAAATTTTTTTACCTCTGAAATTGCTCCATTTTTAATCATATCTTCTGTTCGACCCTCAATTCTCTTAATTAACTCAACTCTTGGATAATCAATATAGATTTTAAAAAAATCGTCCTTTTCATAATCTGATCGTGTACTTTTGGACCAATCGTAAATTGACCTTTTTGTAAATGATTTAACTTCATAAGCTCGAATTACTCTTTGAGTGTCTGTCGATTTGATAAAATTTTTTGATATCGGGTCTAATTTTACTAATTCTGAAAAGAACTTTTTTGCTCCAATTTTTTTATGTAATAACCTTATTTTTGATCTTAATCGAATCGGAATATTAGGAATATTTACTAAACCCTCTGTTATTACTTTAAAGTACAATCCGGTACCACCCACAAGAATAGGCGTCTTATTTTTTTTTTTTATATCAATAATTTTTTTATTAACTAATTTTAACCAATCTCCTGACGAAAAATTTTTTTTTACACTTTGAAATCCATATAAATGATGCTTAATCTTCTTGTAATTTTTCGGTAATGGTCTCGCAGACAAAATTTTCAATTCTTTGTATACTTGCATACTATCAGCATTAATGATCTCACCCCTAATTTTTTTAGCAAGTTTAATAGCAAAATGTGATTTTCCAGATGCTGTTGGACCATAAATTAAAATAATTTTGGATTTCAAATCCATTAATTAATCTAATTTAACACCAATATATCGTCTTTGATTTTGGCTATTGTAGATAACTAATAAAATAGTTTTTTGATTACTATTTAAAACTTGTTTAACTATTTGGTTTAAATCATTTACATTTCTTATTTTTTTCTTTTGGGCTTCTAAAATAATGCTATTAACTTCAAGAGAATTTAATAAAGGGCTATCATTTGCCATTTTAGTCACAACTAATCCAGATGTTTGATTGGGTAAGTTTCGCGATTTTATATCTTCTTTATTAATCTGCCTTACAGTTATTTTTAAATCTTTTACCTCTGTTTCTTTTGGACTTTCTGTTTTTTCTGAAACTTTAAAATCTTCTGAAGTTTCTAATCTTCCAAGTGTAACAATTTTAACAATTTCTTTTTTATTTCTCCAAATTTTAACTTCTACTTTTTTCCCAACTGCAGTTCTTGCAACAATCATGGGAAGTTCCTTCATCTGATTTATTTTTTCGCCATCAAATTCTAAAATGATATCACCAGCTTTTACTCCTGCTTTAGCAGATGGACTATTCTCTGCAACACTTGCAACTAGCGCTCCACGAGGTTTATCTAATTTTTCAACTTCAGCAATTTCTTTTGTGACATCTTGAATTCTTACACCCAGCCAACCTCTTTTTGTTTCTCCAAACTCTACTAATTGATCTATAACTATTTTTGCACTATTTGATGGGATTGAAAAACCAATTCCAATTGATCCATTCCTTCCAAGGATAGCTGTATTAATTCCAATCACATTTCCGTTCATATCAAATAAAGGCCCACCAGAGTTTCCTTGATTGATAGATGCATCAGTCTGAATATAATCTTCGTACCTACTTAAACCTATCGATCTATTTCTTGCAGAGATGATTCCTGAAGTTACAGTTCCTCCAAGACCAAAGGGATTACCAATTGCTATTACCCAATCACCAATTCTTGCTTTATCAGAGTCACCAAATTGAACTGGTTTGAATTTTTCATTTGTCTCAAGTTGGAGTACTGCAATATCTGATAATGGATCAGCACCCAAAACTTTAGCTTTAATTTCTTTGTCACCTACTCTTATGATAATATCATCGGCATCTTGAATGACGTGATTGTTTGTAACAACAATGCCTTTTTCATCTATAATAAATCCTGAACCTAAAGCTGCTGATGGTCTCTCTTGTGGTGTCCCAAATTCTTTAAACATATCCTCAAATGGGGACCCAGGAGGAAATTGAAAAGGGAAAGGATTAGTTTGTGTTTTCACCATTGTGGTCGTTGAAATATTAACCACAGACGGCATCAACTTTTCTGCTAAATCAGCAAAAGAACTAGGGTGATTTTGAGCAAAAGATTTGAATTGGGGACCAATAATTAAAAAAATCGCGATAAATAATGTATTTATTCTACTCATTTTAATTCTTCATGTAATAAATAATTATAAAACCTATGACCGCAAAGATTAATCCACCTGATCTTAACTGGATATCCTTTATAAGTTCTAATTTTTTTAACATACTTTTCATTTTTGATGGAAATGTGGCATATAAAATTCCCTCAATAAACAAGAATAGACCAAAGGCAATGATCAATTCTTTCATCAGTAGTTTATTGTGAATTTGGTTTTATATTTCCAAAAAATTTAAAGAATTCGCTATCAGGGGATAATATTAAGGAAGTTTCTCCACCAATTAAAGCTTTTTCATAAGCCTGCATAGCTCTGTAAAAGGCAAAGAATTCTGGATCTTGGCCAAAAGCATTAGCGAAAATATTATTTCTTTTACCATCACCTTCTCCCTTCATGATCTCAGATTTTTTTTGTGCATCTGCTAAAATAACAGTTACTTCTTTATCAGCAGTAGATGTTATCGTAACCGCCATCTCAGCACCTTTTGCTCTAAACTCTTTTGCCTCTCTTTCCCTCTCTGTTTGCATTCTTCTAAAGATCGCGTCACTATTTGCTTGAGGAAGATCAGCACGTTTAATTCTTACATCTACAATTTCAATACCAAAATTTTGTGCTTCATTGTTTACACCTTCTTGAATTAAAGCCATTTGTTTTGTTCTATCCTCTGATAAAAGTGTTTGTAGTTCTTGCTGACCTAATACGTTCCTAATTCTTGAATTGATAATTGTTGCCAATCTAGATCTTGCAACTCTTTCATTTCCAACTGAGATATAAAACTTAAGAGGATCTACAATTTGAAATCTTGCAAAAGCATCAACGATTAATCGTTTTTGATCTGAAGCTATCACCTCTTCAGGTGGTGTATCTAAATTTAAAATTCGTTTATCTAAAAATACTACGTTTTGGATAAATGGTAATTTAAAGTTTAAACCAGGTTTTAAAATTATTCTCTTTGGATCACCAAACTGAAGCACTATTGCTTGATTAACTTCTTTAACAATAAATATTGAGAAAAATAATGTTGCTGCAATAAAAACGGCTAATCCTGCTATAATTTTTCCTGCTTTCATTTTAGTTAGTCACTTTCTTTTTTAATTCTGGTAATGGTAAATATGGAACCACACCTGAGCCAGCATTTTTCTCAATGATTACTTTATCGATATCAGCTAAAACTTTTTCCATCGTCTCTAAATACATTCTTTCTTGAGTTACAGATTTTGCTTTTTTATACTCATTATAAATAGCTAAGAATCTGCTTGCTTCACCTTCAGCTTTAGCTACCACTTCTTTTTTATAAGCTTCTGCCGCTTGTAAAATTTTTGCAGCTTCCCCTCGCGCTCTTGGGATTACATCATTGGCATATGCTTCAGCTTCATTTTTTGATCTTTCCATGTCAGCTCTTGCAGCTTGTACGTCACGAAACGCATCAATTACCTGATCCGGTGGGTCTGCTTTTTGTGTTTGAACTTGTGTGATTTGAATTCCTGATGTGTATTCATCTAATATCTTTTGGATTATTTCTTGAGTATCTGTTTCTATTAAAGATCTTCCCTCAGTTAAAATTGGCTGAATATCAGATCTTGCAATTACTTCCCTCATTGCCGTTTCTGCTGCAGCTTTTACTGTTCCTTCAGGATCTTGAATTTTAAATAAAAAGTTTCCTGCATCTTTAATTACCCAAAATACTGAAAAATCTATGTTCACAATATTTTCATCACCAGTAAGCATTAAACTTTCTTGAGGAACATCTGCTACACCCCCTGCTGCAGATGAAAAACCACTATCTCTCTCCGACCTAAAACCAATATCGATCCTGTTAACTTTTGTTACTTTTGGTGTTAGGACAGACTCTACCGGGAAAGGAATATGATAATTTAAACCTGGTTGGGTTGTTTTAACAAACTTTCCAAATCTCAAAACAACACCTTGCTCATCGGGAAGCACTCTATAAAGACCACTTGCTAACCAAACAAAACCTAAAATAATTAAAACTAAAATAGCTTGCTTTCCTCCAGACGAACTTCCGCCTGGTAAAAACTTTTTAATCTTTTCTTGAAATTCTTTAATAATTTTGTCTACATCAGGTGGTCTCGGTCCTCTTCCTGAACCATTACCACTTCCACCTCCACCTGGAGGTGATCCCCAAGGACTACCGCCTCTTTGTTGAAAATCATCTGACATAGACTATCTATATAGTGTCTAATTTCACAAAAACAAGCTAAGATCAAATAATGTCAGATAAAAAGCCAGAACTAAGTGCCGCAATAAGCAAAGATAGTGGACGAAAGGTATACACAAAAAATCCAATTATCGGAACAAAATTCACTATCGCTATTTCAAGTGCGAAAGGAGGCGTTGGAAAGTCAACTTTTGCAACTAATCTTGCAATAGCATTAAAACATATTGGATGTAAAGTTGGTTTGTTAGATGCAGATATTTATGGACCTTCAATTCCAAAAATGTTTGGGATAATTGAAAAACCAAAAAGTGATGGCCAAAAATTAAATCCTATAATTAAGTATGATATTCAATGTATGTCTATCGGTTTTCTTACTGATCAACAAACTCCAATGATTTGGAGAGGTCCAATGGTAACTAGCGCTATTAGAACTTTTACCCAAAAAGTAAATTGGAAAGATTTAGACTTTATAATTGTAGATATGCCTCCTGGCACAGGAGATACACAATTAACTTTCTCACAAGAAATTAAAATGGATGGAGCAATCATAGTTTCAACACCTCAAGAAGTAGCTTTGTTAGATGTAATAAGAGGAATTAAAATGTTTGATAAATTAGGGGTTAAAATTTTAGGACTTATAGACAACATGAGTTACTTCATTGGAGATGATAATAAAAAATATAAAATATTCGGTGAGGGCGGTGTTCGCAAAACCTCTAAAGAATTCAATAAAGAATTTTTAGGTGAAATACCAATTAACTCTGAAATAGGAAAGACAAGTGATAATGGAAAACCAATAGTTGAGGAAGATCCAAATTGTGAAATTTCAAAAATTTACATAAATTTTGCTAAAAAAATTAAATCAACTTATCTTTTAGATTAAAAGCCTCCATTAGCTCATTCCATTCCCTTTTGGACAAACCAGAATTTTCTAAAGAAACAGATTCACCTTTAATTAATTTTTGAATTACAACATTTCCTTTGGCAGAAACTTCTGTGCCACCTACTCTATAATCCATAAAAGCTTCATGAGTTATTGGTACCCACCTTTTTAATGTATCCAACATTATGTCAGCATAAACTCTAATTTCATATTGAGCATGATGATCTGCTCTCAACCTTAAAAAATTCATTAAATTTAAAAGATCTGTTTTCCAATACCATTGTGTGTAAGTATTTAGCGTTAAATTCATTCTAGCAAGTTCTCTGGCTAAACCTTTTTTATTATCATCTATAGTGGATCCATCGTATCTTTCATTAAGCATGGTTTCATAATTGGAGTAAGTTCTTTCAGCATCATTTTTCAAAAGCTCTAAGACCTCTTTTGCTTGAGTTCCCTCAAGAACATCTCCCCTTCCTTGTCTATTACTTGTTGATTGAGCTGCTAAATTTTCTGAAGCTGGTAAATAAAATTCTTTATCTAAAATAGAATATCTTGCAGAATACTCATTAACATTTGCGGTTCTATGTCTTATCCATTGACGTGCTATAAAAATCGGTAATTTGATATGATATTTAATCTCACACATTTCAAATGGTGTGCTGTGCCAATGACGCATCAAATATTTTATCAATCCAGAATCTGTTGATACCTGTTTAGTTCCTTTTCCATAAGAAACTCTTGCAGCTTGAACGATAGATGTATCATCACCCATATAATCAACTACCCTTACAAAACCATGATCTAAAGCTGGAATTGCCTCATAAAGAATATTTTCCAACTCTGATACTACAACCCTTTTTGTTTTATTACTTTGAGACTGCTGATTCTTAATTTCTGCAGATTGTTCTTTGGTTAATTTCATGATTGTTATTGAATCTCTTGCGATTCCTTTTATATTAATAAAGTTGGTTTTCCAACTATGACGATAAACGAATTTCGTAATAACCATTGCGGACGTGGGGGCAGTACCCACCACCTCCACCAATTACAACTTATGGGGGTGAACTAGATTCGACGGGTGACTAAAGGCTATTCTTTCGTTCGGAATTGTTCCTCCGTAAAGGACTAATTTATAAATGCTAACGAAAGTTACGCAATTGCTGCTTAATTAATTTTTATTAATTAAGTAAACGGGGTTCGGGGCACCTGGCAACAGAACGCCCCTTAAAAGTATTTTTTGTCGCTTAAAATTTGAAAAAATTATTTAGTAAAATTTTAATTATAGGTGTAGGAAAGTTTAGATGAAAATTAGAGTAAATTTTATTTATATTTTATTGATAGCATTTTTAATTATTTTGTTAATTTTGGGTCACCAAATTAACAAACGAAATTCCGCATCTAAGAAAAATGAAATTTCAAATATAGTAAATCAACTTAAAACAAGAAATAATCAGCTAGCTAAAATACAAAAAAACTTATTCGAAGAAGGAAAAAACTTAAATGACATAATTAATAAAAAAGGGATCACTTTTGAAAATATATTTAAAGATAAAAAATTTGATGGATTAAATAATTTTTCTTATTCAAAATATTCAACTAAGGATATTTTATTCAATGGTAATCGTGGTGCTACCGGCACAGCATATATTGACTTTTATAATAATGATAAAAATTTATTAATCGCAACTTATGACGGAATTTTTGCATTTACTAATCTTAATAACTTAGAAAATTTTGTAAAAATAAACTCAAATATTAATTCAATAATCAAATATGATAAATTTTATTTTCATGAACAATATGGTATTAAGGATATTCATATAGACAATAATAAATTGTACGTCTCATATATTGGTGAAAGAAAAGATAATTGTTACGATCTTAAAATTATTGTTAGTGAATTAAATGAAAAATTTTTAGATTTTAGTTTGTTTTATGAAACATTAAATTGTGTTGATAAAAATAATAATCATGGGTTTTGGGCTCATCAAGGTGCAGGTGGAAGAATTGCTAATCTTGATAATTCAAACCTTTTATTTACCACAGGCGACTTTAGAAATAGACCCCTTTCACAAGATATTCAAAGTGATTTTGGAAAAATTTTAAAAATTAATATTCAAAATAAAAAGTCCGAGGTTGTTTCCTTGGGTCATAGAAATCCACAAGGTTTGTATTACAGCAAAAAGTTTGACTTTATTTTATCTACGGAGCATGGACCAAAAGG
The DNA here is from genome assembly GCA_902612325.1 of uncultured Pelagibacteraceae bacterium. Lineage (GTDB taxonomy): Bacteria > Pseudomonadota > Alphaproteobacteria > Pelagibacterales > Pelagibacteraceae > Pelagibacter. Next base: position 618 of record CACMDB010000007.1, on the reverse strand, counting down.
TGGTGATGAAATCAATATAAATAATAAACCTTTTTTAAAAGTTAAAAATTTTGGATGGCCAATTTCATCTTATGGGGAACATTATAAAAAAAATTATTCTGAAAAAATATTAAAAGAGGCACCATTGAACAAATCTCATAAAAAATTTGGTTTCGAAGAACCTATTAAATATTTTGATCCATCAATTGGTATCAGTCAAACAATTTCTTTGAATGAAACAGATACAGAATTTTTAATTGGAGCAATGGGAAATGAGATTGCCGATCAAGATTTAGGAATTCACTATATTAAGCTTAACGAGAAAAGAGATAAAGTTATAGAACATGATTACTTTTTACTAAATGAAAGAGTTAGGGATATGGTAGTTTCTAAAGATAAAAAGTTAATTATAATTTTTTTAGAGACCACAAGTTCAATATCAATTTTTAAAAAAAATAGCTAATAATTAAATTAATTTTTAAATGAGATTTGAATTTCAGGTCCTCTTTTATAATTTCTGTAATCTAAACCTTTGATTGGATAATTTCTTGTTGTTTTTTGTTTTTTTATAGTAAATTTTTTTGGATTAATTAATGTCATTTCAATTACTTGTGGAATCCCTTTATTATCGACACTACC
>CACMDB010000006.1 GCA_902612325.1 uncultured Pelagibacteraceae bacterium | reverse complement strand
TACCAAAATTCAATTAAAAATATAATTGAATTCGACTCCAACAATAAAAGGTTATTAGAAATTTTTAAAAATGAAAATATTAATATTTTTAAATAAAATTAATTATAAATTTAAAAAATTCATATTTGATCTTTACAAATAAAAATAATAATCTATCTTGTTCAAAAATTGAACAAATTTTATGAAAGATTATAATGATGATGAATTCGAGGTTTTAAGAAAAATTGAAACCAAGAATTTTAAAAATCAAAGAGATTTGGCTTCTCAACTAGGTTTTAGTTTAGGAAAAATTAATTATTGTCTTAAAGAGCTGAAAAAAAAAGGACTAATAAAAATAAATAATTTTAATAAAAATCCCAACAAAGTTGGCTACGTATATCTTTTAACTCCCAAAGGCTTTGTCAAAAAAACAAAATTAACATTGAACTTTATGAAAAGAAAAATGAGAGAATATGATGAACTTGAGCGAGAATATCAAAAATTAAAAAAAAATAAAAATTTGTAAATATGTTTTTTTTAAAAAATAATAATATCATCAATCTAACCAAGAAAATTAAATCAAACAAAGCTGTAATCTCAATAATAGGCCTAGGATATGTGGGTCTTCCACTTTGTCTTGCATTTACGAAAGCAAATTTTAAAGTTTTTGGAATTGATAATAATTTAGAAAGGATTAAAATTTTAAAAAAAGGAAATAGTTATATTTCAACAATTAATAATTTGCAGGTTAAAAAAGCTTGTAATAAAAAATTTTTACCCACAAATAATTTTAGAGAAATTTTAAATTCTGATATTGTAATTATTTGTGTTCCCACACCAATAGACGCAAGCAAAAAACCTAATATGCAATATGTACAAAATGTTGTCATTCAAATAAATAAATACGTTAAAAAAAATCAAATTATAATTTTAGAATGCACTTCTTATCCAGGTACTACTGAAGAATTTTTTTTACCAATGTTTAAAAAAAAAGGATTAAATATTGGAAAGGATATTTTTTTAGGTTACTCACCAGAAAGAGAAGATCCGGGAAATTTGAAACACTCTATCTTGAGAAAAAATTTACCAAAAGTCGTTTCAGGTTATTCTAAAAATTGTGAAAAAATTATAAAAAAAATATATCAAAAAGTTTCTAACAAAGTTTATATGTGTAGTAATATCAGAACTGCAGAATTCACAAAACTTTTAGAAAATATTTATAGATCAGTCAATATTGGTTTAATAAATGAACTTCACAGCGTTTGTAAAAAAATGGGTATAAATACTTTTGAGGCATTAGAAGCTGCAAAAACAAAACCATTTGGGTTTAGTGCGTTTTATCCAGGTCCTGGCGTTGGTGGTCATTGTATACCTGTTGATCCTTACTATCTAACTTTTAAAGCAAAGAGACATGGAGTTATAACAAAATTTATTAAATTAGCTGGTCAGATAAATGATGAAAGGCCAATTGAAATATCAAACACTATTGCAAACTATGTAAGAAATAAAAAAATAAAAAAAAATATTCTATTTTTTGGAATTACTTACAAAAAGAACTCCGATGATGTGCGAGAGTCACCTATAACAAAAATATATAGGTTATTGAGAAAAAAAATAAAAAATAAGATTTATGTTTGTGACCCGCTAGTGAATACTTATGGTTTGAAAACTTTAAAAGGAATTAAATTTGTCAAATTAAAAAAACTCAAAAATTCGAACTTCATCAACTCATTTGAAGTTTGTTTTATTGGAGCAAATCACGACATTTTTGATTACAATTTTATTGCTAATAAATTTAAGGTTATTTTTGATAGTCGAAATAGTTTTAAAAAATTAAAACAAAATATGAAAGTTTTAAAAAAATTGAAATACATATGACATATAAAACTAAATTTATTGCAGAAATTGGTAGTAATCATAATAAGGATCTTAAAAGGTGTTATAAATTGATAGATGAAGCAAAAAAATTGGGATTTTATGCAGTCAAATTTCAATTATTTAAAATAAATAAACTATTTTCCAAAGATGCAAAGAAGTTATTTAAAAATGTTAATAAGATAAAAAAAAGGGAGTTGCCAGAAAAATTTATTCCTAAATTATACAATTATTGTAAAAAAAAAAAAATTAAATTTGGATGTACACCATTTGATATTAAAGCAGTAAAAATTTTGCAAAAATATGTTGATTTCTTTAAAATTGCTTCCTACGAGATTAATTGGAAAGATATTCTAGAAGCATGTGCAAAGACCAATAAACCAATAATTTTATCTACAGGTATGGCAACTTTTGAGGAAGTGCAAAGAGCTTTTAACACTTTGAAAAAATTTAATAATAATGTTAGTTTATTGCATTGTGTTTCAGCTTATCCCGCAAATCCAACAAGCTGTAATTTGCAATCAATTAAATTTCTAAAGAAAAAATTCAAATGCCCTGTTGGTTGGTCAGATCATACTGTAAATTCTCTAATCATATTAAATGCTATAAAATATCAAAATGCAGAAATAATAGAACTTCATTTTGATTTGGACGGTTTTGGTTGGGAAGAAAAAGAGGGAAATCATCATTGTTGGTTACCTCGGGATTTACAAAAAATGATGAATTATATTTATAATGAGAAGCAAATTGAGGGAAAATTAAAAAAAAATTTTGCAAAGGAGGAGATTATTGAAAGAAGATTTAGAGCTGACCCATCGGATGGATTAAGACCTATTAAAATTTACAGGGAAAAATTATAAACTATGAAAAAAAAATCATCATATAACTTTGATAAAAAATATAAAATTTTAGTAATTGGTAGCTCAGGACTTATTGGTAAATCACTTGTTAATGGTTTGATTAAAAAAAAAATTAAACCCATCTGTTACGATTTACTAAAACCTGAAAGTAAATCTAATATTGTTTTTGTTAAAGGGTCAATCGAAAACTTAGATAATTTATATAAGAAAACTAAGAATATTAAAATTGATGTTGTTATTCATTTAGCAGCATATCTAGGTGTAAGAAACACAGAACTAAATAGATTGAAATGTTTGAATACTAATATTTTGGGAACAATTAATGTTTTAAATTTTTGTAAAAAAAAAAGAATTAAGAAAATTATATTTTCATCCTCATCTGAAGTTTACGGAGAGGGAGGAAGTTTTTTTTTAAAAGAAGATTTTTTTTTAAAACCAAAATCCATATATGGTCTGACTAAAGTTGTTAATGAGGAATACATCAAAGAATATTGTAAAAAATATAATTTAAACTTTAATATATGTAGATTTTTTAATATTTATGGCGTTTCTCAAAATAAAGAATTTGTCATACCAAATTTTGTTAACAAGATAAAGAATAATAAATTTATTAAAATTTATGGAAAGGGCAATCAAGTACGATCATTTTGTTATGTAGACGATGCAACAAAAGCATTAATTAAATTAATTTTTCAAAATAAAAAAAATAAGATTTATAACATTGGCAACAATAAAGAACCAATCAAGATAATTAACTTAGCAAAATTAGTTTATAAATTATCAAAAAAAAAAGTTAAGATTAAAAAAATCAATTTTTTGAAAAGTGACAGAACATCAAAAAGAGAGATATACGAGAGAAAACCAGATATTTCAAAAGCAATTAAAGAATTAAATTATAATCCTAAAATAAAATTAATCGATGGAATTAAAAAATTATTAAATGAAAACATCATATAGCTTATTTCATATTAATACATCGTTTTCCTCAATCGAGAAAAAAAACTTAAAAAAAGTTATTGAGAGATGTTATTGGCCTCTATTAAATTTAGTGGAAAAAGGGGGTTTTAAATTCTCTATTGAGGCAAGTGGAAAAAGTTTAAATGATATTTATTCCCTAGACCCACAATGGATAAGCAAACTCAAAAAATTAATAAAAACAAAAAAATGTGAGTTTATAGGTTCTGGATTTGCACAAATAATTGGACCAGGTGTTCCTTATGATATCAATTATAAAAATTTATTATATGGTAATGAAATTTACAAAAAACTTCTAAGTTATACGCCTAAAATTGCTTTGATAAATGAGCAAGCTTTTTCAAATTCACTTATTGGTATTTATAAAAAATTTTATAAAGCAATTATTATAGATCACTTAAATCATCCAAATTTTGAGAGTGATACTCAGGAACCACAGATTTTAATTGATGAGAAAGGAAATTCTATACCAGTAATTTGGTCAAATTCAATTTCATTTCAACGTTTTCAAAGATATATTTTTGGAGATATAAATTATGGAGATTATTTAGATTATTTACAAAACTATAAAAAAAAATTCTTTTGTCTGTATTCGAGTGATGTTGAAATATTTGACTATAGGCCAAAAGGAAAAAAGTCCGAAAGACCATTATATAATGATGAATGGAAAAAAATAAGCAATTTATTAAGAATTTTTAAAAACAATAAAAATCATCAATTTTTCTTTTTCATCAATCTTTTAAAAAAAATAAACTATAAAAAAAAAATAAACCTAACATCTATAATAAGCCCAACAATAGTAAAAAAACAAAAGAAATATAATATAAATAGATGGTTGCTCGCTGGCCAAAATAATCTAGAATTAAATACGCTTTGTCATAGAGCATTTAATTCCATAAAAAGTAAAAAAAATTCAAAAAAAAATTATTTAAAATTATGTGAATTATGGGGAAGTGATTTTAGAACATTTCCCACAAAAAAAAAAGTTTCAAATTTTTATCATGAAATAGATAAACTGATAAATTCAAGTGAGTTAAAAAACAAAAATTTTTTATTTTTTACTAAAAAAAAATATTCAAAAAAAAATATTATTAATCTTTCTGAAAATGAAAATTATTTATACTATCAAAATTCCCGATGTAGTTTAACATTAAATAAAAAAAAGGGACTTACAATTGACTCTTTTGTTAGTAATTCAACAAGTAAAGAGAAATTATTTGGAGCTATAAAGCAAGGGTTTTTTAATAATTCAGTTTTTGAGAGTGATTTTTTTACTTCACATTACACATTGTTAAATAAGAAAAATTTAAAAAGATTTTCAGGACTTGAGGAAAATAAAGTGAATTATTTTTCTAAAAAAAATTTTCTAATTTTTCGTGTATTACACAAGATTGATAATAAAGCACAATGTGATAAAGAAATTATATTGAATAAAGATAAGCCTGAATTAATCGTAAATTATAGATTTAAAAATTTAATATCAAGTTATTTAAGACTTAACTTTATAACTTTTAATCCTGAAAATTTTGATAAGAAAAAAATTTTTATTGAGTCACATTTAGGGGGTAAAAAACCAGAAAGGTTTTATTTAAAAGATAAAAATTTTAATCATGGGTCTTTCGTTGAAAATGTTGGTAGTTTAGTCACGACCAATAACTCAATTTCAGCAACAAACGGAAAAATTATAGTCGGGGATAATAAAAAAGAGATACATTTTACAATAAATCAAAATTTATCTTGCTTGGTTCCGATGATTGAATATGAGAAAAAAAAAAATTCGTATTTATTAAGATTATTTTTTTCTGCAAAAGAAAGTGATGAAACTAACTCTGAGGTCTTTTTTAAAAATTTAGATGCGAGTATTAAAATAAATATTAAAAATAAATTATGACAAAAAAAACCATTAAATTTGCAAGTCCATTAATTGACTCTAAAGAAAAAAAAGAAGTTCTTAAAATTTTAAATAGCGGAATTTACTCACAAGGTGTTAAATGTAAAAAATTTGAACAAAATTTTAAAAGACTCACTAAAGCAAAATATGCAACTACCGTAAATTCTTGTACGAGTGGTATGCATTTATTTTACTTTTCCATAGGTTTAAAAAAAGGAGATGAGGTTATAGTTCCTGCTCAAACTCATGTAGCAACTGCACATGCTGTAGAACTTACAGGTGCAAAACCAGTTTTTGTTGACTCTAACTTAGCCGATGGAAATATTGACATTAGAAAAGTAGAGAAGAAAATAAATAAAAAAACAAAAGCAATTTGTATAGTTCATTTTCTAGGTTTTCCAGTTGAAATGGATAAGTTAAAAAAGTTAGCAAAGAAAAATAAAATTTTTCTATTAGAGGATTGCGCGCTGTCATTGGGTGCGATTTATAAAAAAATTCACACTGGTTTATGGGGTGATGCAGGAGTATTTTCTTTTTATCCTACAAAACAAATTACCTCTGGTGAAGGTGGAATGATTATTACAAACAATAAAAAAATTTATGAAAAAATAAAAATTAAAAAATCCCTAGGGGTTGGTCGATCTTTCCTAGAAAGAAAAATTCCAGGTATTTACGATACAATTGATGTAGGGTTCAACTATAGAATGAGCGAAATTCATGCGGCAATAGGTGTAGAACAATTAAAAAAACTTCCTTACTTTTTGAGACTTAGAAAAAAAAATTTTTTTTATTTAAAAAATAAAATTGAAAAAATTAAAAATTTAAAAATATTATTCTCTAAAAATAAAAACTCAATTAATGCATACTATTGCATGAATATTCTTCTTTTAGATAAAAAGTTAAAAGAGAGAAACTTAATTATTACTAATTTAGAAAAAAAAAATATAGGCGTAAGTGTAAATTATCCTCAACCAGTGCCAAGAATGAAATACTATAAAGAAAAATATGGTTATAAAAAAAATCAATTTAAAAACGCAGAATTCATAAGCGACAAATCTATCTCATTACCTTTGGGGCCACATTTAAATAAAAAAGATTTAGATCATATAGCAAATTCATTGAAAGAAATTTTAATTTAAAGTTATGCCAATTTTAAAAATAATAAATTTACTTGATAAAAAAAGAAAATTAATTTTTTTATTATTTTTCATTTTTTCTCTATTTGCGATGCTTCTTGAAACGATGAGTATTGGCTTACTTATACCTTTTGTTTCAACAATTGTTTCTGAGGGTACACAAAGTGATTTTAACAAATTATTTGAATTTTTTAATTTAGAAACTAAAACAAAAAAAGAAATTTTGTTTTTTATTGCTATTTTGATATTAATTACTCAAAGTATAAAAACTATCTTTTTAACAATATATTCTTTCTTAGAGCAAAAATTTTTGACTACTACAAGAGCTGAAATTTCAAATAAACTATTTCAGATATATCTAAATCAACCATTACAATTTTATTTAAATAATAATTCCTCTGAGTTTATAAGGAATATTCAGGACTCTGATACCATTAGAATGCTCCTAAGAAATATAATTTTATTGATGAAAGAATGTGTTTTATTTTTTGGTTTAATTCTTTTCGTTATTATTTTTGAACCCACGGGATCTGGTTTTGTCATATTAGCTCTTATTTCAATAGGATATTTTTTTACCAGGTACATAAATAAAAAAGCAAAAATTTGGGGGAAAATTAGACAACAAAATATGGGTCTTTCATTTAAAATTAAGAATGAAGCATTTAAACTTATTAAAGAGATTAAAATTTATAAAAAAATAAATTTTTTTGTTAAAAAATTTATAAAGCTGAATACAAATATTCGCTATTCAGAATTCAGGCAAAATTTTTTTAATTCTCTTCCTAGGTTATGGCTTGAGTGGTTATTAATTTTAATTTTTTCGGTATTAATTTTTTATTATCTTGCAACCGAAAGTTCTGTTGAGGATATTATGGTTTCATTAGTTATTTTTGCTGCTGTTGGTATTAAATTGATACCCTCACTTTCCAGACTAATATCCTCTTTGCAACTTTTAAGTTATTATAATTCTGTTGTTAATACTATACATCGGCTATTTAAGATTAAAGAAAAAAAATATGTAAAACAAAAGTATTTAGACATTAATATTAAAGATTTAAGTTTAAAAAATCTTACTTTTTTTTACGAAGATAAAAAGAACCCTATACTTAGTAAAATAAATTTTAAATTTCAAAAAAATAAAATTTATGGAATAACCGGAGGTAGTGGTGCTGGTAAGACTACCTTGATAAATATCCTTTTAGGCTTACTAGAACCAAAAAAAGGTGGTGTTTATATTAATGGAAAGTTAAATATTCTTGATCAACTTGACTTCTGGCATAAAAAAATTGGTTATGTGCAGCAAAATTATTCTCTTATTGATGACACAATTCAGAATAATATCGTTTTTGGTCAAAATACAAATGAAATAGATAAAAAAAACTTTCAGTACGCAATAAAAAACTCCAGAATCTTGGATTTTATTAAATTCAAAAAAGATATTCGTTATCGTCGAGTGGGTGAAAATGGTGATAATATTTCAGGAGGTCAAAAACAAAGAGTCTCTTTAGCAAGAGCACTTTATAATAAACCACTTGTATTGATTTTAGATGAATTTACTAGTTCTTTAGATCCAGAGTTAGAAGAAAAAATTATTAGTGAAATAAAAAGATTTAAAAAAGACAAATTTATTTTTATTGTTTCTCATAAACTTTCTACACTGAAAGTATGTGACAAATTATTAAAGATTGATAAAAGAAAATTAATTTTAATTAAATGATAAACAAAAAAAAAATTTTAATCACAGGTGCAGCCGGTTTTATTGGATTTCACTTAGTTAAAAAAATGACATCAATGGGTTTTCAAGTTGTTGGGATTGATAATCTTAATCCAAACTATGATAAAAAAATCAAAAACGATAGAATTAAATTTTTGAATAAAATGACTCAAAAAAAATTATTTACTTTTATAAAGTGTAATATTGATAAAAAAAATGAACTTATGAAATTAAATAAATACAAATTTGCGTATATTATTCATTTAGCTGCGCAACCAGGTGTTAGATATTCATTACTAAAACCAGAAATTGTATTTGATAGTAATATAAGAGGTTTTTTTAATATATTGGAAATTGCCAAAAAAAATAATGTTAAACATTTCATGTATGCAAGCTCTAGTAGTGTTTATGGTGGTAATTCAAAGCTACCTTTTAGTGAAATTGATAATGTGGATAGTCCGTTAAATTTATATGCTGCTTCGAAAAAATGTAATGAACTTTTAGCGTTTGCATTTAGTCATATAAATAAAATTAGGTCAACAGGCTTACGTTTTTTTTCTGTTTATGGTCCTTGGGGGAGGCCAGATATGGCATATTATTTATTTAGTAAAAGAATACTTCAAGAAAAAAAAATAGACGTATTTAATAATGGAAATCATAAAAGAGACTTTACATACATTGATGAAGTAATTCAGTCAATCGTCAAGATATTAAAATTTAATAAGTTTAATAAAAAAAAATTACATAATGTAATAAATATTGGAAGAAATAAAAAAATTAAATTAATGCAACTTATCAAATATCTTGAATTTTATTTAGAAAAAAAAGCAAATATAAATTTTATCAAAAGACAGAAGGCAGATATGTTAGAAACATATGCAGATATTAAAATGTTAAAAAAGATTGATCCCAAGTTTAAGTCAACAGAGTTTAAAGAGGGTATTAAAAAATTTATACTATGGTTTAAGGAATATCATAAAAATCATTTTAACTTTTAGATGAAAAAAAAGATTGTTTTTATTAAATCGCATTTATGGTTAGACTTCCATTATAAATTATATGAAATAGAAAAATTTAAAAAATATTTTGATGTTGATTGTTATGATTTAACGTATTTAAAAAATAAAGATATAGATACTCATTACAAATATCTTAAAAATAAGTTTAAATATCTCAAATTTTATAAATTCTCCTCATTTAAAGAAAAAATTTTGGAGTCAATAAAAAAGTATGAAAATAATTTGATTATTTGCTTCTTACATTTTCCAACAACTTTTCTTGAATTATATATTTATTATTTATTGGTCAAAAAAAAAGGAAATGTCTGTATTTTTGATTTTATAAAGTTTCAACCATTTAATATGCAAAAAAAAATAGAATTAAAGAATCTTATTTCATATAAAATGATAAGAATTATTACTAGACCAAGACAAGTCATTAATCACAGAAAAATCTTTATCATAAATTTAATCACAAAAAAATTCTTAAATATTTTCTATCCTAAATATATTTTTGTTAATTCAAAAAAAAATTACTTTGAATATAAGAAAAAATTAAAAAATACGAAAGTTTTAAGATTACATGATTGGGATGGATCAAATTTTATAAGATTAAACAAAAGAAAAAAAAGTGGGAATTTGGCAACATATTTGAGCGCATTTTCCTTAAATTCCGCTAGCGACTCTGCACATTATAATACCAATAGACGAGAAAATTCAAAAGATATTTTAGAAAGTCTTGATCATTTTTTTTCATCATTTGAAAAAAAATCTAACTTAAAAATACAAGTTGCCAAACATCCTAGAGAAGAAGAAAATTTTAAATCTCCAATTTATAAAAACAACAAACGTTTTGCTTTAAAATATTTAACTGGTGAATTAGTCAAAAGTTCAAAACTTGTTATAACAACAATGTCATCAGCAATATCTTATGCAATATTATTCAAAAAACCCATATTATTTATCATAACTAACGAACATTTTAAGAATATATCATTGATAAATTCTACTAAAGCTATTTCAAAATATTTGAAAAGTGATTTAATAAATGTTGATTCAAATAAGGATTATAAAATTAATTTAATAATTAAACATCAAACAAAAAAACGGTATAATTACATAACTAAAAATTATTTAATTTCTGAAAAATACAAAAATGAACCAAATCATAAAATTCTTTTAAATCTTTTTAGGTAAAATGAAAATAAAATTAGGGAAAAAGATTATTTCACAAAATTCTAAAACTTATTTCATTGCAGATATAGCTGCCAATCATGACGGAAATCTTTCTAGGGCAAAAAAATTAATTAAACTTTGTGCGAAAGCGGGAGCAAACGCAGCAAAATTTCAACATTTTAAAGCTGAAACCATAGTCAGTGATTATGGTTTTAAAAAATTAGGTAAATTAACTCATCAAAAAAAATGGAAAGAAAGTGTTTTTGAAACATATAAAAAAGCAAGTATTAATCCTGATTGGACTCCCATTCTCTATAAAGAATGCAAAAAAAATAATATTGATTTTCTTACATCACCCTATGATTTAAATTATGTCGATGAAGTAAATAAATTCATTCCGGCTTATAAAATTGGATCTGGTGATATAACTTGGAAAGAAATTATTATTAGAATATCAAAAAAGAAAAAACCTGTATTTTTAGCAACTGGAGCATCAGATTTTAACGAGGTAAAAAAAACTGTTAAAGAGATATTAAAACATAATAAACAAGTCTGTGTTATGCAATGTAATACCAACTACACAAATAGTTTAAAAAATTTTGAAAACTTAAATCTAAATGTAATAAAATCCTATAAAAAACTTTTCAAAGAAAATGTAATTCTTGGTCTAAGCGACCATACGCCTGGACATGTTAGTGTTATAGGTGCAGTTGCTTTAGGTGCAAAGGTGATTGAAAAACATTTTACAGATAACAATAATCGTTATGGACCAGATCATAAATTTTCAATGAATTTTTCAACATGGAAAGAAATGGTGGATCAAACTAGAATTTTAGAGAAGGCACTGGGTGATGGAAATAAAAAAGTGGAGAATAATGAAAAACAATCTGTAATTGTTCAAAGAAGAGGAGCTTGGCTTAAAAAAGATGTAAAGAAAAATGAGTCTTTAACACTTAATAAAATTAACTTTCTAAGGCCTTGTCCTAAAAATTCAATTGATATCTTTGAAATTAATAGACTCATTGGAAAGAAATTTAAATTTAATATGAGCAAAAATTCATTAGTTACAAAAAAATGTCTGATGAAATAATTCTTATACCTGCTTTTAATGAATATAAAAGTTTAAAGTATCTTTTAAAAAAAATATCATTTAAAGTTTTGATAATTAATGATGCTTCAACTGATAAAACAAAAAAATTATCTAGCAGAAGTAATGTTGAAATAGTTACAAATCCAAAAAATTTGGGATATGAAAAATCTTTGATTAAAGGTTTTAAATTTATTAAAAAAAAATATCCAAAAACTAAAAGTGTTATCACATTCGATGCTGATGGAGAACATTATCCAAGCGATTTATCCAAATTGATAAGATTTCAAAAAAAAGTTAATGCAGATTTGGTAATATGCAATAGAAAAGAGCTGAATAGATTTTTGGAAAAAATTTTAAATTATCTTTTTTTAATAAAAATAAAAATTCATGATCCTTTGAGTGGTTTTAAATTATATAAATTTAAATCATTAAAAAAAAATTTAGATTTTATCAAAACAGACCAGTATTTAACTGAGATAATTAATATTTATAAAATTAGAAATTATAAAATAGAAAACTTTCCTATTAAATGTAAAAAATTGAAAAATAGAGATCGAAGAGTAGGAAATTTTACACCTAATTATAAAATATTTAAATCAATTTTGAAGAACTTAATTTGAACACAAAATTTCAATATTTAGTTTATATTATAATATCAAGTCAATATAATTGTGTTATTATAAATGGATTACTAAACAATGTTTCAAAATAAATCTATCTTTGTTACTGGCGGCACAGGATCATTTGGTAAAGAATTTTGTATTTTTTTATTAAAAAAAAAAATACCTTTTCGCAAAATTGTTTTATTCAGTCGAGATGAGTTCAAACAGAGCAATTTTTTTGACTTTTTAAAATTAAACTTTCCAAAAGATTTTACAAAAATAAGATTTGTGATTGGTGACGTCAGAGATGGTGATCGCCTTAAATATGCACTTAATGATATCGATATTGTTATTCATGCAGCTGCATTAAAACAAGTGCCTGCAGCAGAATATAATCCGATAGAGTTTGTTAAAACAAACATTCTAGGTGCTCAAAATATTATTGAGGCTTGTTTTTCAAATAATATTGAAAAGGTTATCGCTTTATCTACAGACAAAGCAGTTGCTCCAAAAAATTTATATGGTGCTACTAAACTTTGTTCAGATAAACTATTCATTTCGACAAATAATATAATTGGAAAAAGAAAAACGAAGTTTTCCGTAGTTCGTTATGGCAATGTAAATGGTTCAAGAGGTTCTGTCATACCACTTTTTAAACATTACGATAATATTGGTAAAACTTTACCAGTAACAGATTTGGAAATGACTAGATTTAGTATTACCATGAACGATGCAATTAATTTAGTTTTTACAGCGATGAAAAATAGTTTTGGAGGAGAAATTTTTATTCCAAAAATACCCTCTTATAAATTGTCCGACCTAGTGAAAGCTATTAACCCCAAAAAAGGCTTTAAAATAACTGGTGTAAGATACGGAGAAAAAATACATGAGGAACTAATTAATTTTGAGGAGTCCGAACATATTTATGATTTTGGAAAATATTACGTTCATTTCACTGATAATTTAATGTCAGAAAATATAAAAAATTCAATAAATAAAATTAAAAAATTTAGAGTTAAAAAGAAATTTTCATACAACTCAAAAGATAATACTTTTCTCTCAATTAGAGAATTAAAAAAAATACTTTTAGAAATTCCTCTTTTCTAAAAAATGAAAAAAAAAATCGCAATTATTGGGTCGGGTTTTTTTGGAGTAACAACTGCTTTGATATTGTCAAAAAAACATAGCATAGATCTATATGAAAAAAAAAAATCCATATTGAATGGAGCATCAAGAGCAAATCAAATGCGCTTTCATCAAGGTTATCACTATCCAAGATCAATCCAGACATTAAATGAAGTAAAAAAATTCAATAAAAGTTTTTTAGATTTTTACGGAAATGATGTTTTGGGTACAACTAATAATTACTATGCAATATCAAATATTAATTCAAAAACAAATTTTCAACAATTTATTGAATTTTTAAAAAAAAATAAACTTTATTATAGAATTACTAAAAATCAAAACTTTAGTAGTTTAGTTTCAAAACCAATATTGTCAGATGAAAAAAATTTAAATTATTTCAAGATAAAAAAAAAAATTTTAACTAAATTGAAGGACTCAAAAGTAAATTTAAAACTTAATAAAAAGTTTCAAAAAAAAAATTTAGAAAATTATGATAAAGTTATAATTGCTTGTTATGATCAGAATAATCTAGTTTTAAAAAATTTAGGTTTAAAACCAAAAAAAAAATATAAGTATGAGTTAGTAGAAAAAATTATTATCAAACTACCAAAAAAATTCAAAAAAGAAAGTTTTATGGTTTTGGATGGTAAGTTTGTCTCGCTTGATCCCTATTTAGGTTCTAATTATCATTTGTTGAGTGATGTAAAAAACTCAAAATTGGAAATAACTGAAAATTATTATCCTAGCTTTAAAAGTTTTAAAAAAAAATTTATTAATAGAGGAATTATTAAAAACAGGAAAGTCTCGAAATTTTTGAGCTTTATCAGAAATTGTCAGAATTATCTGCCATTTTTAAAAAGTGCAAAATATATAGGATCTTTTTTTGTAGTGAGAACTTTAGAAATGAATAAAGAAAAAACTGATGAAAGATTGAACCAAATTTCACATATAAATAAAAAAGTAATTACAATTTTGTCTGGTAAGTGGAATACCTCTGTTGGTTTAGCAAAAAAATTAAACAAGATGTTATGAAAAAAAAAAATGTTGGTATAATTGGAAATGGTAAATGGGCAAAAATTATGATCCCTAAAATAAAAAAATTTGCCAATATAAAATTCATTGCAAATACCAAAACAGGTTATAAAAAATTTAACTTATCTAAAATTTCTTGGATATTTGTACTTACAAATAACGCAACACATTATGATATTGTGAAATATTTTTTAAATAAAAAGAAAAAAGTTTTTTGTGAAAAACCATTGACAATTCATTTAAAGAACACAATAGAATTATTCAATTTCGCAAAAAGAAAAAAAACTAATTTATATGTAAACGATGTCGAATTTTTTAAGAAAAAAAGATATAAAATTAAGAAACAAAATTTTATTTTGAGAAAAAAAAAATCTCAGACCTCTAAAGACTCGCTCTTACATAGATTTGCTTATCATGATTTTTATTTATTGAAAAAACATATAAATTTAGAAGACCTAAAAGTGAAAAAGTATCAAGAGCAAAAAAATCATCTTTTAATTATTTTACTTACTGGTAATAAAATCTTTAAGTTTATTTATGATATTAATTCTAAAGATAAAAAACATAAAATTAATAACGTTAATATGATGTTATTTAAAAAGGACCCGATTGAAAAAATGATTAAGTATATTTTTAAAAATGATAACTTAGATTTCAGAGAAAATTTTTCTAACTCATTTTTTGCAGGGAAATTAATCTCTATTATAAATAATAAATACTGTTAAAAGAAAAATTTTATGAATGGTAGTAATATTTTGACTAAAAAATTAGAGGAGATTATTCTTAAAAAATATCACAATATGAGTCTTGATCAGGTAAAAAGTGATATTGATAGAATAATTAATAGTTTCTCAAGAAAACCATGGGTATTACAAGAAAATATTTTTAATAAAATAAATCTAAAAAACAAAGAATATTTAATAGATCTTAATAAGATAATAAGAGAAAGCGAAAAATTACAAATATTAATCACAAAAAATAGTGCAGCAAAAAAATATTGGAATACAATCTTGCCATTCTCTCACAGAGTTAATGATGTAATAAGAAATAATTATAAGTTTCCTTTGAGGATTGCTATTTTTCCAGGAGTTTCATGTATGTTTTTTTGTGGTTTCTGTGGAAGAAATCAAAAAGCAAAATATGAAAGCTCAATAATCGATGATGGAATTAATAAAATTAATAATATGATTTCTGAAGCAGATAAAGGGACTAAAATCTCGATATCCGGGGGCTTAGAACCTCTTACAAATCCCAAACTTGGAAGTATTATTAAGACAGGCTCAGACTGTGGATTTAAACTTCCACTTATTACAAATGCATACTCTCTAACAGATAGTTTTGTAAAAAAAAATCCAGAGATATGGCTTCTTGATTCTTTAAGAATTTCACTTTATGGACACGACGACGAATCGTACAAAGATATTACACAACTTAATAAAAGCTTCAAGATGGTCAAAAAAAATGTAATAAATTTTTTAATATCTAGAAATGATATTAATAAAAATTTAAAAGTTGGATTTAACTTTATTATTTTACCAGAAAATTATAAAGATTTAAAGAATGTGCTATTGCTTATAAAGGAAATTAATTCTGAAGTAAAAAATGGTGACGGTATAAATTTTTTAACGCTAAGAGATGATTATCAAAGTGTCACCGGACAAGATGAAAATTATGATACAGAACGAAAGTATAGATTGAACAATGGTATGACAGACCAGAATAGAGAAGATCTATTAAAAATTATTGAAAACTTTGAGGAACTAAAAAAGGAATATTGTCCACGTTTACATGTAGATTACGGCTATTCATTAGAGTACTTGTCTCAAAAAATATTTGACAGAGGTCTTGTTAAAATAAAAGGAGAAAAAATTAGATCATTTGGTTTTTCCCAGCTATCTATAGCTGTTGATCTACATGGAGATATTTTTTTATTTAGAGAAGCAGGATTTTTAAATCGTCAGGGAAATAAAAAAGTTATAATTGGAAGACTTGGTAATGAAGTAAATTCTTTAGAAAATAATATAAAAAATTTTTTAAAAAGAAATGAACCGATTAAATTTGAAAAAAATGATACAAGATTTCTAGACTCATTTGATCATGTACTGAATGCTTTAGTAAACCAAGCTGAGGAAGATGAAAAATTTGGAATACCATTAAGCTTTGGTCCAATTGCCTTTAAAAATTTTGATAATAAAGAGTCATTGGGGAACAATTGGTATTCGGATGACATTTAAATTTGAAAAAAATTGTCACAAATTATTTTTAAAATCGAAATCAAAAAATTATTTAGTTAGTATTGCAATTGGACAAAAACATTATTTAGACTGGAAAAAATTTTCATCTAAATTGTGGCTTAAATATTGTAAAAATAATAATTTAGGTTTAATCATAATCTACAAAGATTTAATTTCAAAAGAAAGTTTAAATTGGAAATCTCCTACTTGGCAAAGGTTATTGGTGAGTCAATATTTAAGATTGAACTTAAAAAATGTGGGCAATATATGTCTGCTAGATACCGATATTTTTATCAATCCTTTAGCACCAAACATATTTTCTAAACATAAAAGAAACAAAATATCTGCCGTTAAAGCATATAAGGACATTCCTTTTTTAAAAAGTAATTTTAATTTAAGAAAAAAATTAGTGTTTTTAAGAAAAAACTTTCTTAGTAAAAATTATCCTTTAAATAGTTCCTTAACAGCAAGTCCTAAAGAAATTTTTAAATACTATAAATTTAAAAAAATTTTTAATAATTATTTTGTTGCAGGCGTTTTGGTTTTTAATATTGAAAAGTTTCATAAAATTCTATTAAATATTTATAAAAAATATTGCAACAAAACATTAAACAAAAAATTTTCTGGAGTTGAGGTTCCATTAAATAATGAATTGATGAGTTTAAATTTAATTAATTGGATTGATTATAAGTTTCAAGCAATATGGTTATTTGAAATAGCTGATAAATATAATTTTCTATATTATAATAAATTCAAAGATAAAAAAATTTTAAAAATAGTTATTGAACAAATTTTAATTGAAAATTATTTTCTGCATTTTGCCGGAACCCTCTCTGATGCAAACAGTGTATGGAAAATAGGTAAAATTCTTAATGATAATAAAAAGCTCGAATTGATTAAAAAATATCAAAATTTTGAAAAGAAAAAAATTAAAACAAAATTTCACAAAATAAAAATTAAAAATATTTAAGAAATTATTAATGAATAAAAAGATTCTAATAATTGGTGGAACTGGTTTTATTGGATTTCATTTAATTAATTTATTAAAAAAAAAGGATTTTGACATAGTAAGTGTTTCTAAAAATAGATTTTCTAGAAATAAAATTAGAAATATAAGATATATCTTTTTTGATTTTACAAAAAAAAAAAATTTTAAATTATTAGATAAATATAAATTTGATATTGTCATCAATCTTGGTGGCAATGTTGACCATTTTAATAAAACTTTAACAGTAGCTAGTCAGTTTTCTGCTGTTAAAAATCTAATCGATTATTTTAAAGATAAAAAATTGAAAATCTTCATTCAAATTGGAAGTTGTGCAGAATATGGGGTTTCTGTTTCTCCTCACAAGGAACAGAATAAATGCAAACCAAAATTGATATATGCAAGAACAAAGTTGAGAGCAACTAAATATATTCAAAAATTTTGTAAAAAGAATAAAATAAACGGAATTATTTTGCGTCTTTATCAGGTATATGGTCCACATCAATCAAATAATAGATTTATACCAATTGTAATAAAAAAATGTCTCATGAATCAATATTATGATTGCCATGATAGAGGAGTTTATCGAGACTTTCTTTACATTGAAGATCTCTTAAATCTTTTTATTAAAATTATAGGTTATGATAACTTTAGCTCAATTTCAGGTAAAGTGTTTAACGTTGGATATGGTAAACCGTTTGATTTAAGTTTAGTCGCAAAAAAAATTAAAAAACTATGTAAGGGTGGTGCACAATCATCAAAAAAAATTAAATTAAGAATAGATGAACCAAAAGTAATTTACCCTAATATAAGTCTTGTGAAAAGAGTCTTTAATTGGAAACCAAGAATAAAATTTACTAATGGATTAAAAAAAACAATTGATTTTTTTGATAATTAATAAATCTTAAAAATGACATGATTTATCTAGATATTAATTACTTTAATAGATTTTTATGGAAATTCAATATAATGCTTTACTGTTCAACATCTGAACAATATAAAGAATTAGGTATTTTTAAAAAAAAAATTATATACCCTATAAAATGAAAAAATTTTACCCACCATATTTAAAAGATGAATTTGCTAAATCATTAAATTTAAGAAAAAAACTTACATTTAAAGCTTCTGAGGATATTTATTCCTTAACTCCTCCTTTTCCAAGAGAAATCACATTAGATATAAACAATCGTTGCAATCATAAATGTTATTTTTGTGCTAACCCAAAAATCAGGGAGTATGACGCCTTAGATTTAAAGTTAGCATTTAAATTGATGCTAGAAGCAAAAGAAAATGGTTCAACTGATCTTGCTTTACAAGCAACCGGAGAACCTTTTATGGATAAAAGATTACCTGAATTTATAAAGGAAGGAAAAAGATTAGAGTTTGATTATATTTATATAAATACCAATGGTGCATTAGCAAACCCCAAACGAGCAAAACCAGTGATTGACGCAGGTTGTGATAGCATCAAGTTTTCGATCAATGCTCATAACAGAGAGGACTTTAAAAGAGTTCATGGTTATGATGATTTTGATAAAGTTATAGAAAATTTAAAATGGATTTTTAATTATAGAAACGAAAATAATATAAAGATGGGTATTTATGTCAGTACAGTTAAAAATTCTAAAACAGATTTTGTAGCTGAAGACATAGAAAAAGTTATTAATGCAAATTGTGATAAGTTTGAGTTTAGAGAAATTAGCAACCAGGGTGGCGGGATGATGGAGTTAAAAGATACAGAGGATATTAAGGAGGGAAACGTGCTAGGTAGTCTTAAAGATGACGATGTCATGTCTAGATGCGTTTATCCTTTTAATAGATTGGTAGTAAACCCACACGGCTTTGTGGTTGCATGTACGGCTGATTTTCATAAAAAACTTGAAATTGGAGATACAACAAAAAATACTTTAACAGAAATTTGGAATGGGGAAAAATTCCAATACTTAAGAAAAAAACATCTCGATAAAAAATTAGACAATTTGTTTTGTAACAAGTGTATTAATAATATTGAATGTAAAACAACAAATTTAAATGAAGCTTTTGAAAAAAATTTATAAAAGATGTTTAAACCTCATATACAAAAACTTGTAAGACTTCAAACATCCGAAAATCGTGATATAAAAAGAGGGATTCTTTTAGATAGGAATGAAAGAGTTGAAAATTATAACGAAATTACTTATAGAAAAATTGTAAGATCTATTTCAAGATTTTCAATTAATGCAACTCCTGACATTCAAAATTTATATAAAAATTTATCTAAATTCTTTAAAATCAGCAAAGACCATATCTACATAGGCCAGGGTATTACAGAACTTATATCACAAATAATTTTTAGCCTTGTAAAAAAAAATGAGGAGGTTGTGATAATGGATCCGACTTATCCTATGTACGAAGTTTTATGCAAATTAAATCAAGTAAAAATAAAGAAATGGAAATTTAACAAGGAGTGGTTACTAGAATTTAATGATTTAAAAAAAATTGTTACAAAAAAAACAAAAGTAATTTTTTTAGTCAACCCAAATTTACCAATTGAATTTGAATTTGATAAAAATTTAAAAAATAAAATATATAAATTGTGTTTGAAAAAAAATATCATACTTGTATATGACGAAGCTTATTATCATTTTGGTTCTAAATCTGAGATTAAAAATTCTACTAAAAAAAAAAATTTAATTGTTATGCGAACATTTTCAAAAGCTTGGGGTTTACCAAGTATAAGACTGGGATTCTTAGTAACAAATAGGAAATTATGTGAATATATTTCAAAGTGTAGATCATTAGTAGAGACAAATGCATTATCTTATCAAATCGCTATGTGGGCGTTGAATAATAGAAAAATACTCGATAATCATGTTTCACAGATAAAAAAAGGATCTAAATATATTCAAAGAAGTCTCACAAAACTAAATGTCTTTTTCAAGGGCGGCAACGTTACAAATGCTGTTCTTATAAGATTGAGAAATAAAAAAGAAACAGAAAATCTAAGATTGTTTATGCGAAAAAGGAAAATTTATATAAGAACAAATTTTAAAGATAAAATTGAAAATTGTATTAGAATAAGTTTAGGTCCAGTAGATAAAATGAAGATTTTTATTAACGAATTTAATAATTGGCTAAAAATTGGAAGATGAACAATGAAATAAATTATGTTCAATTATCTTTAATAAAAAAATCTCAAAAATATTTAAAAAACTGCAAAAAAAAAGGTATAAATATTGCTTTGAGCCCATTTTGTGATTTAACAACATGGATAAATAGTCTTGGGTACCACAAGCTTCATCTAATTAATAAAAACAAAATTTTTAGTGTAGGTTATTTCAGATATCTTTTTTCAGAGATTATAAATATAGGTAGATTTAAATTTGATTATTATGTTTATAATGATCTGCCAAATAAAAAAAAAATAAATATAATTTATTCATATTCTTGGAAAAAAAATTTTAAAAAAGGTATTTTTTTTGATGACTATTTTAAAGTAAGTTCAGAAGATAAAAATTTTTTTTTTATATTAAATTCTGTCGATGGTTTTTTACCCAAAAAAGCTAAAAACTGTATAATAATTACAAGAACTAAAACATTTTTTAATCCCGTATTAATCTTACATCATTTATTAAGAAAAATTTTTTACAAAAATTTTTTTCATGAATTTAATTCAACTAATATTTTTAATGAATTTGTTAAAAAAGTTGTACAAAATGAATTTCAAGATAAAAAAGTAAATATATTTATTCCTTTTGAAAATAGACCTCATCAAAATGCTTTTATATTAGCTTCAAATAGTAAAAATAATAAAAACAGAATAATTTGCTATTTACATAATATGCCCTGGCCATTCCAGTTAGATATGATTTATAAAAAAATAAGAATTAATAAATTACTTGTTTGTAGCAATATTCAAAAAAAGGTGTTTATAAAAAATTATCTTTGGCCTAAAAGAATTGTCCAAACGACATCATCATTAAGATTTAAAACATTAAAAAACAGGAAAAAAACGATTTTTTTACCATTTGATTTGACAGAGGATAATGAAAAATTATTAGATGGATTTAAAGTTTTGATTTCAAGAGTTTTTTTCGATTTAGATAATTACAAAATAAGTATTCATCCTTTAAAAGTATTTGCTAAAGATCATATTAATTTTAAAAAAAGATTATTAAAAATAGTAAAAAATTCAAAAAAAAATGAGCTTAAAACTAAAAACACTGACCCAATTATTTTTTCACATCCAGGGGGGACAGCAACAGAGTGTTTGCAAGTATGTAAATCTACTTACCATATTACTACTGACAAATTACATGTCTTTAGTAGAAAAATTTGGAATTCAATCAAAATTTCAAAAATAGATAGAAACGTTTACAAGTATGTTTCAAAAAACACCAAATTTCTTATTTTGGACAAAAAAAATAGTATAAAAAACTTGATATGACAAAATTTTTAAAAAATGTATTAATCACTGGCGCTGGAAAAGGAATAGGTGAAGTTACAGTTAAACTTTTTTTGTCCAAAGGCTATTTTGTATATGCACTTATTAAAGATAAAAAAGATAATTTTAAATTTAAAAATTTTAAAAATATCACAATATTTAATGGTGATGTAAAAGATATTAAATTAATTAAAAAGATTATCTCAAAATCAAATAACAATAATAAAGTTATTACTGGTTTAGTAAATAATGCTGGAATAAGACATAGAAAAAAATTTCTTGATATTAAAAAAGATGATTTAGAAAATGTATTTCAAACAAATTTTTTTTCTATATTTCAACTAATGCAATTATTTTCAAAAAACTTAATAAAAAAAAAATTACCAGGTTCAATTGTAAATATTTCATCAATTGTAGGACAAACTGGTTTCGATGAACTGGCCTCTTACGGCTCCTCTAAAGGTGCATTAATTTCCTTAACAAAATGTTTCGCTGTAGAAATGGCAAAAAAAAACATTCGTTCTAATTCGATCAGTCCCGGGTTTACTAAAACAACTTTTTATAAGCCTTTTAAAAAAAATAAAAAGAAATTGTATTCTTGGACTCTTAGCAGAATTCCACAAAAAAGATGGGGAGAACCTAAAGAAATTTCAGAGTTAATTCATTTTTTAATCTCTGACAATTCAAATTATATCACGGGAGAAAATATAAATATTGATGGAGGATGGTTAAGTGCCTAAAAAAATTTTAGGTCTAATCCCCATTCGGTATAATTCAAAGCGATTACATGGTAAAGCATTACTTTATATAGATCATCTCCCAATGGTTGTTCATGTTTACAGAAGAACTAAAATGTCAAATTTATTGGACGATGTGATTGTTTGTTGTGAAAACAAAAAAGTTTATGAAGTTTTAAAAAAATATAATTGTAAATCAATTTTTACCTCAAAGAAACATAAAAATGGAACTGAGAGAATTGCAGAGGCATATAAAAAAACAAAAAAAAAGTATGACTTAGTTGTAGATATACAAGGAGATGAACCGTTAGTGGATCCGAAACAAATTGACAATGTAATCAAATTTCACTTAAAAAATTTTTCTTCAGACATTGTTGTTCCGTCATTAAAAATACCATTAAGTGAAGATCATAATATTGTGAAAATTGTCAAAGATAGAAATTTAAATGTTCTATATTTTTCAAGATTAAAAATCCCTTATGGATTTAAAAAAAAAAATAAATATTTAAACAAACATTTATCAATAATATCATTTAGACCTAAAGCCCTTCTCCAATTTGCGAGTACAAAACAAACTTATTTAGAAAAAATTGAAGGTATTGAGCTTCTAAGAGCTTTGGAGATAGGTATGAAAATTAAGTCTCCTAATTTGCTAGGTGACAGCTTTGCAGTTGAAGTTAAAAGAGATTATATAAGAGCAAAAAATTATATTAAATCTGATAAATTTTATAAATTTTATAAATAAAAATAATGAAGATTAATTACAAGATTGAAAACGAAAATTTTAAAGTAACATTTTGTCCAGACAAACAAAAATTAAGTATTAAAAATAAAAAAAAATCGTACATGCAAATTTCAAAGGACCTAAAAAAACTTAACCACGATAATAAAATTTTATTAGTTATTGATAAGAACATTAATAATAAAATTATAAGATATATAATTAAAGACTTAAAATTATCATTTCCTGATTTAAAAATTTTATATGTACTCGGAAGTAAAAAAAATAAAAATTTAAAAACATTTTTTAAAATAACGGATAGATTATTTAAGGAAAAATTCTCAAAAAATTCAGTATTAATCTCTTGTGGTGGTGGAGTAATAGGTGATGTTTCTGGATTAGCTGCTTCTTTATATTTAAGAGGATTAAATTACTACCATATCCCAACAACTATGACAGCTATAATTGATAGTTGTATTGGGGGCAAAAATGGAATCAACTTTAAAAATATAATCAATTCAATAGGAACCTATTATCATCCATCAAATGTATATATATCAAAAACTATTATACATCATTTACCTAATAGAGAATATATTTCAGGCATACCGGAAATAATCAAATGTGGATTGATAGATAAATCAGATTTACTTAACTATATAAAAATAAAAAATAAGATTATTCAAAGAGATTTTTCATTTATATCTAAAATAATCAAAAAAGCTTTAGTATCAAAAATTAAATTTTTCAAAAATGATGTAAAAGAAAAAAATAATAGATTAATGTTAAACTTTGGTCATACATTTGCACATGCGATTGAGTCATCTTTAGATAATAATCTTTCTAATAAAGCTGAAATTCTTAGACACGGCGAAGCAGTCGGTTTGGGATTGTTATGTGAAATTTATTATAAAAATGGAAAAAATAAAATTTTTCACCAAGTAAAAAACTTATTAGATTTATATTCATTACCAACAAATCTTAAATTTATAAAAATGAATAAAAGTTTATTAAAAAAGGAGATTTTTAAATATATTTTTTTAGATAAAAAAAAAATTGGCAAATTCCCAAGATATATAGGTTTGAAAAATATCGGTCGTCCGAAAATATTAGAACTCTCAAATAATACAAAGATTAAAAATACTATATTAAATGTTTTATTCAGTTAAAAATTTTAAAGTTTTTAGAAATAAAACTGTAGTTATAACTGGTCATACTGGATTCAAAGGTGCTTGGTTATCTTTTTGGCTAAAAACATTAGGAGCTAAAATAATCGGAATATCTCTAAATATACCAACAAAACCATCGCTTTTTGAGATAATCATTGGTAACAAATATATTAAGAGTTACAGATGCGATATAAAAAATTTCTTTAAAGTAAAAAAAATTATTTTAAAACACAAACCGGATTTTGTTTTTCATTTGGCTGCCCAAGCTTTGGTTAAAAAATCTTATATAAATCCTTTACTTACCTGGAATTCAAATTTGTTAGGAACAGTGAATTTATTAGAGAGTTTAAGACATTTAAAAAAAAATTGTATCGCAGTAATTATAACAAGCGATAAGAGTTATAGAAATTTAGAAATTAAAAAAGGATACAAGGAAGAAGATCAGTTAGGTGGACATGATCCATATAGTGCATCAAAGGGGGCAGCAGAATTTGCAATAAGTTCATATATAAATTCTTATTTTCAAAAAAAAAGTAAGGTTAAAATTGGTATTGCTCGGGCAGGAAATGTGATTGGTGGTGGAGATTGGTCTGAGGATAGATTGTTACCTGACTGCATAAAATCTTGGTCTAAGGGTAAAAAAGCGAATATTAGAAATCCATATTCTACTAGACCATGGCAACATGTTTTAGAAGCCGTTTCAGGTTATATTTTATTAGCAGTAAAACTGAAATTAGATACCAAAATTCACGGAGAAGCATTCAATTTTGGCCCAAGATTAAGTCACAATTATTCTGTTTTATCTTTGCTAAATAGGATAAAAAAAATTTGGCCAGCTGTTTTATGGTCGACTACAAATAATAGAAAGAAATTTAAAGAGTCAAATTTACTTAAATTAAATTGCAATAAAGCCAAAAAGTTTATGAATTGGGAAAGTATATTATCGTTTGATGAAAATATTAACATGACTATTGATTGGTACAGAGCCTATTATAAAAGTAAAGATTCAAAAAAAATGAAAATATTTTCACAAAATCAAATTATTCAATTTACGAATTTTATCACAAAAAGATCAAAAAAATGAAAGTAGTTATATTAGCTGGAGGGATGGGTACAAGAATCTCTGAATATACAAAATCATTAATCAAGCCAATCCCAAAGCCAATGATTAAAGTAAATGGTAAACCAATTATTCATAGAATAATTGATCATTACATTAAGTATGGCCATAGAGAATTTATTATAGCCTTGGGCTATAAAGGAAAATTAATTAAAAAATATTTTAAAAAAAAAAAATTTAAAGTAAAAATCAATATTAAATTAGTTGATACAGGATTAAAAACAATGACAGGAGGTAGACTAAAAAGATTAAAAAAATATTTAGATCAAACTTTTTTAATGACTTACGGAGATGGCTTGTCAAATGTTAATATATCTAAACTAGTTAACTTTCATAAATCACAAAAAAAACTGTTTACTCTTACCGCAGTAAGGCCACCTGCTAGATTTGGTGCAATCAAAATAGTAAACAATAAGGTGAAATATTTTAAAGAAAAATCAAGTTTAGATGAAGGTTGGATAAATGGTGGTTTTTTTGTTATTGAGCCAGAAATTTTTAGATTTTTAAAAAATGATAAGTCTTATCTTGAACGTACTCCTCTTGAAAAAATTGCTAGTATTGGCGAGTTGTCAGCTTTTAGGCACAATGGATTTTGGCAATGTATGGACACTTTAAGAGATAAAGAAATTTTAGAAAAGAAATTAAAAACTTGAGTAAATCTATTTTAATCGCTGGTGGGACAGGATTTATAGGGTTTCATTTAGCAAAAAAATGTCTAAGTTTAAATTGGTCTGTAACAAGCTTGTCAACTAATAAACCAAAAAAAAATAGAAAACTCAAAAAAGTTAATTACAAAATTTGTGATGTGTCTAATTACAATCAAATAAATAAAAAAATTAAGCCTGATTATGATTATGTTGTAAACTTAGCAGGATATGTAGATCATACTAATAAGCCAAAAACTTTGAAAAGTCATTATATTGGATGCAAAAATTTATCAAATTTTTTTTTAAATTCAAAAATTAAAAAATTTGTGCAAATTGGATCATGTATTGAGTA
This sequence comes from uncultured Pelagibacteraceae bacterium, assembly GCA_902612325.1. Taxonomy (GTDB): domain Bacteria; phylum Pseudomonadota; class Alphaproteobacteria; order Pelagibacterales; family Pelagibacteraceae; genus Pelagibacter. Next base: position 58,790 of record CACMDB010000006.1, on the reverse strand, counting down.
TGGAAAGATTGAGTCACCTCAAAAAGAAATTAAGCAAAATAAAAAGACTTTTTCAATTTATGGAAAAGCTAAATTATTAAGTACTATATTTTTGCAAAACTTTTACAAAAAATATAATTTTCCAGTAACAATTCTTAGATTGTACCTAGTTTATGGACCCTTCCAAGATACAAATAGGGTGATACCAGTTACAATAATTAACGCTTTAAAAAACAAAAGTTTCAATTGTTCAAATGGCCAACAACTTAGAGATTTTACTTATATTGATGATATTATAAGTGCAATAATAAAAACTTTAAAGAATTTAAAATCTTCTGGGGAAATAATAAATATTGGATCTGGTAAACCTATTGCAATCAAAAAAGTTATAATTAAAATTTGTGGGTTACTCAATTCTGGAAAACCTCTTTTCGGTAAAATTGATTTAAGAAAAGATGAAATGATGAAACTTTACCCAAATATAAATAAAGCAAAAAAAATTCTTAGATGGAATTCTCGTACTCCATTGGAAGTAGGATTAAGAAAAACTATCAAATTTTTCAGTAAATGAAAAAAATAAGTGTAATTGTAAATTGTTTTAATGGAGAAAAATATTTAGAAAAATGTTTGAAAAGTATAATTAATCAAAAGTATTCAAATTTTGAGATAATTTTTTTCGATAATTTATCAACAGATAATAGTAGAGATATTGTTAAAAATATTAAGGATGATAGGATTCGATTATTTTCAAGTCAAAAAAAATTACCTCTCTATGAAGCAAGAAATGAAGCTATAAATAAATCCTCAGGAGATTTAATTGCTTTTTTAGATGTTGATGACTGGTGGGATCCAGATTACCTCAATAGTCGAGAAAAAGATTTTGATAACACTCAATATCAAATTTTTTATAATAATGCTTTTATGTTTTATGAAAAAAATGGAAAATATAAAAAATATAAAAATTATATTTTACCAAATGGAAAAATATATAACGATCTTGCCAAAGATTATTCAATTATAATAAGTGGTTTAATTATTCGTCGAGATGTTTTTGATATAATTGGAAAGTTTAATTCTAAATTTAATATAATTGGAGATTTTGATTTAATTATGAGGGCATCAAGATCTTTTAATTTTCACGCATTTGATACGCCTTTGATTTATTACAGAATTCATCAAAATAACTTTTCTAAAGAAAATACAAATATTTTTTTTGAGGAATATCTCTACTGGTATCAAAGCCAGCTAAACTCAGAAAATGCAGATTTTAGAAAAAATAAAACGTTTTTTAAAAATAGGTTACTCTTTCTTGAAATAAACCATTTACTTTTAAATAAAAAAAAAAATTTTTTTTTAATAAAGAAAATATTTGAATATCCTAATACAATTCAAATGCTAAAATTTATTATTGGTTTTATGCTTCCAAAAAAATTTATCAAGTTATTAAAAAAATGATTAAAAAGTATTATTGTAAACTAAAGAAATTTTAAATGATAGATTCAATTAAAAACAATTTTTTTTTATATTTGCTATTTCTTACACCCTTTATGTTAATTCCTGGTATTGCTGTCATTGAGTTATCTGTATTATTTTTAACTTTATTTTTTTTTTACAAGAACAGAGATATAGATTATTTTAAAGATTTTAAGTTTTTATTTTTGATATTATTTTCGTTCTATGTTGCTGTAAATGCATTTTTCCAAATAGATGATAATCTAAGATTTTCTTCATATATATTTTTTAGATTTTGTCTACTCTCTTTATCTATTTATTTTATATTAGATTTTTACAAAGATGCTTCTGATAAAGATAAAAAAAATATTTTACTTTTAATTTTGGGGCTAAGCACTTTAATTTTTATTGATAGTTATTTACAGTTTTTGAGTGGAAAAAATATATTTGGAATTGAAATTATAGAAGCAACAATAACAAGCATTTTTGGCTTTGAGCAAATATTAGGCTCTTTTCTTATAAAATTGTTACCTTTTATTCTTTTTCTATTTTTCTACTCAAATATAAAAATAAATAAATACTTTATTTTTTTAATATTTTTTCTTGGTTTTTACTTCAGTGTCATTTTTCTTGCTGGCGCAAGAACACCCTTTTTTTTAATGTTAATATTTATTTTATTAGTAATTACATTGGTAAAAGAATTGAGAAATATTTTTTACTTAAGCTCATTTTTTTTGATTATATTTATTCTTGTTGTGCATACATTTGAATTTGGAAAATTTAAACCAGGTAATAAAATATTCATCAAGACTTTTAATCAAATTACAAATAATTCTTTTTTAAATAAAACAGAACAAGTTCTTGAAGAAAAAAAAGATACAAAAAAAAAGGAATTGAAAAAAGAAATTAAGATTTTTTCATCTAATCATGAAGGACATTATATTCTTTCTTACGAATTATTTAAAAAAGATCCTGTTTGGGGAATAGGTCCAAAAGGTTTTAGACACTACTGTAGAAGTGTAGACTACAATCCTCCAAAAGGAGTGTGCTCAACCCATCCTCATAACTTTTTAATACAAATTATTTTAGAGACGGGTTTGATAGGCTTAATATTTTATTTATTTGGTTTGGTTTTTGTAATTTTTAAATTACTCAAAGTATATAATATAAATAATCCTGTTGTTAAAAAGAATTGCTTTTTAATAATTTCTGTAGGTTTAATTGTGAATTTTTTTCCTTTTGTTCCTAATGGAAACTTTTTTAATAATTGGATATCTATTACAAATTATTTTTATATTGGATTCTACATGTTCTCATATAAACAAGTTTTTAATTCATGATATTTATTTTTTTTTTACTAATATTGAATTTAATAATTTTAATAAATCTCAAGAAAATTTCCAAAATATTAAATATTTATGATCATCCAGATGGAAAATTAAAAATCCACAAAGCAAAGGTACCTTTAATTGGTGGTTTAATTTTGATATTAAATTTTTCAACCATATTTTTTTATCAAATTTTTTTTCAAGAGAGATTCTTATCGCTCAATATAAATTATTTTAATAATTTTGAGTTATTTTCACTTTTGATTTTAATTTATAGTTACTTTTTTTTGGGTCTTTATGATGATAAATTTCATTTATCTCCTTTTAAAAAATTATTAATTTCAATATTAATTATATTTATCGTAATTTTTTTTAATGAAAATTTAACCATCTCAAATTTTAGTTTATCTTTTTTAGAAAAAAGAATTTTTTTAGGAAACGCATCAATTTTTTTTACAATCTTTTCTATTTTGATTTTAATTAATGCATTAAATTTTTATGATGGCATCAATGGTCAATCATGTTTAATTTTTTTATTTTTTTTTTCCTATTTACTTATTAAAAGTGATGTAAATTTTTTTTATTTAATTTGTATTATATTAATTTTGATGGTTATGATTCTTAATTTGAAAAATTTACTTTTTTTAGGTGATAGTGGAATTTATTTGATAACTATTATTTTATCAATATCCTTAATTTATGAATACAACGTTCAAAAAAATATTATTTATGCAGACGAAATTTTTTTCTTATTGTTATTCCCTGGTGTCGATTTGTTGAGACTAACAATCACTAGATCTTTAAATTCAAAAAATCCATTTTTAGGTGATAGAAATCATATTCATCACCTTTTGATAAATAGATTCTCTTTATTATTTTCTAATATAATCCTGATTTCTCTTACTATTTTACCAATTCTTTTATTTATAATTTTTAGACTGAACTCTTTTTTAATTTTTTCTTTATTCATTATAATTTACACTATTTTTATTAAATTTTTAAAAATCAAATGAGAAATATTTTATTATGATTAAAAATAAAAAAATTTTGATTGTTGGTGCTGGTGGCTTTATAGGTGGTCATTTAGTTAAAAGATTGTTAAGAGATGATAATTCTATTGTAGCAGTAGATATTAAACCAAAAGAATATTGGTTTCAGGATTACGATAATGTAAAAAATTATTACTCGATGGATATGAAAGAGATTAATAATTGTAGAAAAGTTACAAAAAATATTGACTATGTTTTTAATATGGCATGCAACATGGGAGGTATGGGTTTTATAGAAAATAATAAAGCCGAATGCATGCAATCTGTTTTAATAAACACAAATTTACTTATTGCTTGCAAAGAAAACAAAATTCAAAGATATTTTTTTTCCTCAAGTGCTTGTGCATACAATAAAACTAAACAGCAAGATGTATTTATTGATGGATTAAAAGAAAACGATGCTTATCCAGCAGATCCAGAAGACGGTTATGGTTGGGAAAAATTGTTTAGTGAACGTATGTGTAGACATTTTATGGAGGATTATGGAATTGAGGTGAGGATTGCAAGATATCATAACATATACGGTCCCTATGGAACTTATGATGGTGGTAGAGAAAAAGCACCAGCAGCTTTATGTAGAAAGATCATTTATGCAAAAAAAAATGATCACGATGAAATTGAAGTTTGGGGGGATGGAAAACAAACAAGAAGTTTCTTATTCATCGATGATTGTGTTGAGGGAACTTTAAGATTATTCGAATCCGACTACTCTGAGCCTGTTAACATTGGTAGTGATGAACAAGTATCAATCAACCAAATGATAGATATAATTGAGGATATTTCAAATATAAAAAAACTAAAACGGGATTATCAGTTAGATAAACCAAAAGGAGTAAGAGGTAGATCTAGTAATAATGAACTAGTAAAAAAAGTTTTAAATTGGAGTTATAAAATAAAATTAAAAGATGGCCTAAAGAAAACTTATGATTGGATGAATATTGAAATTAATAAACATGGTTCAAACATAAGTAGATTTACGAAATCTTAAATATTTTTCAATTTAAAATTAAATATTGGTCTGATATTTTTGAATAATTGATGAGAAATGATTAAAAAAATAATTTTTAAAAACATCAAATTTTACAATATTAATACTAAAAATTTTGATAAATTTATTATCAGAAAAGGGCTGTTTGTTTTTCCTGCAGGCCCTGCATTAGCATCTATTGAGGAGTCGAGTAAATATTACAATTCTCTAAGAAAAGCTGATTATGCTTTTTTTGATAGTGGTTTTTTTGTATTATTATTAAAAGTCCTTAAAAACATAAGTGTATCAAAGTTTTCAGGTTATAAATTTTTAAATTTATTTTTTGATTATCTAAAAAAAAATAAAAAGAAATCAGTTTTTTGTATTGATCCAAATATTAAATTTTCAAAATCTAATAAGAATTTATTAAAAAGTTTTGGTGTAGAAAAAATACATAATTACCTTGCGCCTAAATATGATACAAAAAATATATCAGACAAAAAACTTTTGATAAAAATTCAAAAAGCTAAACCTGATTTTATACTCACAAACATAGGTGGGGGAAAACAAGAAATTTTAGGACTATATTTGAAAAAAAATTTAAAGATTAAAAGCACAATACTATGCACTGGTGCAGCTATTTCTTTTTTCACAAAAGATCAAGCACCTATAAATATTTTGATAGATCAATTATATCTCGGATGGTTTGTAAGGTTGATATTTAATCCTTTGATTTTTTTAAAAAGGTATTTTCATAGTCTTAAATTAGTTCCAATGGTGATTTATAATAAAATTGTAATTATTAACTAAATTCTAGAATTAGGGTCTTGACTATACTATATACTTACAATTAATTTTAATTATTAACAAATAGATTTAAATGAAAAAAACAGCATTGATATTTGGAGTCACTGGTCAAGACGGTGCTTATTTATCAAAATTTTTATTAAAAAAGAGATATAAAGTTTATGGAGTAAAAAGACGATCCTCTTTAATTAATACCCAAAGAATAGATGATATCTATAAGGACATAAATTATAAATCGAATTTTAAAATTTTTTATGGTGATTTGACTGATGCATCATCAATATTGAACTTAATCAAAAATGTAAAACCAAATGAAATATATAATCTCGCTGCACAATCCCATGTAAAGGTTTCTTTTGAGGTTCCAGAATATTCTGCCGAAGTGAATGGCCTTGGCACTCTAAGAATATTAGAGGCAATAAAGAGTTTAAATTTAGAAAAAAAAATAAAATTTTATCAAGCTGGTACATCGGAAATGTTTGGTAGAACTAAAGGTAAATTTCAAAATGAAAAAACACCTTTTCATCCTGTAAGTCCATACGGGGTTTCAAAATGTTTTGCTCATTGGATTACGAAAAATTATAGAGAGGCATATGGTATTTTCGCTTGTAATGGTATTTTATTTAATCACGAAAGCCCTATTAGAGGAGAAACATTTGTAACAAAAAAAATTATTCAAGCTTTAGTAAAAATCAAAAAGGGCAATCAAAAAAAACTTTTTTTAGGAAATTTATATTCAAAAAGAGATTGGGGTCATGCAAAAGATTATGTTGAGGCAATGTGGAAAATGTTACAACAAAATAAACCCAATGATTATGTAATTGGAACTGGCAAAACCTTTACAATTAAAGATTTTGTTAATAGAGCTGCGAAGAAAATTGGATTTAAACTAGAATGGATTGGAAAAGGTATTAATGAAAAAGGGGTTAATACGGAAAATAAAAAAGTTATAGTTGAATGCAGAAAGAGATATTTTAGGCCATTAGAAGTTGACTACTTAAAAGGAAATGCATCAAAAGCTAAAAAATTACTTAATTGGTATCCGAAAATGACAATAGATGATCTTATTGAAGAAATGGTTGCGTACGAGGAAGAAAATAATAATGATAAATATTAATAGTAAAATATTTATTGCTGGTCACAACGGAATGCTTGGGTCGGCTATATTAAGAGTATTAAAAAAAAAGGGTTATAAAAAATTAATTACAATTAATAAGAAAAAATTAGATCTTAGAGACCAGATAGGTGTAAAAAAATTTTTTAAAAAAAAAAAACCTCATGCAGTTATTATTGCGGCTGCAAAAGTTGGTGGCATTAAAGCTAATATTAAATATCCAGCAAATTTTTTAAGTGATAATTTGGAAATTCAAACAAACTTAATTTCTTCGAGTCATCTTTATAAGGTTAAAAAATTAATTTTATTTGGTTCCAGCTGTATCTATCCAAAAAATTTAAAAAAACCAATTAAGGAAAGCCAAATTATGACTGGTAAATTAGAGGAAACTAATGAAAGTTATGCAATAGCTAAAATAGCAGGAATAAAAATGATCGAGTCTTTTAATAAACAATACAAAACAGACTATATTTGTTTGATGCCGTGTAATTTGTTTGGTCCTAATGACAATTATAATTTAGAAAACTCACATTTTTTACCAGCTATAATAAAAAAGATCCATCTTGCCAGTGAAAAAAAAGGTAAAAAAATTGTTAAATTATGGGGGACTGGTAAACCTTTAAGAGAGATTCTGTACGTTGATGAGTTAGCTGATGCTTGTGAATTTTTTTTGAAAAAAAGGATTAAAAAACCCTTGGTGAATATTGGTTCACCAGTGGAAATGACTATTAAAGATTATGCTAAATATATTAGAAGTAAAATTGATCCAAATGTTATATTAAAATTCGATAACAATAAAAAATTAGATGGTGTAAAAAGAAAAAAATTAAATACTTCATTGGCAAATCTATATGGGTGGAGATCAAAGATGAATTTTTCAAAAGCTCTTGATTATATAATTGAGGATTTTAAGAGATCTCATAAGTAAAATTTATGATTTTTTTTCAAATACTTATATTTATTGTAAGTATTGTTTTGATCTCAATTTCATTTTCTGGTTTTGGTAAACTTTTAAGCTCAAATTCAAATAAATATTTTTTTTTAAATGTTTTGTTAGGTTATTTGATTATTTCCTCAATCATAACTCTTTTTCACTTCTTTTTTAAAATAAATCTATTTTTAAGTGTTATTATTTTTACTCTTGGATTGCTGTTCTTTTTCTGTAATAATAAAATCAACTTTTTTAGTTTTTTAAAGGTAAAAAATATTCACTATGTAGTGATAATTCTTTTACTAATACCGATATATTTGTCTCAAAAATATCATGAAGATTTCGGATATTATCATCTTCCATATGCAATAGGTTTAATTGAGGAAAAAATAATCTTTGGATTTGCAAATATTGATAAACCTTATGTATACAATTCTATTTGGTTAAATTTATATTCCATATTTTTCTTAAGTGATAAGAATTTTAATTTTTTGACTTTACCAACTTTTCTATTATTTCTTAATTTCATAACATTTTCAGTTGGTCAGGTTATTTCAAAAAATAAAGTGGAAAATAGTGACTATTTTTTAATTATAACTTTATTTTATTTTATTTTAAAATTTACAAGAATTTCTGAATTTGGCTTTGATTTGCCTGCAATAATTTTCTCCATATTATCAATTTATTACTTTATCAAATTTTCAGAAGCAAATCTTTTTGAAGAAAAAAAAGAATATTTTTTTCTGAACTCAGCATTTGCTGTTTTTTCAATTTTGATAAAACTAAGCACATTACCTTTAATTTTACTTCCTACATATTTATTTTTTAAAAATTTTAAAAATTTAAATCCTTATGTATTTAATTTAAAATTTTGCTTTATTTATGTTTTTGTAATTATATTTTTGATACAACAATTTATTTATAGTGGGTGTCTTTTTTTTCCAACAAACTTTACATGTCTTAACGTAAGTTGGTTTAATGAAGAAAATTTAAAATTATCAAATGAGCTTCAATTAGTAAACAAGAGCTATTTTCATGTAGCAAAGGAAATTTATTCTCCAGATGAATATTTAAAAAATTTTAATTGGCTAATTTTTTGGTTAAAGAGAAATTTTGTTGAAATAATAGAACATCTCTTAACAATTGTTTTTCCAATAATTTTATTTTTTATTTTTTTAAAAAAAAAGAAAAAAAGTAGTTTTTTATTTAAAGAAAAATTTATTCTATATTTTTTTTTAGTTATTGGTTTTTTATTTTGGTTAAATTTTTCTCCAGTATATCGTTTTGCAACTCATTTATTTGTAACTCTAGTCTTTGTTGTTTTGATAAGATATTTAATGAATAAAAAGTTTTCAAAAAAAATTTTCTTGTTTTTTACCATGATTTTCATTTTTTTTAATTTTTCAAAAAATATTTTAAGATTAGTTGAAACTGATGATATTTTTATTGGTATAAAAAAAATAGAAAACAAATATGTATTAAATGAAAAAAATCTAAACCAAATAATAAAGATTTATCGTCCTGACGTAAAAAAAAATTCAATAAATAGTTGGCAAGGTAGACTTTGTTGGAATACTCCCTTTATTTGTTCTTATTACAAGTTAGAAGTTAAGAAAAAAAATAGTTATTTAATAATTAAAAAATTAAAAGAATAGTTATGAATAATAAAAAATCATTTAAATTATCTATTATAATTCCGTGTTTTAATGAAAAAAAAACATTAGTACACTTAGTAGAAAAAGTTATATCAAGTTTAAAAAATTATGGTTATGATTTTTTTGAGTTAATAATAGTTGATGATTGCTCAACTGATGGTACAAAAGAATTGATTAAAGAAAATTTTGTTTCAAAAAAAAATTTTCAAACCTTTTTTCATGATAAAAATATGGGAAAAGGAGCTGCTATTAAAACTGCAAAAAATTTTTTGTCTGGTGATATAATCATTATACAAGATGCAGATTTGGAATACGATCCTTATGATTATAATAAATTATTAGAGCCAATATTTAGTAATAAGGCTAAAGTTGTTTATGGATCTAGAGTATTAAATCAAAATAGATACGAAACCTCAGGATTTACATCGAAAATAAGAATTTTTGGAAATCATTCTTTAACCATTATTTCAAATTTTTTAAATAATCAAAATCTTACAGATGCTCATACTTGTTATAAAGTATTTCATAAGGAAGTGTTTGACTTAATTGATTTAGAAGAAAATGACTTTGCGTTTTGTCCAGAAGTTACTTCCAAGATCTCAAATTTAGGATATGAAATATTTGAAGTTCCAATAAGTTATAATGGAAGAAATTATGATGAAGGAAAAAAAATAAAGCTAATTGATGCATTTCGCGCACTGAAAACTCTTATAAAATTTAGATAAAATTACTTGAAAAGATAATTAATGAATGTATAAGAATTTCGCCTGGTGATTATAGCGAAGAGGTAATACCCGATCCCATTCCGAACTCGGAAGTCAAGCTTTTCAGCGCCGATGGTACTTTGTCTTAAGACATGGAAGAGTAGGACTTTGCCAGGCTAAAATCTTAAATATTATGAAAATAAAAAGTTCATTAAAATCAATTAAGAAAAGAGATTTAAATTCAAAACTCGTGAGAAGAAGAGGAAGAGTTTACATTATAAATAAAACTAACCCAAAATTTAAAGCAAGACAAAAATAGTTTTTATGGATAACGAAAACCATAAGAAGACGTGGAATAATTTTACAAAATTTGTATTGTGGGGAACTATCGCGGTAGTATTGGTATTGATATTAATGGCTTTGTTCTTGCTGTAGAGTTTTTTTAATGAAAATAGGATCAATATTAGAAAATCAAAAAATTGAAAAAAGAATTGCAATAACCCCTGAAATTGCCAAAAAGTATATTTCACTGGGATTTGATGTTCAGTTATCTAAAAATTATGGAACTCATTTAGGTATTACTGATGATGTATATGAAAAGATTGGTGTAAAATTTTTAAGTGATGATAAAGAAATAATAAACCTTTCAAATATTATTGTACAATTAGGATTATTGTCAGATGACAAAAGTTCGTTATTAAAAGAAGATCAAACTCTAATTGGTGTTTTGAACCCTTATGATAACAAAGAAAAATTAGATGTGTTAAAAGATAAAAAGATAAAACTTTTTTCTTTAGAGTTATTACCAAGAATAACAAGAGCTCAATCTATGGATATCTTATCTTCACAAGCCAACTTAGCTGGATATAAAGCAGTAATCGAGTCATTTGCTAATTTTGAGAAAGCTATACCTATGATGATGACAGCTGCAGGAACTGTTCCCGCTGCAAAGATTTTGGTTGTTGGCGCAGGTGTTGCTGGACTACAAGCGATTGCTACAGCAAAAAGAATGGGGGGTATAGTTTTTGCTACAGATGTGAGGATGGCTTCAAAGGAACAAGTTGAGAGTTTAGGTGGAAAATTTTTGATGGTTGAGGGTGCTGAAAATTTAGAAACCGAAGGTGGTTATGCAAAAGAGGCCTCTGATGACTTTAAGAAAAAACAAGAGGATTTACTTTCTGAAACTTTAAAAAAGATTGATATTGTTATTTGTACAGCATTAATACCTGGAAAAAAAGCACCTATTATTATCAAAGAGGATATGATTACTAATATGCAAGCTGGTTCTGTTATTTATGATTTAGCCGCTATACAGGGTGGTAATACTGCATTTACTAAAGCAGATGAAATTACTGAAAAAAACGGAGTTAAAATTATGGGTGAAAGTAATATTTTAAACAAACTACCAGTGTCTGCGTCTAGCTTATATGCAAAAAATATGTTTAATTTTGTTGAAAATTTATTTGATAAAGAAAATAAAAAATTAAACATTAATTTAGAAGATGAAATAATTGAAAAAACGCTAATTAAATAAAATATGGAAATTGATCCTTTAATATTCAGATTAAGTATATTCATTCTCTCAATATTTGTAGGGTATTATGTTGTTTGGAGCGTTACTCCATCTTTACATACTCCTTTAATGTCTGTGACTAACGCAATTTCATCTGTAATAATCGTTGGGGCAATAATCGCAGGATTATCTGGTAATTCAGATAATGTTTTTAATACCTCTAGCATTTTTGGTTTTTTAGCTATTGCATTGGCAGCGATTAATATTTTTGGTGGTTTTCTGGTAACTCAAAGAATGCTTGCAATGTATAAAAAAAAGAAAAAGGATAAAAAATGATATCAGCAAACTTTTCAGCAATTTTTTACCTAGTTTCTGGTGTACTATTTATTTTAGCTTTAAGAGGCTTATCATCTCCAGAGACATCAAGACAAGGTAATTTTTTTGGTATTGTAGGAATGATTATTGCTGTAGCTGTAACTTTTTTATCTATTGGCAATTTTTCAAGTGGATTTATTTATGTTCTAATATTTATTTTAGTTGGAGGTTCAATAGGAGCTTTTATTGCATACAGAATACCAATGACAGCGATGCCAGAATTAGTTGCAGGTTTTCATAGTTTAGTAGGTTTAGCAGCAGTTTTTGTTGCAATTTCTGCTTTTTTAAATCCTGAAGCATTTAATCTTGGAAAACCAGGAAACATAAAGCTTGGTAGTTTAATTGAAATGTCAATTGGAGCCGCAGTTGGAGCTATTACATTTTCTGGCTCAGTAATTGCTTTTCTTAAACTACAAGGAATAATGTCAGGTTCACCTATCACATTTAAAGGTCAGCATCCATTAAACGCTATAATCTTAATTTCAATAATAGTTTTAATCTATTTTTTATGTTCAACGCAGTCATCAAATTTGTTTTGGGTATTATTATCAGTCTCATTTTTAATTGGTTTTCTACTAATTATTCCAATCGGTGGTGCTGATATGCCTGTGGTAATATCAATGTTGAATTCCTATTCGGGATGGGCCGCAGCAGGAATTGGATTCACTTTAGAAAATACAGCTTTAATAATAACTGGAGCGCTCGTTGGATCATCTGGAGCAATTTTATCATATATAATGTGTAAAGGTATGAACCGTTCTTTCTTCAATGTTATCTTGGGAGGATGGGGAGCAACAGATGAAACATCTAAAAATGTCTCAAAAGAGCAAAGACCAGTAAAAAGTGGTAATGCAGATGATGCTGCTTTTTTAATGAAGAATGCTTCATCAGTAATAATTGTTCCTGGATATGGAATGGCAGTTGCTCAAGCTCAACATGCATTAAGAGAAATGGTAGATACTCTAAAGAAAAATGATATCAAAGTGTCTTATGCAATTCATCCTGTTGCAGGAAGAATGCCGGGCCACATGAATGTTTTATTAGCAGAAGCTAATGTACCTTATGACGAAGTTTTTGAATTGGAAGAGATAAATAACGATTTTGCAAACGCAGATGTAGCATTCGTAATAGGAGCTAATGATGTAACAAATCCTGTGGCAAAAACTGATCCTCAAAGTCCAATTTATGGAATGCCAGTTTTGGATGTCGAAAAATGTAAATCAGTATTGTTTGTCAAAAGAAGTTTATCACCAGGATATGCTGGAATTGACAATGATTTATTTTATAAAGAAAATACTCTTATGTTATTTGCTGACGCAAAAAAAATGACAGAGGAAATAACCAAAAACTTATAGTTTAAATGGGCACTAAAATTTTTTGTGATATTGCAGATTTATCAAATGTAAGAAAGTTTAATAAAAAAAAAATAGTCAAAGGTTTTACAACAAATCCAAGTTTGATGAGAAAAGCAGGTGCAAAAAACTATAAGTTATACTCTCAGCAAATTATAAAAATTTGTAAAAAAAAACCTATTTCATTTGAGGTATTCGCAGATAATTCCAAATCTATGATAAAACAAGGTATTCAAATAAATAAATGGGGAAAAAATGTTTATGTAAAAGTGCCAGTAGTAAACTCAAAAAATAGATTTTCAGGGCAAGCTATAAAAGAATTAAATAAACAAAATATCAAACTAAATATTACGGCAGTTTATACGGCAAAACAAACAGCTAAAATTTTAAAAAATATCAATAAGTCCACAAAAGTAATAATTTCTATATTTGGAGGTAGGGCTGCAGATACTGGCAAAGATCCTGTTCCTGAGTTTAAAAAAAGTATTAAGTTAGCAAAAAGTTTTAAAAATGTAAGTATCTTGTGGGCAAGTGTGAGAGAACCATACAACTATTTACAAGCGAAACAATTAGGTTGCCATATAATAACTATTCCACCAAAAATAATCGAAAAAATTGAAAAATTTGGTAAAACTTTTGATCAACTAACTAAAGAAACAGTCAAAACATTTCTAATTGATAGTAAAAAGTCAAATTTTAAAATTTAAGTTAATATATAATTTTTAGAATGCCCAGTTTTGAAAAAAATAAATTTAATTATTTTTTGGTATTAATAATACTTTTTAGTTATTTTTTTGGGTTTTATATAAGAGAAATTTCCAATGGTGCCGGACACATAGATTTAGAGTTACATATTTGGATAATAATTTTAGATTTTAAACAAAATTATTTGGATACTTTAAAAAACTATCAAAGTTATAGTGAAGCAACGTTTCCTTTTTTTCATAGTTTTCAATCATTCTTTAATCTGACAAGTAACAATTATTTATATTGTTTAAATAACACAATTTTAAATTTATTTATTATTATAATTTTCTATCAATTTTTAAAATTGAAAAAAATTAAATTTGATAATGAATTTTCAATTTACTTAATACCTTTAATATTGTTAATTAGTCCATGGTTTAGATCATCCTCATATTGGGGTATGACCGAAAATTTTGCATTTTTTTTTCTAATACCATCGTTATTTTTATTGAATTTTTTGGTAAAAAAAAAAATAACATTTAATGAAAATCTTCTGTTAGTTGTTTTAATATCTTTAACCTTATATGCAAGACAACAATATCTTTTTTTAGCAGTATTCCATATTTTAATTTTGTTAATTAATAATGATAAAAGAAATTTGATATTTTCAATTATCTTATATTTTTTTTTATCTTTGCCAGGTTTTTACACTCTATATTTATGGGGTGTTTTTAATGACTTATCTCAGAGCACTTCTGCATCAGGCAACCTAGATATTAAGAACATATTTTTGAATATACCTAAAATATCTTCTTTATTATTCTTTTATTCTCTACCATTAATATTTATTAATTTTTCCAAATTTTCAAAAATTTTTTTATCAAAAAAATATTTTTCGATTTTAATCTCTATTTTTCTTTTAAAATTAATACTTTTTAATGATCTTAATTATCCAGATAAGGGAGGAGGTTACATTGTAAAATTTACACGATTGTTTTTATTTAATAATACAATAATTTTGTTATTTATATCTTCAATAATTTTTACGCTTATTATATCAACTATAAGTCGGAGTAATTATCAATATTTTTTAATTGTACCTTTAATTTATTTAAATTTTGGTTTTACTGAGTTTTTATACCAAGAGTGGTTTGATCCATTATACTTGATATTCTTTTATATTTTCTTTTCTAAAGAACAAATGCTAGATTTAAAATTGAATAAAAACTATACAATTAAAATATTATTATTATGGGAAATATTTATTCTAGTAATAGCTTTTGCTTATTACCACGGAATAAAAAAACTACCTTTATTTTATTATTTTTAAAGAATTAATTTTATTAATTTTAAAATACCAGGCCTGATTGGTTTTGTAATTTCAGTATTAATTTCATTAATTGCAGATTTGTTTTTATAATTTATTAGAGCTTCTAATATCATGTCACTTGTTTTGATCTGAGGTCTGAAATTATAGTTTTTATATATTTTATTAGAGTTTAGAGTTAAGGAAAACTTCAACATATTTAAATGATAGATATTAAGTGGTGATAAATTTAATTTATTTAAAAAACTCAAAATTTTCGTAACACCAAAATCTTTAATCGAAAAAATCTTTGATTTAGAATTTACCTCAAGAATTAATTTTTCTATTAAATTTTTTAGAGAAATTTTCTCCTCACTGCCAACGTTATAAATATTTTTCTCATTAATATTTAAAGATAAATAAATACAATTACTTAAGTCATCCGCGTGTAAAAATTGTAAAATATTTTTTCCTGAACCGAGCAAAGGAATCTTTTTATCAGATAGTATCAAATCAAATAATAAACTTAAAATACCCAGTCGTTCTTTAGAGACTATCATTGGAACTCTAAAAATGGTCCAATTAATCAAATTGGATGTTTTTATATCTTTTTCTGCTTGTACCTTTGAGCCTCCATAATTTTCAACTGGACAATATTCTTCATTTTCCTGTACAGATTTTTCATAGTCTTTAACCCAAATAGCTGAAGTTGAGATATAAATGTATTTTTGAATATTAAATTCTTCACAAGCTTTTATTAAATTTTTGTTTCCTATCACATTTGTATCCCACAATCTTTTTTTTGAATTACTTGTAGCTGGTTCACACGAACAATTAATAACCATTGTAATATTATTAATTTTTAAAAATTTTTTAATTGATACCGGGTCTCTTATGTCTAAAAAATTTTTTTTATTTAAAGAAATATCAGTGGGAATAAATTTTACTTTTTTTTTCAAAAATAGTTTTTGAAGTTGATTTCCAAAAAAACCATTAGCTCCAATAATTAATATCACTATCCGATTTCTTTTTTTAATTTTATGAGTCCAGTCAAATTATTATAGGCAACTTTAGGCAATTTGCCAAAAGTATAAATTTTTGTATCACCTGAACTTCTTTTTCTATGATTGATTTTTATTTCACTGAATAAAAAATTGAGTTTATTCGCTCGAGCATTAAACTCCCAAAAAAAACCATCTGGAAGATATGGTGTAAAATTATTTAAATTTGTATAGGTTTTCTTATTCATAAAAACAAATGCAAAGCTTGGATCTCTTAATGGAACTTTGAATAAAATGTTATAGATAAAATAAAAAATTTTTGAAATAAATTTTCTATATGCATAGTCATATCTTGGAGATCTATAACCACAAACTAAATCAGACTCATTCCTTTTATTCCAAAAGCTTTTAATATCTTTTGGATCACATTGACCATCGGAGTCCATTATTAATAGAAATTCTGATGTTGCTTTTTTTATTCCATCTAAGACTGCTAAGGAATAATATTTTCGTTTATCTTCTGAAATTAAAATCATTGGCAGTTCGTTTTTGAGGTCATTCAAAATTTTTTTTGTATCATCAGTGCTACCATCTTCTGTAATGATAAATTCAAAATCTATTTCATCTTTTAAAGCATCATAAATATCTAAAAGAGTTTTTTTAATAGACAATCCCTCATTATGCACAGGTAGTAAAATTTGAAATTTTTTACTCATCATTGAAGTTGTTGTACATTAAATGTTTTTTAACGTATAGCCTATCCTCGAAATGCATTAAAGGAAAAATAAAGGTTTTTAAAAGAACAAAATTGTTTTTTAAAAGATAATTATGGCATTTGACAAAATTGTTATTTTTGAAATTTTGTTTTTCTATTAAAACCATATTTATTTTCTGTAAGACTTTTTTTGATCCAAGTAACACATTTATTTCATAACCTTCTACATCAATTTTTAACAAACTTTTGATAATTTTTTTATTGGAGAAAAAACTATCCAAAGAAATTGTTTTAACAGGATATTTATACTGATAACTCTCACTTCTTAATAAAAAATTTTTTAATTTATTATAAATCGAATTAGAAAAAATTGTTTCTTTAGACAATGTAGAAGTTTTTTTAAATTTATTTACATATAAAAAGTTTTTTTTATTATTTCTGCCAATAGCAAAATTCGATATTTTTATTTTATCATTCTTGAATTTTTTTTTTAAAAGATCATTGATTTCTTTTTGAGGTTCAAAAGCATAAATCTTTTTTGGATTTAGATATTTAAGAGAGTATTTAATAAACTCTCCTTTATAAGAACCCACATCAATTACTGTATCAAATTTATATTTATAAAGAAATTTTGCAATTCTGTGTAGTTGAAAAGTGTCTAGATTATCTATTAAAATTTTAATCATTGATTGGTTGCGGGGGACGGATTTGAACCGCCGACCTTCAGGTTATGAGCCTGACGAGCTACCAGACTGCTCCACCCCGCGATATAATTAAATTCTATTTTTTAATTTGTTAAGTTTTTTTACTCTTTTAATATTCTCTTGTAGAATTCTTTTTTTCTTTTCAGAGGGTTTCTCATAAGTATTTTTAAGTTTTATTACTTTGAAAAAACCATCTCTTTGAAGTTTTCTTTTTAAAACTCTTAGAGCTTGTTCAACATTATTGTCTTTTACTTCTATTTTAATAACCACCTCCAAAAACTTGTGTAAATAACATTTTTATATTTTTATGTCTATCTAATTTATTCATAATGAAGAATTATATTGATTGTTTTTGTTTTTCTTTTTCTCTTTTTTCTCTTTTTATTCTTCTTTCAGCTTTTTCTAAAGCACTCACTAAATCTTTTTGAGTAAATAAGTTTAGAGCCACAGGATCTTTGGGACTTAAGTTATTATAATTCCAATAACTTTTATTCCTAATAGAAGTCACAGAATTTTTGGTGACACCCACAAGTTTTGCAATTTGTGAATCTTTTAAAATATTATGGTTTTTTAAAAGCCATAACGCAGAGTCAGGCTTATCTTGTCTTTTTGACAATGGAACATATTTTTTAATTTTTTTTTCTGAGTTTGATATTTCAATGTCAGTATTTTTTATTTCTAAAGGCCTAGATTGATCTTTTGAGGATAATTCAATTTCTTCTCTAGAAAGTTGTCCTGAAATTATTGGATTATAAGCTTTAATTCCTTTTGCAACTTCTCCATCCGCTATCCCTTGAACTTCTACTTCATGCAAATTACAAAAATCCGCTATCTGTTTAAAAGTAAGTGTTGTATTTTCTACCAGCCATACAGCTGTTGCCATAGGCATTAAGGGAGTGTTTGTCATTAACTTTTATTTTCTGACCTAAAATTTTGGAATTTTTTATTAAATTTACTTATTCGACCTTTATCCAATAATTTTTGCTTACCTCCCGTCCAAGCAGAATGTGATTTTGGATCAATTTCTAGTTTAAGAATATCACCCTCTGCGCCCCAAGTAGACCTTGTCTCAAATTGAGACCCATCGGTCATTTCAACTTTTATAGCATGGTAGTTAGGATGTATTTTTTTTTTCATCACGAGACTTATAACAAAAGAAATTTTTAAAACAATTAAAAGTTGCCCAGTTTTTCAATAAATTTGGCATTTATTTCTACCGATGAAGCTAAAACTTTTATATTTTTAATAGTATTAAGATTAATATCATTAATTACTCCACCAGCCTCTTTTATCAAAACTATGCCTGCGGCTATGTCCCATAAATTTAAGTTACTTTGTGCGTATCCATCTAGTCTTCCAGATGCTACGTATGCAATATCAAGTGCAGCGCATCCGGATCTTCTATAAGTAAAACTTGGTTCATTCTTTAATTTTCCAATTGCAAATAAACATTCATCTAAATTATTTTTATTTGAGACTCTTATTCGCTGATTATTAAAAAAAGCTCCATTATTTTTTTCAGCATAAAACATTTCGTCTTTGATAGGATCAAAAATCAATCCACATATAATCTCATCGTCTGATTTCAAAGCAATTGATATTGCAAAATGTGGTATTCCATGTAAAAAATTAATTGTTCCATCAATAGGATCAATTATCCATGAATTTGAAGTATCTTTATTCTTTTCAACACCATTCTCCTCACTAATGATCGAATAGTTGGGTCTTGCTTTTTTAAGCTCCTCTATAATTATTTTTTCTGTTTTAACATCAGAATTAGTCACAAAATCTCTTGGTCCTTTTTTGGACACTTGCAACTTCTCTAATTCACCAAAATCTCTTATTAAAATTTTAGATGCTTTTTCACATGCCTTTATCATCACATTGAGATTTGCAGATATTGAATTCATAAATTAAATTTTTTTAACGTATTCTAAATTTCTAGTATCTATGACAACATTATCTCCCGCTTCAATAAATGGTGGTACCTGAATACTTAATCCATTTTTTAAAACTGCAGGTTTATAAGATGATGAAACAGTTTGACCTTTTAATGCAGCGTCTGTTGTTTCAATTTTACAAGTTACTTGGTTTGGTAAATCAACAGAAATTGGGTTATCATTATAGAAACTTATTGTTACCTCAAGATTTTCAGTTAATAACTTCCCTTTTTCACCCATTAGACTTTTTTGAATTTCTGTTTGTTCAAAAGTTTTTGGATTTATAAAAAAGTACTTTTCTTGGTCCTCATACGAAAATGTAAAATTACTTTCCTCTAATGAGGCCTTTTCAATTGTTTCACTGGATCTAAATCTTTCATTAAGTTTGGTATTTTTGTTTACACTTTTCATCTCCACTTGTGCAAATGCTCCACCTTTTCCAGGTTTAACATGCTGTGTTTTTAGCACCTGCCATAAATCATTTTTATATTCTAGCAACATGCCCACTCTAATTTCACCTGCATTAATTTTCATATTAATTTTTTTATCGCATTCTTTGGTTTAAGATCTTTATTTTTCCAAATGTAGCCTGAAATAGCTAAAAAGTTTGCCTTATTCAACAAAAGATTTTTATAATTATTAAAGTTAATACCACCGATAACAACAATTGGAGTATTTGTGATCTTTTGAGCTTTTTTAAGTAAACTAATGGATGCTTTATATTTAACTTTTTTTGTTTTAGATGAATTAAAAGCTCCAAAAGCTAAATAGTCAGCTTTATTTTTTATAGCATTTTTTGCAAGTTTAATCGAATTATGACATGTAATCCCAATTATTTTTTTCCCAATTAATTTTCTTGCCTTTCTTATTTTCATATCACTTTGACCAAGATGGCATCCATCAGCATTTAATTTTTTTGCAAGATATACGTCATCGTTAATTATAAATTTTACCTTAAATTTTTTACATATCTTTTGAACTTTACGTCCAATAATTAATTTTTTTTTGAAACTATTTTTTTTAAGTCGTAATTGAAAAAAACTTGTTTTTTTTTGTTTAAGTACTTCATTTAAATCTTTGAAAAAATTTCTTTCAATTTTAGATGGGGATATTAGGTAAATAAATCTTTTTTTATTATATCTCAAGATCTTTTGACCATTTTCCTTGAGCAGCCAATGTATTCATTTTGGCTCGGTGATTAAAAATCTGCTGAGTACCCTCAATATTCTTAGTATCTTTTGACCAATACTTTAAGGCACCTTGTTGAAGAGCCCTCCCGTAAGAATAGCTCATTACAAAACTTGTTTTATTGTGTTTGTTAATTAAATTCAAGTTTTCTGTCGCTTCTATTTCAGACTGACCTCCAGATAGGAAAGCTATACCTGGAACTTCTGAGGGCACTGAGGATTTTAAACATTCCAAAGTTAATTTTGCGACTTCCTCATTAGTAATTTTTTCTTTAGATCTATTTCCTGCTAAGATCATATTAGGTTTGAGTATAATTCCTTTTAAATCTATCTTATGTATTATTAGTTCTTCAAAACATTTTTTTATAACTTCAGAAGTTTTTTCTAAACACTCTTTGGCAGAATGATCACCATCCATTAAAACCTCAGGCTCAACTATTGGAACCATATTACACTCTTGAACTAGAGCAGAATATCTTGCTAATGCATGTGCATTAGAGTGTATTGAGAGTTTGCTTGGATAATTTTTAGTAATATTATAAACACCTCTCCATTTAGTAAATTTAGCACCTAATTTGTAATATTCTTTCAATCTTTCCCTTAATCCATCAAGACCCTCAGTAATTTTCTCATCTGGAGAACCAGCTAAAATTTTTGCTCCTGTGTCTACTTTGATACCTGGTAATGAACCTGTATCTGATATTAATTCTGGAATTGGATTTTTTTTTGATGATGTTTGTTTAATTGTTTCATCGTAAAGAATCACACCTCCAATACAATCTTTCATTGAGGATGAGCTAAAAAGTGTTTCTCTGAACAACAATCTGTTTTCTGGGGTTGATGGGACATTTACGCTGTCCAATCTTTTAGTCATTGTTGCAGTGCTTTCATCTGCAGCTAAAATTCCTTTACCGTTTTCTAAAATTTTTAATGCTATATTATTTAGTTCTGACATTTTAATTTAAGGCTTTTATACCAGGAAGCTCTCTTCCTTCAAGATATTCTAAAAAAGCACCACCAGCAGTTGAAACAAAATTAAAATCTTTAATTGCACTTAGTTGATTCACAACCGCCACAGTATCTCCTCCACCAACCACAGAATAAATTGAATTATCTTTATTTTTTTTAATAATTGTTTTTGCAATCTCAATGCTACCTTTAGCAAAATTTGGATTTTCAAAATAACCAGCAGGACCATTCCAAAGAACTGTTTTACTTTCTTCAATTATATTTTTTATTCTTTTAAGTGTTTTAGGTCCCACGTCTAAGATTAAATCATCATCTGCTATGTCCTTAAGATCTTTTATCTGAGCATGGTCATCTAAACTTTTGCCTATTATGACATCTTCTGGATAAGTAACTTCACAGAGTGTATTTTTTGAAATTTCAAAAATTTCTTTTATGATATTTTCACAATCTTCTTCACTAATTGATTTTCCAATTCTATTACCTTTGAAGCTCAGAATATTGTTAGCCATACCTCCTACAAAGATTATGTTGTTAAATTTAGGTATTAAGTTTTTGATTATATCTATTTTTGTAGAAATTTTTGATCCACCAATTATACAGGTAATTGGTTTTTTGATTTCAATAGTAACTTTTTTTAAAGCATTTACTTCAGTCTCAAATTGTAATCCAGCAAATGATGGCAGAAATTCTGTAATTTTGCACACAGAAGCATGTGTTCTATGTGAGCAAGAAAAAGCGTCGTTTACGTACAAATCTGCAAAACTAGCTAGGTGTTTTGAAAAATTTGAATCATTCTTTTCTTCTTCTGCATAAAATCTTATGTTTTCAAAAAAGATGACTTTCTCCTCAGGCTTTTTAAATAAATCACCTCTTTTGATTTTAAAAATATTCTCACTTATAAAATTGATTCTAGTTTTCATTTTTTTTTCTATGTAATCACAAATTGGTTTAAGGGAGAGATCTTTATTAAATTTGCCTTTAGGGCGTCCGACATGAGAAATTATTAAAACTTTTGCATTTCTTTTAATTAAAAATTCGATAACAGGTGTAATTTTAATAATTCTGGTTTCATCGATAATGTCACCATTTTTCAAAGGGACGTTTAGGTCTAATCTTAATAAAACTCTCTTACTACTAAGATCTTCATAATCTTTAATATTGTTCATTAAGAATTCTTATGAAGATATTCTACAATATCACACATTCTATTTGAGAAACCCCATTCGTTATCATACCAGGCTGAAATTTTACCCATATTTTTACTCACCACTTTTGTCAAGCTTTCGTCTATTATTGAAGAAGCAGGATTATGATTAAAGTCGACTGAAACAAGTTTTTCTTTTGTAGTTTCAAGAATTTTATTTTTTTTGCTAAAATTTTGAAATGCTAAATTAATCTTATCAATACTAACATCTTTTTTTGTGCAAAAGACGAATTCAATTAATGAAACATTGGGCGTAGGGACCCTCATGGCCACACCTTCTAATTTACCTTTAAGTGAAGGTATAATCTCACCAATTGCTTTTGATGCACCTGTTGAGGTTGGCACAATAGACTGGCTTGCTGATCTAGCTCTTCGTGGGTCTTTATGAGAATTATCTAATATTCTTTGGTCACTTGTAAAGGAATGAATTGTGGTCATAAACCCTTTTTCAATTTCAAAATTTTCGTTTAAAACATGAACCACAGGGGCAAGACAATTTGTTGTGCAAGAAGCAGCAGATATAATCTTGTCCTCTTTTTTTAATTCAGTCTCATTTACTCCATATACAATAGTTTTGTCAGCATCTTTACATGGAGCAGAGACAATAACTCTTTTCGCACCATTATTAATATGTGTGAGTAATTTTTCTTTTGAGTTAAATTTACCTGTACATTCCATAACATAATCGACTCCATATTTATTCCAATTAATATTATTTAGATCTGTTTCTTGGCCATATAAAATTTTATTTTTGTTGATAATAATATGATTTTCATCAAAATCTATTTGCGCATTAAATTTTCCGTGAATAGAATCATATTTTAATAAAGATGAACATGTTTCAGAATTAGTTCTGTTATTGACGTATTTAATTTCTATATTTTTATTTTTACTCTCGATAATTGATCGAACAATCATCCTCCCAATTCTGCCCATTCCATTTATTCCAACTCTGACTGTCATAATCTTTTTTTAATTTTTTTCACTATAATCTCTGAGCTTAATCCAAAGTGATTATATATATCTTTATAAGGCGCACTTTTTCCAAAATCATCAATTCCAAAATTAAGTCCTTTGCTGCCAGTATATTTTTTCCAATAACCAGTTTCAGAGGCCTCTATAGAAATTACTAGCTTAGTTTCATTTAAAATTTTTTTTTTGTAGATCTCGCTTTGTCGATCAAATAATTCCTGGCAAGGCATTGATATTACTTTTGAGTAAATGCCATCTGTGGCTAATTTATGACTAACGTCTATTGCAAGACTAGTTTCGGATCCTGTTGCTATAATAGTTGCACTTATTCTATTACTCGTTCTTAAAACTTCATAAGCGCCAGCTAAAGACAAATTTTTTGATGATTTTTTTGTACGAACTGGATTTAAGCTTTGTCTTGTGAGAGCTATTACGCTTGGAGAACTTTTGCTATTTAATGCCAATTGCCAACACTCAAAAGTTTCTATTAAGTCAGAAGGTCTAAAAACATTTAAATTCGGTATTGATCGTAAACTTGTCAATTGTTCTATTGGTTGATGGGTTGGTCCGTCTTCTCCAAGACCAATTGAGTCATGTGTAAAAACATAAATAACTTTTTGTTTCATCATGGCCGCTAGTCTTATCGATGGTTTACAGTAATCACTAAATATTAAAAAAGTTCCACCATAAGGAACAAGCTCGCTATGAAGTGAGATACCATTCATAATACCACACATCGCATGTTCTCTTACTCCAAAATGGATATAATTTCCGGAAAAATCATTTGATTGAATAATTTTATGATTTTTGGTTTTGGTATTATTGGATCCCGCCAAATCTGCTGATCCACCAATTAAGTTTGGAAGTTTAGATACAATTTCCAAAAATTTTTCTGAACATTTTCTAGTAGCTATTGGTTGTAATTTTTTTAAGTAGTCTGATTTTGCTTTGTCTATTTCTGCATTGAAAGTATTTGTATTAAATCTTAGTGAAAATTTATTCTTATTTTTCTTAGCTTTAATTGATGCTTTTTTACCGATTGATCTCCATTGATCCATTAAGTTTTTTGGAATTTCAAAAGTATTGTGTGGCCAGTTCAATTTTTTTCTGACTAATCTTACTTCATCTTCACCTAATGGACTGCCATGAGATGAGGCTTTACCACCCTTATTTGGAGATCCGTATCCAATCTTTGTTTTACAAGAGATTGCTATAGGTTTTTTTGATTTTTGTGCTTTTTGAAGAGCCTTTGTTATTTCTTTGAAATTATGTCCATTAATTTTTAAATAATTCCAGCCATAGCTTTTAAACCTTTTTTCATGATCATCAGAGACTGCTAAGCTAGTTGGACCATCTATTGAAATTGAATTGTTATCAAAAAGTAATATCAGGTTTTTAAGTTTTAGGTGTCCAGCAAGACTTAAAGCTTCATGACTTATTCCTTCCATCAAGCAGCCATCACCCGCTAAAACGTAAGTTTTATGATTGATATTTTTTTTTCCCAATCTTTTTTTTAAAATCTCTTCTGAAATTGCAAAACCAACTGCATTAGAAATTCCCTGTCCTAAAGGACCTGTTGTAGTTTCAATACCAGTACTTGGATGATATTCGGGGTGACCTGCACATATTGAATTTAGTTGTCTAAATTTTTTAATTTCTCTTAAAGAAATACTTTTATAACCTGTTAGATAAAGGAGAGAGTAAAGTAGCATAGAACCATGTCCTGCTGAGAGAACAAATCTATCTCTATTAATCCAATCTGGGTTTTTTGGATTAAAGTTTAAGAAATCTTTAAAAAGAACAGTTGCAACATCAGCCATACCCATAGGCATACCTGGATGCCCAGAATTAGCTTTTTGGACAGCATCTATAGACAAAAATCTGATACAATTCGCTAATTCTTTATAAAGTTTACTCAAGTAATTATCCCGCCTAGACTAAGAAGATTCTATTTAATAATATAATTATATATATATGAATTCTGTGATCGAAAAAGAAAAAAAACTAAATTTAGCTTTAGCAAAATTAAAAAATTTAAACTTAAAAAACCCTGACGTTAAAAAAAATATAGAGAATTTAAGTAGTCAAAAAAATCAATTAGAAATTGAAAAGCAAGAAATAGAAGAAAAATATAAAAATTTAATTAATGATTATAATAATTTAAGTAAAAAATTAGACGAATTACAAAATCAAGAAAAAGCTGAACAAAAAAGACAGATTGAGTTTTCTGAAAAAATTGATGAATTAAATCAAGAAACAGATATTTTGTTAGATGAGATAGATAAATGGCAAACGTAAGTATTAAGTTTAATGGAAAAGAATTTTTGCTGTCTTGTGAGGACGGCCAGGAAGATCATCTTGAAGAATTATTAATTCAAATCAATCAGAAATTTAATAATCTTAAAAATGACCTCGGAAATCTTGGAGAGAATAAACTTCTATTAATTACAGCTGTTAAAGTAATGGATGAATATTATGAAACTAAAAAAAAAGTAGATCAAAAAAAGAATGAGTTGAGAGATCTTTCAAATAAATTTAAAGAGCTTAAAACTTTAATTTATGAGTATAGAGATAAGAAAGAGCTGGAAATAAACTCACTTAATAAAGAACACCTTAAATTAAAAAATGAAATTGAAATAAATCAAAGAAGTTATGAGAAGTTAATTAACGAAGCTGCTGATGAAATTTCAAGTTTTGTTAAAAAAGCAAATTTAGAAAATATTTCTAAGTAAAATTCTAGTGAATAAATTTGAGATCAGAAAAAAATTATTAAAAGCCAGAAAACTAAATAACAATAAAAATTTTCTCATAAAATTTAGTAATATCATAAAAATCTTAAAAAAAGAAAAAGTAAATAAAAAAATTATTGGCGGTTATTATCCATATAATCATGAAGTTGATTCAATTAAAATTCTAAATAAACTTGAAAAACTTGGTTATAAAATATCATTGCCAAAAATTAAAAAAAATAATCAAATGGATTTTTCATACTGGTCAACAAAAGAGCCTCTATCAATAAATAAATATGGAATACCTGAACCTATATCAGGTCAAACTGTCTACCCAAATATTCTTTTAGTACCACTTGTAGCTTTTGATAATCATTTAAATAGAATAGGTTATGGAGGAGGTTTTTATGATAGATATATTAATAAAGCAAAAAAAAAAAATAAAATTGTATTAATTGGTTTAGCTTACGCTTTTCAAAAGGTTAAAAAAATACCAGTTAGTAAAAATGACATGAAACTAGATTATATTTTAACTGAAAAGAATTTTATATGAGAATTTTATTTTTAGGAGATGTGGTAGGAAATTCTGGATGTTCAAAGATATATAGTAATCTACTTAGTCAAATAGAATTACATAAAATTGATTTCGTAATTGTAAATGGGGAAAATGCAGCTGAAGTTGGCGTTGGACTGACAAAAGAAATTTGTGAAGATCTATTTAAATGTGGAGTTAATGTAATTACTACGGGTAACCATGTATGGGATCAAAAAGATATAATGAAATACATTGATAAAGAAAAAAGGTTGCTTCGTCCAAAAAATTTATTTGAGCCTTCACCTGGTAAAGGATTTGAGGTTTTCAAAAATAAAGAAAATATCAAAATTGGTGTTTTAAATTTAATGGGAAATGTTTTTATGAAAAAATGTGACGATGTTTTTGAGATTTCCAAAAAATTTTTAACTGAGCATAAACTAAAGGAAGATTATGATCTTTTGGTTGTTGATTTTCATGGAGAAATTACTAGTGAAAAAAATGCCATAGGATATCTTTTTGATGGAAAAGCTACACTTGTTGTAGGAACACATACACATATTCCAACAAATGATGCTAGAGTTTTAAAAAATGGTACAGCTTATCAAACTGATGCAGGCATGTGTGGTGATTATGACTCAGTTATTGGGATGAATAAAGACAATTCTTTAAAAAGATTTATGAAACAAGAATCAATAAAAAATCATCCAGCAACTGGTGATGCCACTTTAAGTGGAGTTATTGTTGATTGTGATTTAGAAACTGGATTAGCAATTAAAATAGAAAATTATATTTTTGGCGGCCAGCTTAAAAATACTTGATTAATTTATGGCAGGGCATTCACACTGGGCAGGTATAAAGCATAAAAAAGGTAAAGCCGATAAGCAGAGATCTAAAATTTTTTCAAAGTTGTCGAAAGAAATTACTGTTGCAGCAAAACTTGGTGACAAAGATCCAGCAATGAATCCAAGATTAAGATCTGCAATTCAAGCTGCTAGGTCAGCAAATATGCCTAAAGAAAATATAGAAAGAGCGATTGATAAATCTTCAGTTAATACCGTGTCAAATTTTGAAAATTTAAGATATGAGGGCTTTGGACCAGAAAAAGTAGCAGTGATAATAGAAGCATTAACAGATAATAAAAATAGAACAGCGTCTAGTATTAGAACAATTTTTCAAAAAGCAGGTGGCAATCTAGGAACTCAAGGTTCTGCTTCTCATAATTTTAATCAATTAGGAATAATAAAGATCGATAAAAAAGAGGTCTCAAATGATCAAATTTTTGAGCTAGCTACCAATGCTGGAGCTGATGAATGTAAATCGGAAAATGATTTTCACGAAATACAATGTCCTGTCAGTGAAATTTATAATGTTAAAAAAGAATTAGAAAAAGAAATTACTAATTTTATCTCAACAGAAATTGAATGGGTACCACTCAATAGTGTAAAAATTTCTAAAGAAAAAAATGAAGATTTAATAAATTTTTTTGAATTACTTGAAGACAATGATGATGTACAAAATGTTTATTCTAACGCTGAATTTGTAAATTAAATTATGTTAATAATAGGTATTGATCCTGGAATTTCTGGTTCAATTTGTTTTTTAGACAATGGAAAAATTCTTGACGTTGTTGAAATGCCTATAATGACAGATGGAAAAAAAAATAAAAAACAAGTAAATGGTTCGCAAGTTTATAATGAAATTACTAAAAGAATTAAACAATTCGAAAAAAATCAAATTAGAGTTGTGATTGAACACGTTTCTGCAATGCCTGGTCAAGGAGTTACTAGCATGTTTAATTTTGGACAATCGTTTGGAATTTTAAAGGGTATTTGTACCGCGATGCAATTACCTATGTACTTTGTAAGACCAGCAAAATGGAAAAAATATTTTAATCTTTTAAATTCTGAGAAAGATGCCAGCAGAACAAGGGCAATAGAAATATTTCCTTATTTTTCATCTCAATTATCTAGAAAGAAAGACTCAAATAAAGCCGATGCGATTTTGATAGCAAGTTTTTATTATGAAACTTACAAAATTGACGAATAGCTCAAAATATTTAAGACAAAATCATGACACATTTAAGTGTGAGAAGACGATATGGAAGCTGATATCACGTCACAAGCAGTTGGGTTAGCCTCAAGTGCTGATTTTTCTTTAATAAATTTATTTATTAGAGCTGACATCGTAGTTAAGTCAGTGATCATAATGTTAATAGCTTGTTCTATATATTCATGGGCAGTAATAATTGAAAAATATAGATTGTTCAAAAAAATAAATCAAACTACCGAAGAGTTTGAAACAAAATTTTGGAATTCTAAATCTGCAGAAACCTTTTATAATAATTTACCAGCAAACGTTCAAGATCCAATGGCTTTAATATTTAAAGATGCGATGCAAAATTTATTAAAGAGAAAATCTAGAACAGATTTAAACAATAGAATGACTACAATGTTAGAGACAGGTATTGAAAAACAAATATCAAAAATCACCAAAGGTTTTACTTTTTTAGCAACAATAGGATCAACAGCTCCATTCATAGGCTTATTTGGAACAGTTTGGGGAATTATGAACTCTTTTCAATCTATCGCAATTTCAAGGAATACGAGTTTGGCAATTGTTGCGCCCGGGATAGCCGAAGCTCTTTTTGCAACTGCACTAGGTCTACTAGCAGCAATACCTGCGGTTGTCGCATATAATAAATTTAATAATGATTCAATTAAGTATTCTCAAAAGTTAGAAAATTTCTCAAAAAGATTTTTAACGATTATCTAAAATGGCTTTTAAATTAAATCGTTCTTCAAAAGAACCAATGAGCGAAATAAATGTAACACCATTTGTGGATGTGATGTTGGTGCTTTTAATTATTTTTATGGTCACTGCCCCTTTGCTAACTGTAGGAGTTCAGGTTGATTTACCAGAAAGTTCCGCCGACTCTCTTCCCGAGGAAGCTGAACCACTGACCTTAACAATAAACTCTAAAGGTGAAATTTATATTCAAGAGTCAAAAGTTGAATATGAGAAAATAATAGCAAAAGTCTTAGCGGTTTCAAAAAATAGAACTGATACAAGAATTTATGTGAGGGGCGATAAGACAATTAATTATGGAAGAGTATTGGAAATTATGGGCTTACTATCTGGGTCTGGTTTCACCAAAGTAGCACTTATATCCGAACCATATAAAGAAAGGTAAGAAGTGAATAGAAGTATAATTATATCTTCTGTATCACATCTAATTTTAATTATGATTACAGCTTTTAGTTTACCTTTCTTAGCTAAAAAACCAATTGACCTCCCCCCGATAGTATCTGTAGAATTAATACAGATCACAGATAAAACTAATATTCCATACGCACCTAAAGCAAAAAAAATTATTGAAAAAATTAAAGAGAAAGAAAAAAAGTTGGTATCTGAACAAGCTCCACCAAAAAAAGTAAAAAAAATTAAACCAGATGCAGTTCCAATGCCAGATGATAAGCCTAAGAAGGTTGAGAAAATAAAAGAGGATAAACAAAATCCAGAAAAAATTGATAATGAGGTTAAGCAAGTCTCTGAATTTGAAAAAAAAGAGTTATTTGATCCAAATAATATTGCAGCATTAATTGATAAATCTAAAGTTGAAAGTGCTGAAACGATAAAAAAAAATAACAAAATAACACAAGATCAAAAAAAGAATGTTGAAAATGCAGGTTTATCTTTAAGCGAAGAGGATGCTTTAAAAGCTCAAATATTTGGTTGTTGGAGTATTCCCCTGGGTCTGCCTTACAATGAAAATTTATTAGTAAGAATTAAACTTCAACTGAATCCAGATGGAACAATTCAAGAGTCAGAGATTTTGGATCATGCAAGAATGAATAAACCTGGTCAAGGTTTCTATAAAGTTTTAGCGGAAAGTGCTTTAAGAGCAATAAAATTATGCCAGCCCTTAAGAGTTCCTACAACTGGTTATGAGAGATGGAAAGAATTACAATTAAATTTTGATGCAAGAGAAATGTTAGAGGGATAGGATATTTTTATGAGAAATTTATTAATTTTATTTTTAATATTTATAGTACCTACTAAAGCATTAGGTTTAATTGAGGTTGATATTACACGAGGAAATTTGAATCCACTCCCTATTGCAGTGTCACCATTATCAATTGATGAAGAATCAAAAAAGAGTTTTGAGAAAACTTTAAAAAAAAAAGATATTGGATCAGAAATTTCTAAAGTTATCGAAAAAAATTTAAAAACTTCAGGTCTTTTTAATCCATTAGATAAAAATGCTTTTTTACAAGCGCCTGATATTGCTCATCTTAAACCGCGTTTTGAGGATTGGAATTTAATTAAAGCCCAAGCTTTAATTACAGGAAAAGTAAAAAATGTTGATGATAAACTTAGAGTTGAGTTTAGATTATGGGATGTGCTGGCTGGTAAAGAAATGATGGCTCTTGCATTCACGACAGTTCCAAACAACTGGAGACGTGTTGGTCATATAATTACAGATAAAGTTTATGAGAGATTAACCGGAGAAAAAGGTTATTTTGATACGAGGATAATCTATGTTGCTGAAGAGGGACCAAAAACAAAAAGAATTAAAAAATTAGCTATCATGGATCAAGATGGTGCAAATAATAAATTTCTAACTTTAGGAAATGAACTTGTTTTGACACCAAGATTTAATCCTACAAGTCAAATGGTTACATATTTATCTTACTTTAGAAATTTACCTAGAGTTTATCTTCTTGATATAGAAACAGGTATTCAAGAAGTGGTAGGTGATTTTCCAGGAATGACTTTTGCTCCTAGATTTTCTCCAGACGGAAAAAAAATTATAATGAGTTTTGCTAAAGATGGAAATTCAGATATTTATACAATGGATTTAGAAAATAGAATTGTAGAGAAAATTACCAATCATCCCTCTATAGATACATCACCATCTTATTCCCCAGATGGAAAATTTATTTGTTTTAACTCCGACAGAAGTGGATACCAACAAATTTATGTTATGAAAAGTGATGGTAGTAATGTTAAAAGAATTTCTTTTGGAAATGGTTTATATGGTACCCCTGTTTGGTCTCCAAGAGGTGATTTAATTGCTTTTACAAAATTACATAAAGGTAAATTTTACATCGGTGTGATGAGAACCGATGGATCTGGCGAGAGATTGTTGACAGAAAACTTTTATCAAGAAGCTCCTTCCTGGTCGCCTAATGGACGAGTTTTAATTTTTTATAGAGAGACTAAAACTGATGATAAAGGAGAGGGTTTTTCTGCTAAATTGTGGTCAATTGATTTAACAGGCTATAATGAGAGGCTTGTAGATACCCCTACTGATGCATCAGACCCATCATGGTCATCTTTATTAAGTAATTAACTTAAAATATCTTGATTTTTTACCTTGAAACATTTAATTAGTTGTGAAAAAGTTAGTTATGAGAAATATTGACCAAGGAGCATTAATGAAATTAAACAAAATTTTAAAGAACACTTTTTTAGTATTATTTGCATGTTTAGTGTTGTCTGCTTGCGCGACATCAAAAAAATCTACAGGACAAATGCAAGGGGATGTTTACACTGGAACTGATACAGTTGAATATTTAGCTTCAGGTGTTCCTGACAGAGTTTTCTTTGCAACTAATGAGTCAGTTTTGACTACTGCATCAAGAGAAACTTTAAGAAAACAAGCGGCATGGTTAAGAAAAAATTCAGATATTACAATCGTGCTTGAAGGACATGCTGACGAAAGAGGAACAAGAGAATATAACTTAGCATTAGGTGAAAGAAGAGCTAATGCTGCTAAAGATTATTTAATGACTTATGGTATTTCCTCTAACAGAATTTCAGTTCTAAGTTATGGAAAAGAAAGACCAGTTGACTCTGGTTCTAATCCTTTAGCTTGGTCAAAAAACAGAAGATCTGTTACAGTAAAAGCAAATTAATTTTAAAAAATTTAAGACCCTTAATTAATTCAATTAGTTAAGGGTCTTTTTTTTGCCATTATTTTAATCATAAGATTATTTTAATGCGACACATTTTAAGAAAATTTAAAATTATTACATTTTGTTTAAGTAATTTTTTTTTGATAACTTATTCTTACGCTGACAATCATAATATTTATGAAATATTAGATCAACTTCAGAAAGATATAAATACTCTAGAAAAAGCAGTATACTCAGGATCAATAGAATTAAATAGTGATAGCTCTGTAAATTTAAATTCAAATTTAGATAATAATTCTGAAGATGTTCTTACAAGACACTTATTAAAACTTTCAGAAATTGAAAATCAATTTCAGGAACTTACAAATAAGTTTGAGGAAATAAATTTTAAGTTAGACAAACTATCCAGCAGAATGTCAAAAGTGCAAGCAGATAATCAAATAAGATTTCAGGACTTAGAAAGTGTTGTGTCTTCTGATGCAACTATAAATAAATTAACAAAAAAAACAAATAATGATCAGTCAGAAGTTTTACCTGGAAGTTCTCAACCTCAAGATTTGGGATCGATATCATATAAAGATACAGCGACCAATGAAACATTACAAAAAACAAATTCTGTAGACTCAACAGCTTTAGTAGTAACTGAAACTTTTCAAGCTGAAGAGAAAATTCTTCCAAATGAGTCTCCAGACAAACAATATCAGTTTGCTACAAGCTTTTTAAAAGTTGGTGATTATTCAACTGCTGAAAGAGCATTCAGAGAGTTCGTTGACACAAATCCTGAACATAATTTGGCTGGGAATGCTCAATATTGGTATGCAGAAACTTTTAGGATACGACAATTGTATACGGATGCAGCCTCAGCATATTTAGAAGGTTATCAAAGATACCCTAAAGGTGAAAAAGCACCTATAAACTTATTAAAGCTAGGTGTATCAATGGTACAAATTGGAGAAAAAGATCAAGGTTGCAAAATGATCAATGGTGTTGAAGAACAATATCCAGAGGCAAACCAATCTGTGATACAAAAGGCTAAATATGAGTCTCAGAAATTCGAATGCAACAACCAAAATTCCTAAATTTTTAAGAGATAACTTAAATAATAAAAGAATAAATAAGATTTATAAAAAATTTGAGATCTCTTTAAATTTAGATGAAAGTTTTGCAGTTGCGGTCTCAGGTGGTCCAGATAGTCTTGCTTTAGCTTTTTTATCTAAAATTTATGCAATTAAAAAAAATTTAAAATCAAAGTTTTATATTATCGACCATAAACTTAGACTTGAGTCTACAAAAGAGGCTAAACTCGTTTTAAATTTGCTTAAAAAAAACTTTATAAAATCAGAAGTATTAACTTGGAAAGGAAAGAAACCAAAGAAAAGCATCCAGTCAATTGCCAGGACAAAAAGATATGAAATACTTTTCAAGAAATGTAATCAATTAAAAATCAAAAATATTTTAATGGGACATCACGAGGATGATTTAATTGAAAATTTTTTTATAAGACTTCTGAGGGGTAGTGGAATAAAAGGTCTCACATCTCTAGATATGAAGACAATAATAAAAAAAAAGAACATATTAAGACCTTTAATTGATATAAAAAAAGAGGATTTAATTTTTATTTCAAAAAAAGTTTTTAATTTTTATGTAGAAGATCCAACAAACTATGATGAAAAATATCAAAGAGTTCGAGTAAGAAAATTAATGGAAAATCTTGAAAGAGATGGTTTAGATAGAAATAAATTAAAAAAAACGATTAAAAATTTAAAATATGCAAATAAAGTAATTGAGTTATATGTTGATAAAAATTTAAAAGAAAATACCTCTTTTTTAAATAATAAAAAAAGATTAGTTATCAATAGTGATTTTTTTCTTCAACCCCAAGAGGTTATTTTTAGAGCTTTTTCAGAATCATTAAAGTTAATTGGTAAAAAATATTACTCTGTGAGAGGAAAAAAATTAGAAAAAATTATCCGGGAAGTTGAAAATAATCGATTGAATAGAGCTACATTAGGTGGTTGTATTATTGAAAAGATCAATCAATCAATAATTATCTCTAAAGAACCCTAAAATAATGCCACTTTACACAAAATGCCACTTGTTAAATCGATAATAATTCTTATTTTAGGCTTATGAATATGAAAAACATTGCAATGTGGGCTATCATAGTTTTTTTAACTATTGGCCTTTATAATATGTTTAAAAATCCCCAAACAAATATTAGAGGTGGGGACAAGGTTATATTCTCGGAATTCTTGACATCTGTTGAAAATGGAGAAGTATTAAAAGTAGAAATCCAAGGTAATAATATTAAAGGTGTGTATTCAAATGGAAACTCATTTACAACCTATTCTCCTAACGATCCAAATTTAATTGAAAAACTTTCTGAAAAAGGAGTGAGTATTTCAGCTGCACCTATTGAAGAAAAAATGCCATCATTATTTGGTGTCCTGCTTTCATGGTTTCCTATGTTGTTATTAATTGCTGTTTGGATTTTTTTCATGAGACAAATGCAAGGTGGTAAAGGCGGAGCTATGGGTTTTGGAAGATCAAAAGCAAAAATGATGAATGAGCTTAAGGGTAAAGTTACATTTAATGACGTTGCAGGTGTAGAAGAAGCAAAGGAAGAAGTTGAAGAAATTGTAGAATTTTTAAAAGATCCAAGAAAATTTAGTAGACTTGGAGGAAAAATACCTAGAGGTGCTTTATTGGTCGGTCCACCAGGCACTGGAAAAACTTTATTAGCTAGAGCGATAGCAGGTGAAGCTGGAGTACCATTTTTTACGATCTCAGGTTCAGATTTCGTTGAAATGTTTGTAGGAGTTGGTGCTTCTAGAGTGAGAGATATGTTTGAACAAGGAAAAAAAAATTCCCCTTGTATAATTTTCATAGATGAAATTGATGCTGTTGGAAGAAGTAGGGGTGCTGGTTTAGGTGGTGGAAACGATGAACGAGAGCAAACTCTTAACCAGCTTTTAGTTGAGATGGATGGTTTTGACACTAATGAAGGAGTAATAATTATTGCTGCAACTAACAGACCAGATGTATTAGATCCCGCTTTATTAAGACCAGGTAGGTTTGATAGACAAGTAGTTGTATCCAATCCTGACATAATTGGACGAGAAAAAATTTTAAAGGTTCATGTTAAAAAGATAAAAATGGCACCGGATGTTAATTTAAGAACTATTGCGAGAGGTACACCTGGTTTTTCTGGTGCAGATCTAGCTAATTTAGTAAATGAGTCGGCTTTATTGGCGGCTAGAAAAAATAAGAGAATTGTTACACTAAACGAGTTTGAGGAGGCAAAAGATAAAGTAATGATGGGAGCTGAGAGACGTTCGATGGTAATGACAGAGGATGAGAAAAAATTAACAGCTTATCATGAAGGAGGTCATGCGTTAGTATCCTTCAATATGCCAAGTTATGATCCTATACATAAAGCAACTATAATTCCTAGGGGCAGAGCATTAGGTATGGTTATGAATTTGCCAGAAAGAGATAAACATGGTCATTCTATAAAATATTTAAAAGCAAGACTGGCAGTTTGTTTTGGCGGAAGAGTTGCAGAAGAAGTAATTTTTGGAAAAGATAATATATCAACAGGAGCAGGTGGAGGTAGTGGATCAGATATAAATCAAGCTACACAACTTGCTAGGGCCATGGTGACTAAATATGGAATGAGTGAAGAAATGGGACCTGTTGAATATGGCGAAAATCAAGAAGAGGTTTTTTTAGGAAGATCAGTAACACAAACTCAGTCAGTATCTGAGGAAGTAGCACAAAAAATAGACAAAGAAATTAGAAAGCTAATTGATGAGGGTTATAATACTGCAAAGAAAATTTTGACTGAAAAAGTTGAAGATTTACACAAAATTGCCAAAGCTCTTATGACTTATGAGACATTAACTGGTGAAGAAATTGAAAACATAATCAATAAAAATATATACCCAGCAGACAAACAAGACTTAAAAGTAGAAGATGATAAAGGGTCAGCAATGGGTGCTCTAGGCCTTAAACCAAAAATTGTTCATTAGACTGAATGTCTAGATATTACACTAGAGTGTGTAATTTCTATTATGGTGTAAAATCTAGATTATTAGTTAAGAAAAAAAAGACATTACCACTTCATAATAATCCTGAAATTTCTTTTGACAAAATAGAAATAATAACAAGAAATTCAAAAAAATTAATTTCTTTAAATGAAGTAAACAAATTACATGTAAATTTAAAGACAAAAGTTAAAAAAGATCTAAGATTAATTACAAAAAAAAAAAGGAATATTAAAAATTTAAATTTTCAAACTATTCCTCAAATAATGGGTATTTTAAATATTACTCCAGACAGTTTCTCAGATGGTGGAAAATTTTTTAATTATGCATCAGCCAAAAAACAATTAAATTTCCTTTTAAATTCTGGCGCAAACCTAGTTGATATTGGAGCAGAGTCCACTAAACCTGGATCTAAAGCTATAAAATCAAAAATAGAGTGGAACAGACTCAAAAATATTTTAAAATTAATTGATAAAAAAAATTTCATATCTCTAGATACTAGAAAATCAGAAATCATGGAAAAGGGAATTAAACTAGGAGTAAAATTAATTAATGATGTTTCTGGTCTTAATTTTGATAAAAACTCAATCAAAATTTTAAAAAAGTATAATGCACCTTTCGTGCTCCAACACTCGCTTGGTAATCCTGATGTAATGCAAAAAAATCCAAAATATAAAAATGTATTATTAGATATTTACGATTTTTTTGAGGAAAAATTAAATAACTTACGTCAAAATGGAATTTATCATAATAATATAATCTTAGATCCTGGTATAGGTTTCGGAAAAAATTTGAAACATAATATGACGATAATTAAAAATATATCAATTTACCATTCTTTGGGTTTGCCTATATTGCTTGGTATTTCCAGAAAAAGATTTATAAAAGATTTATCTGGAAATAATGATAGCTCTTTAAGAATTGGAGGAACAATAAGTAGCAGTATTTTTGCAATGTTACAGGGTGTACAAATGTTGAGAGTTCATGATGTCAACGAAGTTAATCAAGCTATAAAAGTTTTCAAAGCACTTATAAATAAATAATGAAGTATTTTGGCACTGATGGAATTAGAGGGCAGGTAAATAGTGGGAACATTAATGGAGATATGTTCTTTAAGTTTGGACTAGCAGCAGGAAAATATTTCACAAATTTAAAAAAAAGAAAACAAACAGCAATTATTGCTAAAGATACTAGACTTTCAGGATACGCATTAGAGCCTGCACTGGTTTCTGGTTTAGCTTCTGCAGGAATGCACGTTTATACACTGGGTCCATTGCCGACTAATGGCCTGGCAATGTTGACAAAATCAATGAACGCAAATCTTGGTATTATGATCACTGCTTCACACAATTTATTTTATGATAATGGTTTAAAGTTATTCGGTCCTGATGGATTAAAACTATCTGATAAAATTCAAAAAAAAATTGAAAATTTAATAGATAGCAAAGTACAAAAACACTTATCAAATCCAAAAAAATTAGGAAGGGTTAAAAGGCTAGAGACTGGAACTGATGAATATATTAAAATTTGTAAAAAAAAGTTACCAAGAAACTTTAAATTAAATAATTTTAAAGTAGTTCTAGATTGTGCAAATGGAGCTGGATATAAATCTGCACCAAAATTAATCAGATCACTTGGAGCAAAATTAAAAGTTATAGGCAATAAACCAAACGGGTTTAATATTAATAAAAATTGTGGTTCAACTTTTCCAGAAAAACTACAAAGAAATGTTAAAAAATTCAAAGCAGATTTGGGTATATCTTTAGATGGAGATGCTGACAGAATAATAATGTGTGATGAAAAAGGATCTATAATTGATGGTGATCAAATTATCGCTGCATTAGCTTTACAATGGAAAAAGAGAAAAATTCTCAAAGGAGGCGTTGTCGGGACCTTAATGTCAAACTATGGTTTAGAAAAATTTTTAAAAGAAAAAGGTATTAAATTTTTAAGAGCTAATGTTGGGGACAGATATGTTAAGGAATTGATGCAAAAGAAAAAATTCAATCTAGGAGGAGAACAATCGGGTCATATTATTTTAGGAAAATTTGCAACAACTGGCGATGGTGTGCTTGTCGCTTTAGAGATTATTAAATCAATGAATAGAAAAACCAAAGCCAGTGATTTTTTTAATGTCTTTAAAAAAATTCCACAAATTTTAGAAAATATAAAAATAAAAGATGATAAAATACTTAAAAATCACTCTGTTAAAAGATCCATTAAAATTGCAAAAAAATTGATTAAAAATCAAGGTCGAATTCTTGTAAGAAAGTCAGGTACTGAACCAAAGATAAGAATAATGGGTGAGAGTGAAAATAAAATTTTGCTTAAAAAATGTATAAAAATAATTTCAAAAGAATTTAAATAAATTGAGATTTAAGTCTAAAATTTTGATAATCGCTGGATCAGACTCATCTGGTGGGGCTGGTATACAGGCAGATATCAAAACTGTTACTAGTCTTGGCTCTTATGCAATGACTGCTATTACAGCAATGACTGTTCAAAATACAATGGGTGTTAAATCAGTTATTTCAATACCAACTAATGAAGTAAAAAATCAAATTATTTATTCATCAAGAGATATAAGACCTGATGCCATTAAAATAGGTATGCTTCACTCTACTGAAGTTGTCGAAAAAGTAGCTCACGCTTTAAAGATATTAAAAGTAAAAAAAATTGTTTTAGACCCTGTAATGGTTGCAAAAGGTGGTGCTAAATTAATTGATAGTAAAGCAATACAAACTTTAAAAAAAAAGCTATTAAAAAATGTTCTTTTGATCACGCCAAACATTCCAGAAGCAGAAATTTTAGCAGAGACTAGTATTAAAAACAAAGAGGATATGATTTTTGCAGCCAATAAATTGATAGATTTAGGAGCTAAAAATGTATTGTTGAAGGGTGGCCATTTAAAATCAAAAAAAGTAATAGATTTATATCTAAGCAAATCTGATCTTAAAGTCTTTACAAGTTTTAGGTATAAAACAAAAAATACCCATGGTACAGGATGTACATTATCTAGTGCGATAGCAACTTTTCTTTCATGTGGAAAAAGTATTAAGAGCGCTTGTGCGTTGGGAATTAAATATGTAAATTCTGCGATACTGACAAATCCAAACTATGGAAAAGGACACGGTCCCATAAATCATGTTAATTCAATGAAAATAAAACAAAAATTTAATTAATGAAAAATATTGTTGTTGTTGGTTCTCAATGGGGAGATGAGGGAAAAGGTAAGATAGTTGATTGGTTATCTGAACAAGCTGATGTTGTAGTTAGATTTCAAGGTGGTCACAACGCGGGCCATACTCTTGTAATAAATGGTGTAACTTATAAACTTCGACTACTTCCATCCGGAATTGTAAGAAAAAATAAAATATCAATAATTGGAAATGGAGTTGTCGTTGACCCCTGGGCATTATTAGATGAAATTGAGGAAATTAAATCAAAAGGAGTTAAGGTTGAAACTGATAATTTTATAATTTCAGAGTCTGCAAACTTAATTTTACCTTTTCATAGGGAAATGGATGAAATCCGTGAAGATAGTGCGGGTAAAGGAAAAATTGGAACAACCAGAAGAGGTATCGGACCAGCATATGAGGATAAAGTTGGTAGACGATCAATAAGAGTAATGGACTTGAGATCTGAAAAAAATCTAGATCAAAGGTTAGAGTCTGTTCTTTTACATCATAATGCAATTAGAAAAGGCTTAGGTAAAAAAATCTATGAGAAAGATCAATTAAAAAAAGATTTATTAAAAATTGCTCCTAAGATCTTGAAATACTCAAAACCAGTTTGGTTGAAACTTGACGAATTCAAAAAACAGAAAAAAAGAATATTATTTGAGGGAGCTCAAGGCATATTACTTGATGTTGATCATGGTACATATCCATTTGTGACATCCTCAAACACTGTAGCGTCAAGCGCCGCTACTGGTACAGGATGTGGACTAAACACAATTAATTATGTTTTAGGAATCACTAAAGCATATACGACTAGGGTTGGAGAAGGTCCGTTTCCAACAGAATTAAAAGATGATATTGGTGAACTTTTAGGAACAAGAGGAAAAGAATTTGGCACAGTTACAAGTCGAAAAAGAAGATGTGGTTGGTTTGATGGTGTTTTAGTAAGACAAACTATTAAAGTCTCAGGAATTGATGGTATAGCACTTACAAAGCTCGATGTTTTAGATGAATTAGATGAAATAAAGATGTGTGTTGAATATGAATTAGATGGAAAAAAAATTAATTATTTACCAGCAGCAGTAGAGGATCAGCTCAAAATAAAACCTATTTATAAAACTTTTGATGGATGGAAAAAATCAACAAGCGGTATTAAGAATATAGATGATCTTCCAGAAAATGCCAAAAATTATATTAAAGAAGTTGAGAATTTTATTGAGACAAAAATATCAAGTATTTC
Source organism: uncultured Pelagibacteraceae bacterium (assembly GCA_902612325.1). Classification (GTDB taxonomy): domain Bacteria; phylum Pseudomonadota; class Alphaproteobacteria; order Pelagibacterales; family Pelagibacteraceae; genus Pelagibacter. Next base: position 17,232 of record CACMDB010000006.1, on the reverse strand, counting down.
AACCAGCCCAGAACGTGATGATACGATATTAATCGAAAATCCTTTTGAGATTTAATTTACAGGTAATAAGTTTTTTGACTTTGCGAGTAAAAGCATATGCTTTTGTAATTTTTCAAAAGCTTTATTTTCAATTTGCCTTACTCTTTCTCTACTGATTTTATATTTTTTACTTAGGTCTTCCAATGTAGTTGGATTATCATTTAATCTTCTAGAATATAAAATTTCTCTCTCTCTTTCATTTAGGACTTTAATTGAGTTTTTTAACAAATCTTTTCTTTGTTCCATTTCCTCTTGATGAGCAAATTTTAAGTCATGATCTAATTCCTTATCAACCAACCAGTCTTGCCACTCATCACCATCTTCACCAACTTGTGCATTAAGTGAGAATTCTTTTCCCGATAATCTTCGATTCATCGAAATCACTTCATCTTTACTTACATCAAGCTTATTAGCTATTTCATCAACATGCTCATTTTTTAAATCCCCTTCTGTTTGAGGAGCTATTTGGTTTTTTAATTTCTTAAGATTAAAAAATAATTTTTTTTGTGCAGTAGTTGTACCAATCTTGACTAAGCTCCACGATCTTAAAATATATTCTTGTATTGAAGCTTTTATCCACCACATCGCGTATGTGGCTAATCTAAAACCTTTTTCAGGTTCAAATTTTTTTACCGCTTGCATTAAACCAATATTTCCTTCAGAGATCATTTCATTTACTGGTAATCCATATCCTTTATATCCCATTGCAATTTTTGCAACTAATCTCAAATGACTCGTCACTAATTTCTCTGCTGCTTTGATATTACCAGTTGTTTTCCAATTTTTTGCCAACATATATTCTTCTTCTGCATCAAGCATAGGGAATTTTTTAATCTGTTCCAAATATGCAGATAGACCACCTTCGTTACTTAAAATAGGCAAGTTATTATTTATTGCAGTATTCATAATGAGTTTATCTAATTAATTATTTATATTTTTCAATGATTTATTTATTAGTATTTCTTAGTATTTTTAAAATATTCTCAAGTTCTAGAGGTAAATTTGAGTTGAAAGTCATTTCTTTGCTTTTCGTGGGGTGAATGAAGCCTAGTGTCTTAGCATGAAGAAATTGTCTATTAAGATTATTTAAATTTTGCTCTATCAACGGATTAATGTTTTTAATTTTCTTAAACTTTTTTTATATTTATCATCACCAACAATACTATTTCCTAAAAAATTCATGTGAACTCTAATTTGATGGGTTCTACCTGTCTCTAGTTTGCATTCTACTAAACTTAAAGTTGGTGTGTGTTTATTCTCAAAAATTTCAATAGTTCTATAATTGGTAATTGCTTTTTTTCCTTTAGTCCGACTAACTTCCATCATTTGTCTATTCTTTGAACTTCGTGTTATTAAAGTTTCAATTTTTCCTTTAGAAGGTCTAACTTTACCCCATATTAGTAATTGATAAACTCTTGTTATAGAGTGTTTATTGAATTGATTAGACAAGTTTTCATGTGATAGATTATTTTTTGCTATAACTACTAAACCTGAGGTATTTTTGTCTATCCTATGTACTATTCCTGGTCTAAGTTCATCACCAATATTTGAAAGAGAATCTTTATCGTAATCTACTAATGCATTTACAATTGTATTGTCAAAATTTCCAGCTGCTGGATGCATCACAATACCTGCTGGTTTGTTTAGCACTATTATATCTTTGTCCTCATGAACAATATCTAATTTGAATTTAAATGGTTTCAGAGAAGGTTTTTTAGGCTCTGGAATTATTAATTCTATAATATCGTCTTTTAAAACCTTTTTGGCAGGATCTGAAATAACTTTATTATTAATCTTAAGCTTTTTACCTAAAATTAAGTTTTTTATTCTAGTTCTACTTATCTCATTTTCCTTACTATTAATAAAAACATCCACACGGATATTTTTATTACTTTCTTCCACACTCAAATTTATTTTTTTTTTCATAAAATGGTATATTAATATCATATGCGCTTGTAGCTCAACTGGATAGAGCGCCTGACTTCGGATCAGGAGGTTCTGGGTTCGACTCCTAGCAGGCGCACCAATTATTCACCCATGTTAATTAATGTTCCTTTAATTCGAGCTCTCAAAAAAGATAAATAAAATAGAACTATTCCAATGATTAAATAGATCAGGTTTAATAAATATGCTTGTTTCAAATTTGTATAATCAATCGACCCATTTAAAAGTATGTTTCTAGTCTCATCGAAAATATAAACAAGCGGTAAACCTTTTGCTATTAATTGAAATAATTCTGGTAGAATTTCTATTGGATAATATATGCATCCTAAAGGAGCTAGCAAAAATAGGGATGACCATGCAATATTTTCAAAAGATGGACCAAATCTAATTAGCCCTGAACTCACAAACAATCCAAGTGTTATTCCGAAAAGATATAAACTTAGAAATAGGAATAAAAGTGGTAATCCCAATTTTAAAATTGATACACCAAATAGAGGAGAGGTTAGCATTACTGCAGGAACCAATCCTATTAAAGTCCTTATCAAAGCAGTAAAAATTAATGAAACAATAATTTCTTTAAGCTTAAGGGGAGCAATAAACAAATTTGTGAAATTTCTACTCCAGATTTCTTCTAAAAAAAGCATGTTAAAACTAATGCTTGATCTAAAAAGAATATCGTAAAGTATTGCACACGTTAAAATTACTCCCAAAGTATTGCTATAGTAGTCACTATGTATTGAAAAGAACTTTGAGATAAAACCCCACAAAATTATTTGAATTGTTGGCCAATAAATTAAATCCAAAATTCTTGGTAAAGAACTTTTAATTAAATAAAAATGTCTAAGGAAAAGACCATACATTTTATTAAGATTCATACTTTTTCCCTTGTAAGTTTTAAAAAAACTTCTTCCATATTTTTTCTTCCATGTTTTTTAATTAATTCCTCTGGACTTCCCTCATCAATAATCGATCCTTTATTCATCATTAAAACTGAAGAACATAATCTCTCTACCTCTGCCATATTGTGTGATGCTAATAGAATAGATGTTTTATTTTCCTGTTGATATTCCTCTAAAAAACTTCTAACGAAATCACCTGTTTCAGGATCAAGTGATGCTGTAGGTTCATCAAGAAGTAAAACTTTTGGATTATTAATTATTGATTTTGCAAGACTAACCCTATTTTTTTGACCAGATGACAACTCTCCAGTTAATTTATCTATAAATTCGTAGAGTCTTAATTTTTCACACAGATATTCAATTTTTGCCTTATGTTTGTTCACATCATAAAGCCTCCCATAAACTTCTAAATTTTGTCTAACTGTCAATTTTTTAGGCAACTCTATATAAGGTGATATAAAATTTAATTGATTTAGTAAATCTACACGTTGGTTTTCAATTTCGGCACCATTTATTAAAACTTTTCCTTTTGATGGTTTTAATAAACCTAAAATCATTCCGATTGTAGTAGTTTTTCCACAACCATTAGGGCCAAGTATCCCAATAATTTCATTTTGATTTACTTCAAAAGAAACGTCTTTTACTGCTTCTTTTGTATTATAAGTTTTTGATAATCCTATAACTTTAAGTGGTTTTTTCATTGAATCTTGATGCTCTTAATAACCTATCATTAATTGTTTTACCATATCCTCTATCAGGAATTTTACATACTGCAATTGAGCTGTATTTCTTTTTTTTAATTTTTCTTAAAGTAGAATATAAATTTTTTGCTGCTTCTTTTAGATTTCCTTTTTGTGACAAAAAATAATAATTTGGTTTACTTACTTTTTTTTTTCTAATCAACAAGTATGCTTCATCTTGACGAATATTTTTTGCATTAAGTCTGATGGGCAAACCTGGTGAATAATGAACCTTAAGTTGACCTGGTGAAACAATTCTTGAAGGTTTGTTATTTATTGTTATTTTTTTTCCTAGTATTTTTTGAATAGTTGAAACATTTAAGCCTCCCAATCTTAATATTTTAGGTTTCTCTCTAAGGTCAATAATTGTTGATTCTACTCCAATAGATGATTCCCCCCCCTCAAGTATGTATTTAATTTTTTTTCCAAAATCTTCTTTTACATGACTAGATGTAACAGCACTAACTCTAGATGAGGGATTAGCACTTGGAGCTGCTAAAGGAAATTCTAAAATTTTTAGTAATCTTCTCGTGACTGAGTGCCGCGGAAATCTTACTGCCAATGTATTTTTTTTGTTAGTAATTATTTTTGAAATTTTTGATGATTTTTTAAGATTAAGTATAAAAGTTAAAGGACCAGGACAAAATTTTTTATACAGTTTAATAAAGTCATTGTTTAAATGACAATCTTTTTTCAACCTTTGAATATTCAGATAATGAACTATTAGAGGGTTATTTTTTGGTCTTTTTTTAAGTTTATATATCTTTTGACAGGCTTGATCTGAGTAGGCATTACCCGCCAAACCATAAACTGTTTCTGTAGGTATAGCAATACACTCCTTTTTATATAGAAGTTTTTTTGCTTTTTTAATATTTGCAAGATTAATTTTCATGTATTATCTGAGAGTATTATATGAAAGATAAAGATTTACCAAATGATTATGAATCTTCGTCTCTGGAGGAATTAACTCTCGAAGTTAACAAGATAATTGAGGATTTAGAAAGTCAAAAAGATTTACAAAATTCAATTGAAAAATATCAAAATTTGATAAAACTTAACAATATCATCGAGAAAAAATTTAAAAAAAAAGTTACTGATATTAATACAACAACTAAAGATAATATATCTAAGATAACTTCAAAAAATAATGCAAAAAAAACTAAATAAAATTGCTAAAGACACAAATATTTTTTTAAAAAGATTTATTAAAAAGCAAAAAAAATCAGAACTGATTGTCCCAATGCAGTATGGATTATTTTCGGGTGGTAAAAAAATTAGATCAAAAATACTAGTTGATGTTGGTTCAATATTTAACTTAAATTACAAAACCTTACTAATTATTGGTGCTGCTGTTGAATGTATTCATGCTTATTCACTTATTCATGACGATTTACCATGTATGGATAATGATTTAATAAGACGAGGTAAGCCTTCTACTCATATCAAATTTGGAGAGTCTACAGCTGTTCTTGCTGGAAACTCACTCTTAACTATGGCATTCGAAATTTTGAGTCACAAAGACTTGAATGTCAATGAAAAAACAAAAATTAGATTAATTAATAAAATTTCTGAAAGTTCTGGACATCTCGGGATTGCTGGTGGTCAATATTTAGATCTTAGCTATGAACATAAGAAAATTTCAAAAAAAAAAATAATTGAAATGGAAATAAAAAAAACTGGAAAACTGTTTAGTTTTTGTTGTGTAGCTCCATTAATTTTAAAGAACAAAAGTAAAAAAGATATCCAAAAATTTGAAAATATTGGAGCTGATATAGGATTACTATTTCAAGTTGCTGACGATTTAATTGATTATAATGGAAGTCTTTCTGCTGCAGGAAAAAAAACTGGAAAAGATAAAAAAAAAGGTAAAGCAACTCTTATTAGTTTACTGGGAGATAAAAATACTATTAAATATGCGAATAAACTAATTTTAAAAATAAATACTAAGTTAAAAAAGTATGGACCAAAATCTAAGAATTTAACCAAAACTCTAAATTATATTTTAAATAGAAATAAATGAAAAAAAATTACGAATTTTTAGATCAGATTAATTTTCCATCAGACTTAAAAAAAGTTCCTGAAACAAAACTGCAAAAGGTTGCTGATGAATTAAGAAAGGAAATGATCGATGCAGTATCAGTTACAGGAGGACATTTGGGTGCTAGTTTAGGTGTAGTAGAATTAAGTGTAGCATTACATTATATTTTTAATACACCGAGTGATAAATTAATTTGGGATGTAGGACACCAATGTTATCCACATAAAATTTTAACAGGAAGAAAAGATAAAATGAGAACACTTCGGCAAGGAGGAGGTCTCTCTGGATTTACGAAGCGTTTAGAAAGTGAATATGATCCCTTTGGAGCTGCTCATAGCTCCACCTCAATTTCATCAGCTTTGGGAATTGCAGAAGCAAATAAATTATCAAAAAAATCAGAAAATGTTATAGCAGTGATTGGTGATGGTGCAATAAGTGCAGGTATGGCTTATGAAGCCATGAATAATGCGGGTGCCTCAAAGACCAAAATGATTGTGATATTAAATGATAACGACATGTCAATTGCAAGGCCTGTTGGAGCAATGGGAACATATTTAGCTAAAATTTTTTCTGGTAAAATATATTTTAGTTTAAGAGAAACTATAAAATTGATTACATCTGCATTTTCAAAAAGATTTAGTGCAAAAGCCGGCAAAGCTGAAGATTTATTAAGATCAGCTGTAACTGGTGGAACTTTATTTAGCTCATTAGGTTTCTATTATATTGGTCCTATCGATGGCCATGATCTTTCTTCATTGATTCCAATTTTAAGAAATGCAAGGGACTCAAAACACCAAGGTCCAATATTAATTCATATAAAAACAAAAAAAGGAAAAGGCTATTCTTTTGCTGAAGAAGCAAAAGATCATTATCATGGTGTATCCAAATTTAATGTAAAGACTGGCGAACAGGAAAAAAGTTCGAGTAAAATACCGTCATACACTAAGGTTTTTGCTGATACTCTGATACAACACGCAAAAAAAGACAGTAAAATTGTTGCAATAACAGCTGCAATGCCAGATGGAACTGGATTAAACAATTTTAGAAAAGAATTTCCAGATAGAACTTATGATGTTGGCATTGCTGAACAACACGCTGTTACGTTTGCAGCTGGCTTAGCGACTGAGAATTATAAACCTTATGCGGCAATTTATTCAACATTTCTTCAGAGAGCATATGATCAAGTCGTTCATGATGTTGCAATACAGAGTTTACCTGTAAGATTTGCAATAGATAGAGCAGGATTAGTTGGAGCTGATGGACCTACACATGCAGGTAGTTTTGATACGACTTATTTAGCAACACTTCCAAATTTTATTGTGATGGCTGCAAGTGATGAAGCTGAGTTGGTTAAAATGATTAACACTTCTACAGAAATTAATGATAGACCCTGCGCATTCAGATATCCAAGAGGGACTGGTATTGGATCAATATTGCCGTCAATTAATGAAAAGATAGAAATTGGTAAATCAAGAATTATTCAAGAGGGAAAAAAGTTAGCTTTAATTAACTTTGGTACTAGATTAAGTGAAAGTTTGAAGGCATCAGAAAATTTAAAAAAAAAAGGTGTTAATATAACAATAGTGGATGCAAGATTTGCTAAGCCATTGGATGAAAATTTGATATGGCAATTAGCAACAACACATGAGGCAATTGTAACTATTGAGGAGGGATCGATTGGTGGGTTTGGTTCTCATGTAATTGATTTTTTATCAAAAAAAGGATTAATGGACACAAATTTAAAATTTAGATCAATGAAACTTCCAGATATTTTTATTGATCAAGACAAACCCGAAAACATGTATAAACTTGCAAATTTAGATAGCATTTCTATTGAAGAGCAAATTTTAGATGTATTAAATTCAAATATTGTCTTACAAAAACAAAAATAAAGTAATTATCCACATTGAGCTTGATTTAATAAATAATGATCGAGTAAAACGCATGATAGCATAGCCTCACCCACTGGAACTGCTCTAATTCCAACACACGGATCATGTCTTCCCTTAACAGATATGCTAGTATTTTTTCCAAATTTATTAATTGTCTTTCTGCTCTTTAAAATTGATGATGTAGGTTTTACAGCAAATGAAACAATTATTTGTTGACCAGAGGAAATACCACCAAGAATTCCACCTGCATTATTTGAGTTAAACTTTAATTTATTTTTTAATTTTGAAATTTCATCTGAATTTTCTTCTCCAGATAATTGAGCGGAATTCATTCCAGAGCCAATATTGACTCCTTTTACAGCATTAATACTCATCATTGCAGATGCAATATCAGAGTCTAGTTTTGAGTAAATTGGTGCCCCCAATCCTGCAGGAATACCATTAGCTCTAATTTCAATTATAGCACCACAGGATGAACCTGCCTTTCTAATACTCAAAAGATATTTTTCCCATATTTTAAGCATTGATTTATCAGGACAAAAAAACGGATTTTTATAAATTATCTTATCATCCCACTTGTTTGTATCGCACCCAAGAATTCCAAGTTGTGTAACTGCACCAGAAATTTTAAATTTTTTACCTAATTTTTTTTCCAAAACTTTTTTTGCTACCGCTCCTGCTGCAACTCTAGAAGCAGTCTCTCTCGCTGAAGACCTTCCACCACCTCTATAATCTCTAATTCCATACTTTTTAAAGTAAGTAAAATCAGCATGACCTGGTCTGAATTTATCCTTAATATCATTATAATCTTTTGAGCGCATATCCTCGTTATAAATTATTAAAGAGATGGGAGTTCCAGTTGTTTTACCTTCAAAGACTCCTGAAAGTATCTCTACTTTATCACTCTCTTTTCTTTGAGTAGTAAATTTAGATTGACCAGGTTTTCTTTTGTTGAGTTCTTTCTGAATATCCCGTTCATTGAGGTTTATTAGTGGTGGACAACCATCTATTATACAACCAATTGCAGGACCATGAGATTCTCCCCATGTAGTGAAACGAAAAACCTTTCCAAAAGTATTAAATGACATTATTTATATTGTATAGATTATTTTGTTAAAATTATGAATGAAAAAAACTCACTAGGGCTTAATAAATGCTTTCTAGATTTAGATGATCCTTTTAAATTATTTGAAAGTTGGTACGAAGAGGCAAAAAAGAATGAAATTAATGATCCAAATGCTTTAGCTCTTGGAACTGCAACAAAACAAGGCGTTCCATCAGTAAGGATGGTGCTTCTTAAAGATTACGATAAAAATGGATTTGTTTTTTATACTAATCTTAATAGTCAGAAAGGAAATGAAATAAAAGAAAACCCCAATGCAACAATGTGTTTTCATTGGAAAAGTTTGCTTAGGCAAATTAGAATTGTAGGTACTTTGAGCCAAGTAGAGGATGAGGTAGCTGATAATTATTTTAATTCAAGAGCTTACGAAAGTAGAATTGGGGCTTGGGCATCAAAACAAAGTAGTGAATTAGTAAATAGGGAAGAATTGATAAAATCATTAGAAAAATTTAAAAATAAATACCAAGATCAAAATAATGTTCCAAGACCAAATCATTGGTCAGGCTGGAATTTAAAACCTACGAGCATAGAATTTTGGTTAGATGGAGATAATAGAATACACGAAAGACTAAAGTATAAATTGACAGCAAATAATGGTTGGACAAAAAGTCTTTTAAGCCCCTAAAAATTTCTTGATAAACTAAAAGACGTTAAATTTTCGAGGATATTTTTTTCTTCAGAGTCTTTAAATACCGACAATGAATTTGATGACAAATTAATATAGTGCTTAGCCTTTTGATAACAACTATTTATAATATCGTATTTCTTTATTAAAGATAAGGTATAATTTAAATCATTTTGATTTCTCTCTTCTTTTGCAAAAGTTTTCTTAAGAGTTTCTTTTTCATCTTTATTAGCTTTTTGAAATAGAAGAATTATTGGTAGTGTAATTTTTCCCTCATAGAAGTCTTGACCGATATTTTTTCCAAATATTTTTAATTCTGAATTATAATCTAAAGTGTCATCAGCAATTTGAAAAGTTAAACCTAAATTCCTACCATAAAACTCTAAAGCTTCTTTCTCTTTAGTTTTCATTTCTGATAAAATTGCTCCTACTTTAGTAGCAGCAGCAAATAACTCAGCCGTCTTTGAAGAAATTATTTTCAAATAAGTTTCTTCAAGCATATCAACCTCACCTTTATGCTGGAGTTGTAAAATTTCACCTTGAGCAATTATTGATGATGTTGACGATAATAGTTTTAAAACTTCAATATTTCCATCTTCTACCATCATTTCAAAACACCTACTAAGAAGATAATCGCCAGCCAGAACAGATGAGTGGTTACCCCAAATTTTATTTGGTGTTTTTTTACCTCTTCTAATTGAACCATTATCTATAACATCATCATGCATCAAAGTTGCAGCATGAATTAGTTCCACGCAAGCTGCCAAATTTATATCCCTGGTACCTTTTGTATAACCACACAACTTTGATGAACCCAAAGTTAATAAGGCTCTTAACCTTTTACCACCAGTATTTAAATGATAATCTGTCATTTTTTTAACAAGCTCAACATTACTATCTAGTTTTGATTTAATTTTTTCTTCAACAAGCATTAACTTATTTTCAACTGAGCTTTTAAGTTGAAAGTAAGAGTTATTAATTTGTTTTTTAAGTTGAATTACGCTTCCCATAATGTGAGCAAATTAGTGTAATAAGTTTCTTTTGATACTTATCAATTGACGCACCTAAATCTTCAATTATAAGGTGTCTTTATATTAATACAAAAATTCTATAAAGTTTTGTTATGCTCTCAATTTTTAAAAAGAAGAAAATTATTCCTCATATTAAATTAGCTGGTGTTATCGGAAACGTAGGTAAATTTAAACAAGGTATAGATTTTTCAGGTCAAGAAGAGATAATTTTAAAGGCTTTTTCAGTAAAAAAAGCACCATGTGTTGCTATTACAATTAATTCTCCTGGCGGATCACCTGTTCAATCACACTTAATCTTTAATTTTATAAGACAACAAGCGAAAAAAAATAAAAAAAAGGTAATAGTTTTTGCAGAGGATATTGCTGCATCAGGAGGCTATTTGATTGCGTGTGCAGGTGATGAAATTTATGCAAACTCTAGTTCAATTATTGGATCTATAGGTGTAATTTATTCATCATTTGGTTTTACAGAGTTAATTAAAAAAATTGGAGTTGAAAGAAGAGTTCATACTGCTGGTAAAAATAAAAGCACTCTCGATCCGTTTCTTGAAGAAAAAAAAGAAGATATAGAAAGGTTAAAAAATATACAATTAGATTTGCATAAAGATTTCATTAACGTTGTTGAAAAAAGTAGAGGTGAAAAACTTAAGAAATCAGAAGTTGAGTTATTTTCCGGAGAGTTTTGGTCTGGAACTAAATCCAAAGAACTTGGTTTGATTGACGAAATAGGTGATGCCAATCAAGTGTTGAGAGAAAAATTTGGAGAAGATGTAATAATCAAAAAATTTGAAAAATCTAAAAGTTGGTTAAGTAAGAAATTATCATCATCTAACGATCAGGTCGATCAGGTCGCAAATATATTAGAAGAAAAATCTATTTGGCAAAAATATGGCCTCTAAAAAAAGTAAAAAAAAACTAAAATTTCAAACTTTTCAGGATACAATTTTTAACCTCCAAAAGTATTGGAGTAAACATGGTTGTATAATTTTACAACCATATGATATGGAGGTTGGAGCAGGAACTTTTCATCCAGCTACAACTCTCAGATCACTTGGACCAAAACCATGGAAAGCAGCTTATGTACAACCTTCTAGAAGACCGACTGATGGAAGATATGGAGATAACCCTAATAGACTTCAGCACTATTATCAATTTCAAGTTATAGTTAAACCTTCTCCATCAAATATAAAAAAACTTTATTTAAATAGTTTATCTACAATCGGTATTGATCATAAAAATCATGATATTAGATTTGTTGAGGATGATTGGGAAAGTCCGACTTTAGGCGCAGCAGGTCTTGGTTGGGAAGTTTGGTGTGATGGAATGGAAATAACTCAATTTACATATTTTCAACAAATGGCTGGCTTTGAATGTAAACCTGTTTCAGTAGAAATTACTTATGGCTTAGAAAGAATTTGTATGTTCACACAACAAAAAAATAATGTTTATGATTTAATTTGGAATAATGAAAATGTTGAATACAGAGAAGTTTTTCATCAAGCGGAGAAAGAATTTTCGGCTTATAACTTTGAACATGCAAATACCTCGAATCTTTTAAAAATATTTGATATGTTCGAAAGTGAAGCTAAATCATTAATAAATAAAAAAATATCGCTCCCTGCTTATGATCAATGCTTAAAAGCAAGTCATGTATTTAATATACTTGATGCAAGAGGAGCTATCAGTGTTGCCCAGAGAGCAGAATATATTGGACGTATAAGAGAAATTACAAAATCAGTTGCTTCAATTTGGATTGATACGCAAACATAAAATGGCAGAATTTTTTTTAGAATTATTTAGTGAGGAAATTCCAGCTAATTTACAACAAAATTTTCGTGAAAAACTTTTAGAGGAATTTAGAGAATATTTTATCAATAAATCCATAAAATCAAAAAAAAGTTTTTCATTATCAACTCCAAACAGAGTAATTATCGTATTTGAGGGTTTACAAAAAAAAATTAAAGTTGGGTCTGAGGAAATAAAAGGACCCAAAACTAGTGCACCTGTAGAAGCAATTGAGGGTTTTTTGAGATCAAATAAAATTGACAAAAAACAACTTATTAAACGTGATACAGAAAAAGGAGAATTTTACTTTTTTAAAACACCCTCAAAAACATTGAACACTTCAGATTTATTAAAAGATTTAATACCAAAACTTTTAGGTAGCTATCAATGGAAAAAATCAATGAAATGGGGTGAATTTAATCTTAATTGGGCAAGACCATTAAAGTCTATTTTATCAGTGTTTGATGAAAAAATAATAGATTTTCAATTTTATCATCTAACATCGTCTAATAGGACCTTTATTGATAAGGATTATGAAGAAAAAACAGGAGTATTTAAAAATTTTAAATCTTATGAAAGATTTTTAAAGATACATGGAACGATTGTTGATCAAACTAAAAGAAAACAAATTATTCAAAAGGAATTCACAAAGATATTAAGTAAAAAAAAATTATCTATTTTAGAAAATTTAAAATTATTTGATGAGGTTGTAGATTTAGTTGAATGTCCAAACGTTTTACTATGTGATTTTGATAAAAAATTTTTGTCAATTCCGAAGGAAATACTTATTTTGACTATGCAGTCACATCAAAAATATTTTCCTACGATTGATAAAAATAATCAAATTACAAATCAATTTTTACTCGTTGCAAATAAAAAAGACCAAAAGGGGTTAATCAAACTTGGAAATCAAAGAGTAGTTGATGCTAGATTGAGCGATGCAGAATTTTTTTGGAATAAAGATAAAACACAAAATTTAGTGAAAAAGGTATCTGAACTAAAAAGAATAAATTTTTTCAAGGGACTTGGAACCTATTTTGATAAAGTTCAGCGAATGAGAAAATTAGGTGGAATGATATCTGATGAATTATTAATTAGTAAAGAAAAAGTAGAGTTATCAGCATCTATTTGTAAAACAGATTTAACTTCTGATTTGGTTGGTGAGTTTCCTGAATTACAGGGAATTATGGGAGGCTATTTTTCCACACAACAAGGTTTTGATAAAGATATTTGTTTATCAATAACTGAACAATATTTACCGATTGGATTAGACTCAAATGTACCAAAAAAACCTTTCAGTATTGCTTTATCGATGACAGATAAAATAGATAATCTTGTTGGTTTTTTTGGTATTGATGAAAAACCCACAAGTTCAAAAGATCCATTTGCACTTAGAAGAGTGGCGCTCGGCATAATAAGAATAATAATTGAAAATAAAAAAGATTTAAAATTAAATGATTTATTGAATTATTCTATTGGTTTATATCAAGAACAAAATTTTACTCTTGTAAATGATGAATTAAAAAAAGATTTGAGTAATTTCTTAAAAGATAGATTTAGATATTATCTCAAAGAAAAAGATATTCGATTTGATATCATTGAGGCTTCAATTTCAAATTTTTCAACTAATAAATTGTTTTCATCTTTCGAAAAAGCAAGATGTATAAATAAAATAATTAATAATCAAATCGGTATAGATATAACATCAAGTTATAAAAGAGCTTCCAATATACTTCAAAGTGAAATGGAAAATAAAGAAATTGAAATAACTAATTCAACTGATCCTGGTATTTTTAAAAGCGATTATGAAAAAAATTTGTTTAAAAAGATTACTGATATAAAAAAGTATTATTCAGATATAGATAATAATGAAAATTTTGAAGAATCTTTGTCAGTCTTAGCTGGAGCAAAAAAAGAAGTTTTCGAATTTTTTGATAATGTCAAAGTAAATGAAGATAATGAAGATTTAAGAAAAAATCGTTTGGAACTTATAAATATGTTATGTAAAACATTTCAAAATTTTATGAATTTTCAATTATTAAAAGCAAATAATGAATAAGTTAATTTTAAATTTTAAATCTAAAGATTCAAAAAAAATAAAAAATCCCAAAAATTTTTTAGGCGGCAAAGGTGCTAATTTATCAGAAATGGGAAGAATGGGTCTTCCAGTTCCGCCTGGATTTACAATTTCAACAAAAGTCTGTGATATTTTTTACCAAAATAAAAAGAAATTGAATTCTTCACTGATAAATCAAATTAAAAAAGAGTTAAAGATAATTGAGAAAGATGTGAAAAAAAAATTTGGAGATCTTAAAAATCCACTTTTATTATCTGTGAGATCTGGTGCTAGAGTATCTATGCCCGGCATGATGGATACAATACTTAATCTTGGTTTGAATGACAAAACTGTTAAAGCACTAGCTGACAAAACCTCAAACGGAAGATTTGCCAAAGATAGTTATAGAAGATTTATTCAAATGTATGGAAATGTTGTTCTTGGGGTGGAAAGTTATCATTTTGAGGAACTTATAGAAAATTATAAATTAACCAAAGGAGTTATGCTGGATACGGATCTTGACGAAAATGATTGGGATGGTTTGATAAAAGATTTTAAAAATATTGTTAAAGAAAAAACAAAAAAAGAATTTCCTCAGGATGTTTATAAGCAATTATTAGGAGCAATAAGTGCAGTATTTTTATCTTGGGACAGTAATAGAGCTAAAATTTATAGAAAGTTAAATCGTATACCATCTGAATGGGGAACAGCAGTTAATGTGCAATCTATGGTTTTTGGAAATATGGGAAATGATTGTGCTACTGGGGTTGTTTTTACAAGAAATCCGTCAGATGGATCAAATGATATTTATGGAGAGTATTTAATCAATGCTCAAGGAGAGGATGTTGTAGCAGGAACAAGAACACCACAATATATTACAAAAAAAGCAAAAATAGATGCAAAAGTAAAAGCACCTTCTATGGAAGAGTCTATGCCAAAAGTTTATTTGGAGCTTCATAAAATTTTAAAGAAGTTAGAAACGCACTATAAAGATATGCAAGATGTGGAATTTACAGTTGAGAATGAAAAATTATGGATCCTACAAACTAGGTCAGGTAAAAGGACTGCAAAATCAGCAGTTAAAATTGCTGTAGATATGGTTAAAGAAAAATTAATTGCAAAAAAAGAGGCAATTTTAAGAATAGATCCAAATTCTTTAGATACATTATTACACCCTACTTTGGATGAAAAAAGTTCTATAGAAATAATTGCAAATGGTTTACCTGCCTCACCAGGAGCTGCTAGTGGAAAGGTGGTATTTACATCTGAAGAGGCTGAAAGACTTAATAATATGATGCAAGATGTAATATTGGTTAGAGTAGAAACTTCTCCCGAAGATATTCAGGGTATGCACGCTGCTAAGGGAATATTGACTGCTAGAGGAGGAATGACAAGTCATGCAGCCGTTGTTGCAAGAGGGATGGGTAGACCATGTGTTTCAGGCTCAAGTGAAATTGATATTGATTATGAAAAAAAAATTTTTAAAACTGCTTCAGTGGAAATTAAAGAGGGCGATATAATCACAATTGATGGGTCCTCTGGAAGAATTATTTTAGGTAGCGTACCAACAGTAAAACCTGAAATTTCTGGTGACTTTTCAAAGTTAATGAGTTGGGCTGATAATATTAGAAAACTTAAGGTTCGAACAAATGCAGAAACACCTATAGATACAAAAGTTGCAAGAGATTTTGGAGCAGAGGGAATTGGCTTATGCAGAACGGAGCACATGTTCTTTGATGAAGAAAGAATTATTTCTGTAAGAGAGATGATACTTTCTAAAACTAAAGATGATAGATTAAAAGCACTCTTGAAGCTTTTACCACATCAAAAAAATGATTTTGTTAAGATATTCAAAATTATGCACGGATTACCAGTTACAGTTCGTTTACTTGATCCTCCATTACATGAGTTTCTCCCAAAATCCGAAAAAGAAATTTCTGAGGTTGCAGAAGTGGTCGGCATAAGTGTTAAAGAGGTAAAATCGCGAATTGATGAACTTCATGAGCAAAATCCAATGCTTGGACACAGAGGTTGTAGATTAGGTATTTCATTTCCTGAAATTTATGAAATGCAATGTGAGGCAATTTTTAAAGCCTTGTCAGAGCTTAAAAAAAATAAACAAAAATTTGCATTCCCTGAAATAATGATTCCGCTTGTGTCGACTGAGGCAGAAATCAAAATAATGAAAGAACTAGTAATTAATACTGCAAGAAAAGTACAAAAAGAAAATAAAGTAAAAATAGAATTTTTAGTTGGAACAATGATTGAGCTGCCAAGAGCAGCGATTAAAGCAAAGGATATTGCAAAACATGCTGAATTTTTCAGCTTTGGAACCAACGATTTAACACAAACCACTTTTGGTATTAGTAGAGATGATAGTGGAAAATTTCTAAATGATTATATTGAAAACAAGATTTTTTCAATAGATCCATTCATTTCAATAGATGAGGGAGTAGAAGATTTAGTCGAGATAGCTGTTATCAAAGGAAAAAAACAAAACAACAAAATCAAGTTAGGTATTTGCGGTGAACATGGCGGAGATCCAAAGAGCATTAATTTTTGTTCACAAATAGGTCTTAATTATGTTTCATGTTCTCCATACAGAGTTCCAATAGCAAGACTGGCTGCAGCTCAAGCTGAAATAAAAAAATAGAATTTAGTTAAGTTATAAATGTTACCAACTTTTTTAAAACCTTATCACACAGATTTATCTAATTTGATTAGACTTGGTAGAAAATCAGATGGAGGGTATGTTATTGACAAACGTGTTATTAGGAAAACTAAAGTAATAATTACTTGTGGACTTGATGACGAATGGAGTTTTGAAAAACATTTCCAAGAATATAATAATAATTGTAAAATTTTAGCTTTTGATCACACAATTAATAATAAATTTTGGGCTGATAGATTTTTAAAAGATTTTATTTCTTTATTGTTATTGAAAAAAATTAAACTTTATCAAATATTAGATGTTTTCAAATTTTTGCAATACTTAACTTTTTTCAAAGGTAAAAATAAACATTATTTAAAAAAAATTGTTTCGATAAAGACAAAACAAGA
>CACMDB010000005.1 GCA_902612325.1 uncultured Pelagibacteraceae bacterium | reverse complement strand
CATTTGGATTATTTTACCAGGTAAAGAACCTATGTATGTTCTTCTATGTCCCCTTATTTCCGCCTCATCTCTCATACCACCAACTGACATTCTTACAAATTCTCTGTTAGTAGCTTTTGCTATTGATTTTCCTAAGGATGTTTTACCTACACCAGGAGGACCAACTAAACATAATATAGGTCCTTTGATTTTTTCCATTCTTTTTTGAACAGCTAAAAATTCAATAATTCTCTCTTTTACTTTTTCTAGACCAAAGTGATCTTTATCTAAAATTTCTAAAGCTTTTTTAAGATCAATATCTACAGCACTTTTTTTATGCCATGGAAGTTCTGTCATCCAATCTAAATAATTTCTTACAACTGTTGCCTCAGCTGACATTGGACTCATATTTTTTAATTTTTTTAATTCTTGTAAACATTTCTTTTCAACTTCTTTAGGCATTCTTGCTTTAATTATTGCTTTATTAAGGCTAGTATTTTCATCTTTTCCATCTTCTATTTCACCTAACTCTTTTTGAATAGCTTTTAGTTGTTCATTTAAATAATATTCTCTTTGAGTTTTTTCCATTTGCGTTTTAACTCTGCCACGAATTCTTTTTTCAACACCAATTATGCTAGTTTCGTTCTCCATTATCTTAATTATTGCATTTAATCTTTTCTTAACATCTATAGTTTCGAAAATTTGTTGTTTTTCTGAAATAGTTGCAGTTATATGAGATGCAATATTATCAGCAATCTGAGAAGGGTCTTTTAATTGTTTGATGGTATTAATAGTTTCATTAGAAATTTTTTTATTAATTGATGTTAACTTTTCTAATCTTCTCAAAGCTGTTGCAGCTAGCGGATATAGATCCTCATCTTTAGTTATGATATCGTTGTAGTGAGTAAATTCACATGTGATGAATTTTTCATTGTCTTTAAAATCTAAAATCTTAACTCTTTTTACTCCTTCCACTAAAACTTTGACAGTTCCATCCGGTAATTTTAAAAGTTGAAGAATACTACCTTCACAACCATACATAAAAATGTCTGTCTTTTTTGGGTCATCTATTTCTGAGTTTTTTTGTGTTACTAAAATAATCTTTTTGTCTTTTTTCATTACTTCATTTAGAGCAGAGATTGATTTATCTCTTCCAACGAAGAGAGGAATCACCATACTTGGAAATACCACTATGTCTCTTAGCGGTAATAAAGGTAATGAAATTTTGACGTCCATGGGTTAGAATATGGATATTATAAATTATATTGCAATACCTTTTTCTTATTTATTAAGGATATTACGCCGCTGAGGTCTTGCTAGGCTTTGATTTATCGTCCGATTCTGAATGAACTATTATTGGTTGTGATTGCCCTTTTACAGATGCAGCATCAACTATAACTTCTTTAATATTTTCTTGACTCGGTAAATCATACATCGTTTTGAGTAAAATATTTTCCAAAATTGATCTTAAACCCCTTGCTCCTGTTTTTTTTCTAATTGCTTTGAGGGCGATTTCTTTTAATGCACTTTCTTTAAAACTTAGTTTTGCACCATCTAATTTAAATAATTCTTGATATTGTTTTGTAAGAGAATTTTTTGGCTCTTGTAATATCTTAATTAAAGATTTTTCATCTAAATCGTCTAAAGTAGCAATCATTGGTAATCGTCCAATAAATTCTGGGATAAGTCCATATCTTAATAAATCTTCAGGCTCTAAACCTTTCATCCATTCACCAGTCTTTTTATCTTGAGTATTTTTTACATCAGCACCAAAACCAATTGAAGTACCCTTGTCTCTTTGTGATATAATCTTATCTAGTCCTGCAAAGGCACCACCACAAATAAATAATATATTTGTTGTATCAACTTGTAAAAATTCTTGCTGAGGATGTTTTCTTCCACCTTGTGGTGGAACACTTGCTATTGTTCCTTCCATAATTTTTAAAAGCGCTTGTTGAACCCCTTCCCCTGAAACATCTCTAGTTATAGATGGGTTCTCAGATTTTCTACTAATTTTATCAACCTCATCTATATAAACAATACCACGTTGTGCTTTTTCAACATTATAGTCTGCAGCTTGTAATAACTTTAGGATAATATTTTCAACATCTTCACCAACGTAACCTGCTTCAGTTAATGTTGTTGCATCAGCCATTGTGAACGGAACATCTAAAATTCTAGCGAGTGTTTGTGCTAATAATGTTTTTCCACATCCAGTAGGGCCAACTAATAGAATGTTTGATTTAGCAAGTTCTACATTTTTACTTGTCTTATTTTCGTAATTAAGTCTTTTGTAATGATTATGAACTGCAACAGATAAAACTTTTTTTGCGTGAGATTGTCCAATTACATAATCGTCTAAAACAGAACAAATCTCTTTAGGTGAAGGTAGCCCATCTTGATGTTTTACAAAAGTGTCTTTGCTTTCCTCTTTTATGATATCCATACAAAGTTCGACACACTCATCACAGATAAATACAGTTGGGCCTGCAATAAGTTTTCTAACTTCGTGCTGACTCTTACCGCAGAAAGAACAATATAAAATATTTTTATTATTTGTGTTCATAATTTCTATAACGAATCAATTAGATTACTCTATTATAAGAGACTTATGTTAATCAAGTTTCTAATCGTTTGATGTCAATATCTTGTATATTAAGATCTTTTTTCTACCACTTCATCTATCAAACCGAATGACTTGGCAGCATCTGCTGTCATAAAGTTATCTCTTTCTAAAGCAGATTTGATTTCGTCAACTGACTTGCCTGTGTGTTTAGAGTAAATTTCATTTAATCTTTTTTTTAAAGATAAAACTTCATTAGCATGAATCTCAATATCAGTTGCTTGTCCTTGAAAACCAGCAGATGGTTGATGAACCATTATTCTAGAATTTGGTAATGAAAATCTTTTACCTTTTTTTCCAGCTGAAAGTAAAAATGATCCCATTGATGCTGCTTGACCGATGCATAATGTCGAAATATCTGGCTTTACATATTGCATTGTATCGTAGATACCAAGACCCGCAGTTACTAGCCCCCCAGGACTATTTATATATAAATAAATTTCTTTCTTAGGATCTTCTGCCTCCAAAAATAAAAGTTGAGCAGTAACTAGAGATGCAACATTATCGTTAATTTGTCCTGTTAAAAAAATTATTCTCTCTTTTAATAATCTCGAGTAAATATCATATGCTCTTTCCCCCTTACTAGATTGTTCAACAACCATGGGTACTAACGTGCTCATATGTTCTGATAATTTATTTGTCATAAGTTGATTCGTTTTACTTATACAACTTGAGATTACTTTTTACTAACTTTTTTTGTTTTTTTAACTGGAGACTTTGTTTTCGCGGTTTTTGTTTTAGTTTTGTTCGTTGAGGGTTTTTTAGTCTCAACCTTTTTTTCAGTTTTTTCTTTGCCCTCATTAGCATGACTATATTCTTGCATTTGAGATTGTTTCAAAATTTTTTCTGCCTCTTCTTTTGAAACTTCTTTCTTGTTTGGTTTTGCTTTTTCTTTGATTAGCTTTAAAATTTTTTCCTCATAGACTGTGCCTCTCAAGCTAGATAATGCTGAAGGATTTTTTTGATAAAAATCCATGACCATTTTCTCTTGACCTGGCATCATTCTAATTTGTTTTTGGACTTCAGCTTGTAATTCCTGTTCTGTTACCTTGATTTGATTTTGCTCACCAAATTCATTTAAAACTAATCCAACTTTAATTCTTTTTTTTGCTATTTCTTCAAAATTTTTCCTACTTTTTTTTGCATCTTCTTCAGACATTCCTTGAGAAAGAATTTTTACTTCTTCATCAATCAGATTCTCAGGAATTTCTGTAATCTTAAATTTTTCTATCTCTTTTAAAATTTGATTTTTTGAAAAACGTTCAAGAGAATTTTTATATTCATCATTTATTTGTTTCGAAATTAAAGATTTAAGGTCTTTCAAATCTTTTGCACCAAAATTTTTTGCAAATTCATCATCGATTTTTACGGGTTCAGGATTTTTTAATATAGTTATTTTGCATTTAAATTTTGCTTTTTTATTTACCAATTCTTTTTCAGGAAAATTTTCAGGTAGAGTAGCTTCGACAATCTTTTCATCACCTACTTTGACGCCCATCAGTTGTTTATCAAAACCTTTTAAAAATAGATCTTTACCCAAAGTTAATTGTGTATTTTTACCTTCACCACCTTTAAATGGTTTGTCATCAATGGTAGCATTATAATCAAAGGCTACTAAATCACCTTCTTTTGCAATTGCATCTTTTGGAGCTTCTTTAAAGTTTGGTTGATTTTTTGCAATTTCTTTTATTCTTTTATCTGCCTCAGTTTCATCTATTTTTACTGAATACTCATCAAACTTAATATTTTCTATTGGTTTTACTTCAACCTTTGGAAGCTCTGTTACTGATATAATATATTCAAGATCTTTATCTTCTCCAAAAGTTTTAAGATCCAGCTTAGGTTGACCCGCTGGTTTGATATTGTTTTCTTGTAATGCTTTAGTTGAACTGTCTTTTATAACTTTATCTAAGACTTCACCAAAAACTGCTTTTCCAAATTGTCTTTTTAAAATTTCCTTTGGTACTTTTCCAGGTCTAAAACCTTTAAGATTTACAGTCCCTTTAATTTCTTCATATCTTTGATCCATGTGAGTGCTCATAGTTTTTTTATCTATGAATACTTTTAAATTTTTATTTAAACCTTTTTTATTTTCTATTGTTACTTTCATAATCTATTGATGGTAGGGCGAAAAGGACTCGAACCTTCACAGATTGCTCTATCGGTTCCTAAGACCGACGCGTCTACCAATTCCGCCATCGCCCCACAAATCTTGAAGTTTTATATATTATTGAAACTATTTGTCCAACGACATTTGTTGTAAAATTTATAATTTTTCCTCTATAATGATTATTATGATTGTTTCGCCATGTATAAGCATTTGTAAAACTGATCCTAAAACTGGATATTGTTATGGCTGTGGCAGAAATAATGATGAAAAAAAAATTTGGAAACAAGAGGATACTTCAGATCAATGGAAAATAGAAAATCTTAAAATAATTAAAGCTAGATTGTCTGGATGGCAATTAGAAAGTTTTGAAGAGTCCTATACATATAAAATTGAAAATGGTATTTCTCTTTTTAAAAAAAGTTTAAAAAATGAGTAGAACTACAATAGTATCAATTATTTACATAATAGGCCTTATCTTTGGAGCTTTATTTCTGAAAATATGGAGTGCAGACACCAATGTATACAAAGGTCTTTTGGGACTGGGCTGGACAGCTATATTTTTAATAAGTTTATTTTTAGCTGACAAACATGAAAAAAGTTAAATATTTTATCATTTTTTTATTACTCATTTCACCTATCCAAAGTTTAAAATCTGAGATCATAGTAATGAGTTCTTGTGACGACAAACAAGATGAGTTTTTAAAAAATGAATACATACTTAATTTGAATGAATTGATCATGGTCAGAAATTATGTGTACAAAGAAAAAACTTATCAAAAATACAGGTTAACAGATCTCAGTGTAAAAAAATCTAACTCGTATGTAAGAAATATTTACGAGGAAAATGGAAAAATTTTAACTCACAAACATGGATATCCACAATTTTATACTCAAATACTTTTTGAAAAAGGCAAACAAGAAGTTTATATAAAAACTGTTTTAAATGATGAAGAGGGAATTTCTAAAATTTCTACATGTAAAAAAATTGAAAAATTTGATAGTGAAAGTTAATTTTTCTTACCTTTTTTTGCAAAGTTTCTTTTTTTTTGACCAAATCGACTTTGAGTAATGTTACTTCTGTGTCTAGCATAAGCTTGTTTTTGTGCTTGTTTCATTGCTCTCTTTGAGGACATAATCTTTAATAATTAATTTCTATACTATTCAACTTTTTAAAATTTTTATCAGCAATCACAATTTCTCCTGAACTTGGTGCATAATTAAGTGCTTCTGATATTACTACATAATGAGTGACTAACACTAAATTTTTGTCACCATTCCAACTTTTTACATAATCTTTCAGTTTTTTCATTTGCATTTTTCTATTTTTTGCAAATTTAGCACTATAAAAAGAATTGAGAAAATTTTCTGTTACATAATTCTTAAAAGCAATTAAAGCTGTTTCTTTACATCTGCACCATTCACTTGAAATTACTAATTTTATAGGAATTTCATTCTCTTTAAAAAAATTTCCAATTTTTTTTGATTGTAATCTTCCTGATTGATTAAGATTTCTTTGTGTCTCACAATTATTGATATCAAAGTTTTCTGGATCCCCATTGCCTGGAGCATAAGCATGTCTGATAAAAATTAAATTACCACCTTTTTGAAGATTGTTTATAATTTCTTTTTCGGTATCTGCATTTATTTCAATTGTTAAAGCGAGAAATATTATTATTATAATCTTAAGTAATTTCATCAATGAGCATTAAATTCAAAAAATTAAATAACACAATAATTAAATGTAAAAAATGTCCACGTTTATTTAATTTTATAAAAAAAATTTCATTAGAAAAACGGAAACAAAATATAAATGAAAAGTATTGGGGAAAGCCTGTTACTGGTTTTGGTGACATCAATGCAAAATTAATGATTATAGGTTTAGCTCCTGCGGCACATGGTGGAACAAGAACGGGCAGAGCTTTTACTGGAGATAAATCAGGGGATTTTTTATTTAAAAGTCTCCATAAAGTTAATATATCAAATCAAGATTTCTCAAAAAATAAAAATGATGGATTAAAATTAAAATCGACTTATATAACTAATATACTCAAGTGTGTTCCTCCAGGAGATAAACCAAAAAATACTGAATTAATAAAATGTTCTAATTATTTTATTAGTGAATTAGATCAATTGAAAAAACTTAAAGTAATTGTAGCGTTAGGTAAAGTTGCTTTTGATAATTGTCTAAAAATTTACAAAAAGAAATTTAATATGAATAAAAAATTTGAATTTAAGCACGGAAAAAAATATTTATTACCCGATAATAAAATATTAATTGCTTGTTATCATCCTAGCCCCAGAAATGTTAATACAAAAGTTATAACACCTTTAATGATTAACAGTTTATTTAAAAAAGCAAAAAAATTTTCTATGCTTTGATTGTGTCGCAAAAGTAAGGTTTGAATTTCGAGTATATATCCTCAGGAATTTTAACTGGCTTACCACTTTTATTAATGAAAACTAAATGAACTTGCGCTTCAACTATAATTTCTTCACCTTTTGTAATAATTTGGTTCATAAAAAAAGAGGTTTTGGTTATAGATTTAACAAAAGATCTAATAGTTAATTCATCCTCTAAAAAGGCTGATTTTTTATATTCAATGTTACAAGACTTAACGATTATTAATGATCCAAATTGTTCCTGAACTTTTTTATTACTAAAACCTATTGAAAATAGAGCCTCTGTTCTTGCTCTTTCTAAATACTTTAAATAATTTGCATAATAAACCACTCCACCAGAGTCTGTATCTTCATAATAGACTTTTAATTTGTGAAAAAAATTTTCATGCATAAGAAAATTATATCAAATAATTATCTAATTTGCTGAAAAATAGATATTTTGAAAATAAGCTATAGCTTTCATTTTAGAATTATCAGTATCAGACATTATAGCCAACCCATCTAATTCATTAACATCTAAATCGTGGAATTTTTTAAAGTCTTCTTTGACGTTTGCTTTAACAGTAACCCACTGATTGAGATTATTTTTAGTAGTAGATAAAACATTATCTATAGACTTTTTAGTATAAGGGCTGGGTGAACTAAATCCAATTTTGTTATTACTTGAGAAAACATAATTTATTGCTCTATTTGAAAGTGGTGTTGCACCAGTTTTTTTTACTGCGAATACTCTAGCTGCAAAATCATGTCCTTTTTTTGTATTCTCTTTTATCCCAGATAAATCTTTTTCAACTTTCCATGTAATATTAATAAAAGGTGTCTTATTGAGGTCAATTTTAACCTCTTTGCCTAAACCAGAAGCAGCATTATCAGCAACAGATTTTAGAAAATTGCCATTTTCATTAGATCCAACCGAATAATTTGTCTTATTCTCCGCACCTCTTACCTTTCTAACCTCAAGCTGTGAAAGTTCAGCTTCGGTAAATTCAAATACTTTTATTTCACTAGCTACACCTATCTCAGTAAATAAAAAGAGACTGATAAAAAGTTTTAAAATTATTTTCATAAATTTTTAAAAAAAATTGTTAATACATTATTTTGACAAAATTTAAACAATCAAAAATCAATTTCTATTCGTATATAATAATTATGAAGACAATTTCCATTTTTATTTTATTAATTTACTGGTCAATAATGATTTTTGCTCCAGTGATGTCAAAAGATGTAAAATTTGGTAGGGCCAAACTAAATCAAACTAAGATGGTAGAGATAAAACCAAGAAGTTAATAGGTCGAACGACCCCCACTGATATCAAAAACTGCAGCGGTTGAGAATGTATTTTCCTCAGAAGATAACCAGCAGACTAAAGAAGTAAACTCCTCAACCTCAAGAAATCGTCCTCTTGGCACTTTTGATAACATTCTTTGGACGTGTTCTTTGGTCATTTGATCCAAAATTCTGGTTTTTGCACCTGCAGGAGTAACGGCATTTACCGCTATATTCTTATCCGCAAGCTCTTTACCCAATGATTTTGTTAGTCCAATTGCTCCAGCTTTTCCAACGCTATAGGCACTCGCGTTTGCATTCCCATCTTTACCTGCAACTGAAGCTACATTAACTATCCTGCCATAATTATTTTTGATCATATTCGGTACAATTGTTCGACAACAATTAAAAGTACCCATTAAATTTATATCAACAACCTTTTTCCACATCTCAATATCATATTCCCATAAAGTTGCTGTTGGACCAGTAATACCAGCATTATTAATCAATATATCAATATTTTTTTGTTTAGTGATTTCTTGCACACATTCTGCAACTTTTGAATAATTTGAAATATCAACAATATTAAAACTAAGATTGGGACTTTTAATATCTTCAATTGCTTTTTCGACCATTTTCTGATCATTGTCCCAGATAATTACACTCGCACCCGACCTTATTAATCTTTTTGTAATGTCTAAACCAAAGCCTTGTGCACCGCCAGTTACAATTGCAGTTCTGCCTTTAAAATCAAAAGAAATTTTATCCATAAAATTACTCTCTAGCTAAGAGGTAATAAACTAAAGCTGCAACAAAAGCACCAATAATCCAAGAGTAAGATTGTAAAAACATAAAATTTGTGTTCCAAATTGTTGAAGCAGAAAAAATAAATCCTAATATCAAAGAGTAAACTCCTTTAAGATGCCACCCTCCTGAATAATAATAGGTGCCACTAGCTTCAAGTGAATATATATCCTTGTTTTCTAATTTTCCTTTTTTAATCATATAAAAATCAGCAATCATTAATCCAAATAAAGGACCAAAAAATGCACCGATTGTATCTATATAAGATAATACTCCGACTTGGCTTAAAAAAGTTAACCAAAAAACTCCTATAATAAACCCAAAAATAGCAATTACATAACTGGCACTTTTGAAAGAAAAAGATGAGGGATCAAAATTAATTAAAGTATATTGAGAAGGAATAAAGTTTGCTATTAAGTTTGTTGATGCAGAGGCAATAATTATAAAAACTAAAGCTAAGGAAACCAAAAGAATATTATCTAATTTTCCAATTATATCTGTTGGGTTGGTCAAAATCATTTCTACATTTTGCTCATTTAAATTCTGAAATGCATCAGCACCTGTAACAATAAATAATGCAAAAAATGAAAAAATAATAAGATTTAAAATTAAGCTTAAATTACCTTTTCTTAGTTCTTGTTCATTTTTAACGTATCTAGAAAAATCACCAAACGACAAGATTACAATAGAAAAAAAGGTAAATGTTGTGCCAGCAACTGTTATTATGGGGCCTACATTATTAGCATTAAATATATTTTGAAAATCAAGTACGTTGATAAATGATTTAGCAGTTAATTTTACATCAGATAAAAAAACAATAAAGAAAAACATTACCATTGCTGCATAAATTAACAATGCTGAAAACTTAATTAATCTTTTGTTAAAGTTCATGCCCACACTAAATAAGTATGTTTGCAAAGTAATAGATATTATGATGGCAGCCCAATCAATAATATTAAGTCCTATAAAAAAAACTAATAAAATTTCTTTTTGTAAAATTGAATTATCGACTGAATACATTAAAACTCTTATAAGAAAACCAATCGCTTTTGATAAAAAATATGTTTGGATACCAAACATAAAAATTCCAACAATACTCCTCAATAATCCAAAAAATTGAGCACCTCTGAATCCCAATGACGATCTTAACAAAACAACAAATGGTAATCCAAATTTTTGAGATGGTTTACCGATTAGATGAGAAAATATGTAAACAAAAAAAGTTCCTAAAATTGTTCCAAAAAGAACTACAGCAGTATTTAAATTATAAATTAAGTACAAAGATGCAATTAGTGAAAATCCAATAACACTTTGTATATTAACCCCCCAAAAACAAAATAAGTCCTTCCAGTCCCAAGTTTTATTGTTAGGGTTTACAGTTACTAAATCCCAGTTTATGAGAGTTTTTTTTGTTTTTTGCTGACTCACTCAGACAATATAAAACTTTAATATTCTACTGTCCATATAAGAGAGTTGGTAACCAAAGTGCAATTTTAGGAAATATAATGATCAAAACTAATCCTATCACTTGAAGAACCATAAACTGCATCATTCCATAGTAAATATCTTTTAAATCCCATTCAGGGACAACTCCTTTTAAAAAATAAGCTGAGAGTGCTACTGGAGGTGAGAGCCAGGCAGTTTGTAAATTAACGGCAACTAAAATTGCAAACCAAGTTAAATTAAATCCTAACGCTTCTACCAATGGTAAAATTATTGGAATAATAATCATCACAATCGGTACCCATTCTAACGGCCAACCCAATAAAAAAATCATCACCATTATCATCGCTAGAATTAAATACTTGTTCATTTCTAAGCCTAATAAAAATTCAGTCAAAAGAGTTGGAGTTCCTAGTCTTGCAAAAACTGCACCAAAAAAATTTGATGCTGCGACTAACACCATTATTAAAGCAGTAATTTCTAATGTTTTCACTAATGCTTCTTGAAGTTTTGAAAGAGTTAATTTTTTATAAGCTAATGAAAGTAATAAAGCACCCATAGCTCCACAACCTGCTGCTTCTGTTGGAGTTGCAAATCCAAATAAAATACTGCCTAATGCAGCAAACACTAAAGCAGCTGGAGGAACTAAACCTAAGAAAAATTCTATCCATACTTCTTTCATGCTTGCAGCCCTCATATCATCAGGTAAAACAGGTCCAAGTTTTGGATTAATCATGCATCTGATTGTTGTGTAGGCTGCATACAAACTTGCAAGAAGAATTCCTGGTAAAATTGCAGCTGCAAATAAATCTATAACTGGAATTTCCATAATAGGTCCCATTACAACAAGCATAATGCTTGGTGGAATTAAAATTCCTAAAGTACCACCAGCAGTAATAGTACCAGCAGCAAGTTTTACATCATAACCTGATCTGTTCATTGACTTAGCAGCCATAATTCCCAGAATTGTCACTGATGCACCAACAATTCCTGTTGCTGCCGCGAATATAACTGAAACGAATAAAACTGCGTAATATAAAGAACCCTTAACTTTTGCTAGCATCATTTGAAATGCTGAAAACAATCTCTCCATTAATCCAGCTTGTTCCATCATAATACCCATAAAAACAAAGAGTGGGACGGCGGCGAGCGTTTGTTCGGTCATGACCATTGAAAATTGAAGGGTCATTAAATAAAAAACTAATTTTCCAAACCCAAGATAACCAAATACAAATCCTAGAAATATTAAAGTGAATGAAATAGGAAACCCTATAAATATTGCAAATAGCATCACGCCAACTAAAATGAAACCTAAAATAGCCGGATCAATGAATTCTGCTATCATTTTTTCTCTCCTGGCCACTCACCTTTTTTAGCTGCCCAATAACTTTTTAGTAATTCTGAGAAACCTTGAATTAATAAAAAAATAATTCCAAGTAACAAACACGTTTTGATGGGCCACATATAGGGCATCCAAGTAGTATCCATCCCTCGTTCACCCCTTCTTATTGACTCTTCAACAAAACCTATAGTCATATAAAGAAAAACAATTAGTCCTGGAAAATAAAATAAAAGATACAACCAGAAATCAATAAGACCTTGTGTTTTAGTTTTAAAATTTCTGTATAAAAAATCTGCTCTTATATGCACTCCTTTAGAAAGAGCATATCCTGCACCAAGCATAAATAATGCGCCATAAAGAAAACGGCTTATGTCGTAAGCCCAAATTGTTGGTGCTAAAAATAATTTTCTTGCAAGAACTTCATAGGTCATTGCAAAAATGAGTGGCATCAGTATCCAACAAACAATACTACCAATCCACTTACTGAATTTATCAATATTAACAATAGATTTTGCCATCCATGATGGCATATCGGTTGGCATTTTTCCTGATCCACCTCGCCTTTCGGCAATCATTTCATCAGAGATATCTAGTTTACCAGGTTCGTCTGCCATAAAATTTTAGTTAAAAAAATTAGAGCGGACTTTAAAAGTCCGCTCTAAAAAATCAAGATTGATTACTGATTACTTTAATGTTGCTGCGTGAGCCATTCCTAGCTTCGCATTAGACATTTGAGCACCACTCCAGAAAGGAACAGCAACATCAGCAAAATTTTTCATTGAAGTGTAAACTTCGTTAAAAAATTTATTATCTTTAGCATTCTTATTTAAAGATGCTTTTGCTGCAGCCATATATTCTGTGAAATAATCTGAAGGTGTATCTTCTAGAATTACTCCATGTTTAGTAGTTAGCTCTCTTAAAGCTTTACCATTCTCATAGATTCTGTAACTTAAAGATTTTGCTAATGAAGCATTAGCAGCTACTTCAAGTGACTTTTTCTCATGAGCACTCATAGCATTGTATGTTTTTCCAGTAATATAAAAGTCAGCATTTACGACTACTTGGTGTAAACCTTGTAAGTAATAGTGCTTTAACACTTTTTGAAAACCAAATGTTAAATCTGGTTTTGGACAACACCACTCAGCAGCATCGATAGTTCCTGCTTCAAGAGCTGGAAGAATATCTCCACCACCCATTGCAACAGATGCTATACCAATGTCTTTATAAGTTTGTCCTGGAATTCCTGGAGGAGTTCTGAACTTATATTTTCTAAAGTCAGCCATATCTTTAATTGGTTTTGGAAACCAACCTAAAGCTTCTGGGCCAACTGGTTGAATCATAAATCCTTTAATATCTCTTCCCATTTCTTTCCAAAGTTGGTCGTATAACTCTTTACCACCACCATATTGGAACCATGATAGGAATGCGATATTGTCGATACCTACTCCACCACCAGCTACTGGCGAACCAAATAACATTGCAGCAGGGTGATCACCTGACCAATAGTGAGTCCATGCGAAACCACAATCAATCAAACCTTTATCAACAGCATCTAGAGTTTCTTTAACTCCTACAACAGCGCCAGCTGGCAATATTTCAAATTTTAACGATCCGCTCGTTAATTCAGTTACTGTGTCAGTAAAGTCCTTTAACATTTTTACCTCATCAGCTTTAGTGTTAAGAACAGTTTGACACTTTAATGTTTTTGCAGCATTGGCACTTGAAGTAAATCCAAGAACTAAAATTGTTGCAAATAACATTGAAACGATTTTTTTCATTATTTATCCTCTTGTTAGTTAAATTTAACTTGTTTAATTCAATCAGAAAAACAAACCTGACACAAGTGACAATCGATAAATATAAGTGTAAAAGCATTAAAAAGCTTAAACTAAAAAACGATTCAACTATTGATGGAAAATTTTGATTACGTAATTATTGGAGCAGGATCTGCAGGATGTGTTCTCGCAAACAGACTTTCTGAAAATTCAAATAACAAAGTCGTATTAATTGAAGCTGGTGGAAAAGATAATTATCCATGGATACATATCCCTGTTGGATATTTTAAAACCATGCACAATCCCTCTGTTGATTGGTGTTATAAAACCGAGCCTGATGCTTCAATGAACAATAGGTCAATTCGTTATCCAAGAGGTAAAACATTAGGTGGTAGCTCTTCGATCAACGGACTACTTTATATAAGAGGACAAAGCAGAGATTATGATATTTGGCGACAATTAGGAAATACTGGTTGGGGTTGGGATGATGTTCTGCCATATTTTATAAAAGCAGAAAACCAAGAGAGAGGAAAAGATAAATTTCATGGTATTGGTGGGCCTCTATCAGTTTCTGATCAAAGAATTCAATTACCGTTATTGAATGAATTTCAAAATGCTGCTGAAGAGTTTGGTATCCCCAAGACAACAGATTTTAACACAGGCGATAATCATGGATGTGGTTATTTTCAAGTTACTGAAAAAGATGGCTTTAGATGTAGTACTTCAGTTGGATATCTAAGCCCAATAAAAAACAGACAAAATTTAAGAACCATAACTAATGCTCATGTAAAAAAAATTAATTTTGAAGGCAAAACTGCAAAAGGAATTGAATATTGGCAAGGTGATGAGCTTAAAAAACTAACTTGTAATAAAGAAATAATTTTATCATCTGGTTCGATAGGTTCACCTCAGATATTGCAAACTTCTGGAATAGGAAATTCTCAAAAATTAAAAAAATTAGGTATAGATATAGTACAAGAATTAAAAGGTGTTGGTGAAAATTTACAAGACCACTTGATGTTTAGACCTATATATAAAATTCAAGGACTTAAATCGCTAAATAAAAAGGTTAATAGTTTATTTGGAAAATTAATGATTGGTCTGGAATATGTTTTTAATCGTAGTGGACCAATGACCATGGGAGCGAGCCAAATGTGTATGTTTGCTAAAAGTGATCCCTCATTAGAATTACCAGATCTACAATGGCACGTACAACCAATGAGTATGGACACCCTAGGAGCAACTAAAAATCATGATTTTCATGCTTTCACACCTACCGTTTCAAATATTAGACCTACAAGTAGAGGCCATG
This sequence comes from uncultured Pelagibacteraceae bacterium, assembly GCA_902612325.1. Lineage (GTDB taxonomy): Bacteria > Pseudomonadota > Alphaproteobacteria > Pelagibacterales > Pelagibacteraceae > Pelagibacter. Next base: position 131,230 of record CACMDB010000005.1, on the reverse strand, counting down.
TGAGTATTGTAGATAAAGACTCTAGAACATATGCAAAAATAAAAATGAATTATCTTTCAACCGATCACGACCGAATGATTGCAGCTAGAGGATTAAAACTTACAAGAAAAATTGTCATGGAATCTGAAACATTTAAAAAATATAAACCTGAGGAATATAGACCAGGTATTGACATTAATGATGATGAGGAACTTGTAAAAGCAGGTTCAGATTTTGCACAAACAATTTTTCATCCAGTTGGTACATGTAAAATGGGTCAAGATGATATGGCTGTAGTTGATGAAAAACTAAAAGTAAAAGGAATTAAAAATTTAAGAGTAATTGATGCTTCTATAATGCCAAACATTACATCAGGTAATACTAATGCACCTACAATAATGATTGCAGAAAAAGGTGCAGATATGATACTTACCCATTGATGTTTGCTGAATTATTTACACCAGAACAATTAACTATATTAACTCAAATTATTTTAATCGATTTAGTCCTTGCAGGAGACAATGCAATAATAATTGGTATGGTTGCATCAAAATTTCCTTTAGAGCAAAGAAGAAAAATTATTATTTTTGGAATTGGTGGTGCGGTTGTTTTAAGAATTATTTTAACTTTACTGACTGCATATTTACTTCAAATAACTGGGCTAAGGCTTTTTGGAGGTTTGCTTCTTCTTTATATTGTCTACAAATTATATGTAGATGTCATTAAAGGCTCTGAAAATCATGATGATATTAAAGTTGATAATTCCAGTTTTTTTAAAGCGATTTGGACAATCCTCTTAGCAGATTTTACAATGAGCTTAGATAATGTTTTGGGAGTTGCCGGAGCAGCTGGAGATCATTATGGATTATTAGTATTTGGTTTGGTTCTATCAATTGTCTTAATGGCATTTGCGGCAACTTTAATATCAAATTGGATTAAGAAGTATAAATGGATTGCTTGGGCCGGTTTGATTGCAATATTAATTGTTGCTATTGAATTGATTTACACAGATATTAAAATATTGTTTTTATAATGTATTTAAAAAATTATAACTTAAAGAATAAAACAGCAGTTGTCACTGGTGCTGGCAAAGGGCTTGGAAGAGCATGCGCAATAGCTCTTGCAGAAGCTGGAGCAAATTTAATTATAATTAGTAGAACTAAAAAAGATCTAGATGAAGTTTCAAAAAAGATTAAAAAATTAAAGTCAAAATGTAAATCTTATGTATGTGACATCACAAATTATAATGAAATTAAAGGCATTATTAATAAACAACCAAAAATAGATATTTTGATTAATAATGCAGGCAATAATATTCCTGAACATTTTACAAAAGTGAAGACTAAAAACATGGAATATCTTGTAAAGATTAATACGATGGCAACTTTTAACCTTGCTCAGCTGTGTGCTCTTAAGATGATAAAGTCAAAAAATAGAAAAAAAATTGGTGGTTCAATTGTCAACATGTCATCACAAATGGGTCATGTTGGGGGCCCTATTCGAAGCGTATACAACATGACAAAATTTGGTTTAGAGGGATTAACAAAAGGTATGTCTATCGATCTTGCTAAATATAACATAAGAGTAAACACTGTTTGCCCTACATTTGTAGTTACTCCTATGACAAAAAAATTTCTCAAAAGTAAAAAATTTAAAAAAGAAGTTTTAGGAAATATTCCGCTAGGAAAATTTGCTGAACTTTCTGATGTTTCAAGTGCAGCTGTTTTTCTTGCCTCTGATGCTGCAGCAATGATTACAGGTACTTCATTATTGGTTGATGGTGGATGGACTGCAAGATAATAACTAGATTATTTTTTTTAATTTTTTGTTTTATACCTACAAATTTAATAGCTATAGAATTTACCGGAAAATTTTTACAAGGACATTTTATTATTGGACAGACTGATCCAACAGCAAAAATTATAATAGATAAAAAACAAGTTAAAGTATCAGAGGATGGTTTTTTTGTTTTTGGACTAGATAGAGATAGAAAATTTGATTTAACAATTACAAAAATTATTAATGGAAAAAAAGATAAAATAATAAAAAAAGTTCTTAAAAGGAAATATAATATTCAAAGAATAGATGGTTTAGAAGAAAGTAAAGTCACACCTCCAGAGTCTGTTTACAAAAGAATAAAAGAAGAAAATAATAAAATTGGTAAAGCGAGAGCAATTAACTCAGATTTACCTTTTTTCAAAAATCAATTTATTATGCCAGTTGAAGGTATCATTAGTGGTGTTTATGGAAGTCAGAGAATATTAAATGGTAAACCTAAATGGCCACATTATGGAATTGATATTGCTGCCAAACAAGGAACTATGATCAAGTCATCTGGATCAGGTGTTGTTACTATGGCAGAAGATGATCTTTATTATACTGGTGGAACAATAATTATGGATCATGGTCATGGCATCTCAACTATTTATTCGCATCTTGAAAATGTAATGGTGTCTGTAGGAGATAAAATTAATCAAGGAGATATAATTGGGACTGTGGGATCAACTGGAAGATCGACTGGCCCACATTTAGATTTTAGAGTAAATTGGTTTCAGACTAGACTAGATCCTATGTCTGTAATAAATTAAATCATGCAAACATTAATTCTATTAGCTTTAGTTATTGTGATTGGGTGGATATTATTCAGACCTATCACGAAAAAAGAACTGGATAGATATAATGATAAAGACTGGCCAGACATGAATTTATGAGATCGACTGTAATTTGTATATCAATTAAACAATTCTTAATTCAAATTTTTTAAAATCATCTTTATAAATTTTATTTAGTTTTAACAAACCTTTTTTTGCAATTTTCATAGAATCTAAAATTTCTTTTTCAAAAGTATGGTGTTGCCAACGCCAAATTTGTAAATTTTTGTTTTGATTTTTTAACTTAGTAACTTTTTTTTTAAATTGATTATTCAATAGTAATTCGTTTTCATAAACAACTTCTCTACCGAATTGTGTTTGAAAATTGTTAGTTGTTAAAAAAGATGATCTTGAGTAATCACTTTTGAAATAAACATAATGACCACCATTATTGATATGATCTAAAGTGACATGAGGCCACTTATCTTCAGAAAGATTTTTAACATCATTAATCTTTAGTAAGTTTCCAACAACTTTATAATCATCACTTTTTTCTTTGCTTGAAACAATGTCTTCATAAATTTGATTAATATCATGTATATTTTGAAGTTTATAATTTTTATATTCAATATATTCAATCCCAGCTTTTCTATTATATAAAACAGAATTAATAGAATCTGAGATTGTTTTTTCATTAGAATTATCATGTATACTCATTACGTGAATATGAGCCCTATCAAGTCCACCGATACATGCACACATGCCATGTTCAAAAACCACAGACTTTCTATTTAACTCCTGATTAATGACATCTTTTATAATTTTAATAGTAAAATTTAACTCCTCTAATTCACTAGAGTGGATTTTACCAAATGATGGTAGAAAATCCTTAGAAATTAGTAAAAGATAACCAGGCGTGAAAGCGCCATAACCAGAAATAATGAAAAAATTTTTTGTATGTGCAACTAATCTATTAAATTCTTTAACTTTTGTTGGAAGAGAAGTTCGATTTTTGCATTCTTTATAAAATTCTTCCCAAGATAATTGATCTTTTTTCATTTTTTTTCAAAGAGAATTACAAGAATTTTAAAATAATTGAAACCAAAAAATTTTATTTAAAAATGTTTTGAGTTATTTTATGGGTATTGTTTGTAATTGCTTTAATTATAGTTTGTCTTCCTGGATTAAAGTTATTTGAAATAGTACCTGGTATATATAAGCCATTTTCTAACATAAAGTTATTATTTGGTGTAAATCCAGTTTGATTAAATTTATTTGTTATTTTTTTTAGTGCAGAAACAAGTTTAATTTCATCTTTGTTTTCAACGATATTCACCGGACCAGAAACATTAACTACGATATCACTCTTTATCAATTTATTAGTTATTGTTTTTAATGAAATATTGTCTCTATTTTTTATTATCAGAATAACTTTATCTTTTAAAAATTTTATTTTTTTACTTCTTAAAAGTCTATTTTTTGCGCTTATTGTCTCTGGATAAGTATATCTTGTTTTACTTCGTATAAATGGAAAAACAATTTGATTGTAAAACTTTTTTTCTTTTTGAGATAATCGATTATAACAATGTGTCATAATTTTATCTTTAAGTATATTGGTCCACACATCATATTTATTAAATTTTAACTTTTTCGCATGTTTAAATTCCTTTAGGAGTAAATTACTAATTTGGTGCGCCTTTGAAATTTGATTAATGTTTTTTTTTGTGAAAAATTTATATTTAAACAGATGAAATTTTTTAGAACGTTCTGCTTTTTGTAAAGTAAGTGAGTTTTTAGAAATACTAATAATTTTGATTGAAAAGTTTTTGGTCTTAACAAGTCTCTCTATTTCCTGCATAGTTTCTAGCAAACCAGCTTTATTTCCTATGAAAACTAATTTTATATTTTTCTTTTTTTTATGAATTAAATTAATTTTTTTAATTAAATTACTTGTCCCCCCACTAGTATAAAAATCCCATATATAGTTGTTGTTTGAGTAATTTATAATTTCTTTAATTTTTTTTGGTGGAACAAGCCCAGTTCCCATTATGATTTTTTCTGCTTTTAAATTTTCAACGAATGATAATTTTTTTTTTTTAATTTGGATTTGGTTTTTAACTAAATTTAAATCCATACAATTAAATTTTTTTTTTGGTAAAATTGTATAAAAATTTTTTTTTTTTAAATTTACAACATCTCCTTTATAAAATTTTAATTGTATTTTTAGTCTTCTTTTAAACTTTAAAAAATCAATAATCTTATCCTTCAAAAAAAAGGAATAAATCAATCTTGGTAGATATATCTCTTTATAAGAAGAAAAATTTTGATTTAATAAATGATTATTTCTTTTTAACCAATCAATTAAATTATAATTTTTATTATTTTTTGAAAAATTAATTATTAAATCTTTATTTTTTTTTTTATTAAACCATTTGATAAAATCTTGATGAGAAAGTCTAAGCGGATTATTAAAATAACCAAATTTTGATTTTTGTTTGCTATAAGCTACACCCCCTGGTATATTATTTAAATCTTTTTCAATAACAGCAATTTTAATTATTTTCTTAATTTTTCTTTTTATCAATGATTGTTTAATTCCATAAAGGGTCTCAACACCAATTACACCAAATCCAATTATAGCTAAGTCAAATAACATCTTTTTAAAAAAATAATTTATATATATATTCAAATTGCTTATAAATACAATCCTTGATCAATGAACAAAATTTATATTAATAAAAATCAATTCTCAGACCTTCTAAATTTAGTCAATAATGTTTTTTTTCCTTTGAAAAAATTTGTCAATAAAGATGAATTTTTGAATATTATTCAAAAAAAAAAATTTAAAAATTCCTTTTTTCCTTTTCCTATATTTTTTGGCTTAAATAAAAAAACTTATTACAAAATTAAAGATAAAAAAAAATTAGATATATTCTATAAAAGCAGAAAACTATTAGAAGCAAAGAATATAATTTTTTATGATTTAGATAAAAAGAAAATTGCAAAAAAAATATATGGAAAAAACTACTTAAAACACCCCTTTTATAAAAAATTTATCAATGAAAATTATAGATTTTTATCATTTGATTTAAAAAAAATTAACAAGAAAAATATGAGTCATAAGTATTTTATATCTCCAATGTTTTTTAAAAAAAAATATAAAATTAGATCCTTTAAAAATTTATCAAGTATTCATACAAGAAATGTTCCTCATACAGTTCATCAATGGATATATAACTTCTTATTTAAAAAATTTGGGGCTTTATTAATACAGCCACTAGTGGGTCAATACAAAAAAAATGAGTACAATGATGAACTAATTGTAAATGCTAATAAGATTGCTGCTAAAATTTTCAAATCCAAGAGGGTAATGAGTATACCTTTTTTTTCATATCCTAGATACGCTGGTTATAGAGAGGCTGCATTACATGCAATTGTTAGAAAAAACTATGGTTGTACTCATTTTTGGGTTGGTAGAGACCACGCAGGGTATAAAAAGTTTTATAGTTATATGCAATCCCAAAGTTTTTGCAAAAAAAATCAAAAGCGATTGAAAATTAAAATTGTAGCTGAAAAAGAACCTTTTTATTGCAATAAATGTAAACTGATTAAAAACAGAAAATGTCAAAGTAAAAGTTGTAAAAAAGAAAATATCATTAAGATAAGTGGATCTCATATAAGAGATCTTTTAAAAATGAAAAAAAAAATTCCCAATTATTTAATGAGCCCAAAAATTTCATCTCTTTTATCGAAGAATTCTTTAATCAATTAAGATGTTTATCAATCTTACTTTGTAATTCTTTTGCATAAGTTTCAATTTTTTTTTTGAAATTATTTTTTAAAATAATATGAGGTTTTTTTGGATGTTCTGCTTTAATATCCAATCCAACAACATTTTTTGTTTTTTTCTTGTATATTTTTTTCTTTTTTTTGCTCATTACTAATTTCAAATCTGACTTGATATAAATCTCAACATAATTTTTGATATTTTTTCTATTCCAGTGTCTAATTTTATCCATCATACCTATAACAGCAAAGATAACATTTACATTTTGATTGGTTACAAACTTAGCTAATTTACAATACTTCATTACGGTATCATGTCTTTCTTTATACGTATAACCCTTAAGATTAAATATTTTTCTTATATCGTCACCACTGAATAAAACTGTAGGTCCATATTTTTTTTTTATTGAAGGATAAATTTTTTTTGCTAATTGTGTCTTTCCTGATCCAGAAAATCCTGTGATCCAAAATAAAATTCCTTTATTATTTTTATACATTATACATTTCTATATAAACATTTTATGAAAAAAAAATATATAAAAGTTGCAATCGACTCCCCTGCTGGTGCTGGAGCTGGAACTCAATCAAAATTGATATCTAAACATTATAAACTTTTTTATTTAGACACTGGAAAAATTTATCGTGTATTAGCTTATAATAAGCTCAAGAATAAAAAAATATTTAATCTATCGTTTATAAAAAAAAAAATTAAAAATTTAAGAATAAATGAATTGTCAGATAAAAAATTATTATCAAATGAAGTTGGTATAGAATCCTCTCTTATTGCAAAAGACAAGAAAATTAGAAAACTTGTAGATAAATTGCAAAAAAAAATTGCCTATAATCCACCTAAAGGTTTCAATGGTTCTTGCTTAGATGGTAGAGATATAACGTACAAAATAATTCCAGACGCAGATTTCAAATTTTTTTTAACGGCAAATATTAATATAAGAGCAAAGAGAAGATATAAGGAATTAAAGAGAATTAATAAAAAAATAAAATTTAGTGATGTTTTAAAAAGTATTAAAAAAAGAGATAAAAATGATTTTCAAAGAAAAGTATCCCCTTTAAAAAAAACAAAAGATTCAATATTAATAGATACTACCAACCTAACAATAAAATCTTGTTTTTTAAAAATTAAAAAAATTATTGATAGAAAAATTTATAATTAATTGATATCTCAAATGGATTTCTAATTCTCAAATCTTATTATCACACTGATTAGATAAAAAACTCTTTTGATATAAAAAAAATAATTTTTTAATTTTCTCTTTAAAGAAAAATTTTTTTGTTGAAATGTAATTTTTTCAAAAGAAAAAGGTAATGAACTTAAAAAAAGCATCCTAATTTTTTCTTTAAAATATATACTTTTTATTTTATATCCAAATTTCCTGTATTTATGATATATCAAAGAAAACACTTTTATTTCATAAGGCGTAAAATCTTTTCTCCATTTTTCCATATCAATTGATTTATTAATTTTACCTGATTTGTTATATCTATTAGAAATCAAATTTCCTCTTGATACTTTATCACTTTTCCAAGTTTTTGATGCTAAAGTTGAAGTATAAATATTTTTATCAAATTTAAGATTTAAAAATTTAAATATCTTTTTTTTTGTTTTTTCTAAATTTGCTTCCTCTAATTTAATAAATAATTTTTTATTTTTCTTTTTTAAAATATAATTTAGATCTTCTCGTATTCTTCGTATGTAAAAGAACACATGACTCATATGAACTAAATTTTTTGGATCGTACTTGAACCAATTATAAATCCCAGACCTAAGGTTATCTCTCGGATCTCTTATTGTTACAAAAATTTTACTATTTGGAAAATCTTTCAGGAATTCCTCAGTATGTTTTTGATTATGTGTGTGATGAACTAAAACTGTTTTATCTGTCAATTTTCTTCCAAGAGTAACATGATAGGCTAAATAAATATTCTGTATAAAATCTTTCCTATTAATTTGTTTTTTTTTGTATCGTCTAAAAAAATTATATCTTAGTTTTTTAATATTTATTTTTGTATCGATATTTTCAATCTTGTTAAAAGAAAATAGTTCTTTATATTTTTTAAAAAAATCATCTAATAATTTTTTTGTTGGAATATATTCATTTTTATCACGAAAAAATTCATAATAAACAAAGTATCCACTAAAAGTCATAACGTTTTTAACGTTATCTAAACAAGAATTCAAATAATCACTACCTGTTCTACCAGTAGTAAAAATTAAAAAAGTTTTCATTAATGTTGATAAATCTTTTTATGTTTAACTAAATAGTAAAGTTTAAATACCTGTTTAAGTAAGGATTAATTTTATATCTCAAATTACCAAAAAAATAATTTTTTTCTTCAACTTTAAAAACATCACTAATTTTTGTAGTATTTAAATTATAAACTAAAGCTACTCTATCTGACACACCATCACCTTGAAAAGTGTGCCAAGTTTTTCTCTCAATTCTAGAAAAAAAAACACCTCTATTTTGTTTCCAATCTATAACTTCATTTTTTTTTCCATTTTTTTTCTTAAAAAAAATTGTTCCACAGTTTTTTTCAGGTTTTAAGTAAATGACGCCACTCAATAACTTATTTGGTGTATCATCGTGAACGGGAAATTTGGCATTCTTATCTGTAATAATAATACTTAAATCAGAATAATCGTATAGATCTACCTTTTTTGGATTTAATTTGTTTAGAATATTTATCATTTTTTCGTGATAATTTTTATGTAAATTAAATATTAGATTTTTGTTTAAACAAGAATTCTCTATTTCATTATTTTTGTTAATTATATTATTAAAAACTGAAATCTTGGTATTTAGTTTTTTTTCAAGTTTTAAATTGTTCAACTCTTCAAAATCTCTGTCAGATAAAAAATTATCTATAATTTCAACTTTGTAATTTAAAAAAGTCATAAATTTTACTAATTTAAATATTAGTTATAGCCTAATTTTTTAGAGATTTTAAGAATTTAACGAAGGCTGTTTCTTCATATCTTCTTTTTTAATACCAGCTACTCTTACTGGTTTTTTCATAGCATCTCTTCTAAAAGGTTCACCTAATTCTTGATTTAATATCACTTCAATAAATGTTGTAATACCTTTCTTTTGATCTGCGCAAGATTGTTTAATGGCAGCTGTAGTCTCTTCCATAGTCTTAACAGTTACTCCTTTTAAACCACAAGCCTCTGCTACTTTTGCAAAACTTAATTCTGGATCAAGTTCTGTTCCAACAAAATTATTATCAAACCAAAGAGTCGTATTTCTTTTTTCAGCACCCCACTGGTAGTTCCTAAAAATTACCATTGTAATTGCAGGCCACTCCTCTCTTGCACATGAACTCATTTCATTCATACTTATTCCAAAAGCTCCATCTCCTGCAAAACCTATTACAGGTGTATCCGGACAACCGATTTTAGCACCTAAAATTGATGGGAAACCATAACCACAAGGACCAAATAAACCTGGCGCTAAATATTTTCTTGGCTTTTCAAATGTTGGATAAGCATTTCCAATCGCGCAATTATTTCCAATATCGCTTGATATAATTACATCCTCAGGCATACCAGCTTGAATAGCTCGCCAAGCTTGTCTTGGTGACATTCTGTCTGCATCTCTTTCTCTAGCTTCTTTATTCCAAACTGTTCCTTCATCATCATCTTCATGATCTAAACTTGATAATTTTTGTAACCATGCTGATTTCGTTTGGTGAATTAAATCTTTTCTCTTTTGTCTATCCGTATCGCCTGCATTTGAAGACAATTTTTCTAAGATCTGCGTTGCAACTAATTTTGCATCACCACTAATTCCAACTGTAACTTTTTTAGTTAATCCAATTCTATCTGGATTCATATCAACTTGAATTATACTTGCTTTTTTTGGCCAATAATCAATTCCATAACCTGGTAGAGTTGAAAAAGGATTTAATCTTGTTCCTAAAGCTAAAACGACATCAGCTTTAGAAATTAATTCCATTGCAGCTTTTGATCCATTGTATCCTAATGGCCCAACTGCTAATGGATGACTTCCTGGAAAACTATCATTGTGCTGATAACCAGAGCAAACAGGTGCATCAAGTTTTTCAGCAAGTTTTTTAGTTTCCTCAATAGCACCTCCAATAACAACACCTGCTCCAGATAAAATAACTGGAAATTTTGCTTTAGATAATAAATCTGCTGCCTTAGCGATCGCATCAGCACCTCCACCTTGTCTTTCTAATCTGACGATTGGAGGAAGGTCTATATCAATCACTTGGCACCAATAATCTCTTGGAACGTTTATTTGTGCTGGTGCTGAACCTCTTATTGCTTTTTCTATTACTCTATTTAATACTTCGGCCATTCTTGAAGGATCTCTTACCTCTTCTTGATAACAAACCATGTCTTTAAATAAATTCATTTGTTCTACTTCTTGAAAACCACCTTGCCCCATAGTTTTATTTGCTGCTTGTGGGGTTACTAATAATAAAGGTGTGTGGTTCCAATAAGCAGTTTTGATTGGTGTTACTAATCCTGTTATACCTGGACCATTTTGTGCAATAACCATTGACATTTTTCCTGTAGCTCTTGTGTAACCATCTGCAATCAAACCACCATTTGTTTCGTGTGCCACGTCCCAAAAGGTAATTCCGGCATCTGGGAAAATATCAGAAATAGGCATGAACGCTGAACCAATAATTCCAAAAGAGTGTTCAATACCATGCATTTGTAAAACTTTTACAAAAGCTTCTTCTGTTGTCATTTTAGTCATTTGTAGAACCTTTCTAAATTACTTTAGAACAATTTTTTTAAAAATTAATTGTTAATTTTTGCGATTAATATATAAGATTTTAGAAAATTCAAACAAACAAATCGACACTATATAAATGTCAACAGATATTATAATTCACGACAAAAAAGACAATGTTGGTGTAGTTGTAATAGAAAAAATAACTCCAAAACAAGATTGTAAATGCTGGATAATGGAGAATGACAGCTCAATTAACATTCAATCTGCAGATGAAATCCCTCTAGGCCATAAAATTGCAATGATTGATTTAAAAGAGGGAGATACAATTTTAAAATATGGTCACGATATAGGTAAAGTAGTCAAAGCAATTAAAAAAGGTCAACATGTGCACGTTCATAACGTCAAAACTAAAAAGTGGTAAATAGATGGAAGTTCCAAAAAGTTTTTTAGGTTATAAAAGAGAAAACGGCAGAGCAGGAACAAGAAATCATGTAATCATTTTACCTGTTGATGATATTTCAAACGCATGTGCTGAAGCAGTTGCAAATAACATTAAAGGAACAATAGCTCTTCCTCATTCTTACGGAAGATTACAATTTGGAGCGGATTTAGAATTACATTTTAGAACAATGATTGGAACTGGTAGCAACCCAAATGTTGCAGCAGTTATTGTGATTGGTATTGAGCCTAAATGGACTAAGAGAATTGTCGATGGAATTGCAAAAACTGGAAAACCAGTTGAGGGTTTCCATATTGAACGTACTGGGGATATTGGAACTGTAATGAAAGCTTCCAAAAAAGCCCAAGAATTTGTTATGTGGGCTTCTGAAAAACAAAGAGAGGAGTGCCCGATAAGTGATTTATGGATTTCAGTAAAATGTGGAGAGTCTGATACCACTTCTGGTTTAGCCTCTAATCCAACTGTTGGAAATTTAATGGATAAACTTGAACCACTTGGAGTTCATTTATGTTTTGGAGAAACATCAGAACTTACAGGAGCAGAAAAGGTTTGTGCCACAAGGGGTGCCACAAAAGAAGCTTCAGATAAGTTCATGAAGACTTGGAGTGCCTATAATGATTTTATTTTAAAAGAAGCAACTGATGACCTTTCTGAAAGTCAGCCAACCGCTGGTAATATAGCGGGTGGTTTAACAACTATTGAGGAAAAAGCTTTTGGAAATTTTCAAAAAATAGGAAATTGTAAATTTGTGGATGTTTTAGAACCGGCTGAAGAGCCAAAAAAAGGAAAAGGTTTATACTTTATGGATACGTCATCTGCTGCAGCGGAGTGTGTAACACTACAAGCAGCTGCGGGATTTAATATTCATTTATTCCCGACGGGTCAGGGTAATATTGTAGGAAACCCAATTGAACCAGTTATAAAATTAACTGCAAATCCATTAACAGTTAAATCTATGGGAGAACATATAGATTGTGATGTTTCAAAAATTCTCTCGAGAGAAATGAATTTATCTGAAGCTGGAGATGAATTAATTAAAACAACTTTAAAAGTTGCAAATGGTAGACTCACTTGTGCTGAAGCATTAGGTCATAGAGAATTTGTAATGACCAAATTATACAGAAGTGCTTAAAATTTTTACTTAGCTGGTTTGCTAAAGTGCTTTTTTTTTAAATCAGATAAAAATCTTCGAATAAATGCTGCAGCAACACCTAACGCTATAGCAAAAAATATAGAAAATAAACTATATACAATTGGCATATCTTTTGAAAATTTTTGAACTAAAACTGATAATGGTGTTAAATCTTTTTCTGCAACCTTAGTGATACCGTTCATAGTATGATCAACAAAAAAAGTATCATACGCAATTGCAATTCCAACAATTAATAATAAAACTGCTAATAACGCTTTAAGCCCAGAACTTTCAATTGATTGTCCAATTTTTTGACCTGTTTGTACCCCAATGATCGAACCGATAACTAACATTAAAACTAAAATTAAATCTATGGATCCATAATTGAATGCATGTAAAAAAGTAACAATCACACTAACAAAGATAGTTACAAACAAAGAAGTTCCTGGAACTAATTTTGTTGGCATACCAATTATATAAATCATTGCAGGTACTAGTATGAAAGCTCCACCAATACCCATAATAGCTGCTATAAAACCTACAAATAAACCAATGATAATTGGCGTGAACGCACTTTCATATAATTTTGATTTTGGAAATCTCATCCTAAAAGGAAGACCATGTATCCAATAATGAACATGTAATTTTCGTTTTACAATAGTATTTTTTCTTGCTTTATCGATCTCACCAAGACTTTCAACTAGCATTAAAGTTCCAATGATTGCCAAGATATACATGTAAGCAAGTGAGATAACTGTATCTATTTTGCCAATGTCTTTAAAATAAGTGAATGTATAAATTCCAATAATGGTTCCTATTGCACCACCAATGACAATCATAAAACCCATTTTGTAATCCAACGTATTTTTAAGATAATGAGTAGTAGATCCAGAAACAGAAGTAGCTAAAATGTTATTTGCTTCATTAGCAACAGCATAAGCTGGTGGAACACCTAGAAAAATTAGAAAAGGTGTCATTAAAAAACCACCCCCTACTCCAAATAGTCCTGATAAAACTCCAACTAAAGCACTTAATAAAATGATTTCAATAGCAGTAACATGTACTTGTGCTATTGGTAAAAATACTTCCATTTAAAATAATTAACTTTTTTAAAAAAAATTTATTTAAAAGTTAAAAAAGTTCCAAATAATATTACACCCCAGCAAGCTAATATTGCTGAAAAAATTCCTGTTTTAATTAATGCTGTTTTATAATTTAAGATTTTTTGTAGGATTTTTATATTTGAAAGGTGCATCTACATCCTCAATAGCACCAGCAGAAAAATTGTCAAACTTTAATTAATAAATTGTGGCTCCAAAAATTTTTACTTCTCCATCCTCAACACCGAGGACCAACCTTCCTAAAAATTCTCCAGGCAACTCCTTATTAGTCTGCTTAATTAATACAGTAATATGATCACCTCTTCTTAATGTTCCGAATGGTTCATAGGTCTCATTTAAATTGGTGATAATCTTGTTGTTAGCCCATTGCTTTCCAAGCTCTACTTCGTTGGCGCCAAACAGCATTTGGGTAGAAAAATCTCTAGTAAAGCCACCATAATCTTTCATATTTGAGGCTCTTACAAGATTTTCCCAAAAAGGCTTGGCTATCGCAAATATCTCCTCATCAGATTTTTTCAAAAGGTCCATAAAGAAGTTTGGAATATGGTGTTACGAAGCCTTCTTCTTCTCTTTTTCGTCAACGATATGATAAACCGGCACTTTTTCTAGAGTAAATTTTCCTGTTTTAGGGTCTCTTCTAGAAACTGTTAAACAATGCCAATTTTCATCATCAAGTTTCATGTGATCGCCCCTGTAATAATAACCTGGCCAACGAGTTTCTTCTCTAAATAATGTGTGCTCAGTTACACATTGTGAAGTTAAAGCTCTGTGTTTAAGCTCCCATGCTCTCATTAATTGATGATAATCCTCAGCTCCTACATTTTCCAAATCTTCCTGTAACCATTCTAGAAGTTCGAGAGCCCTTTTAAGCATATTGCCGTTCGTCATGTAATTTGAGGTAATTCCCCCGACATACTCATCCATAATTTTTTGAAGTCTTTGTAATCCTTGTATTGGAGAAATATAGCTTGGTGAAACAGTTCCACCTGTGATCTCGTTTTGAGCTACTGTGTAAGTTTCTAAAGGTTTGTAAACTGCCTTTTTAAAATCCTCGCATTGTTTATCCGTTACATTAATTCCTTCTGCTTTTTTATCCTCTATATATTTAACTGCTGCTTTTGCAGCTAATCGTCCTTCAGTAAAAGAACCTGATGAAAATTTATGAGCACTACCTCCTACTGTATCTCCAGCACCGAATAGTCCATCAATTGTAAGCATTCTGTTATAACCCCAGAAATATTCTGGTGGAGATAGATCTTCTGGTCCACTTACCCATGCTCCAGAGCATGTTGCGTGTGATCCCATTACGTAAGGCTCAGAAGTTGTTAATTCTGGATTTGTATACTTTGGATCAATATTTTGAGATGCCCAAACTACAGCTTGACCAACTGTCATACCTAAAAAGTTTTCCCAACCCACTGTTTCTAAATGAGGATCTTGGAAAGCTTCTTTAGTTACCATATGTATCGGTCCACCACCTGCAGCAACCTCTTGAATAAAGGCGTGGTTTCTCAAACAAGTAGGAGTTGGATGATGATCAATATATTCTCCAACTAATTCTTTAGTTTGCTCATACCATTTTTTCTCATAATTTTCGCCGTTAGCATTTTGTGTGTATGTTTTTAAATGTAAAAAATATGCTCCAACTGGTCCATAACCATCTTTAAATCTGCATAATACAATTCTGTTTTCCATTTGAGTCATCTTTGCACCTGCTGCAATAGGTAAAGCGTAAGCAGATCCATTACTCCATGGTGCATACCAAGTTCTTCCCATACCTTCTCCAACTGCTCTTGGTTTAAAAATATGTGATGCTCCACCAGCTGAAACTATAACTGCTTTAGCTCTGAACACATGAAAATCACCTGTTCTCATATTAAAACCAACTGCGCCACCAATTCTATTTTCTTGAGACTCATCCATTAACAAATGGGTAATCATTATTCTGTTGTAAATTTTATCTGCAGATTTTTTAGCTGCCTCAGCAACAATTGGCTTATAACTTTCGCCATGAATCATTATTTGCCATTTACCCTCTCTTAGATATCTTCCAGTTTTTTCATTTTTCATCATGGGAAGACCCCACTCATCAAACATATGAACAGTTGAGTCTACATGACGAGCCATGTCATAACCTAAATCTTCTCTAACCATTCCCATTAAATCATTTCTGGCATACCTCACATGGTCTTCAGGTTGATTTTCATCCCATTGCATACCCATATAACAATTGATTGCATATAAACCTTGTGCGACTGCACCACTTCGATCAATGTTTGCTTTTTCAACACAAACAATCTTTAAATCTCTTCCCCAATGTCTAGCCTCAAATGTTGCTCCTGTGCCGGCCATTCCACCACCAACAACTAATACATCACACTCCTCATAATGTGTTTTGTGCTTAGCCATTAATAATAAACACCTTTTTTAAAAGACTCTTTTGGAACCGATGGTAATTCTTTATTGGTATTTAATCCTTCTGGCTCACTATATAATCTTTGTGAATTAATTTCTCCTTGGTTAGGAGTATCACCTTCAGCAAGTTTAGGAATAAATTTTCCCCAAGGTTTTGTTGTTATAGGTGAAACGAAGTTTTTCTCTGTTCCGTTTCTAAATTTAATTTTCCAAGAGATAGTTCCTTTTTCTTCTTCTCTTCTAACCCTAACGCTGTGACCCATCGGAGCAAAATCAGCATACCCTCTCACATCAATTGCATGATTAGGACATGCTTTAACACACGAATAACATTCCCAACAAAAGTTTGGTTCAATATTTTTTGCTCTTCTTATATTTTCGTCAATGTGCATGATGTCTGAAGGACATATATCTACGCAATGACCACAGCCATCGCATCTTGTCATGTATACAAAAGTTGACATAATTTTTATTTTTCTCCTTTTTCTATTAACATATTAATAATGTTTTGGCTCTTCTCTTTTTATACCCAGGCCAAATTGTTCTGGGGCATCAGCTGGTGGAGGTAAATTATCCCTAGATCCATCTGCCTCTGCTAAATTTTTTTGAATAGCTGCGCCAGGTTTATAAAACATGTGAGCAAATTTCGACCAATAAACACCACCAAATAAAATTAAGTTAGATGCAACAAATAAAATTAAAAATAAATAAGACAAACCTATTTGCCCATTAAATTGTGTGAATGACCAAGCTAACCCAAAAGTTGAACACGCAAGTAATGCTAAAACAAATAAATCAGCTTTTATAATCCTATACCAAGGATGGGCTTCTGCTGAAACATCAACTCTTAAAAAAAACCAAAACCAATATCCACCTAAACATGTTAATATTGCTCCTACATGCCAAATCATTGACCAAGTTTGAGAACTTGGTTTATCAACACCTGTGTAACAAAAAACTAAAATAGCTGAAGACACCCAAAATAAAATTGTGCCATACATTCCTAGGACATGGGCCAGTCTTCTTTTTCCAAAACCTAATTCAGAAGTTGTGCCAATATCAACAACTGTTGTTTTAGCAATGACAGAAACTTTTTCTCCAACTCCTAATTTTTTTGTTGCTGACAGCTTAGCTTTTTTCGCGTTGTTAAAAAAATAAGTCAAATTTTTGTGATGTATCATTTGAATAATAGTTCCTACTGCGATCAACAAAACCATAGCAATAATGAAAGATTGCATTGCAAAGGGTGAAATGGTTTCTGATAAAATTGAAAATGGATTGTTACTTAACATTTCCGCCTTTTGTTAAATTTTGAATTAATTTTAAAGTTTTATATCTAGTTGAATTTATAGTTCAACCTCAAACTGGGGTCAATTTGTCTTTTATAACAGGCTAATTATTTCTTTTATAATGTTGTTTGCTTGGAATGACTGATCGCACTCCACCCTGGGGGTTGTCAACATCTCCTTCTCTTCGGGGAATCAGATGAAAATGACAATGTAAAATAGATTGACCAGATACAATTCCTATATTTGTACCTAAATTAAATCCTTTAACTAATGGATCTTTATTGGTTATTTCTTTTTTAACAATTTTCATAAGATCATTACATGCAACCAGTTCATCATTAGATAAGTCAAAATAATCCTTTATGTGTCTTTTGGGTATAATTAAACAATGATGTTCTGAAACTGGATATGGGTCATAACTTGCATATGCCAACTCATTTTCATGGGCACATCCACTTTTTTTAACGCTACAAAATAAACAAGGATTGTTTGGATCTTTCATCTATTAAAATCTATAAGAATTACATTTATTTATTACTACATCATATTGTTTTGATAAAAATTTAAATTTTTTTAAGTTTTTTCTTTTCCATTTAAGCTCGTTTATAGTTCTAACTGAAGCAACCCCTTTCCCAGATCCTATCAATAAAATTTCATCATAATTTTTTATCTCTTTAAGCAAAATATCTTTCTTAAAAATCTTTGTTATTTTTGTTTTAAAAAATTTATAAGTATTTCCCTCATAATAATCCTTTTTGGGAGTAAAAAATTTTTGATCTTTAACAAATAATAAATTTGAGGTTCCAGTCTCTAATAATTTCTTATCAGATACCAATGCAATATCTGATTGGGAGTTATCCATTTTAGATAAATAAGATAAGATTTTTTTGTATTTAAGATTTTTAAACTCTGGTTTTTCTCTTTTTAATTTTACTAACTTCAAATTAAAATTTAATTTTGGTTTAACTCTTTTCCTTAAAGATATTGAAATAACTTTTTTATTTATAGCAATTCTCAATAGGTGATTATATTTTCTCTTTTTGGATAAATTTTTATTTATTATTTCTAAAATATCCGACCTTAATGATTTCTTTTTAATTTGATATTTTTTTAATGATAAAATTAAGTTTTTTAAATGATTATCCAAAAATAAAATTTTTGCTGGTTTGCCAAAAATCCACATCGTTGTAAAAATTCCATGATCCCCCCAAAGGTCTTGGAATTCTATCTGTTTTAAGTCTTTAAGCTGATAAGATTTTTTTAATAAGTAGGTTACCATTGATAGTTAAAAAAGATTCTGGGTGAAATTGAAATCCATAAATTTTTTCTTTTTGATTTTCAAATGCCATTGCAACTTTTGAATATAAACATCTCATAGTTATCTCAAAATTAATAGATTTGAAAGGCTCTTTTAATTTTAAAGAATGATACCTACCAACTTTAAATATCTTTCCTTTTTTGAATAAAGATTTATTAGTGATTACTTTTATATTTGATTGAAATCCATGATAAATTTTTTTTTGTTCAACAATTTTTGCGCCTTCACAAAATAGAATATGTTGAAATCCTAGACAAATCCCTATGATTTTCTTTTTACCTTTATATTTTTTATAAATTTTTGAGGTGATTGGATAATTTTTTGGATTACCTGGTCCAGGTGAAAAAATTATTGTAGATGCGCGCTTAATTTTATTTTCGTTAACTTTATCATAGTTATCACACTCAACTTTATCATATAAAGCAAATTGATGAACTACATTATGAGTAAAAGAGTCGTTATGATCAATTACATAAATCATTTGAATAAATCTATTAACGCTTTTGCTTTAAGAAAATTTTCATTAAATTCATGATTGGCATTACTATCGACGACAACACCTGAAGCAACTGAAATTTCAGATATATTTTTATAATTTAAAATTGAACGTATAATTATGTTAAATCTCATATCACCATTAAATTTTATGTAGCCAAAACTACCTGTATAAATATTCCTGTTTTCTTTTTCCTGATTATTTAAAAGATTAAGCGTATTTATTTTTGGACACCCAATAACTGAACCACCAGGCATCATTGCTTTAATTATTTCAAAATTATTTATATTTTTTTTTAATTTACCCTTAATGAGGCTGACATAATGAAAAAGGTCTTTATATTCTTCTACGATTTTTTGTTTAGATAATTTTACAGTGCCAACTTTGCAAATTCTTGATAAATCATTTCTTTCCATATCAACAATCATATTGTGCTCTTTGGTTTCTTTTAAATTTTTTCTAAAATAATTTAATGCCTTCATTTTATTTAAATGCTTCGTTTTTTTCACAGTTCCAGCTATTGGTTTTGTAAATATATCGCTCCCCTTTTTTATAATTAAAGTTTCTGGGGAACAGCTAATTATTGAATAATTATGATCTTTAATCATAAAAGCTTCGGGAGCTAGGTTAGTATTAGATAACCTCGAAAAGAAATCTAACGGATTAATTTTTGACTTTGTTTTATATTTAGTGCAAATTTTAATTTGATATGTTTCACCACTTTTTATTTTTTTCTTAAATTTATTGAATATTTTTGTATAATTTTTTCTATTAATATTTATTTTAAAATTACCTGATTTAAAATTTTCAAAATCATAATTCAACTTGTTACTTAGTTTGATCTTTTTTTCTGGTTTATAGAAAATACCTTTAGGAAAATTTAAATTCTTCTGTTTTGGAATTTTAACATCAATCAAATTATTCAATAACTCATATCCAAAGAAACCAATAAAAAGGTCAGTATCTTTAGATTTCTTTTTATTTTTTTTTGTTAAAAAACTTTTAATATTTTTATTATTCAAAATAATTTTTTTTGAAAAATTAGTATAAAGATTAAATCCTTTTTTCGATTTATAAATAATGTAAGGTTTTCCTGACTGATGTATCTCTGTTAATTGATTTAATCTGTTCAAATTATTCTGTTTTTAGTCTTAAAACTGGTTCTTCTCTAATTGGTAGATGAATTATTGCTGCAAAAACTGATAATGCAATTGCTAAATACCACGCATAATCATATGACCCATATAAATCATAAAATAAACCCCCTAGATAAGCGCCAAAAAAAGATCCAACTTGGTGACTTAAAAAAACAATTCCATACAGAAGACCTAAATACTTTGTCCCAAACAGGTGAGCTACAATTCCACTTGTTGCAGGCACTGTTGATAGCCATAAAAAACCAAAACTTGCACCAAATAAAAACGCATTAATATTACTTGCGGGCATAAATATAAAAAAAATTATAGAAACACCTCTTAAAAAGTAAATTGCACTAAGGATAATTTTCTTACTCATTTTTGCAGAGAGGTAGCCACTTAATAGTGAACCAAAAATATTAAATAAACCGATCAAAGATAAAATTGCTGCTGCAGTCCAATCCTCAAGTCCTCTATCTATTACATATTTAGGTACATGCGTTCCAACCAAAGTTATATGAAAACCGCATACAAAAAACCCTGATACAAGTAAAATATAACTTTTAGTTTTAAAAGCTTCTGAGAGAGCTTCCTTAAAAGATTGATCTGAAGTTTTTTCGACACTTTCCGTTTTAGACGGAGATCTGACAAAATATGCTGCAACTAAACCAGATAATAAAAATAAGCAAAAAACAAATAATGTGTAGTTCCAACCAAACTCTGTGAGAGAAAAATTAGTAAAAATTGGTGAAAGAAAGTAACCAAATGATCCGACAGCAGTAACAAAACTCATTGCAATCGTTCTTGTAGATAATGGAAAATGTTTTCCTACAACTGACATTGGAATACTTATTGCTGTTCCACCAAGACCTATTCCGATTAATAAACCCATATGGATTTGAAAAAATATTCCAGTGTTTGGACCCGTGTATAAAAAATAAACGCCTAAAGTATAAAAAATAAATGCTCCGATTATAGCTATATGTCCTCCGTATTTATCTGCTATAGCTCCGAAGATAGGACCTGTTATACCCCACATCAACATCTGCATCCCAATAGCAAAACCAAATGCGGTGTTGCTTATCTTTAAACTCTCGTTGAAGTCCATAAAGAACAAACCAAATGTTTGTCTAACACCCAAAGAAATCAAAACAACAAAGCATGCAGCAAATAAAGTTATTATCGCTGTTTTTGAACGAAAAAATTTTTCAGAACTCATCTTAAATGTCTTAAAGCTTGTTTGATATCAGCAATCAAATCATTAGGATCTTCAAGACCTATATGTAATCTTACTAAATGTTCATCTTTTGGTAAGTTCATATATTTTCTTTTACCAGTTTCTCTAAATTCTTGATGAAGCGCTAAACTCTCAAATCCACCCCAACTATAACCATAGCCAAACAATTTCAGTGAATTAACGAACCTTCGAACAGAATTAATATTCTTAGCTTTTATCTTTAATCCCATTAAACCTGACGCTCCAGAATAATATTTTTTCCACATTCTAAAATTTTGTGAATTTTTTTTGAAAGGATATAACAATTTAATTCTTTTATTTTTTGATAAAAATGCTGCAACTTTTTTAGCATTTTCTCTATGTCTGTCTAATCTCACATCTAACGTTCTTAACCCTCTAGTTATTAAATAAGCATCATCAGGTCCTAATCTAAGACCTGTAATTTTTTCTGCTGCTTTAACTTTAGGAAATACTCTTTTATTTACTGCCAAACTCCCACCCATAACATCTGAATGTCCAGAATAATATTTAGTTGCAGAGACAATTGACATATCAAAACCAAGTTTAATTGGTTTTAAGTAATAAGGGGTACCCCAAGTATTATCAATTGCAGTGTATAGCTTATGCTTTTTTGCAATCGAAATAATTTTACCCAAATCTTGAAAATCAAAAGTATTACTTCCAGGATTTTCTACAAAAATCAATTTTGTTTTCTTTGTAATATTGTTTTTTAATGTATTGAGGTCATGCGGATTATAAAAAACTGTCTTTATATTAAAATCTTTTAAATAATCTTCAGTTAAAATTCGTGTAGGGCTGTAAACTGGATCTGCAACTAACATTTCATCTCCGGGTCTAACAACGCTGAATATTGCTAAAAAAACGGAGCCAAAACCTGTTGGTGTCGTAAAAACATGATAACTTTCTTCAAGTTTTGTTAAAATTTTTTGTAAGATATAAGTAGTAGAGGTCCCTTGTCTGCCATAATCAAAATGACCACCTGTTGGATTTCGTAGAGCTTTTTTTTGAGTTTTTCTTATATGTTGCATAGACTTAAAAATAATTGTCGATGCTCTGACTACTGGTGGATTTACTGATTGGTTATGAAAATCTTTTGCTGTGTGTTTTAAAAATGTCTTAAAAGATTTACCCATAAAAAAATTGATATGATTAAAGGACAATGCTATATCCATATCAAAAATTCAATAAATTAATGAAAAGGATTTAATGAGTTACCCAAAGAAACATAGAGGCCGAAGAAAAATGGGGTCAAAAAAAAGAAGAGCTAGAAAAAAAAATAAGAAAAAATAGCTTATTCCTTTATCCAGCCGCCTCCTAATACTTTATAACCTAGAGCATCTTTATTATAGAAAACACATGCCTGGCCTGGTGATATTCCATCTTCAGGGGTATCAAGGTTTACATTCGCACCATTTTGATCACTTAGGTTAACGTTTGCTTTAAGCAATTTACCAGTAGATCTAACTTTTACAAAAATGCTGGATTTAAATTCTTGTTCATCTGCTAATAAATTAACATTTTTTAATAAAATATCTTTCTTTCCTAAATATTCTTTTGGTCCAACAATTATTTCATTTTTTTCAGAGTTAATTTTTATAACGTATAAAGCTTCTTTGTCAGAAACTTTTATTCCTTTTCTTTGACCAATAGTAAAATTTATAATTCCATCATGAACACCAATAACATTACCTTTAAGATCTTTTATGTTTCCTTTTTTAAATGAGTCTGGTCGAAATTTTTGAATTACTGATGCATAATCTCCCCCGGGTACAAAACATATATCCTGGCTGTCTGGTTTATCAGCAACATTTAGGTCTAATTTTTTGGCAATTTCACGTGTTTCATTTTTATGAAGACCACCTAATGGAAATCTTAAATAATCAAGTTGTTCTCTAGTAGTATTGAAAAGAAAATAACTTTGATCTCTATTTTCATCGATAGCTCTGTACATATTTGTATTATTATTTGAAGTAACACTTTTCACATAATGCCCAGTGATTAAAGCATCAGCATTTAAATCTTTAGAAACTTCAAATAAATCCTTAAATTTTACCGTTTGATTACATTGAACACAAGGTATTGGAGTTTCACCTTTTAAGTAACTATCAACAAAATTATCTATAACTCCTTGCTTGAACTTATTTTGATAATATAAAATTTTATGTTTTATATCTAATTTTTGAGCAACTCTTTTTGCATCCATTATATCTTGACCAGAACAACATTGTTTTGACTCTGCGACCTGCTTTGCATCGTCATAAAGTTTTAAGGTAATACCAATAACATTATATCCCTCTTTTTTCATCATACCTGCGACAGTAGATGAATCTACACCCCCAGACATTGCGACAACTACTTTTGTGTCTGAAGGTTTCTTGTTTAATCCTATTGAATTTAATTCTTTATTCATTTGATGGTATTTATACTTATTTCTAATATAAGTTAAATTAAATGATATTAGATTTTGAGCCAGGAGACAAAGTTATCAATCCCTCTAATAAAGACTGGGGTATAGGTCAAGTTCAATCAATTATAAAAGAAAAAGTGACAGTTAATTTTGAAAATGTTGGAAAAAAAGTAATAAATACTAAAAATATAGAATTAATAAAGATCAATGAATGATTTAAATTTAAAAGAGATTGTCGAAAATTTAATTGATACATTTATTCACGCAGGAAAAATTTCTTTAGATTTAAGAAAACAAGGACTTATAAAAAAAATTAAAGCCGATAATACTCCTGTTAGTAATGGAGATTTAGAGGTTAATAAAATTGTTACTCAAAAAATTAAAGAATTAACACCTGAGCTTCCCATCATTTCAGAAGAGACTTCTGATAATAAATCGATAAACAATCTTGAAAACTTTTGGCTAATTGACCCTATCGATGGCACCTACGACTACATAAATAATCTAGAGGAATTTACGATTAATGCTGGATTAATAATTAACAAAAATCCTGTAGCTGGATTAATTTATGCCCCTTCAAAAAAAAGATTGTTTTATTCCTATGGTCCAAATAATGCCTATGAATTTACAAATGGTGAAACTAAGAATTTAAATTGTTCCCAAAATTTTGATAAAAATGACGTAAAATTTGTATCCTATTCAAATAATATTAAACCTGAAATAGAAAAATTACATAAAAAATTTAATGTAAAAAAATATGTAAGAATGAAAAGTTCTCTTAAATTTTGTGTAATTGCCACTGGTGAATATGATGGATATGTGGCTGAGCCTAGAGCTTGTGAATGGGATATAGCGGCTGGTCATGCAATTTTACAACACGCTGGAGGAATAATTTCAGATTTTGAAGGCAAAGAAATTAAATATGGAAAGAAAAATTTTAAAAATCCAAGTTTAATCTTAAAAAATAAAAATATCTAATATGGACGAGCAATTAAGAGTAATACTTATAATTATTGTATCAGTATCTATTTTTGGCTTATTGGTATTTGTTTATGTCAAAAATTACATCAGAAATAAAATCAATCAATTAGTTGAAGAAGAAAAGAAAAAAAAATCAAAGTAGTTTTATAATTTTTAAATAATCATCTTTTTTTAATTCCATAACTTTTTTTGATGTCTCAAAGTCGAAGCCATTTCTTGCCAATAAAGATATGTCCTTTTTATAAAAAAGTGGTCTATTGTCATCAATTCTAGCCGGTCCAATTCTTTTCTTTTTACAAATTTTAATTGCTGAAAAAAAATCTTGATCTGAATTATCTTCATTAATTTTATTGACTGTATCTTTTATAAATTCATCATTAACACCTTTACCAATTAAGTAGTTTCTGATTTTATTAATCGAACTTCCTCTTCTGATCATACTTTTGGCTTTACTTTCAGAATAAAATTTATCATTTATAAATTTATTTTTTTCTAAATCAGATAAAACAATATCAATTAAATTTGTCACATCCTGTTTTTTTACATTTGGAACAGATAATTTAAGATATTTTTTTAGTAAATATGTTCTTAATTGTTGTTTAGATGGGGCATATTTTTCAACATATGCTAAAGCAAAATTTCTCATTTCATCTACAGTCACCTGTAATGTTTTTCTCTTATTTCTTATAGGAATCATTGTAAGATCTAATATAATATAATTTAAAATGATCGAACAAATTTATGCTTACTTTACAATTGAAATTCTCTACTTCTGGGTGAATTTAGGAGTTTTACCTTTTTGGTTAATATTAATATTTTTCCCGCAATCAAACTTTACAAAATATTTTGTTACTTCTATTTTTCCAATCACACTATTAGGAGGTGCTTACATATTTGTGCTTTATAAAGCTTATTTAAGTGCTTATGATTTCGATAGTAATTTTGAATTATATTTAAGTATTAGTAATTTATCAGGTTTATTTTCAAGTAATATTTTTTTAATGTTATTTTGGATCCACTTTGTATCAATTAATTTATTCGTCGGTGGCTGGATTGTAAGAGACTCACAAAAGTTTTTTATCAATAAGGTTCTTGTTGGCATCCCATTAATAATCACTTATTTAATTGGTCCTTTAGGCATCTTTATTTATTGGCTCATTAGAATATTTTACGCAAAAAGTATTAACCTATATGAGTAAAATCATCGATTTTTACTTCGATTTTATAAGTCCATATTCTTACATCGCTTATAAAAAAATTAAATCAATGCAAAATAAAAACAGGATCGATTTTAACTACAAACCTATTTTGCTTGGTGGTTTACATAAATTAGGTAACATAACTGCTCCTGCTTTTAATGAACGAAAAATGAAAAATATGAAGAATGATTGCGAAATTATAGCTAACAAAAATAACATATCTTTTAAATGGAACGAAAAATTTCCAATTAATACCCTTTATTTAATGAGAGGATTTATTTCAATCGATGCAAATAAAAAAAGTGAATACTTTGATATTTGTTTTGATGCCTATTGGAAAAATAATATAGATATATCAATCGAAGCTAACGTAAACAAAATTTTAGACAATTGTAAAATTGATAAAAAAAAATTTTTTGAAGATATAAGTAATCAGAAAGTAAAAGATGAATTAAAAAGTTTAACTGACAAAGCTTTTCAAAATGATGTATTTGGTGCGCCAACTTTTATAGTTAACAATAAACTTTTTTGGGGACAAGATAGACTTGAATATGCTTTAGAAGAGTGTGTTTCTTAGACGATCTTAAATTTACTATTTCTGATAGCTCCAAACCCACCATCAATGTGAGAAACTTTTTCAAATCCCATATCTTTTAGAGTTTTTGCAGCCAATGCTGATCTCATACCGCCAGCACAAAAAAGAACCATCTCTTTATTCATATCTAATTTACCATCTTTAAAATATGGACTATCAGGATCTAACCAAAATTCTAACATGCCTCGCGGAATATGATTTGAATTTTCAACTCGCCCGTCCCTTTCAAGTTCTCTTATATCTCTAATATCAATCAAATTACATTTATCTTCATTCATCATTGATAATGCTTCGTCTGGTGAAATTGTTTTAATTTCGCTTAAAGCTTCTGAAACTAAGATTTTTGACGATTTTATATTCATAAAACTAAATTTATTATATAGTTTTTTTTGAAATCACATAAATAAAAATGAATAAAATTTGTATCGTTTACACTCATCATAAATTAGGTGATTTAATCTGGCAATTACCCTTCATAAAAGCGATTAGTCAACATCATCAAACAAATATAGATCTAATTGTCAGAGAAAAAACCCAAGCCCAAAATATACTTAAAGACCTTAAGCATATAAATCAAATTTTTTATAATGACTTCAGAAAAGGTATATTTTATTGGTTAGATGTTTTTAAATTAAAGAAAATATTTGATACAGAAAAATATGACTTTGTTTATATTTTAGATAAAGTGAATAAACCTGCAATAGCTGCAAAATTATCAGGTATTAAAAATATAATTGCCCCAGGCATAAAAAATCAAAAAAAATGGATCACTTCTAAAAATTATCTTAATGAAGATGATTGGAATTTAAATTATTCAGAACAATCACAGAAATTTTTAAAGATAAATTCAATTAAGTTAAATGATAAATTTCCCTCTTTAGAAATTAACACTGAAAGATTAAAACAAGGTAATGACGATCTTATAGTCAAAGGAAAAAAGATTGCATTTGGAGTTGATTCTTTTGAAGATTTCAAAATGTGGTTCGAGGAGGATTTTATTGAACTAGCAAGTTTATTATACAACAAAGGATTATGTGATTATATTTATTTGATTTGTGGTCCAGACAAATCCCATATAGCTAAAAAAATTATAGATGACTCAAAAAAACAGTATTTTATTGATTGTTCAAACAAAGATCTTCAAGGAGTAATTTTGGCAATTAAAAATTCTGATTTTTATATTGGAAATAATTCTGGCCCTTTAAACTTATCTGCAGCTTTGGGAATAAAAACCTTCGGTCTTATAGCTAATGATCCTGTCAGTGAACTAAAATATAGTAATATTAAACCTATTACTCCAGAGGGTTACGTTGATAATATTTGGATTAGAGACAGGATGGGTATGAAAAAACTTAAACCAAATTATGTTTTTAATCAAATTGAAAAAAATTTGTCATAATAGAGTTTAAATTGCAATTCAAAATGAAACTAAAAAATAAAAAGCCCCTTGAGGGAGGGGCTTTTTTTTCGTTTAACTAACTTTAAGAGAGAGATTTAGGGACCCTCCGATGAGTAATCGCGGAGATACACAGAGAGCGAAGAGTCCCTTATTGTTAACAATTAGTCACGTATTGCATATGCAATCACACCAGTTTCAGTGACATCAGTACCTTTGGTTTCACCTTCTTTACTTAACCTTAGGCCAATTGTTGCTTTGATAGCGCTAAACACTATGTAAGCTACAATAAACACAAATATGTTTACTGATAATACACCAATTAACTGAGTACTAAAATTTGCACCAGAATTTGTTGCAGGTACAATTAACGTACCCCAAATTCCAGCAAATAAGTGAGCAGGAATAGCACCAACTACATCATCAATTTTTAAAGAGAATAATAGTTTTGTACCATACACTACGATTAATCCACCCACAGCACCAATTAAAATTGCAGCAAATGGTGATGGTAATAATGGTTCTGCAGTTACAGCAACCAAACCACCGATACATCCATTTAACATTTGAACTACGTCAGTTTTACCAAAATGCAATCTTGTTATAATTGCTGCACCCATAACACCACCTGCACCAGCAAGGAATGTGTTAATAAATATTTTTGATACAGCGATTGCATCTGTGGCCGTCCCTAATGCTAGTTGTGAACCACCATTAAATCCAAACCAACCTAGCCATAAAATAAATACTCCAATTGTTACTAATGGTATTGATGATGCTGCAAACGGTTTAAGCGGCGCTGGAGCCCCAGATTTAGTAAATCTTCCTAATCTCGGACCAATTATCATTGCACCAGCTAAAGCAGCTGCACCACCAGTTGAGTGTACTAAAGTTGAACCAGCAAAATCAGAAAATCCTAACTCTGCTAACCAGCCTCCACCCCACTGCCAACCCATTACGATTGGATAAATAATTCCAGATAGAACTGCAGCAAATGTAAAAAAT
Organism: uncultured Pelagibacteraceae bacterium; assembly: GCA_902612325.1. Lineage (GTDB taxonomy): Bacteria > Pseudomonadota > Alphaproteobacteria > Pelagibacterales > Pelagibacteraceae > Pelagibacter. The sequence continues at coordinate 101,939 of CACMDB010000005.1, read as the reverse complement.
GGCCATAATTTAATTCTTTCAGCCATTGTACCTGATACGATTGAAACAGTAGTTGCACAGAATACCATTTGGAAATACCAATCTGAACCATCGGAATAACCTGTATCTATTTTACTGCCATCTGCCCATGGAATAAATTTTCCAATATATCCACCTGGACTGATACCATAGGCTAAGTTATAACCTACAAGCCAAAACATTATACCTGCAATTGAGAATAACCCTATATTTTTTGCACAAATAACGGATACACTTTTTGATGTAACCATTCCAGACTCTAGCATAGCAAAACCACATGCCATGAACATTACTAGAAATCCACAAATTAAAAATAATAAGGTATTAAAAATAAAACCTACTTCAGCAGAAACTGTTGTATCTGCCATACCTGCACTACTCATGTTCAATAAAAAAATTAAACTAATAAGTGGCGCACTTATTTTTTTTATTAATTTAGTCATAAGACCTCCCTGTTATTGAGAGTGCTTGTATTTTAATAATTCCTAAAAACTAACGCTGATTATGAAAATTGGGTATGCAGATTTTGCATATAGAAACAGCCTTAACGCTTTTTGACGTTAAGGCTGTAAAATTAACTATTTATTGAATACTTCTTTTAAAGCTTTAGCAGGTAAGAATTTAACCTTTTGCGATGCAGCAATTTGAATTTGCTCACCAGTTCTTGGGTTTCTTCCAACTCTGGCTTTTCTTTTAGCCACTTTATATGTGCCAAATCCTGCGATTTTAACTGAATCATCAGCCTTTAGTGCATCTAAAATAGTGTTGGTAATCGTGTCAAAAGTTCTCTCAGCATCAGCTTTACTTAGGTTTAAAGCGCCTGATAATTTGACAACTAATTGTTTTTTGTTCATTTTAGCTCCGGTTTTATTAGGTTATTTACTATCTTTATCAAAAGTATTGATAAATCAAGCTTTTTTTTAGTATCTAGCTCAAAGTTATACACAATATCTAGTGTAATGAAAAACCTCTATTTTAAAGGGTTATTTAAAGATATGAATTTTATTAACTAAATAAGCCTAGATCTTTGAGATCATTAAATGTTGTAAATATCATCAAAGTTAAGAGCAAAAACATCCCGATTCGAAAAAAACCCTCTTGCGTTTTTTGTGATAAAGGACGTCCTAACACTTTTTCGAAAGCATAAAACATTAAATGACCTCCATCCAACATTGGTATCGGAAATAAATTAATTAATCCTAAACTTATAGAGATGTAAGCCATCATGCTAATAAATGCCAACAGACCAAACTCTGCTACTTGACCTGAAATTTTAGCAATTCTAATTGGTCCTCCAAGTTGTGAGGTATCAGCCTTTCCAAAAATCATCGCACCGATATATTTAAGTGAGGATATGCTCACGAAATATACTTCATTTGCTGCGTGGTATATAGCTTGTGCGGGTCCTAATTTTACATGATTTATCTCGTTGTTGTAAGCACTTAATTTAATTCCAACAATCCTTTTGTTAATCTTATTTCCAAGGTTATCTTCACTTAAAACCATTTTAGGTTTTACTTTTAATAATATTTCGTCGTATGAACGTTTAACCTTAAAATCTATAAAATCATCTGTTGATAACGTTATAAATTTAGAAACATCCATAATGCTTTTAACTTCATTTCCATCTATCTCTAAAATAATATCATTTTGTTTCAAACCACCGATCATTGCAGGGCTATCTTTTTGTACCTCATTGATCATTGCAGGAGTAAAATCTTTTCCTGCAAAAGTATAAATAGAAAAGAAAATTAATAATGCGAGTAAGAAGTTTGCTAATGGTCCACCAAAAACAATTAAAGCTCTTTGATAAAGTGGTTTTAAAACGAATAATTTTTTCCTGTCTTCTTCATTGTACTTTTCAATTAATTTTTCTTGATCAGCTTGTGAAAAAACATTTCGATCTCCAAAGAATTTTACATATCCACCAAGAGGTATCCAGCAAATTTTCCATCTTGTTCCTGATTTATCGTTCCAACCAAATATTTCTTTTCCAAATCCAATTGAAAAATCAGTTACTGCAACACCATATCTTTTTGCAAAATAATAATGGCCGTATTCGTGGATGAATACCACAATCATGATAAGTATTAAAAATGGTAATATATAATCTATCATCTTAGATGGATTGTTTTTTAATTAGTTCTTTAATTTGATTTATCATCATATCTGGTGATTTCATTGTGGGATATATCTCTTTAGCTTTTTCATAACTTTCAATTGCTTTATTATAATTTTTTAATTGAATATTTACAAGACCTTGTCCAACAAGAGCGCCGAAATGCCTTTTTTCTAATTCTAAAACTTTATCAATATCTTTTTGCGACTTTTCAAAATTACCAGATAAATAGAATACAGTTGCACGTTTATTCCATGCCTCAGCCCATAATGGATCTAAATTTATTGCTTTAGAAAATATATCTATTGCTTGATTATATTTTGACTCATTTACTAAACTTGATCCTTTATTTAATAACATTGTCAAATTTTCATCATTTGGATGTGTGCTCCATATTTGCCAAATTTCTTGTTCAACTTTATATGCGGCTGAGTAATTTTGAGTTTTTAAATCATCAAACAATTGATTAAGTTTTTTAATTCTTTCATCTGCAATTGAATTATTCAAATATGAAAAAACAATTAAAAAAATGATAAAAATTTTTTTCACCAGAACTAAAAGTATAATAAAATCAATACTGCTAAGACAAATAATAAGGCTGCAGTTAAAATAACTAAATTAATTTTAACCTTAAATTTTTGGTAAATTTTCTCATTAATCTTTTCCCAAAAAAGAACAATTAAAAAGAATATGACTGCAGGAATTATAAATTTAAGCATATTTTTAATTTTTATCACCTACATAAACCGAAACACCTCTCAGATTTATGTCGACATCAAATTTTTTGTGTAAAGGAGGAAAAGCTCTTTGAGAACAATCTAATCTATCGCAGGTTCTACATGACACACCTATTGGAATTTCTGATGACTTTTCACTCAAGTTAACATTTTCAGTATATACAAAATCTTTAGCATATTTAGCTTCACAACCTAACCCAATAGACAAAATACTTTTTGCTCTACCAAATCTTCCAATCCCTTTTTCAACAGTTCGTGCAATACAAACATATTTTTCTCCGTTGGTCATTTTACTTACAGCACTTTGAATAACCCCGGGTCGTGTAAATGCAGAATAAACATTCCATCTTGGACACGCACCTCCATATCTTGGAATTTCAATTCCAGACAAAGAAAATCTTTTAGAAATATTTCCAGCCATATCAACCCTTAAAAAATGAAATGGAATTCCAGGTAATTTTGGATCTTGCAAACAGGTTACTCTATGAGCTACTTGTTCAAAGGATGTTGCAAAAGTATTTTGTAATAATTCAAGATCGTATTTAAGTTTTTTACACTCTGAATGAAAAAGCTTGTAAGGCATTAATATTGCAGCACCACAATAATTAAGCAAAGCAATTTTGGTTAATTTTTTAGACTCTTCTGATGGAAAAGTAAATTTAGTTAAATAATCCTCAATTTCTTTAATTGCCCCCTCTTGTGCAATTTGTGCGGCTGCATGAAGTTTTTTTGTTTCCAGAGAACTATAATCACTCAAGAGAAGTTCTTTTTTATTTTTGTTATAAATTTTAGAAAAAGGTTTATTTTCCTCTGGAATAACATCTTTGACAATAATGTCATACTCAGATTTTAAATGATCACAAAGAGCAACATATCTCGTACGATTATTTTTTTGAACTTTTGCAAAAACTTTATTAGCAAAATCCTCTAATTTTGGAAAATAGTTTTTATTATCTTGAAGAAAGTCAGAAATAACTTCACCTGGAAATGAGTTTTTTCTATTATCAACAATTTTTCCAGAAATTTTTTCAATCTTATTTACTAACTCATGATCTTTTTTTTTTAAAATATCTCCTAATCTTACAATTGCTTTTCCAATTTTTGGATTAGTTCCTACAAGATCTTTGACCTCTGGCCCCAAAATATCAAGATCCTCAAATAATTTATCATCTAAAATTTCTGATAAAGTATTTTCTAAATTTACATCATCTTTTGATGTTAATTGAGAAAGTTCGATATTTAACTTTTCGCAAATTTTCAAAAGTAGATCCCCATCAATTTTTCTTTTTCCCCCTTCGATTAAATTTAAATAACTAGGTGAAATGTTTATTTCTTGCGCAAGTTTGTTAGCTTGAAGACCCTTTTGACGTCTAAAAGCCTTGATTTTTGGTCCTATTTTTAAATCATTTTGACTCATATTTTCTATTTGTAAATTTTGTAAATTTATATTTACAATTATTTTCCTTTATTTACAAGCTTTTTATCCTTTTTTGTAGATTTTGTAAATTTTGTAAATTATAAGATTTACATGACTGATAAACAAAAAAACACAGAAAATGAGGCTCAAATCATAAAAAGTGAGGACCTTGCTAAACATAATAGCAGAGGTATTTACATGAGAGATGATCATTGTGATTGGGGTTCAAGTGGAATGAAAGATTTAGTTGAGACACTTAACGACTCTAACTAAATCAAATTTTGCTTTTTCATTAAATTTTAACTTCTGAGGTAACTACCAATTATGAGTGCAGAAAATATCTCATACGAACTAAAAAGATTTGCAGGTATTAAGAGAGATTATACCCCCGATGAAGTTGAAAGATTAAGAGGCTCAATTAAAATTGAATATTCCTTATGTAAACAACAATCAGTTAAACTTTGGAAACTTCTTAATACAGAAAATTATATAAGTACTTTAGGATCTTTATCAGGAAATCAAGCAGTTCAACATGCTAAAGCGGGTCTAAAATCAATTTATCTAAGTGGTTGGCAAGTAGCTGCAGACGCTAATAGTGCTGGTGAAATGTACCCAGATCAATCTTTATATCCATATGATAGTGCTCCAAAACTTGTTGAGTCAATGAATAACGCTTTGCTAAGAGCGGATCAAATTCAACATATGGAACTAAAAGATGGCGATATGAAAAAAGAGAAAAGAATTGATTATATGCTTCCAATTATTGCAGATGGTGAAGCAGGTTTTGGAGGTCCATTAAATGTTTTTGAACTTACAAAAAAGTTTATTAAAGCTGGTGCAGCAGGTGTTCATTTTGAAGATCAATTAGCTAGTGAAAAAAAGTGTGGTCATATGGGTGGTAAAGTACTTGTGCCGACCAGTACTATGATTAAAAATTTAAAGGCTGCAAGATTGGCAGCTGATATTGCTGATGTGCCATTAATAATTTTGGCTAGAACAGATGCAAATGCTGCAAAACTAATTACTAATGATTTTGATGAAAATGATAAACCTTTTCTTACAGGTGAAAGATCTCCTGAAGGATTTTATTACGTTAAATCAGGAATTGAACAAGCAATTTCAAGAGGATTGGCATATGCACCATATTCAGATTTAATTTGGTGTGAAACAGCTACACCTAATCTTGAAGAAGCTAAAAAATTTGCAGATGCAATTCATGAAAAATTTCCTGGAAAACTTTTAGCGTACAATTGTTCTCCATCATTTAATTGGAAGAAGCATTTATCAGATGAAGAAATTGCTTCATTTCAAAAAGAAATAAGTAAAATGGGCTATAAATTTCAATTTATAACACTAGCTGGTTTTCATACACAAAATATTGCAATTTTTGAATTAGCAGAAAAATACAAAAAAGAAGGTATGGCTGCTTACTCTAAGATTCAACAACAAGAATTTGCTCGTGAAAAAGATGGTTACACAAGTGTAAAACACCAAAGAGAAGTAGGTACATCTTATTTTGATGCTGTTTCTAATACAATTAGTAGTGGAAACAGCTCAACTACAGCAATGGATGGCTCAACTGAGTCTGAACAATTCTAATAAAACAACTCCTCTTATTTTATATTAGGATATTAACTGGCCCAGAAATGGGTCAGTTAAATTTTCTGGTGATAAATCTAAATTTCCAAAAAAGATTTTTAATTAATTTATTTAAAATGAAATTATCGTTCATTTTTCTCCTATTTTCTGGCTCAATGATAATTTCATTAATTTGAAATTTACAGGCACCTCTAATATCAAAATAATGTTTTTTTTCTATTTCAGGAAATTTTTCAAAATAATTATTGGTCATGTGTTCAATAAAAGAATCTGAGTGCGGTTGATTATTTTTTTCAGGTATTAAAGTTGCTTTGAAATAATTCATACTAAGAGCGTGGAAACCAATTGACGATCTCTCTGTAATACCATAATTATGTCTAAAGTTATGTGCTCTTTTTTCGAATGACCACCATTTGGATTTTAAAAAAGTTTCAAATTGTTTTTTTGTGTAGATCCAGAAACAACAATAATTTTCTAAGTCATTAACGATGAAATTTTGACCCTCAATTTCAAAAAATTTGTCTAATTTTTTTGAAATATGAATACTATGCTTCTGATTAGTTTTGTTGTTCATTTCATATATAAAAAAACCTAAATGAAACCCTTTATTTGCTAATAAATCTTGATATTTCAGCCAATATTGTAGATTAACTTCTGAGAACTTAATGTCGTGCTCTAAGTAAATAAAGTATTCATAGTCATTTTTTTGCTCTTCCATTAATGATCTACACTTCCATGTTAAATACCCTTTGTTTAGTTCACTATCACTTATTTGATGTTTGATAATTTTAGCATTTAAATTTTTATCATCCAAAAAATCATTATGCGTGTGAATGAAAATATCATTTTTAATTGAAAGTGTTTTTAGATTGATTACATTTTCTTCAAGATAATCAAAACGTCTCAAATTTCTATAACCTTCCTTTTTTTCGGGATTTGGATTGTAAAAAGGTATATGAATAGATATAGACATTATTTATTTTAAAATTATAAACATATTTATAACATTTAATAATGAAAAAAATTCTAATAACGGGTGGTACAGGTTATCTAGGAAGAAATTTAGCTAATTTTTATAAGAAAAAATATAAAGTTTTTCTTGGCGCTCGTAATAATAAACAAAATTTCTTAGTAAAAAATTTAACGAATTGTGAAGTAGTACCTTTGGATGTTTCTAATATTGAGTCTGTAAATGATTGTTTAAATTATACTAAACCTGACATCGTAATTCATGCTGCTGCTACAAAATTTGTCGATTTATCAGAAAAATTTCCATTTGAATGTATTGATATAAATATACTTGGATCTACTAATATTGTTCGAGCCTGTATAAACAAAAAAGTTCCGACAGTTATAGGTGTTTCAACTGACAAAGCATCACCGCCAATCAAAAATATTTATGGTTTAAGTAAATCTTGTATGGAGAGACTTTTTTCATCAATAAAATCTTATAGTAAAACTAAATTTATTTGTGTGAGGTATGGTAATGTAACATGGTCTACTGGATCTGTTCTACCAATTTGGAAACAAATGTATAAAAAAAATAAGACTATACTTACCACTGGTCCTTACATGAGACGATTTTTCTTCTCAGTCAATGAAGCTGTAAGTTTAATTGATCAAGCTCTAAAACTTAAAAATAAATTAAATGGAAAAATTCTTTCAGCCGAAATGAAATCTGCAAAAATGATCGATTTCTTAAAAGTCTGGACAAAAAGATTTGGTGGTAAATATAAAATAATTCAATCTAGAAAAGGTGATCGACAAGATGAATATCTAATTGGTGAGGACGAGTTAAAATATGCCAAAGAGATGAAAATTAAGAATAGAAAATATTTTGTAATCGATTTTAATAATCTTTTAAAAAAACCACTTAAAGAAATAGTATCTTCTGAAAATGCAAAGAGATTAGCGCAGTCTGAAATTGAAAAAATTATCAAGTTTGGTCTGAAATCTAATGACTTATAGAAAAATAAATCATGCTTTTATAATGGCGGCTGGACGTGGAACCAGATTAATGCCACTTACCAAAAAAATACCTAAAGGTTTAGTTAAATTTAAACAAACCTCATTGATTGCAAGAGGTATCAAAAGACTGAAAAAATATATAAATTTTGTTCATATTTCAGTTGGTTACAAAGGGCCTATTTTAGCTAAACATTTAATAGAGGAAAAAGTTTCATCAATAATAAATACAGACAAAAAAGGTAATTCTTGGTGGATATTCAACTCTATATTTAAATCATTTAACTCTCCAATTTACGTCTTAACTTGCGACAACGTCACTAACATTGATTTTAAAAAAATTGAGAGAGATTATTATAAAAAAGGCCAGCCCTTGTGCATGTTAATTCCAACAAAACCAATTAAAGGATTAGCGGGAGATTTTATTTTTAAAAAAAAAAATATTGTTAAAAAACTCTCAAGAACACAAAAATCTGATATTTACTGCACCGGTATTCAAATATTAAATCCAAAAAAGATAAACGATAAAATAAAACCAACTGATGACTTTAATATTCTCTGGAAAAAACTAATTAAAATCAGACAATTATATGTTTCTGATGTAATGCCAAAAAAATGGTACACGGTTGACAATTTAGATAACCTCAAAAAACTCAAAAAAATTTTTAAATAAATTTCTTTTAAGATTTAATGCTGTAACCCTTTTTAAGTAATATAGAGACAATAATTACGCAAACTGATAAGAATAACACCATCAAACCTACACTGATCCAAATATTAAAATCTGATATGCCATAGAAAGAGTATCTAAGGCTACTAATTAAGTAAACAACTGGATTAAAATAAGTAACCACTTGCCAAAATTCAGGTAACATATCTAATGAATAAAGACTTCCACCTAAAAATACCATTGGTGTTATCACAAAAGATGGGATTATTGACATCTGTTCAAAGTCCTTGCTAACTAAACCAACTAAAAATCCAAATAATGCAAATGTAAAAGAAACGAGAACTAATAAAAAAATCATTAGCAATGGATATTGAACTTGTACATCAGCAAAAAATTGTGCTGTCAAAAAAATTACAAAACCAACGATCAGTGTTTTGGTAGCTCCAGCACTTACAAATGCCAATACAATTTCATAAGCGGATATAGGTGCAGCTAAAATCTCATAAATAGTCCCATTAAATTTTGGAAAAAATATTCCAAAAGAAGTATTACTTATTGATTGAGTTAATAGAGTTAACATCAGCAATCCTGGAACTATAAAAGATCCATAACTGATACCATCAATTTTTTGAACGTAACCACCGATCACAGAACCAAAAACAATAAAATATAATGATGTTGAAATTACTGGTGATAAAAGAGATTGACCTAAAGTTCGTCTAAATCTATCCATTTCATGAAAATAAATAGCTTTAAATCCATAATAATTAATTTTCATTATTTTCCTTTACTAAAGTTACAAATATTTTTTCTAAATTACTTTGTTCAGTTTTAAGATCCTTAAGTTTTAAACCAGAATCTTTAATATCTTGTAAAAGATTTGTAATCCCAGTCTGCTTTTCTTTTAAATTATAAGTATATGCTAAAGACATTTTATTACTTCCAATAATCAAATTATATTTTTTTAATGAGTCAGGAATATCTTTAACTTCCTCTTGTAATTCAACAGATAAAACTTTATGGCCCATTTTTTTAATTAATTCTTTTTTTTGTTCAACAATAATAATTTCTCCCTGATTAATAACCCCTACTCGATCAGCAATCTCCTCAGCCTCTTCAATGTAATGAGTTGTTAAAATAATTGTAACACCTATTTCTCTTAATGATTTTACCACCTTCCACATCTCTTGTCTTAATTCAACATCTACACCAGCAGTAGGTTCATCTAAAAATAAAATTTTTGGCTCATGAGATAATGCTTTAGCGATTAAAACTCTTCTTTTCATTCCACCTGATAATTTTCGCAAGATTAAATCTTTTTTGTCCCAAAGACTGAGTTGTTTTAAGACTTTTTCAATATGTGTTGGATCTGGTTTTTTTCCATACAAACCTCTTGAATACGAAACGTTATTAAAAACAGTTTCAAATTGCTCTAAAGTTAATTCCTGAGGAACGAGTCCTATACGTGATCTTGTTTCCCTATAATCTTCAATAATATCAAAATCTTCAACTGTAACTTTTCCTGATGATGGTTTTACAATGCCACAAATAATGCTAATCAAAGTAGTTTTACCTGCACCATTGGGTCCAAGCATCGCAAAAATTTCTCCTTTTTTGATATTGAGGTTTATATTTTTTAAAGCATTAAAGCCATTATCATAAACTTTTGAGAGATTATTAATTACTATTTGATTTTCTGACATTCGGTCAGTTATATAACTATTAATTCACTTAATACAATCAACTAAAATTTGATCTTTTTAGCTTTAAGAACCAATAAAGGTAAAAAAGTTGCGATGATAAAAGACAAAAATAATAATGATTGGGATATAAACGGACTAAATATTTCTTTTGATAACAATATTCCAACTAACAAACTCTTTGAGAAATCTGGTGAAGGAAATAACAAAAATCCAGCTATAAACCCAATAATGATTGATATATATGCGGTTTTTTCATCAATCTTATTATAAAAACTATAAAAAACAGTTATCACGAACGCACAACAAAATAAGTCAGCCAGTAAAAATAAATATAAAATATCAAACCCATAAGATGCAATTACAAAAGATATTATGGATAAAAAAACAATTATATATTTAGAAAAATTTAAATAATTAGTCTTTTTTTTAAATTCAAATGTAGCTTTACCATCAACTATAATTAAACTTGATATTGCATTAATTAAGGTATCTACGGTTGAGATAGTTAATGCTAGACCTAAAATAATAATTACTATTGATAAAAACATTGCTTGTTCATTTAGTAACAAATAAAAAAAACTTAGATCGGGCCTTATTGATGAATTGAGTGAAAAACCAACAAGTCCAGTAAAACCCATAAAAAAAACAATCGGTACAATTATCAAAAAAGATAAAATCAAACTTTTTTTTAAAGTTTTATAATCTTTTGCTGCGTAAATACGTTGCCAATTACCTTGGTGAAATAGATTTGTTGCTGCGACAGCAATAAAAAAAGTTAAACCAGAAGTATAACCAGGCAAATAAGATCCGCTTAAAAGATGTGGGTTTTTTTCTTTTACAAAATCAAATGAAAATTTTGATCCTGTGAAAGACAAAATATATACTAAAGAGATCAATAATAATGAACCAATGACAAACATTTGAATGTTATCTGTCAATATTGAAGCTTTTAATCCACCATATAAACTATAAGTTAAAGTACACAATAGCACAATTAAAGCAGTGAACCAAAGTTCAGTACCTGAAATATAGTTAATCAAAACTGCAACCGCTGTAACTTCAGCACATAAGAAAATAAACATATAAAAAATTGTCATCAGTAAAATAAGTTTAAATAAACTTTTACCAAATTTTTTTCTTAAAAATTCAATGAGCGTGGAACCTTGAGGAAACTCTTTTCTAATTTTTTTTCCAAGATATATAAAAAAAAACATTGGAAAAGCTGTCCCAAGGGAATATCCAATTACCGCACCTAAACCTCCCCAAGTTGCAGCTGAAGCAGGACCAAAAAGAATCCATGCACCTAATGCAGACGCTGTCAAACTTGTTGTTAATGAGAGAAATCCAATATTTCTATTTGCAGTTAAATAATTTTTTAATCCTTGATAGTTCTTAGAATAATAAATTCCAAATGATAAAAAAATTAAACATATAACAATTACTAAAGATAATGCGGTTGATTGTGTTAAAAAATATGTTTTATCCATTGTTCCCTTTCTGAATTACCGGACAGGTTCATAGGGTTTAATCTCAGTCTGTTAAGACACCCCTTTGGACATATTAATTTATTTTATTGAATTAGAAAAGAATAAATCAAAATTTCGAAATTAATTTAAATTGATTATAGTTTTATTTTATCAATTTGTGCGTGAGCTTCTTTAATTGATTTTTCATAATCTAGAGCCATTTGATCCGCACTGATTGTCTCAACTTTTTCAATACCAAAGAAATTCAAAATAAATTTCAACCAAGGAGTTAAAAAATCTTCATTACTATTTAACTTAGTACCTCCTGATGTAATTACTAAATAAGCTTTTTTATTTTTTAACAAACCTTCTCTTCTGCCATTAGGTTTAAATTTAAATGTTTCTCCAATTCTTGCTGCCAAATCCGACCAAGCTTTTAAAGTTGCAGGAGGACCATAATTATAAATTGGTGCTGAAATAATTATAATATCACTCTCTTTAAGTTCTTTGACGAGTTGATTAGAGAGCTCAAACATTTTTTTGTGATTTTCATTTTGGTCTTTTTCATCAATATTCATTCCAGATTCTGTTAAACCACTCACAAAAACCATTTCTTCATTTAGATCTCTATATATAACCTCATCTTCAGGTTTTTTAATTTTTTCAAGTAACTTTTTAGCTAAAGCTCTTGAGGTCGATCCCTCTTTTCTAGCGCTTGAGTCAATTTGATAAATCTTCATAATCAATCATCCAAAGTTTTGCAAAAAAGGAAATATGTTAAGTAAATAATAACCTAATGCTTGTAACTGATTTGTTAATATTAATATACCGGTAATTAATAATATTACACCACCAATTTTTGAAATTAAATTAATGTTCTTTTTGAAATTTTTTGAAAAAATTAAAAATTTTTGAATTAAATAACCCGACAAAATAAATGGTAACGCAAGACCTAAAGAATAAAATGATAAAAGTATAATACCTCTGTTAATACTCTCTTCTGTTGAAGCAAGTGCTAAGATTGATCCAAGAATAGGGCCTATGCATGGTGTCCAACCAAAAGCAAAAGCCATACCAATTAATATTGGACTAAAAAAATTAGTGTTACTATTTGTGTGAAGTCTTTTTTCATAATTCAAAAATTTTAAATTTATAATTCCAATTAAATGTAAAGATAAAATACAGATTACTAATCCAGCACCAATTCTTAATTCATTGGAATTTTGTAATAATACTTGGCCTAAAAAAGTTGAAGCAGCGCCAAAAATAATAAAAACAATTGAAAAACCAATAGTAAAAAGAATGATAGGAATTATGTTTATATTTTTTTTTTCTGTTAACTCATTTAATGAAGTACCAGAAATATAAGAGATATAACCAGGTATTAATGGTAATACACATGGCGATAAAAAACTTATCAAACCCGCGCCTAAAGCAATAAAAATTTCTAACATCTAATAAATAAAATTTATATTATTCCTTGTAAGGAACAACGTGGTGTTTTTGAGCACCAAGTTTATCTATGCCTAAAACTACTTCCTCTCCACCTTTTAAAAACTGAGGTGGCTTCATATTCTCTCCAACACCTGGAGGCGTCCCAGTGCAACAAATATCACCAGGGTGTAAGCTCATACACGAGCTCATATAAGAAACTAAAGTTTTAATATCAAAAATCATTTTACTTGTATTTCCAGTCTGCATCCTTTTCCCATTTACATCTAAAAACATATCTAAATTTTGATAGTCTGGTAATTCGTCTGTAGTAACTATGAACGGGCCTATTGGACCAAAAGTATCAAAACCCTTTCCTTTATCCCAAGTTAAACCTCTATTCTTTTGAAAATCTCTTTCACTCACATCATTAACTAGAAAAAAACCAAGAACATGATCTAAGGCGTTTTCAATACTAACATTTATAGCTTTTTTTCCTATTACAAAACCAATTTCAACTTCCCAATCAGTATGATTTGATCCTTTAGGAACAATGATAGGATCGTTTGGTCCAGTAATACAACTAGTGAATTTTGAGAAAATAATCGGTTCTTTTGGTATTGGCAAATTTTGTTCTTCAGCATGATCTTTGAAATTCAAACCAATACCAATAAATTTTGCTGGGTTAGAGACGCATGCACCTATTCTAGAATTTGAATCAAGCTTTGGTAAACTTGAAATATCAGTTTTTTTCAATTTTTCTAATGTATCAAAATTCAATGTGTCAGGGTTAAAATCATTAATTATTGATGACAAATCTCGGTAATTGTTTTCACTATCTATGATTGCTGGTTTTTCTTCTCCAACACTACCTATTCTACACAATTTCATATTTCTCTTCCTAGACTTTAATAATTAGCTCATTTGTAGTAAATGAATTTTCTTCACTAGTCAATAATTTGTGGTTCTTGCTAATCGAGCTGCACCCCGAACACCGCTTGCATCACCAAATTTGGGTTTTAAAAAAGTCCCCTCAAATTCACCTCCGGCTACAAATTTTTTCATTTTTTGTTTAATTTCATCTAAAAAATTTATTTCGTTAGATACCCCGCCCCCGAAAACAAAAACATCTGGGTCAATAATGTTAACAACAGTAGCCAAAGACATAGCGAGTTGATCTTTATATTTATCAATTAATTTTTCTGCATCTAAATCAAGTTTTCTATGCATCTCAAATATCTTCTGGGCAGATAAATCTTTTTTAAACTCGTTTTTGAACGCTTTAGAAATACCTATACCTGCAACAAAGTTCTCTATTTCTCCAGCTCTTAAATTAGTTTTTTTTATTTGAACACCTTCAATACAAGCACTCGGTATTTGATTATGTCCCCATTCTCCAGTAATCCCATTAGGCCCATTAACAATTCGTTTATCTATAACTAAACCGCCTCCAACACCAGATCCAAGAATTACCCCAAAAACTATTTTATAATGTTTTCCAGAACCATCTATTGCTTCTGATAAAGCAAAACAGTTTGCATCATTTTCACAATAAATTTCTTTACCAATCTCACTACGTAAATCTCTTTGTAAAGGTTTGCCATTTATCCAAAAAGAATTAGGCGCATTTTTAACTAGTCCTGTTTGAATAGAATGAATCCCTGGATGACATACACCCACTGGTAATTCTTTACCAGCTTTACGCTCAAGTTCGATAACTATTTTTTTTATTATTGATAATGTATCTTTGTAATTTTTTGGAACTTCGGTTCTTTCTCTATGATGCTCATTGCCAACATCATCTAATAACACATACTCTATTTTACTTGCCCCAAGATCAATACCAATCTGCATATTTTATCTCATTAATTTATTTATTTCTTTATTAATAAAAAGTTTTGGAATTTTGCATGTTGTACTAAGTCTAATTGGTTTATTTGTTTTAGCAGATTGCATAGTTGATTGTATCAAGTCAAGAACATGCAAAGATACTTCTCCATTGCATCTATGTATCTTTTTTTTATCAATACAATAAGCCATTTCTGCAAGACCAACTCCTCTGTAATTAGCGTTAGTAGGTGACTCATTTGCTCTAGAACTTTGAGTTCTAATATTAATTTTTCCTAAAGGCATACGATTTGTTTTAAATTCTTTCCATGGGCTTCCTAATTTTTTACATAAATATACTGAACCACCAAACATATTAGGATCTGGCACAATCATTGAACCTTTGGTTCCATAAAGTTCAATATGATTTCTTTGATGGGCTATAACATCAAAAGATAAAGTTAGTCTTATAATACTTCCATTTTTAAATATAATTGTTGTGAAATATGTAGTTGGACATTCTACCTTAATTCTTTTTCCCTTTTTGGGACCAATACCAATTGTTCTAAATCGTGAACCTTTCATTAAACTTGCCGCTTTTACCTCTTTTGCTGGACCTAATAAATTTACTAATGCTGTGAGATAATAAGGTCCCATATCAATTACTGGACCGCCTTCTTTTTTTGCAAACCATGGTTCTGGGTCTGGATGATAAGATTGAACCCCTGGAAAAGCAAAAATCGCATTACCTAAATTTACTTTACCGATACTTTTACCTTCTAATAATTCTTTAGATTTTTGATTACCTCCTCCGAGAAAAGTATCTGGGGCATTTCCTAAGTATAATTTCTTTTTTTTTGAGAGCTTAAGTAATTCTTTTCCGTCTTTTAGATTTATTGCTAGTGGTTTTTCTGAATACACATGTTTTCCATTTAACAAAGACTTTTTTGCAATTTGGTAATGAACTTTTGGAGGGGTTAGATTCAATATTATTTCAACCTGTTTATCTTTAAGTAAATTACTTACCGAAACTGCTTTAATTTTGTAAATTTTAGCACATTTCTTAGCTGCTTTTTCTTTAACGTCTGCACATTTAATAATTTTAAAATTTTTGAAATATTTGTGAGCTCTGAAATATGTTTCTGCGATATGACCACAGCCAATTAAGCCAACTTTAAATACTTTGCTCATTAGGGTTATACTCCCTGTCTTTGTTTTGCTTTACCTTCTTTGTGTAATTTTAGAGCTTTTTCGTTTTCCTTAGTTTTGGGAATTTCTAATGTTGGACTTTCCCAATAAGCTGATCCTTCAAGCCATTGATATGAATGAGTTTTGATTGAAATAACGTAAGTTACTTTTGATTTCTTCGCTCTTTTGAAGGCTTCCTCTAATTCACTGATAGAACTTACCTCTTCAGACTTTGCCCCCATACTTTCTGCATGTTTTGCAAAATTTACTTTTACTAAATTTGAAACATTTGAACTCTCAAATAAACAATTAAATTCTTTTCCACCTTTAAATAATTGAAGTCTATTAATGACAGCGTGACCACCATTATCACAGACAATTACAATAAGTTTATTATTAGTTATTACAGATGAATATATATCCGAATTATAAAGTAAATATGATCCATCACCTACAAATGTTATAACTTCTTTGTTTGGGTTGGCCATTTTAATTCCTAAAGCTCCAGAAATTTCATAACTCATACAACTAAAGCCCCACTCTGTTTCATGAGTATTAAGTTCTCTCGGTCTCCAAATTTGAACAACTTCACCTACCAAACCTCCAGCTGCAGTGACAGCAATATCACTTGGATCAGAGTTTCTATAAATTGCACCAACTGCATGAGCATAACTTGGGAGTTTTTGATTAGTTGGTCCACTTTCTTTATCAACATATTCATTCCAAGATTTAAGTTCATCTCTGGATTTTTTATGCCATTCCTCGGATGCTTTCCAATCACCTAAAGCTTGTGATAGTTCATTTAGAGAAACTTTTGCATCTCCAATAATTGATTGTGCCATATGCTTACTAGCATCAAATCTTGCAACATTAATTGATACTAATGAAAAATTTGGATTTTCA
Organism: uncultured Pelagibacteraceae bacterium; assembly: GCA_902612325.1. Lineage (GTDB taxonomy): Bacteria > Pseudomonadota > Alphaproteobacteria > Pelagibacterales > Pelagibacteraceae > Pelagibacter. The sequence goes on along the minus strand of CACMDB010000005.1, from coordinate 84,896 downwards.
AAATTGGACCATGACCCGGTTGTAAAATCTCCTAACTTAGTTCCAATAGCAATCGCTAAATCAGTTTTTTTTGCAAAGTTGTTTGCTGCTTTTCCTCCTAAACCTCCAATAGGTCCTAAAAAATGAGAATGATCTCTTTTCATAGAAGAATAACCCATTACAGTTTGTGTTACAGGTATATTGTGTTTAACTGCAAAAGTAGAAAGTTCCTCCATTGCATCTGAGTAAAAAACACCTCCACCAGAAATTATGATTGGATTTTTTGATTTTTTAATTTTTTCAGCTGCCTCTTTAATTTGAAAATCATCAGGTCTTGGTCTTCGTATATTGTGGATTTTTTCTTTAAAAAAATCCTCAGAATAATCAAAAATTTCTCCTTGTATATCCTGACATAAAGATATGCATACTGGACCACAATCAGCCGGGTCTACTAAAACTTGTACTGCTTGGGGAAATGTTTGTAAAATTTGTTCTGGTCTGGTTATTCTATCAAAATATTTTGTAACTGGTTTAAAAGCATCATTTTGAGTAATTCCTGGATTATTAAAATGTTCTACTTGTTGTAAAACTGGATCAGGCATCCTATTTGCGTAAGTATCACCCGGAAGAAATAAAATTGGCAGTCTATTACTCATCGCAACTGCTGCAGCTGTTACCATATTTGTAGAACCAGGACCTACAGAACTTGTTGCTACAAATACTTGTTTTCTTCTTTTTGCTCTAGCGTAAGCAATTCCTGTTAAAGCCATGTTTTGCTCATGATGACCTCTATAAGTTGGAAGTTTATCTTTATTTTCCTCTAAAGCTTGTCCTAAACAAGCTACATTACCATGACCAAATATTCCAAAAGCACCAGCGAATAAAGGTTCTTTTTTACCATCGATAAGAATTTTTTGAGAAGTCAGGAACTTTACAATTGCATGAGCACATGTAAGCTTTATTTTTTTCATAATTGTAGATATATTCTCTTAAAATTTCGCTTAATTAACCATAAAATAAAAATTATGTATAGTAAATTTGGGCAGTTCATAGATGGTAAGTGGCAACAAGCGGAAAAAAAAGAAACTTACGATGTTATAAATCCTGCTACGGAAGAAATTATTGGCCAAGCGTCTAAAGCGTCTTCAGCAGATGTTCAAAAAGCTCTTAAATCTGCAGAGAAAGGTTTGGAAGTTTGGAAAAACACTTTACCTTGGCAGAGATCATATATTATTAGAAAAATTGCTGATCTTTTAAGAAAAAAACAAGATGTTTTAGCAAAATGGTTAACGATTGAAGTTGGAAAACCTTTAGCAGAGGGAATTGGCGAAACTGGTGGGGCTGCTGATATATTTGAGTGGAATGCTGAAGAAACAAAAAGAATTTATGGACAAACAGTCGAAAGTCGATTTCCAGATACCAGAGTTCATGTTTATTATCAGCCAGTTGGAGTTGTAGCAGCTTTAGTGCCATGGAATTTTCCTTTAATTCTAGCAGCAAGAAAAATTTCAACAGCATTAGCTGCCGGATGTTCAGTAATTTGTAAGCCTGATGTGATTACTCCAGGAACAGTAATGGAGTTAGTAGATATTTGTAAAGAAGCGGGAGTCCCTCCTGGAGTTGTAAACTTATTATCAGGAGACCCTGAAAGTATTTCAAATGAGTTGTTAGAGTCTGATATTATTAAAAAGGTCTCTATTACTGGATCAACAAGAGTGGGTAAATTAATCTTAAAAAAGGCCGCAGACAAAGTTCAAAGAGTTACTATGGAGCTTAGTGGACACTCACCTTTTATAGTTTTTGATGATGTTGATATAAATAAAGTTGCAGATATGGCAATTACTGCAAAATTTAGAAATAATGGTCAAGTTTGTATTTCACCTAACAGATTTTATATACAAGAAAATAAAAAAGACGAATTCATTAATGCGTTTATTGAAAGAACAAAAAAATTAAAAATTGGTAATGGTTTAGATGAAGGAGTTCAGTTAGGTCCTCTAACAACTGCAAAAAGATTAGGAGAAATTGAAGAATTAGTTGAAACAACTAAAAAGGAAGGAGCAAAAGTTTTATTGGGTGGAAAAAGACCTCAAGGTTTTAACAAAGGATATTTTTATGAGCCAACAGTTTTTGACAATGTAAAGGACAATTTTACAATAATGAAACAAGAACCATTTGGTCCATTAGTTCCAATGTTGTCATTTAAAACTTTTGATGAAGTAGTTGAGAGAGCTAATGATAATGACTTAGGATTATGTAGTTATATTTATACAAATTCTATGGACAAAGCTCACAGAGCTTCAGAATTAATGGAAACTGGTACTGTAGCGGTTAATACTCCTGCAGTTGCGATAGCTGAGGCACCTTTTGGCGGAATTAAACAAACTGGATATGGACGTGAAGGTGGTTCAATGGCAATTAAAGATTATCTTAATATAAAATTCACTCACCTTGGATTGAAATCTTAAAATGAGGCCAAATAAAATAAAAAAGATGATGAGAGATGGTGAGCAAATAATTAATGGCTGGTTACAAATTCCTAGTTCTTTTTCAGCGGAAGTAATGTCTCATCAAGGTTGGGACTCGCTTACAATTGATATGCAACATGGTGTTATAGATTATCCAAATGCATTACAAATGCTGCAATCAATTTCATCTACAGATGTTACTCCTTTAGCAAGAGTAAACTGGAATGAACCAGGACAAATAATGAAAATTTTAGATGCAGGATGTTATGGTGTAATTTGTCCAATGGTGAGTAACAAATCTGAAGCAGAAAAATTTGTTCAAGCATGCATGTATCCTCCTAAAGGGTATAGAAGTTTTGGACCAATTAGAGGATTAATTTATGGAGGTTCAGATTATGGAGATTTTGCAAATGATGAGATTTTGAAAATGGCAATGATAGAGACAAAAGAGGCCTTGGATAAATTAGATGAAATTATGAGTACGCCTGGAATAGATGGAATTTATATTGGACCTGCTGATTTAAGTCTGGCTATAGGTCAAAAACCAGCTTTTGATAATCCTGAAGGAAGTCCAACTTATGAAAAGATTTTGAATATCTTGGATCATGCAAAAAAAAATAAAATTTTTGCAGGTATTCATAATGCTAGTCCAGAGTATGCAAAAAAAATGCTTAATTTAGGATTTAATTTGGTAACTATTGGATCCGATCAAAGATATATGAGTGCAGGTGCAAAAAATGCTGTATCTAAATTAAAATCAATCAAATCAAAAGAAGACTCTAAAGCTTACTAAATTTAAGTGTCAGATAAAAAAAAAATTTTGATCATTCAACCTATTCATAAAGCGGGGATAGATCTCATAAAGAATAACCCAAATTATGATTATGAGATTATTGAAAATATAGATGACAAAGATATTAAACAAAAAATTTTGGAGTGTGATGGTCTATCAATTAGAACAGCAAATTTATCTAGCGAATTAATCAATATATCAAAAAAACTTAAGATTATATCTCGCCATGGCGTTGGATACGACAATATTGATCTCAAGTCTTCTAAAGAAAAAAATATCGCCTTGGCAATTACGGCTACAGCAAATGCTGTTGCGGTGGCAGAACATGTTATGTTTATGTTGCTCAATATATCAAAGAGAAAAAACATGTATGATGAGGCTGTTAAAACAGGAAATTTTTCTAATAGAAACAAACTTCCAAAAACAATTGAACTTTGGAAAAAAAATATTTTAATTGCTGGATTTGGTAGAATTGGTCAATCTTTAATTAGAAGATGCAAAGGATTTGAAATGAATGTTTTTGTTTATGATCCATTTGTTTCAAAAGATATTATTGAGGAATTGGGTGGAAAAAAAGTTGAAGATCTTACAGAAGCAGTAAAATCAATGGATGCCATTTCTTTACATATGCCTCTTAATGAAAAAACGAAAAATATTATTAATTATGACTTACTTAAAACAATGAGGAAAAATTGTATAATTATTAATGCTGCAAGAGGTGGAATGATTAATGAGAATGACTTAGATAAAGCATTAAATGAAAGTCTTATATTTGGTGCAGGTTTAGATGTTTTTGAAACAGAACCGCCTAAAGAGGATAATCCTCTGCTAAAAAACAATAAAGTTTTTTTAAGTCCTCATACCGCTGCATTTACTGAGGAATGCATGATAAGAATGGGAAAAGAAACAATACAAAATATAATTGATTTTTTTGAAAAAAAATTAGACAAATCAAAAATTATTAAACTTTAATTATGCAAATAAATTTCAAAAATTTTGGACTATTAGAAGCATTAGTATTGTTATCATTAGTATATGTGGTTGGGATGTTGATTTGGACCGCAAGTACAAGGCCCGCAGTTGAAGCAAAAGCTAACTTAGTCAAAGAAAATCATAAGAAAGTAGTCGATTTTATCAATGGAGAAATAAATAATTGCGGGAATAATGATGAAGGTAAATTGACTGTTTGGGGTGATCCATGCAATGGCGAATGGTCTTCATCTAAAGTTGTGAATTATATAAATAAAAATCTTAATATAGAGAATCCTTTTTCAGAGGATACTAAAGTAAAAACTGATCCTGATCCTAGAATTAAAGCAGAAGGTAAGGCGGGGCAATCAGTTGAGATGGGTGTTATATTTGTGATGTCATCAAATTTTTTACCTGATCCTGGATCTGAATGGGTTGTTGGTACTTGTTTTAAATCTCCATGTGTTGCTGCTGGAAATAATGAACTAACTTCACTCTATAGATAATCAATTTTTATAAATTTCAATTTCAGATTTTTTCAATGTATCTGTAAGATAATTATAACCAATTTTCGCATACTCTAACGGATTTGCTTTTGCCGGATCCTGCTCTGCCTCAACCACCAACCATCCTGAATAATTATTATTTTTTAATACATTAAATAAAGGTTGATAATCAATACAACCATCTCCTGGTACTGTAAACGCACCCTCTAAAAAAGCACCTCTAAAACTTAAATCCTCTTTTAAAGATTTTTCAAGAACTTGTTTTCTTATATCTTTACAATGGACGTGCAAAATTCTTTCATGATAATTTTGTAATATGTATTTTGAGTCCCCTTTTGCAAATAACATGTGTCCTGTATCTAATGTTAATTTTACACTTTCATGAGTATTTTCTATAAGTCTTTCAGTATCTTTTTGAGTTTCAATTACTGTTCCCATATGATGATGATATGCCAAAGGCATTCCTTCATCCTCTAAATATTTTCCTAGTTCAGAAATTTTTTCACAAAACTTCTGCCATTCGTCCCTTTCCATTTGAGGCCGAGTTGATAATTTTCTATTAGGATCTCCTTGAATAGAGCCAGAAACTTCCGCAAAAACTATACAAGGTGCATCACAATCTTTAAATAAATCTAGTTGTTCTTGAATGGATTTTTTTTCTTCCTCAACAGAATTTTTTCTTAGATTAGCACCATACCATCCTGAGCAAAGTTTAAGATTAAATTGATCTAATTTTGGAATTAATTCCGAAGATTTCTTTGGAAATTTTCCGCCAGACTCTATGCCTATATAGCCTGCTTCATTGGCTTCTTTTAAACATTGTTCTAATGAGGTGTCACCACCTAACTCAGGCATGTCATCATTACTCCATGCAATGGGTGCAACTCCTAATTTTACTGACATAAGAAATTTTTTTAGTTAAGTTATTATTTTAATACAAATTTTAAATGATTGATATAGCTTTATTTGGACTTGGTAGAATTGGTATTATGCATGGAAAAAATTTAATGCGTAGTAAAGATTTTAATCTTAAATATATTTATGACATTGAACAAAAATTATCTAAAAAGTATTCAAAAACATTAAAAACAAAAGCTATAAACAATCCATCTTTGGCTTATAAAGATAAGGATATAAAAGCTATTTTTATTGCCTCAACAACATCAACACATATTAAATTTATTTTAGATGGTGTTAAAAATAAAAAAATTATCTTTTGTGAAAAACCACTGGATTTAAGTATTAAGAAAATTGAGTCCTGCAAAAAAAAAATTAAAAGATTAAATCCAAAAATACAATTAGGTTTTAATAGAAGATATGACCCAACACACAATAATTTAAGAAAACAATTACTAAGTGGAAAAATAGGTAAATTAGAAAAAATTATTATCACTAGTCGTGATCCTGCCCCACCAACTATGAAATATCTAAAAGAATCTGGTGGTATTTTTAGAGATATGATGATCCATGATTTTGATCTTGTCAGATTCTACCTTGGTAATGATGAGCCTGCGAAAATAATAGCTTCTGGTAGCAACATATCAGACAAAAGATTTGATAAAATAAAAGATTTTGAATTAGCATCTACCATAATTAGATCTAAAGCTGGTGTTCAGTGCATAATAACTAATTCCAGACATTGTAGTTTCGGTTATGATCAAAGAATAGAATTATTTGGATCAAAAGGTATGTTAATTTCAGAAAATAAAAGACAAAACGAGACATCTTTATATTCTGCACAATCAACTTCGAACAAATCTCCTTTGCTTAATTTTTTTATTGAGAGGTATAAAGATGCTTATAAAAATCAACTAAAGGATTTTGCAAAATTTATAAGAAAGAAAATTCAACCTCTTGCAGGATTTGAAGAGGGAAGAAAAGCTCTGATAATTGCGAATGCAGCTCAAAAATCTTTACAATCAAAAAAGTTTGAAAAACTTAATCTTTAATTGAATCAACCATAAGTAGAATGCAACCTGTCTGCTTTACAACCAAATAATATTTTGATTAGATTTTATTTTTAAAAGTTAACTTTAATTAGAGGAAAATAATGAAAACAATAAAAAACTTTATATTAGCTTTAGCTGCATGGGCAATGATGTCTGTATCCGCTTTAGCTGTAGATATAATTGTGGTTTCTCATGGTCAAGCAAATGATCCTTTCTGGTCAGTTGCTAAAAATGGAGTTGATGCTGGATGTAAAGACATGGGAGTGTCTTGCAAATACACAGCACCAGCTACTTTTGACATGGTAGAAATGGCAAAATTAATAGATAATGCTGTATCACAAAAACCGAAAGGTATTGTGATAACATTACCGGATGCTGCTGCTTTAGGAAAATCAGTTAAAGCTGCGATTGCTGCTGGTATTCCTGTAATATCAATGAACTCTGGTTCTGATGATTATGCATCTTTAGGAATTAGTGCACACGTTGGACAAACTGAGTTTGAAGCAGGTGTAGGTGGTGGACAAAAAATGAAAGCCGCTGGTGGAAAAAAAGCATTATGTGTTAACCATGAGGTAGGAAACGTTGCACTTGATAGAAGATGTGCTGGTTTCAAAAAAGGTTTTGGTGGATCTGTTGATATTTTAGGTACATCAAATGACCCAACAGAAATTCAAAAAGCTGTTGCTGCAAAATTAGGTGGTGGCTATGACACTATTCTAACTTTAGGTGCTGGATTGTCTGGTGAAGCAGCATTGAAAGCACTTGAGTCAGCTGGAAAAGTTGGTTCTGTAAGATTAGGAACATTTGATATGTCTCCAAATATGTTAAAAGCTGCTGCTGCAGGAAAAGTAGAGTTTTTAATTGACCAACAGCAATATCTACAAGGATATTTACCAATAGCTATCTTTGGACAATATATGAGATGGGGAACAATGCCAGCAGGTGTAGTAATGACTGGACCTGGGTTTGTAACTCCTGACAATGCGTCTAAAGTAATTAAATGGGCAGCTCAAGGTTATAGATAAAAATATGAATTAAAGGCCTGACTAATGTTAGTCAGGCCTTTTTTTTAATCATCTTTAAATTATAATTTTTATATGTCTGTAAAATCAGAGAGTATTCAATCTAAAAAAGATAGTGGACAAGATGAAAGACTTAAAAAAATTTCACCTCTTAGAGTTTTATTAAACAGACCAGAGCTTGGTGCTTTGGGTGGCTCAATTTTAGTTTTTATTTTTTTTGGAATAGTTGCTGGTGACACTGGAATGTTTAGCGCTTATGGGACATTAAATTTTTTAGATGTTTCGGCTAATTTAGGAATTATTGCTATTGCTGCTGCAATGTTAATGATCGGTGGAGAGTTTGATTTATCAATTGGATCAATGATTGGTTTTGCAGGAATCTGTATCGCTATACCTGCAATTTATTGGGGCTGGCCTTTATGGACGAGTATTATTTTTGCTTTTGCTATGGCAGTACTAATTGGTTATTTCAATGGTATAATGGTAGTAAAAACTGGTCTTCCATCCTTCATAGTAACTCTTGCAATGTTGTTCATTTTAAGAGGGGCAACTTTGGCTATTACGAGATTAATTACAGGAAGAACTCAAATACCCGGGTTAAGAGTTTTAATAGAGGATGATCCAATCGCTTGGTTGTTCGCAACAGATACTTTTCAATGGTTATTCACATGGCTAGGATCGATGAAATTAATTGCACTGAGAACTGACGGTACACCATTAGCTACAGGTATTCCACCATCAGTAATATGGTTTATTGCCCTTACATTATTTGCGACTTGGATACTTATGAAAACTAGATATGGAAATTGGATATTTGCATCAGGTGGAGATAAAGTTGGTGCTACAAATGTTGGTGTACCTGTTGGAAGAGTAAAAATAAGTCTATTTATTGGAACAGCTGTAGCATCGACAATATTTGCTTGTATTCAAGTTTTAGATGCAGGTTCTGCAGATACTATGAGAGGAACTTTAAAAGAATTGGAAGCAATAGCAGCTGCCGTGGTTGGCGGTTGTCTTTTGACTGGAGGTTATGGCTCTGCCATTGGAGCAGCATTGGGCGCTATTATTTTTGGCACTGTATCAATGGGAATTTTTTATACAGATGTGGATACTGATTGGTTTAAGGTTTTTTTAGGCGCAATGATGTTAATTGCAGTAGTATTCAATAATTATATTAGAAAAAAAGTTACGGAGACTAAGTGATGTCTGAATATTTAGTTCAATTCAATAATATAAGTAAATTTTTTGGTAAAGTAATTGCTTTAAAAGACGTCACCATGAAACTTAAAAAAGGCGAAATAATGTGCTTACTTGGTGACAATGGAGCTGGAAAATCTACTTTGATAAAAACTTTAGCAGGCGTTCATAAGCCTGATGAAGGTGAAATTATTTTTGAAGATCAAAAAATAGTTTTTGACTCACCACGAGATGCTTTGGATATTGGGATAGGTACTGTTTATCAAGATTTAGCATTAGTTTCCCTTATGAGTGTAACTAGAAATTTTTTTATGGGCAGAGAGCCACAAAAAGGTTTACCTTTTTTCAGAACTTTTGATATTGAAAAAGCAAACACTATAGCTGCAGAAAGAATGGGACAAATAGGTATCGATGTGAGAGACCCATCACAAGCTGTCGGTACGATGTCTGGAGGTGAAAGACAATGTCTCGCTATTTCTAGAGCAATTTATTTTGGAGCAAAAGTTTTAGTATTAGATGAACCAACGTCAGCATTAGGTGTGCATCAAGCTTCAATGGTTCTGAAATATATTGTTAAAGCAGCATCGCAAGGTTTAGCTGTAATTTTAATAACACACAACGTTCATCATGCTTATCCTGTTGGAAATAGTTTTACAGTTTTAAATCGAGGAAAAAGTATGGGAACATTTCAAAAAAAAGATATATCTAGAGAAAAACTTTTAAGCATGATGGCAGGTGGTGAGGAATTAGATAAGTTAGAAGTCGAACTTAAAGAAATGGACCGAATAGAAAATAATTAGACAAATATACCACTTCTACATACATAAATTTTGCTGTAATATTTTTTAAATAAAGAAAGGGGTAACATATGAAAGCATATATAATGGGAAACTACACTGAAAAAGCTTTTCAAGGTTTTTTAAAAGATCCTAAAAGTGATAGAAAAGCAGTAGTTGAACAATTAACAAAAGCTATGGGTGGAACAATGCATAGTATGGATATAGTTAGAGGTCCATATGACTTTATTGTTGTTAATGAACTTACAACATTTGAAGACTTTGCAGCAGTAAAACTTGTAGTAGAAGCATCAGGTGCAGTTAAAAATTTAACAATGTTGGAAGCTATTGATTTTAATAAAGCTACTGTTAAAGCGAGTGAAGTTGCATCAGGTGCATACAAAGCGCCAGGACAATAAATAGATTATTACTTCCAGTACGCGGGCTGGAAGTAAATTTATTTACTTTTTCAATTTAGAGGAAAACTTAAGGTTAGTATTATCAAACTTTTCTATATTATTTTTAATATAATTATCCATAATTTCTAATTTATCTCCCTCGAATTCTGAGACTTTTCGATTATTTAAATCAACATATAATGCAAGGACTTCAATCGTAGATGCTAAATATTGCTTTTGCTTATGGATCATTTCCATCTTATATTGCAACCTTTTTTTATCGTGATCAAAAAAAACTAAATTTACATCTACCTCATCATTCATCTTTAGTTCTTGATTATATGTAATATGAGACTCAACAATCATCGTACTTTTTCCGGTAGTCCTTGCTGAATGCTCACCCATTTTAAATGTGTCATTTAATATATCAGCCCCATATTTATCAAAGATCAAAAGATAATAAGAAACATTCATATGATTGTTATAATCAATCCAATCCTTCACAATTTTTTGTGAACTTAAAAAAATCGGCATTGTTAAATAAATTTAATGATTTGGATTATCGTTATCCACTACGAGGCATATTTCAGATTTAGTTAAAAATCTTCTTCCAGTTCCATTATCTAATGAAAACATTCCACCAATTCCTTTTACAGCATCTATCGTAAGATCAGTATGTTTCCATTTTTCATATTGATCACCATTCATATAAAATGGAACTCCACCTATTTCCCCAAGTTTAATATCGTTATCTCCCAATGGAAATTCACCTTCTTGGAAACACATAGGTGCACTCCCATCACAACATCCACCTGATTGATGAAACATTAACTTTTCACCATATTTTTCTTTAAGTTCAGATAATAAACTAAGTGCCGAATTTGTTGCAGATACTTTCATATTTTTTCTCTGGCCCATGATATCGAATCATGGACCAGTATATATTATTTGATTAAAAGAAGCCTAATTTTTTCTCAGCGTAAGAAACATGTAGATTCTTATTCTGTCTGTAATGATTAAGCATCATTTTGTGAGTTTCTCTGCCAACTCCAGATTGTTTGTATCCACCAAATGGTGAGTGAGCTGGGTATGCATGATAACAATTAGTCCATACTATCCCTGCTTGTATTGCTCTACCCATTCTATAAGCAATATTACCATTTCTAGTCCAAACAGCTGCTCCTAAACCATAAAGAGTATCATTGGCAATTTTTAATGCCTCTGCTTCATCTTTAAATTTAATTACAGACACAACAGGTCCGAAGATTTCTTCTTGAGATATTCTCATATCATTTTTTGCTTCAAAAACAGTTGGTTGAATGTAATTACCTTTTTCCAATCCACTGTTAAGTTTTGCAACACTTCCTCCTGTTAGGACTTTCGCACCCTCTTTTTTCCCTAGATCAAGATAAGATTTAATCTTCTCCATTTGTTCTACGGAAGCCTGTGCTCCAATCATAGTTTCCATTTTTAAAGGGTTGTCTTGAACAACAGCTTTTGTTCTAGCTATAGCTCTTTCCATGAATTTATCATAGATCGACTCTTGAACTAAAGCTCTACTCGGACAAGTACAAACCTCACCTTGGTTAAGATTGAACATAACAAAACCTTCAATACATTTATCGAAGAAATCATCATCTTTATCCATGATATCCTCAAAGAAAATGTTTGGAGATTTTCCACCTAATTCCAAAGTTATTGGAATTATGTTTTGTGCAGCATACTGCATTATCAATCTTCCTGTTGTTGTTTCACCAGTAAATGCAACTTTAGCAACTCTTTTTGATGATGCTAAAGGTTTACCTGCCTCTAAACCAAAACCACTAACAATGTTGACAACTCCTGGAGGTAATAAATCCCCAATAAGTTCCATCATCACCATTATGGATGCTGGCGTTTGTTCGGCTGGTTTTAAAACTGAACAATTACCTGCTGCAAGAGCTGGTGCTAGTTTCCATGTAGCCATAAGTAATGGGAAGTTCCAAGGAACTATTTGACCAACTACTCCTAAAGGTTCAGGTATGTTGTAAGAGTATTGAGAATTGCTAATTTCTGCAATTGATCCCTCTTCTGCTCTTATTACACCAGCAAAATATCTCCAATGATCAACAACCAAAGGTAAATCTGCTGCCATACATTCTCTAATTGGCTTTCCATTATCTAAACATTCTGCTGTTGCGAGTAAGTTTAGATTTTTTTCTAAAACATCAGCGATCTTATATAATATGTTTGATCTTGTTGTGATGTCTGTTTTTCCCCACTCTGGGAAGGCTGCGTGAGCTGCATCTAATGCTGCTTCTACGTCTTTTTCGTCTGATCGCGCAACTGAACAGATTTTCTCATTTGATATCGGGCTTACATTATCAAAATACTTGCCTGATTTTGGTTCTACAAATTTTCCATTAATGTAGTTTCCATATTTTGCTTTGAACGGAAATTTAACCTTTAAATGAGAAGTATCTAATACAGATGACACTTTCATTGCTTCTGCACTCATTTTTTTCTCCTCTTATTATTTATATAAATTAATTAAAAACCTTTTTGGGAATGATGTAAATGGGTCAATAATGTTTTCAACTAAGAATTGTATTAATCGAGCTTTATTTTACTGATTTTATTGTCTGCTTTTCTCACAAAATAAATTCCTACTGATACTGCAATTAAAGATATCAAAACTTTGAAAGTGATCAATTCCTTCAGGAAAATGTAACTCAAGATAGTTCCAAAAATTGGAATTAAATATGAAACTTGTGACTGAAATATCAGTCCATTATTAACTAAAATTCTAAATCTCAATAACCATGCAATTCCAGTAGAAACTAGGCCAAGATATATCACGGATATTGTGGAGTCTAAGCTTGGCGAGACATTCCATGGTTGTTCAACAATACTTGCAATAGGTATCAAAATCAAAACTGCCCAAACCAGTATTGAGCCAGTTACATTTTCATTTTTTTTCTTACTAATTTTTAAGGTTAGAACACCACCTATTACATAACAAGTTGAGCCTAATAGAATTAGTATTGCGGAAAAAAAATTATTTTCATTAATCAAAATATTATCAGAAAATAAATAAAGTATTCCAGAAAAACCAATTAAGATTCCTATTGTTTTGATAAAATTGAATTTCTCATTCTTTGTATAAAAATGACCAAGCACAGTTGAACTTAATGGTGTAGTTGACATCAATATCGCAGCCAAATTACTTTGAACTGATTGCACGCCGTAGGCAATTAAAAAAAAAGGGGCTACTAGATTTATAAATCCTATCATTGCGAACCAATACCAATCTTTTGAAAAAGCTTCGATCTTTATCTTTTTATAATAACAAAGCAACAAAACTGGTATTGCTCCAAAAAACACTCTTAAAAATGCAATGGTAATTGGTCCAAATGAATAGGTTGCAATTTTGATATTAAAAAAAGCTGATGCCCATATTAAAGCTAACAAAATTAATAAAAGATAATCTAATAGTTTTGGTTGTCTCATTCGGTAATATCTTCAATTGTTCCTTTTGTAATTTTCTTTAAATCTGAGAAATTGATTTTAAATATACAATTTGGATGACCTGCAGCAGCAAATAAAAAATCAAACCTATTTAAAGAATTATCTATGTAAATATCAACATTTTCTAAATGGCCTACTGGTGAAACACCGCCAATAGTATAACCAGTAATGTTTTTTACATCTTCAGCAGTAGCCATAGAAACATCATCAAATTTAATATTTTTCTTAATTTTTCTTAGTGAAGCTTTTTTATCTCCAGCAACCAAAAATAAAGTAAACTTATTATCTGTCTTAAAAAGTAAGCTTTTTACAATTGCTCCTACCTCACATCCTAAAGAAGATGCGGCTTCTAAAGCAGTTCTAGCTGATGTTTCTAAAACACTAACACTTAAATTTTGGTCGAATTCTCTAATAATTCTTCCAACTCTTCGAACTGGTTCTTTATCAAGTAATGTCATTATTCAACTCTGAATTGTTAGTATTCTTAGTCTTTTCAATATACACTTATGTTAAAAATGCATAGGTGTTATTAAGTAAAAGAGGATTATTTATCAGTCTTTATTTGGTATCACAACCCACAAGATTACAGAGGAGATATAATGAGTGCAAAAAATGTATTAAAAGTTATTAAAGACAAAGAGATCGATTACGTTGATCTAAGATTTACTGACCCTAGAGGTAAACTTCAACACGTTACAATGGACACTAAGGTAGTTGACGAAGATATGTTAAACGATGGAATTTTCTTTGATGGCTCCTCAATTGCAGGTTGGAAAGCTATTAATGAATCTGACATGATTTTAAAGCCTGATTTAAGCAGAACTGTGGTTGATCCGTTTACGTCTCATAATACATTAAACATTTTTTGTGATATTTTGGATGCAATAAAAAAAGATCCTTACGAAAGAGATCCTCGAGGAACAGCAAAAAAAGCTGAGGCATATTTAAAAAAATCTGGAATTGGTGACAAAGCATTTTTTGGTCCAGAAGCTGAATTTTTTGTATTCGATGATGTAAGATTTAAAAATGACATGAATGAAACTGGCTTCAAAATTGATAGCACTGAAGGCCCTTACAACACTGGAAAAAAATATGAAAACGGAAATATGGGACACAGACCTGGTATCAAAGGTGGTTACTTCCCAGTTCCTCCTGTTGATAGTGCACAAGATATGAGAAGTGAGTATTTAAAAGCAATGAAAGACATGGGTATTAAAGTTGAGAAACATCACCATGAAGTTGCTCCAAGTCAGCATGAACTTGGAATGTATTTTGGAACTTTAGTTGATCAAGCAGATAACTTGCAATTATATAAGTATGCGGTACACATGGTTTCACATTCATTTGGAAAAACTGCAACTTTTATGCCTAAACCAGTAAAAGGTGATAATGGATCAGGTATGCACGTGCACCAATCAATTTGGAAAGGAAATACAGCATTATTTTCAGGAGATAAATATGCTGGCTTATCCGATTTAGCTTTACACTATATTGGTGGAATTTTAAAACATGCAAAAGCTATAAACGCTTTTTCAAACGCTACAACCAATAGTTACAAAAGATTGATCCCGGGATTTGAAGCCCCAGTGTTATTAGCGTACTCAGCGAGAAACAGGTCAGCTTCATGTAGGATCCCTATCACTCTAAGTAAAAAAGCTGCGAGATGTGAAATTAGATTTGGCGATGCAGCTGGAAACCCATACTTAACTTTTGCAGCAATGCTTATGGCTGGACTAGATGGTATTAAAAATAAAATTGATCCAGGTAAATCTTTCGATAAAGATCTTTATGCTTTATCTGAAAATGAAGTTAAAAAAATACCTACTGTTTGTGGCTCATTAAGAGAAGCAATGGAAAGTTTGGATAAGGACAGAGATTTTTTAAAACAAGGTAACGTATTTACTGATGATCAGATAGATGCTTACATTGCTTTAAAATTTGAGGAAATACATAATTTCGAACACACACCACACCCAATAGAGTTCGACATGTATTATAGTTGTTAAAAATTATTGTCTAGTAGTGGCAATCTTGTTTTTGCCAGGACCTTTTTTAACAACGTAATCTTGAGTTCCATTAGCTCCTGTTTCAACAGATTTGATCAAAGATCTTTGTAAGCTTTTTCTTTTTTCTTTTCTGTCTTCAGACGCTAATAAATTTCTAAATTCAAAAACGTTCATGTAATAATTATATACTAGATATGCATTTTAAGCAATACAGCTATGCAACTTATGGGATACTAAATTTTATTCTACTTTAAAGGATTCCCCGCAACCACATCTCTCTGTTTCATTGGGATTGTTGAACACAAAAGTTGAGGAAAAATCCTCTTTTTTGTAATCCATTTCAGTACCTAATAAATACATCACTGCAGCAGAATCTATAAAAACCTTAACTCCCTTGTCCTGAATTACCTCATCATTCGGGTTTAGTTCTTTAGAATATTCCATTACATATGACATGCCTGCGCATCCTCCAGATTTAACTGAAACTCTCACTCCTAAAGCATCTTTTTCGGCACTAGACATGATTTCTTTAATTCTGTTTGCTGCATTTTCACTTAATTTAATTATAGGATTCATTACAAATTTAACTCCAACTTAGCGGCATCTGACATCATATCTTTGTTCCAAGGTGGGTCCCAAACTAGTTGAAGATCAACATCATCAATTTCTTCAACTTGCATAGCTCCTTCTTTTACTTCTTTTGGTAAACTCTCTGCAACAGGACAATTTGGTGTGGTTAAGGTCATTTTAATTTCAGCTTTTTTTCCTTTTACTTGAATATCATAAATTAAACCAAGTTCATAAATATTAACTGGTAACTCAGGATCATAAATTTTTCTAATTTCGTTTATAATTTTTTCTTTTATTTCCATAATATTAATCTTCTGTGCTCACTTGCTTTCCGTCATCTTCCATTGCAGAAATCAAAGTATGCCATGATAAGGTAGCACATTTTACTCTCATAGGATATTGTTTTACTCCGGATAGACACATTAGTTTTGTTTTATCATCTTCCTCTAAAATCGTAGACTTTAATTCAGGATTTTCTTTTATCATTCCAAGAAAATCATCTATGATCTCCTTTGCTTCATTGTCACTTTTGCCTTTAATCAAATCTGTCATTATTGAAGCTGAGGCCATTGATATTGCGCAACCACTTCCTTCAAAAGAAATATCTTCAACTTTTCTTTGATTATTCAATTTTAGATAAACATGGACATTATCCCCACATAAAGGATTATTCCCTTTAGCATCTTTATTAAAATTCTTAGTCTTCCTCAAATTCCTTGGATTTTTTCCATGTTCTAAAATTATTTCTTGATATAATTCTTTTAAATTCATTTTAAATCAAAAATTTTTTTACATTTGTTTATAGACTCATTTAATTGATCAAAATCACTTTTAGTATTATAGACACCTACTGATGCTCTTGCACTAGCAGGAATCTCGAGTTTGTCGTGTAAAATTTGACAGCAATGGTGTCCAGCTCTAATAGCTACACCGTCTTCGTCAAGTATTGTCGCGATGTCATGTGGATGTACCCCTTCAATCGTAAACGATATTACACCGCCTTTATTTTTTGGATTGCCAATTATTTTTACTGAATTATTCTTTTTTAAAATTTCTTGACCATATTCTATTAATTCTTTTTCATGTTTAATTATATTTTCAATTCCAATACTTTCTAAAAATTTGATAGACTTATCAAAAGCTATCACCTGTGCAGTGGCCATAGTGCCTGCTTCATACTTATTTGGAAGATCACCATAAGTAATACGATCTTTTTTAACTTCTTTAATCATTCCACCACCACCTTGATAAGGTGGTAATTCTTCAAGCCATTTTTTTTTTCCATACAAAATTCCAAGTCCAGTCGGTCCATACATTTTATGACAAGAAATTGCATAAAAATCACAGTCCAGATCTTGCACATCAAGTTTCAAATGTGGTGCACCTTGACATCCATCTACAACAACAATTATATCTTTTGCGTGTGCAAGCTCAGTAATCTCTTTGATTGGTAAGATTGCGCCAGTGACATTCGATAGATGATTAATGGCAATCACCTTTGTTTTTGGCGTAATTTTTTTTTCAATATTTTCAATTGGAATTTCTCCCTCTTCATTTATTTCAGCAAAATTAATCTTTATATTTTTTGATTTTCTCAAATAGTGCCATGGTACATAATTTGAATGATGCTCTAACTCAGTGAGTAAAATTTCGTCACCTTCATTCAAATACTTTTGGCCAAGTGTATTAGCAACTAAATTGAGGGCTTCAGTTGCACCCTTAGTGAATACAATCTCATTTTTATCTTTTGCATTAATATATTTTTGGACAGAAGATCGTGTATTTTCGTATAAATTTGTAGCTGCCACTGCCAAATAATGAATACTTCTGCCCACATTTGAAAATTCTTTAGTATAGAATTCGTTTATTCTATCAATAACAACTTTAGGTTTTTGAGAAGAATTAGCACTATCCAAATAAACTAGATCATTGTTTTGTATCTTTTCATCAAAGATAGGAAACTCTTTTTTAATATTATCTATGTTCATTTTTTTAAACCAATCATCTTTTTTAATAAATCTTTAATTTCAGCGTCAGTAATCTTTTCGATTACATCAAGCAAAAAACCATTTATTAATAGTCCTTTAGCTTGTTTATAATTTAGTCCTCTAGACATTAAATAAAAAATTGAATTATCATCAAGACTACCAGATGCTGATCCATGAGAACATTTAACATCATCAGCATAAATTTCTAATTCAGGTTTTGCGTTAAACTCTGAGGTTTCGTCTAACAAAATTGCTTTACTTAATTGATATCCATCTGTTTTCTGTGCCTTTGAGTCTACATATATTCTTCCTTGATAAGCAGACTTTGTATTTTTTCCAAGCACACTCTTAATTAACTGATAGCTTTTTGTATTTTCAACCAAATGATTTATAGTAGTTCTTATTTCGTGCTGTTTATTATCATCTAACGAAAAAATACCATTTATAAATGCTGAAGAATATTCGCCTTTTAGACTACAATTTATCTCATTTTTGAAATAATCTGATCCTGCAGAAAAAACAAAAGTTTCAGAAATACTATTTTGTTTTTGATCTATATTATTAAATGAATATTTTAGATTTTTATTCAAAGACTTATCAATTTTATAATTTTTAAGAATCGCATCTTTATCCAAATTAAAATTGTAAAAAATATTCATAAAATTTTTTTCACTATCATCACTAAAGAAATCTATCAATTTTAGTGAGCTGTTTTGTTCAAGCTCAAAATCTAACCTTAAATTAATATTCTTTGATTTCATTTTCTCATTGGACAAATGATAAATGATTAAAGGTTTTTTTAATGAGTAGTCTTTTTTAATTAAAATTTTAAAATGTTTATTACTTAAAGCAAAATTCAAATCAATTAATGAATTGTTGTTTTCAGACTTATCAGTTGTGTAAGAGTCCTCAATTATTTCAATCTGTTTTTTATCCTCATAACTAAAGTCAATTTTTTCAACTCTTCCATTGATAAAAATAATTTTATTATGTTCTAAATCATCAATAAAAATTGATGGATCAATCTTATTTTCAATTGAATAATCATTATAAAAGCTCAAATCTGAAATATTATTACTAATTATTTGATTTATATCTAAAAACTTCCAATTTTCTTGTTTTCTATTTGGGAAACCATTTTCAATAAATTTATTTAGGTAAGACTTTTTTATCTCAATATCTCTATTAGAAAAATTAGAAACTTCTTGAATTTTGTTAAAATCTATTTTTAATTGTTCCTTCATCTAATTAAAACTCTCATATCCTTTTTTTTCTAATTCTTCTGCAAGTTCAGGTCCACCTGATTTAATAATCCTTCCATTCATTAAAACATGAACGAAATCTGGCTTGATATAATCTAATAGTCTTTGATAATGAGTAATGATTAAAAAAGAATTTTCATTATTCCTTAATGTGTTTACACCATCTGCAACTATTTTTAGAGCATCTATATCTAAACCTGAGTCTGTTTCATCTAAAATTGAAAGTTTTGGCGCCAGCATTGACATTTGTAGAATTTCATTTTTCTTTTTTTCTCCACCAGAGAAGCCTACATTTAATTGCCTATTAAGTTTTTCTTCATCAAATTTAAGTTCCTTAGCTTTTTCTTTTACGAGTTTTAAAAACTCGATAGCATCAAGTTCTTTTTGTCCACGAGCTTTTCTAATTGCATTTAGAGAAGTCTTTAAAAAAATATTAGTATTTACTCCAGGAATTTCTAAAGGGTATTGGAAGGCTAAAAATATACCTTTGTGCGCTCTTTCCTCAGTTTCAAGTTCAAATAAATTTTTATTTTCAAATAATATTTCTCCTGATACCTCGTAACCTTTTTTTCCCGATAAAATATTAGATAAAGTACTTTTTCCAGAGCCATTAGGACCCATTATTGCATGAACTTCACCTGGGTTTATATTAAGTGAAAATCCCTTTAAAATTGACTTATTTTCAACATTTGCGTTTAAGTTATTAATTTTCAGCATTAACCCACGCTCCCTTCAAGACTAATTCCAACAAGTTTTTGTGCCTCTACAGCAAACTCCATTGGTAATTGCTGAAGAACTTCTTTGCAAAATCCATTAACGATTAACCCAACAGCTTCCTCTGGATTTAATCCTCTTTGTTGACAATAGTGCAATTGCTCTTCACTTATTTTTGACGTTGTTGCTTCATGAGCAACATTTGAGTCAAAATTTTTGTTCTTTATATAAGGAACAGTGTGTGCTCCACATTTATTTCCCATTAAAAGAGAGTCACATTGAGTATAGTTACTAGAATTTTTTGCTTTTGAATTTATATCTACTAATCCTCTATAGGTCATATCAGAAAATCCAGCACTAATACCTTTGGAAATTATCTTACTTTTAGTATTTTTACCAAGGTGGATCATCTTTGTCCCAGTATCTGCTTTTTGATGATTATTTGTAATTGCTATTGAATAAAATTCTCCAATTGAGTTATCACCCTTTAAAATACAACTAGGGTATTTCCAAGTTATAGCAGAACCTGTCTCTACCTGTGTCCAAGAAATCTTAGAATTTTTTCCCTTACATAGCCCTCTTTTAGTTACAAAATTATAAATTCCCCCTTTTCCATTTTCATCTCCCGGGTACCAGTTTTGAACAGTTGAATATTTAATCTCTGCATCATCAAGGGCTATTAGTTCAACGTTAGCAGCGTGTAATTGATTTTCATCTCTCATCGGCGCAGTACAGCCCTCTAAATAACTCACATAACTTCCTTTATCAGCAATAATTAAAGTTCTTTCAAATTGACCAGTTTCTGATGCGTTAATTCTGAAATAGGTCGAGAGCTCCATTGGACACTTTACACCTTCAGGAATATAAACAAATGATCCATCAGTAAAAACTGCGGAGTTTAATGTCGCAAAAAAATGATCTGTTGTTGGAATTACTGTTCCTAAATATTTTTTTACTAAATCAGGATGTTTTTGTATTGCTTCTGACATTGAACAAAAAATGATTCCATGTTTTGTTAATTCACCTTTAAATGTTGTGGCTACTGAAACAGAATCAAATACCGCATCTACAGCTATTCCATTTAATCTCGCTTGCTCTTGAAGAGGGATTCCTAATTTATTATAAGTTTCTAAAAGTTTAGGATCTAATTCGTCTAAGCTCTTAGGTTTATCCTTCATGCTTTTCGGAGCTGAATAGTAATATAAATCTTGATAATCAATTTTAGGATACTTAGGTTTTTGCCAGTCAGGTTCTTTGAGAAGCTTAAATCTTTCAAATGCTTTTAATCTAAAATCCAACATCCATTTAGGTTCTTTTTTAATATTTGAAATAAACTTAATTACATTTTCATTTAGACCTTTTGGTGCTTTAATATTTTCAATATCAGTTGTAAAACCATATTTATAATCTTTTAAATTTTCTATATCTTTTTCTCTAGTATCCATTTTATAATCTTCTTTCAAAGTTTTCTTTTACTAAGTCGTCTAAACTTTTTTTATCAAAAAAATTATTGATATGAGTTTCAAGTTCATCCCAAAGATTGTGAGTTAAACATTTTGTAGATTTACCATTGCATCCTTTTTTTGACTCTTTTTTACATTGGACAGTTTTTACTTTTTCGTCTACTGCATCAAAAATATTTGTTAATTTAATTTCTTTAGCTTTCCTATTTAAAATATATCCACCTTGAGTTCCTCTAACGCTTTGAACAATTTCTTTTTTTCTCAATTTTGAAAAAATTTGTTCTAAATAATCTAACGAAATGCCTTGTCTTAAAGATATATCCCTTAGAGAAACTGGATTAATTCCATCAAATCTAGCCAGATCCACTAAAGCCATTACCGCATATCTGCCTTTAGAAGTAAGTCTCATAATTCCTTATTTTACTGGGGTATATATAAACCTGACCAAAATAGTCAAGTATCATCAGTAAAAAAAAGCTAACATTTTGTCACGCAGTTGTGATAAACCTAATTTTTTTTTGAGAATAATAATCAATAACAATTATGGAAAATAAAATATTAGAAATATTTATTCCAGGACCTGCAGGTAGACTTGAAGCCAAATATTATAAGAGTAAAAAAAATACTTCACCAATAGCTTTGGTTTTACAACCTCACCCTCAGTATGGAGGGACAATGAATAATAAAGTTGTTGTGGAAACTTTTCATACTTTTATGGAAAATGATTTTTCAGTTTGCAGAGTAAATTTTAGAGGTGTAGGAAAGAGTGATGGAGAATTTGACAATGGCCAAGGCGAATTAGCAGATGCTGCAGCTGCTCTTGATTGGTTAGAGAGAGAAAATTTTGATAATTCTCAGTGTTGGGTTTCAGGTTTTTCTTTTGGGTCATTGATTGCCATGCAACTTTTAATGAGGAGACCAGAGATAAATAGATTTGTTGCAATCTCTCCCCAACCAAATGTTTATGATTTTTCATTTTTGTCTCCGTGTCCAACTTCTGGGATAATGATTTATGGAAAAAAAGATGAATTAGTACCTGTTGAACATATCAATGAACTAAATAAAAGATTAAGTGCACAAAAAGGTATTAAAGTTGAATTTCAGTCAATCTCAGAAGCAAATCATTTTTTTTCAAAAAATGAGAACGCACTTTCAAAATCTCTAGATAAATACATAAAAAAAGAAACAGCTTTGTATTAAAAATTTTCAACTAAAACTCCACCAGTTACTGATTTTTTACATCTAGTTGTATTCGGAAATGAAATGGGCATACCTTTTAGTGATCTTATCGCTAAAAAAGCAAAAGCTTGAGACTCGATAAAGTCTCCGTCTAATTCATATTGATCAATTGAATTAAGATTTATATCATCAAAATTACTTTTTATACTTTCTAAGAGATATTTATTTTTTCTTCCTCCGCCACATACTAACCATTTACTTTTTTGAGAATCATTCTTATTGTGAATAAAATTCATTCCATTGGAAATTAATTTAGCAGTGAAATCAGTAATGGTTGCAGCACCATCCTCTAATGAAAGTCCTTTCGCAAAAAAAATATCAAAATTTTTAATATCTAAAGATTTTTCAAAATTAGATTGTTCAGTAAAATTGTCTAAAGCCTGATTTAAAATTAATTTATCTGTTTTTCCAGATCTTGCTACTAAACCTTCTTTGTCATAACTTTTATTTGAATTTTTTCTCATCCATTCGTCTATTAAGCAATTGCCAGGTCCAATATCACAGGCATAAATTTTTTCCTCTAAACCCAAATTATTAAATTCTATTGTAGAGGTAACATTAGAAATACCTCCAATATTAAGAATATTCATTGGAAAACCTAAATTAAATTTTTTATTTAATTCGTTAGCTAGAGCATTATGAAAAATTGGCGCTAGAGGAGCACCCTGTCCCCCATTTTCTAAATCATTTTGTCTAAAATTATAAATAACTCTCTTTTTCGTTAATTGAGATAGTAGCAATCCGTCGCCCAATTGTTTTGTAATTTTTTTTTCTGGAGCATGAAATATTGTTTGACCATGGAAACCAATTAAATCAACATCAGATTTTGATAGTTCAAGGCATTTATTAACAGCCTTAAAATGAAATAAAGTTATTTCTCTTTCTAAATCTTTGATTTCAACTTGGTATTTAATTAAATCATCTGGGTTTAAGATTTTATCCCTAATTTTAAGTATTTTTTGAGTTAATTCTCCATCATATTGAAAGTATTTATCGATTAATATTGAAAATTCTTGATTACCATCTGACTTAATTATGGATACATCTACTCCATCCGATGAGGTACCACTCATTAAACCCATTGCTGTATAAATCTCATCCATTCTTATTTTTTTTTATTAAATAATGTATATTGTGGAACTATAGACTTATGGATAAATTTTTAAAAGAATTTAAAGATAGAGGCTACTTCTATCAATGTACAAATGAAAATGAATTATCCAAATTAATAAATAAAGAAAAAATTAAAGGTTACATAGGTTTTGATTGTACAGCTGAAAGTCTTCATGTTGGAAGCTTACTTCAAATCATGTGTCTTAGGCTTCTTCAAAAATATGGGCATAGACCGATTGTCTTATTAGGTGGAGGGACTACCAGAATTGGAGATCCTTCAGGTAAAGACAAAACAAGGAGAATTTTGACCGAAAAAGAAATAGATAAAAATACAAAAAATATTGAAAAAATTTTAAAAAAATTTTTAAATAATAACGATCCAAAAACAAAACCTATTTTTGTAAATAATTATTCCTGGCTTAAAAATTTAAATTATATTTCATTTTTAAGAGAAATAGGAAAACATTTTACAATTAATAAAATGCTTACTTTCGAAAGTGTTAAAACTAGATTGGATAGAGAACAATCATTAAGTTATATGGAATTTAATTACATGATTTTGCAAGCTTATGATTTTTTAGAGCTAAATAAAAAAGAGAATTGTTCCTTACAAATAGGAGGTTCTGATCAATGGGGAAACATTGTCAATGGAACAGAGCTTATAAAAAGGTATTCGAGTAAACAAGCTTATGGTTTAACCACCCCTCTCATTACATTATCCTCAGGAGCAAAAATGGGAAAAACTGAATCAGGTGCTATTTGGTTAGATGAAAAATTATTATCATCATATGACTATTGGCAATTTTGGAGAAATATCGATGACAGAGATGTAATAAAATTTTTAAAAATGTTCACAGATTTAAATATTGAAGAAATTGATAAAATGAAAGATGAAGATATTAATAAACTAAAAATTAAGTTAGCTAACGAGGCAACTACTATGCTTCATGGTGCAAAAGCTGCTAAAAATTCAGAACAAGCGGCAAAAGAAGCTTTCTCAGGAACTTCGCTTGGTTCAAATTTACCTTCAATTAAAATTAAGAAAACTGATATTGAAAATCAAATGAATATTATAGATCTCGTGATCTTATCTAAATTAGAAAATTCAAAGAGTGAAATCAGACGTCTTATTAAAGGAAATGCAATAAAACTGAATGATGAGATAATATCTCAAGAAAATCTGATTATTTCTTATGAATTATTCAGACAAAATTATTTAAAACTTTCTGTGGGAAAAAAAAGACATATAAAAATTGAGTTAAGTTAATTCTTTTTAATTTTTTCCAATGTTCTTGTAATAAATCTAGGTGTTAAAGTTTTGAGAGGATTTACTGAAGTTTTTAAATTTTTGGGAGGGCCTTTGATCTTAAAACTTACTCCAAATACTCCCTCACCGGTTTTTTTTCCAACTAATATTTCACCTACCATAGGTAATGAACCAATAAAATTATTAATTGTTGTGGCTGGCACCAATGTGCCCTTTAAACTAATTAATTTGTTTTTTTCAACATAGCCCTCCATTAAAATAGATATTGCAGGACCAATCGCATAGATTTCTTCTATGGTCATAAAATCACCCTCATTTTTAAAATTCATTTCAAATTCCGTAAAACGTATACCTTCTCCAGATAAAATATCCGCAATACCTTGTAAGGATGCTAACGTGAGAATCTTTGTTAATATAGGTAGCTCTTTTAATTTAAAATCATAAATTTTTATTTGTGAAACAGATTTTTTTGATTTTTTTGAACTGAAGAAATCGAGGGATCCTTCATCAAAACCTTTTATAAATTTATATCTTTTTACAATAGGTTTTGCCTCATCAACAAACAAAGTGGTAATTTTATTATTATTATCTTTATTTATTGTGAGTTTTAGTTTTTTATTTTTTGAAAAGCTTCCAATTAAGTCAGCTTTATATATTTCTTTATTTTTGATTAAAATATCTCCTTTGAAATTTGATAAATAATACTCGCTATCTAAAAAAATTTTTTTTACATCAATTTTCAAATTAGTATTAATATCTATAATTTTAGCATCTTTATTGTCATCTGATAACAAATCCTCAATTAAATTATCAGCATTAAAACTAGACCCAGTTAAAAAATATTTTTTTTTATTCCTTTTTAATCTGATTGAGTTTTTTTGTTTATCATCATCAAGATAATCTAAATTTACTTCATCTAATCTAGAAATTTGAAATTTTTCATTAAAGACTAGATAATTTATCTTAATATAGTTTTCATCTTCATTAAGATTAAAAGTCTCAATTACAAGTTCATTATTTCTATTTTTAGATCCTTTAAAATTTAGAATAACCTCATTTTTCTCCTTTTTTTTGTAATTCAAATAATCAACTTTAAAAGGATTGTCTTTTATTTTTAGAGTTATTTCAAAATTTTCAGTTTTATTCTTATTTGAAAAAAAATACTCTATATCATCATTTTCATTTTGATAATTTAAATTTCCATTTCCCTCAATAGTAAAATTATTCTTTTCAAATTGTAATTTTATTTTTTGATCTAAGAGAGAAATTATTTTTTTTTGTTTAGGAAAAAATCTTTTTAATTTCAAATTATTTGGTATTATTAATTCATGAACTAGTATTTCTGAGTTAATTTTGAAATTTTCAAATTTAAATCCTTTTTGTATTTCAAATGAAAAATTATTATTAGAAGTTAATGATATTTTTTCTATTTCAAAATTTGGTAAAAATGGTTTGACTAATAAATCTATATTTCTTTTATCCAAATCAGACTTTTTATGCGCAAAAGTACCATCTACAATAAAATCATCATTCCTTTTTTTTATTGATACTTTTTCTGAAGAAATTCCTATTTTATCAAATTTAAAATTAAGATCTTTAACTAAAAAATTATTTCTACTATAGTCAAAAATAAAGTCTAATTTGTGTAGATTGTATTTTTTTAATACATTAAATTCAACATCTTTTACAAGACCATTGATCTCATAATTGCTTTTAATATTTCCATCTGAATCAAATTCTAAATTTAAATCAGCAATCAAATATCCTTTTTTAATTGCTTTTTCCATTATGAATAGTTCAGGAGTATTTTGAAATGATCTTAAAAAAGAAATTAAGTTTTTTAACTCAAGAGATTTCGATGAAATCTCTAAATTTTCAATTGAAAACTTATCTTCTATTAAGGACTTTAACGAAAGTTGTGTTTTTATATTTTCAATTTCTATTTTTTTACTTTGATTTATTAAATTTGTACCAATTGTTTTAGCTTGAAGTTTAAATTGAAATGGATCTAAAATTAATTTTATTTCTTTTAATTCAACTTTTAAATTCTTATCAAATTTTCGAATTTTTTCTGTTATTTGGCTATTAAATTTATCAGTCTCAATTCCAAAAATACTTAGGTACGTTAAAGTAATAAATATTAAAAATAATATAGTTATAAAAAATTTAAAAAATATTTTCATTATGTTTGATACAGCGATTGTTCTAAAAATTCATCAATTTCCCCATCTAAAATCTTATCTGGATTAGAGCTTTCAAAGTTCGATCTATTATCTTTTACTAATCTATATGGTTGTAAAACATAAGATCTTATTTGATGTCCCCAACCTATTTCAGATTTTGATGACTCGGTATTTTCATTTTCTTTTTCTTTTTTTTTTATCTCAAAATCATAGAGTCTTGCTCTAAGCATGTTCATGCATGTCTCTTTATTTTTATGTTGAGATCTTTCATTTTGACATTGGACTACAATTTTAGATGGTAAATGTGTAATTCTAACTGCACTATCAGTTGTATTAACATGTTGGCCACCAGCACCACTAGATCGATATGTATCAATTCTCAAATCTTTATCTTGAATTTCAATATTAATATTTTCATCCACAACTGGATAAACCCAAATACTAGCAAAACTAGTATGTCGTCTTGCACCTGAGTCAAATGGGGAAATTCTCACTAATCTATGAATTCCAGACTCTTTTTTTAACCAACCATAAACATAATCACCCTCAATTTTAATTGTTGAGGATTTTATGCCCGCCTCATCACCCTTATGCTCACTTATTAATGTTGATTTATAATTTTTATTATCAGACCATTTTAGATACATTCTCCTCAACATATCTGCCCAATCTTGGCTTTCAGTACCTCCAGCGCCAGCATGAACCTCTATATAACAATCAAAAGAGTCAGACTCATTTGATAAAAAACAATTGATTTCATTTTTTTTTGCTAATTTTCTTAAATTCTTGATACTTTCTAAAACCTCATTTTGTATGTTTGTGTTATTTTCTTCTAAAGCTAATTCATACAAATCTCCCAAATCTTTTAATTGATTTAAAGAGCTTTTGTGAGAATTGATCAGGTCTTCATACAATTTTTTTTCTTTAAGTATTTTTTTTGAATTAGACTTATTTTGCCAAAAATCAGGATTAAGAATAGTTTTATTATGACTTTGTAATTTTAAATCTATCTTATTTTTATCAAAGATACTCCTTAACTCTTTGATTTATTTTTTCTATCTCTTTTTTATAATCTGTATATTTATGATCCATTAATAAAACTTTAATATATTATTCGTATCTAATCTATTATTATTTGAATATAACACTTTGCCATCAATAACATTCTTGCTTTTATATGCTTCTAAAATTGTATCTTTAGATGAAAATTTTGCTTTTTGACCTGTCGTCGGGTCAACTACCATCATTGTAATTCCATCAGCAACTTTAAATGGTCGAGCTTCAGATTTTTTTATGGCTGATTCGATAAATTCCTTAAAAATTGGTAATGCTGTTTTTGAACCAGTTTCAAATTTTCCTAAGGGTTGAGGATTATCCATCCCCACATAAACTCCAATAACATAATTTGAGGTGAACCCAATAAACCATGCATCAGTATTTTTATTGGTTGTTCCTGTTTTGCCCGCAAGATTCAAATTTAAATCTCTTAGTTTTTTTCCTGTTCCTCTTTTTATAACACCCTCTAGCAAAGAAGTAATTTGATAGGCTGTCTGAGGAGAAAATACTTGTTTAAAATTATTTCCCACATTAGGAAAATCTTTACCAGTATATGAAAGTTTATCGCAATTTAAGCATGATCTATTTTCATTATTTAAAATTGTGCTTCCCTCACTATCCTGAACACGATCAATCAAAATTGGTGAAACTAATTTTCCGCCATTTACAAAAGCTGAATATGCAGATGTGAGTTTTAACAAAGTTGTTTCAGCAGAACCCAGAGAAATAGATAAAAGCTCATCAGGATTTTCATATATGCCAAGATTTCTAGAAAACTCGGCAACTTTATCTACACCTAAATTCTGTGCAATTCTTACTGTCATTAAATTTCGTGACTTTTCCAAACCAATTCTCAATGTTGATGGCCCATAAAATTTTTTTCCATAATTTTCCGGCTTCCACATTTTTAAATCAGTTCCTTGATCTAAAACTAACGGTGCATCTAAAACTAATGAAGAAGGAGTGTAATCATTTTCAAGAGCTAAAGCGTAAACGAATGGTTTAAATGCTGAACCGGGTTGCCGCAAAGCTTGTGAAGCCCTATTAAACTCACTATTTTTAAAACTAAATCCACCACTAAGAGCAACGACTCTACCTGTGAAAGGATCCATCACAACTATACCACCATTTATTTTTGGTAATTGTTTAAGACTAAACTTGTTATCTCTTATATTCTTAACATAGATTATATCTCCCACCCTAAAAAGATCATCTAATTCTTTTTTGGTCCAAGAAATATTATTATAATCTATAATTCCTTTGATTTTATCTTTTGTTTCTATTTCTAAAGAAAATTTAGAAATTTTTTTTATTATTGCAATTTTCCAATCAATTGAATTCTCTAGATCGTATTTATCTAAACCAACAGACCAATTTTTAGAATATGATTTATTTAATAATGGACCACGCCAACCTTTACGTTGATCATATTTGATTAATCCATTTCTTAAAGAGTTTGTTGCTATTTTTTGTAATTCTAGATTTATTGGTGTATTAATATTAAAGCCTTGATTATAAACTTTTTCATATGATAAAATTTCAATGATATTTTTTCTTACATCTTCAATATAATATTGAGCATCTTCTAAATAAACCCTTTTAGTTTTTTTTAATTGAATATTTTTTTTCCTAAAATTTTGATAATTTTTTTCTGTTATAAAATTATTGTCTAATAAATTTTTTAAAACTAAATCCCTTCTAAATTTTGCTAATTCTATATTTCGATATGGATTGTATTTGCTTGGCGCCTTAGGTAAGGCAGCTAATAAAGCAGCTTCCTCATAATTCAATTCTTTTATTGATTTGTCAAAATACTCAAGACTTGCAGCAGCTACTCCATAAGCCCCACTGCCGAGATAAATTTGATTTAGATATAATTCGAGTATTCTTTCTTTCGATAATGCTCTTTCAATTCTAAATGCTAAAATAGCCTCTTTAATTTTCCTGTTTAAACTAACTTCATTTGTCAAAAGAAAGTTTTTTGCTACTTGCTGAGTTATTGTCGAGGCACCTTCTAGTCTTTTAGATGTGAGAATATTTTTAATATTATTTATAACAGCTCGCAAAACTCCTTTTGCATCAACTCCTGGATGGGAAAAAAAATTTTTATCTTCAGCAGACAAGAAAGCATTAATTACGTTTTTTGGAATTGATCCATATGGTACAAATATTCTCTTTTCTTTTGAAAAATCTGCAACTAAATCACCATTGCCAGAATAAACCTTACTTGAAACGGGAGGTTTGTAATTTTTTAAAAATTTGTAATCAGGTATATTATTAGAAAAATTCCATAAAATACCTAAAACAATTATTGATAAAATTAATAAAAAACTAATAAAACCAATAAATAAATTCTTAAAAATTTTACTCATTTTGTTTCCATTATATATCGGAATTTGTTAAAGATAAGGCATAAGAATACAAACAAAATTTTAATTATTTATGAATCAATCAAATAAAATGTTATGGAAAAAAATTTATATATTGATGCTTCGCATCCAAATGAGATTAGAATTGTGCTCAAGTCAGGTGAAAAAATTGAAGACTATGAGTATGAGGGCATAAAAAATAATTTAATAAAAAATAATATCTATTTAGGCAAAGTAAGTCGTATAGAGCCATCTTTGCAAGCTGCTTTTGTTGATTTCGGAAGAGAGCGACATGGCTTTTTATCTTTTAATGATATTCAATCTGATTATTATCAAATTCCACAAAGTGATTTAGAAAAAATTAAACAAGAAGAAGAAAGAGTCCGGGAAGAATTATCAAAAAAAGTTGAAGCTAAAGAGGAAGAAAATTTAGCTGAAGGTAAATTAGAAATTGAGGATCCCTTGGAAAAAAAGGATCCAATAGAAAAAAAAGATCCAGAAGATAAGGAAAATACAGAAAATGAAAAAGAAAAAAAATATGAAAGTAAATTTAGATTCAAAAGATATAAAATCCAAGAGGTAATAAAGCCCAATCAAGTAATTTTAGTTCAGGTTATAAAAGATGAGCGTGGTCAAAAAGGTGCCGCGTTAAGCACATTTATTTCTATTGCAGGAAAATATATAGTTTTAATGCCTAACACACCTAAAGGTGGAGGAATTTCCAGAAAAATTTTTAATCCTGCAGACCGAAAAAAAATAAGAAGTATTTTAAATGAAATTGAAATTCCAAAAGAAATGGGGCTTATAGTAAGAACCGCTGGAAGCAACAAAACTAAAAATGAAATCAATCATGATTTAGACACACTGATTAATAATTGGAATCAAATTAAGGAAAATGCCTTAAGCTCTATAGCGCCTTCATTAATTCATCAAGAAAGCGAAATAATTAAAAGAACTTTAAGAGATATGTACGATGAAAATACAAAAAATATAATCATTGAAGGTAATGAGGGTTATAAGAAAGCTCAAAATTTTATGAAAATGATGATGCCTTCTCATGTAAAAAAGATAAAAAAATACAGAGGAAAAAGACCTTTGTTTATTGAGGAGGGTATTGAACAAAAATTAAATCAAATATTTGAAAGTGAAATAAAACTAAATTCAGGTGGCTACTTGGTTATCAATCCAACTGAAGCATTGGTTTCTATTGATATCAACTCTGGAAGTTCAATAAAACAAAAAAATGTAGAAAGCACTGCTTTAGATACAAATCTTGAGGCAGCGGAAGAAATAGCAAGACAAATAAAAATAAGAGATTTATCGGGACTAATCATAATAGATTTTATTGATATGCTTAGTTATGGTAATCGGAGATTAGTTGAAAGAAGACTTAAAGAAAAATGTAGAACTGATCGAGCTAGAATTCAAATTGGAAGAATATCGAATTTTGGTCTTTTAGAAATGTCTCGACAGAGATTAAGAGAAAGCGCCGTAAAGTGGAATATTAAACTAACAGATGAGTCCTTTGCGCTAAAAATTCTTAAATTAGTCGAATTAAAAGCGGTTTTAAACAAAGCTAAATTTGTAGATTTAAAAGTTTGTAAAAAAATTTCTGATTTTCTAAAAGAAAATTTTATTGAAGATCTTACATACTTCGAAAAAAAGAATAAAATGAAAATTGATATAATATCTGATAATAGCTTAATAATTCCTGAATATATTATTGACTTTAAAAATAAATCTAAGAAAACTATAGAACTCATTGAACAATTTGAAAAATTAAAAAATCTTGAGGAACAAAAAGTAAGTAATGTTATTGAATTAAAAGACAAGAAGAAATTTAAAAAGAAAACTTTTAGAAAAAGAAAATATTTTAAAAAAGCTAAATAATTCCAGACTTTGGTGAAGATGGATTTCCGTATAGAGTTTTTTTTATTCTTCCAGATAAATAAGATTGACGACCTGCTATAACTGCATTCTTAAACGCCAAAGCCATTTGAAATGGTTTTTTTGCTTTTGCAATTGCTGTATTTACTAAAACCCCATCACATCCAAGTTCCATAGCTATAGCTGCATCTGAAGCTTGTCCTAGCCCTGCATCAATGATTAATGGTAATTTTGTTTGCTTCCTTATTATCTTAATATTAATATCATTAATTATACCTAGACCTGAACCTATTGGGGCAGCTAAAGGCATTATTGCGCAAGCACCTGCGTTTTCCAATCTTTTTGCCATTAAAGGATCATCATTACAATAGACCATAACTTTAAAACCCTCTTTGGTTAATATCTCGGTAGATTTAAGTGTTTCGATCATTTCTGGAAATAAGTTTTTTTTATCACCCAAAACTTCAAGTTTTACTAATTTCCATCCGCCAATCTCCCTTGCTAATCTTAAAGTTCTTAATGCTTCTTTTGAATTAAAACATCCAGCAGTGTTAGGAAGATAGGTAATTTTTTTAGGATCTATATAATCCATCAATAATGGTCTTTTTTTATCAGTAATATTTACTCTTCTAACAGCAACAGTGACTATTTCAGCTCCAGATAATTTTATTGCCTTTGCACACTCTTGCATGCTTTTATACTTACCAGTTCCAACAATAAGTCTAGAGCTAAAATTTTTATTAGAAATAATAAATTTATCTGTTTTCAATTTTAACCACCTCCAATGAAATGAACTATTTCTATTTTATCATTATTTTTAAGGTTGATGCTTTTTATTTTT
Source organism: uncultured Pelagibacteraceae bacterium (assembly GCA_902612325.1). Taxonomy (GTDB): domain Bacteria; phylum Pseudomonadota; class Alphaproteobacteria; order Pelagibacterales; family Pelagibacteraceae; genus Pelagibacter. The sequence continues at coordinate 51,374 of CACMDB010000005.1, read as the reverse complement.
TTTTTATCCACTATTTCTTGATTTAATTCAATAGCTACTTTCGTTAAAGGAATTTTGTTTTTTTGAACAATATTGAATAATGTTGAATTATTATTAATAGCTTTCAATTTTCCATTTAATTTTATTTTTATTTTTTTTTTCATCGTATATAAAAGCTGAATGAATAATAAAATAATTATTATTAATGGTCCAAATATTAATCTATTAGGTGAAAGAGAACAATCACAATATGGATCGATTACTTTTGACAAACTTAAAGAAGAATGCTTAGCAAAATCAAAAGAATTAGGGCTTTCCACTGAATTTGCACAATCAAATGTTGAGGGTGAATTGGTTAATATAATACAAAATGCTAGAGAAAAATTTGATGGGATGATTATTAATGCTGCTGCATTTACTCACACCTCAATTGCAATTAGAGATGCTTTAGAAATTTTTAAAAAACCTATTATTGAAGTACATATTTCAAATATCTATAAACGTGAAGAATTTAGGAAAAAGTCTTTAATAAGTGATGTAGTTACAGGTGGAATATTTGGCTTAAATGCTGATGGTTATATTTTAGCCATAATTTCAATGCAAAAGCTAATTCAAAATGAAAATAGATAAAAAAATTATAAAAGAGTTAAGTGATTATTTGGATGAATTTAATCTTACTGAACTGGAGTACACTGAAAAAGATACCAAAATAAAAGTCTCAAAAAATAATATTTCAATTAATAATCAAACAAATCAAAAATTATCTAAAGAAATAAGCTCAAATAAAAATTTAGAAAGTCAAAATAATATATCTGGAATTGAAATTACATCACCAATAATTGGTACTGCTTACCATGCACCTGAACCTGGAGCTAAAAAATTCGTAGAGGTTGGAAAGAAAATAAAAAAAGGTGATACAATTATGATTGTAGAGGCTATGAAAACTATGAATCATGTGCCCTCAAGTTCTGATGGAATAGTAAAGAAGATACTTGTAGCTGATGGTCAACCTGTAGAGTTTGGCCAAACTCTTATCATTTTAGAATAATGTTTAAAAAAATTTTGATTGCAAATCGTGGGGAAATTGCAGTTAGAATTATAAGAGCATGTAAAGAATGGGGAATCTCCACTGTTGCTGTTCATTCAGACGTAGATAGAGAAAGTATGCACGTTAAATTAGCAGATGAAAGTGTTTGTATAGGCTCTCATCAACCGGCTAATAGTTATTTAAATATTCCTGCACTTTTATCAGCTATAGATTTGACTAATGCTGAAGCAGTTCATCCTGGTTATGGTTTTTTGTCTGAAAATGCAAACTTCGCAAAGATACTTGAAGAAAATAAAATCAAATTTATTGGTGCTTCTGCAAAACATATTGAAATGATGGGAGATAAAATTCAAGCAAAAAAAATTGCAAAAGAAAATGGATTACCTGTAATAGAAGGATCTGAGGGTGGTGTTCAAGATGTAGCTACAGCAAAAGAGTTGTGTAAAAAAATTGGTTTTCCGATCTTAATCAAAGCCTCCGGAGGTGGAGGAGGTAAAGGTATGAAAATTGTTCAAAAAGAAGAAGATTTTGAGACAATGTTTTCTACAGCAAAATCAGAGGCAAAAAAATATTTTGGCAATGACGAAGTTTATATTGAGAAATTTTTTCAAAATCCAAGGCATATAGAAGTTCAAATTTTAGCTGGAAAAAATGCAACAATCCATTTACATGAAAGAGATTGCTCAGTTCAAAGAAGACATCAAAAATTAATTGAAGAAACTCCAAGCCCAGTTTTAAACGACGAAATTAGAAAAGATTTATTTGATAGAACTGTAAATATGGTCAGAAAAATCGGTTATCAAGGAGCTGGTACAGTCGAATTTATTTATGAGGATGGAAAATTTTACTTTTTGGAAATGAATACGAGAGTTCAAGTTGAACATCCAGTTACTGAAATGGTTACAGGAATAGACATAATTAAAGAACAAATATGGATTGCTTTTACTGGTGAAACAGCTCTTAAACAATCAGATATAAATCCTAGAGGCCATGCTATTGAATGTAGAATAAATGCTGAAGATCCAGAAAAAAATTTTCAACCATCTCCAGGTACAATTGGCATGTGTCATCAACCATCCGGTTTTAGAACAAGAGTAGATGGAGCAATATTTCAAGGTTATAAAGTAACTCCATATTACGATAGTATGATATGTAAACTAATTTGTCATGGTAGAAATAGAGGAGAAGCTATTCAAAGAATGAATAGATCATTAGATGAATTTGTTATTGAGGGTATTACAACAACAATTCCTTTACACAAAAAACTTTTAAGTCATAAAAAATTTATCGAGTCTGATTTTAATGTAAGTTGGCTTGATAATGACAAAATAGTTTAATAACAGCTTACTAACCAAATATCATATACAGGGTGATCAAACGGAGTTATAGAAGGGCTTGATGAAAACATCCAGCCATTAAAAACAAACACATCGTCTTTATCTTTATTTGTTAGATCACTAACTTGAATATAAGCTGTTATTTCTGGATTATCATCGAATTCAGAATTTTTACACTTCATACTTTTAATTAGAAGATCTTTATGTTTTTTTGCCTCTCCGTTTTTAAGTTTAACTAAAATATTTTTTGAGGAAATTTTATCTAAAATTTTTATATTAGTGTAGCTTTCTACTTGATTTTGCTCAGAATATGCAAAAAAGGGTATGATTAAAAAAAGAAATATAAATAAATAAAATCTAGTCTTTCCAAGACCTATATTTTTTTTGAATAGCATTTTTGTTTTTATTTGGATAATAAGCTGACTCTGTACCAGTTAAATTCTCTTGATGGGGTTTTTGCCAATCATATTTTCTTAATTCATGATTATTTTCAATTTTATTATGAGTAAAATGTATCCATGAATACCACTCAACTGGTATTTTTGATGCGTCAATTTCTGCTGCATAAATAACCCATCTTTTTCCATTCTTAGATTCATAGTATTTATTTCCTAAATGATCTGTACCTACTAATTTACCAGATAAAATTGTTTTTATTCTGGTTCCAAAAGTATCCCGATTCCACCAGGTAAAAATTTTTTTTAAAAGTGTCAACATAATAAAATTATTTTTTTCAATTTAAAATTGTATAAATTAAATTAGACTAAAATTTGTTTTTGTATATAAATTAATTGATTCATTATTCAAATAAAATTTAAAATAATAACCGAGGTTAAATGGCAAAATATTTAGTTGAAACATATTACACGTGTACTTTTAAAGTAAATCATTATTTAGATGATATTAATGAAACTGAGCTTAAAAATTTAGAAAGACGTGACGATGGTAAATTTGAAGTCCTGGACGTAAAACTTGATAATAGAAAAACCAAAAGCTTAGATCCAAATAATAAAAAAATTGTTGAAAATAAGAAAATTGATGTAGTAGCCTCAAATCGCCAATCATCATCAAAAAATTTAGAGAATATAATCAAGTCAAATAATAATAATTCAGAAAAATCAGGAAAAAGATTTAGTATGCCGGATAGAAGAAAGGGCTACATCCAAAAAGCAACTATTGGTGATCATAAAGTATATTTACACACTGGTGAATACGAAGATGGAAAAATTGGAGAAATTTTTATTGATACAAGCAAAGAGGGTGAACTGGTTAAAGCTCTAATGAACAATTTTGCTATAGCAGTGTCATTAGGTCTACAATATGGGGTTCCACTGGATGAATTTATAAGTGCTTTTGTTGGTACAAAATTTGAACCTTCCGGTAAAGTTCATGGAAATGATAGAATTTTAACCGCAACATCAATTCTAGACTATATTTTTAGAGAATTAGCAATTTCTTATCAGAATAGAGAAGATTTGGCTCATACACCATCAATTGGTAATTCAGAAATTTCAAATATTGATGATCAAAATCAACTTTTGAAAATAGTAAAAGATATTACTAGTAAAGGTTTTGTCAGAAATAACTATAAGAAAAATTTAGTTGATTTATCAGATGTTAAGATAAATCTTAAAGGTAAAAAATAATCTATTTTTTTATTTTGAGAGCTAGATTAAGCTCCTTTAATTGCTTTTCATCTATTGATGATGGAGCATTCATCATTAAATCTTGAGCATTTTGGTTCATAGGAAACATAGTTACTTCCCGAATATTTTTTTCGTTTGCCAAGAGCATTATAATTCTATCAATTCCAGGAGCAATTCCGCCGTGCGGTGGTGCACCATAGCTTAAAGCATTAATCATTCCACTAAATTTTTCATCAACTTGATCTTTATCATAACCAGCAATAGCAAATAATTTATACATAAGTTCAGGAATATGATTTCTTATAGCACCAGATGAAAGTTCAATCCCATTACATACTACGTCGTACTGATAGGCTAACATATCCAAAGGTTTTTCAAAATTAAGTTTTTTAATATCCCCTTGTGGCATCGAAAAAGGATTGTGACTAAATTCAATTTTATTTGTTTGATCGTTTTTTTCAAACATTGGATAATCAACTACCCAACAAAATGCAAAAACACTATCATCTATTAAATCTAAGTCTTTTGCAATTTTATCTCTAGCCAAACTAGTTATTCGCTCTAAATCCTTTTTTTTACTACAAGCCATAAATATACTATCTCCAACTTTTGCGCCTGTTTTTTTCATGATTTCCTCTAAAGACTCTTTTGAAAAAAATTTACCCACTGGCCCTTTTGCAGAAATCCCATTTTCAATAGTGAAATAAGCTAGTCCAGAAGCTCCCTCATCTTTGGCCCATCTATCAATATTATCAAAGAAGCTTCTTGGTTTATCTTTCGTATTCTTAGTCACTATACATCGTACATTTGAGCCAGACTTCACAAGTTTTTTAAAGATATCAAAAGAAACATCCTCTCTAGTAAAAGTTTCTGTTATGTCCTCAATTATCAATGGATTTCTAAGATCGGGTTTATCACTTCCATATTTTAAAAGAGCATCTCTATAGGTAATTCTTGGAAATTTTTCTGATATAATTTTTTTTTTTGAGAATTTTTTAAAAGTGTTTACTAATAATTGTTCAACGACTTTGAAAACATCCTCTTGCTCAACAAAAGACATCTCTAAATCTAACTGATAAAACTCTCCTGGGCTTCGATCAGCACGAGCATCTTCATCTCTAAAACATGGGGCGATTTGAAAATATTTATCAAAACCTGAAACCATTATGAGTTGCTTAAATTGTTGCGGTGCCTGCGGCAAAGCATAAAACTTACCTGGATTCAATCTACTTGGCACAAGAAAATCTCTGGCTCCCTCAGGACTAGATGAAGTTAATATTGGTGTTTGAAACTCTAAAAAACCAAATTTATTCATTTCATTTCTGATAAACGAAATAACTTTAGATCTCAAAATAATATTTTCATGAATTTTTTTTCTTCTTAAATCTAAATATCTATATTTTAATCTGATTTCTTCAGAATATTCTTGATCACTAAAAATAGGCATTGGCAATTCTTTGCACTTACCCAAAACAACAAAATTTTCGATAGTGACTTCAATCTCTCCTGTTTCTATCTCTTTATTGATTGTATCAGTTGATCTATCAACTACTTTACCCTCTATATTAATAACTGTTTCAAGTTGTAATTTTTCTAAATCTTTAAAGTTTTTATTTTCTTTGTCTACTATACACTGTGTGATGCCATAGTTATCACGTAAATCTAAAAATAGGAGATTTCCATGATCACGTTTCTTATTAATCCAACCTGAAAGTAAAATATTACTCCCAACATTTTTTTTTCTAAGTTCGTTACAATTGTGACTTCTATATTTATTCAATTATTCTCCCAATACCTCTTTAATAGTATTTAAATTTATAGATCTTTTTTTTTTTAAACTTACTTCGTCGATTTTATATATAAAATCAACTATTTTTCCATATGATCTATCAATTCTTTTAATAATATAGTCAATTAATTTTTTATCTATTGATATTTGACGATCAGATAAATTTTTTAAAATAAGAGCGAATAAAAGTTCATCATCAGGTTTATCAATATTTTGAAGTAAAAAATTTTTTGATCTTGATTTTAAATCATTCAACTTAAAATCAATACTTACAATGGAACTTTCAGAGGTAACTATTAAATATTTGTTATCTTGTTCAACTATATTACACAAAGTAAAAAATAATTTTTCATTTATCTTTTCAGACACATTTTCTAAAATAATATTTTGGAAGATTTTTATTTTTTTAAAGTCATTATCACATAGTAAATTAGCTTCAATTTTAGTTCCTTTATATTTTTTTAAAAAAATATTGATTAAATGTGTCTTTCCAGAATATTTTTCACCACTAATATTGAGAAAATTTTTTTCCCATTTAGGCCATTTGTTTAATAAATCAAATATTTGCTTATTACTTTTTGATACATAAAAATCATCCTCTTTAAAATTATTGTCATAATTAAATTTGATAATTTCTTGATCTATATCTTTCATTGTAAAATCCAAGTCTTATTCTGAGTGCTAAAAACAAAATTTTTATCTTTCATTAATTTTAAGAATATATTTGGGGTACCATTAAAAATAATTTGATAATAGATATGATTTTTATCAAATTTTAAAACAAAATAATCGTATACTAAATTTATTTCATTTAATTTTCTCTCAAAATTTGAAACTTTCAAATTATCATCAGAATCTAATTTAACAAATATTGGCAGTTTAATTGAGGTATTAATTCTATTAAAGATCTTCCAGTGATCTTCGTAAATTATTTTTAATTTATCTATTAAGTCTATAATATCGTCTTCATCATCAAAATTTATATCAGAAAATGAGAGATTTTTTAAAACTACTTTCTCCTCAATTGTTATCCTAGATAAAATTCTCACGTTATTATTATTTTTAAAAACTAAAGTTACAATTGAGTCATCTAAATTATATTTCCTAGTAATCTCTTCGAAATTATATTTTTCAATCGTCTCGTAATTTTTTTTTATGAGATTTAAATCTTCTAGATCTTCAGTTGGCAAAAGATACTCGAGAAGATGTGATTTTTTATTATACTTATTCCAATTGTTAAATAAGTTATTTTCTGAAAAGGCTATTAAATTATCATTTTTTTCTTCTATTATAATTGGAAACAATAAGAATTTTTTTCTATTTGGTACCGATGGGAACACATTTTTATTTTCTAAGTAATTGAAAATTTTTTTTTTGTTAAAAACGACACCTAAATTTACAAAATAAGTCTCATCAATAAACTTTTCCTCTTTTACAGAAAAGGACTCTATCATTCCTTTTATCTCAGCTAATTTTATTCCTTTAATTATTTCTTGATCTGAAGAAACTGTAATAGTTGAGATTAATCTAGAAAAAGCTTTAACAAAACCATCATCTATCACCTTATTTTTATCAAAATTTATTTCAAACGGCTTTGAAATTTCAATATTATTTACTTCAAAAGATTTTGCCTCAACTTTATCTGTGGAAAAAAAAAATATATTTAAAGATAGAAAAGCAAAAAAAATATATAAAAAATGTGAAAAATTTTTAAATCTGACTATCATACTTTATAATAATGAATAAAAATCTATTAACATACAAAAAAAGTGGAGTTGATATTAAGACTGCAGATAAGTTTATAAAGTTCATATCTTCAATTTCATCAAAAAAAAAGGGCAAAAAAAAGTTTAATAATATAGGTGGTTTTGGCTCTATAACAAACATTCCCAACAATTTAAAAAATCCAAAAATTGTAGCATGCACTGATGGGGTTGGTACTAAAATAGAAATAGCAAATCTTTTAAAAAAATTTGATACTATTGGTATTGATTTAGTTGCGATGAGTGTAAATGATTTGATAGTTCAAGGTGCAACTCCCTTTTTTTTCTTAGATTATATTTCGATTAACAAAATTAATTTACCAAAACTAAAATCAATCATAAAAGGAATTGTTAAAGGTTGTAATATCTCCGGTTGTGATTTAGTTGGTGGTGAAACAGCTGAAATGCCTGGTACATACGAAAAAAATAAATTTGATATTGCCGGTTTTGCAGTTGGATTAGTTGAACAAAAAAAAATTTTAAACAAAAATGATGTCAAAGAAAATAACCTTATTTTAGCAATTCCATCAAGTGGCTTACATTCAAATGGTTACTCATTAGTTAGACATATTATTAAAAGAAAAAATATATCAATTAATAAAAATATTTTTTTAAAAAAAGAGTTACTAAAACCAACAAAGATTTATGTTAAAGAAATTTTAAGTCTCATTAACAAGAAACTAATAAATGGTTGTGCAAATATTACCGGTGGAGGTTTAGCAGATAATATTAAAAGAGTTATTCCAACTAATCTTTGTGCAGAAATTGATTTAGAAAAGATAAAACCTCTTAAAATCTTTAAATGGTTAAAAAAAAATGATGTAAATGACTTCGAAATGTTAAAAACTTTTAATTGTGGTGTTGGTTTTTGTCTAATCATAAATCCAAGAAATTTAAAAAAAATTAATAAATATTTTTCTAAAGATTATAAACCTTATGTGATTGGCAAAATATCAAAAAATTCAAAAAAAATAAAATTGAATGGTAAAATCAATTGGTTCTAAAAAAATAAGAACTGCAGTTTTTATTTCTGGCACAGGTAGTAATTTAAAAAATCTAATTAAATTTTCTTTAAAAAAAATCTCTCCAATTGAAGTAAATTTAATTGTTTCGAATAATGTAAAAGCAAAAGGACTTAAATTTGCAAAACAGTATAAGATTAAAAAAAAGGTTTATAATTATAATAAAAAAAGAATCTCAGAAAAAAAAATATTAAAAGAACTAAAGTCAAATGACATTAAACTAATATGTCTGGCAGGGTTTATGAAAATTTTATCTAAAGATTTTATAAGAAAATTTAAAGGAAAAATTTTGAACATACATCCTTCTTTATTACCAAAATACAAAGGATTAAACACACACCATAGAGTAATTCAAAATAAAGAAAAATACTCAGGATGTACAGTGCATTTAGTAAACTCAAAACTTGACTCAGGAAAAATAATTCTTCAAAAAAAAGTTAAATTATCAAAAAAAGAAACACCCTCATCTCTTCAAAAGAAAATATTAAAAGATGAACATATTTTATATCCAAGAGCTATAAGCAAGATATTTGTTAATCTTTAAAGAAAAAATCAATTTCAATTTTTGCATTTTCAACACTATCGGAACCATGTACTGAATTTTTATCTATTGAAATCCCATATTTTTTCCTGATTGTTCCTTCTTCAGCATCATCAGGATTAGTTGCTCCCATTAATTTTCTATTGTCAGCCACAGCATTCTCTTTCTCAAGTATCATCGCAATTATTGGGCCTGATGAAAGATATGAACATAAGTCATTATAAAATGGTTTTGTCTCGTGAACTTTATAAAATTTTTCAGCTTCTGATTTTTCAATCTGGATTTTTTTTTCTTTAAAAATATTAAATCCGTTTTTTATAAATATTTGTTTAATTTCATTATCCAGGTTTCTTTCTACTGCATCTGGTTTAATAATTGATAAAGTTTGTTCAGTGTTACTCATAATAATCTTCAACTAATTGATTTAATAGTCTAACTCCAAATCCAGTTGCACCCTCAGAGTTTAAAGCACCTCCATATTTTGAAAATGCCATACCTGCAATATCTAAATGTGCCCAAGGAGTTTTATTAAGGATGAATCTCTGTAAAAATTGTGCTGCAGTAGTTGAGCCAGCTCCTCCAACATAATTAATATTTTGCATATCGGCATTTTTGGAATTTATTAATTTATCATAATTTTTATCAAGTGGCATTCTCCATACCCTCTCACCAACTTTCTGACCTGCATCAAATAATTGTTTAGACAACTTATCACTATTTGAAAAAAGGCCCGCAAATTCAGAACCCAAAGAAACTATAATTGCTCCTGTTAAAGTTGCTAAATCGACAATAAATTCAGGCTTATATTTTTTTTCTGTATATGTAAGTGCATCAGCTAAAACTAATCTTCCCTCAGCATCTGTATTTAAAACTTCGATTGTCTTACCACTGTAAGATTTCACTATATCACCGGGTCTTTGCGCATTGCCGCCGGGCATATTTTCAACAAGACCCACAACTCCAATTGCATTTATTTTTGCTTTCCTTAATGCAAGATTTTTCATCAAACCTACAACAACAGCAGAACCAGCCATATCATAGGTCATGTCTTCCATAAATTTTGCGGGCTTAAGAGATATACCACCGGTATCAAAACAAACTCCTTTTCCGACAAATGCTAAAGGTTTTTTTTTTGATCTTGAACCTTTCCACTCTAAAGTAACAAGATAAGACCCTCTTATACTACCTTGTCCTACGCCAAGAAGTGCATTCATACCAAGCTTTTTTAATTTTTTTTTGTCAAATACGTTTACTTTAAGACCAAATTTTCTAAGCTGTAATAATCTTTTTGCATATTCATCTGGATGAAGAATATTTCCTGGTTCTGAAACGAGATCTTTTGTTAAATTTGTACCCTCAATTAAAGATCTATACTTCTTATTTCTATTATATTGGAAGGTTTTGTTTTTATTAAAGACCTCTATATCGAATTTTTTTTCTTTACTTTTAGATTTATATTTATTGAATTCGTATGATTTTAATTGAAGGCCTTGTGCAAATTGATCAAAGAAGAATTTATTTTTAGGAAAAGTGTTCCTTATATTTTGTTCATAAAAAGTTGTTTTTAAATACAAATTTGATTTTAAATACACATAAAATTCAGCACCAATTTTTTCAATCTCAAATGGAGATTGACTATCTTTAATTTTTATCAAAATAACTTTTTGCGAAGCATTTATGTCTAATGATAAAAAATTCTTATCACTTAATTCATTTGAGCTTAGTGACTGATTTATAAAACTTGAAAATTTAGATATTGGAAGTTTACTAAGTTCATTTATTTTAAAATTTTTATTGGTAAAAAAAACATGATTTTTTACTGATTTTTGGTTTAAACTATTTTTGATACTTATTTTTATTGACATTTTTTATATATATGTACTTTGGGTTGTATTAAAATTGTAAACTAATAGTTGAAAATATATAAATGTATTTTGATAGATTTCAATGAAAAAAATATTATTTCGAAAACTTCTTTTTGATTGTTTAATATTTTTTACAATTACTCTTTTTTCAACAGGTATAATTATCTGGGTATTTCAGGCTGTAAATTTTTTGGATATTATAGTTGAAGATGGACGAAATTATTTAGTTTATCTTAATTTTTCTATATTGAATTTTCCAAAAGTAATAAGCAAATTAGTTCCTTTTGTCTTATTTTTTAGCTTTATTTACGTAATAGGAAAGTATGAATTAAACAATGAATTAATAATTTTTTGGAATTTCGGAATTAATAAATTTGAGGTTATTAATTTTTTTATAAAATTTTCTTTTATAATAATGTTATTTCAAATATTTCTAACAGCAGCTATTGTACCAAAAAGTCAAGACTTAGCTAGATCCTTTTTAAGAACATCTTCAATTAATTATCTAGAAAATTTTGTAAAACCAAGAATATTCAATGATGCTGTAAAAGGTCTAACAATTTACAGTAATTCAAGAGATGATTTTGGAAATCTTAAAGAAATTTATCTTAAAAAAGGTTCCGGAAATAACTTTCAAATTACTTTTGCAAAAGAAGGTAAGTTTAAACAAATTGGGGGTAATCAATTTTTAGAATTAAATTTTGGCGAAACAATCAGTGTCGTTAATGGTAAGATTACTAATTTTAAATTTAAGAAAACAGATTTTAACTTAAGTAATCTATCTGACAATACTACTACCTACAAGAAAACCCAAGAAGTAGCAACTACAGATCTTATTAAATGTTATCACAACTTAAAGAATTTTAAATTTCTTAAAATAGACATTAATTTTGATGTTGAGAATTGTAGAATGGAAAATATTGATAATATAATTAAAGAGTTATATAAAAGAATTATAATTCCTTTATATATACCTGTATTAATATTAATTTCACTATTACTAATACTTAAATCGAAAGAAAATATTAATTATACAAAATATAGATTTTTAATTTTTTTTATTGGTTTTAGTACAATAATAATTTCAGAAATGACAATTAGATTAATCAGTGAAGATTTTTTAAAAAATATTAAATTTTTTATCATTCCAATTGTCCTGATATTAAGTTTATATTCAAATTATTTTATACGTCTTAAAGATACGAGATCTTTTAAATGAACACATATACAAAATTTTTAATTAGAACTTACTTATACTCTTTTTTAAATGTTTTTTTTATTTTCTTTTGTTTAATATACATTTTAAATTTACTTACAGAATTAGAATTTTTTAAACAGACTAATGTAAAAGCATTTTTTCCTCTTTATTTATCTTTAATAAATACTCCAATATTAGTTTTTGAAATGTTTCCATTTATTTTTTTAATATCAACTCAATTTTTTTTTAATACACTTTTTACTGACAATGAGATGAATATATTTAAATATTCAGGACTGAAAAATACAAAAATATTTTCTATTTTGGCTATTACAACTTTTTTTGTAGGTATCTTAATAATCTCTATTTTTTATAACTTGTCTTCAAATCTAAAAAATCTATATTTAGGATTAAAATCAAACTATACCGAAGACAAGAAATATCTAGCTGTTATCACTAATAATGGATTATGGATCAAAGATATATACAATGAAAAAATACTAATGATAAATGCTAGTTCTATTAACAAGAATGAACTTTCGAATACCTATATTTCTGAATTTGATAAAAATTTTGAAATTATAAGAAACATTAAAAGTAGTAAGATTGATATAACTAATAAAGAATGGATAGTAAAAGATGCTGAAATTTATGTACAAAATAACAGAGAAATTGTTAAAAGCCTTAAATTAATGACCAATTTTGATTATAAATTAATCCAGAATTTATTTTCAAATATGTCATCTTTATCTTTCACCGAATTAATTGAGATGAGAAAAAACTATAAAAAACTTAATTATTCCTTAACAGAAATAGATCTCCAGCTTTTTAAATTAATTTCATTTCCTTTTTATTTTATTTTAATGTTTATTTTTTCAGCAATAATTATGATGAATACGAAAACCTTTAAAAATAAAAGTATTAAAATCATTATAGGACTTTTCTTATCTGTAATTATTTATTACATTAATAACTTCTTTTATATTTTGGGTACCTCTGAAAAAATAAGTGTTTTAAGTTCTATAATTATACCTTTAACGATTCTTACTATTATAAACTCTTTATTTTTAAGAAATATTAATGATAAATAAAACTCTCATATTTTTCTTAATAATTTCAAATTTTATTTTTTCAAATTTATATAGTGATGATCAAATAAATTTTGATGTATCCGAAATAGAAATTTTGGACAGTGGAAAAAAGATAGTTGGAAAGAATCGAGGTACAATAACAACTGAAAATGGAATTATCATCCAAGCTGATGAATTTGAATTTGATAAAGTAAAAAATATTCTTCAAGCTAAAGGCAATATTACAATTGAAGATAAACTGAATAACTATAATTTTATTGCTAACGCTATTACATATTTCAAAAATGAGGAAAAAATAGAAATAGAAGGTAAAACCGAAGCTATGATTGGTAATAACTACAATTTTAAAACTGAAAATATTTCTATATTGAGAGAACAAATGATCATCAGTTCTGATATGGGTGTAAAAATCTTAGATAATAAAAATCAAACACGTTACGAAATTGGAAAATTTAGTTATTCTCTAAGTGATGAAATTTTAAAAGGTGAAGATTTTTTTATTAATACAAAATACAATCAACCATTTAGTGATAAATTCTATTTTAAAAGCGCAGTATTTAATTTAAAAAATCAGACCTATATTGCTCAAGATATAGAAATTAATTTTAAAAAAAATATTTTTGGTAACAAAAATAATGATCCAAGGTTCAAGGGTCTTTCCTCCTCTAGTAAAAATGGTATAACAACAATAAGTAAAGGTTTATTCACTAGTTGCAAAAAAAATAACAACTGTCCACCATGGTCAATTCAAGCTGAAAAGATTACTTATGATGAAAATAAAAAACAAATAAATTATGATAATGCTTTGGTAAAAGTTTATGATATTCCTGTATTGTATTTCCCGAAATTTTTTCATCCAGGTCCCAGTGTAGAAAGACAATCTGGTTTTCTAGTACCATATATAAATAACTCAAATGTATTAGGTTCTTCAATTCAAATCCCTTATTTTCAAATTTTATCTGATAATAAAGACTTTACTTTTAAACCAACTATCTTCGATAAGGATATTTTTATGTTACAGAATGAATATAGACAAAAAAATAAAAATTCATTTTTTATAGCTGACTTCAATATTGTAGATGGTTATCAATCAAAAAAATCTAATGAAAAAAATACTTTATCGCATTTGTTTTCAAAATATGAATTAGATTTAAATTATGAAAGTTTTATAAAGAGTTCATTAGATATTTCGTATCAAAAAGTAAATAATGACACATATTTAAAGGTTTTTGATACAAATATTGTAAATACAGATCTAAAACCAGATAATTTTGAAACATTAAGTTCACATATAGATTTAAATCTTGAAAATGAAAAATTTTCACTAAGTACTGGTTTTACTGCTTACGAAAATTTGTCAAAGCAAAATAGTGATCGTTATCAATATATATTACCTTATTATGATTTTTCAAAAAGTATTTTTAGGAATGATTTTGGTTTTTTAAATTTTATTTCACAAGGTGATAATATTTTAAAAGATACAAACAGTCTTAGATCAAGAATGATAAATAATTTAAACATACAAAGTAATGACTTTTTTTCAAAAAATGGAATTAGAAATAATTTAAACTATTATTTAAAAAATACAATTACTGCTGGTAAAAATAATATTGAGTATGACTCTAGTCCAAATATAAAATTTATGAGTATTTTTGAATTTATTTCAAGTTATCCACTTATAGACATTAATGAAAATTACACTAATTATATAAATCCCAAAATATCTCTAAGAATTAACCCATCAAGTATGAAAAGTTATAAAAATAAAAATAGACGAATTAATAACGACAATCTATTTAATATTGATAGGCTAGGTTTAATCGACACACTTGAATCCGGACAAAATTTGACATTAGGATTAGAATATAAAAAAGAAAATATAAATGATATTAATAAATATTTCGAATTTAAACTTGGTAAAGTTTTAAGAACAAAATTAAACGAAAATATTCCATCAAACAGCACTATTGATAAAAAAAACTCAAATTATTTTGGTAAATTAACAAATAATCTCAATAGTCACGTAAATTTAAATTATGAATTTTCAATAAATCATGATCTCAATAAAATTCAATATAATTCATTTGGTACAAGTATTTCTAAGGGTAATTTTTCAACCAAATTCAATTATATTGAAGAAGATGGAGTGATTGGAAGTGCTAATATTTTAGAGAATGTAACAACTTTAAATTTAAATAAACAAAATTTTGTTACATTTAAAGCAAGAGAAAATAGAGAAATAGATTTAACAGAGTACTATGATTTAATTTATGAATATAAAAATGATTGTCTAATTGCGGGTATAAAATATAATAAAACCTATTATAAAGATAGAGACCTAGAGCCCACTGAAGATTTCATGTTGAGTATAAAACTAATACCTTTAACTGCTGTAGAGCAAAAATTTGCAAATTAGCAGATGTTTTCAAAAAAAAATTTAAAAATAATATCCATATTGTTATTAATATTATCATCTTTTATTAAAAATTCATTAGCTATTGAAAATAAAATCTTATTTAAAGTTGAAAATGAAATTATTACTTCAATTGATATTTTTGAAGAAATAAAATTCCTAAAATCATTTTATCCGGAAATGAAAAATTTAAGTAAAACTGAACTATTTGAAATATCAAAAAATTCTGTTTTGAAAGAGAAGATAAAAAAGATAGAGATAATGAATTTTGTAAAAGACTTAAACGTTGAAGAAAAATTTTTACTAAATATTATTAAAAGTAAATTCTCAAAAATTGGAATAAATTCATTAGAAATTTTTAAGAATTATTTGAAAGATAACGATTTAAATTTTGAAACAATTAAAGAAAAACTAATTATTGAGGCAATTTGGAGTGACTTAATTTATCAAAAATTTTACAAAAAAGTTATAATAGACAGAGACAAGATAAAAAATGAAATTCTACAAAACCCTCAAAAAAAGCTTGAAAAAGAATTTTTACTTTCTGAGATAACTTTTAATGTAAATGATAAAAGCGATTTTCAAAATAAATATAGAAAAATTCTTTTAGATATTGAAAATATTGGATTTGAAAAAACTGCTTTAATTCATAGTAATTCTGATACAGCTACTAATGGTGGTTACATTGGATGGATTAAAGAAATAAATTTAAATGAAAATATAAAAGAAGTTATATCTAAACTACAACGAGGGCAATTTTCAGATCCAATCAGAACATCATCAGGATTTATTATAATTAGGGTCGATGATAAGAAAGAAAGTGTTTCACAATTTAATTTAACTGAAAAAATTGAAGAATCTGTTAGATTTAAAACAAATGATCAGCTAAACCAATTTTCAAGTATTTATTTTAATAAACTTAAAAAAAATTTATTAATATATGGTTTATAAACCTATAATAGTAGTTGGTGGTGAGCCAAATAGTATTTTTTCTGAAATCTTTTTAAAATCATTAAAATATAAAAGATTTAAAAGTCCAATTATTTTAATTGCTTCAAAGAAACTATTTGAGCTTCAGATGAAAAAATTAAGTGTTAAAAAACAAATAAGGTTAATTAACTTTTTAGATTTAAAGAAATATAAATTAGATAATACAAAAATAAATTTAATAAATGTAAATTTTATTCAAAAAAAACCATTTGATAAAATTACTAGAAAATCTAATAACTACATAAATAAATCATTCGATATAGCCCTTAAAATTTTAAGTAAAAAAATTACAAATAAATTTATTAATGGCCCTGTATCAAAAAAATATTTTTTAAAAAAAAAATATTTAGGTGTAACAGAATATTTGGCTAGTAGAACGAAAACAAAAAACTTTGCAATGCTTATTTATAATAAGAACTTATCAGTATCTCCTTTAACAACTCATTTGCCTATCAAAAAAGTTTCAAAATATGTTAATAAAAAAATGATAATAGAAAAAATCAAATTAATTAATGAGTTTTACCAAAAATACTCAAATAAGAAACCTCAGATAGCAGTTACGGGTTTAAATCCACATTGTGAAAGTATCGATACTTTTAATGAAGATGAAAAAATTATAAGACCTGCAATCAAATCTTTAATCAAATTAAATTATAAGATATTTGGTCCAATGGCTGCAGATACGCTATTTTTAAAAAAAAATAGAAAAAAATACAATATTATTGTCGGTATGTATCATGATCAAGTATTAACGCCCATGAAAACTTTATTTGAATATGATGCAATTAATATTACATTAGGGCTCCCATTCTTGAGAATTTCACCTGATCATGGTCCTAACGAAAGAATGGTTGGAAAAAATAAATCAAATCCATCGAGTTTAATTAAAGCACTAACCTTTTTAGACACTAAATAAGTGATCAAAGCAAAAAAAAGTCTGGGTCAAAACTTTTTAATAGATCAAAATATTCTGAAAAAAATTGTAAATATAACTGAAATAAAGAATAAAAATATACTTGAGGTAGGTCCAGGTACTGGAAATTTAACTTCTCATATTTTATCAAAAGAACCAAAGAAAGTACTTGTTATAGAAAAGGATGAGGATTTAGCAATCAAATTATCAAATAATTTTGGAGATAAAATAAAAGTTATCAATAAAGACATTTTATCAGTTAATGAAAAAAAACTTGATAATGATAAATTTGTTGTTTTTGGTAATTTACCCTACAACATTTCAACTGAAATTTTATCTAAATGGATTTTAAATTTGGATAAAAATAAATTTTGGTTCAGTTGTTTAATTTTAATGTTCCAAAAAGAAGTTGCTGATCGTATAATCTCAAAATCCAATTCATCTAAATATGGGAGACTCTCAATATTATCTAATTGGCGATTGAATATAAAAAAAATATGCGATATCAAATCAACCAGTTTTTTACCAAAACCTAGAGTAAATAGTTCACTAATATACTTTCAGCCAAAACAATATTTTTTTAATATTAATAATCCAAAAAATTTAGAAAAAATAACAAGAATTTTTTTTAACCAAAGAAGGAAAATGTTAAAAAAACCTTTTAACCAAGTATTCAATGGAAATATTGAAATAGCTAAAAAATTAAATATCGATCTTTGTTCACGACCACAAAATCTTGATTTTGAAACATATTATAAATTAGTCAATGAATATGAAAGTTTAAGAGGTTAGGTTTTCTACATGTCTTCTAATAAATTCTTTATCGTAATCCTTTGAACCATTTTTAATTTCTGCTTCAATTAATTTTTTTATCTTTAAATAGCAACTTTCTAAATTATCATTAATAACGACATAATCATAATTTATCCAATGCAGAACATCATGTTCAAATTGTTTCATTCTATCTTCAGCGATCAGCTTATCTTTCATGTCCCTGCTAGATAATCGTTCAAATAAAATTTCCTTACTAGGTGGCAAGATAAAAAAAGTTATTAACTTATAATCTAGTTTTTTATTTTTTATCTGATCCGCTCCTTGCCAATCAATATCAAACAAAACATTTTTTCCATTATTTAAATAATTTATTACTTGCGTTCTGGTAGTTCCATATAAATTATTAAAAACTTTTGCGTATTCCAAAAATTCTTGATTCTTTATAAGTCTATTAAATTCTTCCTCATTAACGAAATAATAATCTTGATTTGGAGTTTCGTTTGGTCTTGGTTTTCGCGTTGTGTGAGAAATTGAAACTTCAAAGTTTTTAAGTTTTGACAACAAAGCTACAAGGGAAGTCTTTCCTGCTCCAGAAGGAGAGGATAAGATTATCATAACCCCATCATTCTCTATGGGCATTAATAAAACTAATTAGCTTTTCCTTCAATAAATTTTACAGCGTCACCTACCGTTAAAATTTTTTCAGCTTCACTATCAGAAATTTCTGAACCAAATTCCTCTTCGAAAGCCATTACTAATTCGACTGTGTCTAAGCTATCAGCTCCAAGGTCATCGATAAAACTAGACTCTTCTGTAACCTTAGCTTCATCAATCCCTAAATGATCTGCAACTATTTTTTTTACTTTGCTTGAAACATCTTCTGACATATTGATCCTTTTGTTTTAAATTCTTAATAATTTAAAAACTTTTTTTGTCAAGCCATATACATACCCCCATTAATATGTATAGTTTCGCCATTAATGTAATTTGATTGATCTGAAACTAAAAAAAGAACTGCATTCGCAATATCTATGGGCTCTCCTAACCTCGCAGATGGTATTTTAGATATGATCAATTCCTTGAATTTTTCATCTAACTTCTCTGTCATGGCTGTTTTTATAAAACCTGGTGAAATACAATTAACATTAATATTCTTTTTAGCATATTCAATAGCCAAACTTTTTGACATAGCAACTATACCCGCTTTTGATGCTGTATAGTTTGCCTGACCTAAATTTCCAGTATGACCAACAACAGATGTAATATTTACAATTTTTCCTGATTTATTTCTCAGCATTTTTTTAATAGCAAATTTACTTAAGAGAAAAGTAGATGTTAAATTTACATCAATTACTTTTTTCCACTCAGTTAAACTCATACGAATTGCTAAATTGTCCTGTGTTAACCCAGCGTTGTTAACAATACAATCTAGTTTTCCTCCAAGTTGTGTTGTAGCATTTTCAATAAATTCCTCAATTTTTTCACTTTGAGAAATGTCAAAACTTAAAATCTTAACATTTTTAACCTTTGATTTTAATTCCTCTAACTTTTCAATTTTTGTTCCAGTTGCTAATATATTAGCTTCAAACTCACTCAATTTATTTACTATCGCTTTACCTATTCCTCCTGATGCACCGGTTATAATGATATTTTTATTTTTTAAATTAATCATATCTCTAAATCTTTTATATCACTCATATTATTGATTGTATTGGTTTTTACATTCTTATCTATCCTTTTAATTAAACCCGATAATACCTTTCCAGGTCCAATTTCTATGAAATGATTAACTCCATTATTTATCATATAAACTATGCTCTCTCTCCATCTGACTCTATTTTCTATTTGATCGATTAAAAGTATTTTAAGCTCTTCCTTATTCTTAATTTCTTTTGCTGTCACATTTGAAATCAATTTTTTTTTAGAATCTTGAAAGTTTAATTTTTCAATTTCTTTTCTCATAATTTTAGTCGCATTATTCATAAGTTGACAATGAAAAGGAGCGCTAACAGGTAATTTGATATTTTTTACATTTTTTGATTTTAAAACCTTAATTAATTTTTCAATGTCACTATTTCTACCACTTAAAACAATTTGACCTTCAGAATTATCATTTGCAATTTCTGCTATAAAGTTATTCCTATTTTCATTCAAAAGATCCTCTATAATTTCAACTTTTGAACCTAAAACAGCTAACATACCTCCCTCTCCTTTTGGGACAGCATTTTGCATTGCATCACCTCTAGATTTTAAAAGTTTAATGGTATCTGAAAAACTCAAATAGTTTGCAGCACATAAAGCTGAATATTCTCCAAGTGAATGACCAGCAAAATATTTTGCATTATCAAGATGCAGATTGAATTCTTTTTTCATTACCTGAAAAATTGAGTAGCTTATAAGAAATATTGCAGGCTGAGTATTTGTTGTAAGATCTAATTCATCTTTAGGTCCCTCTAAAATTATTTTTGATAGGTTAATACCCAATGACTCGTCAGCTTGCTTGAAAAGATCTTTTACTAAACCATAATTTGCAAAAAAAACTTTTCCCATTCCAATTGTTTGAGAACCTTGTCCTGGGAATACTAATGAAAACATCTAAAAAAACCTATATTTTTTATTGTTTTTGCTATTGTAATTAAAGATTTATAATAGTATATCCTCATTTTTTATTAAATAAATTAAATGAATTTATACGAGCATACTATAATTGCAAGACAAGACACTTCCCCAAGTGAAATAAAACAATTAACTGAAAAATATTCAGGCATTATTGAAAAAAATGATGGTGAGATAGTGAAAACTGAAAATTGGGGTTTATTAAATTTATCTTATTTAATTAAAAAAAATAAAAAAGGAAGCTACATTCACTTTAAATTTAAAGGTAAAGGAAATGTAATCAGCGAACTTGAAAAAAATGAGGCTATTGATAAAAAACTGTTAAGATATTTAACTGTGAAAGTAAAAAAATTTGACCTTGAAACAAATTTTTTTTCAAAAAAAGATGAAATTGAGAAAATAGAAAAATCTAACAACTAGTTATGCCAAAAAGACAAAGTGGAAACAAAAAAAGCAAACAAAGTAATTTTGCAAAACTAAGTATTTTCCAGCCAAATAAATATAGATTTAAGAAAAATTGCCCTTTGTCAGTTAAAGGTACTCCAAAAATTGATTATAAAAACATAAAATTATTAAAAAGATATGTTTCAGAAAATGGTAAAATTCTTCCATCAAGAATAACTAACGTTAGTCAAAAAAAACAAAGAGAATTATCTTTGTCAATAAAAAGAGCTAGAAACTTAGCTTTATTATAAATGAAAGTAATACTATTAGAAAATATCAAAAAAATAGGATCTATTGGTGAAATTATAGATGTGAAGAGGGGTTTCGCTAGGAACTTTTTGATTGCGAATAAAAAAGCTTTATATGCTTCAAAAGAAAATATAAATCAAGTAGAAAAAATTAAAACTCAATTATCAAAAAAGGACAATGAAAAAAAACAAGAGGCAAAAAGAATAGCTGAAAAAATAAATAAGAAAGAATATTTAGTAAAAAAGCTTTCAACAGAAAATAAAGAGTTGTATGGTTCAGTTAAACCTACGGAGATTTCTAGACTTATTAAAGAAAAAGAAACATTAGATATTACACCATCAATGATTCAACCAATTAAAGAAATCAAATCTCTTGGAAAATTTAAAGTAAAAATATCTTTACACTCAGAGATTGATGCAGAGATACACATTGTAGTTGAGTCAGCTGAGACTATTCAATAATTATACAATTTTTTCCCCAATTAATATTTCAAATTCATTTGTCATAAAAATTAACTTACAATAAGGGGTGGAAAATAATTTAACAATCGTTAAGGATAAATTTAAAGAATTACCAAATAATATTGAGGCTGAACAAGCTGTGATTGGTTCTATACTTGTTTCAAATGAAATTTTTGATGAAATAAATATCATTATAGTAAGTAATAACTTTTATGATCCAATGCATCAAAAGATTTTTGGAGCAATAGAAAAATTAATTTATAAAGGATTACTAGCAAATCCCATTACTTTAAAAAATTATTTTGAAGATGAAAAGGATGAATTAAATGTCCCAGAATACTTAGTAAAAATAACAAAATTTTCTACCTCTGTGAGACAAGCAATCGAATACTCAAAAATAATTTATGATATGTTTGTACGAAGAGAGCTTGTAAAAATTTCTGAACAAACTATTGATGATGCCAGATTAGGTGATCTAAATACAAGTGGACAACAAATAATCGAAAATTCAGAAAAAGAATTATTTAAATTAGCTGAGAAAGGATCTTTTAGCTCCTCTTTTATAAAATTTGACAAAGCTCTTAAGGATACAATCGATATGGCTTCAGCTGCTTACAAAAATGATGAGGGCATTGTTGGGGTTCCGACTGGATTAAGAGATTTAGATGATAGATTGGGAGGTCTGCACAAATCTGATTTGATTATAATTGCGGGAAGACCAGGTATGGGAAAGACAGCACTAGCTACTAACATCGCTTTTAATGCAGCTCAAAAATTACAAGAAAGTGGCAAGAAATCATCTATTGCTTTTTTTTCATTAGAAATGTCATCTGAACAATTATCTACCAGAATTTTAGCAGAACAATCTAGAATTAAATCAAATGATATTAGAAGAGGTAAAATCTCTGATGAACAATTTGATAAGTTTATAGAGACCTCAAAAAATATATCTGAACTTCCACTTTATATTGACGAAACACCAGCAATAACGATTGCAGCTATGAGTAATAGAGCGCGACGAATCAAAAGAACTCATGGTCTTGATATGATTATTGTCGATTACATTCAGTTAATGAGGGGAACTTTGAATTATAAAGATGGAAGAGTCCAAGAAGTATCAGAAATTACTCAAGGGTTAAAAGCACTAGCTAAAGAATTATCAATACCTGTAGTTGCACTTTCACAATTATCAAGACAAGTAGAACAGAGAGATAATAAAAAACCCCAATTATCTGATTTGAGGGAATCTGGCTCAATAGAGCAAGATGCAGATGTGGTTATGTTTGTATATAGAGAGTCTTATTATTTAGAAAATAAAGAACCACAACCAGCAACAGTAGAGCATGCTGAATGGCAAGCAAAGATGAATGAAGTATCTAATCTGGCAGAATTAATTATTGGTAAACAACGACATGGTCCAACTGGAAATATCTTTTTAGAGTTTGAGGCGATGTTTACTAAATTTAAAGATACTCAAATTAACTAAATTCCAATATAAAAGGGTAAGATGATTGCCCAATTTTATCAAAATACAATTTTAAAAAATCCAAAAGCGATATTGATATTTCTAGTTATAGCCTTATTTACTTTTGGTTTTTATTCCAAAGATTTCAAATTAGACGCTTCATCAGAAACATTACTAATAGAGGGAGATCCAGACCTTAAATATTTAGAAGAAATTACAAAAAGGTACGGGTCAAAGGAATTCTTAATTTTAACTTATACCCCTAATGAAGGAATGATCTCTGATGTTTCTATAAACAACCTTCTTAGTTTAAAATATAAAATTCAAAGTTTAAACTGGGTCCATAGTGTCGTTACTCTTTTAGATATTCCTTTATTAAATAATTCGGATGCACCATTGCAAGAAAGATTAGAAAATTTTAAGACTTTAAAAGATGAGGATATAGATAAAGAAAGAGGATTTAATGAGATTTTAAGTAGTCCCGTATTTAGAAATTTTGTTATTAGTGAGGATGGTAAAACTTCTGGAATCATAGTTAATATTAAAAATAAAAAATCATTAGAAAATATTTCTAATAAAACGAAAGATGAAATTGAAGTTCATAAAGACTTAATAAAAAAACAAAATCATCAAAATATTCTTGAAATTAGAAATGTAATTAAAAGTTATAGTAATATCGGAAAAATAAATTTAGGTGGGATACCTATGATTGCCGACGATATGATGACATTTATAAAAAGTGATATAGTGGTTTTTGGATTAGGTGTTTTATTATTTATTATTGCAACATTATGGTTTGTATTTAGAAAACTAATTTGGATTATCGTTCCGATAAGTAGTTGTTTTTTTTCAGTAATAATAATGACAGGCTTGCTTGGGTTATTAGGGTGGAAAGTTACAGTTATTTCATCAAACTTCATTGCATTAATGTTAATTTTAACAATGGCTATGAATATTCACATGAGCACAAGATTTTTACAAATTAAAGAAATTCATCCAAACAAAAAAATTACTGAGCTTGTCACTTTAACAACTAATAAAATGTTTTGGCCAATTTTATACACTGCTTTGACAACTATTATTGCTTTTTTGTCTTTAATCTTCAGTGAAATAAAACCAATTATTGATTTTGGTTGGATGATGACATTGGGTTTAATTACATCATTTATTATTACTTTTACGTTACTACCGTCTCTCATAAACTTTATGCCTAAAGAGAAGGTATTTTTGAAAAAACAAGAGGATTCAAAAATTACCTCTTTTTTTGCACAAATTGCTCTTAATAATCACAAAACTATTTTTACCTTAACTATTGTGGTGATCATTCTTAGTTTAATCGGTATAAGCAGACTAGAAGTTGAAAATAGTTTCATAAATTATTTCAGTAAAAAAACCGAAATTTATAAAGGGATGAAACTTATTGACGAAAAATTAGGTGGTACAACTCCGCTTGAAGTAATTTTAAAGTTTCCAAAGAAAGAAAATAAGAAAACTGATGAGGAAGATGATTTTGAAGATTGGGGAGATGAAGAAAATGAGAATGATGATAAATACTGGTTTACCAAAGATAAAATAGACAGAATTTCCTCCGTTCATAACTATCTAGATGATTTACCTCAAGTTGGAAAAGTTTTATCTTTTTCGTCAATAATTGATGTAGCAACAATGCTAAATAATAATAAACCCTTAGGAACATTAGAAATGGGTGTCCTTTATTCAAAAATACCAAAGAGTATCAAGACTGAAATAGTGGATCCATATATCTCCATAAAAGACAATGAGGCAAGAATTAATCTAAGGATCATAGACTCCCAAGAAAATTTAAGAAGAAATGACCTTATAAAAAAAATTAAATATGACTTAAAAAATGAATTAGGATTAAAAGAAAGTGAGTTTAAACTTGGTGGTGTTTTAATTTTATTTAATAACTTGCTCCAAAGTCTTTTTAAATCTCAAATACTAACTTTAGGTTTAGTTTTGATCGGGATATTTGGAATGTTTTTAATCTTATTCAAAAATATTAAACTTTCTTTAATTGGTGTGGTACCAAATTTTATCGCAGCTTTTTTTATATTAGGAATAATAGGTTTACTTGGTATTCCATTGGATATGATGACAATCACAATAGCCGCAATTACAATTGGAATAGCTGTTGATAATAGTATTCATTATATTTACAGATTTAAGGAGGAATTTCGTGCCTCTAAAGATTACAATAAAACACTCATTCTGTGCCACTCCACGGTTGGTAAAGCGATTTTAAACACCTCAATAACAATCGTTTTTGGATTTTCAATTTTGGTTTTGTCAAAATTTATTCCGACAATCTATTTCGGTATATTTACTGGACTTGCAATGTTATTAGCTATGGTCTCAGTTTTAACGTTGCTTCCTTCTTTAATATTATTGATCAAACCGTTTAATAAATAACTAGATGCAAGATTTTGTTGTAGATTTTTATAAAACTACAAACATTATAGACATCTTATATTTAATAATTACAATT
Source organism: uncultured Pelagibacteraceae bacterium (assembly GCA_902612325.1). Classification (GTDB taxonomy): domain Bacteria; phylum Pseudomonadota; class Alphaproteobacteria; order Pelagibacterales; family Pelagibacteraceae; genus Pelagibacter. The sequence goes on along the minus strand of CACMDB010000005.1, from coordinate 25,264 downwards.
TTCACATTAATTGGATGTTTCAGAAGAGGTTTTGTTTTAAGTATTCTGTCAATGGCTAAATGGTTTCTAGCCTATATAATTACATTGATAATTTTTCCTAAAGCAAAACTTTATTTGAAGGGCGTAATTGATAACGAGTATGTTCTAGATATAGTTTTGGGCGTTACAATATTTGTAATTGTTATATTCTTAATATTAATGATTAACAAAGGTATCAGAAAAGCTGTCCGATTCACTGGCCTTGGAAGTTTAGATACAATGTTTGGATTCTTTTTTGGATTTATCAAAGCTTATATTATCTCTGTATGTATCTTCTCAGGTGTACACATTGTTTATAATTACGATAAATGGCCAGTAAATTTAAGTAAATCATATATCTTTCCATATTTAAAAAAAGGTAGTAATTATTTATTAGAAAAATTTCCTGATGAAAAAACATATCAAAAATCTAAGGAGAAAATTGAAAATATTTGATCCTAAGCTAAAAGAGGAGTGTGGTATATTTGGAATTAGTAATACTAAAGATGCTTCTGCATTAACAGCCTTAGGACTTCATGCACTTCAACACAGAGGCCAGGAAGGATGTGGAATCGTTACCTTTGATGGTAAACAATATTTTTCTGAAAAAAGATTTGGTTTGGTGGGTGATAATTTTAATAAAGAGAAAATACTAAAAAAGCTTCAAGGTGATTATGCTATTGGACATAATAGATATAGTACAACAGGTGAAAATACTCTTAGAAACATTCAGCCTTTCTTTGCTGATACTAATGCTGGAGGGATCGGTGTAGCTCATAACGGAAATTTAACCAATTCTATTTCTTTAAGAAAAAAATTAGTAGATGAAGGTGCAATTTTCTACACAACATCTGATACAGAAACAATAGTTCAATTAATTGCTAAGTCAAAACGGGCAAAAACAATAGATAAAATTGTTGATGCAATTTTTCAAATACAAGGTGGATACGCTTTAGTAATGTTAACTCAAACCTCATTAGTAGGTGTTAGAGATCCTTTTGGTATCAGGCCTTTGGTAATTGGAAAATTAAAAAATAGTTACGTCCTAGCATCTGAAACATGTGCTTTAGATATAATTGGTGCAAAATTCATACGAGAAGTTGAAAATGGTGAAATAGTTTTAATTGAAAATAACGAATTAAAAAGTATTAAACCATTCCCACCAAGAAAAGTTAGGCCTTGTGTTTTTGAATATATTTATTTTGCAAGACCAGATAGCATGCTTGATGGAAAAACTGCGTATGAACATAGAAAAAATCTTGGCTCAGAACTTGCAAAAGAAAATGATGTAGATGCTGATATTGTTGTACCAGTACCAGATTCTGGAAATGCAGCAGCTTTAGGTTTTGCACAATCCCTGAACGTAAAATTTGAACTTGGTTTAGTCAGAAATCATTATGTCGGAAGAACTTTCATTGAACCGAGCCAAAAGATCAGAAGTTTAGGTGTTAAATTAAAATTAAACGCTAATCAATCGACTATTCAAGGCAAAAAAATAATTCTAGTAGATGACTCACTTGTGAGAGGTACAACTTCTCATAAAATAGTTAAAATGCTATACGACGCTGGCGCAAAAGAAGTTCATGTTAGAATTGCCTGTCCAGAAATAAAATTTCCTGATTTTTATGGGGTTGACACACCAACTAAAAAAGAATTACTTGCGGCAAATAAAAGTAACTCCGAAATCTGTGATTACATAGGTGCAAAATCATTAAAATTTTTATCAGTAAATGGGATGTATCGGGCAATTGGTTTTGATAAAAGAAATGAAACTTATCCTGAATTAACTGATCATTATTTTACTGGAGATTATCCTGTTAAACCTATCGATGAACTTGGTGATAGTAAAATTACACAATTATCATTGTTAAATACTGCATCTAATAATTAAATGAAAAAAGTAAGTTTTACCGAAATGAAAAATGGAACTAAAGAAGATTACCTTTTTTTAGATAAACATGAAAAAGATTTTGCCAGCAAAACTGCTGATAGAATATTAAAATTTATGTCTGGACTAACTGAAACTTTAGAAGGTTATCAGGTATCTAGGCTTGAACACTCACTTCAAAGCGCTACAAGAGCTCATAGAAATGGTGAAAGTGAGGAGATGGTTGTAGCTTGTCTGTTGCACGACATCGGGGATGAACTAGCACCAATGAATCATTCTGAGTATGCTGCTTCAATTTTAAAGCCCTATGTATCAGAAAAAACTCATTGGATAGTTGAAAAACATGGAGAATTTCAAATGTATTATTATGCACATCATTTAGGTGGTGATAAGAACAGAAGAGATAAATATAAAGATCATAAATATTATCAAGATACAATAGATTTTTGCGAAAAATATGATCAAAACTCTTTTGATCCTAAATATGAGTCTTTACCGTTGGAATTTTTCAAACCAATTGTAAAGAAAATTTTTTCTAGAAAACCATATTCTTCTCTAACGAAAAATTAAAAACAAAACTAATACTAATGATTACAAAAAAAGAGCAAATAATTGAATATTTCAAGTCCGGGATTAAAAATAAAAAAGAATTTAAAATTGGTATCGAACATGAGAAATTTCTATTTAATAGTCAAAATAACAAGAGAATTGATTATAAAAAAATAAAGGAGATGTTCTCAGCTCTACTTGAATTTGGATGGAATCCGATATTAGAAAACGGCAATATTATTGCTTTAAATAAAGGTGGTAAAAATATTACTCTTGAGCCAGGTAATCAAATTGAATTATCTGGTGATAAACTTAATAATATTCATGAAGCATGTGCAGAGTCTTATGATTACTTATTTGAGTTAAAACAGGTCACAAAAAAACTTAACATTAAAATTGTAAGTGCAGGTTTTGATCCAATATCAAAATTAGATGAGATCCCCAATAACCCTAAAAAAAGATACAAACTAATGACAAAAGATATGCCTTTTGGGGGAGAATTAAGTCTTGATATGATGTATCGAACCTGTGGAACACAATTGAATTTAGATTACTGTTCAGAAGAAGATTTTAAAAAAAAATTTAAAATAATTAATTCTCTGGTACCTATTTCAATTGCTTTATTTGCTAATTCATCAATAATTGAGAAGAAAAAAAGTAATTTTTTATCGTACCGATCGAAAGTATGGCAAAATACTTCTCGAGGTGGTTTGCCTAAATTGTTCCTAGAAAACTTTGATTTTGAAAAATATGCAGATTTTGTGATTAATTTTCCAGTTCTGTTTATACAACAAAAAGAAAATTATTTTTCAGGTAGGGGATACAATTTTAGTGATTTTATGTCAGGAAATATTAAAGAAATAAATAATCGTCTGCCCGATGAGAATGATTTATCAACTCATTTAAGTACAATTTTTACGGAGAATAGACTTAAAAAATATATTGAATTAAGATCGATGGATACCTGTGGTTGGGATTGTTTATGCGCGGGCCCAGCATTTAATGTTGGAATGTTATATGGAAATTTAGATGAAGTTTATGAACTAATTTCTAGTTGGGATAAAGATAAAATTATTAATGCATATTTAGAAGCACCACAAAAAGGTTTTAATACCCAGCTTATGGGTAAAGACCTGCTTTATTGGTCTTCAGTATTATTAAATTTATCTAAAAAGGGATTAGAAGAGAGAGATATAGTCAATAAAAGTGGAAAAAATGAGACCATATTTCTAAATCATCTACAAAAAGTGATTGATAATAAAACTACAAATGCACATCATATGATTATTAAATTTTCTAAAAATGAAGATTTAACTGAATTATATGACAAATAAAATAATTGCTATACAGGGAAATCATCCTTCTAAACTTAACCCTATAACAGATACCAGTATTTTCTTAGCTCATGAAATACAAAAAAAAAATTATAAAATTTTCTATTATAATCCAAAAGACTTATCTATTATTAATTTTAAAGTTATTGCTAAAGGATTTTTCATCAAATTTGATTATAGAAAAAAAAAGTTTTTTAAAATCTTAAAAAAACAAAAATTAGAGCTAATTAAGTGTAAATATTTACTTATTCGCCAAGATCCACCATTCAATTTAGAGTATATTTGTTCAACTCTTATTTTAGATAAAATAAAAAAAAGGGTTAAAATTATTAATGATCCAACAGCTATAAGAAATGTATCTGAAAAACTTTTTTCCACAAAATATCAAAAATTTATGCCAGATACTATTTTTTCACAAAATATTGATGAAATTATAAAGTTTTTTAAAAAACATAAAAAAGTAATTGTTAAACCTATCAATAGTTATAGTGGAAACAATATATATTTATTGACCAAGTTTAATCTAAAATTTTTTCAAAAATTTATTAAAAAACACAATCATATTATGTGTCAAAAATATTTACCTAAGATTAAAGAAGGAGATAAGAGAGTTTTTTTAATAAATGGTAAAGTTTGTGGCGTAATATCAAGAATTCCTAAAAAAGGCTCATTTTTAAGCAATTTAAGTAAAGGTGCAAAACCAATAAATATAAAATTAACAAATAAAGAAATGAAAATATCAAAAATAATAGGCAAAGATTTAAAAAAAGATAAAATTTTCTTTGCTGGAATTGACTTTATAGATGAGCAACTGAATGGTGACATAAATGTTACATCACCTACTGGATTAAAAACTTTTTACGACCTCTCAAAAATAAATTTAGCTTCAGCTTTCTGGAAAGAATTAAAAGCGTGAAAAATCTTACAGACCAACAGAAGGGATCGTTATTGGCCTTTGTTGCTGTAATGTTTATTACACCAGACTCACTATTTATAAGGCTTTCAAATGTAGATACTTGGGGTTTAGTTTTTTATAGGGGAATTATTCCTTTTCTGACAGTTTTGTTAGGTATGTTAATTATTTATAAGTTAAATTTCTTTAAAATTCTTTTCACTAGTGGTTATCATGGAATATTTTATGTAATTACATTTAGTGTAACTAATATAACTTTTGTTGTTTCTATTCAAAATACAAATGTTGCCAATACCTTAGTTATGATAGCGACTGCTCCGATGCTATCAGCTATACTTGGAGCTATATTTTTAAAAGAACCACCTGATAAAAAAACTTGGATTTCTATAATAATTACTTTTTTATCAATAATATATATCTTCTACGACTCTTTGAAGTTAGGTAATTTCTATGGAGATGTTTTAGGATTTGTTACTGCGATAGGTTTAGCGGTTGGAGCTGTTATAATCAGATCTGCTAAAAATAAAAATTTAGTCCCTGCTGCAGTAGTTGGTAAATTATTTGTAGCAACTTTTGCATTACTTTTCATTGAAAGTTTTGCATTAGTTGGCAAAGATCTTTTGATTGTTCCATTGATGTGTATTTTATGTGTAGCGATACCTTTTGTTTTGGTTACCATTGCGCCAAGGTTTATACCTGCTGCAGAAGTTAATCTTTTTTTTCTACTGGAGACTATAATTGGTCCAATTTGGGTTTGGTTAATCATAAAAGAACAGCCTAGCTTAGAAACACTTCAAGGTGGTCTAATTATAATCACCACCATCGCAATTCACTCATACTTAAAACTCAAAAATTCTTAAGCTTGTCACAATTAAGACTTGATTTAATAATACATCGCGAATAATTACCTCAATTTTTATGAATAAAGTTTTAAAAAACTCCTGGGCATTATTTTTGGGAATGGGCTTCATCATGATGGCTTATGGATTCCAAGGTTCTCTACTTGGGGTAAGAGCTGTTCAGGAAGAATTTAGCCTTACTTCAACTGGATTTATGATGTCTGGTTATTTTGTAGGTTACTTTATTGGTGCCGCAACTATTCCAAATATAATTTCGAGAGTTGGTCACATAAGAGTTTTTGCAGCTTTTGCATCTTTAGCTTCATTAGTTGTTTTAATTCACTCAGTAATAATTCATCCATTCATATGGTTTTTACTAAGAGTGCTTACAGGTATAAGCATGGTCTGCATTTATACAGTTGCAGAAAGTTGGTTAAATGACAGATCAAGTAATAAAAATCGAGGGAGCGTACTTTCTATTTATATGGTCATACTTTATGGAAGTATGGGAATTGGTATGTTTTTACTAAATTTTAGTAGTCCTAAAAACTTTCAACCATTTATATTAGTTTCAGTAATTACCTCTGCAGCTTTAATACCAATTTTATTAACTAAAAAGAAACCACCAAACTTTAAAAAAATACAAGCAATGAATATGCGAGAGTTATATGAAGCTTCACCTTTTGGTATGGTGAGCTCTCTTTTTTATGGAACAATACAATCAGCTTTATTCACGTTACTAGCAGTTTACGCTACCTCCATGAACTTTACTATTTTAGAAATATCAATTGTAACTTTCTTGTTAGCAATATCAGGTGCAATAGCCCAATTTCCAGTTGGTAAAATTTCAGATATTTACGATAGAAGAAGAGTAATTGTATTTTCAACATTTGGAGCGGCAATATTCGCAATAATTGCAATATTTGTTTCAAGACAAATGTATTTACCAGGTGGTCTTGCAACTAGTAAAACATGGTTTTATTTTTTCTTTATTCTTTTTTCATTTTGTAGTTTGCCAATGTTTTCTTTGATCCTGGCACACACAAATGATTATATCTCAAAAGAAAAATTTGTTGCAGCAGGAGCTGGACTTCAATTTGCTTTTGGATTAGGAGCAATGAGCGGGCCATTTCTTTGTTCAATATTTATGGATTTGGTTGGACCTAATGGTTTTTTTGTATTTCTTTTTATTTTTCACTCTTTCATAGGATTTTTTGGAATATATAGAATGAAAGTTAGAAAAACTGTCGAAAATCCCGACTCTCAGTTCGTTGCTATGCCACAAACCATTACTCCAGCAGGTATTGAACTTAATCCTACTACTGAACACATAGAGGAACCTTACTCTGAAAAAGTTAAAGAAATTTTAGAAAGAAAGGGTGTAAAATATAAAAAAGATGACAACGAAGATCAAAAAGAGGAAGTGACATACTAAATATATCCCTTTCAGGTTGTAACTCATTAAAGTCAGGCTATATAAATTTTTTGAGAATCTTATTGAATAATTTTCATTTATCTAGTGAAATAAATAAATATTAAAAAATGCCGTTAAAAAAAAAGAAAACAAAAATTAAAAAAAAAACAAACGGGCTTGCTAAAATAGCAACGTTAACAACAAGTTCGTTAAGTAGCGCATTATCAAATTATAAGAAAAAAAAAGAACAAGAAAAAATCAAAGCTATTAAATTACAAAAACTTGAGGAAAGAAATTCTTATCAAAAGGAAAAAAAAGAATTGAAACTTTGGGAGGATAGGCTCAATAAGGAGAGTAACAAAATCCGCTTAAATGAAGAAGAGCTCAGAATAAGAGAAAAAGAAATTAGATCTAAAGAAGATCAACAAAAAATTGAGAGTGAAAGACTGACGAAAAAAGATGAGGAGTTAGTACTTGTTGCAAAAGAATTAAGAGAAAAAGAAAAACAGTTAAAAAATAGAGAAGAAGAACAAAATAGAAAAGATATCGATTTAAAAGTAAGAGAAGATGAGCAAAAAAATAAGGAATTAAAAGAGCAAAGACGTAAAAATAGAGAATTAAAAATATTGAAAGAAGAGGAAGATAAACAAAAAGAAGCTGAGTTTATCAAAATAAAAGAGTGGGAAGAGAAATTTGATAGAGAACAAAAGCAAAAAGAACAAGATGAAATTAGGCGAGAACAAAGACTTATTCAGAAAGAAATAGAAAAAAGAGCTAGATTTGAGGAAATTGATAAAAATCTAAAAAGTTCATCAAGTGGATTAGAGAATTTTAATATAGATAAATCTAAAGAAAATTAATCTTTTTTTATTGTTTTGGAAAATAATCTTTAATTTTCCCTTCTCTATAAACATCAGCAGTACAACAATGAAGTCCACCTCCAAAAGCATAAGCATCTCTTAAATCTACTGGAATTACCTCCATACCCAACTTGTCTAATTGTTCTGCTTGATATTTTTCACTTTTTTCAACACAAACTGTTTTAGGATCTAACACTAAAACATTCATTGAAAGCCAAACAGATGAATAACAAAGTGGTGGTGGCTCATTATGAGCTGGTTGAGCAGCATCAATTATTTCCCATCCGTTATTTTCAAATAATTTTCTTTGATCTTTAGGTAATTTTCTTTGGGGATTGTTTATAATTAATCCTTCTTTTATAGGAGTAAAGGTTGCATCTATATGTATTGGATATGGGTCACCCGGAAAGTTTACTGCATGAATTCTATGATCTTTAAAATGTCTTCTTAACCAATCAATACCTTTCAAATTTGTGGTAAAACCGTGTTGTACAATTAAATCTTTTCCAAATCGAAGTATATCTGCTGCATCAAATAGAGGTTCTTCCTCAGTTGTTACAAAAAATTTATCTTCAGTCCATTTTAATCTTTTTTCTATTCCTATTTTGTCAGATAAATAATCTTCTCTGTAATCTGCATCTGTTAATCTTGGTTTAGGAGCTGACTCATGTCTCATGTTTGGATCTAAATTATAATATTCTTTTAAAAGAGGTCGATAGCAAAGATATTCAAACCATCTGCATCTATAACTCATAGTAGCTTCTAAAATTTCATTGCCCACAGTCAGTAAAACATCTCTTGGAGGCATACAACCAAACATAGTTTCAACTTTCCAGTCAGGAGTTGAAATATTTTGATTAAAATCAATTGGTGTTGGTCTATCTACTTTTATACCACGCTTAGATAACATTTCTGAAAAATCATTTAACAATTGATTAGCTTTATCTATTGTATCTTTTGTTCTTGGACCAAATTTACCTTTCATATCAGAGTCCTCAGGAACTTTAGCATCAAGCGCTGGTTCAGGGGCTGGAATACATACACCATCTGCCCTTCCAACAATTACATGTTTTAATGGATCCCACTCATTCCAACTATTTACAATGATTTTGTTTCTATCCATTAAATTTAATTTAGTGCGATGTATCTCTTATTCCATCTCATAATAAGGCTATAGTAAATAAGTGAAACAAAAAGAAAGAAGCCACCCACTATTGTGTTAGTAGATGGAATTTCATTAATCCCGAACAATGGTAACCATACCCAAAAAATTCCTCCAATAACCTCCGTCAGAGACAATAATGTTAACTCTGCAGCTTGGATTGCTTTAGATCCTATAGAATATAAAATAAGACCTAAACACACTAACACTCCATGGAGAGAAAACATTGCACTATTATAATTGGTAGCGAAAAAAGGTTGTTTATTAACCAAAATCATAATCGTAGCAATTATAAAACAAAATAAACCTGCAACAGCAACTGTTGTAAATTTTGGTGTTTCTTTCCTCCATCTTAAAGTGACAGAAAAAATTGAAAATCCAATTGATGATGTAAGTCCAAAAACAAAACCTATTAAAGAATTTTTTTCAGTACTACCAACAGCCATAATCACAATACCCACAGTTGCGATAAGCATTGATATCCAGACATTTAGAGAAATTTTTTCCTTTAAAAATAAAAAAGCTAATAATGCAGTGAAAAAAGGCATTGCAGCTAAACATAATAAAGTAATTGCTGCAGTAGTGTTTGTAATTGAATAAATAAATGAAATCATTGCAATACCAAGACCAATGCCACCAACCAATCCTGATTTACCTACTTTTTTGTAATTTTTGTAAAAATTTATTCCCTCTTCGAAATATAAATATAAATTTAAAATAATAAAAATAGTTAAACCTCTACCAAAAATATATTGCCAAGGAACCATATGAGGATCATTCATATATCTCACTACCAAAGGACCAAACGACCAAAGTATCCCCGCAAATAAAACGACCGGCACAGCTATTTTTTCATTTCTAAGTTCAACCATAATCGAATATTTAGATCCAATTGATCAGTACTACAACATAAATTAAATTGTTATACAAAGTATTAGCACTAATATAATAAATAAATATGAATTTAGATATTCTTAAAATAGCCTCTGATACCAACAATAACAAAAGTATCAAAAACTATACACACCACTCAAAATTGAAAAATTCAATGTGCGGTGATGAGATGCAAATAGATTTGGTTATCAAAAAAAATAAAATTGTTGATTTTGGTTATCAAGGTAAGTCATGTGTTTATTGTCAGGCTTCAGCAAGCTTACTTTCAAAAATTTCAATTAATGAAAATAAATCTAAAATTAATGAATTGTGCGATGATGCAGAACATTATTTTGAGGGAAAAGTTGAAAATATTGAAAAAAAATGGAAATCACTTAATAAAATCTTTAATGATAAAAATCTATCTCGTAAAGAATGTATTTTATTACCTTTTAAAACAATAAAAAAAATAGTATCAAAATAATCTCATGGGTAATTTAAAACAATCTTTTATCGCAGGATTATTTTCAATTATCACTATAGGTATTTTAACTTTATTAACTTACAAAACTGAATTTGGAATTTTTCTTATTGCATCTTTTGGATCATCAATGGTTCTGTTGTATGGATATCCCGAAAGCCCTTTTGCCCAACCTAAAAATGTTTTTTTTGGGCATCTAGTAACTGCAACAGTAGGAATGTTTTTTTTATATTTAATTCCTTTGCCATTATATATGATTATACCATTGGCTGTTGGTTTTGGAGTGGGTCTAATGATATTATTAAATGTAACACATCCGCCTGCAGGTGGAAATCCAATTATAGTTATAATGGGTAGTGTCTCACTAGACTATTTGTTAAGCCCAATAATTTCAGGATCAATAATTATTCTGGTTTTTGCTATTATAATTAATAAATTTATACTTAAAAAGAGTTATCCAAAAACAAAATAATTTGTTTGCTAGCGACATTAAAATAATGTTAGATGTCTCAAAATAAATTAATGATTGAAAGTAACGCAGGAGAATAAATGAAAATATTATGTGTATTATATGATGATCCAAAGGGAGGAATGCCTAAGTCATATCCACTTAAAGATCTTCCTAAACTAGAAAAATATCCAGATGGTATGACCTTACCTTCACCAAAAGGAAGAGATTTTAATCCAGGAGAATTGTTAGGATGTGTTTCAGGAGAATTAGGATTAAGAAAATTTTTAGAAAGTAATGGACATGAGTTAGTAGTTACTAATAGTAAAGATGGAGATGGATGTGAGGCTGATAAGCATATCGTTGACGCTGATATAGTTATTTCTCAACCTTTTTTTCCATACTACTTAACTAAAGAAAGAATTGCTAAAGCAAAAAACTTAAAAATGGCTATTACAGCTGGAATTGGCTCTGATCACGTTGATTTACAAGCAGCTATGGATAACAAAATTGATGTAGTTGAAGTAACTTTTTGTAATTCTAGATCTGTTGCTGAACACATTGTGATGATGATTGTATCAATGGTGAGGGACTATCACAACCAACATAGAATTGTCAATGAAGGTGGATGGAACATAGCAGATGCTGTGCAAAGATCTTATGATGTTGAAGGTATGCACATTGGAACTGTTGCTGCTGGCCGTATCGGTTTAGATGCATTAAGAAAAATGAAACCATTTGATGTACACTTACATTATTTTGATAGACATAAATTACCAGATAGTGTTGAAAAAGAATTAAATTTAACATTTCACGATTCAGTAGAGTCTATGGTTAAAGTTTGTGATGTGGTGACTATAAATTGCCCTCTCCATCCTGAGACTGAGAACTTATTTGACGATGCAATGATAAGCAAAATGAAAAAAGGTGCCTATATTGTAAACACTGCAAGAGGAAAAATTTGTAATCGTGATGCAATCGCAAAAGCATTGAAGAGTGGTCAACTAAGTGGTTACGCTGGAGACGTTTGGTTTCCACAGCCAGCTCCAAACGATCATGTATGGAGAACAATGCCTAACCATGGAATGACACCTCATACTTCTGGAACATCTTTGTCGGCTCAAACAAGATATGCTGATGGTGTAAGAGAAATCTTAGAATGTTTCTTTGAAGGAAAAGAAATTAGAGATCAATATCTTATCGTCAAAGATGGACAATTGGCTGGAATGGGTGCTCACTCATATAGTAAAGGATCTGCCACAGGTGGTTCTGAAGAGGCAGCTAAATACAAGAAAAAATAAATCATTCTTTTAATTATTAAAGGTATGCTACTTAAAAGTAGCTACCTTTAATAATCTAGACTCAATTCCCAATTTTTGTATAAATTTTTAGTCATGAGATTTTTATTATTTATATTTTTAAACTTAATAATTACAAATTCAGTATTGGCATCTGAAAAAAGTAAAGCATATTTTGCTGGTGGTTGTTTCTGGTGCATGGAAGAGTCTTTTGAAAAATTAACAGGTGTTGAGAAAGTGATTTCAGGATACTCTGGAGGAAAAACTGAAAATCCAACCTATGAAGAAGTTACTTATGGAAATACAGGTCACCTCGAAGTTGTAGAGGTAATTTATGATGCAAGTTTAATATCTTTCGAAGAATTACTTAAAAATTTTTGGCTCAATATAGATCCATTTGATCCTTATGGTCAGTTTTGTGACAAAGGTTATAGCTACAGATCTGCAGCTTTTTATACAAATCAAAAGGAAAAAGATTTAATTGAAAAAGATTTTAAAAGACTAGAAAAAAAATTTAATAAAAAAGTTGTAACTTATATAAGAGAATTTGAAAAATTTTATATAGCTGAGGATCGTCATCAAGATTATTATCAAGTATATTTTCTTAATTATTTAAAATATAAAAAAGCTTGTAGAAGAGAAGAGATTTTAAATAGAATTTGGAAAATGTAGTAATTTATGAAAAATAATATCAACTGGAATTTTGATAACACATATTCCAAATTGCCTGAGCCATTTAGAGAAAAGATAAACCCAGTAAAAGTTAAAAATCCTAAACTGATTTTATTAAATGAGTCTTTGGCCAAGGATTTAAATTTAGACTTTTCTGAAATAAGTCAGTCTGAGTTATCAGCCATATTTACAGGAAACGAATTGCCGAAAAATAGTAATTCAATAGCACAAGCTTATGCAGGTCATCAATTTGGCCATTTTACAATGCTTGGTGATGGTAGAGCAGTTCTAATTGGAGAACATGTTTCTAAAAATAACTACAGATACGATATTCAATTTAAAGGCTCGGGAAAAACTGCTTTTTCAAGAAATGGAGATGGAAGAGCAGCGTTAGGGCCCATGCTTAGAGAATATTTAATAAGTGAAGCAATGTATGGCTTAAATATACCAACGACGCGAAGTCTGGCTGTCGCAAAAACTGGAGAAAATGTAATTAGAGAGACACAATTAGAGGGTGCTATACTCACCAGAGTAGCATCAAGTCATATTAGAGTAGGAACCTTCCAGTATATTGCGGCAAGGAATAAAAAAGGTGAGTTAGAGACATTATTTGATTATGTAATCAAAAGACATTATCCAAAAATTGAAAATTCAAAAAATAAAGCCTTAGATCTTTTAAAAGTTGTTTTAGATAAACAGATTGATTTAGTTGTCAATTGGATGAGGGTTGGATTTATTCATGGTGTAATGAATACAGATAACATGAGTATAGCTGGTGAGACCATTGACTATGGACCCTGTGCTTTCATGGATATTTATGATCCAAAAACTGTATTTAGTTCAATTGATAAATTAGGTAGATATGCTTATTGCAATCAGCCGGTTATAACAAAATGGAATCTTTCAAGATTTGCTGAGTGCTTGATACCTTTGATTGATAAAGACCAAGACACAGCTGTAAAATTAGCAACTGAAATAATTGACACTTTTGAAAAAACATATGAAGAAAAGTGGTTAAATATGATGAGAGCTAAGCTGGGCTTAATTGGCTCGGATAAAAAAGATAAGTACCTAATTTTAGACTTACTCACTTGGATGCATCAAAATAAAGTTGATTACACAAATACATTTTGCCACTTGATGAATTTTAAAACTCAAAAAGATAATATTTATGAAGGTGCTGATTTTAGCAACTGGAAAAAAAGGTGGCAGGAAAGATCATCAAGTCATGATAATTCAAAGGAAAAGCATAAAAAATTGATGAGAAGCACAAACCCTCTTTTAATTCCAAGAAATCACATAGTTGAAAATACTCTTAGAGATGCAAATCAAGGAAATTTGGAACCTTTGCTTAACTTTTTAAAAATCTTAAATAGCCCCTATACTGATCAAAAAGATATCAGTGAATACCAAATATTATCAAGTTCAAATGAAAATTATCAAACTTTTTGTGGAACTTAATCAAAGAACATATGGCTCATGTCTCGCTTGTTTACCTAAAACTCTCTCTACAGCCATATTTGAAATATCAATTGATTGATAAGCACCCGTCGTAATCAATTCTGTTAATGCTCTACCAATTCCCGGAGCTTGCATTAATCCTCTTCCTGTGAAACCTGTTGCTAAGTAAACATTTTCAAATTTTGGATGTTTTCCAACAACTGCATTGTTATCAAGTCGATTGCAATCATAATATCCAGCCCATCCACCAGTTAATTTTAATTCTTCCATAGCCGGTATTCTATGAGCTAATGCTGGCCAAACCAATTCTTCAAAATCATCCCACGCAGGTTCAAGATCTTTGGCATCAAAGACTGATTTTGGTGAACCAGCTAAGTATTCTTTACCTTCGGGTCTCCAATAAACTCCTGTTGTTAGATCTCCAGTTAATGGCATTTCAGGAATATGTTTTGGGCACTTTACTCTAAAAACTGTATGTTTTTGAGGTTCAACAGGTATATCTTCTAAAAGCTCTTTAGTCCAACATCCAGCTGCTGAAATAATTGTCTTAGCATTAATTTCTGAAAGAGATTTAACTTCGCCCTTAACAAATTCTGCGCCAAGATCAATTGCTTTACTTTTTAGAGCACTATGAAACATGAAGGGGTCAATCCATCCTTCACTTTGATTGTCAGTAAAAGTCGCTGTTTCAATTCCCTCACTATTGATATATGGAAAAAAATTATTCAACTCAGAGCCTTTGATATTTTTTGTTCCCGCATCACAAGCTTTATGATTTTCGAGCGCTTTATATTGTTCATCTGCATGTTCAGGTCCAAACATTAATAAATAACCATTGGTCACCATACTAGCAGTGGGTTTTGGATTTTTTTCAGTTTTTAATAAATCTGGAATTTGAAAAATAAATTCTCTGGCAAATTTTCCTAACAAAATATTTTCTTTTTGAAAAAATTGTCTTCTAAAGCCACCTAATGACAAAGGAAAAGAAGCAGTTTTATAAGTTGGGTCTTTTTCTATGACTTTAACTTTTCTGCCCTCTTTTGATAAAAAGTAAGCAGTTGCGGCTCCAATTATTCCACCCCCAACTATTACAACATCATTCATTAATTTAATATTAGTAAGTTAATATTCAGAAATAATGCATAGCAACACCAAAGTAAATAGGGAATCATTAAATAATAACTCACAAAATTGACACGCTTATATCTTATTATTAAAGTAATAATTAAACCAATTAAGATTACCAAAACAACCAAAGCTAAAAAAATTTGGTGTAAGCCAAAAAAAACGATACTCCAAGTTGTATTAAATATTATATGAATAAAATAAATATATATCGTGTTCATGTCTCTATTTTTACTATGCCAAAAAAACCAAATGGCAACTGTCATCATTAAATATAGTGTTGTCCAAACAGGTGCAAATATCCAATCAGGTGGGTTAAAATCGGATTTGACTAATTGAGAATACCAAGGGTCTTTTAAATTAATTGTGACTAAACTACCGATAAATGAGGCTGAAAATGTGATAATAAAAAAAAGTATGAATGATAAAAATTTATTTTTTAACATTTAAGTATTATACATCTTTAAATAATGAATAAAAAAACAATTTGGATCACTGGTGGAAGCACTGGAATTGGTAAAGCCCTTGCAATAAAATTTGCTGATGAAGGGTGGAATGTTGCTATTTCAGCCAGACGTGAGAATCTTCTTGATGAGATTGCAGACAATCATGAAAATATAAGTCCATTTCCATTAGATGTGACTGATAAATCAAAATGTAAAGAGGTTTTTGAAAAAATTAAGAATAAATTTGAAAATATAGATATTTGTTTTTTTTCTACCGGAACATGGAATCCAAAAAAAGAAAGAGATATTGATGTTGAACAAATTGAGGAAGTTTTTAAAATTAATTTTTTTGGGACATTGAATGCTATCAAAGCAGTTGAAGAATATTTTAAAAATAGAAAAAGTGGAACAATTACTATTGTTTCCTCAATTGCTGGTTATAGAGGTTTACCAAATTCAACTGGATATGGACCTTCAAAATCTGCTCTAAATAATTTAGCAGAAAGTCTATATTTTGACTTTGGTCGATCAAATGTCAGAGTGTGCTTGGTATCTCCAGGTTTTATCAAAACTCCAATGACTGATAAAAATGATTTTAAAATGCCTTTTTTAAAAACTACTGAATATGCGGCTGATAAAATATATGATGGCTTGGTCAATAAAAAAACTTTTGAAATTCATTTTCCAAAATCATTAACTATTGTACTGAAAATCTTAAGTTTTCTTCCGAGTAAGATTTATTTTGGTTTAGTTGGAAAATTAACAAAATATCAAAAGAAAGATTAATCTTTTACAAATACTACAGTCAATTCAGCGACTTTAATTCCAAATTTAGTCATTGTAGCTCTATTAATTGCTACTCGATCATCCTGTTTAAAAATCCAATCATCGAAAGTAATCTTAATTTCTTTACCTTTTACTGGAACTAATAAAACATACTCAAATTTAAATGCGGGACCATATGAATATCCCTTGGCTTTACCAACTACGTCTCCAGCAGTTCCTTCATAATTATTATCATCTATTTTGGTAATTTGCCATTGTCTAGTTTGTACTTCACCGTCGTCCCAATTAAATTTTTCATCAAGAATTAATTGCTTGCCATCCCACTTGCCATCTAAATCTGCTGAAAATTGTCTAGTAACTTTTCCAGATCTATTCTGAAGAACTCCCCAAGCTTTAACATTGCCTGACAAGTAATTTTCTATGATTAATCTCGGTTCTTTACCTTTAAAATCTTCTGGTTTCATATCGCTATTATTTGAGCAGTTTGTAATTAAGAATAAAGAGATTATCAATAAAATTGATCTTAAGTTTATTATTTTCCTCACAAGCCCCCGTTATTTATTTATTTTGAATTGAAAATTGTATCAGATCAATATTTTTCGATTTAAATCCAGCCTCACAATAAGATAGGTAAAATTCCCACATTCTTTTAAAAGTTAAATCAAAACCTTGTTTTTTAATGAGATCCCATTTTCTATTAAATTCATTTTTCCAAATAGCTAATGTATTTGCATAATGATCAGCATATGAGTCGTAAGACTTTATTGTTAAACCATTGTCTGAAACATATTTGTTTAAGCTATTTTTACTTGGCAAAAATCCTCCTGGAAAAATATATTTTTGAATAAAATCTTGTTTCGTTTTATATCTATCAAATAAACTATCATCTATTGTAATTGCTTGAATGGCTGCCCTACCATCTGTAGAAAGGTTTTTCTTAATAGTTTTAAAATAACTTTCCAAATAATTTTGCCCTACAGCTTCAATCATTTCTATGGAGGCTATTGAATTATATTTATTCTTTAAATCTCTATAATCTTTTATTTCAATATTTACTTTTTCATTTAAACCACAATTATGAATCCTTTTTTTTGCATATTCGAATTGTTTTTTTGAAATAGTAATACAATCTAATTTTACATCATATTTTTTTCCTAAATATTCTGCAAAACCACCCCAGCCACATCCAATTTCTAAAACCCTGTCGCCATGGTTTGGTTTTATTAAATCTATCATTTTTTGATATTTGTTGTTTTGTGCCTCTGAAAGATCTTGAGTGGTCTCACTAAAAATTCCGCTTGAGTAAGTTAAAGTTTCATCAAGCCATAAAGAAAAAAAATCGTTTCCTAAGTCATAATGTTTTGCAATATTTTCTTTACTTCTATTCTTTGTATTTTTTATAAAGATCCCTTTTAAAAAATTTATAATTGGAAAATCGAGTAAGCCTGAAAACTTGTATATGATTTTGATATTTCGAGCTGTTATTTCAATGAGATTGGATAAATTATCAGTTTCAAATTCTCCCCTCATGTAAGACTCAGCAAAACCAATGCTGCCACCTTTTATTAGATTAAAAGAAAAATTTGGTTTTTTAATTTTCAATTTAGCTTTTAAATTATCCTGAGGATTTCCAAATTTAAAAACTTCTCCTTGATAATTTATAATTTCTAGATATCCAACATTTATTCCGGCTAATATGTTAAAAACCAGTTTGTCTGAAAGTCTATTTAAGGACATTAATTTTCAAAAGATATGTTGTTTCTTATTTTTAATTTTTTTTGGATAAACTTTATTCCTTTGGTCCATAATTTAAACGCTTCAAAATGTATCGCTGCAATAATTTTAAACGTCATTAGGGGATGTTTTAAATATGATTTAATTAACTCTGAAGTTGTAAAATCTTTTCTTTTCCCATCTTGAGAAGCATATAATATTTTTTCGTTTAATTGATATTGATCTATGATTACTGAGATTTTATCTGCAGGTTTTAAAATTCTAAAAAAATAACTACAATTCATTTCAATGAATGGTGAAACATGAAATTTTTTCTCACAATTGTGTTGCAATAAATTGTCATTTTTTACTTTAAAAACATAAGTGTGTTGCTCACCAAAAGTATTTTTAACTTCATATAATATGGATACCAAATCATTGTTATTATTGTACACATAAAAAACACTTAATGGATTAAAAACATATCCAAAGATTCTTGGATAACATAAAAGTTTAATTCTAATATTTTCACTACTAATATTATTTTGTTTAAGATTTTTTTTAACCCAATCAGTTAAGAGTGATCCATCTCTATCTCCATGATCTTTATCAAAAAAACTAATCAAATTAAATTTATTGTATGAAAAAAAATTAATCGTTTTATCTAATTTTTCTAATTCAGAAAGATCAATTAAAAGTGAAAATACCCTGTATTTAAAAAAATGTATCTTTGGTTTAAATCTTTTGTGAATTACAGTGCCATTATATATACAACTAGTCATTAAGGGTTTTGAGCATTTCAATAGATGATTTTATTCCATCTTCATGAAAACCGTAACCAAAATAACTACCACAATAAAGAATATTTCTTTTATTTTGTAAATTTGTAAGCTGACTTTGAAAATTAAGTGCAGATTGATCAAAATATGGATGTGTAAATCTAACTTTTTTTAAAATTTTCTTCTCATCAATTTTAAAATAAGGATTTAAGGTAAGAAAAATATTTTCACCACATTTAAGGTTTTGTAATAAATTTAGCCAATATGTAATTGAATTTTTTTCTTTGTCATCCTTTTTCATTGATGAATTCCATGAACACCAAGCTTTTTTATTTTTTGGCATAGCTTGTTCATCAGTATGAATATAAGCAATATTTTCCTTATACTTATATTTTGAAAGTACATTCTTTTCCTGGTCGGTTGGATTATCAATTATTGATAAAGCTTCATCTGCATGTGTTGCCAAAACAACTTTGTCGTATCCAAAATATTCACTTTCTCCTCCATAATATAAATCTATTCCTGTTGTCTTAGTTTTAATTTTTTTGATTGGATAATTTTTAAAATGTTCACCACTGATTTTTGAAATAATGTTTTGAACATAAGTTCTGCTCCGATTTGATATTGTGTACCATTGGGGTCTATTTCTTAATTTAAACAAACCATGATTTTGGAAAAACTTTAAGAAAAATCTTAACGGCATTTGACTGGCAGCACTTGGTGGCATTGACCATATGGCTGAGACCATCGGTATCAAATGAAAGTTGATAAACTCTTTTGAAAGATTTTCTTTTCTCAAATAATCACCAAGTGTAGTCTCTTGATCAATTTTTTTTATATTATCACATTTTTTGTAAAACTTTATTATATCAAAAAACATTTTGAGGAATCTTAGATTAAACAGATTGGCCTTATTTGAAAAAATTCCATTTAATCCTCTACCGCAATATTCGAATGAAGATTTTTCAACTGATACAGAAAAAGACATATCGCTTTTTTCAATTGCAATATTATTCTCTTCAAAAAAATTAATTAAATTTGGGTAAGTGGCGTAATTGAATACAATAAAACCTATATCAACAGGAATTTTTTTTGTACCAAGCGATAAATCAATTGTATGAGAGTGACCACCGAAACGATCTTCCTTCTCGAAAAGATCTACATGATGATTTTTTGATAAGTAATATGCAGCGCTTAATCCTGATATGCCTGAGCCGACAACAGCAATCTTCATTAATTGTTAAGCTGCATCTTCTTTAAATTCATCTATGCTTGGACAAGTACAGAATATATTCTTGTCACCATAAACATTATCTACTCTTGCAACTGGAGGCCAAAATTTATTAGCTCTTAAGAATTTTGCTGGATAAGCAGCTTCTGCTCTTGAGTATTTATGTGTCCAATCATCAGAAGCTAGTTCGCTGTCTGTGTGAGGAGCATTTTTTATTGGATTATCTATTTTATCAAATTCACCTGATTTAATTTTTTCAATTTCTTCTTTAATCTTAATTAAAGTATCACAAAATCTATCGAGTTCTGACAAGCCCTCACTTTCAGTTGGCTCTATCATCATTGTACCAGCAACTGGCCATGACATAGTTGGTGCATGAAACCCGTAATCTATTAATCTTTTTGCAATATCTTCTTCGGTTACTCCTGTCTCTGATTTAATATTCCTAATATCAATAATACATTCATGAGCAACATTTCCATTTGATCCTTTATACAGAATTGGAAAGTGATCTTTTAGTCTATGAGCAATATAATTTGCATTTAAAATTGCTACTTCAGTAGCAAGCTTTAACCCTGCTGATCCCATCATTTTAATATACATCCAAGAGATTGATAGAATACTTGAACTACCCCAAGGAGCTGCCGAGACTGCTCCAATACCAGATGTTGGTCCGCAATCTTTAATCACAGGATGATTAGGCAGATAAACTTGTAAATGTCTTTTACAAGCAATCGGTCCCATACCTGGTCCTCCCCCGCCGTGTGGAATACAAAATGTTTTATGTAAATTAATATGACAGACATCTGGACCAAAATTTCCAGGCTTTGCAACTCCAACTAAGGCGTTTAAATTTGCTCCATCCATATAGACTTGTCCGCCATGTTTGTGAACTAACTCACAGATATCAGTTATTTTTTCTTCAAATACTCCATGGGTAGATGGATAAGTTACCATTAGTGCCCCAAGATTTTCCGAATGTTGTTCAGCTTTTTTCTTTAAGTCATCAAAATCAACATTTCCCTCTTTATCACAATTAACAACAACCACCTTCATTCCAACCATTTGTGCACTTGCTGGGTTAGTACCATGTGCTGAACTTGGAATTAAACATATATTACGATTAACCTCTCCTCTATCTAAATGATACTTTCTGATAACCATTAAGCCCGCATACTCACCTTGAGCACCTGCATTAGGTTGCAAAGAAACACCTGAAAAACCAGTTATAGAGCGCAACCAATTTTTTAGATCAGTAAATAAATCTCTAAACCCTTCCATTTGTTCAATTGGGACAAACGGATGAGGTTCTGCAAATTCTTTCCATGATATTGGGATCATTTCGGCAGCAGCATTTAATTTCATCGTACAAGAACCAAGTGCAATCATAGTTCTATTCAATGCTATATCTTTATCTTCTAATCTTTTTAAATATCTAAGCATTTCAGTTTCGGAATGATATGAGTTAAAAACTGGATGTTCTAAATATTTTGAAGTTCTTAATAAATTTTTTGGAAGATTAGGTAAACTTACTGATGGATCTTCTTTTTTGATTGATTCTGCTGCATTAAAAATTTTTAATAGTTGATTTACTCTATATACATTTTTTCTCTCATCAAATGAAACAGCAAGCATTTCAGAATTTACTTTTCGAATATTAACTCTCTGATTCAGAGCATTCTTATAAATTTGATCAGTCTTTTCTTTGGTAATAATTGTTACTGTATCAAAAAAATTATTTGAATAAAGCTCGTATCCAGATTGTTTTATTTTATCAGCAAAACTTTTTGCTAATTGAGACACTCTTTCTGAAATATTTTTAATTCCATCCGGACCATGATAAATAGCATATGCTGCTGAAACAATTGCTAATAAAGCTTGGGCAGTACAAATATTACTCGTCGCCTTATCTCTTCTGATATGTTGCTCTCTAGTTTGTAATGATAATCTATATGCTTTATTACCATGTCTATCAACTGATACACCGACAATTCTTCCAGGCATTGATCTTTTAAACTCATCTTTTGTAGCAAAAAAAGCTGCATGCGGACCTCCATATCCCATTGGAATTCCAAATCTTTGAGAGCTTCCAACTGCAATGTCGGCACCAAGTTCCCTTGGTGTTTTTAATTTTGCTAAAGCCAACAGATCACAAGCTAATACCGCCTTCCCATTCTTTTTGTGAATTTTGCTAATTGCTTCACTTGGGTCTTTAATATCTCCTAAAGTTCCTGGATATTGTAAAATTCCACAAACTAAATCCTCTTTTAGTTGATCTAAAACTTCATCTTCTTTACCGACTAAAACCTTTAAACCCATAGGTTCAGCTCTTGTTTGAATTACATTTATTGTTTGAGGGTGACAATCTTCAGAAACAAAAACTAAATTACTATCTTTTTTATTCAATCTGTGACTTAGACCCATTGCCTCTGCTGCTGCTGTGCCTTCATCTAATAAAGATGCATTGGCAATATCCATCCCTGTAAAGTCAACAATCATTTGTTGAAAGTTTAATAACATCTCAAGTCTTCCTTGAGCTACTTCAGGCTGATAGGGTGTATATGAAGTGTACCAACCTGGATTTTCTAGAATATTTCTCAAAATTACATAAGGTGTATAAGTTCCATAATAACCCATACCAATAAAATTTGAGTAAACTTGATTTTTTTTCGAAATTGCTCTTAACTTTCTTAACGCCTCGTACTCTGAATTTGAGCCACCAATATTTAGTTCGCCTTTAAACTTTATTTTTTCTGGAACAGTATTGTCAATTAAATCATCTAGTGACTTATAGTTTAATTTTTTTAACATTTTTGATTGGTCTTCATCAGAAGGACCGATATGTCTTCTTAAAAAATCTTTTTCTGAATTTGGTAACATTATGCTGAAATCTCCTTTGCAAATTTATCGTAATCGTCTTTATTCATTAAAGTATCCATTTCTGATGGATCTTTTATTTTGAGTTTAAAAAACCACGCTGAGTCCTCCGGATCTTGATTAATCTTTGATGGATCATCTACTATTGCTTGATTAGTATCAACTACTTCACCGCTCACAGGGGTATATACATCGCTAGCAGCTTTCGTTGACTCTACAACACCAGCTGTACCATCTTTCTCTACGCTAGAACCTTTTTCTGGAAGTTCTGCAAAAACTATATCACCTAACATCTCTGTAGCATGTTTTGTGATACCAATTGTTGCAACATCTCCATCTAATTTAATCCACTCGTGCTCTTTTGAATATTTTACTTCACTCATTAGTTTACCTCTTTGACATAACTTTTTTTATAAAATGGTAAGCTGCAAATACTTGCAGGATGTTTTTTACCTCTGACTTCTAAAAATACTTTAGTATTTTTTTTTGAAAATTCATTTTCCACATAACCCATTGCAACAGGTCCATTAACACTTGGTCCAAATGTACCACTTGTGATTTCTCCAATATGAACATCTGATTGATTAAATATTTTTGTTTTTTCTCTAGCAATAATTCTGCCCTCAGGTTTAATTCCAACTCTTATTTTACTGACACCATCATTTAATTGTTTAATAATTATGTCAGAGCCAATAAAATCTCCCTTAGAGATTCTTTCTTTTGAAATAGCCCACTTTAAATTTGCTTCCACTGGAGTTTTGTCTTTATCAAGATCATGACCATAAAGACATAAACCTGCTTCCAATCTTAATGTATCTCTTGCTCCAAGACCTATCAATTTAGATCCTTTGTTGATTAATTCTCTAGTTAATTGGTCGACAAAATCATTTACAATAGATATCTCAAAACCGTCTTCACCTGTGTAACCAGATCGCGTAATATAAACTTTCTGATTTTCAAATGTAAACCAGTTTCCAGACATAAAATTTAGATCTTTCACACCATTAATAACATCATTAAGAATTTCTGATGATTTAGGACCCTGAATGGCAATTAGAGATCTATTTTGATCTAAAACCATTTTGTACTTATCCTCGAGAAATTCTTTTAAAATTTTAAAGTCATTATCTTTACATGCTGCATTGAGAATTATCAAAAAGCCTTCTTTTGTTTTTGTGATAATTAAATCATCATGTATCCCAGCATCTTTGTCCATTAAGAAGCTGTATTTTGAATGATTTAATTTCAAATTTTTAAGATCTAAAGGAAAAATTTTTTCTAAATCTTTGATTAAGTCTTCACCACCATAAATAAATAGCTGACCCATATGGGAAACATCAAAGATACCTGAGTGATTTCTTGTGAATTTGTGTTCTTCTACAATACCTTCCGAATATTGTATCGGCATTTGATAGCCTGCAAATTCAACAAATTTTGCATTACAATCTTGATGTAATTGGTACAGCGATGTTTTTTTTGTTTCCATATTAACTCTTTGTACCCATCTGTATATTTGCCTGAGAGTTTTGCTCCTTCGGCGAGAATTAAATCTCTTTCCAGAGTTAATATGTTACGGTCCTTTTTGCCTGAGAGATTCCTGGGTGGTTGCTCCTTCGGCGCTACGATAGTCTGTAGTCTCTCCCGTAGCAGGATACTCTTACATGTGTGGAAAAAAGTCAATCAGAAACAATTTTTTTTTGTTTACTTAAAAGCGAGTAAAATTGTAATAAAACCGCAGAAAGTATAATTGCGCCACCAATTAATCCAAATACAGAGGGTCTTTCACTTACAAAAAGGAATGCCCATATCGGTCCTAGGACAGATTCGGATAACATTATGATTCCTACCATTGCAGACGGTGTTGTTCTTGCACCGATAGTTATAAATATAAAACCAAAACCAACTTGAAAAAAACCTGCGAGAAAACCCAAAAAGATATCATGAGGAGAAATCATGATTTTAGTGGAAAGCAAAAAACCAATTAGACATGAACTCACACCAGCAACGAACTGGGCTGGCACCATATCCACAGAGGGAAATTTTCTCACAATCATTATTAAAACTGCAAAAGTAATTGGCATTGTAAAAGCTGCAAGG
>CACMDB010000004.1 GCA_902612325.1 uncultured Pelagibacteraceae bacterium | reverse complement strand
TAAAATCGCTAGATCTGCCGGAACTTCTGTAACGATTAGTGGATTAGATGGAAATTATAGTTTGATTAAATTAGCATCAGGTGAAGTAAGAAAAATCGATTCAAGATCATTGGCGACTATTGGTGTATTAAGTAATCCTGATCAAAAAAATATCAAAATTGGTAAAGCAGGACGATCAAGATGGTTAGGAAGAAGACCTCACACTAGAGGTGTTGTTAAAAATCCAGTAGATCACCCACATGGTGGTGGAGAAGGTAAATCAGCAGGGGGAAGACATCCGGTTTCTCCTAAAGGACAATCAGCAAAAGGATTGAAAACAAGAGACAATAAAAGAACTGACAAATACATCGTGAAGAGAAGAAACAAAAGGAAGGATACAAAATAATGGCTAGAGCAGTATGGAAAGGACCTTTTGTGGAAGAAAGCTTAATAAAAAAAGTTGATAAATATAAGACTGATCCAAAAAAAATTCCTATTAAGACTTGGTCAAGAAAATCAACAATAATTCCAGATTTTGTAGGAGTTAGTTTTTTGATTTATAACGGAAAAAAATTTATACCCATTACCATATCTGAGGACATGGTTGGTCATAAGTTAGGTGAATTTGCTCCAACAAGAACTTTTTTTGGTCATACACCTGCAGATAAAAAAGCAAAACCTGCTGAGGCAGAGGCAAAGAAATAGTTATGAGTAAAAAAAAGAAATTAGTGAAAAAAAAAGAAAAAATAGTGAAATCTATTAATAATAATATTAGATCAAGTGTAAGAAAGCTTAATCCTATTTTAAAAGGTATAGTTGGAAAAAAAGTAGAATTAGCTATTAGAGATCTTCAGTTTTCAGAAAAAAGAATTACTCGTGATATCAGAAAGACTATTTCATCTGCTGTTGCAAATGCTGAAAATAATTTTCAGTACGATATCGATAAACTTGTTGTTAAAGAGGCTTATTGTGGGAAGAAAATTACAATGAAGAGGTTTAGACCAAGAGCAAAAGGAAGAGCTGCACCAATTTTAAAACCTTATTCAAGTGTTACAATTATTTTATCAGAGGCAAAAAAAATGGAGAGTCATGGGACAAAAAGTTAATCCAGTAGGTTTTAGATTAGGTGTTAACAGAGGTTGGGACTCTGTTTGGTACGCCAAAAAGAAAGATTTTGGTAATTATCTCATAGAAGATTTTAAAATAAGAGAATATATCAAAAAAAATGTTATTAATTCTGGAGTTTCAAAAGTGATGATCGAAAGAACAGCAAACAAATGTTATGTTACAATTTACACTTCTAGACCAGGTTTTGTTATTGGAAAAAAAGGTAGTGATATTGATAAGATAAAAAACAATTTATCTAAATTTACTTCAAATGAGGTTACTTTAAATATTAAAGAAGTTAAAAAACCTGAAACAAATGCTTATTTAGTTGCAGAAAATATTGCTCAACAGTTAGTTAAAAGAATTTCTTACAGAAGAGCAATGAAAAGAGCAATGCAGTCTTGTTTAAGATTAGGTGCTAAAGGAATTAAAGTTTCAGTGAGTGGAAGATTGGGTGGAAATGAGATTGCAAGAACCGAATGGTTAAGAGACGGCAGTATACCATCCCACACATTAAGAGCAGATATAGATTATGCAGAGGCAGAAGCGCTTACGACTTATGGAATAATTGGAATAAAAGTTTGGATCTATAAAGGTGAGGTTTTTGCTAAAGAATTTAGCCAAGAAACAAATAAAGTCTCACCAAAAGGAGGAAAACAATAAATGTTACAGCCAGTTAGAACAAAATGGAGAAAAGCTCACAAAGGTAGAATTCATGGAACTGCCTCAAGAGCAAATTTCATTAACTATGGCGCCTACGCTTTAAAAGCACTATCTCCTGACAGGGTTACTGGTAAACAAATTGAGGCTGCTAGAGTTGCTCTAACAAGACACATGAAAAGACAAGGAAGAGTTTGGACAAGAATTTTTCCAAATATTCCAGTTTCAAAAAAACCTATTGAAGTACGTATGGGTAAAGGAAAAGGTTCTCCAGAATTCTATGCATGTCGTGTAAAACCTGGAAGAATTTTATTTGAAGTAGATGGTGTTTCAGAACAGATAGCCAAAGAAGCGTTATATAAAGCATCTGCAAAATTACCAATTAAAACAAAAACCATAAAAAGATTTGCCTAATATGAAAAAACAAGAAATTAAAAAACTATCAAAAGATCAAATTATTAAAAACATTGATAAATTTAAAAAAGATTTATTTAATTTTAGATTTCAAAAGATGAATTCACAGATTACAAATCCTGCAAAAATTAGCGAAACAAAAAAAACAATTGCTAGATTAAAAACAATATTAAAAGGAAAATTAAATGCCTAAGAAGATATTAACAGGTGTGGTTGTTAGTGATAAACCTAACAAAACTATAACTGTTTTAGTTGAACGAAAATATTCTCATCCATTATTAAAAAAAGTAATAAAAGTGAGAAAAAAATACAATGCCCATGATGAAAATAACAAATTTAAAACAGGTGACAAAGTATCAATCATTGAGAGCAAACCTTTCTCAAAAAACAAGAAATTTCAAGTAATGGAGAACACAAAATAATGATACAGGTCCAAACAGAATTAAATGTAGCCGATAACACCGGGGCAAAGAAAATTGAATGTATTAAAGTCTTAGGTGGATCGAAAAGAAGATATGCAAGCATAGGAGACACGATAGTGATTGCTGTAAAAGAGGCAATTCCTAAGGGAAAAGTAAAAAAAGGATCAGTTCATAAGGCTGTGGTAGTAAGAGTAAAAAAAGGAATTCATAGAGATGACGGATCAAAAGTAAAATTTGATAATAACGCTGCTGTTTTGGTTGATGATAAAGGTGAACCAGTTGGAACTAGAATTTTTGGTCCAGTGACTAGAGAATTAAGGAATAAAGGGCAAATGAAAATAATCTCATTAGCCCCAGAGGTTTTGTAATGATTAAAAAAGGTTTAAAAGTTCGAGTTTTATCAGGCAGAGATAAAAAAAAAGAAGGTGAAGTAATTGAAATTGATAGACCAAACAATAGAGCAAAAGTTAAAGATATTAATATGGTAAAGAGACACGTAAAAACAACTAAGGAGAAAAAAGGTGGAATTTTTTCAAAGGAAAGTTTTATTCATTTATCAAATTTAAAACTAATTGACGAAAAAACAAAAACAAAAAAAACTGAGGCTAAAAAATAATGACTCCGAGACTGAAAGAACTTTATTATAAAGAAATACAACCTGCATTAAAATCTCAATTTGGTTTTAAAAATCTGTACATGGGTCCAAAAATTGAAAAAATTGTTTTAAATATGGGCTTAGGTTTAGATGGAAATGACTCAAAAATATTAAAGTCTTGCGAGGAGGATTTAGCAAAAATAACAGGTCAAAAACCTGTGATTACCAAATTTAAAAAATCAGTTGCGAATTTTAAAACAAGAAAAGGGTCAAATGCTGGTCTGAAAGTAACACTTAGAAAAGATAAAATGTATGAATTTTTAGATAGACTTGTGAATATAGCTTTACCAAGAATTAAAGATTTTAGAGGCCTGTCTGCTAATGGTTTTGATAAATTTGGAAATTACACATTTGGTGTTAAAGAACATATCATATTTCCTGAGGTAAGTTTTGATCGTGCTGATAAGGTTCGTGGTATTGATATTGTGATTGTAATATCAGCTAAAAGTAAAGAGCATAGTTTTGCCCTTTTAGAAAAGTTAAATTTTCCATTTATTAAAAAAGGAGATAACTAAAATGGCTAAATTAAGCTCAATAAATAAGAACAATAAACGAATAAAATTATCGGACAGGCTATTTAAAAAAAGGCAAAAATTAAAAAAGATTGTTATGAATAAAAAACTCCCTTTAGAGGAAAGATTTAAAGCACAACAAAAATTATCAAAATTACCTAGAAACTCTGCGAAAGTAAGAGTGATGAACAGATGTCAGATTACCGGAAGACCTCACGGAGTTTATAGAAAATTGAAAATATCTAGAATTGCATTAAGACAATTAGGTCTGCAAGGAAAGATACCAGGTTTAGTTAAATCAAGTTGGTAGAAAGGAAAATATGAGTTTAAGTGATCCAATTGGAGATATGATAGCAAGAATAAAAAATGCTCAAGATAGAAGCCATAAGAAAGTTGAATTACCTTCTTCAAATTTTAAAACTAAGATTGCTGATATCTTAAAGAATGAAGGATTTATAAAAGACTTCAAAGTGAATAAAGAAAATAATAAATCTTTATTATCTTTAGAGCTTAAATATCATTCAGGAAATCCAGTTATAAGTACTTTTGAAAGAGTTTCAAAACCAGGGAGAAGAATATTTTCTAGTGCAGAAAGTTTACCCAAAATAAATAATGGTTTAGGTATAGCAATTGTATCAACCCCCAAAGGTGTCATGACCGATATTGATGCGAGAAAGCAAAGAGTGGGTGGAGAAATAATTTGTAAGGTGTTTTAATGTCTAAAATTGGTAAAATTAATATTTCAATCCCTGAAAAAGTCAAAGTTGCTTTGGCTGGTAATATCCTGAACATAGAGGGTCCTTCGGGAAAAAAATCAATTAATATTGACTTAGAAGTTTTTAATCTTGATATAAAAGATGGAAAAGAAATATCAATCAAACCAAAAAAAATCGATCAAGAAACCAAGCGATTATGGGGAATGAATAGAAGTTTAATTAATAATGCAGTTATTGGTTCAAGCACTGGATATGAGAAGATACTAGAATTGGTAGGTGTTGGATATCGTGCTGCTTTAAAAGGAAATCAACTTAATTTACAATTAGGTTATAGCCATGATATCAATTTTGATATTCCAGAAGGGATTAAAATCAATGTTGAAAAGCAAACAACTTTAAAAATAAGTGGTGCTGATAAACAACAAGTAGGTGCAATTGCATCAAAACTAAAAACTCTTAGAAAAATTGAACCATATAAAGGTAAAGGTGTGAGAGAAAAGGGTCAACATATTTTGAAAAAAGAAGGAAAGAAGAAGTAATGAAATTAGATACTAGTAAAAGAAAAAGATTTAGAGTTACCAATAAGGTTAAAAATGTTGCTTCAAATGACAGATATAGACTAAGTATTTCTAGATCATCAAAGAATATTTCGGCACAAATAATTGATGATATGAAAAATGTTACTTTATTATCGGCATCATCAATTGAAAAAGATATTAAGTCTGGTCAAAAGGTAAATAAAACTGAATTATCTAAGATTGTAGCTGAAAAGTTGGCAAAAAAAGCACAAGAGAAAAAAATTACCAAGATTTATTTTGATAGAGGTATTTATAAATATCACGGAAGAGTGAAGGTTTTTGCTGAAACTTTACGTAAAAATGGAATGGAATTTTGATATGGATAATAATAAAGATAAAAAAACTGACGATATTTTAGAAAAATTAGTTCACATTAATCGTATAACAAAAGTAGTAAAAGGTGGACGTAGATTTGGTTTTTCAGCACTAGTTGTTGTTGGAAACCAGTCCGGTAAAATTGGAATAGCTCACGCTAAAGCAAAACAAGTGCCGGATGCTATAAAAAAAGCAAATGAAATGGCACGAAGAAAACTTATTCATATACCTCTTCGAGAAGGAAGAACGATTCATCATGATGTAAAAGCTAAAGATGGATCAGGCAGAATTGTATTAAGAGCTGCCTCAAAAGGAACAGGAATTATAGCTGGAGGCCCCGTGCGAGCTGTGTGTGAGGTTTTAGGAGTAAAAGATATTGTCGCAAAATCAATGGGTACATCAAATGCCCACAATGTGATTAGAGCTACAATGAAAGCACTATTGAAACAAAATTCGCCAAAACAAATATCTTCAATAAGAAATAAAAAAATTTCTGAGATAATAGAAAAAAGAGGATAATGATTAAATTAAATAATAGAAATAAGATTAATAAGAGTAAACTTAGAGTTGGCAGAGGTATCGGTTCTGGAAAAGGCAAAACATCTGGAAGAGGTGTAAAAGGTCAAAAATCCAGATCTGGTGTGGCGATTAAAAGTTTTGAGGGTGGACAAATGCCACTATACAGAAGACTTCCAAAAAGAGGATTCAACCCTATTAATAAAAAAACAATTGCTATATTAAACCTAGATAAAATCCAATCTTATATTGATAAAAAAAATATTAAAACTACAGATACGCTGAATTCAAATTTACTCAAAAAACTAAAATTAATAGATCAAAATTCAATTAAATTAAAAATTTTAGGTTCCGGAGCCATTAAAGATAAAATCAATATTGAGGCAGATCTTGCATCAAAGTCTGCTGTTGAAAAACTTGAAAAAATTGGTGGTTCAATACAATTAAAAAAATAGTTTAATTTAATGAGCGCATCATCATCAAATACTGATTTAAGAAATAGAATAATATTTACCCTTGCTATTTTAGTGGTCTATAGATTTGGAACTTTTGTGCCTTTGCCTGGGATAGATCCCGAACAACTCAAAATAATGATGGAAGGTAATCAAAAAGGTTTATTAGGAATGTTTAATGTTTTTGCTGGTGGTGCAGTGAGTAGAATGGCAATTTTTGCATTAGGAATCATGCCATATATTTCCTCATCAATTATTGTTCAACTATTGACTGGTGTTTCTGATTATTTCAAAAATTTAAAATCACAAGGAGAAACTGGTAGAGCAAAAATTACTCAGATAACTCGTTATGGAACAGTTTTACTTGCAACAGTTCAAGGTTATGGATTAGCAGTAGGTCTAGAGTCCTCAGCTGGACTAGTAATTAATCCTGGTGTTTTTTTTAAGATTTCAACTGTCACCACGATTGTTTCTGGAACTATTTTTTTAATGTGGTTAGGAGAACAGATTACCCAAAGAGGAATTGGTAATGGTATATCTCTTATTATTTTTGCTGGTATCGTTGCAGAAATTCCAAGAGCTCTAGTCACCACTTTTGAACTTGGTAGAACAGGAGCAGTCTCCACATTAATGATCTTAGCTTTATTTGTTTTATTAATCTTAACAATATTATTTATTGTTTTTATGGAGAGAGCTTTAAGAAAAATACTAATAAATTACCCAAAAAGACAAGTTGGTAATAAAATGTATGGGGGAGAGTCATCTCATTTACCACTTAAGATTAATCAAGCTGGAGTAATTCCCGCAATTTTTGCATCGGCATTACTATTATTACCAGTAACTTTTTCAAATTTTAATTTTTCTGATAATGAAACTTTTTTAAATATAAGTTCATATTTTACTCAAGGACAACCTTTGTATATGTTGCTTTATGCATCAGGAATAATATTTTTTACTTTTTTTTACACTTCAATAACTTTTAATCCAACAGAAACAGCTGATAATTTGAGAAAATATGGTGGTTTTGTACCTGGAATAAGACCTGGAGAAAGCACAGCAATTTATATCGATAATATTTTAACAAAGTTGACAACAATCGGGGCTTTATATTTAACTTTAGTTTGTTTAATGCCCGAGTTTTTAATTGCTAATTATCCAATTCCCTTCTATCTGGGAGGTACATCAATTTTAATTGTAGTTGTTGTTGCAATAGACACTGTAACACAAATACAAACAAGATTAATGAGTTCCCAATACGAACAATTGATTAAAAAAACAAAATTCGGAAGATAATTCGTGAATATAATCCTATTTGGACCTCCCGGTGCTGGAAAAGGAACACAAGCGAAATATTTAGTTAAAAAGATAAATGGTTTTCAAGTTTCAACAGGTGATATGTTAAGGGATGAAATCAAGAAAAATTCTGAAATAGGAAAAAAAATAATTAATGACATGAACGATGGTAAATTTGTAAGTGATGAAATTGTAAACGAATTAATTAAAAAAGTAATTTTTGATGAAAAATATAAAAACAAACTTATTTTTGATGGATATCCTAGATCATTAGAGCAAGCTAAAAATTTAGAAACTATTTTAGAAAGTTCAAATCAAAAGATTGATTATATTTTTTTTCTTAATGTTCAAAAAGAAGTAATAATTAAACGAGTTGAAAAAAGAAAAACTTTAGAAAAAAGATCTGATGATGACTCAAATATTATTTTAAAAAGATATAATACCTATATGGATATGACACGCCCCGTTTTAGATTTCTATTCCAAAAATTCAAACTTTTATGAAATAGATGGTGCGCTTAAAATAGAACAAATAACCGCTAAAATAGATGCTTTTCTTAATGTTTAAGACATTGACTTTGAAATAACTTCTTATATAAAAGGCTAAATTTATCTCAAAATTATGGCTCGTATTGCAGGAATAAATATCCCACAAAATAAATTAGTTCAAGTAGGGCTAACTTATATTTATGGTATTGGTGATAAATTTTCAAAACAAATTTGCACATCATTAGCAATCCCTAAAGAAAAAAGAGTAAATCAACTTACTGATGATGAAATTTTGAAAATAAGAGAATACATTGATCAAAATTTTAAAGTTGAAGGAGATCTTAGAAGAGATTATTCACTGAGCATAAAAAGATTAATTGATTTAGCTTGCTATAGAGGTTCGAGACATAGAAAAAAATTACCTGTAAGAGGTCAAAGAACTAGATGTAATGCTCGAACGAGAAAAGGAAAAGCTATTGCGATAGCTGGAAAAAAATTAACACCACTTAAGAAATAAGCATGGCAAAAGCAGAAAAAAAAGATAATAAAGAACTGAGTCAAGATAAGTCGCCAAAAAAAGCTGTCAAAAGTTCTTATTCAAAAAAAAAGAAAACTAAAAAAAATATTTTAAATGGAATTGCATATGTTCAATCAACTTTTAATAATACAATTATTTCAATCGCTGACACTAATGGAAACGTAATTTCATGGGCATCAGCTGGACAAAAAGGTTTTAAAGGTTCTAGAAAATCAACTCCATATGCAGCACAAATAGCTGCTGATGCTGCTGCATCTAAAGCCTTAGAGTTTGGCATGAAAACTTTATCTGTGGAAGTTAAGGGTCCTGGTTCAGGCAGAGAAACAGCATTAAGAGCGCTTCAAGCGAGAGGATTTAGAATTTTATCAATTAAAGATACAACACCGATGCCACATAATGGTACTAGGCCACCAAAAAAAAGGAGAGTTTAATGGATGTAGAAAATGTAAATGTGAAAAATTGGAAATCATTAATCAAACCTGCGAAACTTGATGTTAAAATAAGTGATGATTTAACTCACGCTACAATCATCGCTGAACCATTAGAAAAAGGTTATGGTTTAACACTTGGTAATTCACTTAGAAGAATTTTATTATCCTCAATCAGAGGAGCAGCAGTAACCTCAATTCAAATTGATGGTGTACTTCATGAGTTTACATCTATTAAAGGTGTAAGAGAAGATGTTACTGATATTGTACTAAATGTTAAATCTCTGGCATTAAAATGTGCTGCTGAGGGAACAAAAAAACTAGTATTAGATGCCAAAGGACCTGGTGAAATAAAAGCATCTGACATCGCATCAGTTCCTGATGTTGAAATTTTGAATCCTGACTTAGTTATTTGTAATTTAGATGAAAATACTCACTTCCATATGGAAATGAATGTTAATACTGGAAAAGGTTATGTTCCAGCTGATTTAAATAAACCTGAGGAACCACCTTTAGGTTTAATTGCCATTGACTCATTATATAGTCCCGTTAAAAAAGTTTCTTATTCAGTAAGTACCGCAAGAGAAGGTAAAGCTTTAGATTACGATAAATTAACGATGGAAGTTGAGACAAACGGATCAATTTCTGCTGAAGATGCAGTTGCTTATTCTGCTAGAATTTTTCAAGATCAATTAAAAATGTTTATTAATTTTGATGAACCTGTGGAAGCTCCGGTTAAAGAAGTTTCAACAGAGCCTGAATTTAATAAAAATTTATTAAGAAAAGTAGACGAGCTTGAATTATCTGTTAGATCAATGAATTGTCTTAAAAATGATAATATAATTTATATTGGTGATTTAGTTCAAAAATCTGAGGGCGAAATGCTAAGAACCCCAAATTTTGGAAGAAAATCGTTAAATGAAATTAAAGAAGTTTTAACTGGTATGTCTCTTTATTTAGGGATGGAAATTCCAAATTGGCCACCAGATAATATCGCAGAAATGTCTAAAAAATTAGAGGAAAGTATCTAATGAGACATGGAATGGCAAATAAGAAGTTAAACAGAACTTCTGAACACCGAAAAGCGCTGCTTAAAAATATGCTTAATTCCTTAATAAAGTATGAGCAAATTAAAACAACTTTACCAAAAGCAAAATTTTTAAAGCCACAGGCTGATAAAATAATCACATTAGGTAAAAAAGATAGTTTGCATAATACTAAAATTTTGATTTCTCAATTGCAGGATATTAAGTCAGCAAATAAAGTTAAAAAAACCTTATCTAAAAGATACGAAAAAAGAGCTGGTGGTTATACAAGAATTATTAAAGCAGGTTTTAGATATGGAGATAATGCGCCTATGGCTATAATTGAATTTGTTGATAGAGACGTTCAAGCCAAAAGAGTTGATAAAAAAAAGAAAGATTCAGCAAAAGAAGTTGAAAAAAAAGAAGATAAGAAAGCTGCCACAGCATAAATATAAGCTTTAAATATTCATGATTAGAAGTTTTATCGTTGAGTCAACGTGTAATAACATGCGTATTGATAGATGGTTAAGAAATAAATTAGGAAAAGTACCGCAAAGTCTTATTGAAAAAAGTTTAAGGTTAGGAAAAATTAAAATAAATAAAAAAAAAATAAAAAGCTCTTTTAAGATTAAAACAAATGATAAAATAGAACTCTTCAATATTGATTTTAAAGAAAAAATTAAACACGAGAAAAAACAATTCAATCCATCCATTGAGGTAATAAAATCTAACGAAGATCTGATTATAGATAACAATGAAGATTTTATAGTTTTAAATAAAAGTGCAGGAATATCGGTTCAAGGTGGAACAAAGTCAAAAAAAAATCTAGTAGATATATTTGCAAAAAGTGAAATATTTCAAGGAACAAAACCATTCTCTGTTCATAGATTAGACAAAGATACCTCAGGTGTTTTTATTATTGCGAAAAATAGACAAACAGCTCAACTATTGACCTCTCTATTTAGATTAAGAAAAGTGCACAAAACTTATTTGGCAATATGTAACGGAGAAATTGAAAAAGACTCAGGTGAATGGAATGATAATTTAATAAGGTACGATAATGGAAAAAAAATTATTGAAAAAGCTAAAACAATTTTTAAAGTGATAGATAAAAATACCAATGCTAGTTTAGTAGAAATGAAACCAATCACAGGAAGAAAACATCAATTACGAAAACAATTATTTAACATTGGACATTCAATTTTTGGTGATAAAAAATATAATTCGTCTGTTTCATCGAAAGGTATAAATAAAGATTTAATGCTTCATTCCTATCAAATAAAATTTATGATTAATGAAAAAAAATATACTTACAAAGCATTATTACCAGATTATTTCAATAAGTTGCTGAGGACTAAAAGATTAAATTTTTCAAATTAGTTTTAAATATTTCTATTAACTTATTTTCTAAATCATCATAATTTTGATTTTTAATTTGTTTGAGATTAGTAATACCTTTGTCTTTAATCCCACAAGGAATAATCGCGTCATATTTTTTTAAATCGTTATTAATATTGATAGAAAAACCATGATAAGCTATCCATTTACTTACCCTGACCCCAATTGCAGCAACTTTTTTTATGGTTGAATTATCATTGTACCAAATACCAATATTTTCTTTATCAGCAAATGTTTCTATGTCATAGAGGCTCAGGGTTTCAATAATTGATTTTTCAATTACAGATATGAATTTTCTGATATCTTTCTTACCTTTCTTTAAATCAATTACAAAATAACAAATGAGTTGTCCTGGTCCATGATAAGTTATTTTACCACCTCTATTAGTTTTTATAATATTTATAGATTTATCTATTATCTCATTTTCTTTATAGCTTGTTCCCGATGTATAGATATGATCATGTTCTAAAACCCAAATCAAATCATCTACTTTTTTTAGATTAATATCTTTAAGTCGATCTTCCATAAATGATATTGCGTCTTCATATTTTACTGGATTTTGGGACTTTTTAATTTCTATAGGCATTTAAAAATTGTATTCTTTTCATTTTGTATTAAAAGATCCGTCTAAATAATAGGTGTATTTATGACTTTAATAAAAAAAATTAAAGATAAAAAAGTCAATTTTGAATTCAATAAGGAATATATAAAAGTTGTAACAGACAAAATTACCTCAAATGATGCATCTTTTATAACTAGATCTTTTGAGGAAATGCATCCCGCTGATGCTGCTGATATTATTGAGCATTTAAGTGAAAATGACAGAGAAAGTTTAATAAAATTAAATAATTTTAAGATTGATCCAGAAGTATTTGTTGAATTAAATGAGTCTGTTCAATCAGAAATCATTAAATATCTTTCCTCAGATGCAATTGTTAGGATTTTAAAAAATTTAGAGTCTGATGACGCCATAGCTATTTTAGAAAATGTTGAAGAAAAAGATAAAAATTCAATATTAAGTTTATTACCCCCAAAAGATCGATTTGCTTTATTAGAAGGTCTTAGTTATCCAGAGGATAGTGCTGCTAGGATAATGCAAAGAGAATTTACAGCAATCCCAAGTAACTGGTCGGTAGGACAAACTATTGATTATTTAAGAGAGAATAAAGACTTACCAGAAGAGTTTTTAGAAATTTACATTGTTGATGAAAATTTTAAACCTATTGGTGCTGTACCATCCTCTAAAGTATTAAGAACACCTAGAGAAACAAAAATGTCCTCAATTATGGATGATTCAATTTTTTTAGTTCCAGTGGATATGGATAGAGAAGAAGTTGGTAATTCATTTGAAAATTACAATTTAAACTCAGCTTGTGTTGTAGATAAGAATAATAAACTTGTAGGAATGATAACTTCCGATGATGTATTAACAGTTTTAAAGGAAGAGGCTGAGGAAGATGCTTTAAGATTAGCTGGTGTTGGTGACGAAGAAATTACAGATGGTGTTATCACAAAAACTAAAAGACGATTTAACTGGTTACTATTAAACTTATTCACAGCATTTCTAGCTACTTATTGTATAAGTTTGTTTGGTGCAACAATTGAACAAATGGTTGTCTTGGCATTTTTAATGCCAATAGTTGCATCGATGGGTGGTAATGCAGGTATGCAAACTTTAGCAGTTACTGTTAGAACTTTAGCAACAAATGATTTAACAAAAAATAACTTTAATCAAAACATTATAAAGGAATTTAATATTGGTATTCTCAATGGAATAATTTTTGCTGTTATAAGTTCTTTTATCGTTCAAGTCTGGTTTCAAGATTACCAATTATCATTAATAATATCGATCTCAATGATTTTGACAATGGTAGTGGCAGGTTTATTTGGAATACTTGTTCCAGTCACGTTAAAAAAAATGAAAATTGATCCAGCAATTGCCTCTAGTGTTTTCGTAACAACAATAACTGATGTAATAGGTTTTGTTTCTTTTTTAGGTGTTGGGGCTTATTTTTTATAGAATTTTAAAAATTATCAATCAACCTTATATTATTAATATAAAAAGATACGAAAATTTTTGAATTTTTTAATTTATTTGAAATTTTAAGATTTTTAATATTTCTTAATTCGAGATATTCAATCTTAACATTTTGTAATTTATTTATTTCATTTCCAGTTTTATTGAGTACTTTTTTAATATTTGATTCCTTATTTAACTTTCTTTTAAGTTTCATAATATTGGTAATTAATTTTGCAGCCAAATTTTTTTCACGTTTTTGTAATAATGAATTTCTGGAAGATAATGCTAATTTATTTTTTTCTCTAATTGTTCTACATTCTATTATTTTCGAAGAGTGTTTTCTTAAATATTTTTTTAAAAAATATAATTGTTGAAAATCTTTCTCCCCCATAAAAATTTTTTGAGGTTTGATGTATTCAATAAGGCGTTCCATTACATCAATTACACCCTCGAAATGTCCTTTTCTGTACTTAGCACATAATATCTTGTCTTTTTTTGAAATTGTAATCTTAGAGGATCTCTTTACTTTATAAATTTCTTTAACACTTGGTAAATATACATAATTAACTTTAAGTCTTTTCAAAATCGATAAGTCCTTCTTTCTATTTCTTGGATATTTCTTAAAATCATTTTTATTATTAAATTGTTTTGGATTCACAAATATACTTACAATAGTTTTATTACATTTTTTTTTGGATTTTTTAATTAACGATATATGGCCTTTATGGAGACTTCCCATGGTAGGTACAAAACCTAGATTAGACACATTTTCTAATGCCTCATTTAAATCACTATTATTCAATAAAATTTTCATTTGTATAAAACTTTTTAATAAGTAAAACATTTGAATGATTAAACAAGCAATTATTCCTTTAGCTGGTTTGGGTACACGTTTACTTCCATTAACCAGTGTATTTCCAAAAGAACTTTTACCTATTAATGGTAAACCAGGAATTGAATATATTCTAGATGAATGCATTGATGCAGGTATTAAAGAGGTTATTTTTATAATTTCAAATAAGAAGAAAATGATAAAGACTTATTTTTATAATGATAATTTTTATAAAAAAATTATTAAAAAAAAGAAAGATAAAAGAATTAAGGAAGAATATAAAAAAATTTTAAAATATAAAAAAATGATAAAATTTGTTTATCAAAACAAACCACTTGGCACTGGAGATGCCGTTTTAAAAACAAAAAAATTTATAAAACATAATTTTTTTTTAATGTTGTTACCAGATGATCTTATTATTAAAAGAAATTGTTCTAAATCAATGATAAAGATTCATAAAAAATACAACGCGTCTGTTATGGCTAGTATGAATGTTAAAAAAAATAATGTTTCGAGATGGGGAATTTATAAGTTAAAAACTAAAATAAATAAGAATAATTATTTGATCTCAAATGTTATTGAAAAACCTTCTGTAAAAAAAGCACCATCTAATAAAGCAGTGATTGGAAGATATATTTTGCCTAGAGAAATTTTTTCAAAATTACTTAAACAAAAACCAGGTAAAGGAGGAGAAATACATATTACAGATGCTATCCAAACATTAATTCAAAATGATAAAAAATTCATTGCTCATAATTTTTCTGGAAAATATCTTGATTGTGGAAGCATGAGTGGTTACATCAAATCAACTTTAGAGATAGCTAAATCATGAAATTGTGTATGATTGGTACTGGTTATGTAGGTTTAGTAAGCGGAGTATGTTTTGCTGATTTAGGAAATGATGTAATTTGTGTAGATAATAATGTTGACAAAATAAATTTACTAAAAAAAGGTAAGATTCCAATTTATGAACCTGGTTTATCAGAATTAGTAATAAAGAATTTTAAGAATAAAAAATTAAATTTTTCTACAGATTTAAAAAAATCAATTAAAGACTCAGACATAATTTTTATTTGTGTTGGTACACCAACAAAAAAAGGCGGCAGTTCAGCAGATTTAAGTCAAATTTACAAAGTTTCTAAAGAAATAAGTTCTTCAATTAATAAATTTAAAATTATCATAACAAAATCAACAGTTCCCGTGACGACAGGAGATGAAATTGAAAAAATATTATCTAAAAGAAATAGCAAAAAGAAATTTTCTGTTGTTTCAAATCCTGAATTCCTAAGAGAAGGAGAAGCAATAAGAGATTTTGTTTATCCTGATCGCGTCGTCATCGGAACTAATGATAAAAAAGCAGGTAGAATTTTAAAAAATCTTTATAGCCCACTTATTTCTAAGGGTGCTTCTTATTTACAAACTTCTAGAAGAGCCGCAGAATTGATTAAATATGCCTCTAATGCTTTTTTGGCAACAAAGATTACTTTTATTAATGAAATAGCTAATTTATGTGAAAAAACCAACATTAATGTTGAGGATATATCAATAGGTATGGGATTGGATAAAAGAATAGGCAGTCGATTTCTTAGAGCAGGACCTGCTTATGGTGGATCTTGTTTTCCTAAAGATACAAAAGCCATTATTACAACAGCAGATAAATTTAAAACAAATTTATCAGTGGTTAAATCAGTGATTAAATCAAATGAAAATAGATCTAAAATTTTACTAGATAGAATTAATAGAATCTTAAATAGGAAAATTAAAAATAAAATAATTACTTTTTTAGGTGTTACATTTAAAGCTAATACAGATGATATGAGAGATTCCTCAAGTTTAAAAATGATACCATGGTTATCAAAAAAAGGAGCAACTATAAAATATTTTGATCCAACTGGTTATAAAACTGAATTTATGAAGTTTAAAAATGTAATTAATAAGACTTCAATAAAAGATGCTGTTCATGGAGCTGATCTTGTAATTATTCATACTGAATGGAATGATTTTAAATCAATTAATTTTAAAAGTTTAGTTAAAGGTAAGAAGTTCATGATTTTTGATATGAGAAATATATATTCTTCATCAAAGATTAAAGACCAAGGATTTAAATATTACAGCGTTGGAAAGTAATAATCTAATTTAACTCAAATATTGCATCTACTTCAACCGAAACACCTAATGGTAAACTATTTGTGCTTACAGCAGCTCTAGTATGCATACCTGCGTCTCCAAAAATTGAAGCTATCAAATCAGATGCGCCATTTATTACTTTAGGTTGATCAATAAAGTCATCTGTTGAATTTACAAATCCTGTTAATTTCACACATGATTTTATTTTTGATAAATCATTGTCGCAGGCTTTTTTAACTTGGGCAATAATACTTAAAGCGCATCTCTTAGCAGCATTGTAACCAGCCGTGACATCCAATTCTTTACCAACTTTTCCTTTAATTAATTCACCATTATCATCAATAGAAATTTGTCCTGATATGAATAACATTTTTCCTGTAATTTTTGTTGCAACATAATTACCAACTGGTGCTTTCGCTTCAGGAAGCTGTATATTAAGTTCTTTAATTTTATCTTCAAAGTTCATAATCAATTAATTTTTTTTGATTTTAGTTTTAACTTTATTAAATATTTTCTTTGTACCTTCTTTAATTTGATTTGTTTTTTTTATAGATCCTTCCTTAACTTGATTTTTCTTTTTGACAGCACCTTCTTTAATATTTTTGGCTGTACACGCTAAATACTCTTTCGAAAGTTTTTTCATCCCAGAACATTTATGTTCATCAGCAATTAGTATATTTGTGGAAAATAAATAAAATATTGAAATTATAAATATTTTTTTCATTTTTTTTTCTTACCTTTTGATTTTTTACTCTTATCGTATTCTTTTCTTTTCTCAATCAATATTAAAGCTTCTTCCATCGTTAATTCAGTGGGGTCTTTTTCCTCAGGAATAGTTGCATTGAGTGATTTATATTTTATATAAGGCCCATACTGACCCTTCATGACTCTAACAGGTTTTTTATCCTCAGGATGTTCTCCCAAATCTTTTATCATAGAAGAGGACATTCGACCAGGTTTAGCCTCAGCTATTAGTGTTATTGCTCTATTTAAACCTATGGAAAATATTTCCTCTACATTTTCTATTCTTGCTGATTTATTTTCACATTTTAAGTAAGGACCAAATCTTCCAACGTTTAAAGTAATGTCTTTTTGATTATCTGGATTTATTCCCAAAGATTTAGGTAGCGAACATAAAAATTGAGCTTTTTCCAAATTAATACTCTCTAATTCTAATCCTTTTGGTATTGAAACATTTTTTAAAAGTTCATTTACATCTGACTTTAATTTTTTAGTTTTTTTCTTTTTCTTACTATTTTTTTCAACTTCTAAATCAGAGGGGATTTTTTCGTATTGAAGGTAGGGGCCGAATCTTCCATTTTTCAAATATATATCATTTCCATTTTCATGTTTTCCTATAAATTTTGGTTCAGCTAATTGTGCTTGAGCAGCAGCTTTTGCTTTAGATAAGGGTCTTGTAAATTTACATTCTGGATAATTTGAACACCCTATAAAAGCGCCACCTCTGAAACTATTCTTTAAACTAAGTGTTCCAGAACTACATAATTGACATTTTC
This sequence comes from uncultured Pelagibacteraceae bacterium, assembly GCA_902612325.1. Classification (GTDB taxonomy): domain Bacteria; phylum Pseudomonadota; class Alphaproteobacteria; order Pelagibacterales; family Pelagibacteraceae; genus Pelagibacter. The sequence continues at coordinate 172,602 of CACMDB010000004.1, read as the reverse complement.
TTACTACATTACCCTCATTATCCTTATCAAAAATTAATTCACCCAGACTATCATTGAGTAAATCTAACACCTCTCTAGTTCTTTTTTCTTTCACTTCCGAAACATTATTATTGAAGTCTTTCCAAAAAAGTTCCAAAACTTTAATCCAACTTTCTTTTCCAGTAGTGATCTCATCAAGTTGTTCTTCTAATCCTGCTGTAAAGTTGTAATCTACATATTTTGAGAATAATTTTTCTAAAAAGGCTGAAATTAATTTACCTCTATCTGTAGGAAAAAATCTTTTATTCAATATCTCTGCATAACCTCGATTGGCAATAGTAGAAATAATACTTGCATACGTAGAAGGCCTCCCGATACCAAGCTCTTCAAGCTTTTTAACTAAACTAGCTTCGGAATATCTTGGTGGTGGTTGTGTATAATGCTGTTCATCTATTAGCGCCTCGATATTAATAGGCCCTTTAGACACAGCAGGTAAAATAGTTTCATCATCATCTTTGCTTTGATTATTATAAATCTTTAAGAAACCATCAAATTTTAAAACTGATCCACTGGCTTTACAAATTGTATCATTATTATTTGATGTTATGGTGATAGTATTTCTATCAAATTTGGCTGACTCCATCTGAGAAGATAAAGCTCTACTCCAGATAAGATCATAAAGTTTATTTTGATCTGTACTTAAATATTTTTTGACACTTTCAGGAGTTCTAATAATATCAGTAGGTCTAATTGCTTCGTGAGCTTCTTGCGCATTTTTAGCTTTTTTACCTGAATAATTCAAAACATCTTTAGGCAAGTATTCATTACCAATTTCTTTTTGGATATAGTTTCTGAAACTTGTAACAGCATCTTTAGATAAATTAGTTCCATCAGTTCTCATATAAGTAATTAAGCCAATTGTTTCACCTTCCATCTCTATACCTTGATAAAGTTTTTGGGCAATTTGCATTGTTCTAGATGCACTAAAACCTAGTCGACTCGATGCGGTTTGTTGAAGAGTTGAGGTCGTGAATGGTCCAGAGGGATTACGATTTACTATTTTGCTAGAAATATCAGTTATATTAAATTTTTTTTTATTAATACTTGATATGGCTTTATTTATTTCTTCTTTATTTTTAAATGAAAATTTTTCAATTTTATTGTTGTCAAGTTGACTAATACTGGCAGTGAAATTTTGATTATTAGTATCAGCAAATTTAATACTTAAAGTCCAAAATTCCTCAGGTTTAAAAGACTCAATTGCATGTTCTCTCTCAGTAATTAATTTTAAAGCAACAGATTGAACTCTACCTGCAGATTTTGAACCTGGAAGTTTCGTCCAGAGGATCGGGGATATATTAAAACCAACCAAGTAGTCCAAGGCTCTTCTAGCCATATACGCATCGACTAGTAATGGCTCAATTTGCCTAGGATTTTCAATTCCTTGAATAACAGCTTTTTTGGTTATTTCATTAAATACAACTCGTTCAATCTCTTTATCTTTTAAAAGTTTTTTTTCATTCAAATATTCTTTGACATGCCAAGCAATTGCCTCTCCTTCACGATCAGGGTCAGTTGCTAATATAATTTTAGATGAGTCTTTAGCTGCATCAGTTATTTCTTTTAAATATTTTTTTGAAAAACTATCAACTTCCCATTCCATTTTAAAATCTTGATCTGGATTGACAGAACCATTTTTTGACGGCAAATCTCTTATATGACCATAACTTGCTAAAACTTTATAATTATCACCTAGGTATTTATTTATAGTTTTTGCTTTAGCAGGACTTTCTACAATGACCAAATTCATAAACTACAAACTACTCAAAAGCTTTAGATAGTCAATTTAATAAATTTTTGTCTTAGTTTCTTCTTTATTTATCAATCTTTTAATATTTTCTCTGTGAGTAAAAAAAATCAAGATAAACATGATCGTAAAAAAAATTGCCTGATTAAACTGAATAGAAATTAATAGATAGATTGGTATAGATATTGAAGCTACTAAAGATGATAGAGATGAAAATTTAGAAATAAAAAAAGTTACAAACCAACATATAGAAAATATAATTCCAAAATATAAATTTATAGCAAATAAAATACCGACATAGGTAGCAACGCCTTTGCCACCTTTAAACTTAAGCCAAATTGGAAATACATGACCTAAAAAGGCACATAAAGATGCAATATATAAAAAATCTTGGTAGAAAATTTTTACATAAATAACTGGAATAATTGCTTTTAAAATATCTAATGCTAATGTGAAATAACCAATACTTTTGTTACCGGTTCTTAAAGCATTAGTAGCTCCAATATTACCAGATCCGATTTCTCTTATATCTTTTTTTAAAAATATCTTTGTAAGTATATATCCAAAAGGTATCGAGCCCATGAGGTATGAAATGATACCTATCAAAAAAATATCCATACTAAAGCTTAAATAATTCTTTTCCTTTTACAAATGTATTCGTAACCTTACCTTGGAGTTTTTTGTCTTCAATTGAGGTATTTTTTGATTTTGAAACCAATTTTTCTTTTTTTACAATCCATGGTTTACTTATATCTACAACACAAAAATCTGCATCATTGCCAATGGAGAGGTTACCTTTATCTATTTTGAGAATTTTTGCAGGATTTGAAGTAAGCGCTTTAATTAATGTTTCTAATTTTAAAGATCCATTGTGATATAACTCTAAACTTAAAGATAATAGAGTTTCTATACCTGATGCGCCTGTTGCAGCTTGAGAAAATGTTAATCTCTTTGACTCTTCATCTTCAGGTTTGTGATCTGAAACAATCACATCTATTAATCCATCCTTTAATCCTTCCACTAGAGCAATTCTATCTTCCTCACGCCTCAAAGGTGGAGATAGTTTTAAAAAAGTTCTAAAATCACCAATATCATTTTCATTTAAAGAGAGATTATTTATCGAAACACCGGATGTGAATTTTACAATTTCTTTCCTATGTTTGATTACTTCAATAGATTTTTGCGATGATAATTGAGAAATATGATATCTGCATTTTACTTTTTCAAGTAAAGTAAGATCTCTTTCAATCAAAATTCTTTCTGCGATCTCAGGAATACCTGATAATCCTAATTTAGATGCGATAATGCCTGAATTTATCATCCCATTTTTTGCAAGTTCATAATCTTCTGCATGTTGCATTATTAAACAGCCAATATCTTTTGCAGAATTCATTATCCGAGACATTAATCTGGGATTTTGAATAGTTTTAATACCATCAGTAAATGCTATTATACCTTTACTTTGCAGAAGACCAAATTCTGTCATATTGCTTCCTTCAATATTTTTTGTAAGTGATGCACACGGAAAAATGTTTATTCGAGATTTATCTCTTCCTCTTCTTTTTAGAAAATCGACTATAGATACGTTGTCTATTATCGGATCAGTATTTGGCATTGTTACCACAGAAGTTACGCCACCAGCTAAAGCAGCATTACTTAAGGTTCTAAAATTTTCTTTATATTCATAGCCTGGTTCACCTACAAATACTCTCATGTCAACTAAACCTGGAAATATATATTTCCCCTTTAAGTCAATTGGTTTTTCTCTAGTAGGAAGATTATTTGTATTAACCTTTTTTCCTACCGCTTCTATTTTTCCTTCTTCAGAGATTATAAGACCACCTGTCTCGTTAATTGAATTATGTGGGTCAATTATATTTGCGTTTATAAAATATTGTTTTTTCATTTAAGTACAAAAAATCTTTAAACAGGCCATTCTTACTGCAACTCCTAGTTCTACTTGTTCTTTAATTACGCTTTTATTGATATCATCAGCTAAATTAGTATCTATCTCAATACCTCTATTCATTGGACCTGGGTGCATGATTAATGCATCAGCTTTTGCATGTTCTAATTTATCTGGTGTAAGGCCATAATATTCATAATACTCTCTGTTAGATGAGAGATAAGAACTTGTCATTCTTTCATTTTGTAATCTTAACATCATTACAATATCACAATCTTTTAATCCTTTTTTCATATCGGTGAATGTATTGACACCAAATTTTTCTATTTCCTTCGGCATCAAATTTGTGGGAGCAATTATATTTACTTCTGCTCCTAACATATTCAGTAAATAAATATTAGATCGTGCAACTCTTGAATGTAGGATATCTCCACAGATGGCAATTCTTAAACCTTCAATTTTTTTTTTTCGATTTATAATTGTCAGAGCATCCAATAAAGCTTGAGTAGGGTGCTCTCTTCTTCCATCTCCAGCATTTAAAACTGCACAATTAACTTTTTGAGAAAGTAGATTACATGCGCCAGAGTCTTGGTGTCTTATTACAATAATGTCAGGATGCATAGCATTTAGTGTCATTGCTGTATCAATAAGAGTTTCACCTTTTTTAATTGCAGAATTACTTATATTCATTGACATCACATCAGCTCCAAGTCTTTTTCCTGCTAATTCAAATGAACTTTGCGTTCTTGTTGAGGGCTCAAAAAATAAATTGATCTGTGTTTTTCCTCTTAGTGCATCAATTTTTTTATTTTTGCTTTGGTTTACTTTTATAAAATCGTGAGCTTCATCAAGTATAAGATTAACATCATTTATAGATAAATCTTGGATACCTAACAGATGTTTTTGGGAAATTTTAATAGCTTTATTTGTTTTAATTGCCATTAAAACCAACTCTATAGCTATAAAGTTGTATAATAGCAAGTATTAATTGTTCAAAAAATCTATTGCTCCTTGCAATATAAAGGCAGCAGCATTTTCATCAATTTTTTTTTCTCTTTTACTCACATTAACATCTAATTGACTGGAAAGATTAAATGCACCAACAGTTGATAGTCTCTCATCCCATAAACAAATTGGAATATCAATGTTTTTTTCAATATACGTAGAAACATCTTTTACTGATTGAGAAGATTTGCCAGAAGAGCCATCCATATTTAAGGGGTTCCCTATTATGATTCCCTTTATGTTGTTTTCGATGATTATTGATTTAAGTTGATCTATGAGGTTTTGAGAGGATTTTTTTTCTATAGTTATAAATGGTGTGGCAATTAATTGTTTTTCGTCACAAATTGAAACTCCTATTCTTTTTGAACCAAGGTCTAAGCCTATCAATCTGCACTTATCTAAGTGATTTTTTTTAAATTCCTCTAACGTGATCATATTGTATATTTTTAACTTAAATGATAGTTTGCGTCATACCTAAATAGCATATGAGTATAGATCTTAAAACAATAAAACATATATCTAAATTATCAAGAATTTCTGTTGATGAAAAAAGGGCAGAAAAATTAGCTGATGATTTGAATTCAATTTTTGAATTTATTGAAAAGCTCAATGAATTAAAAACAGATGATGTAAAACCATTAACGTCAATAGCCGAAACAACTTTAAAATTCAGATCTGATGAGATCAAAAGTAAAAATATTAGAGAACAAATAATTAAAAATTCTCCTGAAGATAATGAGGATTATTTTGTTGTACCAAAGGTAATTGAATAATGTCAGACATTACAAAACAATCTTTAACAGAATTAGTAGAGAATATTAAAAACAAGAAACTTTCTTCAACAGATGTGACCAAAGCATTTATTCAAAGGTCTGAAAAGTCTAGTGAGTTAAATGCTTATATCACAGATGATTTTGCACCTGCTTTAGATAAAGCAAAAAAATTTGATCAGAACCCAAATTTAGATTTAAAATTACCTGGTATACCTATGGCAGTTAAGGATTTATTCTGTACAAAAAATGTTAAAACAACTGCTGGTAGTAAAATTTTAAATAATTTTGTACCAACTTATGAGTCTACAGTTACTGAAAATATTTGGAATGAAGGTGCAATACTTCTGGGTAAATTAAATTGTGATGAGTTTGCAATGGGTTCATCTAATGAGACAAGTCATTTTGGAAACGTACAAAATCCTATTGATAAGAATTTAGTCCCCGGTGGTTCATCGGGTGGTTCAGCATCAGCAGTTGCTGGACAATTAACTCCAATCACAATTGGTACTGATACTGGAGGATCAATTAGACAGCCAGCTTCATTTACTGGAATTGTAGGTTTAAAACCAACATATGGAAGTTGCTCACGATATGGGATAGTTGCTTTTGCTTCCTCATTAGATCAGGCAGGACCAATGGCCCAAAATGTAAAAGATTGTGCTTTATTGCAAGAAGTAATCAGTACATATGATTCAAAAGATTCTACTTCAATTAATTTTAAAAGAAATCATTATAGCAAGGAACTTACAAAAAATATAAAAGGAAAAAAAATTGGAATTCCAAAAGAATACAGAGTTGATGGTATGCCTAAAGAAATAGAGGACCTTTGGCAAAAAGGTATTCAGTACGTAAAAGATTGTGGTGCTGAAACAATCGACATATCACTTCCACATACAAGTTATGCTTTACCAACGTATTATATTGTTGCTCCAGCAGAGGCATCTTCTAATTTAGCAAGATATGATGGTGTAAAGTATGGATACAGAGCCAAAGGTGAAAATTTAATTGATATGTATGAAAAAACTAGATCTGAAGGCTTTGGTGCAGAAGTTCAAAGAAGAATTATGATTGGAACTTATGTATTATCATCTGGTTATTATGATGCATACTATCTTAAAGCTCAAAAAGTGAGAAAACTAATCAAAAATGATTTTGATGAAGCATATAAGAAAGTTGATGCAATTTTAACTCCATCAACACCTAGCTCAGCTTTTAAAATAGGTGAAAAAACAAATGATCCAGTTTCGATGTATTTAAATGATATATTTACAGTACCAGTTAATTTGGCAGGCCTGCCTGGTATATCAATTCCTGCAGGACACGATACTAAAGGTTATCCTCTGGGTTTACAAATAATCGGTAAAGCTTTTGATGAACAAAATATATTAAACATAGCTTTTGCTATGGAGGAGAAAATAAATTTTAAAAACAAAATCACTGATTGGTGGATTAAATGAATAAGAAAAACACAGAATATTTGATTAATCGGAAAGATAATCAATATGAAGTTGTAATTGGATTAGAGGTACATGCTCAAGTATTATCTGAGTCAAAACTATTTTCTTCCTCATCAACTAAATTTGGTGCTGAACCAAATACACAAGTAAGTTTAGTTGACGCTGCGTTTCCAGGAATGCTACCTGTAATAAATGAATTTTGTATTAAACAAGCTATTAAAACTGGCATTGGTCTTAATGCAAAAATTAATAAACGCTCTGTATTTGATAGAAAAAATTATTTTTATGCTGATTTACCTCAGGGATATCAAATATCACAATTTAAAGATCCAATAGTAGGTGAGGGCAAAGTTATTTTGGATATGCCTAATGGTCAAAAAGAAGTAGGTATAGAAAGATTACATCTAGAACAAGATGCTGGAAAAAGTATTCATGATCTTGACCCACAAAATACTTTTGTAGATTTAAATAGATCAGGGGTAGCTTTAATGGAAATAGTGAGCAAGCCTGATTTAAGATCCCCAGATGAGGTTAATGCTTACATTAAAAAATTACGATCTATAATGAGGTACCTAGGAACTTGTGACGGAAATATGCAAGAAGGCTCTTTAAGAGCGGATGTGAATGTTTCTGTAAGACCTAAAGGGTCAAAAGAATTTGGCACTCGATGTGAAATTAAAAATGTTAATTCAATTAAGTTTATGCAAATGGCAATAGAATATGAGGCTAATCGGCAAGTTGATTTAATAGAAGAGGGCAAAACTATTGATCAAGAAACCAGACTTTTTGATACGAAGAAAAATGAGACAAGATCAATGAGATCAAAAGAAGATGCTCATGATTACAGATATTTTCCTGATCCTGATTTATTACCTTTAGAGGTATCGGAAAAATTTATTGAAGAACTTAAAAATGATATTCCAGAGCTTCCAGATGATAAAAAGAAAAGATTTATTGAAGAGTTTAAATTGTCTCCCTATGAAGCCAATATTTTAGTGTCTGATATTGATATTGCAAAATACTTTGAAGAAGTTGTAACTAAAATGGGCAAGAACAAAGATATTAAGTTAGCAGTCAATTGGATTACAGGAGAACTATTTGCTATTTTAAATAGCAAAGGTTTAGAAATTTCTCAAAGTCCAGTGAGTGCCAAGAACTTCGCCATATTGATAAATCTAATTAAGAATGGAACTATTTCTGGAAAAATAGCAAAAAATGTTTTTGAATTAATGATTGATGGAGACAAAGATCCACAAAAAATTGTTGAGGAAAAAGGATTAAAGCAACAAAGTGATCCAAAAGCTTTAGAAGCTTTAATTGACAAAATAATTAATGAGAACAGAGAAAAAGCTATTGAATATAAACAAGGTAAAGAAAAATTATTTGGTTTTTTTGTTGGTCAGGCAATGAAAGCATCTGGTGGAAAAGCAAATCCTCAATTGATCAATGAGATCTTGAAGAAAAAATTATAAGGTTATGGGTTCAGACCTTAATATCACAAAACATTTGCAAGATTACATACTAAAGAATGGTTTGAAACTACATCCAATTCAAAAAGAAATAATAGACTATAATTTATCACTTGGTGATATTAAAAGAATGCAAATATCTATTTCCCAATGTCAATTTCTACATTTGATTATAAAGATCTCCAAAATTACAAAAGTATTAGAGATAGGAACTTTTACAGGTTTAAGCACGTTGTCTATGGCTTTAGCATTACCAGATGAGGGTAGTATAATTGCTTTAGATAAAAATGAGGAAACAAATAAAATTGCTCAAAATTTTTTCAAAAAAGCTAATCAAAATCACAAAATTAAAACAATAATTAAACCAGCTTTAGAAAGTTTGATGAGTATTAGAAATGAAAAATTTGATTTAGTTTTTATTGATGCTGATAAAATGAATTACCAAAAATATTATGAAATTTCACTAGATCTATTGAATAAAGAGGGTTTAGTTATTATTGATAATGTTTTATGGCATGGAGAAGTTGTTAACAAAGATATTAATGACAAATATACGAAAAGTATTAGAGATTTAAATAATTTAATTTCAAAGGACAAAAGAATTGAAAAGGTCATGGTGCCTTTTGGAGATGGAATGACTGTCTGTAGGAAGATTTAATGTTCACTATATTTGGATTTTATAAATTTAAAAAAATAAATAATTTAAAAAAAAATCAAAAAATATTGAATAATTTTTTAGTTAATAAAAACATATATGGATCAATTATTATATCAGAAGAGGGTTTAAATGGATCTATATCTGGAAAAAATAAAGATATTAAGGCTTCAATTATTAAATTAAAAAAAATTTTTGGTATTAAAGAATTTGATAGTTTCAATAATTCAAAAAGTAAATTTAAACCTTTCCACAAATCTAAAGTGAAGATTAAAAGAGAAGTCGTTCCAATGGATCTTAAAATCTCAAAGAAGATTAAAAAAAAGAATACACATATTGAACCAACGAAGTGGAATGAATTAATAAAAGATAAAAAAACTTTTTTATTAGATGCAAGAAAACCTTTTGAGCATAAAGTTGGTTCTTTTAGAAAATCGGTAAATCCAAATATAGACAACTTTAGAGATTTCCCAAAATACTTAAAAAAGTTAAAAAAAGATCAACCAATAGCAATGTTTTGCACTGGTGGAATTAGATGTGAAAAAGCCTCTGTATTTTTAGAAAAAAAAGGTTTTAAAAATATTTATCAATTAAAGGGTGGAATTTTGAATTACTTAAAAAAAATCAAACAAAAAAACAGTTTGTGGAAAGGTGAGTGTTTTGTATTTGACAATAGAGTAACTCTAAAACATGGATTAGTACAAGGAACCTATTCAATTTGCGGCGGATGTAGACAACCAATTTCAACTAAAGATAAAAAATCTAAAAGATATGAGGAGGGTGTAACTTGTCCCAATTGTATTGATAAACTCTCAAAAAACCAAAAATCTCGTTTTAGAATGAGACAAAGTCAGATATACAAAGCAAAGCAATCTGGAAAAAAATATATTTTTCAAAAAGAATTTAAATAAGGATAATTTTGTCTAAATCAATAAAATTAACAAAAGATCCAATTTGGACACTATTGAGAAGAGTTACGATACCTGCAAGTGTAGGCTCATTATTTCAAACATTTTATAATTTAGTTGATACTTGGTTTGCAGGTAGAATCTCTGCAGAAGCAATAGGTGCAATTGCGAAATCGTTTCCAATATATTTTACCATTATAGCTGTTGGTGTTGGATTAGGTGCTGCAACTAATGCTTTAATTGGTAATTCAATCGGTGAAAAAAAAATAAGAGTTGCATCATTATATGTGGCTCAGTCTTTAATCTTTGCAGTATTAGTGTCAATAATTGTTACAATATTTGGTTTAAATGCATCAAATTATCTTTTAGGTGTCATGGGCTCTGATGTAGCTGGAATAATTTTAACGAGAGAATATTTAGATATTATTTTCTACGGAACTTTTATTGTATTGATACAGATATCTCTAAATGGAACTTTGAATGCTCAAGGTGATACCAGAAGTTATAGAAATGTATTGATATTTAGTTTTTTTCTTAACATTTTTTTAAATCCTCTTTTTATATGGGGATATGGATTTATCCCAGGATTTGGAATAGCTGGTCTTGCTATTGCTACTGTAATTTCTCAATCAATAGGAACGATCTATTTAGCTTTTAAGGTTAATAATTGTCAAATAAGGAATTACCTTAAACCTCAATGCTTTATTCCAAAATTTGAATATTTAAAATCATTAACAAATCAAGCTGTACCAGTAATGTTCAGTATGTTGTTTATTGGTGTAGGTATTTTTAACATCTTATATTTCATAGGTAAATTCGGAGATTTAGCAACAGCTGGTTATGGTGCAGCATTAAGAGTAGAGCAAGTTTTTTTATTACCTGTTATTGGTTTAAATACTGCAGTCCTTTCAATCGGAGGACAAAATTTTGGTGCAAAAGCCTATAATAGAATAAGAGAGCTTTATACTAAGGCTTTATTTTTTGGAATATCATTTATGACTGTTGCTGGAGTAATAATTTTTTTTGGGGCTGAATTTTTCGTATCTTTATTTACTGATAATCAAGAAGCAGTTATGAGTGGAGCTATTTATCTCAAGGTTGCAGCTTTAATTGGACCAATTTATCCAGTCTTCTTTATTACTACAGCAGTATTTCAAGCTGTTAAAAAACCTTTGTATAGTCTCTATTTGAGTATTTTAAGATTAACTGCGTTTCCTTTTTTAAGTTTATGGTATGTGATAAATATAAGAGGTGGTGATTACGAAGATATTTTTTATACTATTATGGTGACTAATTGGGCTATGGGAATTGCTGTTTTAATATTTATTGGTTATTTTCTAAATAATGTATTTAAACAAAATAAAGCTATTTTTAGTTATTAGTTTTTTCCTATCTTCTTTTTTCTTAACTCTAAAAGATGTTAAGTCATATGAAATTAAAGTTGTTGATGGTGATACTATACATTTAAATGGAAAAAAAATTAGATTTAGTGGAATTGATACCCCTGAATTAAAACAAACCTGTAGTAAAAATAATCAAATAATTTTTTGTGGGATTGAAGCAAAAAAATTACTAATTAATATAATAGGAAACAAAGAGGTTGAATGTGTTGAAGAGGGCAAGGATCAGTATAAAAGAATTTTAGCTGAATGTTTTGTAAATAATATCAGTTTATCAAGTTATTTAGTAAAAGAGGGCTATGCTTTTGCATATAGAAAATACTCAAAGAAATTCGTCCCTGATGAGAACTATGCAAGATCAAATAATTTAGGAATGTGGTCAATGAAATTTGAATATCCTTGGGATTGGAGAAAAAAAAATTAATCTTTTTGTAATTTTTTCTCTAATTTTCTAACTAAAAAAGAAACAACCAAAATTAAAATAAGATACTCCAGGATTAAAAATGTATAAATTTCTAGGGGCCGATAAGTTGTCACAACTAATTCGTTTGCTTTCCTTGTTAAATCTCCAATACCAATTATTGACACGAGTGATGACATTTTAAGAACATAAACGAACTGATTACCTATAGCTGGTAAAATATTCTTTATTGCTTGAGGTAAGATAACTAATCTTAATTTTCTAAAAAAACTTAATCCCAAAGAACTTCCCGCTTCCCATTGTGATTTTTTAATTGAATTAATTCCTGCTCTAAATATTTCTGCCTGAAAAGCACTTTCACTAATTGAAAGAGCAATGATACCAGAAACAAAAGGACTAAAACTTATACCTGTCATAATTGGTAAACCATAATAAATCCATAAAATCAAAACTAGTAAAGGAATTGCTCTTACAATCTCCACATATCCAATATTGAGATAGGTTAAAATTTTACTCTTAGCTAGTGATGGAATAGCAACTAAAAGACCAAGAATAATTGAAATAATTATAGAGACTATACTAATATAGATAGTGGTTGTTAAACCACTTAATAAAAACTTTAAGTTAGTTAATCCTTCAATATTGTTTGGAGATAAGATTAACCAATTTAATTCACTTTTACCGCATGAAGTTAATGGGAAAATTAAGAGTAAAAAAAATAAATTTCTCACTCTTCAAGTTATAAAGAATTAAAAACTAATTACTAATTTTTTATAAACTCTTTAAATTATATTTAGCTAATAACTTAGTGAAGAACCCTGAGGATTTTTTATCTTTAATCCATTTATTTACGTAATCGTTCCACTTAGTATCACCTTTTGGCACCATCATCGCTAAAAAAGCCGGATTTTTTCCACCATCTGGAACAATTGCTAATTGAGGATATTTGATAACCAATTTATTTGCTTCTGTTGAACTTGTAATATTTCCATCAGCTCTACCTGCTAATACTTCTTGAAAGTCTCTAGCTGGAGCTTCAATTGAGTTTAATTTTGATTTTGGAAAAAATTCTTTTGCCTTTTCTTCTTGAGAAGTACCAAGAGTAGTTGCTATCGTTACGTTTTCGTTATTTAGGGAATCCCAAGTAGGGAATTTTTTTAAGTTCTTTTTAAGAACTAGTGGAACAGTAGCATACTTGTAATAAGTATCAGTAAATCCTGCTACTTCAGCTCGTTTTGGAGTTTTTGTTACACTTGTTGAAATATCATACCTTGCTGATGTTATACCTGAGACAATAGTTTTCCATTCTGCTGGTACAAATTCAATCTTTACACCCATATCTTTTGCAAGTTGATTCATGACATCAATGTCAAAACCTTTATATTTATTAGTAGCTGGATCCTTAACTGTCATGGGATCCCAATCCCCAGTAGTGCCAACTTTTAATACACCTGATGATAGTATTTTATCTAAATTTGAGTCTGCGTTAAGTGAGAATGGTAAAAAGGTAAATAATATTAATAATAGTAATTTTTTCATAATTTATAGAATTATATTATTTTTTTTATTATTGAGATCTATAATCTTGACGCACTATCATTCATCCATGAAAATAAATGATCTGAAAAGGATCTTCTCACAAATAAATTTACATCGTTAATGTCCTGATTATGAACAATTATATCAATTTTTGTCAAAATTGTTTGAGTTACAAGGCCTTTTTTGGATTTAAAATCATTAAAATTAAACGGAGATCCAGTTTCAAATAAATCAAAAATTTTATCACCTTTAAGATTTATTAATACAAATTGGTCTGTGACATCAGTTACAGCACCCAAATTTGTTTTACAAATATTTTTATTGAGTAATTTTTCTACATCATAATTATTATGATCTGATTTTAAAATTTCATTTGAAAAAATCATCCATTCATCTGGGCTTAACCAAAGAGCTGTTAATTGATCACTTCTTGAGGAAGTATTTGCTTCATTTGGCAAAAGTAGATTTAATGATTTTCCAACTGCAGATAAAAACTGTCTTTTTTTTCCTCTAATAATAAGTTTCATGATAGGTTTTATTTCTCTCATTTGTAAACCTGGATAAGATTTATCATTTTCAATTACATTTGAATAATTAAGCATTTAATCTTTTGTTCTCCTTGTCTAGGAATACCGGATCTGTAACCGTTACATTGATTTGTTTTTTTTCCATTGGAATTATTAATTTTTGACCCATCATATTTTTTCCACCCTTAACTACTCCAAGAGCAATAGATTTTTTTAAATTTGGACTAAAATAACTAGAGGTAACATGACCTAACATTTCTATTGGTTTTTTATTCATATCTGCAACAATTTGTGCCCCTTCTTCTAATATTTCTTCTGGATTGTCTGTGATAAGACCTACTAATTGTTTCCTATCTTCCCTAATAGTATCTGATCTATATAAAGATCTTTTACCTATAAAATCAAATTTCTTTTTACTAACTATCCAATCCATTTGTAAATCAATTGGTGTCATAGTTGCATCTGTGTCTTGACCGGCTATGATAAATCCTTTTTCCGCTCTTAATAAATGCATTGTTTCAGTCCCATAGGGAGTAATATTAAACTCCTTTCCTGCCTCCATACAATTTTCCCATACTGATTTAGCGTAATTGGCCTGAATATTGATTTCGTAACTTTGTTCACCAGTAAAACTTATTCTCATAACTCGACATTTCACTTTACCAATTTTTGAATTCTTAAATGACATATGAGGAAAATCTTTATCTGATAAATCGATTTCAGGTATTACTTTTTGAATTATCTTTTTACTATTAGGACCACAAACACTAATAGTTGCGTAATGGTCAGTTACAGATGTCAAATACACATCTAGCTCAGGCCATTCTGTTTGAAGATAATCTTCAAGTTTACCTAAAACTGTAGCAGCACCACCAGTTGTCGTTGTCATAATATAATGATTTTCGTCTAATCTGGTAGTAACACCATCGTCATAGACCATGCCATCTTCGTTCAGCATTAAACCATATCGACATTTTCCAATCTCAAGTTTTGACCAAGCGTTGGTGTAAACTCTATTTAAAAATTCAGAGGCATCAGTACCTTGAATATCAATTTTACCTAACGTGGATGCATCTAATATGCCTGCACTATCTCTTGCAGCTTTACTCTCTCTTTGAACAGCTTCGTGCATGTTTTCACCATTCTGTGGATAATACCAAGCTCTTTTCCATTGTCCTACATTCTCAAATTCAGCTTTGTTTTCAACATGCCACTCGTGAATTGGTGTTTTTCTTATTATATCAAAATATTTACCAACATTTCTTCCAACGATAGTACCAAATGTAAGAGGAGTGTAGGGTGGTCTAAATGTTGTTGTACCAAGTTCACCCATTTTAGAAGACGCTGTTTCGGAAATTATTCCTAAGGCATGCATATTCCCAAGTTTACCTTGATCTGTACCCATACCTGTTGTTGTATATCTTTTAACATGTTCAATAGACCTGAAACCTTCTCTTAAAGCTAATTTAATATCTTTGGCTGTTGCATCGTTTTGAAAATCTACAAATGATTTAGTTTTCCCTACAATTTTATTCGAAGGCAATAACCAAATATTTCTTTTTGATTTGTTAAATGCTGAATATATTTCAATATTTTCGTATTCGGTTTTTTTGATATTTAAAAATTCTTTGAGTAATTTGGGCGTATTAATTAATATTTCATCTAAAGTAAAATCACCATTACAACTTCCGATACTTATCTGATTTGATGGATAAGTATTTGGAATAAAAACTTGATCATCATCTCTAAATTTAAGTTTTCCACCCGATTGAGTAAATAGATGAACTGCTGGTGTCCAACCTCCTGAAATACCTAAACTATCGCATGAAATATTTTCTTTTGATCCTATAACCTTTTGACCATCTTTAGATAATTTCATTATAGAGACACTATTTATTCTTTTGTATCCAAATGTATCTACAATTGTGTAACCTTTATAAATCTTAATATTGTTTTTTTCAGTTTCTTTAATAAGTTTAGAATCAATTTCTTCTCTATTGTCAATTATCGCTTGTACTTTAATCCCTTTTTGAATTAAACTTATTGCAGTTTCATAAACGCTATCATTATTGGTAAATAAAATATTTTTCTCTCCACATGCTACACCAAATAAATCTGCATATTTTTTTATAGCAGATGAAAGTAATATCCCTGGGCGATCGTTATTGTCAAAAATTAAAGGTCTTTCTATAGACCCTGTGGCTGTAATAACTTTTTTAGCGCGTATTTTAAGTAATCTTTGACGAGTTTTATTTTCTCTTTGTTCAAGTGGCAAGTGATCAGTTAAATTTTCTCTTGCTAATAAAAAATTATAACCATGAAAAGCAGCAACACTTGTTCTGGTTTTAATTTCTAAATTTTCAATTTTTTTTACTTCATTGATTTCCTTTTCTAACCATGAAGCTGAATTTTGATTGTTAATTTTAAAAAATTCTGAGTCTTGATAAATTGTAGAACCACCTAAATATGATTTTTCCTCAACCAATAGTGTTTTAAAACCACTTTTTGCTGCGGTTTTTGCTGCGATAAGTCCTGAAATACCTGCACCAATAACTAATACATCGCAATGAATGTATTTGTGTTCATATATGTCAGGGTCTGGAACATCAGGTGATTTTCCTAAACCAGCAGATTTTCTAATAAAATATTCATATTTTTCCCAAAAACTTGCTGGCCACATAAAAGTCTTGTAGTAAAAACCTGCAGGTAATAATGGACTTAAAAAATTGTTTATACCTCCAATATCAAACTTTACACTAGGCCAACAATTTTGACTTGTAGCAACAAGACCCTCATATATTTCTATTTCAGTAGCTCTTACATTTGGTTCTGTTCTTGAAGTTCCATTATGAAGTTGAACAATGGCGTTTGGTTCCTCTGACCCAGCAGTCATAATTCCTCTAGGTCTATGGTATTTAAAACTTCTACCAACTAGGTGGATGTTATTAGCCAATAGGGCAGAAGCAAGTGTATCACCTTTAAATCCATAATAAGTTGTACCATTAAATTTAAATGAAATTCGATATGTTTCATCAACTAATTTACTACTTTTAACTCTTAAATTTTTTGTCATTGATTATTTAACTGGTGGTTTTTCACCCATTTTGTAAACGGCTTTAATTTCATCATTTGATGTATCTCTCACCATGTTAAACCATTTTCTACAACCATGAATGTGGTTCCATCTTTCGAATTGAATACCTTTAATATTTTTTCTCATAAATAAATATTCTGCCCATTGATCGTCACTTAATTCAGTTGGTTGTTTGGGCCTAACAATATGAGCTTCTCCACCAGCTTTAAATTCACTTTGTTCTCGTTCACCACAAAAAGGACAATTAATTAAAAACATTAGTGTGCTACAGCTGCTGCACCATGTTCGTCCACAAGGTCACCACTTACAAATCTATTCAAATTAAATGCAGCATTAAGTTTGTGCGGTTCATCGTTGGCTATTGTATGCGCAAACAAATCTCCAGAGCCAGGTGTAGCTTTAAATCCTCCCGTTCCCCAACCACAATTAAAATATAAACCTTTGATTGATGTTTTACTTATAATTGGGCTTGCATCTGGACAAATATCTACAATTCCACCCCATTGTCTTAACATTCTCATACGACTAAAGATAGGGTATAACTCTAAAATTGCATTTAATGTCCCCTCAACAATATCATGACTTCCTTTTTGTGAGTACGATACGTAATCATCAGTTCCCGCCCCGATTACTAATTCACCTTTATCTGATTGACTAACATATGCATGAACAGCATTTGACATAACAACTGTATCTATGATTGGTTTCACAGGCTCTGAAACTAAAGCTTGGAGCGGTTTACTCTCTAATGGCAACCTTAATCCAGCCATATTAGCTATCACACTAGAGTGACCTGCAGCTACTACACCAATTTTATTTGTTTTAATAAATCCTTTTGTAGTTTCAATACCTTCAACTGTATCGCCATTTCTCTTAATACCTTTAACCTCACAATTCTGAATTATATCCACACCCATTTCATCTGCACCACGTGCATATCCCCATGCAACTGCATCATGTCTTGCGGTTCCAGCTCTTTTTTGTAAAGTTCCACCTAATACAGGGTATCTTATATCTGGAGATGTATTTATTATTGGACAAAATTTTTTAACTTCTTCAGTATTTAAATATACCGCATCAATACCATTAAGTCTGTTAGCATGGGTTCTTCTTTTTAAATCTCTTACATCTTGAAGATTATGAGCAAGATTCATTACTCCTCTTTGACTAAACATTACATTGTAGTTTAATTCTTGAGAAAGGCCTTCCCATATTTTTAGAGCGTGATCATAAAGACCAGCACTTGCGTCCCATAAATAATTAGATCTTATAATTGTAGTGTTTCTTCCTGTATTCCCACCACCAATCCAACCTTTTTCAACAACAGCAATATTTTTCATATTATGTTTTTTTGCGAGATAGTAAGCTGTTGCTAAACCATGGCCACCACCACCAATAATTACCACATCATATTCTTTTTTTGGCTCAGGGTCTTTCCATGCTTTTTCCCAATTTTCATGATAAGAAAAAGCATTTTTAATAAGCGAAAATATTGAATACTTATTTTTCATAATTAATGAATAATTACTTTATTAATGTTGATTATTCAATACAATCAAAGGCGACAAATTTCTTGGAAGAGTGGGTGAGAGGCTTAAACCAGTCGTTTGCTAAATGACCGTGCGAGGAAACTTGTACCGAGGGTTCGAATCCCTCCTCTTCCGCCATTATTAAAACAAGGGATTATTCTTAAAGAAATCTTTCATTGCAATTGGCTGTTGTTCAAGCACGTATCTATAAACATTGTAGTTTTCCAATACTCTTTGGACATAATTTCTAGTTTCTTTAAATTTAATTAATTCAATCCAGTCGATATAATCAATTTGATTTTTTTGAGGATTTTTGTTTATTTTTTTCCAATATCGAACTCTTTTTGGTCCAGCATTGTAAGCAGCCACTGCAAATGGATAAGCACCGTCATATTCAAGAATTAATCCTGCTATATAATGTGACCCTAGGTTAATATTATATTCTGCATCAGTAGTTAACCTAGATTTTGAATAAGGAAGTTTTGCCTGCTTAGCAACTAGTTTAGCAGTGTAAGGCATTAATTGCATTAAACCTTTTGCACCAGCATGACTATTGGCACTTAAATCAAACTCACTCTCTTGTCTTATGATTGAAAGAATGAAAGCATTATCTGGAATTTTTCTTCCATTAATATATTTGGGTGTGCTTATGATTGGGTAATTATATTTGTTGTGAAATCTTTTTTCATAGGATGCTATTTTAGAAATTTGAATAGCAAAATCAAATCGTTCTATATTTGTTGCAAGTTCAGCTGCCAAAACCTCACTACCACTACCAACATCATCATTAGCCAAATGTCTTAGTATATGCTTAGCATATTTATCTTCATCTAATTCATCAAGTAAATATATCAATTTGACTAAATCTTTTTTAAAAAAATAATCACGATATTCTTTTTTAATAATCATGTCTTTTGAAAGCTCAAATTTTTCATTTGGACTAATTTCCATAAATGCCAATTGACCGTAATAAGTGGTCAAATAATTTGTTGCTTCTTTAAACCATTTATAAGATAGATCTTTATCACCAAGTTTTTTATAAGTTTTACCTAACCAATATGCACCTCTAGCTGTACTAATAGGGTATCCAACATTATAATAAAAATTTTCAAAATGTTCTTTGGCTAATACTGGATCATCTAGAAAACTTAATGCAATCCAACCACTCATCCACTCAGCAGCAGCAAATTCAGGTCCATCATTCATTCCATGGTTACTAGCAATTTTATAAGCTAATTCATATTTTTTTTTATATATTAATGATCTGGAAATTATTTCTCTTTCTATCCACCATTTATCCGGACGAACTAAGTAATCTTTTGTGTTTTTTATCTTTAGAAGAATTTCAACAGAACTATCAACTCTTCCTCTTTTTCTTCTCCATTTTAATCTATCGTAATTTAAACCAGCATCATTTTTAAGATTAGATGGAACTTTAGAAATAGCATTATCGACACCATACGATTTACTCATCAATAGTTGTCTCGCTGTATATAATAGTTCATAATCTTTAGGTAAATATCTTAATAGTCGTTTTAAGTCCCAGTATTTATTATTCCAAGCAAGATATTCTGCTCGTTTAATATAATCGTCTGCATTAAGATATTTCTTAAATTTTTTACGATAAAATCTTAAATCTGTTTTAGACAATTCAGCTGATATCCAGCCTTCTTTAATGAGTCTTATTCCTTTTTCCTTATTACCATTAAGAATAAAACTTTCACCCAATATCATTTTACCAAAACCACTTAAAGGTTCCGCAGGACCAAACCATTCTATAATTTTTCGTGGACTAACTTTTTCTGTAGAAAGTTTATGCTCTGCTAAATATTTTATTCTTCCAATTCTAGGATAATCTTCATTTGAATCTATAAATGTTTTATAATCATAATAAGAAGCTTGATTTCCCTTTGTAAGTAAATGCCTCCATTGAATAAAGTCATATATAGATTTATCTTTAGCTCTTTTGGCAGTTTTAATTGCAGCTGTCCAACTAGCTTTTTTCATTTCGGAAATTGCTTTTTTTGCTAATGCAAAATCTTTTTTACGATAATATTTTGATATCTTTATTTCTGTTGTTTTTTTTGTTCCAGCGATTAATGGTTTTTTTTTGGGAAGTATCAGTCCACTTATCTTCTTTTCTGGCTTAGATTCAATTTTTTTTTCTATCTCTTTTGTTACTATTTTTGGTATTGGTTTGGGTAAGGGTTTTAGTACATCTATTAATAATTTTTTTTGTGTTAGCTCATCAGATTGGATGGGTTTTTTTAATGGGATTATGTCAGATTGAGCTATAGTTTGTAGACCGAATAAATTAATCAATACTATCCAAAATAAGATTTTTTTAATCATAATCTTTTACTATATGAATCTACAATGTATGTTATAAGTATTTATGTTTAAAGGATCAAATGTTGCTTTAGTCACCCCGTTTAAAAATGATAAACTTGATGATGAGACATATATTAATTTAATTCATTTTCATATCCAAAATGGGACAAATGGATTAGTTCCAGCAGGAACAACTGGTGAGTCACCAACTTTAAGTCATGATGAACATGAAAGAGTGATTGAGTTATGTGTAAAAGAAAGTAATGGAAAATTACCAGTTTTTGCAGGTACAGGATCGAACTCTACAGAGGAGGCTATTTCACTTACAACTCATGCAGAAAAAATTGGAGCCACAGGCGCTCTTATTGTAACACCTTATTATAACAAGCCAACACAAGAAGGCTTATACCAACATTATAAAGCAATAAATGACAAATGTGGAATACCTATAATAATTTATAATATTCCTGGGAGATCGGTTATTGATATGTCAGTTGATACTATGGCTAGATTATTTGAATTGAAAAATATTATTGGTGTTAAGGATGCAACTGGAGACCTAAATAGGGTTGAACAAACTTTAAAAAAGATGGGAAATGAATTCATTCAATTAACTGGTAATGACGATAATGCTTTAGAATTTAATAAAAGAGGTGGAGTGGGAGCTATAAGTGTTACTGCAAATATTGCTCCAAAACTTTGTTCTGATTTTCAAAAATTTTCAAAATCTGAAAATAACGATGAAATTAAAGAGGCTGAAAAAATTGATAAAATATTACAACCTCTTCATCATGCAATGTTTGTCGAAAGTAATCCAAGTCCAGTAAAATACGCAGCAAAATTATTAAATCTTTGTGATGATAATGTAAGACTACCTCTTGTAAAAGTGACAGCCGAAACTAAGGACATCGTTAAAAAAGCACTTCATTCTGCAAAACTAGTTTAATGAAAAAAAAAACCAATAGTGGTTTAAAAATAATTTGTCTTAATAAAAAAGCTAGTTTCAATTATTTTTTTGAGGATTTGTTTGAAGCAGGTATTGTCTTAAAAGGTTCTGAAATAAAATCAATTCGTAATGGTAAAGTTAACATAGCAGATTCTTACGCAATAGAAAAAAAAGGTGAAATAGTCTTGATAAATTCACATATTGCATCATATAAGCAAGCTAGTTATTCAAACCATAATCCAACCGATGAAAGAAAATTGTTATTAAATAAGAGAGAAATTAATAAACTAATTGGGAAAATGCAAAGAGACGGGCTTACAATAGTACCTACAAAAATGTATTTTAAAAAAGGAAAAGCAAAATTAGAGTTAGCTGTAGCCAAGGGTAAGAAACAATTTGATAAAAGAGCAGTAAAAAAACAAAGAGACTGGAATCGTGATAGAGCAAGATATATTAGAAAATCAAGTTAATCCTGTCTATTTAGGTATAGGTTCTAATCTTGGAAATAAAATCAATAATATTGAATTAGCTAAATCAAAATTAATTCTTAATGATATTATGATAGTAAAATCATCAAGCTATTATCAGAGTTTGTCTTGGCCTGATAATAACAATCCTAAATTTTACAATGTTGTAGTTAAGGTTCTAACTAAATTATCACCTTTTGAATTAATAAGTGTTTGTAAAACTATTGAAACAAGCCTGGGACGAAAGAAAAGACTTCGAAATGCTCCTAGAGAGTGCGATATTGATATAATTGATTTTAATAGAAGAAAAATGAAAGGTGAATTAAATCTACCTCATTCAAGAATGCATAAAAGAAATTTCGTCCTTTTTCCATTATTTGAGATAGATAAAAATTGGAAACATCCAGTTTCAAAACATTCCATAAAAAAACTATTATTATCATTAAAAAATAGAGACATTAGGTCTATTAAACAAATTTAATTTAGTGATATAGTGTTTGAATGCTTAATTCTGAAGATTTAATAAATAAAGTAAAAATTTATAACAAATTTTTAAACCCTGAAAAACTGAATAAAGCTTATGATTTTGCTGTTAAAGCACATAGTAATCAAAAGAGAGCTTCAGGTGACCCATATTCAGTACATCCAATAGAAGTCGCAAATATCCTAACAGATCTCAAATTAGATAGCGCTACTATTACTACTGGTTTATTACATGATACAATCGAAGATACCTACGCTACTTACGAGACCATTAAAGGAGAATTTGGTGAAGAGGTTGCAGATTTAGTTGATGGTGTTACAAAAATTTCAGTTTTTGAAAACACCGCAACCACAAACTCAAAAGCAGAAAACTTTAGAAAACTTATTTTAGCAACCTCAAAAGATATAAGAGTTTTGTTAGTTAAAATTGCAGATCGTTTACATAATATGAGAACGATAAAAGCTATCACTAAAGAAGATAAAAGAAAAAGAATTGCACAAGAGACAATGGAAATTTATGCACCATTAGCTGATAGAATGGGAATGCATAGAATTCGTGATGAGCTAGAAGATTTATCTTTTGAGGTTTTGAATAATGATGCAAGAACACTAATTCAAAATAGATTAGATGAAATCAAATCTGACAAAAAAGATATTTTCGAATCTCTTTCTATTGAAATCAACACTTTGTTAAATGACAATAATATACAATCTAAAATTTATGGAAGAGGCAAAACACCTTTTTCAATTTGGAGAAAAGTTCAAAAGAAACGAGTTTCTCTTGAGCAAATAACTGATATTATTGGATTTAGAATAATTTTAAAAAATATTGATGATTGTTACAAAACTTTAGGGATAATACATAAAGAATACAATTGTATACCTGGCAAATTTAAAGATTATATCTCTTCACCTAAAATTAATGGTTATAAATCAATTCATACCGCAGTTATTGGATCTAATAAAAAACCCATAGAAATTCAAATTAGAACAACAGAAATGCATGATTTCGCTGAAAGAGGTATTGCTTCACATTGGCAATATAAATCCTCTGAGAAATTTAATTCTTTAACTTGGAAAGAATATGACTGGTTAAAAGATTTAGTAGAAATCATTGAAAAAAATGAAAATCCAGAACATTCGTATGAATATACAAAACTACAAATGTTCCAAGAAAATGTATTTTGTTTTACACCAAAAGGATCGGTTATTAAATTACCAAAAGATGCTACTCCAATTGATTTTGCATATGCCGTACATACTAAAATAGGAGATACCGCAATCGGATGTGAAATTAATGGTAATAAAAGTGAACTCCAAACTATTTTAAGAAATGGAGATCGAGTTAAAATTATTACCTCTAAAAATCATTCACCATCATTGCATTGGATCCCAATAACAAAAACAGGAAAAGCAAGGGCAGCTATAAGACGTTATTGGCATGAAAAGGGAGAAAGAAAAGAGGAAAGAGTAAAAAAGTACAATACTACTTTATGGATATCTTTACCAGATAAACCCGGTCAGCTTGGTAATGTTAGTTCATTAATCGGAGAGCATAAACTGAATATTTCAAACCTTGTGATGGCAGGCAAAAACCCTAACTATATAAATTTTAAATTTCAATTAATCATAAGAGATTTAAAAAATTTCACTAATTTTATTGCAGAGCTAAAACAAAAAGGTATAAAATTTAAGATAATTAGACACGAAGATAAAAGAAATGCTTTCACACAAAAAATCCTTAGATATTTTAAGAAAAACTAATGCATTATTAGAGGGACATTTTGTTTTATCTTCTGGATTACACTCTTCAAAATATATTCAATGCGCAAAACTATTAAGTTTTCCGCATAAGGCAGAGAAAATTTGTAAATCTTTAGCCGGAAAAATTAAGAAAAAATTTAAAAACTTCGACTTAATTTTATCACCAGCAATGGGTGGTATAATAATCGGTTATGAAATTGGTAGACTGCTTAAAAAAGAAACTATTTTCTGTGAAAGAGTAAAAGGGAAATTTCAATTAAGAAGAGGTTTTCAAATTAAAAAAGGATCAAAAGTATTAATTATTGAAGATGTTATAACCACAGGCAAATCAAGCATGGAATGTGTAAAATTGATTAAAAATTCAAAAGCAAAACTAATTGGTTTTGCAACAATTATTGATAGATCATCAAAAAATAATTTAAAGATAAAAAAAAATATAGTTTCACACCTCAAAATTTCTGTTCCAACTTATAAAAAGAACAACATTCCAAATGAGTTGAAATTAATTCCAATTTCAACGCCAGGAAGTAGATACACGAAGTGAGACGTCTTGGAGTAAATATTGATCATATAGCAACCCTGAGAAATGCTAGAGGTGAATTACATCCAGATCCGATATTTGCAGCTAAATTTGTTAAAAAAGCTGGTGCTGACTCAATAACAATTCATCTTCGAGAAGATAGAAGACATATAAAAGATAATGATGCAAAAAAAATTTGTTCTTTAAAAAAGATTTTAGTTAATTTGGAAATCTCAACTAACCCAAAAATGATAAGTAAAGCATTAAAAATAAAACCAAATTATATTTGTTTAGTGCCAGAAAATCGAAAAGAAGTCACTACAGAGGGAGGTTTAGACTTAAATAAAAATAAAAATAAAATTAAAAATATAATTTTGAAATTTAAAAAGAAAAAAATTAGAACTAGTTTATTTATAAATCCATCAATTAATGATATCAAAACCTCGTATAAATTAGAATCTGATTGTGTTGAAATTCATACAGGTAGACTTTCTAGATTAGTAAAATTGAAGAAGAATTATTCCAAAGAGCTTAACAGAATAAAAAAATGTTCAATTATTGCAAAGAAAATTGGTTTAGAAGTTCATGCTGGTCATGGACTTGATTATAAAACAACTGAACTATTATCTAGATTTAAAGAAATAGAAGAATTTAATATAGGACATTATTTAATCGGTGAGTCTGTATTTTTTGGTTTATCCAAAGTAATAAAAAAGTTTAAAAAAATTATTAAATAACAGAAATGAAAATATTAGGCATTGGAGTTGATGTAGTAAATAATAGACGAATTCAGCCTTTAATTAAAAACCAAAACTTTATTAAAAGAACTTTTGGACCTAATGAACTTAAATTTTCTAAAAATAAAATTAATAGAACAAACTTTTTTGCAAAAAGGTTTGCAGCAAAAGAAGCTTTATCAAAATCATTTGGCACCGGCATAAGAGATAATTTGAGTTTTAAAGATATTGAAATTTTAAATGATAAAATGGGTAAACCTTTTTTCTATAAATCAAAAAAAATTGATAAAATCATAAAAAAAAAGTTTAAAATTAAGAAATATGACTTGTTTCTTTCACTATCTGATGAAAAAGATCATTCAATAGCATTTACAATTTTGGTTAAAAGATAATGTTAGATAGAAATTTCTTTAAAGAAAATATAAAAACCTTATTTTATGCATTAATTATTGCTATTTTTATTCGATCGATATTTCTTCAACCATTTTACATACCATCTTCATCGATGGAGCCTAATCTGTTAGTTGGAGACAGATTATTTGTAACTAAATATTCATATGGTTATAGCAAACATTCATTTCCGTTTAGTCCACCTATTTTTACTGGAAGGGTAATGTTCAGTGAGCCAAAAAGAGGAGATGTTGTAGTATTCAAAACTCCTGCAGATAATAGAACTGATTATATAAAAAGATTAATTGGTTTACCCGGAGATCAAGTACAATTTATTAATTCAAATTTGTATATAAACAATGCAGAAGTTTTGAAATCAAGAATCTCAGAAAATGATAAAATATTCTGTGGAAATAGAACCATTGATGTATTTACGTTTGAGGAAATTTTACCTAATGGAAAAAAACATAAAACTGTTTACTTAAAAGATTATGCTTTTAAAAATTCTGATAAATTTATAGTTCCAAAGGATCACTACTTCTATTTGGGAGACAATAGAGATTGTTCCAAGGATAGTAGATATTTATCAAGCGTAGGATATGTACATAAAGATAATTTAGTAGGAAAGGCTCAATTTATTTTCTTCTCCTCAGATAGATCTATTGGAAGTATTTTTTCATTTTGGAAATGGAACAAATCAATCAGATTTGATAGATTCTTTCAAAAGATCAAATAATGAAAATTAATTATCAAACTTTAGAAAAAAAGATTAAGATCAATTTTAAAGACAAAGATTTGTTAGTTAGATCATTAACTCATAAAAGCTATAACAAAGAAATTAATAATGAAAAATTAGAATTTTTAGGAGATCGTGTCTTAGGATTAGTAATTGCAAAAAAACTTTTGGAAATTTACCCCAATGAAAAAGAAGGTATATTAGACAAAAAGTTTGCATCGTTAGTAAATAAGAAAACCTGTTTACAAATCGCAAAAAAAATAAACCTTGATAAATATATTTTAACTTTAGATATTAAGAAAAAGAAAAATATATTAGAGGATAAAGTTGTTTCTGATTGTTGTGAAGCATTAATAGGATCTATCTATCTGGATAAAGGTTTTAATTCTGTAGAAAAATTTATTTTAGAACTATGGTCAGAAAATATTAAAGATAGTGTTATTACTCAAATAGATGCAAAAACAAAATTACAAGAATTCTCTTTAAAAAGATTTAAGAAATTACCTATTTATAAACTTATTTCAAATACTGGACCAAGACATAAACCTCTTTTTAAGGTTGGTGTAAAATTAATTGATACTAAGTTTTTTTTAGCAGAAGGTAGTTCAAAAAAAGATGCCGAACAAAATGCTGCTATAAAATGTTTACAAAGTCAGAGTAAATTATGATTTGGGACGACATTGGATTTTTATTAAATAAAAATAGATATAATGAAAATTCATTAATATCCGAAATTTACACTAAAAATTTTGGTAAAGTAAGTGGCATTATTTTCGGCGGCACTTCAAAAAAAATTAAGAACTATCTTCAAATAGGAAATAAACTATATGTAAATTATAATTCTAAAAATGAAAATAGCATGGGTTATTTTAAAGTAGAGATTCAAGAAGCTTTATCTCCATTATATTTTGATAATCGTCAAAAATTAACTTGTATTTCCTCAGCTATGAATTTAGTTAAATTACTTACAGCTGAGTCACAAAAAAATGCAAAGATATTTTCTTTGTTAGAAGAATTTTATGTTTTATTGGACTCTGAAGACTGGATAAAAAATTATATCTTTTGGGAGTTGGAATTATTTAAATCTCTAGGCTATGACTTAAATTTTGAGAATTTAGTTAATGAAAAAATTATTGGTGATCAAAAACAATATATATCGAAGTCATCAACAGATAAAAGAATTATACCTAATTTTTTAATAGATAAAAATAACTCAACTGAAGATATAGGATCTTTACTAACAGGTCTTAAATTGTTGAGTGATTATCTTGAAAAGTCAATTTTAAAGCCAAATAACCTAAACCAACCAATCAGCAGATTACAATTTATTAATACTTTAAAATAATTATTTAATAATTTGGTCTAATCTATCAGCGTAATAACTAACAATAGCATTAGCTCCAGCTCTTTTAAAAGAAATAAGACTTTCTAAAATAATGTTTCGATCAGTTAAATCATTTTTAATTCCATGTTCTAATAAAGAATATTCACCTGAGACTTGATATGCCATAACTGGAATCTTAAAATTTTCTTTAACTTTTTTAATTATATCAAGATATGGTAGTCCAGGTTTAACCATAACCATATCAGCTCCTTCTTTTATATCCAAAGCAACCTCTCTTAAGGCTTCATCACTATTTCTATAATCCATTTGATAATTCTTTTTATTTCCTTTTAATAAGTTTTTTGAACCAACTGCATCTCTAAAAGGGCCATAAAAACTTGAAGCATATTTAACAGCATAAGAAAGTATTTGTGTCATTTTAAAATTATGTTTGTCTAGGTACTTTCTAATTTCACCAATTCGACCATCCATCATGTCAGATGGTGCTAAAACATCACAACCCATTTGTGCTTGCAATAAAGATTGATCTAATAAAATTTTTATGGTTTCGTCATTTAACACATATTTGTTTTGTAAAAGTCCATCATGACCATGTGAAGTATATGGATCTAATGCAACATCACACATTATTCCAATCTCATTTTTATATTTATTCTTTATTCTTTGTAGTGCCCTACAAACCAGATTATTTTCGTTAAGAGCCTCGGTGCCTAAGTCGTTTTTTTTTCTTTTTTGAGTGTATGGAAATAATGCAATCATAGGTATGCCTTTTTTAATTGCTCTATCTACTATATTATTTAATTTATCGATTGTGTACCTGTAAACACCAGGCATTGATTTAATAGATTGTTTTTTATTTTTTCCATCAATTAGAAAAATGGGTAAAATAAAATCATTAGGTGTAAGATTATTTTCTTCAATTAACCTTCTTGACCAATCAGTTTTTCTATTACGTCTTAGTCTCAATGCTGGGAATTTTCCTGTAATCATGTTGTAATCTATTTAAAATATGCGACAAATGTTATATACAAATATATCTTAAAAAAGATATTAAACAACATTAGGAGACAAAAAATTACAGATGAATTTAAATTTTAACGATTTCCAAAAACAAGATATTAAGTTTGATGTAAACAAACTTCAAAATGCTTATAAAGAATTATTAACCATCAAGGGTTTTTCAGGTGTTGATGGTGTTTCAAATTTTGGTGCCATTTCATTAACACAAATACCAGGTGATCCAGACTCTATTAAAGGTAACAAAGCAAGAGGTGTGTTCTGGACTAAACCAGACTCATCTGGAAAAGAAGCTATGAGAGATCAAATGATTGATGAGTCTGCTTATTCTGAATTTATTGAAGATTACAAACATACTTATTTCAAAGAAGTGTTTGATGTACTTTCCTCAAAGTATAAATTAGGACGTGTAAGAATTTTATTAAAGGAGCCAAGATCAACTTTAAGCTGGCACAGAGATCCAGAGCCTAGACTACATATTCCGATAATTACCAACCCAGGCTCTATAATGGTTATTGATAATGTTGCAAAACACATGCCCGCAGATGGATCTGTTTGGATTACTAATAATACTAAATATCACAACGCATTCAATGGAGGAGAGGAAAATAGAATCCATTTAGTTGCCTGCGTTTTAGATTACAAATTTAATTAATTTGAAAAAAATATTTATTTCTTCAGATCACGCTGGA
Organism: uncultured Pelagibacteraceae bacterium; assembly: GCA_902612325.1. Classification (GTDB taxonomy): domain Bacteria; phylum Pseudomonadota; class Alphaproteobacteria; order Pelagibacterales; family Pelagibacteraceae; genus Pelagibacter. Next base: position 142,705 of record CACMDB010000004.1, on the reverse strand, counting down.
TATAATTTGAAAGAACAAATTAAAAAAAAGTTTTTTAAAAGATATAATTTTCACGATCTTGGGACTGATAACTCAAAGATCTCAGTAAATTATCCAGATTATGCTCATAAGTTATGTAAAAAGGTCAGCGTTAACTCAAAAAATATGGGTATTTTAGTTTGTGGTTCAGGTATGGGAATGTCAATGGCGGCCAATAAACACAAAAAAATTCGAGCAGCGATGTGTTATTCAATAAAAAACACTAAATTATCAAGATTGCATAACAATGCTAATATTATAACATTAGGATCTAGATTGACAAAAAAAAATACTGCCTTTAAATGTATTGAAGCATTTATTAATACTAAATTTGAGGGTGGTAGACACAAAAAAAGAGTAAAAAAGATATAAGGAAAAAATGTCAAGTGAAACAAAATATATAAATTCTTCTTACCAAGATTTTTTTGAAAAAAGTCTTTCAAAATCTGATCCAGATTTATTTAAGGCAATAAATGATGAGTTAATTAGACAACAAAATCATATTGAGTTAATAGCCTCTGAGAATATAGTTTCACAAGCTGTATTAGAAGCTCAAGGATCAGTTCTAACAAATAAATATGCAGAAGGATATCCAGGCAAAAGATATTACAATGGTTGTGAGCATGTTGATGTAGCAGAACAACTGGCACTTGAAAGAATAAAAAAACTTTTCAATTGTAAGTATGCAAATGTTCAACCTCATTCAGGTGCTCAAGCAAATGGTGCTGTATTTTTGGCTTTGTTAAAACCAAACGACACTTTTATGGGTATGAGCTTAAATTCAGGAGGTCACATAACTCATGGATTAAAAATTTCAATGTCTGGTAAATGGTTTAATGCAATAAGTTATGACGTAGATAAAAAATCTGAATTAATTGATTATGATAATGTTGAAAAACTCGCTCTAGAGCATAAACCAAAATTAATTATTGCAGGTGGTAGTGCGTATTCAAGAGTAATCGATTTTAAAAGATTTAGAGAAATAGCTGATAAGGTTGGTGCATATCTTATGGTTGATATGGCCCATTTTTCCGGTTTAGTAGCTGGCAAAGGATATCCAAATCCTTGTGACTATGCACATGTCGTAACATCGACAACACATAAGGTATTTAGAAGTGCACGAGGTGGAATTATTTTATCGAATGATTTAGATCTTGGAAAAAAATTTGATACAGCTGTTTTTCCTGGTTATCAAGGTGGTCCTTTAATGCATATCATTGCCGCTAAAGCTGCAGGTTTTTTTGAAGCATTAAAACCTGAATTTCAAACTTACATAAAAAATGTTTTAGCAAATGCTAAAATGTTAGCAGAGACTCTAAAAAATAATGGATTTAAGATTTACTCAGGTGGTACTGATACACATTTAATGTTAGTTGACTTGAGACCTTTTGGTGTAAAAGGAAATATAGCTTCTGAGAGTTTATGTAGAGCCAATATTACTTGTAATAAAAATGGGATCCCGTTTGATACAGAAAAACCAATGATAACTTCAGGTATAAGACTTGGTTCACAAGCTGCTACAACAAGAGGATTTGGTTTAAAAGAATTTGAAAAAGTAGGTGAATTAATAACTAAAGTAATAAAAGGATTATCTGAAAATCCAGAGGATAATAGTAAAGTGGAAAATGAAGTGAGACAAGAAGTTATAAGTTTATGTTCCAATTTTCCAATTTATAAAAATTTGAATAAATGATCTGTCCTTGTGAGAAAAAAGGGGAAACTTCTGTAGTTGATTCCAGACCTACAGAAGATGGAACTGCGATTCGTAGAAGAAGACTATGTAGTTGTGGTGCAAGATTTACTACATTTGAAAGAATTCAGCATCGTGAGGTAATGGTTGTAAAAAAAAATGGAAGGAAATCTTCTTTTGATCGAGACAAATTAGCTAAGTCAATTTACATTGCATTAAAAAAGAGACCTTTAGATACAGAAACTGTCGAAAAATTTATCAGTCGAATTACAAGATCTTTAGAAGAACTAGGTCAGAATGAAATTGCAAGTAATACAATCGGAACAATGGTCATGGAAGGTTTAAAGGAACTTGATCCAGTAGCTTATGTTAGATTTGCATCTGTATACAGAAATTTTAGAGAAGAACAAGATTTCGTACAATTTGTGGACAAGCTAGATGTCTACAAAAAAAGATAAATTTTCAACTCAAGATAAAAATTTCATGAAATTAGCTTTAAATTTAGCTAATGCGCGAAAAGGTTTAACAGGAAACAATCCATCGGTTGGTTGTGTAATTGTAAAGAATAATAGAATAATATCTATAGGACAAACAGGCTATAATGGCAGACCACATGCGGAACATAACGCTATTTTAAATTGTTCAGAAAATTTAAAAGACTCAAAAATGTATGTTACTTTAGAGCCATGTAATCATTATGGAAAAACTCCACCCTGTACTAAAAATATTATAAAGAATAAAATCGGAGAAGTTTGCTATTCAATGAATGACATTGATTTAAAAGTAAAAGGCAAGAGTTATTCAATATTAAGAAAAAATAACATTAGAGTTAAAAAGGGGCTTTTAAAAAAAGATGCAGAAAATTTATACAGATCTTATTTTTTTAATAGAAAAAAGAAACTACCATATGTAATTGGAAAAATTGCAGTATCAAAGAATAAGATTATTTATAGCGAAATATCAAAGAGAATTACAGATAAAACATCTGATAAATTGACTCATTATTTAAGATTTAAAAGTGATGGTATAATGATTTCCGGAAAAACATTAAATATAGATAATCCAAAACTAAATTGTAGGTTGGAGAATTTTAGTCAATTCTCCCCAAAAAGAATTATTTTAGACAGAAATTTACAAATTCATTTGAAAAGTTATATAGCTAAATCTATAAAAAATGAAAATACTATAATTTTCCATAATTCTAACGATAAATCAAAAATAAAGCTTTTAAAAAAAAGAGGTGCTATTTTGATAAAGCGATCTACAGATAAACACAAAAATTTGGATCTAAAAAAAATTCTAAAAGACCTATATAAAATGGAAATAAGAAATTTATTGGTAGAAGGTGGAGATATATTAACAAAAAATTTCCTTCAAAAGAAATTATTTAATGAATTTTATATGTTTAAGAGCTCGAAAAATTTATCTAAAAACAAAAAACATGTTAATTTTACCTCTTTCAACATTTTAAATACCAAATATAATAAAAATAAAATTAACTCTGAATTAGCTAGCGATAAATTAACTATTTACAAAAATTAAAATGTTTAATGGAATTATTTTCAACAAAGGTTCAATAACAAAAATAATTAAAAGACCAAAAGGAATAAATATTTTTGTAAAATCTAATCTAAAATTAGGTTTAAAAGATATAGGTGTTTCTGTAGCTTGTGATGGAGTTTGTCTTACTCTCATTTCAATAAAAAAAAGAATTATGGAATTTTATTTATCAAATGAAACTATAAAAAGATCAAAATTTAGATACATAAAGTTAAATGATAGAATTAATCTAGAACTTCCTCTTAAATATGGTCAAAAAATTTCAGGGCATATTTGTCAAGGACATGTTGATACTATTGGAAAAATATTATCAGTAAAAAATATTGATAAATCTTATCTATTTGATTTTGAAATTAATAAAAAAGAGAGAAAAAATATTATAGAAAAAGCTTCAATTAGTATAAATGGTATATCATTAACAATTTCTAAAGTGACGAAAAAAGGTTTTCAAATTTGGATAATTCCTCATACTTATAAATTAACAAATCTATCATCTCTTAAAAAAGGTAATTTAGTTAACGTAGAAATAGATATTCTTTCAAAATACGTTAGAAACTATTTTTATGAAAAAAAATAATTATTCGTCAATAGAATCCATAATAAATGTAGCAAGAAAAGGGGGTATGTACATTTTAGTTGATGATGAAAAAAGAGAAAATGAAGGTGATTTAGTTATGTCAACTTCGGATACAAATGCAAAGAATATTAATTTTATGGCTAAATATGGAAGAGGTCTTATTTGTTTAGCCTTAGATAGTCTTCAAGCTAAAAGATTAAATTTATCTTTAATGTCACCTGTAAATCAATCAAGAAATCAGACAGCATTTACAATTTCAATAGAAGCCAAAAAAGGTATCACAACTGGGATATCAGCAAAAGATAGAGCAAAAACTATTAAAATAGCTTCAAAGAAAAATGTGAGTAAGAAAGACATAGTATCACCTGGCCATGTGTTTCCAATAATCGCAAAAGATGGTGGTGTTCTTGTAAGAGCAGGTCACACAGAGGCCTCTGTGGATATTTCGAAGTTAGCTAAAAAGAATAATTCAGCAGTCATTTGTGAAATAATGAATGAGGACGGAACAATGGCTAAGGGTCAAGCACTTTTAAATTTTGCACAAAAACATAAACTTAAAATTGGTAAAATTGAGGATTTAATTTCTTATCGATTAAAAAAAGAAAAATTAGTAAAATTAAAAAAGTCTTCGGATATCAAAGTAAAAAATCAAAAATATAAGATCAAAATATATGAGAATCTTCTAGATGGATCAGAACACTTTGCTCTCATTAAAGGATCTTTAAAAAGATCAATCGTACCACGTGTTAGGGTTATTTCATCAAATGTAGTTTATAACTATCTTATAAGTCAGAAACTTCCCAATTCATTTGATAAAACAATGAACTATTTTAAAAGATATAATAATTGTGTACTAATCTTTATAAAAGACTCTAACTTAAATTCAGTAACTCAAACGCTTAAAAGTTTTAAAAATAAAAGTATTAAAAAGAAAGGTAAAGATAATCTTATCAGAAATTATGGTATAGGTGCCCAAATTATTAAAGATTTAAAAATAAAAAAAATGATATTAATTACTAGAACACCAAAAAAAGTTATTGGTTTAGAGGGGTATAACATTAAAATAACTAAACAAGAATTGATTTGATGAAAAAAATTTTAATAGTCACAGCTGATTATTATAAAGATATTTCTTTGGGTTTGTTAAATAGTGCAAAAAAAAATCTCCCAAGAAATTTTAATATAAAAATAATTAAAGTTCCTGGCGTTTTTGAGATACCTGTGACCATCTCAAAACATTTAAAAAAATTTGACGCTTTCATCGCTCTTGGATGTGTTATTAAAGGTCAAACTCCACACTTTGATTTCATATCTCAATCCTCAACTAACGCTATTATGGATTTAGCTATTAATTCAAAAAAACCCATAGGAAATGGAATTCTAACTTGCTTAAATATGAAACAAGCAAAGGCCAGAAAAAAAAAGGGTGCTGAGGCAGCAAAAGCTGTTGTTTCAGTTTTATCTCAAAAATGAAACCAAAGTATAGCCCAAAAAATAACCCTAGAGTTATTATTATTCAAAAATTGTATGGTTTTTTGTTTAATAACGATGATCAAATAGAATTTCCAAAACATAGATTTAAAAAATTTATAAAAGATATTGTTTTAGGCACAATTGAACGAAACGAAATTATTGTAGACGAATTAGATAAAAATTTAGGTGATAGTTTCAATTTGTTTAAATTAGATAAGATATTTCAAGTAATCTTAAAATCTGCAACATATGAAATTTTATATAAACCAAATGTATCAATAAGGATAATCATTAAAGAATATCTAGATGCATCTAATCTCTTTTTAAATGACTCTCAAACAAAATATTTAAATGCATTATTAGATAATGCTGCAAAAAAATTAAGATCAACAAATGCATGAATTTGAGATAATTAAAAAGTATTTTTCAAAACTCTCTTTAAATAATAAAAATTCACTTAAATTAAATGATGATGTTTTTTTTGATAAATCAAAAAAATTAGTTATTTCTGTAGATACTTATATACATAAATCACATTTTTTTGATTTTAAAGATCCTGGTTTAGTTATTAAAAAAATTCTTAGATCCTCTATTTCTGATTTGATTTGCAAAGGAGTTAAACCAAAATATTATTTTATTTCAGGTTCTGGAAATAAAAAAACATTTACAAAATTGAATTTAAGTAAAATTTCTCAATCACTAAAACAAGAACAAAAAAAGTTTGGAATTTATATTTCAGGGGGAGATACTGTTTTTTCAAATAAATTGAGTTTTACAATAATTTCCGTTGGTTTTTCCTCAAATATAATATTTCGAAATAAAGCAAAATTAGATGATGACATTTATGTAACGGGTAATTTGGGTGATAGCTACATGGGCTTAGAAATATTAAAAAAAAAATTTTCTTTTAAAAAAGATCTCAATAAATATTTTCTTAATAAATATTATCTTCCAGAATTACATATTAATTTAACAAAAAAATTATTTAATTTTACGAATACCTCTATAGATATTTCTGATGGTCTTTTTGCTGATTTAGATAAATTAATTAATAAACAAAAATTATCTTATAAAGTTTATATTTCTAATATTCCGATATCTATAAATTTGAAAAAAATAATACTTTTAAATAAATTAAAAAAGATGAACTTTGTATCTAAGGGTGATGATTATCAGATACTATTTACCGCATCAAAAAAAAAGTCCAGAATCATTAAGAGAACTTTTAAATCGCTAGGAATTAAGATTTCAAAAATAGGAAATATTTCTTCAGGTACTCAAAAATCACAAATTATTGATGAAAAAGGGAATAAAATTGCCTATAAAAACAAAGGTTATTTTCATAATTTTTAAAAGTTATTTATTGCCTTTTATAGCTTTTTTTGTATTGTCCGATTTTTAACAACTAACAACCAACAACATAATTTAGGTTTTTTATGAATTCAATGATCGAGACTATTCTCTTATACACTATTGGTGCTGGATTATTATCAATAGTTTATGGATATTTAACTGGAAAAAATATTTTAAATTCAAGTGCTGGAAATTCTAAGATGCAAGATATTGCATCAGCGATACAAATCGGTGCAAAAGCTTATCTAGCTAGACAATACAAAACAATTGCTATAGTGGGTGTTGTTGTTTTAGTAATTGTTAGTTTTGCTTTTAGCATGCTTGTTGGCTTAGGTTACCTCATTGGTGCAACTTTATCGGGTATAGCAGGATATGTTGGAATGTTAGTTTCAGTACAAGCAAACGTTAGGACTGCTGAAGCGTCTAGAAAAGGATTGGCAAGTGGTTTGTCAGTAGCTTTTAAATCTGGGGCTGTCACTGGAATGTTGGTTGCTGGTTTGGCCTTATTATCAATTGCTGTTTATTATTATTTATTGTTAAAATTTAATGTTGATGAGAGAGAAATTGTGAATGCGTTAGTTGCACTTGGTTTTGGTGCATCATTAATTTCTATTTTTGCAAGGCTTGGTGGGGGTATTTTCACTAAAGGTGCTGATGTTGGAGCAGATTTGGTTGGAAAAGTAGAAGCCGGAATTCCAGAAGATGATCCAAGAAATCCTGCTGTAATTGCTGATAACGTTGGTGATAATGTGGGTGATTGTGCTGGAATGGCTGCTGATTTATTTGAAACATATGCAGTAACTATTGTTGCCACAATGGTTTTGTCTTCTATATTTTTTCCAGGAGATTTATCAATGATGATTTATCCACTAACAATCGGTGGAGCATGTATTTTAACCTCAATTATTGGAACTTTTTTTGTTAAGCTTGGTAAAAATAAAAATGTTATGGGAGCTTTGTATAAAGGATTTGTTGTATCAGCCTTAGCTTCTTTAGTTATTTTATATCCAGTTACTGATTATGTTCTAGGTTTAGAAAATTCTTATGATTTAAATAATAAATCATTTTCTGGAATGAGCTTATATTATTGTGGAGTGATAGGATTAGTAATTACAGGATTACTTATTTGGGTGACTGAATATTATACAGGAACTAACTATAGACCTGTCAAAAGTGTTGCAAGCTCCTCTACTACTGGACATGGTACAAACGTAATTCAAGGTTTGGCAATTTCATTAGAGGCTACAGCTATACCAGCTTTAATAATTGTTGCCGGTATTTTGTTTACCAACCATATCGCTGGTTTGTATGGTATAGCAATCGCTGTAACTACTATGTTAGCATTAGCCGGTATGGTTGTTGCTTTAGATGCTTATGGACCAGTAACAGATAATGCTGGCGGTATTGCTGAAATGTCTAAATTACCTAACAATGTTAGAAAAACAACAGATGCCTTAGATGCTGTTGGTAATACTACAAAAGCAGTTACTAAAGGTTATGCTATTGGATCTGCTGGGTTAGGGGCTCTGGTTCTTTTTGCAGCGTACACAGAGGATATTAAACATTTTTCAAAAGAGGTTGGCTCAAAATTAGAGGGAATAGTTGTAACTTTTGATTTATCCAATCCTTATGTTGTTGTTGGTCTACTTATAGGTGGAATGTTGCCTTATTTATTTGGATCTATGGGGATGCAAGCTGTTGGTAGAGCAGGTGGTGCTGTTGTAATAGAGGTTAGAAGACAATTTAAAAAATATCCAGGCATCATGAAAAGGAAACAAAAACCTGACTATGCTAAATTAGTTGATTTATTAACTGTAGCCGCAATTAAAGAAATGATTATTCCGTCATTATTACCAGTCCTGTCACCAATCGTTCTATACTTAATAATTTTTGCAATTGGTGGTCAAGTTGCAGCTTTAGCATCAGTTGGTGCAATGCTACTAGGTGTTATTATTACAGGTCTATTTGTTGCAGTTTCAATGACAGCTGGTGGAGGTGCATGGGATAATGCTAAAAAATATATTGAAGATGGAAATCATGGTGGAAAAGGATCTGAAGCTCACAAAGCTGCAGTTACAGGGGACACTGTTGGTGATCCATATAAAGATACAGCGGGTCCTGCAGTGAATCCAATGATTAAAATAACAAATATTGTTGCTTTACTTTTATTAGCAGTTATCGCTGGCTAATTTCTTTTCTTTTTTTGGCCCTCACACCAAGAGGGTCATTAATTTTTTGGCGCATACTGGACATAAAATCATAAATAAACGAATTTCGCGCAAAAGAAGCTTCTGTCGTTTCTTTTGTAACTTTTATTTTCTGCATATCATCTATATTATAAAATTCTTTTTTTTTAAGAATACCATAATTATCAATTTCAAGAACTAAAATGTCATTCTTAAAGATTTTCATTCGACCTAAATTTTTCAGTTTAGATTGAGTTTGTTTTCTCTCAATATATATCCATATATCATTATCAAATTTGCTTTGAGTTGAAGGTGTTCCAAGAATTTTTCTTACATCATTAATGGTTGATTGATCTATAATTAATTCTTTTTGTTTTTTTTCTAGAAAAGGAACACCATGATGTTTTACGACTTTTTTAAAAGAACAATTTGATACTACTAATACAAAAAAAAATATATATAATAATCTGCACATGTCTGATAGCTATATTAATATTTATAACAATTTAATCAATTACTCTAGAAATAAAGATCTATATAAATCTCTTGATCGTGAAGATAACTTTTCTGATCGGTTAACATTATTTCTCATACATTTTGCTTTTTTTTTAAAAACCTTTAAAAATAAAGAAAATAAGGATATTTTACAAAAAATTTACGATTTTAACTTTAGACAATTAGAACTGAGCATCAGAGAGATAGGATATGGAGATCAATCAATTAATAAAAAAATGAAAATTTATTTAAATCTATTTCATGCTATTGTTTCAGAAATTCACTTTTGGGATAAATTAGATAAAAATGAAAAATCAAACAAACTATCTTCCTTTTTAGAAGATTTTAAAGAAATTGATACTTTAGTTGATTATTTTGATGAATTTTACACAAATTTAAGTAAAAAAAATTTGAATTTTTATTCAAAAAGTGTAATTAGTCGATAATTATGGCAGTTCCTAAACGAAAACAAACACCATCAAGAACAGGTATGAGAAGGTCACAAAATATGAAATTCTCGTCAAAGAATATTATTGAGGACAAAAAATCTGGTGAGTATAGATTGTCTCATCATTTAGATTTAAAAACTGGAATGTACAAAGGTCGTCAAGTTTTAGATCCAGAAGAATAATAAGTATTTCAATGTCAGATTTAACTAAAATTGCAGTTGATGCAATGGGTGGCGATGGATCACCTAAGAAGATTATTGACGGCATTATCCATAGTCATAAATTAAATCAAGAAAATTTTTTTAAAATATTTGGTAACAAAATTAAAATTGAATCACTTATTAAAGATAAATTAAATAAAGATTTCTATGAAATAATACATACTGATAATGTTGTTAAAAGCACAGATAGTCCTCTTGAAGCTGCCAAAAGAGGAAAAGATTCAAGTATGTGGTTAGCGATTGAAAGTGTAAAAAAAAAGGAGTCTGACATTGTAATATCTGCTGGAAATACTGGTGCATTGCTTGTTATTGCTAAATTAAATCTTAAAATGATTGAAAATATTGATAAGCCTGCATTATCTGCATTATGGCCAAATAAAAAAGGGATGAGTGTTGTATTGGATTTAGGTGCTAATATTGAGTGCAGTTCAAAAAATTTAGTTGATTTTTCTATTATGGGAGCATCTTTATATAAATCACTTTATCCAAATGAAACCCCTAATACAGCTTTGTTAAATATTGGTTCAGAAGAATTGAAGGGCAATGAAATTATAAAAGAAACTTTTCAAATACTTAATGAGAAAAAATCTAATAATTTTAATTTTTCTGGCTATATAGAAGGAAATGAACTCATGGATGGGAATGTTAATGTAATTGTTTCTGATGGTTTTACAGGTAATGTTGCTCTTAAAACAGCAGAAGGAACAGCAAATTTTATCACAGATGAACTTAAAAAAGTTTTTAAAGACTCAATATTAGGTAAATTATCAGCAATATTGAATTTCTCAAATTTAAACAAGTTTAAAAAAAGATTAGATCCAAGACTTTATAATGGAGCAATCTTTATTGGTTTGGATTCTCCAGTTGTTAAAAGTCATGGAGGAACAGATTTTATCGGTTTTTCAAATTCATTAGAAGTATGTAGTAAAATTGTTAAAGGTGATTTAATCAATAAAATAAGAGAAAATATATAATTAATGAGAATTAATTTAACAAAAAAAGATCTTGTAAACGCAATATACATGCAAGTTGGATTTTCAAAACAAATAACAGAAAATTTGATTGAAGAATTTTTTTCTATAATAGTTTCAAATTTATGTGAAAAAAGATCAATAAAAATATCAAAGTTTGGAACATTTATGATCAGATCAAAGAGTTCTAGAATTGGTAGAAATCCAAAAACAAAAGAAGAAAAAGAGATTTCTAAGAGAGATGTTGTTTTGTTCAAGCCATCAAAAGAATTCAAAGAATTACTAAATAATAACGAGAAGAATGCAACCTAATAACACTTGATAAAGATTAAATTTTGCAATAGAAACCTCAAATTTGGTCCCTTCGTCTATCGGTTAGGACACGTGGTTTTCATCCTCGAAAGAGGGGTTCGATTCCCCTAGGGACCGCCATATTTTTTATGATATTTTATGTTTATATGCTTAAAAGCGTAAATAATAAAATAAATAAAACTTATGTTGGATATACAAATAACCTTAATCAAAGGTTAAAAAAACATAATTTGGGTGTAGGAGCAAAATCAACTCGTGGATATAAATGGAAAATAATCTATAAAAAAAAATTTTATGATAAAAGATTAGCCATGTCATTTGAATATAGATTAAAAAAAAATCGAGAAAAAAGAAAAAATATACTAATCAATACCAAAAAATGAAGATTGCATCTATTTTACCGTATAAAGAAAATTATAGTAAAAATGGTGCTGGTGCAGTTTCTCTTTGGATAAGTGATTTTTCAAGAGACTCGATTTATAAAAGAACTACTTTTATTATTGGAAACACTAATAATAACGATTATTTAACAAAAAATTATATAAATATTAATATAGATAGAACTAAATCTAAGTTTAATAGTACCACTAAAGAATACTCAAAAAAAATTATAGAAAAAATTAGAGACTATAACTTCGACATAATTGAATTACATAACAGGCCTATTATGGTTCAGGATTTTTTTGGAAAAATAAATTCCAAAATTATTTTATATTTTCATAATGATCCCACAACAATGAAGGGTGCTAAGTCAGTTACTGAAAGGTTACATCTCTTAAAAATTGTAGATAAAATAATTTTCATATCCAAATGGGTAAAAAACAAATTTTTTCAAAATCTACCACAGTTATCAGATAATAAGACACAAGTAATATATCATAGTATTGATGCATATAAAAAAAAAATCAAAAAAGAAAAACAAATAATTTTTGTTGGTAAACTAAATAAATCAAAAGGATATGATCTTTATTGTAAATCAATGTTTAATATCCTAGATTTAAATAAAGACTGGAAAGCCTATTCAATTGGAGAAGAAAAAAGATTTCAAGAATTTTCTACTCATAAAAATCATAAAAATCTTGGACAAATCACTCACAAAAAAGTTTTGGATTATTTAAGTAAGTCAGAAATAGCAATTATACCATCTAGATGGGAAGAACCTTTTGGTAGAACGGCACTTGAAGCATCATCAAGAGGCTGCGCTACAATCATTTCTAATACAGGTGGTCTTTCTGAAACAACAGATCACGCAATAAAATTAAAAAAATTAGATGTAAAGAATATTGAATTTGAAACTGAAAAATTAATTAAAAATACTAAATTAAGGAAAAAAATTCAATCTATGAGTAAAAAATTTGTAAAACATAAATTGAAAGAAAATTCTAAAAAAATTGATTTAATGAGAAGTTCATTATTTCCATTTATGAATATAAAAGCAAAAAATAGAAAATTAAGAATTTTGAATATCTATAACCTAGCACAAAAATTAAACCATAGAATCTACAACCTCTCACTTGGAAAAAAATTTACAAATGGTTTAATAAGAAATGGTCACGATGTAATTGAAATAAGTGATCGAGACTATGTTAGACAAAATAAGAGTATAGGTTTTTTAAATAAAAATAAATTTCATGAATATTTAATTGAAACATCCAAAAATTATAATCCAGATTTAATCTTATTTGGGCATTCTGACAATATTACTGAAAATATTATTTATGATTTTAGAAACTTAAATAAAAATATTTTGATATCACAATGGAACGAGGACCCATTAATGAGTGGATTATCAGATAATAATGACAATTTGCATAAATTAAATAAGTTTATTCCCTTAGTTGACCATTCATTTATAACTACAAGTCCATCGGCACTCAATTTTTTTGACAATAAAAAAAATAATACTCATTTTTTAATGACACCAGTTGATAGAAATATTGAATGTTTTGATGTTTTTAATCTAAATCCAAAAAATGATGTTTTTTATGCAATGAGTCATGGTGTAAATAGAGCAGTATTAAAACAGGGCAAAATTGATAGCAGAGTAAATTTTTTAGACAAATTAGTAAAAAAAAGTGTTGGAATTAAATTTGATTTTTATGGTGTAGGAAAACAAGAACCAGTCTGGGGTAACGATTTTTATAAATCACTTTTAAATTCAAAAATGGCTTTGAATTTAAGCAGAGGTAAACCAACAAAATATTACTCAAGTAATAGAATCGCATCATTAATGGGGAATGGTTTATTAACTTTTATTGACGAAAAAGTTTGTATGAATGATTTCTTTAGCAATAAAGAAATCATTTTTTATAAAAATATAAATGATTTATCCGAAAAAATAAATTTTTACTCTAAAAAGGATGATTTGAGAAAAAAAATTGCATATAATGGAAAAAAAAAATATTTCAAACTTTTTAACGAAACAAGAATATCTAAATATCTTATTGATATTTCATTTGGAAAAAATGTGTCATTGTTTTGATGAGTCATTTATAAATTAAAATATCATTCTTATTTAGGATAAATTAAAATTTAATGAACGTTAAAACTTTAGTAATTTTAATTGGCTCTGCTAGAGGTGGTGAAGAAACATGGCATTCTATGTATAAATATCTATTGGAACCATTGTCTGCCGATTTGGCATTATTATTTGGTAAAAGTTCTAATAAATCATCATCATTGTATACTAAGGCAAAATTTATTTGGGAAATTGAAGAATATAAAGATTGGTGGGATTATTTTAAGGAACACTTTTCAAATCGTCTCTACGACATTTATCAAAGGAATGAAATTGAAGGACTTGGAGGAGGTATAAATAATTTTAGAGGCTCAGGTGCAATAATATTTGCATTACGGCATTTTTTAAAAAATAATTTTAAAAAAGAAATGCTTAATTATGACAGAATAATACTTACTCGTTCTGATTTTTTTTATATTGATTTTCACCCAAAATTAAAAAATGATACTTTCTATATTGTTGAAGGAGAAAAATATGGTGGTGTTAGTGATCGCCATCATATATTTCCGTCATCAATGATTGATCAAATCCTTAGTATTAATGAATATCTTGATGATGATATAAATTACAAGTATTTAATTTCAAAAAAATTGAATCCAGAGAGGGCATTATATGAATTCTTTAAAAAAACTAAAATATTAAAACAAATTAAATTTTGTAAAAGGGTTCAATTTATTGTTGCAAAAGAAAATGAAAGTAAACGATGGTCTTACACAAAAGGTTTTAAATTTAATAGCAATACATTATTAATTAAGTATCAAAAAGAATATTATACTGCTTTAAAAAATAAATATGGTTTAATTATAGGTTTAATATTAAGATTTTTTTTTCATTTTTTTAAAAAAGAAAATAAAAAACCTGATAACAAATTCAATTAATCATTTTAAATTTTCATTCAAAAACTCTTCTAATTAGATTTTAACTTTATTAAGCGCATTGTTTTGGAATATATTTGCTTCCCTAATATATCTTCTGACCATTTGTGTTGTCTTGTGACCTGTCATTGCCATAATACTTCGCTCATCAGCACCAGACTCTGCAGACACTGTTACAAAACCCGATCTTAAACTATGACCTGCAAAATTTTTGTTCTCTATACCTGCCAAATTTAGATATTCTTTCATTAATAAGACCACAGATTGGTCGGTTAATCTTTTTTCTGTTAATAATGAACCTTTGGAAAATTTTCTAAAGACAGGTCCTGATTTTATTTTTGAAATTTCTAACCACTTCTTAAGATTAACAACAGGGCAATAGCTTTCATTGGCGAAGTAGGGTAGTCCCTTAATCATACCTTCACCAAATTGATCAGTTTTTGATTTTTTGATTGTAATTTTTAAGCCTTCAGGTACAAACTCTAAATCTTCAAAATCAATAGATATTAGCTCCGATCGTCTAAAGCCCCCTCCAAATCCTACCAAAATAATTGATTTGTCTCTAAATTTTTTAATATCTTCAAATTTTTGTTGATTTATTACATTAATTATTAATTTTAAATGGCTGATTAATATAGGTTTTTTTCCTTTTTGAATGCTGCCTTTCACTCTTTTTATTCCCATTAAATTTTCAATAATAATCGGGTGTTTTGTATCTAAATAATGACCTTTTAGTTTATGCATCATACCTATTGAAACCAATCTTCGTCTCATAGTGCTGATTTTATAGCTTTTAGAAAGATGAGTGAGATATAAAGACACTATTTTTGGCTCTGATGGCAATGAATTCAAACCATGTTTAGCACAAAACGCTCCAAAGTCTCTAAAATCTGATTTATAAGCTCTTAAAGTATTAGTCGCCTTAGAGTTTTTGAGGTTATTTAAAGTTGCCTCATGAAGCGATTTTAGGTCTGTTGCAAGTTTATTCATATAATTACTATTGATAACAATTAATTATCACTAGTAATATATCAAGTGATTTTTAATGTCAATAGTTTAAATATAAAATTATGGGTTCAATAGATGGAGAAATTCCTGCTGTATGGTTTTTAATTACCTCTGTAGGATTTATTATTTTAAGTTCAATTCAGTATAAAAATCATGGCAAAAGTATTGAAACTATTTTTTTATCTATCTTGGCAATCTTATTTTTAATCAGCTATTTTATCTTAGTTTTCAAAGCTTAATTTATCCCCAATATTCACAGGAATTTCTGTAAATTTTCAGAATCAATTAAAAGGTGATACAGCTTTAAAATCATATCTGTTAAAGTTTGAATGAATTAAGGGGCAACCCTTAACTGGCCAATTGGGCAAAAGCCGAGAGGTACAAATCCAAGGGGCAGAAAGTTCTGCAAAGCATCGCTGAACATGCAGAACGGGAGGCATGGCGGTAGCGCATCAACGACGTGCCAAAACAACTGTTCTTTGCACCCTTAAAAGTGCAAGGAAACAGGGGTTTCTTAGATAAAAATGCATCTTAAAGGCACTAAATTTCAATTAAAAGTCTGGAAATACCTCAAAACTATACCAAAAGGTAAAATAAGAACATATAAACAAGTTGCAGCTGCAATAAAAAGCCCTAAATCAGCCAGAGCTGTAGCTAATGCTTGTGCTAAAAACCCATATGCCCCAAAAATACCTTGTCATAGAGTGATTAGATCTGATGGAGCTCTCGGAGGTTACTCTGGTAGAGGTGGAATCAAGCAAAAGCTTAAATTACTAAGATCTGAAAAAGTAGCTATTTAGAGCTATTTTAAACATTTTTTAAGTAAAAAAAGTGAGTAATATCAATGCTTTTTTACCTTATTGTAATATTACTTTCTAAATAACATAATTCACCCTTCGGTTGTACCATATATTAGCCTATACCAAAAATAGACCCCTCTATGGGCGTTTAAATGCTATATTCAATTAGTGCATCGCTCTACTATTCAACTATATCAACGCTTTTGGACTGCCCTATTTTTTTAGAATTTTCATAAACACAATCAGAAAAAGTCCCTATTTTAAAAGATTATTTGATGTTTTTAATAATTTACTATAAATCTACACTCTTGCAGAGTATATTTGGGTGATTTTAACATTAAATCATCCAAAATATTCAAAAATTAATATTATTTATATTATTAATAAAATATAATAAATACAATAGTTTATAAAAAGTACTTAATGTAATACATTAGAAATTAGTAAATAAATATTACCTATTATTTTACTTTTTTAACTAAGTTCTCTCTTCTTGAGATGTAGATACCACTTAAAACAACAATAAACAAACCTAAGAAAGTCCAATTATCTGGGAAATCACTAAAGAAATAATAACCTATAATTATGTTTGTAATGATCTCAAAGTAACTAAAAGGAGCTAATTTTGAAGCATCAGCGTATTTTAGAGATAATATTAGAAATAAATGACCTACGCAGGCAAATACACCAATCGCGGCCATCATCGACCACTGATTAATTGTTGGCTTGATCCAAACAAAAGGCATTACACATGAAATAATAACAGCCCCTACTACACCAGTTAACAATAGAGTTAATAAAGGATTGTCTGAAGTACTTAACTTACGAGTAATAATTAAATAAAATCCATACATTATTCCTGTTCCAAGCGCAGCAATACTTGCTAAATTAATTTCTACAAAACCAGGTCTTATAACAACCAAGGATCCTATAAATCCTATAATTACAGCTGACCATCTTCTAAATCCAACCCTCTCACCTAAAAAAATTGGAGAAAAAGCTGTAACAATCAAAGGTGCAACAAATGCCAAAGTTAATGCTTTTGCTAAAGAGATTACTGAAATTGCATAAAAGAAACAAATATTTGCTGTTAAAAGTATTAAGCCTCTTATGAATTGTAGTTTCGGTTTATCTGTCCAAACAAGATTTTCTCGAAAAAAGAAAAACATAATTGGTAAGGTGAACGCCACAGTAAAAAAATATCTTGCCCAAGTGATTTGTAATACAGGTAATTCTGCACTTAAATATTTAGCAAAACCATCCATAATTGGGAGCATCACCCACGCTAAAAGATTAAATGTAATAGCCTTCATATAAGAAGGATATAGATTAATTAAAGTATTTTAAAGCAAAGAATACAACAATTGGAATTGTTATAAAAGACATAAGTGTTGACACAACAATAGTACTAGCAACACTATCAACAATTTTTTTTGGTGAATAAATTGATGCAACAAGATAATTAAGAACTGCGCTAGGCATTGAACATTGAATCAGTAATACACCAGCTGCAAACCCTTCAAGACCAAAATATACTATCAATAAATAACCTATAATAGGTCCAACAATCACTCGGCCTAAAGAAGAAAATATTGCCTTGTTAAGTGAAAAAACTTTAAGTCTTGTTAGTGCTATTCCTAATGACATCAAAATTAAAAATATTGTGGCATACATTAATAAAAAAGTAGTATTTTCTATAAATCCTGGAAGTTCATAATCATAATAAAGTAAAAAAACTGCAATAATGATTGCATAAAAAGGTGGGCTTTTTAGTATGACTTGTAAACTAAATTTTCTATCTGCTAAAAAAACACCTAATGTAAAGTGGCACAAAATGATTAAGGCGGAAATAGCGGCTGAAACACCAAGACCTTGAGAACCATACGCGAATAAACATATTGGTAAACCCATATTACCAGTATTAGGCATTGTTAAAGGCGGAAGTTCTCTTATTATATCTTTAGTATTTAAAAGAAATAATATTATTATTCCAACAATAATAAACCCAACAATTGCGATTGCATAGTACCAAAAATAGTTAATGAAAATAGTAAACGATATATTTACCGGATTTAATGCATAAATAATCATTGCTGGTGTGCCAACATTTGCAGCAAAATTAGTGATAAATGTAGTATCAATTTTAGGATTTTTTTTACCAAGATAATACCCAATACCCACAACAAAGAATACTGGAAACAAAACTTCAAAAAGTTTTATATAAATATCCATTAATTATAAAGTCTAATTAAAGTTGGAAATTTCAGAACATTTTTATTTTTTTTAAAAATCGATAGACAATTTTTTATATTTTTTTCAGTAGTTTTATGGCTTATAATAACAATTGTAGCCCTCTTATTTTTCTTATCAGGAGTTTGGATAATTCTTTTTACTGAGATCTTAAATTTAGATAATCGATTTGTTATTAAAGATAAAACGCCCTGTTTATCCTTAACTTCAAATCTAAGATATAATGAATTAGAATAATTTTGATTGTTAAAGGGTTTTATAGATTTTCTTTTATTATAAGAAATTCCAAAAGGGGGTTTTATATTTCCTCTCAAAATTGATAGTAAATCTGATAATAAGGATGATGAAGTTGGTCCAGGACCTGCCCCCTCTCCTTGTAAAATACTTTGACCAACTGGTTTGCCTTCAGTAATAACCGCATTCATTACACCATTCACATTTCCGATATATGAGTTTTTACTTACTAAACATGGATGTACTGTTTCGAATAATTGATTATTAATAATTTCAGAAATCCCAAGTAATTTTATCCTCAAACCTAATTGATTTGCTATTTTAATATCTTCTAGTTTAATGTTTTCAATTCCTTCCATTATACACTTACTTTTTGATATTTTGATATTAAATGAAAGCGCTGATAAAATTCTAATTTTTGCAAAAGCATCAAAACCATTAAGATCTAATTTAGGATTACCTGGTTCAGCGTAACCAAGTACCTGAGCTTTTTTTAAAACTTTTTCAAAACTTTCGTTACTATTTTCCATCTCTGATAAGATATAATTAGTTGTCCCATTTAGAATTCCATAAACTTTTTTAATCTTATTAGTTGCTAAACCTTCTTTAATAGTTCGAAGAATTGGAATTCCTCCAGCAACAGAAGCCTCGAACTCTAGATTTACTTTATTCATTTCAGCTAGTTTCGCTAAATAATCCCCATGTTTAGCAATTAATGCTTTATTCGGAGTTATTACATTTACTTTATTTTTCAAAGAGTATTCTACTATTTTTTTGGAAATACCATCAGATAGACCAATACATTCAAATAAAATATCTATTTTTTTTTCTTTAAAAATTTTTAAAGGATTAGAATAAAAAATTTTTTTATCTATGTTAAATCGTCTTTTTTTATTTTTATTTTTAGCGGATATAGCTACAATATTTATTCTTTTTCCAGTTTTTATCTCGATTTCTTTCTTTTTTGAATTTAATTCATTGTACAAAAATATTCCGACCTGACCCAATCCAACTAGTGCAATATTTATATTTTTATTCATTAGTTAATATCCGGAAATTTACTTTTTTTGATATAATTATTTATATAAATTTCATACTCTTCAATTGTCATTAATCTAATATCATTCGATTTTTTTATTATTTCAGTAAGTTTGATATTATCATTTTTTTTATCACTTTTCTCATTCCAATATTTAGAGTCAATATTAAATGAACATGCGTTTAAAAATATGAAGAGAACTATAAATAATAATCTATTCATTTTAAACCAGCATCTTTTGGGAAATTAAATTTCATATTCATATTTTGTATTGCTTGACCCGCTCCCCCTTTAATAAGATTATCAATAGCAGAAAGTATAATTATCTTATTCTTATTTTTTGATTTACAAACAGATATATTGCAATTATTCGTACTAATTACATCATTTGTGCTTATTAATTCGTTTTTATTTAATATTTTTATAAAATTTGCTTTTTTATAATATTTTTTCAGCGTGTTTAATATTTTTGATGCTGAAGAAGTCTGATTAAGCTCAACATAAATTGTGCTTAAGATGCCTCTAAACATAGGTGATAAATGAGGAGTAAAATCAAATTGAATATTTCCTTTAACGCATCTCTTGATCATTTCTTCAATTTCAGGATTATGTTTATGTGATGCAACACCATAAGCACTTAAAGATTCATACAAATTTTTATCTTTATATTTTTTGTGTACACCTCTTCCAGCACCAGAATATCCTGATTTTGAGTCAATTATAATATTATGATTTTTTATTAATCTTTTTTTTAATAAAGGTATCAAAGGTAATAGAATAGAAGTCGGATAGCATCCAGGACAAGAAATAATTTTATAATCTTTAACTTTTTTACCTGTAATTTCAGGTAAAGAATAAATACTATTCTTAATATTATGTTTTGCTTTATGATCTTTTTTATACCATTTTTTGTAATCTAAAGCTTTTTGAAGCCTAAAATCTGCGGCAAGATCAATTAAGACGTTCTGTTTATTCAAATATTTTGAAATTACTTGCGCTTCTCCATTGGGAAGTGCTGTAAATACAACATCAATTTCATTCAAAAATTTTTTATCAAATTTTACAATTTTGGGTAATCTTTTTAATCCAATTGTTTTATCGTAATAAGAAATTTTTTTTCCTACTGATGTGTTTCCACATAAATACTTTATTTTTACATATTTATGTTTGTTTAACAATTTTATCAATTGGATACCAATATAACCAGTTGATCCAGCGACTAATACATTAAGCTTAGGCATTTCTTATTATAACAGTTAAAAATTAAAAAAAAATTATCTTTTAGAAAACTGAAAGCTTCTTCTAGCTTTTCTTCTTCCAGGTTTTTTTCTTTCAACTGCCCTGGAGTCTCTCGTGGTTAATTTTTCAGTTCTAAGAGTAGATTTAAAGCTTTCATCAAATAATACTAAAGCTTTTGAAATTCCATGTACCATTGCCCCCGCTTGTCCTGTTGGACCACCGCCTTTAACATTACATCTCACATCATAATCTGTCGCTTGATTAATTAATTCAAAAGGTCTTGTAATTTGCATTTTGTGATTCTCACTAGCAAAATACTCATTGTATAATTTGCCATTAACATAAATTTTTCCTGAACCCTTTTTAAGCCAAACTCTTGCAATAGATGTTTTCCTTCTTCCAGTTGCATATTTGCTATCCTTAAAATCAAGTTTTAATTTTGTTGTTTTTGATGAAGTTTGAGCGTTTTCCATATTAATTTCTTGCTATATTCTTGCTATTCAACTTATCTAATTCAATTACTTTAGGATTTTGAGCTGAGTGAGGATGACTGTCACCAGTATATATTTTAAGTTTTGTAAGTTGTTTTCTTCCTAAAACACCACCTGGCAACATTCTTTTAACTGCTAATTTTAATGCCTCACCTGGTTTTTTTTCATGTAATTTTTCTGGAGTTGTTTCTTTTATACCTCCAGGATGGCCAGTGTGTCTGTAATATTTCTTATTTTGAAATTTTTTTCCTGTAAATTTTGCATGCTCTATATTTTTGACTACTACAAAATCTCCTGTGTCCATATGAGGAGTGTATGTTGCTTTATTTTTTCCTCTTATGATTTTAGATACAATCGTTGCAAGTCTTCCTACAACAGCATTTTTTGCATCAATTTCAAACCAAGATGAATTTAGCTCGCTTTTTTTAACAAATTTCGTCATTACGCGAGGATTAATACTATTATTAGGTTTAAAGTCAATTTTATATTTACCTTGTAAAACAACTCTATTCTGTTAAAAAGAGATTGCCGATTTGATCCTATTGCGGGCATAAACTGCTAAAAAGGAAATTCTCATAAAATCGGTAGGCATTTGAACTATATTGTGCGCCTTGCATAAAGCAAAAGCACTAAAAAAGGAGTAAAAATGAGTACAAAAAGAAATAATCCAGAAACTATAGCCATTCATGGTGGTGACTATAAAAGTGATCCAGTCACAAATGCTGTAGCTGTGCCTATCTATAGAACGACATCGTATCAATTTAATAATACTGAGCATGCTGCTAATCTTTTTGCATTAAAAGAATTTGGAAACATCTACACGAGAATTATGAATCCGACCAATGATGTTTTAGAAAAAAGAGTTGCAGCTTTAGAGGGAGGATTATCTTGTGTAACAGTATCTTCGGGTCAAACAGCTTCATCTTTTGCAATATTAAATGTGGCTCAAGCGGGTGACAACATTGTAAGTTCAACAGATCTATATGGTGGAACTGTATCTTTGTTTACTCATACATTAAGTAAATTGGGAATTGAAATTAGATATGCGGACCCAAGTGATCCAAAAAATTTTGAAAAAATGGTAGATGATAAAACAAGAGCTTTTTATGGAGAAACTTTACCAAATCCATATCTCAGAGTTTTTCCTATTAAAGAAGTTTCTGATATTGGCAGAAAATATAATATTCCATTAATCATGGACAACACTGCATCACCAGTTATTTGTAAACCTATCGAACATGGTGCAGCCATAGTAATTCATTCACTTACTAAATATATTGGTGGACATGGAACCGCAGTAGCAGGTAGCATTGTTGATAGTGGTAATTTTGATTGGACTGCTGATCCAAAAAGACAACCTTTATTTAATGAACCTGATGCTAGTTATGGTGGTGTAATATGGGGTAAAGCGGTGCCTGAGCTTACAGGAGCAAATGTTCCTTTTGCAGTGAGAGCTAGAGTATGTTTACTAAGAGATCTTGGTTCTGCATTAGCACCTGATAATGCATTTGCTATAATTCAGGGTTTGGAAACTGTAGCCTTACGTATGAAACAACATTGCGAGAATGCTGAGAAAGTTGTTAATTTTTTAAAAAAACACAAAGAGGTTACAAAAGTAATCTATTCCACTGAACATAATAAACCAATCGCTGATAGAGCAAAAAAATACCTAAAGGGCGGTTATGGGCCAATGGTTGGTATTGAATTAAAAGGTGGTATTGAGGCTGGAAAAACATTCATTGAGTCTTTAAAAATGTTTTATCATGTTGCAAATATTGGTGATGTAAGAAGTTTAGCAATACATCCTGCTAGCACAACTCATAGCCAATTAAATGAAAAAGAACTTGCAGCATCTGGAGTTACACAGAGCTATGTAAGACTTTGTATTGGTATTGAGCATGTAGATGATATCATTGAGGATTTAAACCAAGCTTTAAACAAATCTTCTAAAGGTAAATTAAGGGCAGTTAGTTAAATCTTGTATTAAGAAATAAAAAATAGATACAAGAACTTACCAAAAAGATTGAGCTTATTTGGTGCATAGATGCTATATAGATTTGTGCACCATATAAAACTGTTATTATTCCTAAAAAAATTTGTAATAAAATAAAAAAACCCATCACATTTATAGATTTGTATAAATCAAAAATTTTGTCCTTATAAATTTTGTAAAACATAAATAAATAATAAAATCCGATTATATAAGCTAAGTTTCTATGAATAAATTGAACCAAAGATGGATCGCTAAAAGCAGATAGTTTAAACAAATTAACAAATTCATTGTCGTCAGGAAAATATGCTGTACCCATATTTGGCCAGGAATTATAAATTTTTCCAGCATCCATACCAGATACAAAAGCTCCTATAACAATTTGTGTAAAGACCAATGTTAAAAAAACGAGTGGTATTAAAGGATTTATTTTATTTGTTGTATTATTACTCAAATTTAGCTTGAGATAGTTCCAGAATATTAATGATAAAATAATAAAAGCAATCAATAAATGAATAGATAATCTAAAATGACTTACATCAACTCTATCTACAAGACCACTACTGACCATATACCAACCAATAAAGCCTTGAAAACATATTAGAAAAAAAATTAAATACAAACTATACAATTTTGAAATTCTAATTTTAAAAGAAAAATAAATTAATGGTATTAAAAATCCGATACCAATTAATCTTCCTAAAAAACGATGTGCCCATTCCCACCAAAAAATAATTTTGAATTCTTGCATATTCATATTGTAATTTTGTAATTTAAATTCTGGTATTTGCTTATAAAGATTAAAATACGAAATCCAGTCATCTTGATTTAAAGGTGGTAAAAATCCTGAGAAAAGTTGCCATTTAGTAATTGAAAGACCCGAGTCCGTTAATCTTGTTAAGCCTCCAACAACAATCATAATAGACACAATCCAAAACATTGAAATTAACCAGAGAGATAATTGATAATTAATCTTATGATTTGCTGTGTACATATGCGCATAAATATAATAATTTTTTAATTATCCAAATATATAAATGTCGCCGCAAAAACGAAAAAAACTAAGCAAAATTAGATCAGAACTAGATAAAATAGATAATTCACTTATAAAAATTATAAAAAAGAGAACATTTCTTGTAAAAAAAGTTTTAGAACTTAAAGATAGAAAAAATCAAATAGTTGATCAAAAAAGAATTAGATCCATACTTAGTAATATAAGAAAAAAATCTTTAAAGAATAAAATTGATCCACGTATTACTAATAGAATATGGAAAAATATGATCTGGTCTTATATTGATTACGAAAGAAGAAATTTTAAAAAAAAATGATTATTTACTATGTGGTGGTAATTTTTTTTCAACAAAAATTTCATGTTTTCTAGTTGAAGGATTATATTTTCTAGCTTTTAACTTTACTTTGGCTTTTTCTCCACCAGCAGGTTTTTTTACATAATAAAAAAAAGGACTATCTGGTTTTTCTTCAGGGACTAAACGAACTTTTATATGAGTTTTTTTTGCCATCTTATTTAAATTTTTTTAAACTTTTTACAATATTCGAAATCTTATTTAACTTATTTTTTAAATTATCTGCTCTTATAGAATTATCTGCCATTTCGTCAAGCTTTAAAGGTTCTTTATTATTTAGTATTTTCTTTACACCTTTGATAGTCATTCCTTGATCTTTTAATAAAAAATGAATTTTTTTTAATAATTCAATGTTTTTTTTATCATAATATCTTCTATTTCCAGTAAGTATTTTAGGTTTAATTTGTTTAAATTCTTTTTCCCAGAAACGAAGAGTATGAGTGGGTAAAGAGTCCCCTTTTTTTGATTTTAAATTTAATATTTAAACAACTTCGCTTATAGTTTTGTAAGAATTATCTTCTTTATTCATCTATTTTATTTTTTGATTTTATTATTTTTTTCAAATTTGTAGATTTATGAGTAATGAGCGTTTCTGATATATAATTATTTTCCTCTATTTTTATTCCAGAAACAATGTCCCCGTTTGTAATGCCGGTTGCACAAAAAATTGAGTCACCTGTAATTATCTCATTTAATAAATACTTTTTATTTAAATCATCTATACCCATTTTTTTTGCCCTATTTACATCATTTTCATTATCGAAAATGAATCTACCTTGAAAAAAACAATCAAGGGCATCCAAAGCAGAAGCTGCAAGCACACCCTCAGGTCCACCACCAATACCCATAAAAATATCTATATTATATTTCTTATCAGAAACTAATAAAGCTCCTGATACATCTCCATCAGAAATAAGTTTTAAATTCACCTTCAAATTCCTTAATTCTTCAATAATCTTTTTATGCCTTGGTCGATCTAAAATACATGCAGAAAGTTCATTGGGTTGTTTATTCTTATAATCTGCAAGATTAGAAATATTTTTTTTAACTGAATAATCCAAATCAATAATACCTTCAGAGGGTACTTTTGCCGAAATTTTGTTCATATAAGTCTCAGGTGCACTAAATAAGTTTGATTTTTCTGCAACTGCAATAACAGATAATGCTCCTGGCAGATTATTTGCTGCAAAATTAGTTCCCTCCAAAGGATCCACAGCAATATCTAACTCGGGACCATTCATGGTACCTAAAGTTTCTCCAATATAAAGCATAGGAGCTTCATCTAGTTCTCCTTCTCCAATAACTACCTTTCCCCTCATTTCTATTTCATTAAGTTTATTTCTCATTGCATCTACAGCAGATTTATCAGCTGCTATTTTATCTTTTTTTCCAACAAAATGATAAGATGATAAGGCTGCTTTGATTGAAACATTTAAAAATAAGTCTTCAAATTTTTTGTCTAATGACATTATTTTGCAGTTTCAATAGATATGTTTTTCTCTAATTTTGACTCAAATTCTCTCAATCTTTTCCAAACTGAAATTAGCTCAACAATAATTGGCCAGCTTCTAACTAAATATTGCAATGATGTTTCAACTCGACCAAAAGCTCTTATAATTTGTTGAACAAAACCAAGTGTTATTGCACCAGTTACAATCGTTGGTGCTAGTGCTAAATATGGGACAATTACCATACCTTGTAAGTAACTCCATTTTACTGCGTTAAAGTAAAGGTAATGAAAATACATCTTATAATGAATTTTTCTAACACCCCCATAAAGATCTGTAATTTTTGCAGGTTGTGCACTTTCTTTAAAATCCTCTCCTAAAACTAATTCTTTTCTATAAGCGGCCTCTTCTTTTTGAATATCATATTCAATGCCGGGAAGTTTAATACCTACACTGGCCAATAATATTGTTCCACCCAATGCTGATATAATCGCGACCCAAACTAAAGCATGTTCGACTTCGCCAATCCATGGTAATACAGTAATACTTTTTGATAAGCCCCATAAAATTGGAGTAAAAGCAATCAACGTCATTACACTTCTCAGTAATTCAGCCCCTAGACCTTCCATTATTCTAGCAAATTTAAGTGTGTCCTCTTGAACTCTTTGAGATGCTCCCTCTATAGAAGAGGCATCATTCCATTTGTCGTGATAAAAATCTGCCATTGCAGTTCTCCATCTAAATGTCCAGTGGCTAGTAAAATAATCACTAAAAATAACTACTAAAATGTATACAGCTGCAATTTTAGCAAATGTAAAAAGATACGCGATAAATTCTTTTTCAGATACAGAATTAGGATTAGTGAGAGCTTTTTGTAAAGTATCGTAAAATTCACCAAACCATTCATTAATTCTCACATCAAGTTGAACCTGATACCAAGTAGCCATTAAAATCAGTAACGTTCCACCTATACTCCATAAATACCACCTTCTATCTGTAAAAAATTTAAACATTATTTATCTATTTTAAAAAATTATCTGCGTAGGATTTTTTTACTATTTTTCTTTTTTTTGGCTCAATTAGTTCATAATCAATTTTTTTCTTTTTTGCATAATTTATTGCTAATTCTTTTGTTGAAAATTCTAATTTCAGCTCAGTATACGTATCATTAGAACTTTCCCATCCCATTAAAGGATTTTTTGTGGGATCATTCGTTTCAAATTCAAGTATCCATTTATCAAGTTTTCCTAAACCAGATTGCATTGCACTTTTATTAGGTAAGTAAATTTTTGCTTTTTTCATATCAATGGTCGGAGTGGCAGGATTCGAACCTGCGACCCTCTGGTCCCAAACCAGATGCGCTACCAGGCTGCGCTACACTCCGAGAATGTTCGTTATAGCGTTTTTACTTATGTTTTCAATAAAAAGAAAAAGGTTAAATGATAAGGAAAAGTAGAAATAATTGATTTTACCTTCTATATTTTAATATAATTTATAGAAGCGACAATGTTTATATTAAATAGATATTATAAATTTTATAAATACAACGGACTAATAAAAACTATTACAAAAATTTTAACAACACCCTATCGAATTGTTAAAAAGCATATTTATCAAAAAAATAAAAAAAATATCTTTAATCAAAATACTTCAGAAAAAAGATTTAATCTTATTTATAAAACTAATTTCTGGTCCTCAAATGAAAGTGTTTCAGGTTATGGATCTGAGTTAAAAAATACCATCAATATCGAGAAAGAAATAATTAATATTATTAAAAAGTATCAAATTAAAAGTATTTTAGATGCACCATGTGGAGATTTCAATTGGGTTAAAAATGTTTTAGATAAGGATTTGACTTATATTGGTGGAGATATTGTGCAAGAAATAATTGATAATAATATTAAAAAATTTAAGAATAATAAATTAGCTTTCATTAAGCTAGATATTACTAAAGAAAATTTACCAGACTCAGATTTAATGATTTGTAGAGATTGTTTAATTCACTTGTCATTTAAAAGTATAAAATTATTTTTTGAAAACTTTAAAAAAAGTAAGATTAACTACTTATTACTCACATCATATAAGTTAAAAGATACAAATAAAGAAATAGATAATTTAGATATTCCTGATGGAGAATATAGAGAAATAGACTTAACTAGACCTCCCTTTTTACTGCCTAAACCATTACATGAAATACTAGATAAAGATGAACTAAATAAAAATAGTGGTTTTAATTGTTACCTAAATCTTTATACAAAAAATCAGATTAATGAACTAAAAATTAAATAAATAAATTTTTATATTTCTTGATAAATTCAACTCTATCTCTCCGCCTTATACCAGCTAGATGAATTATTACAGGATTAAAATAATAATTTGATATTTCATTATTTTTTGGATCATTAAAATTTTTATTAGGCATACTATTCCAAATACCTGATAAAAATTGAATCTTATTTAAAGTAGACTTATTTGGTTTATTATCTGACAAATTTGAAATTTCAGCTTTAAAACCAATTTCATCCATTACTGCTGCATTATCTGGCCAATAATGATTTAAATATTTTTTTTTATTCCATACATTTTTAAAAAAGTTTAGAGACCAACTTGTATTTCTTACAAGGATTACTCCAACATTTGGCCCCCATGTTAAAAAATCGACATTTTTATATTTTGTTTTATGTTTGGATTTAAAAAATTGATTATGAATAAAGATATGTTTTGTTTTATCAATATGATTTAAAATATTTTCATATCTACACACAAAAGAGTCGGCATCTAACCATAGATAGAATTCATGACTTTTAGCTTCAAGGTGTTCAATTAGCATCTTTATTTTCAACCAATAAAAATGTCTCTCAAATGATGTTCTTTTATCAATTTCATAATCAAATTTAAAATGATTGGCATATTTAATTATTGTTTTTTCTGATTCTTTTCCAATATTTCTATATCTATAGTTATAACCTGATAAAATTTTAAGTTTACTATTTTTGAAATTTTTGCTTTTACTTTTAAAAAAGAACATTTATTAATTATTAAGAATTTTCAATATTTTTTACCTTATACATCACAATTAAAATGTAAATTAAAAAGACCAACAACTGTTTCTGTAAAAACTATAATTAACTTTTGCTTATAAATAGATATAAGATAAGCATAACATTTATTTTATAAAATAATGATTATTGAATGTATTAATTGTAATAAAGTATTCGAAGTAAATTCAGAACTTATTCCTGAAAATGGAAGAACTATTCAGTGTGGCTCGTGTAATTATGTTTGGTTTTATAATCCAAAAATTGCAGATATTAAAAAAGAAATAAAACAAGATGTTGAAATTGATGTCAAAGAAAAACCAACTATAACTCAAACAAAAAAAAATGAAGCAAAAACATTTAAAGAAGAAAGCTATTCAAAATTAAAAGATAAAAAAAATTATGAGATAACAAAATATAAGCCAACAAAAAGCTTATCATTTACTAAATTACTTTCGTATTTAATTGTACTTTTGATAACTTTTGTTGCTTTATTAGTTGTCATAGACACTTTTAGTACATATTTATATCAATTATTCCCTTCTCTTGAGCTCGTTATATTTAGTCTTTTTGAGATATTGAAAGATATTAAATTATTTATTAAAGACTTAGTTTAATCATGATTAATTACTTATCTAAACCTTTTAAATGGTTTTTTAAACTTGAAGCAGCTAGCGGTTTAGTTTTACTATTTGCGGCTATAATTGCATTAATAATCAGCAACTCTAATTTATCTGATTTATATTTTTCAACTTTAAATAAATACTTATTTATAGGCATTAACAACTTTGGGTTAAAATTATCTGTCTTACATTGGATTAATGACGCCTTAATGGCAATATTTTTTTTCTTTGTCACTTTAGAAATAAAAAGAGAATTTTTACAAGGAGAACTTTCAAATATAAAACAAGCTTTACTTCCAATAGTAGCTGCTGTAGGCGGCATGTTAGTTCCTGCATTATTTTATGTATTTATAAACTTTGGTGACAGCGAAACTATGAATGGATGGGCCATTCCCTCTGCTACCGACATTGCTTTCTCACTTGGTGTATTATCTCTATTAGGAAAAAGAGTACCGTTATCTCTAAAAGTTTTTTTAACCGCTTTAGCAATTATTGATGACTTAGGAGCGATTGTTATCATTGCTTTATTTTATTCAGGTGATTTGAGTGTTAAATACTTAACGCTTATGCTGTTAGCTTTTATTGTCCTGTTAGTAATAAATAAATTTAATATAAAAAAATTTTTACCTTACTTGGTTGTAGGTATATTTCTGTGGGACTTTACACATAATTCAGGTATTCACGCTACTATTGCTGGAGTTTTATTAGCCATGACCATACCTCACCGAAAGAAAGAAAAAGATTTTTCATTGTTAATCAAAGTTGAACATGCAATAAGTCCCTACGTAGCTTTTGGTATTATGCCTTTATTTGCTTTTGCCAATGCAGGAGTATCTCTAGAGGGCTTATCTTTTAGTTCTTTATTAAACAAAGTGCCACTCGGAATTGTGTTAGGATTATTTGTTGGTAAACAATTAGGTGTCTTTGTATTTTCATATGTAGCAATTAAAACAAAAATTGCTCAAATGCCTAATAATTCAAATTGGTATAACTTTTATGGCGTAGGTGTTCTAACTGGTATCGGTTTTACAATGAGTCTTTTTGTTGGAAATTTAGCTTTTATTGAGAATATGCAATATATGGATGGTGTAAAAATAGGAGTACTAACTGGGTCACTTTTATCCACTTTATTTGGTTACTTCTTAATACTACTTACACCTAATAAATGACAAAAAAATTTATATTAGGTTTTACAATAATTATGTTTTTTTTTAAAAGTTCAGCTATCGCAAATTATGAAAAAACTTTTTTTGATCTAAATATTGAGAGCATATCAGGCGATATAATAAATTTTAGTGATTTCAAAAATAATGTAGTATTAGTAGTAAATACGGCAAGCTATTGTGGATTTACAAATCAATATGAAGAACTTCAAATTCTTTGGGACAAATATAAAAGTAAGGGTTTAGTTGTTCTTGCTGTACCGTCAAATTCATTTAATCAAGAGAAAAATAAAAACTCAGAAGTTAAAGAGTTTTGTGAAGTCAATTTTAATATCACCTTTCCACTTTCTGCTATTTCTGAGGTAAAAGGAAATAATGCACATGAGTTATTTAAATGGGCTAAAACTAATCATGGTAGCTCAGCAGTACCAAAGTGGAATTTTCATAAGATTTTAATAAACAAAGAGGGAAAAATTGAGGATACATTTTCCTCTTTCACTAAACCATTATCAAATAAAATAATTAGTAAAATAGAGAGTATTTTATAAATTTAGAGTAAGCCCATCGAAAGCAGGTATTGTGTTTTTTGGTAAAATTTTCATGAGAACTTTGTAATCTAATACTGGAGATAAATTGGTTAAAATAGCTTTTTTAGGTTTGAACTTTCTAATCATAGAAAGAGAGGTCTCTAAATTAAAATGTGATGGATGGTAATTATACCAAAGGCAATCTATGACTAAAAACTTCAAATTTTTGAAATATCTAAAATCTTTAGTGTAAATTTTACTTACATCGCTTATATAAGCCAATTTCTTATCAATTATAAAGCAATTAGATTTAACTTTTCCGTGTTCAACTTTAATAGATTTGACAGAAATTTTTTTCTTATTATTTGATGTAAGAAAAGTTTTTGGTAATTTATGCAATTTTAAAGTAGCAGGATACTCTCTAGAGTAACTTTTGAATATGTATGAAAAACTATTTTTTAAATATTTAGAAGTAAATGGATCAGCATATACATCGATTTGATTTTTGCTACTTATATAAAATGATCTTAAATCATTTATTCCATGTGTTTGATCACCATGCATGTGGGAAAAAAGCACTTTATCTATTTTTTTAATCTTATGTCTTAATAATTGTTGTCGTAAATCAGGTGAAGTATCAATCAATATATTTTGATTAGAGGTTTTTAATAGTGCAGAACATCGTGTTCTATAATTTTTCTTGATTTTAGGATCACAATTACCAAAAAAGCCATCTGGTCTTGGTACACCCATTGAACTACCACAACCAAGTATTATAAACTTCATATAATTTTAATTAAAAAAAAGATTATCGAAATTATTAGTGGTAATTTTGATAAGTTCAGATTTTTCAATGCCCTTTATTTCTGCAAGTTTGGCTGCAGTAAAATCTATAAATGACGGTTCATTTTTTTTTCCTCGGTTTGGCACTGGAGCTAAAAAAGGACTATCTGTTTCAATAAGAATTCTATCTAATGGAAGAGACTTAAATGTATTCTGAAGATCAACAGAATTTTTAAAAGTGATAATGCCACTTGCAGAAAAATAAGAATTAAATTTTAAAAGCTTTTCTGCAAATTTTTGAGATCCCGTGAAACAATGCATCAAAATTTTTAACTTTTCATCTTTATATTCATTTAATACTTCGTAAGTTTTTTCTTCAGCATTTCTTGAATGAATAATTAATGGTATATTCGCTTCTAATGCAGCTTTAATGTGTATCTTAAAACTTTCTATTTGTTTATCTCTATCTGAATTATCATAATAAAAATCAAGACCAGTTTCCCCAACTCCAATAATTTTTTTATTCTGATTTAAATTTTTTGTAAAAAATTCTGAGTTGACGTTATTTTTATCTGCCTCATGTGGGTGTATTCCAATTGTACCAAATATAATTTCATCTTTATTTACAATTTCTTTAACTCTGGAAAAGCTTTCAATAGATGTTGAGATTGTTAATAATTTTTTAACACCAATTTTTTTTGATCGTTGTATAACATTTTTTAGATCACTAAATAATGGCTCATGATCAAGATGACAATGTGAATCAATCATTTTCTTTTTCTATTTTGTTAAATAATATATCAATTTTATTAATAGCACTTCCTTTTTTTAAAAATTCATTATTTCCAATTGACTGAAAAACTACATCTTTTTCTTCAAGATTGAAAATTTTAAGTGCTTTAAGAGATGATTGCGGAATAATTGGATATAATAAAAAAGTTACTTTTCTAACAATTTCAAGAGTTGTATAAACTATTGTATTTAACCTAATTTTATCATCTTTTTTTTTCCACGGCTCCTGGTCATTAAAATATTTATTGGCTTCAAATAATCGATTTACAATATAATCAATATAAAAGTTAATATTTTGATTATCTATTTCCGATCTCAACTTATCTAAATTCTGGCTATATTCATCTAAAATTTTTATATCATCATTTTCAAATTTAATTTTTTCTGGCACTTTGCTATCACAATTTTTAATAACAAATGCAGATACACGTTGACATAAGTTACCAAAATTATTAGCTAAATCACTATTAATACAATCCTCTAATCTTTCTTGAGAAATATTACCATCATTTCCAAATGAAACTTCTTTTATTAAATAATATCTCAAAGGATCCAATCCATATTGTTTTATAATTTCTAATGGATCCAATATATTTCCTTTTGATTTAGACATTTTTTCCTCATTAGATAATATCCACCCATGTCCGTAAACTTTTTTTGGAGGAGTAATTTTTGCGGCCAATAGGAACGCAGGCCAATATATTGCATGAAATCTTAATATATCTTTTCCAATCAAGTGAACAGATGCTGGCCAAAATTTTTTATATAATTCATCATCTTTATTGGGATAATTTAAAGCACTTATATAATTAGTGAGAGCATCTAACCATACATATATGACATGATCATCATCATTTGGAACTTTAATACCCCATGAAAAACTTTTTCTACTTACTGACAAATCTTTTAATCCACTTTTAACAAAACTTATTACTTCATTTTTCCTTGATGCTGGAGAAATAAAATCAGGATTTTTTTCATAAAATTCTAATAATGCCTTTTCCCACTTAGATAATCTAAAAAAATAAGATTCCTCATCAACCCATTCAACAGGAGATTTAGATGATATGGCCACTTTTTTATTATCAAGATCTTCAATCTCATCCTCATTGTAGAACGCCTCATCCGATACTGAATACCAACCAGAATATTTTGATAAATAAATATCATCATTTTTTTTCAATTCTTCCCATAAATATTGAACAGATTTTTTGTGTCGAGACTCAGTAGTTCTTATAAAATCATCATTTGTTAAATTTAGAGTTTTTGATAAATTCTTGAATGTTTTGCTGATTTCATCGCAGAACGCTAGAGGTTCAACTCCTTTTTTTTCTGCAGCTCTTTGAATTTTTAAACCGTGCTCATCAGTCCCAGTCAGAAAATAAACTTTAAATCCATCTATTCTTTTAAACCTGGCAAAAAAATCAGCGATAATACTCGAATAAGCATGTCCCATATGTGGTTTGGCTGAGGGATAATAAATGGGAGTTGTAATATAATAATTTTTATCCATTTAAAAGCTTTGAATTTATTTCTAAAAATAAAGATTCATCATCTAAATTGAATTTCTTAAAATTATTTATTCTTTTCAAAAAATAATTGTAAACATCTGAATTTGAAACTGAAATATATTTTATCAAAAATAATTCAAGTATATTGTAAACAAATGTTTTTGATTGCTTATCATCTTTATAAATATTTTCACTTATAAGTTTTAATAAAAAATCTTTTAAATCTATGTCTTTTAAATTAATCTTTTTTTCTTCAGAAAATTTTAAAAGATTATAAATTTCTCCAGGAGTAGAATAATAATTTAATAAATCTTTATTTAAGAGATTATCAATATCATTATCAAAAAGAAGTGAACTAATTTCATTAACCTTATCATTTTCTAGGGATATATTGAAATTAATACAACGAGATAGAAGTGTTGGAATTATTTTCTTATTACTATTTATTAAAATAAAAAATATATTCTCATTAGGTTCCTCTAACGTTTTTAACAGCGCATTTACTGAATTTAAATTCAAATATTCAATATTATCAATTAAAACAAATCTTGGCTTATTGTTGAATGAAGACTTATTGAGTTGAATTATTAATTCTCTAATTTGTTCTATATCTATGTTTTTTTTATCAGGATTAATATCTATTAAATTAAAATTTGGACATGAACCATTTTGAATTAACTTAAATGAGCGATTATCTAAATTTATTTTAAATTCAGCTAAATC
The DNA here is from genome assembly GCA_902612325.1 of uncultured Pelagibacteraceae bacterium. Taxonomy (GTDB): domain Bacteria; phylum Pseudomonadota; class Alphaproteobacteria; order Pelagibacterales; family Pelagibacteraceae; genus Pelagibacter. Next base: position 106,984 of record CACMDB010000004.1, on the reverse strand, counting down.
ATAAGGCATTTCTTCATCTTTTGATAAAACAAAATTAATTAAATGATAAGCAAGAGTACATTTGCCAATACCTTTTTGACCAGTTAATAAAATCTTTGGTGGTAATCTTTTTTGGTCAAATAATTTAGCAAAAACTAAAAGATTATCCTGTAATCCATAAAGATTTGTTTGGCTATTAGGATAAAAATTCATTTTACTAATTTTTCAATTTTTTCAATTATTTTTTTTTTGTTTAATTCGATAGGAAGATTTGAATTAATTATTTTATATCTTTTTTTATTTTTAGATATTCTTAAAAAACCATTTTGTACTTTTCTGTAAAATTTTTCTTTGAACTCATCGTAACGATTAAGTTTTTTTCTTTGTTTCAATCTTTTTTGCATATTGTTTGTGTTAACAATACTTAAAAACGTAAAATCTACTTTAAATGATTTTAAAATATAATTATTAATCTTTTTAATAATATCTAAATTTACACCCATTCCAAAATGTTGATAAGCAATAGTAGAGTCGGTAAACCTATCTAGCAAAATTATCTTTTTTCTAAAGTTTTTTTTCAAATTATCCATGTTTTCACTTCTAGCCGCTAAATAAAGTAATAAATCAGTATTTTTATTAAAATTAGATTTCTTATCTAGAATTAATTTTCTTATCTTTTCTGAGTTCTTATTCCCTCCAGGCTCTCTTATCTTTATATGAGGTATCTTTTTTCTTTTTAAATATTTAGAAACATTGTCAATATGAAAAGTTTTTCCACTACCCTCAATACCTTCAAAGGCTATAACAATTTTTTTAGACATCACCCCAAATCAAATAATTTAAGGATTTCATTAATCTTGAAAAAATATTTACTTTATTAACTTGTTCTTTTGCTAAGAGATCATATTCATCAATTAATTCATCATCGTAAATGATCTTTAATTTGGCTAAAACTTGATCTTTACTAATTGGCGCTTCCACAGGTCCTTCATATAACATTTTAACTTTTAATAGTTTTTTCTTACCTTTTTTTATAATTTTATAGATATCTTCTTTAGTATAAACTTTAACAGAATCCTTTTTTCCTAACCAAACATCAACGCTATCAAATTCTTCTCCCGATTTGTTTATTTCTACTAAATCAAAATTCGTTAAACCATATGTCAATAGTTTTGAGCTCTCTCTAGATCTAGAATTTTTAGTTTCAAAGCCACTAGCTACAGCAATTAACCGTCTACCTTTTCTTTCTAATGATGATGCTAAAGAATATTTTTCCACTGCAAGATATCCAGTTTTAATTCCATCTGCACCCATATTTTTATATAAAAGTGGATTTCTATTTCCTTGAGTAATTGGATCGCCACCAGTTCTATCCCAAGTAAATTCTTTTTCACTGAACCACTCGTAATATTCTGGATAGTTTTTAATTAAATAATGAGACATTATCATTATGTCTTTTACTGTTGAATAATTGTCAGGATCATTAATTCCAGATGAGTTTGCAAAATTTGTATTACTCATACCAATTTCTTGTGCTTTGGAAGTCATCATAATTGCAAATTCCTCTTCAGTTCCTGCTATTCCTTCAGCTAATGCAACACAAGCGTCGTTTCCTGAGGCAACAATAATACCTCTAAGTAAATTTTCTACACTCACCTCATCATTGACCATAACAAACATTGAAGAATATCCAGAAGTTGATAGCCGCCAAGCTTTCTCTGAAATAATAAATTTTTCATCTAAAGTTAAATCGCCTGATTTAATTAAATCAAAAGCAATAATGGAGGTCATTATTTTTGTCATTGAAGCAGGATAAATTGATCTGTCTGGTTCTTTTTCATATAAAATTTCACCCGACAAAAAATCTTGTAAAATTGCTGTTCTTGCTTTTATCTCAATATTAGAATGCGCATTGTTAGAAATAAAAAAAGTTATAAGAATTGTAATTAGAAAATTTTTAAACATTTTTTAGCACTTCTAAGTTTTCGAAATTAAGAGATTTTAACTTCTCAAATGACTCTTTCAAACTTTTTATATCATTAAAAGGACCTATTAATACTCTAAATTTAGTTTGAGATAATTTTTTTATCCTAGAGTTTTTTATAGAAGTTTCATCTTTGATTCTAGAAATCATCATTTTAGCAGTAGATTTATAGTAAAAATCAGCAATCTTTATTGAGTAAGAAAATTTTTCTTTAGTTGTTTTTTTTTCTTTTTTCTTAGTTTTGCTTAAATCATTAATTTGAATACCATCAATTGGCGCCTTTTCTGCAACGTTTTTTTCCTCATCGAAAGTTTTACTTTTTTTTGCAATAAAAGTAGAATTTCTAGATATTAATACTATTTCCAATAAGGGTTCATTGAAATCAAGATCTAAATCTTCAGCAATTCTTCTAGATATAACAGAATTGTAAAAATCTGAAAATTTTTGGTTATTAGATTTTACTTCTGCAATTAAAGACTTTCCGTTTTTTGGATTTGTAATCTTAACAGCAGATTTTCTTTTAAGTGATTTGTGATGAATCATTAATGATCTATCATCTAATTTTTTAATTTTTTTTACATTTTCGTCAAAGATTAAAGCAAAGCCACTATTACTATATTTTTTCTCTATTTTTGTTTCAATCTTATCTGGGTTCATTGCTACTTGTTCACAACCTATCAAAAATATTGATAACAAAAATATTAATAAAATTTTATAATTCATTTTTAAATTTATCTTTTAAGGTACAAACAGCTAAAGCAAATCTTAGAGATCTATTCCATTGGAGAATTATTTCGTAGTTATCAAATACAATATATGCAGGATTTAAAGTATCTGCACCAGGAATAATATCTTTGTCTGGAGTGATTATTGCAACATTATGATTTGATTTTAGAAAGCTTATATCATCATAATTATCAATATATTTCTTAAAAAATCCTAATTTTTTTTTATTTTGGAGTTTTTTTGCAGAAACATTCAAATATTTTTTTGGAATATCTTCTTTAAGATCTATTCTATAAAAACAAGGTGAGTCTTTTTTCCAACCAATTTTTTTAAGATAATTAGCTGCTGAAGCATAAGCATCATGAGAATTTTTTAAATCAATATAATTATCTGTATTAAAATCAATTGCGTGATTTTTTATGGTTGAGGGCATAAATTGAAAAAAACCAAATGCACCTGCCCATGAACCATACAATGATTTATAATCTATCTGATTTTCATCAATTAATTTTAATAAGATTAAAAGCTCTTTAGTAAAAAATTCAGATCTTCTTTTATCATAACTTAAAGTTGCTAGTGAGGAAAGTATATCCATTTTTCCAACATAAGTTCCATAATTTGTTTCAATGCCCATCAATGACAGTAGAAGTTCCTTCTCAATTTTAAACTTATTTTCAACAATATTAATTAAATCTTTATTATTTAAATAAAAGTCGATACCTTTATTTAATTTTTTTGTAGAAGATCTCTTTGATATGTAAGTTTTGGTGTCTTCATAAAATTCAGGCTGGTATCTGTCATATTTTATAACATTTGCTAAGAACTTAGTATCTGTCATTACTAGATCAAAAGTTTTCTCAGAAATATTATTTGCTAAAGCTCTTTGTTTGAAATCTTTTTTCCACTTTTCAAAATCTGTATTCTCATTTGCAAATAAGTTGGAATTTAAAAAAAATAGAATTAAAAAAAAAATTTTAATTTTTTTCATATAAGTCATTTAAATATATAATTACAGCAATCCAAATAATAATAAAACTTAGAAATTTAACTAATGAAAAATCCTCTCCATAATAAAAATAACCTAAAATGAACTGTAATGTTGGCGTTATATAAAATATCATTCCGGTGGGTCCTAATCCAATTAACTCAACCCCTCTTACATATAGAAACAAAGGAATCACAGTCATCGGACCAGCTAAAAGTAAATATAGACTTAATCCTGGATTACTTAAGTTAAAGTCATTTAGACCATTATTTGCAATTATATAAAATGCAACTAAAGCAAAAGGGAAAATATATAAACTTTCAATTAGCAACCCAATGTCGGTATCAATTTCGATTTTTTTTCGAACTAAATTATAAAAGGCCCAACTAAAAGCTACAATGAGACCGACCCATGGTAATGATTTAAGATTAAAAAAAATTAAAATTAATATTGAAACAAAAACTAGAATAATTGAAAAAATCCTTTTTTTGTTTAGTTCTTCTTTAAAAAAAATATAACCCAAAAGTACACTAATTATTGGCATTATAAAATAACCAAAACTAGCATCGATAATTCTTTCTGATGCAACAGCATATATCCATATAGACCAATTAACAAAAATTAAAAAACCAGACAAAAATAATGCAATTAATTTTTTTTTATCTTTTACTTCTTTTAAAAAAATTTTCCATTTAGACAGAAATGTTGTGGTTAAAATTAACATTATTGCTGTCCACAGACATCTGTGAACAACTAATTCAGTATGACCAATAAAAGAAACTGACTCAAAATATATAACTCCAATAAATCCCCACCAAAAAGAACCTAAGGAAGTTAATATTAAACCTTTGTTAAAATCATTTTTCATACTAATTAAATGAATAAAATATCATGAGTAATTAGACTATTTTATTGTTGAATTAAATATTTTAAATTATAAAAGCTTCTACATGGAGAGATGGCTGAGCGGTTGAAAGCACCGGTCTTGAAAACCGGCAAAGGGGCAACTCTTTCCTGGGTTCGAATCCCAGTCTCTCCGCCATATAATTGTTAATATTTAAAATTTTTAAATAAATTATTAATTTTGTTATCTTCAAATTCAATGTTGGTTTTTAAACCATTATAAAAATTGTAAAGATTATTATCATCTATTTCTAAGAATTTTATTAATTCATTTAAATCTTCAACATTTAATTGATCTATGTATTTATTGGTGAATGCTCCTAAAAGTTTATCCATTTCTTTCGTACCGCGATAATTTGATCTGTATATAATTTTTTTTTTTATTTGTTCTATATCAGCGGTCATATTAAGAATATAATATTAGTTTATGGATATTAAAAGAAATTATGAATATTTATTATCTGACCTAAAATCTATAAAAGGTGTTGGTTTAAAAACATCAAATTTATTAAAAAGAAAAAAAATTAATAGTATTTTTGATCTGTTATGGAAATTACCAAAATCTTATACAGATCGAAGTTTATCTTCGAAAATTAAAGATTTAAAAATAGATGAGATACAAACTATAACTATAATTCCTCAAAAATATTCATTTCCAAGAGTAAAAAACTTACCAAATCGAGTCTTATGCAGAGATGAAACTGGTGAAATAGATTGTGTTTTTTTTAATAGTTACGAAGGATATATTAGAAAAATATTACCTATTGGAAAAGAAGTAACAATTAGTGGTAAAATTAAATACTTTCGAAATAAATATCAATTAACAAATCCTAAATATATTTCAGAAGACTCATCTATAATAAAGCAAAAGCATAATACCTATTCATTAACTGAAGGAATTAGTGAAAAGGTTTATAATAAAATAATATTTCAAATTATTAAAAATTTACCTCATATTGATGAGTGGCACTCAAAAGATATATTAAAAAATTTTGATAATATTGGTTGGAATGACTCGATCAAAAAATTGCACGATCCAGAAAACATTGGTAAATTCAAGGAAAATTTCTATCAAAGACTTGCTTTTGACGAAATTTTTTCAACTTTTTTAGTTAATTCAGAAATTAGAAAAAAGATCAAAAAAATAAAAAAAACAAAGAAAAAATTCGATATTAAAAAACAAGGTGAAATAATATCAAAATTAGATTTTTCCTTAACCAATGATCAAACTAAAACATTAAATGAGATTAACAAAGATTTGTGTTCAGATAACAAGATGTTCAGATTACTTCAGGGAGATGTTGGTAGTGGTAAAACAATTGTAGCATTATTATCTGCATTCAATACCATCAGTTCTGATTTTCAGGTAGCAGTAATGGCTCCTACAGAAATATTAGCAAGGCAGCATTTTTTATTAGCAAAAAAAATATATTCAAAAAATATTAAAATAGAGTTACTTTCTGGAAAATCATCATACAAAGATAAGAAAAAAATTTTAAATAAACTTATTAAAAAAGAAATTGATATTATTTTTGGAACACATGCCTTATTTCAAAAAAAAGTAGAATTCAAAAAACTAGGTTTAATAATAATTGATGAACAACACAAATTTGGAGTTAGTCAGAGAAAAAAATTATCTGATAAAGCTGGGAAAGATTGTGATGTTCTTTTAATGACAGCAACACCAATTCCACGTACTTTAACAATGACTATTTACGGAGATATGGATCTTTCAATTATACGAGAAAAACCGAATAACCGAAAACCTGTAAAAACTTATAGTAAAATTGAAAGTAAGATTGAGGATGTAATTAAATTCATCAAGAAAGAAATACAACTTGGAAATCAAATTTTTTGGGTATGCCCTCTTATAGAAGAGTCAAAAAAAATTGATCATTCTTCAGCGATTAAAAAGTCTGAATATCTAAAAAAAATTTTTCCAAATGAGGTTTATTTACTCCATGGAAAAACAACTATCGAGGAAAAAGAGGAAATCTTAAACAAATTTTTAAGAAATGAATTTAAGATATTAGTTTCTACTACTATCATTGAAGTTGGTATAGATTTTCCTAATGCAAATGTAATTATAATAGAAAATGCAAATAAGTTTGGTTTGTCTCAATTACATCAACTTAGAGGTAGAGTTGGAAGAGGCAACAAAGAGTCTTCATGTGTATTAATGTTTAAGTCAAATCTAAGTGAAAATGCAAAAAAAAGAATTAATATATTAAAAGACTCTAATGATGGATTTAAAATATCTGAAGAGGATATGAAATTAAGAGGTTTTGGAGATATTCTTGGTTTTAAACAAAGTGGAATAAAAAACTTTAAATTGGCAGATCCAATACATAATCATAATCTTTTTATTTTAGCTGAAAAAGAAATTAAAAGAATTGAAAATGAAAAAGAAGATATAGGGAGATTTAAACCATTAATTAAATTATATGATCGTGCAGATATAATTAACGATATAGCTTAATTCTTACCTGTGGATGTTCCTGCAGAAACAATAAATTTGGATGCCTCTTCAAATGTCATATTCAGATATATAACTTCATCTATAGGAAACATCAGTAAAAAACCACTTGTAGGATTTGGTGTAGTTGGAACAAATACGTTTATTAATTTTTTATTTGTTTTTTCAGCCATTTCACCTTTATTTTCTTTTGTTGCAAATCCAACAGCCCAAACACCTTTTCTTGGGTATTCTACTAAAACAACACTTTTTTTATCATTGTCATCTTTATTAGAAAATGTCTCGGTCATTTGTACTATAGCCGAATAAATAGTCCTTAAAACTGGAATTCTTTTAAATAAATCATCAATAAGTTTGAGAATTCGTTTGCCTAAAAAGGATAATGATAATCCCCCAACAATTGTTATAAATGCTACAGAAATAATTATTTCTACTCCAGGTATTGCAAAAGGTAAGTAGTTATTAGGATTTATATTTTCTGGAATTATTTTAGAAGAAATTCCTATTAAAATTTTACTTAAATATAAAGTAAAACCAATAGGAATTAATACCACTACACCCGTTATAAAATAATTTCTAAGAATAAGAGTAAGTGATCGTTTTTTTTTATTCTTTTTCATAAAATTTATTTAAAACTAGAGTAAACTACAAAAGAAATCGCAATAATAAATAAAAATACTAATATTTTATTATTTAGATTCATTTTAAAATATATTATCAATGATAATTAAAAATGGATAGAAGAAAATTCTTAACTTATGTTGGTTGTACTTGTTGTAGTTTAGCTCTGAATTCATGTGCTACTGCACCAATCACTGATCGAAAACAATTAAAACTAATCCCTGAAGCTAAATTAAATGCTCAGGCAGCCCAAATTTTTGAAAAAATTAAGGAAAAAGAAAAATTAATAACAGGACCAAAACTTAATCAAATTAAAGAAATTGGCAAAAGAATGGAAAATTCTATAGGAGAATATTTTTATCAATCAAAACTTGATGATCCAACAGTTGGTTTTGATTGGGAATATATATTAATCGATAAAAAAAATATGAGAAATGCATTTTGTATGCCGGGAGGTAAAATAGCAGTTTTTTCAGGCATATTAGAAGTAACCAAAAATACTGATGGCTTAGCTGCCGTCATGGGTCATGAAATTGCACATGCTGTAGCAAAACACTCCGTAGAACGAGCGAGCCGAGGTGTTGTTTTAAACGTAGGGACAAATGTTATTGATATATTATCTGGTGGAAAATTATCTCAAGTTAACAGAACAACAGGTATGAATACTATTGGTATGGTCTCTCAACTAGGTATAATGAACCCTTTCAATAGAAAGCAGGAAACTGAAGCTGACTATTTGGGTATGATTTTTGCCTCTTTGTCTGGTTACGATATAAGAGAAACGCCTAAAATTTGGGAAAGAATGAAAAAATTTAGTAAGGGAAAAAAACAATCTGAATTTCTTAGCACACACCCCTCACCTGACAATCGAATTAAAAAAATAAACGAGTGGACAAATAGTATAATTTTGGATTACCCACCAATTAAAATATAAGTATTAATTGATGGTGAGCCGTGATGGACTCGAACCATCGACCCATTCCTTAAAAGGGAATTGCTCTACCAACTGAGCTAACGGCCCAAAATTACTTCGTATATACATATTTATTTTAATATTTCAAATAGGAATTGATGAGACATATAGTTTCTTTATCACAACTTATCTATGTATTTATCATGAAATTCATTAAAAGTGCCTTTTTGAATATTTTTTCTTATTTCGCTCATTAATTCTTGATAAAAGTTGATATTATTTAACGTTAAAAGCATCGACCCTAAAATTTCATTAGTATTGAATAAATGATTCAAATAATTTTTTGAATATTTGTTTAAATTTAATTTCTTACACTTTTCATCAAGAGGTGAATTGTCATTTTGATATTTATTATTTTTAATATTTATTCTTCCATTCCATGTAAAAGCCAGACCTGTTCTCCCTGATCTAGTCGGCATTACACAATCAAACATGTCTATTCCTCTTTTAACTGCACCCAAAATATCAGAAGGTGTGCCTACACCCATTAAATAATGTGGTTTATTTTCTGGAAGATTTTCCTTAATGTCATCCAAAACTTTAAACATTTCCTCTTGTGTTTCACCAACTGCAAGACCACCAATAGCATATCCATCAAAATTTAGATTTAACAAACCTTTTAGAGACAAAAGTCTCAAATCTTTAAAAAGGCCTCCTTGGACTATGCCAAAAAGAGCTTTATGAGGATTTTTTCCAAAGGCTTTTTTGGATCTATCAGCCCAATATAATGATAGTTCCATTGATTTTTTAATCAGTTCATAGTCATCCGTTTTCTTTGGACATTCATCCATGATCATTACAATATCTGAGTTCAAACCAAGTTGAATTTTTATACTTTCTTCAGGGCTCAAATAAAATTTTTTTCCATCAACATGAGAGTTAAAAATTGCACCTTTTTCTCGGTCTATTTTATTTAATTTTGAAAGAGACATTACTTGAAAACCACCTGAGTCAGTAAGTATTGGTAAATTACAATTCATAAAGGAATGTAATCCGCCAGCGTTTTGAATTCGTTCAACTCCTGGACGGATCATTAAATGATATGTATTAGCTAAAATTATATCTGAGCCAGTTCTCTTAATATCATCAATCGTGCAAGCTTTTACAGTTGCCTGAGTTCCAACTGGCATAAAAGCAGGAGTTCTTATAATACCTCTATGCGTTTCTATAATTCCTTCTCTTGCATAGCCATCTTTGTTCAATAATTTAAAGGCAAATTCTTTTAATGCCATTAAATATTATAATGATTTAAAACTAATTATTTTATCTGGGTCTGTGACGGCACCATTATTATTTTCATCACCACGTTTAATTTTATCAACAAATTCCATTCCCTCGATCACTTTTCCAAAAACTGTATATTGGTTATCTAGAAAAGGAGCAGGTTTAAAACAAATGAAAAATTGGCTATTTGCACTATTTGGATCTTGTGATCTAGCCATAGATAAAGTTCCTCTATCATGAGGTAAATTATTAAATTCTTGTTTTAGGTCTGGTAAATCTGATCCTCCCATTCCTGCCATTCTTAAATTAAAATCACTTGACGATGAATTTCCAAATTTTACATCACCAGTTTGTGCCATGAAACCATCAATAACTCTGTGAAAAACAACATTATCATATTTACCGCTGTTGGCTAAATCTTTAATTCTTTTAACATGATTAGGTGCTACATCTTCAAATAATTCAATTTTAACATCTCCATCTTTAAGTTTCAAAATCATAATATTCTCCTCTGACATTACTTGGTTTATGGTTAAAAAAAAGAAAATAAATATATTTATTAAAATTTTATTCATATTTTCTTTTTAGTAATTTAATTGTACTTTTGGTAGTAAATTTTTTGATATCACCTTTTAAATTTACTATTTCTTTAACAAATCTTGATGAAATAATCTGATTTTCAACATCAGACATTAAAAAAAGAGTTTCAATATTTTTATTTAATTTTCTATTCATCCCTGCTAGTTGAAATTCATATTCAAAATCTGAAACCGCTCTTAATCCTCTTAAAATAATATTTGATTTATATTTTTTGCATAATTCAGTGGTTAAAGAGCTAAAAGAAATTACGACAACTTTTTTTTTGTTCAGTTTCAAATCATAAAATAAAGCTTTTTTTACAATTTCAATTCGTTCATCAGAATCGAATAAATAATCCTTATTTTCAACGTTAGATACTGCAACGACAATCTTATCAAAAAGTTTTAAACCTTTTTTAATAACATCAATATGGCCAAACGTAATTGGATCAAATGTTCCAGGATAGATTGCAACTTTATTCATTAAACTAAGTTATCATCTATTTTATCAGCTGAAACAACTTTTTCTTCTCCAGTTAATTTAATAATTCTGACACCCTGAGTATTTCTACCCGCAGTTCTAATTTCTTTTACCGCTACACGTATTACTCTTCCTTTGTTAGTCGATATAAGTATTTCATCACCATCATATACAGGGAAAGAGGATGAGATATTACCATTTCTTGGTGAATTTATAATTCCGATAATTCCCTTCCCACCTCTATTAGTTACTCTATATTCCGTATGACTAGTTTTTTTACCAAAACCATTTTCTGTAATTGATAATATGAACTTTTCTTTAGCTTTTAATTCTGATTGCTCATCTTTTGATTTCTTCCCATTTTTTTTTGATTTATCATTATCTATAATTGAAAGAGAGACGATTTGATCGTTTGGAGACAAAACAATACCTTTAATCCCTTTAGAGGATCTACCCTTAAAAACTCTTAATTTTTTAGACTCAAAACGTATGCATTTTCCTAATTTGGTACTTAAAATTATATCTTGATCATCTTTGCAAATTTTAACTCCGACAATTTTATCATTATTGTCTAATTTCATTGCAATTTTTCCAGATGTATTGATTGAAGAAAAATCCTCTAAACTATTTTTTCTAATTTTCCCTTGAGCAGTAGCAAATACAATTTGATAATTTTTCATTTCAGATTCATTATCGGGAAAAGGCATAATAGAACTTATTGACTGATGGTTTTTTAGTGGAAGAATATTAAACAACGATTTTCCCTTAGAAACTGAAGATCCTTCAGGTATTTTCCAGGCTTTTATTCTATAAACTAAACCTTCTGTAGAGAAAAATAAAACTGAGGTATGTGTATTGACTGATAGGGTTTGGACTACAGAATCTTCGTTTCTAGTAGTCATGCCAGTTTTTCCTTTACCTCCTCTTTTTTGTGTCTTAACACTATTCAAAGATCCACGTTTGATGTAACCCTGCAATGTAACTGTAATCAATACAGATTGTTTTTGAATGGTTTCTTCTATATCGTAATTTAATACGGCATCAATTATTTTAGTTCTTCGAGGTGATGAATATTTATCTTTAATATTTTTTAACTCTTCACTGATTACTTTTAACAATTCTTTCTTAGATGAAATGATCTTTTTATATTTTGTAATTAATTCAGCTAACTTCTTAATTTCTATTTCAATTTCGTTTATTCCTAACGCTGTCAGTTTTTGTAATCTTAATTCCAAAATAGCATTCACTTGTAAAGTTGATAAGGAGTATAAAGTTTTTGATTTTGAGCCTTCCACAAGTGAAATTAATTTTTTTGACTTATTAATTTTCCATTTAGTTTGTAAAAGAGATTTCTTTGCATCTTCTGGGTTTTTTGATGATCTGATTATTTTGATAACTTTATCTAAATTTTCAACTGATACCGATAGACCTATCAAGATATGTGCTCGCTCTTCTGCTTTTTGTAAATCAAATTTTGTTTTTTTGACTACAACGTCCTCTCTAAAGGATAAAAAATTTGATAAGAAATCTTTTAAGTTACAAGTCTCAGGTTTGCCATCAACTATTGCAAGTGTATTAAATCCAAAAGAACTTTCAATTTGTGTATTCTTGTAAAGTTGTCTTTTGATTGTTTCGGGTTCTACTCCACTTCTTAAATCTATTGAAACCCTGATTCCCTCTCGATTAGACTCATCTCTTATATCTCTAATACCCTCAATTTTTTTTTCTCTAACAAGCTGAGCAATTCTTTCATTCAAAACAGATTTATTAACTTGATAAGGAATTGATGTGATAACCAATCTTTCTCTTCCATTTTTTAAACTTTCTATAGAAATTTCACCTCTAATTTTAAAAGAACCTCTGCCTTTGTTATAACCTTGTTTGATCATGTCTTTTCCAATTATTACTCCTCCAGTTGGAAAATCAGGTCCAGGTATGTGCTTCATAAGATCTTTAATTTTAATATCTTTATTTTCAATTAAAGCTAATGTTCCGTTAATTATTTCACCTAGATTATGCGGTGGTATGCTAGTTGCCATTCCAACTGCAATCCCACCTGCACCATTTACTAATAAATTAGGAAATTGAGCTGGTAAAACTGTTGGTTCTTTCTCCGTTTCGTCGTAATTATTTTTAAATGAAATTGTATTCTTTTCGATATCATCAATTAAATATTGTGAAACTTTAGATAATCTAGTTTCTGTATATCTCATTGCAGCAGCGGGATCGCCATCAATAGATCCAAAATTTCCTTGTCCATCAACTAAGGGAAGGCTCATTGAAAAATCCTGAACCATTCTGACTAGAGCATCATAAACTGACTGATCTCCATGCGGGTGATACTTACCAATAACATCTCCAACAATTCTTGCAGATTTTCTAAATTGTTTTGACCAATCATATCCACCTTTGTACATCGCATACAAAATTCTTCTATGAACTGGTTTTAAACCATCTCGTATATCAGGAAGTGCTCTACTGACTATAACACTCATTGCATAAGATAGATAAGATGAGCTCATCTCATCATGCATTGAGATTAATTTTATATTCTTATCCTCAGGAATTTCAGTTTTTTGCATAAATATTAAAATGGAATTTCATCATCCATGTCATTTGAAATTTGTGACATGTCATCATTATTAGATTGAGTATTATCATTTGAAATACTTCCACCTGAATTACCTCCACCTAACATAGTTAAAGATGAGTTATATCCTTGAATAACAATTTCAGTCGAGTATTTGTCTTGACCAGACTGCTCATCTTTCCATTTTCGAGTCGTTAATTGTCCTTCAACATATATTTGGGCTCCCTTTTTTAAATATTGTTGAACAACATTTACCAATCCTTCATTGAATACAACTATACGGTGCCATTCTGTTTTTTCTTTTTTTTCACCAGTATTCTTATCTTTCCAAGATTGACTTGTTGCCAGACTTAATCGTGCAACACTTTTGCCATTTACCATTTGTTTGATCTCTGGATCTGCGCCCAAACGACCAATTAAAAGTACTTTATTTAAACTTCCAGCCATAATATTTTAATATTTGTTAAATTTGTTAATTAGAACTATACCACAATTTACTCTGAATATTAATTTTATTAAGTCAAAGCAACAAAAATTATGATGAAAAAGATAGTTATTAAGGGAGCTAAAGAACACAATTTAAAAAATGTTTCTTTAGAGATACCCAAAGATAAATTTGTTGTCATAACTGGTCTATCAGGATCAGGAAAGTCGTCTTTAGCTTTTGATACAGTCTACGCAGAAGGTCAAAGAAGGTATGTTGAGAGTTTATCAGCTTATGCAAGACAATTTTTAGATAAAATGAAAAAACCAAATGTTGATTTAATTGAGGGTTTAAGCCCAGCAATATCGATAGAGCAAAAAAATACTTCTAAAAATCCAAGATCAACTGTTGCTACAGTAACTGAAATATATGATTACATGCGTGTTTTATATGCAAGAGCGGGTATACCCTATTCTCCTTTTACAGGTAAACCAATCACATCACAAACGATTACACAAATTGTTGATAAAATTAAAGAGCTGCCAAAAAAGTCAACAATATATATTTACGCTCCAGTAGTCAGAGGTAGAAAGGGAGAATATAAAAAAGAAATCCTAAATTATAAAAAAAGAGGTTTTCGAAAGATCAAAGTAGACGATGTAATTTATGATATTGATAAAGTTCCTGAATTAAATAAGAAAATTAAGCATGACATATATATTCTGGTCGATAGAATAGTTCTAAATTCATCTTTAGGAAACAGATTAGCTGAAAGTATTGAGTCTTCGGTAAATTTAGCGAATGGATTAGTATTCGTTGAATATGAAGATGAAACCTTACCAAAAAAATATAGAAAAGTAGAAAAATTAATATTTTCGACTAAATTTGCATGTCCTGAAAGTGGCTTTACAATTGAGGAAATTGAGCCAAGACTTTTCTCATTTAATAGTCCTTTTGGTGCTTGTGAGGAATGTGAGGGAATTGGAATTAAACTAAATGTTGATCCAAATTTAGTGGTACCAAATCATAAAAAAAGTATTGCGGATGGAGCTATTGAGCCCTGGGCTAAAACAACCACTCTATATTATGCACAAACATTATCTTCTTTAGCAAAACATTATGGCTTTTCGTTAGATGAAAAATGGTCAAAAATTTCAAAAAAAATAAAGGATATTATTCTTTATGGATCTGATGATGAAGAAATCAAATTTTCATATGACGATGGTTATGAAAAATACTCACATAAAAAGACATTTGAAGGGGTAATAAATAATTTAGAGAGAAGATATTTAGAAACTGATAGTGATTGGAAAAGAGAAGAAATAGCCCAATATCAGTCAGATACTAAATGTGAGAGATGTAATGGTCATAGATTAAAAGATGAGGCATTATGTGTGAAAATTGATGGCTTGCACATTAGTGAAGTGACGGAAAAATCAATTTTAGATGCTGCAAAATGGTTTGAAAATTTAAAATTCAATTTAGATAAAAGACAAATCAAAATTGCCGAACATATCCTTAAAGAAATTAATGAAAGATTAAATTTTCTTTTAAATGTTGGTCTTGATTATCTAACATTATCAAGAGAGTCTGGTACTTTATCAGGAGGAGAAGCACAAAGAATCCGTTTAGCATCTCAAATTGGGTCTGGTTTAACTGGAGTATTATATGTTTTAGATGAACCATCTATTGGTTTGCATCAAAAAGATAATGTAAAACTGATTGATGCTCTTAAAAGATTACGAGATTTGGGAAATACAGTAATAGTAGTTGAGCATGATACTGAAACTATGGAAAATGCAGATCATATTATTGATCTTGGTCCTGAGGCGGGAAACAAAGGTGGTGAAGTTGTTGCGCAAGGAACTTTTGATGAAATAACAAAAAATAAAATTAGTATTACAGGAAAATATCTTTCAAACAAATTAAGAATTGATGTTCCCAAGAAAAGAAGATTAGCAAAAAATGGAAGGTTTCTCGAAATAACAGGTGCGACTGGTAATAATTTGAATAATGTTAATTTAAAAATACCTTTAGGTAGTTTAACTTGTGTTACCGGTGTATCAGGAAGTGGTAAGTCAACATTAATCTTACAGACACTATACAACGCATTAAACTTAACTTTGAATAATAATAAATCTAGAAAAATTCCAAAACCATTCAAAGGTTTCAAAGGCACAGAATTAATCGACAAGATAATTGATATTGATCAATCACCAATTGGTCGTACCCCAAGATCAAATCCAGCAACTTATACCGGAGCTTTTGGGCCAATTAGAGATTGGTTCACAGGATTACCTGAGTCAAAAACAAGAGGATATAAACCAGGAAGGTTCTCTTTTAATGTCAAAGGAGGTAGGTGTGAAGCTTGTGAGGGAGATGGAGTTATTACTTATGAAATGCATTTTCTCCCAGACGTCTATATACAATGCGATGAATGTAAAGGAACCAGATATAATCGGGAAACCTTAGAGATAAAATTTAAAGATAAAAGTATTGCGGATGTTTTAAATATGACAGTTGATGAAGGATGTGAATATTTTGAAAATATTTCAAATATAAAAACTAAATTGCTTACTTTAAAAAAAGTTGGTCTAGGCTATATAAAAATTGGTCAACAAGCTACAACTCTATCAGGCGGTGAAGCACAAAGAATTAAATTAGCTAAAGAATTATCAAAAAGATCGACGGGAAGAACAATGTACATTTTAGATGAACCGACTACTGGTCTTCACCAACACGACATCAAAAAATTATTAGAAATTTTACATACATTTGTTTCATTAGGTAACACAGTGGTTGTTATAGAACACAACTTAGATGTAATAAAAACTGCAGATTATATTGTCGATATGGGTCCAGAGGGTGGTGTAAAAGGTGGAAAAATTATCGCTGAGGGAAAACCTGAGGAAATTTGTAAAGTTAATGGAAGTTATACGGGTAAGTTTTTAAAAAATCTTTTACAATAAATACCATTGTCATCTCACTCTAAATCAGTATAAAATTACGTATGGGTAATTTACTTTCATCTTTATCAAAAACTATTCACGTTTCTTTAGCAATTGCAGTTCTGTTATTTTTAGGCTTATTTTATCAAAATGATGGTTTTAGTTTTGATGCACTTTTTTGGAGTTGGTTTGCGAGATTTGTGCATGTAGTAGTTGGCATAATGTGGATTGGTTTGTTATGGTATTTTAATTTTGTTCAAATCCCAAATATGGCAAAAATTCCAGATGAACAGAAACCAGCTATTGGTAAAGTAATTGCGCCAGCTGCATTATTTTATTTTAGATGGGGTGCAGCATTTACAGTTCTATCAGGTTTAGCACTTGCAGGTCTTAATGGATATTTGCATGATGCAATGACTTTAAGTATAGGATCTGGCATTCCAAAACACACAGCTATAGGAATTGGAATGTGGTTAGGTCTAGTTATGGCATTTAATGTATGGTTTGTAATATGGCCTAATCAAAAAAGAGCTTTAGGTATAGTTGAGTGTGAACCTGATCTAAAAGCCAAGTCAGCAAGAACAGCTATGTTATTTTCGAGAACTAATACTTTGTTGTCAATACCAATGCTGCTTACTATGGTAGCTGCTCAAAACCTTTATTAATTACTTTCGTCTTCTCTTAAAACAGTTTTTTGTGAAACTCTTAGTCTAACTAAAACTGTATTGGCAATATAGATAGATGAATAAGTTCCAAAAATTACACCAAATATCATAGCCAAAGAAAAACCTTTTAGTATCTCACCACCAAAGAAAAATATTGATAGCAAAGCTAATAAAGTCGTTATTGATGTAATTAAAGTTCTAGATAATGTTTCATTGATAGAGATATTAGTTAAATCGTAAATCTTAATGTCAGAATATTTTCTTAAATTTTCTCTTACTCTATCAAAAATAACCACTGTATCATTCATGGAGTAACCAACAATAGTTAATACAGCTGCGATAATAGATAAATTGATTTCAAGACCAAGCAATGAAAATAAACCTAGGGTTACCAACACGTCATGAAACAAAGCTAATATAGCTCCTAAACTAAATTGCCATTCAAATCTGATCCAAATGTAAATTAACATTAAAGTTAATGCCACTGCGATAGCTATTACTCCAGATTTAAGTAACTCAGCACTTACTTTCGGTCCTACGTTTTCAACTCTTCTAAAATCAAAAGTATTGCCAAATGATTTATCTAAATTTGATTTTATTTCCTCAATAATATTTTTGTTATTATTAATTTCAAATTTAATAAGAAAGTCTGTCTCATTGCCAAAATTTTTTACTGAAACATCACCCAAATTCATAGAATTTAAATTATCTCTTAGAGATGACACATTAATTTTACTGTCAGTTGACCTTAATTCAATTAACGTTCCGCCCTTAAAATCTATTCCAAAGTTAAGACCTTTGAAAGTCAGTAAAAATAAAGAAATAACGACTAAGGATATAGAGAGTATGTTAAATTGATTATAATATTTGTTAAAAGCAATCATTTAAATTAAACCTTCTTTTTCTTTGTTTCTGTACACATACAAAACAGTCAATAACCTTGCTATGAAATAAACTGAAAATAATGTTGTAAATATTCCAATCCCAAGTGTAAGTGAAAAACCTTTGATTGGACCTGAGCCCATAAAAAATAAGATAATAGCTGCTAATAGTGTTGTTATATTTGCATCAAGTATAGCGGTTCTAGATTTTGTGTAACCACTATCAAAAGCTATTAAATTATTTTTTTCATTTTTTAGCTCTTCTTTAATTCTCTCAAAGATTAAAACATTTGCATCGACTGCCATACCAACTGTCAAAATTATTCCAGCGATCCCCGGAAGAGTTAAGGTCGCCTCGAATATAGTCAATATTCCAATGAGTAAGAAAAGGTTAAGTATTAATGTTATATTGGTAATTAAGCCAAATATCTTATATTTTACAAAGATAAATACTATTACTAAAACAAAACCAATTGCTAATGCAATCATCCCTGCATTAATTGAGTCTTGTCCTAAGTCAGGACCAACTGTTCGTTCCTCAATAATATTTAAAGGTGCAGGTAATGCACCAGATCTTAATAAAAGAGCTAAATCTGTTGCTGATTGAAAAGTAAATCCTCCACTGATTTGACCTGATCCACTTGCAATTGTATCTCTTATAACCGGTGCACTTATAATTTTACCATCCAATACTATTGCTAATTGTTTACCAATACCAGTCGATGTAGCTTTACCAAATCTTTTAGCTCCAACTCTATCAAGTGTAAATGTAACCACTGTTTCATTCGTCTCACTATCCATTCTTGGTTGAGCATCTAGCAGATTGTCTCCACTTAAAATAATTCTTTTACTTACCAGAGCATCTTCTTCAGACTCATCTTCATAACTAAGTTTTTCCGCTCCAAAAGAGTCTTGATCATTATTAGTTACAAATCTAAATGTAAGATTTGCAGTTTTACCAAGCAATGATTTAATTCTCATTGGATCATCTAATCCAGGTAATTCAACAAGAATTCTGTCGTTTCCTCTTTTTAAAATATTTGGCTCATTAGTTCCTATCTCATCAATTCTTCTTCTTACAATTTCTAATGCTTGATCTTGGGAAGATGTTTTTAATTTAACAATACCTTGGGTTGAATAATTGACAAAAAAAATATTATTTTCCTCCGTGATATCTAATTGATGAGATTTAAATCTTGGATAATAAGGATTTAATTCACTTTCCTCATCATTAAACGTATCTAGAATAGTTTGTTTAAAGTTTTCATCTACAGAAAAAGATAATTTTTGTCCTAAAATTTTTAAATTTTTAATTCTTATATTTTTGTCTTTGAAATAATTTCTAATGGTAATTGAAAAATTTTGTATTTTTTGCTCAATAACTGGATTATTATCAATTTCGAGTAGTAGGTAAGAACCTCCCTGAAGATCTAATCCAAGATTAATTTTCTTATTTAGTAAGTTATTTTCAAACTTAAATAAATTTGATGAGGCAATTAAAATAAAAAATAGAGAAATTAATATTACTGATATTATTCTGAATTTTGAAAAATATAACACTTTACTTTAACAAAATTACTTTTTAACTTCTTGAGAGTTCATCAGACTTTGTACACCTGTACCTCTGATAACTTCAACAGTCACATTTTCAGCAACCTCAACTTCTATTTTATCGTTGTCTACAACTCTGGTTATGGTTCCTGTAATACCGCCTGAAGTTACAATCTTATCACCTTTTTTTAAACCCTCGACCATAGCTTTATGCTCTTTGACTTTTTTTTGCTGTGGTCTTATCAAGAAAAAATAAAAAATAACAAAAATTAGTATTAGTGGTATAAATTGACCTATTCCTGAACTTTCCATAAAACTCCTTAATTAAAAGTGAATTTTTATACTATCTCATAAGTTAAAACAACTTTAATTCAGACTAATTTTTTCTAGATTATTCATATAAGGTCTAAGCACTTTTGGAATATTTATAGACCCATCCTTTTGCTGAAAATTTTCTAAAATAGCAATAAGAGTTCTACCCACTGCTAAACCACTTCCATTAAGCGTTCCAACAAATACTGTTTCTTTATTTGAATTTTTATATCTAGCTTTCATCCGTGTTGCCTGGAAAGTTGAACATGATGAACATGAAGATATTTCTCTATACTTGTTTTCTGAAGGTAACCATACTTCTATATCGTAAGTTTTTTCTGCACTAAATCCCATATCTCCACTACATAAAATCATTTTTCTATATGGTAACTCTAACAAATCCAAAATTCCTGTGGCACAATTTGTCATTCTCTCTAATTCTTCAAGACATTTATTTTGTTCCACAATACTAACTAATTCAACTTTATAAAATTGGTGTTGTCTAATCATCCCTTTTGTATCTTTACCATAACTACCAGCCTCTTTTCTAAAACATGGGGTAGATGCAACAAATCTCATCGGTAATGTTTTAAGATCTAAAATTTTGTCTTTTACAATATTGGTTAAAATAACCTCTGCTGTGGGGATTAAAAATTTTCTTCCACTTCCTTCTTCTAATTTTACTTCAAATTGATCAGTTTCAAATTTAGGTAGTTGACCAGTTCCGAACATTGTATTTTCTGATGCTAATAAAGGTGGTGAAATTTCCTCATATCCATTTTTTGAGGTATGAATATCAAGCATAAAATTTGAAATAGCTCTTTCAAGTAATGCTAATTTATTCTTAACAAAAACAAATCTTGAGCCAGTGGTTTTTGTGGCAAGATCAAAATCTAACATGCCAAGTTTTTCACCTAATTCATAATGTGACTTTGGAGTAAATTCAAAATTAGGAATCTGACCCGATTTAGTTAATTCAACATTATCGTTTTCATTAGATCCTAAAGGCACATCATCATGAGGTATATTTGGAATACTTGATAAAATTTCATCTAAGTCTGATTTAATTTTTGATTGTTGATCAGTAATTTTATCAATAGATTGGGTAATTTCTTTTGACCTAGAAAATAAAGCTTTATCTTTTGTTTTTGAAATATCTTTCTTTTCTTTCTCTAATGTTTCTTTTTTTTGAATTAAATCTCTATTATCTATATCTAATTTTTTGAGTTTATTGAGATCTATATCGATTGATCTTTTTTTTAATGCTTTTGAAAATGCATCAAAATCTTTTCTAATTTCTTTAATGTTATGCATCAGAATTTTTTAAATTTTTATTCTCAATAAGTTTTACTGAAAATATTGATAATTCATATAGAATTAATAAAGGTATCGCTAAACCAATTTGTGTTATGGGATCTGGGGGTGTGAGTAAAGCTGCAGCTGCGAATATAATAACCACAACATATTTTCTTCGTTTCTTTAAAAAATCAGAATCAACTAACCCTACCCTCGCTAATAAACTCAACACAACAGGTAATTGAAAACTTATGCCAAACGCGAATATAAGTTTCATTACCAATGAAAGATATTCGTTTACTTTTGCTTCTAATTGAATTGGTAAATTTGTTGAAAGACCAGAACTTTCAAAAGATAAAAAGAATTTAATCGCTAGGGGCATTATTAAATAATAAACCAACATACCTCCTAGTAAGAATAAAATTGGGGTTAAAACTAAATAAGGTAAAATTGCAATTTTTTCATGTTTATAAAGACCAGGAGCAATAAATTTCCAAATCTGCATTAAAATAAATGGACAAGTAACAAAAAAAGCTGTGAAAAAAGATACTTTCAAATAGGTAAGAAAAGTTTCTTGTAAAGCTGTGAAAATTAATCGTCTATCAGTTCCATCATCTTTAACCGCTTGTGCATATGGTTCTACTAAAAAACCATAAAGATGTTCAGCAAAAAAATAACATCCTATAAAAAAGATTATTAGAAAAATAAAACTATGAATTAGTCTTTTTCTTAACTCAGCTAAATGACTTACAAAGCCACCTTCATTTTCGTCATGACTCATCTTTTTTTTCTTCTTTTTTTTCTATTTTATTATCTTCAAGATCAATATTTGAGACTTCATTTTGAATATTATTGACATATTTTTTTGCAGAGCCAATCCATGAACCAACTTTTTTAAGCATTATCGGAAAATCCTTAGGTCCCAAAACTACAATAGCTATTGCAACTACAATTAAAATCTCAAACCAACCAATAGTAGGCATGTGATTTATTCTTTTTTGTTCGAATCTTGATTATCGTCAGAAATATTTTTAGGTTCATTGTCATCAGTCACATCTGATGCCATACCCTTTTTAAAACTTTTTATTCCTTTTGCTACATCGCCCATAAGGCTAGAAATTTTTCCTCTACCAAATAATAATACCACAAGTATTACAACGATTGCTATTTGCCAAATTCCAATGCTCATAGAAAACTTATAACCTTTTTATCAATAATTGAAAAGTCTAATTTGTGGGCTTAGTTCTTCTCATCCGAGTCAAGAGTGCTACTTAACATTTCATCAATATTTGAATAAATGTCCTCTTTTTTATCATCTTGTTTTTCTTTATAGAATTTTCCAGTACCAAAAATAGCGTTATCAATATTGGTACTATCAATTAAACCTGCAGCTCCAAGTTCATCTACTGTTGGTAAATCAGATAATTTTTGCAAGTTAAAATGGCTTAAAAAGTCATCCGTCGTAACATATTGAATAGGTCGACCAGGGACATTTTTTCGTCCACCAGGTTTAACCCAATTTAATTCCATTAAAATTTCTAAGGTGTTTGTTCCAAAAGCTACTCCTCTTATTTCTTCTATCTCTGCTCGAGTAACTGGTTGATGATAAACAATTATAGCAAGAGTTTCTATTGCAGCTTTTGATAATTTTTTTTCAACAGTTTTTTCTTGGGTCATTAAATTTGAAAGATTAGGTGAGGTTCTAAAGGACCATTTTTTAGAAATACAAACTAAGTTAATACCTCGACTTGAATATTCAGCTTGTAATTTTAACAAAATTTTTTCGACATCTGTTTTTTTAGATATCTTATTTTCAATAGTTTCAATATCTAATGGTTCTGCAGCAGCAAAAACAATACCTTCAATTTCCTTTTCAATTGAAGATAATTTAGTTGGAAAATTAATAATATTATCTTTTTTCTTAATCTTTTTTTTTATCATTTGTTTTCTTTTATATAAATATCATCAAAAAGTTTTTCTTGTTTTATGCTTAGGTTGCCCTCCTTGACTAACTCAAGAGACCCTGCAAATATTCCTGCTTTACCAGTTCGTTTATATTTTGATCCACTTTTAAAATTTTTCGGTATTAAATCATCTAATTTTTTCCAATCCATTAATTTTCCAAAAAAATCTTTTATAGTTTTTATACCTTCTTCTGTTGTAAAAACTGGTAATTTTGGAATATTAATTCTCTGAAAATCTTTAGTCATAATTATAGTGGAGTATGTTTTCATGAGGTCAAATAAATTTAATTTATACTCACTATTGTAGATAGGCCTTATGCCTGCTCTCATACCTCTAGTTCTAATTTCTCTGCCTAATCTTTTTCTTTTAAGCATCTGTTCAGATAATAACCTTATTAATTCAAGTTTCTTAAGTTGAAGTTTTAATTTTTCAGCCACTTCTTGAACTTTAAACTCTTCTTCAGGGGTGCCTGGTAATAGTAATTTTGATTTCAAATATGCTAACCATGTTGCCATTAATAAGTATTCTGAAGCAATTTCTAAATTTAATTTTTTTTCTTGAGTAATAAAATCATGAAACTGATCTGCTAATTTTGTAATGGATATATCCTCTAGATTAACTTTTTGAGCTTTTGCAAGATCTAAAAGAACATCTAATGGTCCATTATAATTTTCAACATCTACTTTAAAAAGTTCAGAATCATTTTCAATCATCAATCAATATTAACTTAAAATTTTGTAAAATTGTGATGTTTTTTTAACGAGAAAAGGATTTATCAATGGTGAATTATTTCCTACAATTTTCATTTCATTTAAATTTCCATTACAATGTAAGGCTAAATTACAACCTGCACTAAACATTTTGATTGTATTTTCTTTTAAATTACCCTTAAGACTTTTCATGGATAAATCATCAGAAATCAAAATATTTTTAAAACCAATTTTATTTCGAATTAATTTAATAAATTTTTTTGAGTGAGTTACACAATTTTCTTTGTCAATTTGAGTAAAAATTATGTGAGCGGTCATAGCAAAAAAAGTTTTTTTATTTTTAAATGGAAGAAAATCTCTCTTGGTTAAATAACTCAATTTTTTATTTACCGTTGGAGTAAAATGGTGACTATCTACTTTTGCAAGACCATGTCCTGGAATATGCTTTATGACTGTTCCAATACCATTTTGATGAAAATAATTGATACAATAATCTCCTATTTTAGATACAATTTTGGGATTATTGGAAAAAGATCTATTCCCAATTATATTTGATGCACCTTTAATTCTTAAATCTAAGACAGGGGAAGTATTAATATTAATACCAAGAGATTTTAATAAATATGAAGTTTTATCAATAAATAATTTATAATAAAATTTAAATTCATCTACATTTTTAACATATTTTTTTCCAAAAAATTCTGAAGTCAAATTATCGAATGATATAATATTTTTTAACCTGTTAACTTTACCCCCTTCTTGATCAATTAAAATGGGATATTTGTTATCTTTAAATAATTTTCTTATTGACGTGGTGAGTTTTAGCGTTTGATCAATATTTTTAATATTTCTTGTAAATAAGATAACTCCCCAGGGTTTATATTTTTTAAGAAATGACTTTTCTTTTGCTGAAAGTTTTGTTGATTTGATACCAACAATAAAAGACCGACGTTTATTCATTATTTTCTAATAATTTCCAAAAATTAAATTTTTTCTTTTTTTTATTGTTTGTTTGTTCAACGTATTCAATAATATTTTTCGTATCATCTTCTAAAATTGGTAATTTTTCTGAGTAAGTATTTATCTTATTTTCGATATTATTGAGTGATCTATATGATTTTTTTTTATAGGCATCAGAAAAATAATATTTTGCTGTAAAAAAAATAAAAAGACCAATAATAAAAACAAAAATAATATATTTGATTTCTTTAAACATTACATTTTTTCAGGAGCAGACACACCTACAATATTCATCCCAGATTTAACAACATTTGATATAAGTTTTAATAAAACTAACTTATCATTCGATATCTTCTTATTCTCATTTATAAATCTTTTTTCAGGATTATCTTTTCCCAAGTTCCAGTAAGAATGAAAGAGAGAGGCTAGTTCATAAAGATAAACTGGAATTCTATGTGGTTCAAGCTTCTTGCTTGATATTTCGATGCACTTTGGCCACTCGGATATTTTTTTTAATATGTTTATTTCATGGTCAGAATATTCAAAATTGTATTCTTCAATCTTTAAATCTTTTTTTAAATCTATTTCCAGATGTCTAAAAACAGATGAAATTCGAGCATAACAATATTGTACATAATACAAAGGATTGTCTTTTGATTTTTCAATTACATTATCAAAATCAAAATCAAGTTCGACATCATTACTTCTGTTCAACATGATAAAACGTGTAGCATCTTTTCCAACTTCATTAATCAAATCATCAACAGTTATATAATCACCTTTACGTTTTGACATTTTGAATGGTTTTTTATCCTTTATAAGTTTTACAAGTTGACTAACTTTACAAATAAGTTTTCCTTTAGAGTTTGATAAAGCATCAACAGAGGATGTAATTCTTTTAATATAACCCGCATGATCCGCGCCTAAAATATTTATTAAGTAGTCAAACTTTCTATCCAACTTATTTTTATGGTAGGCAACATCACTAGCAAAATAAGTCCAAGCACCATCAGATTTTTGTAATGCTCTATCTTTGTCATCACCAAAATCAGTTGATTTGAAAAGTAATTGTTCTCTTTCAACCCAATTATTATCATCCTCACCAGCTGGAGCTTTAATTTTACCTTTATAAACAAATTTATTTTTTTGAAGATTTTCTACTACTTTTTCAACTTCCTGATTAAGCACTAATTTTTTTTCACTGACGAAATTATCGTGAATTATACCAAGACTACTAAGATTTTTTTTTATTAATTTTATTGCCTCGTCTATAGACAGACTCGTTAATTGTTCAGATATTGCATCGTAATTAGTAAAATCTATTTTTGGATTTGAAGAAATGATATTATTTGCAAACTCAATCAAATATTCACCAGGATAAAGATCTTCATTATCTGTTGGAAAAGTTTCATTAAATTTGATTTCTCTTATTCTAAAATATACTGATTTTGTGAAATTAATTATCTGATTGCCATAGTCATTTACATAATATTCTTTAGTAACTTTATGATTATTAAATGATAAAACATTTGAAATTACATCTCCTAAAATAGCACCTCGGCAATGACCCACATGTAAAGGCCCTGTTGGGTTGGCAGAAACAAATTCAATTAAATAATTTTTCTTTTGCTCATTTGTATTTATTCCAAATGTTTTAGCGTTCTTAATGATTTCTTTTGAAAAATTTGTCCAAAACTCAGGTTGAAATTTGATATTTATAAATCCGGGTTTTACGATTGATACCTCTTTTATTGACTTGTCCTCATTTTCAAGACTCTTTGCTAATATTTCAGCTAATTCTAAAGGAGGTTTTTTATTTATTTTTGACAAAACCATCGCAACATTTGTAGAAATGTCACAATTAAATTTCTCAGGTGGAATTTCTGTGTTTATTCCATCTAAATTATCTGGCAAAATTATTTTACCCTTTTTCGATAAATCTAAAATAATTTTTTTTATTTTGTCTAAGTATTGATCAAAAATGTTCATTTGATATCGTTATAAAGGTTGATAGCATATCTGTCAGTCATACCAGAAATAAAATCAGAAACTGATCGATATTTGTTTTTAGATAAATGTTCTTTTGAAATAAATTTTGCCGGATTTTTACTTATTTTGGCAAACAATCTTTTAATTATTAATTTACCTTTATTATTTTTATTTAGCACATTCTTGTTATTGTACATTTTAGACCTTAAAAAATACCTAATTTCATTATCAGAATTTTTAATTTTATCAGAGAAATCAACCATAAGAAAATCAGTTTTATTCAAATCATTTCTACTTTTAATTTTATTTTGATTAAGATTTTTGATGGTATTACTTATCAAATCTTTGATCATTAAATCAATTGAGTCTCTTATAATCTGGTAAGTTGCAATCTTGTAATTTTTTTTGTTAATCTTTTTTTTATATTTTCTATAAATATTTTTAAAAAAATCTATTTCTACCAACTCTTCTAATCTAAATAAGTTCGCTTTGATGCCATCTTGTATGTCATGGTTATTATAAGCAATATCATCAGATATAGATGAAATTTGAGCCTCTAGTGATGGAAAGGTATTAAAATTAATCATGTTTTTAAATTTTTTAACACCTATCAATTCATCAACTAAATGAAAATCCTTAACTGGACCATTGTGTTTTAAAAGTCCCTCTAATGTTTCAACAGAAAGATTTAAGCCACTAAACTTTAAATACTTATTTTCTAAAAACATAACAATTCTTAATGTTTGTAAATTGTGATCAAACCCTCCATGAATGCTCATACATTCATTCAAAGCATCTTCACCTGCATGACCGAAAGGAGTGTGGCCCAAATCGTGCGCTAAACTGAGTGTTTCTGCTAAGTCCTCGTTCAAACTGAAATATCTAGCGATGGATCTTGCTATTTGAGCAACCTCCATAGAATGAGTAATTCGAGTTCTATAATGATCACCTTCAGTATTAACAAATACCTGTGTTTTATGTTTCAATCTTCTAAATGAAGCGCTGTGAATAATACGATCTCTATCTCTTTGATAAGGTGATCTATATTTTGACAAAGATTCCTTAAATATCCTACCTTTACTTTTGAATTGACCTATCTTTGAGTATTTTTTCATCCTTTAAAATAAAATATTAAGTATTATATTACTAATACCAGTGATCAATTATGATTAAAGAAATTAAATTTACTGATAAAGCACTAAAACAGATCAATGTTTTGCTGTCTAAAAAAGATAAAGGGTCTTTTTTTAGAATCGCTATTAAAGGTGGTGGTTGTTCAGGATTTCAATACGAATTCACTTTTGATAAAGAAAAATCAAAAGATGATTTAAACTTTGAAAATATTTTAATTGATAAAACTTCAGCAGATTTATTAAAAGGCTCTGAAGTTGATTATGTTTCAGAATTAATTGGTGAACAATTTAAGATAACAAATCCACAAACTAAGTCATCTTGTGGTTGTGGTGTTTCTTTTTCTCTTTAATGATTATTTCTTCATGGAATGTAAATTCTGTGAGAGCTCGTATAGATAATATCAAAAGTTATCTCTTAAAATATAAACCAGATATCCTAATGATGCAGGAAATCAAAACAGAGGATGTAAACTTTCCCTATGATGATTTTTCTGCAATGGATTATGAAAGTCATGTGTTTGGCCAAAAAAGTTATAATGGGGTTGCAATTATATCTAAAGGTAAATTAAAAAATATTAAAACTGACTTAATCAAAGATAAACTAAAGCAATCGAGAATAATTTCAGCTGAACTGGAATATAAAAAGAAAAATATTCAATTAATAAACATTTATACACCTAATGGAAATCCTGTAGATACGGATAAATATAAATACAAGAAACAATGGTTGGATGATTTAATTAAACAATTAAAGAATTTAAGTAAAAAAAATTCAAATATTATTCTTGCTGGAGATTTTAACATTATTCCAGCATCTGAAGATGTTTATAATCCAAAAAGTTTTGAGGATGATGCTCTGTTTAGATTAGAAATAAGAAAAAAATTAAGAGAAATGATCAACCTTGGTTTTAGTGATGTCTATAGACATTTTAATGAAACTAAGGAAGGTTATACCTTTTGGGACTACATGAGAGGTGCTTGGCAAAAAAATAATGGAATGCGAATTGATCACTTCTTAGTTTCAAATTCTTTGATTGATCAAATTAAAGGTATAAATATTAATAAAGATCCAAGAGGTCGTGAAAAACCTTCAGATCATACACCGATTGAAATTACTTTAGCTTAGAGATTTTATTTTATTAACCAAGTCTTCATTAATATTTCGAGGGCCTTTATCTAATCTATTTTTGTGTCTTCTTTCACCTGGAAGTCTAACCCCATCAAAAGATTTCATTTTATCAAAAAATTCATCTGCATGTTTTTGCCAATTTGTTCCTGAAGTTTTATCAGGTGAAATTGCAATAATAAATTCTCCCCCGCTTGGTGGTCCACCATCATTATTATCTTTAGCTGCTGTTTCAAAACTAAAATTATCACCAACCAAAGCACCAGCCATTAACTCAACCATCATTGCTATTGCTGAACCCTTATAGCCGCCAAAAGGAAGTAATACACCACCATCTGCAATTGCGCCTGGATCAGTGGTCTCTTTACCATCTTTAGTTAAACCAGTTCCAAGTGGAACCTTGTGCCCTTCTCTTTTTGCAACTTGGACTTCTCCCATAGCCATTGATGCTGTAGCCATATCATAAACGACTGGAGTTTTACCAGGTCGTGGCCAAGCAAATGAAATTGGATTGGTTCCAAACAATGGTTTGATTGCACCAGCGGGTGCTACAGCAGGTTTGTATGATGTGCAAGCAAAGGCAACTAAGCCCTCTTCTGCTAACTTTTCTGTTTCTGGCCACATCGCTGCCATGTGATGAGAATTATTTATTGCAAGCACTGCTACACCATTTTCTTTTGCAGCTTTAGCTAATTCAGGCAACCCTTTATTTAAAACTACTGGCGCTAAACAATTATTCCCTTGAACTTTTATAACTGATGAAGAAATTTTTTTAATTTCAGGCTTTCCTTTACCATTAATTTTTCCGCTTTTTAAACCACTCACATATGCAGGTAATCTAAACAAACCATGTGATAAAGATCCATCCCTTTCGGCATTTCTAATCAGGTCAGACAGAATAGAAGCTGTTTCATCATCACAACCATTAGCTAGTAAAGTTTTTTTAGCTAAATCAAAAATTTCATCTAATGTCAGAGAAACTGTACTCATCCCATTATTAGATATTATTTATAACTAAAGATCAATTTCTAATTAACAACCTTTGAAAGATTTTGACATATTACCTATTAAATCAAAATACAAATCCTTACCTGGATCAAGTGTAGCTCCTAATGGATCAATTACACCTGTTGCAACATTAGTATCTTTTGCTACAGCTTTAATAATATCAGGATTAAATTGAGGCTCTGAAAATATACAACTAACTTTATCATGCTCAATTACCTCTCTGATTTCAGCTAATTGCTCAGCACCCGGCATAACGTCTGTATTTACTGTAAATGCTCCAAGAATATTTATCCCAAATCTTTTTTCAAAGTATTGATAGGCATCGTGAAAAACTATTGATTTGAATTCTTTGTTTAATTCAGATTTAACTTTCTTAGTTAGTTTATCTAAATCTTTATGAGCGTTTTTTAAATTTGCTTTATATTTTGCCTCATTTTTTGGATCATTTTCAATTAAGTGTTCTGCCATTTCACTTAAAATTATTTTTGCATTCATCGGATCAAGCCATATGTGTGGATCAAACTCTCCGTGAGCATGTCCCTCGTGTCCATGGTCATCGTGATCATCTTTTTTATGACCTTTTTTATCATGATCGTGTTCATCATGACCATGTTCCTTCTCTTTTTTATCATGGTCGTGGTCATCATGATCATCTTCTTTCTTAGCATGATCGTCATGATCATCTTCCTTATGACCATGATCATCATGACCTTCAAAAATATTTCTTTCTCTAAATTTAAGTTTAGTTAAACCTTTAATTTCCATTAATTCGATTTTTTCAGCATCTTTTGCAATTGTTTTTAATGGTTTCTCTAAAAAGGTTTCGATATCCTCACCAACCCAAAATATAATATCAGCATTTTGTATCATTTTTGCGTGTGATGGCTTAAGTGCAAATCCATGTGGGGAAGCATAACCATCAACAATTAAATCTGGTTTAGCAACACCATCCATTAAATAACTTGCAAGAGAATGGATTGGTTTTATTGCTGCAACTACTTTAATTTCAGCATTCGCTGGTACAAAAATTGTTAAGAATGATAATAGTGATAGAATTAATGGTAATTTTTTTAAGTTTTTCATATGTTTTATATTTAGATTGTTATAATATAACAAGATGTAATAATATAACACTTATTAGTCAAGAAAAAAAATGAGCACTGATCAAAATATATTGGTAAAATTAAATAACGCTGGTTTACAATTGAATAACAAATGGCTAGTTAAAGGTGTTTCACTACAAGTTGAAAAAGGAAAAATAGTTACTCTCATAGGTCCAAATGGATCAGGAAAAAGCACAACAGCTAAAATTGCTTTAGGTATTTACAAAAAGATCGATGGTTCAGTTGAAAAATATACCAACAAAGTTGGATATGTACCACAGAAAATTTCAATTGATTGGACGTTACCGCTAAGAGTAAATGATTTCATGATATTAACAGAAAGTCTTAATAAAGAGACAATAGATGAAGCTCTATCTTTAACTGGCGTCATTCATCTGAAAGACAAGAATCTAGGAGATTTATCAGGTGGTGAATTTCAAAGAGTACTACTTGCTAGAGCTATATCAAAAAAACCTGATCTATTAGTGCTTGATGAACCAGTACAAGGAGTAGATTTTACTGGTGAAATAGCTTTATATGAACTGATTAAGAAAATTTCTGATGAATTAAGTTGTGGGATCTTATTAATTTCACACGACTTACATACAGTTATGAGTGCAACAGACTTTGTTGTTTGTTTAAACGGCCATGTTTGTTGCTCAGGATCTCCAATGGATGTTGCAAAAAACAATGAGTATAAAGCCTTATTTGGAGAACAAGCTTCTCAAATATTGTCTAGATATGAGCATAAGCATGACCATATTCATACAAATGAAGGTGAAATTAAAAAAAATTAGATGTTTGATGATTTTTTTATAAGAGCTTTGGTTGCAGGAATAGGAGTTGCTTTTGTAACAGGACCTCTTGGTTGCTTTGTTATATGGAGAAGATTGTCTTATTTTGGTGACACCTTGGCTCACTCTGCTCTATTGGGGGTGACATTAGCTTTTACTATGGAATTTAATATTGCTATTTCAGTATTTGTTATTTCCTCAATGATAGCTTTAATTTTGATTCAACTTCAAAAAAAAACGAATTTACCAGGTGATGCTTTATTGGGTCTTCTAGCTCATTCATCTCTTGCGGTGGGACTTGTTGTGATTGGTTTTTTAACATTTATCAGGTTTGATATTATGGGATTATTATTTGGAGATATTTTAGCAGTTTCAGTAGACGACTTGTTAATTATCTGGATAGGAGGTGCATTGATTTTATTAACTTTAAAATTCATTTGGAAATCTTTATTTGCCTCAACGGTAAATTATGAACTAGCAGAAGCTGAAGGTCTAAACCCTGATAGAGCTAAAGCAATATTTACAATCCTAATGGCAGCAATTATTGCGATTTCAATAAAAATGGTAGGATTGTTATTAATAACAGGGATGTTAATTATACCTGCCGCAATGGCCAGAAATTTATCATCAAGTCCACAAAGTATGGTTATTTATTCAATTATAGGAGGATTATTGTCTGTCATTATAGGTCTGTTCACATCTTTAGAATTTAATACGTCCTCAGGTCCATCAATTATAACCGCTGCCTTATTATTATTTATACTTTCATTATTCAAAATTAAACAATCAATTAAATTGAAAAATTAGTGAGGAACTGGTAAAATGGGAAAAATGCAAAACCTCTCAAAAAATCAGCAAATTATTTTTGATTTAATTGACAAATCACCTGAGCCACTTAAAGCTTACACGATACTTTATAATGTTCAAAAAAAAGGTATTAAAGCTCCTCTACAAGTTTATCGAGCACTAGATAAGTTAGTTGAAATAGGAAAAATCCACAAAATTGAAAGTCGAAATGCCTTTATCGCATGTCATAATTCAAGTTGTCAGGTAGCTAAAGCTACTGCATTTTCAATTTGTGAAATTTGTGAAAAAGTAACAGAAATAAGTAGTGATAGTCTCTCAAAATATTTAGCTAATTTTAAGGATAAAGATGGCATGAAATACATTAAATATAATCTTGAATTTTTTGGATTATGTAAAAAATGTAAAGTTAAATAAAATACTTCTATTCAACAATCAAAGTGTCTTTTGAACCACCACCTTGGGAACTATTGACAATAGTACTTCCTTTTCTGAGTGCAACTCTAGTCAGTCCACCAGTTGTAACATAATTGGTTTTGCCACTTAGGACAAATGGTCTTAAGTCTAAATGCCTTGGTTCTATATCTTTATCAGTAATTGTTGGAGCAGTAGACAAAGTTTCTAGAGGTTGCGCAATATATTCTCGAGGACACTTTTTAATTTTTTCTGCGACTTCTTCTCTTTCTTTAGTTGAGGCTTTAGGACCTATCATAATTCCATAACCACCTGAAGCATTTGCAGGTTTGACTACTAGTTTAGATAAATTTTCTAAAACATACTTTTTTTGACTTTCGTCATGACACAAATATGTCTCAACTTGATTTAAAATAGGTTGTTCGCCTAAATAATAAACTATCATCTTATTTACATATGAATAAACTACCTTATCGTCAGCAACACCTGTACCAATAGCATTTATTATACCTACATTTTTTTTTAACCAGCATTTGAATAACCCAGGAACACCAATGAGAGAATCTTTATTAAAAGCTTTGGGATCTAAGAAATTATCGTCTAATCTTCTGTATATGCAATCAACTTTCAAAGGACCTTTTACAGTTTTCATATAAACATTATCATTTTCAACAAATAAATCTTTTCCCTCTACCAATGCAATTCCCATTTGCTCTGCTAAAAAAGAATGTTCAAAGTAAGCAGAATTATAAATACCTGGTGTCAAAACTACCATATGTGGATGAGCAGTTTTTTTAGGAATACATTCATTCATACAATTAAAAAGTTTGTTGGTGTATTGATGTATTGATGCAACTTTATATCTCGTAAAAAGTTCAGGAAAAACATCTCTCATTACCATTCTGTTCTCAAGCATATAAGAAACCCCAGATGGCACTCTTAAATTATCCTCTAAAACTAGATAATCTCCGTTTTTATTTCTGATTAAATCTACTCCAGATATGTTTGCCCAAGATTTATATTTAGGTGAAAACCCTTCACATTCTTTTACATAGTAAGGTGAATTAAATATAATTTCTCGAGGAATAACGTTATCTTTAAAAATTTTCTTTTGATTATAGACATCGTCAATAAATAAATTTAAAGCCTTTACTCTTTGCTTTAAACCTTTGGTCACCTTATTCCATTGTGATTTAGGAATTATTCTTGGAATAATATCTAACGGCCATTTTTTTTCCTCTGCTCTGTTATTAGCAGCATAAACTCTAAAATTTATTCCTCTAGCGCTGATAGTACTTTGACAATTTTTTTCAATTTCTTGAAGTTTTTCTTTTCCATATCTTTCTAATATACTTGAAATTATAACGGCATGTTTTCTTAATTTGTTCTCATTAGTAAAATAACCATCATATGCTTTAGTGGCATTGTAATTATTCCAGAGTTTACCGCTCATCTTACAATTGTTTAATAATTAAGATAAACAATCAATTGCGATATAGTTATATCAGCTATGCTTGAATTTAATTATATGTTAATTAATTAATAAATATTAATAGTATTTATGACTTATTGTGTTGGCATTAAAGCTCAAGACGGAATAGTTTTTGCCTCAGACTCTAGAACAAATGCAGGGTTAGATAATGTCAATATATACTCAAAAATGTTTGTTCATGATGTTGGTGATAGAAGTGTCATTATAGTTACCTCTGGAAACTTAGGTACATCTCAAGCAGTATACAAGTCTATTGAAAAAGACCTTAAAGGCGAAAGTGGAATAATGAATTTAAATACCTGTAAAGATTTTGATCAAATTGCATCCTACATTGGATCATTAAATATTGAACATTCAGCACCTAGGGGAATAAACACAGATACTGTTTTATTAGGTTCGTCATTTTTAGTTGGTGGTCAGATCAAAGGTCAACCTTTAGAATTGTATTTAGTGTACTCTCAAGGAAATTATATTAAACCAGCTGATAGCAAACCTTATCTAGTTATTGGAGAAGTAAAATACGGTAAACCTATTTTAGATAGAGTTATAAAACCTAGCGTATCTATTGGTGATGCATCACGTTGTGCTCTAATTTCAATGGACTCAACATTAAAAAGTGATTTAACAGTTGGCCCTCCTATTGATTTTGCTGTCTATAAAAAAGATGAATATAAAATTGCCTCACAAAAATGCTTAAATATCACTGATACTGAATATTCTAAGGTCTGTGATCAATGGTCGGATGGCATATTTAAAATTTTTGATTCTTTTCCAAGATTTGATTGGGAAGACACAAAATAAAATTATTTTTCCTATAAACTGTAATAAATTCTTAACATAACTGAAATAATAACAACGGAAGGGGATTTTATGTTTATAAAAAAATATCTAAAGTGGATCAGTACGTTTCTAGTTTTAGTAGGAATACTTCTTACAAATTTAAATATATATCCATTAAATATATATTTTCATGGATTAGGAGTTGTTGGATGGACTATAGCTGGATTTATGAGCAAAGATAAAGCGATACTAACAAACTTTGGATTACAAATTCCATTATTTGTTATTGGAGTTTATAAGATTATTTTTTAAATGAAGAATATATTGTTTGTTTGCACAGGTAATTCAGCAAGAAGTATTATTGCTGAAAGTATTATAAATAATGAGTATGACGATTTGTACAAAGGTTTTAGTGCCGGGAGTAATCCAACAGGAAAAATAAATGATGATGTGAAGAATTATTTATTGTCAAAACATTATGATCTTTCAAATTATAGATCTAAAAATTTTAATGAGTTTATTAATGGTCAAATTAAAATGGATTATATTATTACAGTTTGTAATAATGCCAATAACGAAGTCTGTCCTATTTGGCCAAATAAAGATCAGATAATTCATTGGGATATAGAAGATCCTGTTAAATTACTTAATGAAACAAACGACTTAAATAAAAAAGATGAAATAATAGAAAAAGTTTACAATAATATTCATAAAAGAATAAAGGAACTGCTTTATGAAAAATAAAAGCCGCTATTTTCTTGCTGAATTATTAGGCAGTTGTTTTTTAGTAATGATTATTGTTGGTTCAGGTTTAATGGCTGAAAACTTAACTAATGATGTTGCTGTGATGTTAATAGCTAATACTATAGCAACAGGAGCAGGTTTATTTGTGCTCATTACAGTATTTGCTGATGTATCAGGAGCTCACTTTAATCCATTTGTAAGTATCGCAATGACAATAACAGGTAAATTAAAAAAGAAACTATTACCCTTTTATATTATTGCTCAATTAGTTGGTTGCTTAATTGGTGTTGGTTTAGCTAATTTCTTTTTTGAACATGAGATTTATGAATTATCTACTAAGTCAAGAGATGGGATTTACATATTCACATCTGAGGTAATAGCAACATTAGGGCTTATAACAATAATTTTTGGTTCAATGAAGTCAGGTAAAATTGCTGTTGCTGCTAGTGTTGGGCTTTACATTACTGCAGGTTATTGGTTTACTTCTTCAACCTCTTTTGCAAATCCAGCTGTTGCTATTGCTAGAACATTTACAGAGTCTTTTACTGGTATTAGTTATTTAAATACTCCTTATTATATTTTAGCTGAGCTTATTGGAATGTTAATTGCTGTACTTATTGTTAAAAAGTTATTTTTAGAAAAAAATTGAAAAATATAAAACTTACCAATCGAATAAGTTTAATTAACAAAAAATTTAAAAAAAAAGAGTTTTATCATTATCTTAAAACTTCTAATCTTTCATTAGTAATACCTAAGATTAAAGACAAATATGTAGTAGTTTCCCAAAAAAGAGTTCCAATTAATAAAATTAATTACGAGTTTCCTTCTGGCATAGTGGAAAAAAAGGAAACAACTCTGCAATCAGCATATAAGGAATTAAGAGAAGAAACAGGATATAGATCAAGATCAAAATTGAGTAAAATAATAACTTTTTATACTGAACCTGGAAGACTAACTACTAAAATTACTGGTTATTACACAGAAGACTTAATTAAAATTTCGAAACCAGAACAAGGTATTAGAATTCATCTTTTTAATCAAAGAGAGATATTTAAATTAATATTAAATCAAAAATTCAATAATAGTTCTCATATAGCAATGTTTTTTTATTTAATAACTGGTCTTAAAAAACTATAAACTATAGGTTGTAACAAAATATCCTTTTTATTTTAGAATTATATGATTAAATTAAGTATCAAATAATTCGGAGGCAGTAATGAGAAAAAAACTCAAAAAGAATGAAAAGAAAAAAACAAAAATATTAAAATCAATTGATAAACTTAAAAATAAAATTACAGCTAAAGAAAAAAAATTATCAAGCCTTAATATTAAAATTGCTGGTCTAGAAAAAAAGGTTGCTGAAAAAAAAGCAAAAAAACTTGCTAAGAAGAATGCAGAGCAGTCTCCTGCATCTATAAATAATTAATTCCAAATTGTCTTTCTTCCTTCTCTTAAATGAGAAGGAAGAAAGAAGCTAATTAACAAAATTTAAACAGGGGAAAAAATAATGAATATTTAAATTTTGTAAATTATCTTAAAAAGATTAAGTTACAGAAATATTTACTTATTATTAAAGTTTAATTAATTTAAGTTTATTTTGAATTATTTGAATAAATTACTCTTGGCTCTAAAAATAATTCTCTAGCAAGAGCTTTAAATCTTTTGGTAACTTGTTTTGAGATTATTTCTTGATGTTGTGATGGAATTTTTAAAAATACAGCATTACCTCTTTTATACAATTTAAACTCTTCAAGAAATATCGTAGATATCGAGGTCAATGATTGTGAAAATCTCAATGCTGCACCAACTTGTTTGCTTGAAAAAATTTCATTATTATTCAAAAAAGTTAAATACTCGATCTTTGGATTATACTTGATACTACAGTACCGCCAATAGCATGACAAAGCTAATTGTATTCTTTCTTTATGAGTCAATCTAAGTAAAGGAGTATTTATCGTTTCTTGAAATACCAATTCAGCTTTTTGAAATGCTCCCAATCCCCAATCCATATGACTTAATACACATGCCAGATATAATAATTTCTTATTAAAGTGCTCATTACCTTCAAAAACTGGATGAATAAAATCATAATATTTTTTATAATTTGACCCTAAATCACCTCTTTTTTGCGCAACCTTCTCAATTGCTTTGTAAAAAATTTCAGATTCTTTTACATCTTTAAAATGGTCAATTGATAAAGATCCTTCACGCAAACCACTGATGGAACAAATAATTTTTTTTGGATTTGAAACTTTCATAATTTCATCAAGTATAATACAGCTATAAGGTAAATATGGTGTTCTAGATTTTGAAATATACTCAACTGTTTTAAGTTTGGATTTATTAAAAGAAGAAATTTTTTCAACAAACTTAGATAAAACATTATTATCAATACTATATTGATGAATTATGTGTACTGGATGATTATTTTGAAAAAGATGTAATTTAAATAATGCACGCCAAGTACCTCCAACTAAATATAAATTATTAAATTTCTTTTTTGAGAGCCATTTTTCATCTCTTAATAATTTTTTAATATATTTTGCTAAATTTCTTTTTTTAACTATAGGATTATTCATTAATCTTAAAACACCAACAGGTAATGAGGTTTTATTGGTTACTATATTGTTTTCAACTCGGGCTAACTCCAAACTACCACCGCCAAGGTCAGCAACTAATCCATCAACATTTTCAAAACCTATTTTTACTCCCTCAGCTGTGCATTTAGCTTCTTCTTCGCCTGATAATATATTAATCTTAGTTTTAAAAAGTTTTTCAACTTCATCAATAAAAGGTTTTGTATCAGTTGCTTCTCTTATAACTGCTGTTGCAATAATCTTTAGATTTGTGATTTTTGAAACATTTAAAATTTCAGAAAATCTTTTTAAAACTTTTAAAGCATATTCAGTACCAGATCTGTGAAGTTTTTTCGATTTATCTAAATTTTTTCCAAGTTCACAAACTGCTTTTTCATTAAAAAAAGGCACACGAGAAGAACTGAAATCTTCATAAATTAGCATTCTTATAGAGTTTGATCCAATGTCTATTATAGCTAATTTAGCCTGATTTAATTTTAAACTATTTTTACTTTTAATTACTTCCACTTTTAATCAATCTTAAGTGCAGTTGTTTAGGCTGCATTCTTAGTTTAGCTTTACCTCTTCCAGATAAGCTCGGATTATTCATAAAATATTCATGAGCTGAAAAGGAATCGCTCTTACTATATTTAATTTTTTTATAATTACCATCAGCTTCAAGTTCCCAGCTCTGATTAGTATCAAGATAATTTGCCAACATTATTTGATCTAAGATCTGTTCATGAACAGTCTCATTTTCAATTGGGACTAGAAGTTCTACCCTTCGATTTAAATTTCTCGGCATTAAATCAGCTGACGAAATATATACTTTTGCATTTCTATTAGGCATTTTTTTTGTACCATTGCTAAAACAATAAATTCTAGAATGCTCTAAAAATCTTCCTATGATACTTTTTACAAATATGTTTTCTGATCTATCTTTTACTCCTGGTCTTAAACAACAAACACCCCTTACAAATAAATGAATTTTTACACCAGCATTCGAAGCTTCATAAAATTTATCAATAATTTCTGGATCTACTAAAGAGTTCATTTTTGCCCAAATAGCTGCAAATTTTCCATTTTTAGAATTTTTAATTTCAGCATCAATATTTTCATTTAAGGTTTGCCTCATATTTACTGGCGAAATAGAAATTTTATTTAAATTTTTTGGTTTTGCGTATCCTGTTACATAATTGAAAAACTTTTCAACATCTGATGCCATTTTCTTATCACAACTAAATAAAGACAAATCAGTATAAATTTTAGCATTTACTGGATGATAATTGCCAGTTCCTAAATGAAAATAAGTTTGTATTTTACCCTGTTCTCTTCTTAAAACTAATGATGATTTTGCATGAGTTTTATATTTAGCAAAACCATAAACAATTTGAACACCTACTTTTTCTAAACTTCTTGATAGTTGAATATTAGCTTCCTCATCAAATCTAGCTTTAATTTCAATTAAAGCGGTAACTGTTTTTCCGTTTTCTGCAGCTGTTATTAAAGCTTTAACAATAGGTGAGTCTAGAGTTGTTCTATATAGAGTTTGTTTTATAGCTATAACTTTTTTATCATTTGCTGCTTGGTTTAAAAATTCAATTACTGAGTCAAATGTTTCAAAAGGATGATGAACAACTAAATCTTTCTTTTTAATAGTTTCAAAAAAATTATCATTATATTCTTTTAATCTTTCAACTTCTCTAGGTGTAAAATGTTTAAATCTTAATTTTGGATTTTTTACTTTACATATTTGATCTATATCTTGAATTCCAACAAGGCCAGCAACATCATAAATATAGTCAGGATTTATATCTAATTTATTAATTATAAATCTTATCAATTCGTTATCACTATTTTCAAGAACCTCTAAACGAACAATATCACCCGTTCTACGTCTTTTTAAAGCCAATTCAAAAGATCTAACCAAATCTTCTGCTTCCTCTTGAATCTCTACATCGCTGTCTCTTATTACTCTAAAAATCATTTTCTTTTCTAAATCATGATCTGGAAAAATTTCATTAGCAAAAAAACTTATTACATCATCTAGAATCACAAATTTCTTATGATTTTTTGAAGACTCAATTTCAATAAATCTAGATAATGCTTTTGGTATTACTATTATTGAGTTTAAAATCCTTTTTTTATTTTTTTTTCTTAACTTCATTACAATTGCTCTTCCTTGATTGATTATAAATGGAAATGGATGTGCAGGATCAATTGCTGATGGTGTTAATAAAGGGTAAATCTCTTCTTTAAATATTTCTAAAAGTTTTTTTTTATCCTTAGTATTTAAATTAACTGGTTTAACTAAATTGATATTATTTTTTTTTAATTCCATAATCAGTTGAATAAAAATTTTGTTCTGTTTTTTTAATAGATTTTTAGTTTCAAGCACTACCTCATCCATTTGCTCTTCAGGTGTCAAACCATCAGAGCTTAGTGAGTCAACTTCTTGTTTTATTTGACTATATAACCCAGCTACACGGACCATAAAAAATTCATCTAGATTAGACCCAGCAATTGATAAAAACTTTACTCTTTCATAAAGAGGATTTTCGATATTTTGCGCCTCTAAAAGTACTCTATCGTTGAATTTTAACCAAGAAAGCTCTCTATTTATATATTTAGATTTCAACTCTTCTTTATGTTGTTTTTTTAGAGCAGTCATATATTTAGATTTTATGTATCAATTATACGTCATGAGACACGCAAAATCTAGTTGGGATGATTTAAGTATTAATGATTTTGATAGACCACTTACTAAAAGAGGCAAGAAAAATGCAAAAATGATTTGTGAATTTTTTGTTAAAAAAAAATTTGAATTTGATTATGCATTAATTTCATCATCAAAAAGAACAAAAAAAACTTTTCAAATTTTATCCAAGAAAATTAATAAGCCAAAAAAAGTTAATTTTTCAAAAGATTTATATTTAGTTGATGAGAATGCAATTATAAAAAAAATTAAAGAAATATCCAGTGAATATAAATCAATTTTGATTATAAACCATGAACCATCAGTGAAAAATTTAGTACGAAATCTTACAAAAAATCATAATACGAATAATTTTAAACTAATGAATTATAAATTCCCAACAGCAGCATTTGCAAAAATTGAGTTTGATATTAAATCCTGGAATGAAGTTGAGAAAAAGGGAGTATTAAAAAAATTTATAAGACCCAAAGATCTTCAAGATTCTAAAGAATAACCAGCTGATCTTACTGTTCTAATTAAAGGTTTTGTATTTTGTATGTTAATTGCTTGTCTTAATCTTCTAATATGAACATCAACTGTTCTAGACTCAACATATATATTTTCTCCCCAAACATTGTTTAAGAGTTGTTCTCTTGAATAAACTCTTTTTGGATTTTTGATAAAAAAATCTAAGAGTTTAAATTCAGTTGGACCCAAAGTAATTTCTTTATCTTTTCTATAAACTCTTTTTGTAATCCGATCTATTTTTAAATCAGTAAATTCTACAATGTCTGATGATGATTGAGGTTTAGATCTTCTCAATAAAGATTTAATTCTAGCATTCAATTCTTTTTGACTAAAAGGTTTAGTTACATAATCATCTGCACCTGTATCAAATGCTTTTAATTTGTCTTCTTCCTCCCCTTTTGCAGTTAACATAATGACAGGAATATCATTAAACTTATTATCTTTTTTTAAGTTTTTACAAATTTCAACACCAGATAATTCTGGTAACATCCAATCCATTAATATTAAATCTGGCTGTTTTAATTTTATTTGTTTAAGAGCATCTTCTCCATTTTCTGAATGACTGACTTTATAACCTTCTTTTTCAAGATTGTACTTTAACAAACTAACAATTGATGCTTCATCTTCAGCTATGAAAACATGAGCTGACATAAATCATTTTTCTCCGGTTACAATTGGCTCTGTTCCCTTGGGTCTATCACCTTCTAAATATTCGCCTTTAACTAAATAATAAACTTGTTCTGCAACATTTGTAGTATGATCACCAATACGCTCTATGTTTTTAGTTACAAATAATAAATGGGTTCCATCTTCTAAATTTTTTTCATTTTCTTTAAGATATTTTATAACTTCTTGCATACAAAGATTTGTTAGATCATCTATTTGCTCATCACCTTCCCAAACATTTACTGCCATTGGCGCAGATCTTTCTAGATAAGCATCTAATGTTGATTTTAATTGTTTTTGAACATTGGTAGATACTCTATTCAATGAGTCTACCAAGTTCTTTGGAAGATTTTCGTTAAGCAAAAGTGTTCTCTTGGATATATTTTTTGCTAAATCACCTATTCTTTCTAAATCTGAAGACATTTTCAAAGCCGTTACTGTCTCTCTTAAATCAATTGCCATAGGTTGTCTTAAAGCAATTAAATTCACAACTTGCTGTTCAATTAAAGTCTCATATTTATCTATTTTTTCATCTTCTTGAATAACAGCTTCTGCAATATTGTTATCTCTTGTTGTAATGGCTTGAATTGCTTTACCTAAAGAATCTTCACATGCACTTCCCATTTTAATTATATTAGCATTAAGATTTTTTAGTTCTTCTTCGTAAGATTTGACTGTATGTGGTGCTTCAGACATTATCCAAACCTCCCTGTTATATAATCTTGCGTTTTTTTATTATCAGGATTCTTAAATATTTTATCAGTAGATCCATGTTCAATCAATTGTCCTAAATGAAAAAAACCTGTATTTTGAGAAACACGTGCTGCTTGAGCCATAGAATGAGTTACAATTATTATTGTGTGCTCTTTTTTTAACTCATCAATCAATTCTTCAATTTGTGCTGTTGCTATTGGATCTAATGCTGAACAAGGTTCATCCATTAATATAACTTCAGGTCTTACAGAAATCGCTCTAGCAATACAAAGTCTTTGCTGTTGTCCTCCAGATAATCCAGTTCCAGGTTCATGCAACCTATCTTTTACCTCTTCCCATAATGCAGCCTTTTTCAAACTAGTCTCAACAATTTCATCCATTTCTTGTTTTGATTGAGCCATACCATGAATTGTTGGACCGTAAGATACATTTTCATATAAAGTTTTTGGGAAAGGATTGGGTTTTTGAAAAACCATACCAATTTTTTCTCTTAGTCTTACGACATCACAACTTTTATCATTGATATTAAAATCATTAATTAAAATTTCTCCTTTAACACTACAGATATCAATTACATCATTCATTCTATTAAGACATCTTAGGAAAGTTGATTTACCACAACCAGATGGACCAATTAATGCCGTTACTTGATTTTCCTCAATATCTAAACTTATATTAAAGAGCGCTTGTTTTTTTCCATAAAAAACATCAACATCTTTTGCTTTAATCTTTATCATTTTAACTCCATTTTTTCTCAAACTTATGTCTTATTATTTGGGCAAATAAATTCATTATTATTAAAAAGCCAAGTAAGACCATTATACATGCCGAAACTTTTTCTACAAATCCCCTTTCAGCACTTTCAGCCCAAATATAAATTTGAACTGGTAAGCTTGCAGCAGGATCCATGGGTGATCCAGGTATCGTGT
Organism: uncultured Pelagibacteraceae bacterium; assembly: GCA_902612325.1. Lineage (GTDB taxonomy): Bacteria > Pseudomonadota > Alphaproteobacteria > Pelagibacterales > Pelagibacteraceae > Pelagibacter. The sequence goes on along the minus strand of CACMDB010000004.1, from coordinate 62,257 downwards.
TAACAAAAGCAACCATTCCAATTAAAATTAAGGGTGCAGTTTCTCCTAAAGCTTGAGCTAAACCAATTATTGTTCCTGATAACGTGCCAGGCATAGAAAGAGGAACTGTATGATGCATTGTGGTTTGCATTCGACTTGCTCCCATAGCAAGTGCTGCCTCTCTTATACTTGGTGGAACTGCTTTTAAAGATGCTCTAGCAGCTATAATTATTGTTGGTAGGGTCATTAAGGACAAAGTGATACCCCCAACTAATGGGGTAGACCTTGGTAATTGAAATATAGCCAATAAAACTCCTAACCCTAATAGACCAAAAACTATAGATGGAACCGCTGCTAAGTTGTTTATATTAACTTCAATAAAATCAGTAAATCTATTTTTAGGGGCAAATTCTTCAAGATAGATTGCAGCTAGAACCGCAACAGGAAAAGCTATCATTAAACAAACAAGTATAGAAAAAATTGAGCCCATAAATGAACTTGCTATTCCAGCTAGCTCAGCTTCTCTTGAGTCAGCATTTGTAAAAAAACTTATATTAAATTTACTTTCAACCTTACCATTTGCAACAAGTTGATCAAAAATTTTTAATTGATAATCGCTTACTCTTCTTTGGTCTTCAGGTAAATCTCTTGGATAATTTCCTTTAAAGACTTGGTCTAAATCATCTGAAGCAGTTAGATAAACTTCCTTTGTTTTTCCTATTAAATTAGGGTCATTTAAAAGTTCATTTTTAATTTCTTTTTCAAAAAAATAAGACACCATTCTCTTCAATTCATTTTCTTGATCTTCATTGGCGTTTGGATCTAAATCAGCCATTGATTTTAATGCTATATCGTAATAATCAGCGTCCTGTAAATCTTCTTTAGAAGGATTTTGGTCTAACATCATTAATTCAGCATCGAAAGTTACTGGAACAATAAGCCATGTTTTTTGAAAAGCTGAATAGCCAGTTGAAAAAATTTTAAAAATAAAGATTGTTAAAAATAAAAGTGCCATAAAAATTGCACTCAGACCGTATAAGCGAAATCGCTGTTCAGCTTTATATCTTTTATTTAATAATTGTTCTTTATTTTTATTCATATTTTTCTCTATATTTTTTAACTACTCTCAAGGCCACAATATTTAAACAAAGTGTTACTAAAAATAATGACATGCCTAAAGCAAAAGCAGCTTGCGTTTTTGGGTCGCCAAAAGCTTGGTCACCAATTAGAATAACTACAATTTGAGCTGTAATCGTTGAAGTAGACTCCAAAGGATTTAAAGTTAAATTAGCAGCTAAACCAGAGGCCATAACAACTATCATTGTTTCTCCAATAGCTCTTGAAACACCAAGTAAAATAGATCCAACTATCCCCGGCAATGCCGCGGGAAAAATAACTCTCTTAATTGTTTCTGATTTAGTTGCTCCCATAGCGTAACTTCCATCTCTTAAACTTTGAGGCACACTTGTAATTACATCGTCACTTAAACTTGAAATAAATGGTATAATCATAATACCCATTACCCCTCCTGCTGCTAAAGCACTTTCAGCTGAAACTTCAAGACCCATTGAAGTTCCTAATTCTTTCAAAAATGGTCCAACAGTTAGGGCAGCAAAAAAACCATAAACAACTGTTGGTATACCAGCTAAAATTTCAATTAATGGTTTTGCATATTGTCTGACTTTAGTTGATGCATATTCAGCTAAATAAATTCCACTCATTAATCCAATTGGGATAGCAACGCACATAGCAATAAATGCAATAAAAAAAGTACCTGCAAAAATAGGGACTGCTCCAAAAGTATCTGAATACATTGTCGGATCTAAAGCCTCAGAAGAATCTCTAACAAAAGCTTTTGCTGGATACCAGTGAGTTCCAAAGACAAAATCAAATAATGGAATTACTTTAAAAAAATCTATAGTTTGAAATATAAGTGAGAAAACTATTCCAACAGTAGTTAATATTGCAGCTAAAGAAGCTGTAAATAAAACTGCGTTCAAAAATTTTTCAACTGGTTCTCTTGTTCTAGAATTAGATGAAATTCTTTTATACGCATAAGCAACAGAGGCAATAATTGCAGATAATACTATAACAACTTTTGAACTTTGAGCTATTGATCGAAGACTTAAATATTTTTCAGCTGAAGCTTCAATAAAAGGTGTAATTTCTCCAGTGAATTGCCCTCGAGACAATGCTTTTGATTTTTCGTATAATAAATTTAATTCATCATCAAGATAACCTTGATTTGAATAATCACTTAAGATTAATAGTTTTACAATTGTGGGCTCAAAAATTGCCCATAATGAAAAAATTATAAAGGCTGGTATTGCACACCAGATTGCAAGATAATAACCATAAAATTGTGGTAATGCGGTTAATCTTTTTTTTGTAGATTGAATTGTATATGCTTTTTTGCGTCCAAAATAATAGCTTGTGAAACCTAGAAGAACAATAAATGTAAATAATATTAAGTTCACAGAATCTCCTTAAGTGAGGACTTTACTCTTTTTTTAAAAAAAAGGGGTCTAAAAAGACCCCCTTTTTAATCATTTGTTAACTTAGGAATAATTAATTACCCATAGCAACTAGCTTCGTAGCATTAGTTCTTGTTGTTTTATACAACTTAGAGTCTAATGGCACTAAACCAATGTCTGCTAAGTAACCACCTTTTCCAATAGCTTTCTTAGTTGTGAATTCTTTCACAAACTCATGTAAGCCTGGAATTACTCCAACGTGTGCTTTTTTCACGTAGAAGAATAAAGGTCTAGCAACAGCATAACTGTAGTCTTGAATAGACTTTAATGACGGTTGTCCACCATCAATACTTGCTGCTTGCAATTTATCTTTTGCAGCTAAGAAATAACTGAAACCAAAGAAACCAAACATTTCTTTATCTTGAGTTAACTTTTGGATGATTAAACTATCGTTTTCTCCAACTTCAATAGCAGCACCATCTTCTCTGTAAAGTTTTTGAGGTTTTTTGTATTTTTTATTTCCAGCTTCAAAACCAGCTTTATAAAGAGCTTTAGCTTCTTTAGTCATACCTTTTTTCATTACTAAAGAATTCCAAGCATCTCTAGTTCCTGATGTTCCTGGTGGGATCATCACTGAAATTTTTTGTTTTGGTAAGCTAGGGTCAATTTGGTCCCAAGTTTTATAAATATTTGGAACTAATTTACCATCAACAACTGTATGAGCAGCAAGTGCTAAATATAATTGTTCTTTAGTAAAGTTTACTGGTTTTGCATCTTTGCTGTAAGCTAATGTAATACCATCGTTACCAATTACGATCTCAACGATATCATTAACACCATTTTTCTTACATAGAGCTTTTTCTTTATCTTTCATAGCTCTTGATGCATTTGTAATATCTGGATGTTGTTCACCTACACCAGCACAGAATAGTTTAGCTCCACCACCAGTACCAGTAGACTCGATTACAGGAGTTTTAAATCCTGAACCACCAAATCTTTCAGCAACAACTGTTGCATAAGGGAATACTGTAGAAGAACCAACTATCTTAATTTGATCTCTTGCTTGAGCAACAGTTGCAATTGAAAGTGCAACTAAAGAAGCAATTACTATAGTTAGTTTTTTCATTATCTTTAATCCTTTCGTTATTTATTAATTAAAAGATGATTGACTCGTATAAATTTATTGAATCTTTAATATTACAGAATTGTTACACTTTTATTAAAAAGGTAACTTTTTAGTTGTATTTTTTTGATATAATTATTTGATCAATATCAGTTTCTAAGCCACCAATACATGAAACAGGGTTTACCTGTTCATTAAGAGCTAGTTCTTTGGTTGGACGTAAAGTTATTTCTAGTTTTACTAAGTTTACTAATTCCTCTCTAATTTCTTCATCATATCTCCAGCTTGGCCATGAACTTGGGGTTGAAAATATAGAGGTTAAATAGCTTGTAGCCATAGTATATCTATAATTACTCAAATTTTCATTCCTCAATAAAAAATCTCTTACAGAATTAAAAATATTCCTACATCTAAAAGAATCTGAAAAATAATTTTCCTTCTTGAGATTTCTATTCATAGGAACAGAAACAATTAAATCAATTGAATTTTTAGAATACGAGGTAACTACGTCTGTATAAAATTCAGCTTCAGTAACTTCTAAATGATCTTTAATAGAAGGATATGAAGTTTTCAAATCTGCCTCTAATCTAAAAATTCCAATATCAAAAACTGTAAGTTGCTGATTTCTTAATAATGTTGTGATATCTTTAGAAAAAACACTTGTTGTTATAGAGCTTAATAAAAAAGCAAAAATCAAAATATTTTTGAATATTTTTACCATATAAAAAAATTAATTAAAAGATTAACATTAATCAAGTAAAGAATTGTTAAAAAAAACCTTCTAAAACTATTACAATATAATATTTTTTAAATTTAAGTTTTCGCTGGTAAATAAATTTGAATTTCAGTTCCTTGGTTTTCCTCACTTAGAATCTCATAGTGTCCGCGATGTTGAGTAACTATATGTTTAACAATAGCTAATCCTAAACCGGTTCCACCAACCTTGTTACTTTGTTCAAGATCTACCCTAAAAAATCTTTCTGTAATTCTAGAAATATATCTTTGAGGAATGCCAACACCTTCGTCTTTAATACTGATCATAAAATTTTTTTCTAACAATTTACCATCGCTAATTTTGCTTGATATAAAAATAGACTTATTTTCCTTTGAATACTTAATTGCATTATCTAAAAGATTAGAAAAAACAGTTTGTAATTTTTTTTCATCTCCAATAACAACTGTTGGATTGGCGAGAGATAAATTAATATTTAATTTCTTTCTTTTTAAAACAATCTCAAAATTACTGATGATTGTTTTGAAAAGATCATTTATATCAACTAAAGAGTTTGGCCTTATGTGTTCTTCTAATTCAATTCTTGTTAGTATTAAAAGATCATTAATTAAATTTTCCATTCTATTTGATTGATCAGTCATTATTTTCATAAATTTTTTTTTAGCCTTTTCATCATCAGACGCTGGGCCCTCAATTGTTTCTAGTGATCCTTTGATTGCCATTAAAGGTGTTCTTAATTCATGGCTTACATTTGCTACAAAATCAGTTTTAAATTTTTGTGCTTTTGTAATTTCAGTAAAATCTTTTAAAAATAACACAACAGAATCTGGTTCAGTAAATAAATGAGTTGGACCAGGAATAATATAAATTTTATAAAACTGATATGATGGCAGGTCTATTTCAACATCAATATTTTTGGTTTTATTTTCTAAGATAGCTTTTTCAATATTATCTATTAATTCTGGTTTTCGAATTACAGAGGATATGTTTTTATCAATTAAATTACTTCCAAATCTTTTTAATGCACTTGGATTAGCATATTTAATTATGTTAAATTTATTTAATGCAAAAAACTGATCCTCAAGTTCATCAATAATTACTCTTTTGGTTTTTTCCTCTCTTTTATTAATTATTGTAGCAGTATTTATTGATTTGTTTTTTTTTTGATTAAGTAAATAGAGGAGATAAATTATAACAACTATAAGTAGAATGATGAAATATTCCATAAATTTAGACGGCTTAATTTTGCATCATTACACTTTTTAATGCAAATAAATTAAGGAAAAATTAACTAATGATTTGGTGAAATATTGTTAAAAAATATTTTTGCTGTTTCTTCCCAAGTGAATTTTTTTGCAAATTCAAGACAATCATTTCTATTAACTTTCAAAGCTTTATGAGCTGAAACTTTAAGATCATTATCTAAACAATTTATTTTGGAACCCTCAAATATATCTTTAGGACCTGGAACAGGATAAGCAGCTACAGGTGTTCCGCAATTTAAAGACTCACAAACTACAATTCCAAATGTATCTGTTTTACTTGGAAATACAAAAACATCGGAAGATGCAAAATGAGACGCTAATTCACCGTTTGTTTTTTCTCCTAAAAAAATATCTTTAGGAAATTCTTTTTTTAATTTTTTTAAATCAGGTCCCTTTCCTATTATCATTTTTGTACCCTCTAAATCACATTCTAAAAAAGCTCTTATGTTTTTTTCAACTGCAACTCTTCCAACATAAATCCAAATCGGTCTTTTATGTGGTAAATCAATTTTTTTCGGACTCTTAAAAGCTCCATGATTGCCTCCTCTTGTCCAAGTAATCATTTTATTATTATCTATACCTATATCGATTAATTCTTTTCTCATAGATTCTGTTGTTACTAAGATTCTCTCAGCCTTGTTATGAAAGTTTGCTAAGAATTTTTCAGCCCATTTTGCAGGTATAATAGGAAAGTAAAGCTTAAGATATTTATCAAATCTTGTATGAAAACTTGTGGTAAACTTTAGTTTATTCTTCAAACAATATCTTCTTGCCATAGTCCCTATAGGACCTTCAGTAGCTATATGAATTGCATCAGGTTTTATTTTCTTTATTAAGCTACCAACTCTTGGCCAAACATTAATAGATATTCTAATTTCATTATATTTTGGCATCGGAAAAGTTAAAAATAATTCTGGTGTGATATATTCTATTCTATGACCTTGTTCTTTTAAAATTTTACCTGTTTCATGCAAGGTTCTTACAACACCATTTACTTGTGGAAAATATGCATCTGTTGCGATTAAAATTTTCATTAATTACGAAGCTTTTTTTAAGTCTTCATTTTTAATAGGTTTAATTATTTCTTGAGTGTCTAAATATTGTTCTCTTATTTTATCCCAATATAATATTTCAAAGCTACCATCGTAATTTTCGGCTAATGCAGTGCAAGATTCTACCCAGTCTCCACAATTTAAATAATTGACCCCATTAAAATCTCTATCCTCAGCATGATGGATATGGCCACAAATAATTCCATCAAATTTTTTTCTTTTTGCATAATCTGAAAGTGTTTTTTCATATTCACCAATATATTTAACTGCATTTTTGACTTTATACTTTAAAAATTTTGCAAGAGACCAATATTCTTTTCCTCTCAATCTTCTAAAAAAATTAATTATTACATTTAATTTTAATAGTAAATTATAGGTTATTGATCCAAGTTTAGATAACCATTTAGCATGTTTCATAACACCATCCCAAGCATCACCATGAACAACAACATATTTTTTTCCTGCATTTGTTTCATGAATAACTCTATTAACCATATGGATGTCACCAAAATGCATTGGAATAAATTTTCTTAACATTTCGTCATGATTACCCATTATGTAGAAAACTTTGGTACCATGTCTAGCTTTTCTTAAAATTTTTTGGATTACATCATTATGCTCTTGAGGCCAAAAAAAACTTTTTTGCATTTCCCAGATATCTATAATGTCCCCTACAAGATAAAGATTTTCGGATCTTGAGTTTTTAAAAAACTCTAAAAGTTTTTTCGCCTGACAACCCTTGGTACCTAAATGAACATCAGAAATAAATATACTTTTATATTTAAGTAAATTAGACATTTAAAGACCAATATTTTAATACAACTGTAACACGAATCATTTACTTCTTATTTCATTTGAATGTTACAAATTTGTTAAAAATTTTTTAAGGATTAATTATGTTATGTTGTTTGATTTATAATTTGAATTCTTCCTCTGGAAGAAAATCTATATTCATAAATAGGATTTTATCTAAGTTAAAAGAGAATATTTCTGTAGACTACTTTGAAACAAAAACAATAAATCAAGCTAAGAAAATTTTCAAAAATTTTAATCAAAAAAATTATGATCGACTAATAGTAGCTGGTGGTGATGGTTCAGTTTCTTTTGCAATTAATGAATTAATTAAAAATAATTTTGATTTTAAAGACGATTTTGCCATAGGTTATATTCCTGCTGGCACTGCAAATTTGCTTCAAGCTGAATTATCAATGAATAAAAAAGTTGATGATATAGTAAATGTGTTGGTTTCTAAAAATTATAAATCCTCTAATCTTGTAAAAATTAACGAGAATTATTTCTTTTTAATGGCTGGTATAGGGTGGGATGCAAAAATTGTTCATTCAATTAATTCAAAAATTAAAAAGATTCTAGGTAAAATTATATTTGGTATCAAAGGTTTTCAATATTTCTTATTTATGAATAATAAAAAATTAAATGTTACTTTTGATGGACAATTTTATCAAGCAGACTGGATATTATCCTCAAATACCAAATATTACGCTGGACATCATAAAATAAATAAAACAAATATTTTTGAAAATAAAATAGTCACATATATATTTAAGGATTTAACTAGGATCAATTTATTATATTCTATATTTTTAATAATTCTTAATGGTGATTTAAGTAAAAATAAAAATGTTATTACTACTTATTCACAAAACATTACTATTGATGGAAATGATTTGATACCTGTTCAAATTGATGGAGATAATTTTGGTTCATATAAAAAAATTCATTTAAATCTATCAAATAAAAAAGTGAATTTTCTTGTAAAATAATTATTTTACTCTGCCATAAATATCTTGATATCTCACTATATCTGTTTCTTTTAAAATCGAGCCTACTTGAGCTTCAATTATTTTAACTGGTTTTTTATAGGGATTTTCTATTCTATGGATTGCACCTAGTGGAATAAAAATAGTTTCATCAGGTTTCATAGTGAAATATTTCTTATTTAAAGTAATTTTAGGTTCACCATGAGTAACTACCCAATGTTCAGCTCTATGATGATGTTTTTGAAGACTTAATATACCTTTTGGTTTTACATATAATTCTTTAATTAAGAATTCCTTACCATTAAATAGATTTACATAACTACCCCAAGGTCTATGAAATACATTCTTCTTTTTAAAATAATGTCTTTTATTTCGTCCATACATCTTACAGATTTCTTTCCAAGATCCTAAATCAGACCAAGGAATATCTAATTTGATAGCATTTATATCTTTGGTTTTTTCTAATATTGCATAGTCAAAAGACTTGGCTTTTGCTTTTGTGAAAGATTGTTTGTTTAAATAATATACATTACTTTTATATTTTGCTTTTAATACTGCTTTATTACAATTTCGATAAATATTTGGTTGGTATTTCTTAAAATTATTTATTATTGAGTCTTTTCTCAAATAAAACATTCCAGAATTCCAATAACCTTTTTTACTAATTATTTGTTTAGCTTTAGCCTTTTTGGGTTTTTCTACAAATCTAGTTACTTTGTTACTTTTTGTTAAAAAATAACCAAATTCACTTGAGGGCATTTTGGGTTTAATCCCAAAAATAAAGATATTGTTTTGAGTAAGTTTCTTTTGATTTTTTTTGATAGCTTTATTGAATAAACCAACTTTTTCTATCAAATGATCAGCAGCCAAAAACATTAATGGTTGTTTGATTGGAATGTCTTTAATTAAAGCCGTACTTAATATAGCGGGTGCAGTATTTCTTTTTGCTGGCTCTAAAACTATCTTGAATTTTCTTATTTTGTGTTTTTTTAAATGTTGTTTTACTTGTCTTAAATATTTTGCATTAGTGCTTATAATTGGTGCATCATATATAGATGCTTTAACTCTCTCTAAAGTTTTGCCTAATAAAGTCCAATTACCAAAATCAATAAATTGTTTCGCTTGATGTTTTTTAGCTTTTGGCCAAAGTCTTGTTCCAGCGCCACCACATAAAATAACTGGGCGAATTTTCATTAAATTTTTGAATATTCCTTAACTTCTTTTTTCTTACCAGGGTGAGTTGGGGCTCCTAAACTTGCTGGCCCAACTGTTTGTGCATATTTCCAAAGAGTGCCTGAGCCAAAATCAGATTTTTTAGCCTTCCACTTTCTTTTTCTTGATGCCAATTGTGCTCTTGTTAAACGAACATTAATTGTTCCTTTTTTAGCATCAATATCAATTAAATCACCATTACGTAAAAGAGCTATAGGTCCTCCTAAAGCTGCCTCTGGACCTACGTGACCAACACAAAATCCTCTTGTTGCGCCAGAAAATCTTCCATCAGTGATTAAAGCAACTTTCTCGCCTTTACCTTGACCATAAATTGCACCAGTTGTTGAAAGCATTTCTCTCATACCTGGTCCACCAACTGGGCCTTCGTATCTAATAATAATTACATCACCATCTTTATATTTTCTGCTTTGAACTGCTTTCATCGCACTTTCTTCATTATCAAAACATCTTGCTCTTCCAGTAAATTGTAATTTTTTAAGACCAGCAATTTTTACAATTGCACCTTCTGGAGCTAAATTTCCTTTTAATCCTACAACACCCCCATCTGGTGATAAAGGTCTGTTATAAGCTCTTAAAACTTTTTGTTTTGGATTAAATTTAATACCTTTTAAATTTTCTTTCATAGTTTTACCTGTAACGGTCATGCAATCTCCATGAATATATCCACCATCATAAAGAGTTTTTAAAAGCATCGGCACACCACCTGCTAACCACATATCTTTAGCAACATATTTTCCACCTGGTTTTAAATCAGCAAGATAAGGTGTTCTTTTAAATATTTTTGCAACATCCATTAAATCAAATTTAATTCCTGCTTCATTTGCAATTGCTGGTAAGTGTAATGCTGCATTTGTTGAACCCCCTGTTGCAGCAACTATTGTTGCAGCGTTCTCTAACGCTTTTCTTGTAACAATATCTCTTGGTTTAATTTTTTTTGCTAATAATTCCATAACCATTCGACCACTTGCTTTTGCATACTTATCTCTTTCTTCATATGGAGCTGGTGTTCCTGCTGAATAAGGTAACGCTAAACCGATTGCTTCTGAAACACATGCCATTGTATTTGCAGTAAACTGACCACCACACGCTCCCGCTGTAGGACACGCTACTAATTCTAATTTTCTTAATTCTTTAGCAGACATTTGACCTGATGAATGTTTTCCAACCGCTTCAAAAACATCAACTACAGTTACATCTTTACCTTTATATTTTCCCGGAAGGATTGAACCGCCATATATAAATACACTTGGTACATTTAATCTAACCATAGACATCATTAATCCTGGTAAAGATTTATCACAACCTGCGATACCTACTAATGCATCATAACAATGACCTCTTACAGTTAATTCAGCACTATCAGCAATGACTTCTCTTGAAATTAAAGACGATTTCATTCCTTCATGACCCATGGCAATACCATCAGTAACCGTAATTGTGCAAAATTCTCTTGGTGTACCACCTGATGCTCTAACCCCCTTTTTCACTGATTGCGCTTGTCGCATAAGGGCAATGTTGCACGGAGCAGCTTCATTCCAAGTTGATACAACTCCTATAAATGGTTTTGATACATCTTTTTCAGTTTCACCCATTGCATAATAAAAAGATCTATGAGGTGCTCTATCTGGACCTAAGGATGTATGTCTACTAGGTAATTTTTTTTTATTAAATTTCCGCATTATAAACTCTCAATAGTTAAAGATATTTTTTTGATATTATCTTTAAGACTACTATAGTTAGTTTTTTCTTGTTCAACAATATTTTTTGGTGCTCTATCTGTAAAGCCTTTATTGGATAATCGTTGAGAAATCTTATCTAGTTCGTCTTGATATTTGTTCTGACGTTTTTGTAAGTTTTCTTTAATCAAATTAAGATCAACATTTTCATCAAAATAAATCTTAAAAATGTCCCCAGAAATGACAAGTGTAGCAGAGGGTTTATCCTGTTCTTTATCAAAAAAATTGTTGATACGACCCAGTTTTTTTAAAATAATATCATTATTATTAACTAATAATTTGTTTTTTTTAGCAATTTTATTAATTGCAACATCTACAAATGAACCAGGGCTGACATTTAATTCATTTTTAAATGATCTTAATTCAGAGATAATTTTAATAATTTTTTCAACTTCTTTAAGAGATTGGTCTTTTTTGATTTTTCCAGAAGGCCAATTTTTATACATAAGGAAATTTTTATTAGACTCATCAAATTTGTTCTTTAACCAAATTTCCTCGGTTACAAATGGTATAAAAGGATGAAGCATAACCAATATTTGCTTAAAAACATAAGCAGAAACTTCTTTTACCTCTGTTTTTGCCTTTTTATCCTCTGAGTACAGAATTGTTTTAGACAACTCAATATACCAATCACAATATGAGTGCCATGCAAATTGATAGGCATTTTTTGCCGCCTCATCAAATCGATAATCCTCAATATTTTTTTGAATTTTATTTTTAGTTTCTATTAACTCAGAATAGATCCATTTATTGATATTTAATGTGATTTTTGGAACTTTATTGGTTTTTTTAAAATCACATTTATTAGTGATTAAAAAATTATTAGCATTCCATAATTTATTTAAAAAGTTTCTATATCCTTTTACTCTATCTTCTGAAAGTTTAACGTCAGTTCCTGGAGACGCCATAGAAAGTAAAGTAAAACGTAATGCATCAGCGCTATATTTTTCAATTAGATCTAATGGATCAATAACGTTTCCTTTTGACTTAGACATTTTTTGTCCTTTTTCATCTCTAACTAACGCATGAACATAAATATCTTTGAATGGTTCTTTATTTAAAAATTCCATACCGAACATAATCATTCTAGCTACCCAGAAAAAAATAATATCAAAACCTGTTACTAAAACTGTTGTTGGGTAAAATTTCTTTACGTAATCTTTTTTTTCAGGCCAACCTAAAGTTGCGAATGGCCATAATCCTGAAGAAAACCATGTATCTAAAACATCAGGATCTCTAGTAAGTTTTACATCTTTTTTATAATATTTTTTTGCTTGTTTAATTGCATCATTTTCATTGATCGCAACAAAAATTTTTTGATCAGGTCCATACCAAGCTGGTATTTGATGTCCCCACCATAATTGTCGTGAAATACACCATGGCTCAATATTATTCATCCACTGAAAATAAGTTTTAGACCAGTTAGTTGGAAAGAAATTTGTTTTTTTTGTCTTCACAATTTTTTTAGCTTTGATCGCTAATTTCTTTGCATCAACAAACCATTGTTCTGTTAAAAAAGGTTCAATTACTGAATTTGATCTATCACCGTATGGAACTTTATTTTTGATGTTTTCTTCTTTTACAAAAAAATTTTTTTCTTTTAATTCATTTAATATTTTTTTACGGGCATCAAACCTATCTAAGCCAATATAATCTTTTGGAGCATTATCATTTATTTTTCCCTCTTCCGTAAAAACATTAATTATTTCTAATTTATTTCTTTGACCAACATCATAGTCGTTAAAATCATGTGCTGGCGTGATCTTAAGTGCTCCAGTTCCTTGCTCTGGATCAGCATAATTATCTTTAATAATTTTTATTTTTCTACCTACGATTGGTATTGTGACAGTTTTGCCAACATGATTTTTATATCTTTTATCCTTCGGATTTACCGCAATCGCAGTATCTCCTAACATTGTCTCAGGTCTTGTTGTGGCAATAGTGATAAATTCAGAGGAATTGTCTATTGGGTATCTAATATAGTAGATCTTAGAATTCATCTCTCTTTGATCTACTTCCAAATCTGAAATTGCGGTTTTTAAAACAGTATCCCAATTTACAAGTTTTTCAGCTTTATAAATCAATTTTTTTTTATGTAATTCTACAAAAACCTTAATGACTGATCTTGATAAATTTTCATCCATAGTGAATGCATTTCTTGACCAATCGCATGAACATCCTAATTTCTTTAGTTGATTAATGATTATGTCCCCATATTCATTTTTCCATTCCCATACTTTTTCTATAAATTTTTCTCTACCAAGGTCAATTTTACTTAAATTTTCTTTTTCTAATTTTCTCTCAACAAGTGCTTGGGTGGCTATACCTGCATGATCAGTTCCGGGTTGCCATAATGTTTCATAATTATTCATACGATAATAACGAACTAACAAATCTTGAATTGAATTATTTAAAGCATGACCCATATGTAAACTACCAGTTACATTAGGTGGTGGAATTACAATTGAAAATTTTTTTGAATTTTTTTGCGGTTTAAATAATTTATTCTTCTCCCAATAACCATAAATTTTATCTTCAACTTTTGAATGTATATATTTATCGCTTATCATGGGTGTTATTAGTTTATAATTTAATAATCTAAATTAACAATAATCAAATTGGAACGTTATTTAATAGACTAATTGCAAATATTTTATATAAAACTCAATGTAGCTATCTTCTAAAACATATGGCAACGTGGCGGAATGGTTACGCAGAGGATTGCAAATCCTTGTATCCCGGTTCGATTCCGGGCGTTGCCTCCAAAAAAAATCTTGTTTTAGTGAAAAAAAAAAGTAAGTTGAGATTTTAATATTCCTCGGTAGCTCAGTTGGTAGAGCAGTTGACTGTTAATCAATTGGTCGCAGGTTCGAGTCCTGCCCGAGGAGCCAAAAATTATCCAACCTTTGAAATATTGTTACTTCCAGCCTGTAATGATTTATTAAACTTTAATTTTTGATCAGCATTTAGTTCAGAATATAATTTCACTAAAAAGTTATAATTTACATTCATATGACCTTCTTGTGATTTCTCTAAATTTATCAGATATTCTGAAAAATCCTCAAAAAAATAATTAATTGGCACTTTAAGATAGTTCGATAATTGTAATAACCTTATTGAACTTACCCCATTAGTGCCTTTTTCATATTTTTGAATTTGCTGAAATGTGACGTGGATTGCTTTTGCTACTTTAGTTTGAGTTAAACCTAGTGCTAGTCTTCTAAGCTTAAGCTTATTGCCTAAATGCTTATTAAAATTATCTTCCATTAAGACCCCTCTTAATTTTTTAAAAAACTAATTGAACTAGTTTTTAATACCTACTGCAACAATAAATTTTTATTTTTTTTGCCTAAAAACCCGTATTAAGGGAAATATGTCAAGCATTACTTCAGCTATAATTTGAGAAATATTTCTTGAAATTAGCTTGAACTATAGTATCTGGCTGAGGAAAAGTTTGGTTCTATCACTCTTTGGATTAGCAAAAAATTCTTTGGTATCGGCTTTTTCTACTATCATTCCTTCATCCATAAATATCATTTGATCTGCAACTTCTTTTGCAAAACCCATTTCATGTGTAACTACGATCATAGTCATTCCTTGTTTTGCTAAATTAACCATAACGTCTAACACTTCTTTAATCATTTCGGGATCTAAAGCAGATGTAGGTTCGTCAAAAAGCATTATTTTTGGCTCCATACATAAAGCTCTTGCAATAGCAGCTCTTTGTTGTTGTCCTCCAGATAGTTGACCTGGATATTTTTGTGCTTGATCAAGAATTTGTACTCTTTCTAGATGTTTTAATGCTAATTCCTCCGCCTCTTTTTTGGGCATTTTTTTAACCCAAATAGGAGCTAATGTGCAGTTATCCAAAATAGATAAGTGAGGAAACAAATTAAATTGTTGAAATACCATTCCAACTTCAGCTCTAATTTGTTCAATATTTTTTGTATCCTCTGTTAATTCAGTTCCATCAACAACAATATTACCTTCTTGATGCTCTTCTAATCTATTAATACATCGAATTAATGTAGACTTTCCTGATCCAGATGGACCACAAACAACAATTTTTTCTTTTGGTTTAACTTCTAAATTTATTCCTTTTAAAACTTGGAAATCACCAAACCACTTATTCATATTACTTATTTGGATAATACTATCTGACATAAATTTTTATCTATCGGTTTTATATTTTTGTTCTAGATTATAACTATATTTACTCATTGCATAACAAATAATCCAGAAAATTATAGCAGCAAATACATACCCTTCCATAGCAAATCCTAACCATTTCGGATTTGTTTTAGCTAAATTTAACATTCCAACTATTTCTAATAATCCAACAACAAATATTAATGGAGTATCTTTTACTAGTGCCAAGAAAGTATTTGCTATTCCTGGTATTACTAATTTAAGAGCTTGAGGTAAAATTACAAAAATATGCATTTTCCAATAACCCATACCTAATGATTTCGCAGCTTCGTATTGGCCTCTTGGTAAAGCTTGTAAGCCACCTCTTATAACTTCTGCAACATATGCAGCCTCAAATAAAGAAATTGCAATTATGGCTCTTACTAATTTATCAATAAAAAAGTCCTCTGGTAAAAACATTGGAAACATCACGGCAGACATGAATAAAACTGTTATTAATGGAACACCTCTCCAGAATTCAATAAAGCCGACTGATATATATCTTATTAACGGAAACTCCGATCTTCGTCCAAGAGCAAAAGCCATTCCAATTGGAAAACAGAATATAAGACAGAAAAAAGAAATTATAAATGTTAGCGACAGACCTCCCCATGCGCCTGTTTCAACCCAATTTAAACCATCTAATTTTCCAAGCTCAATGTATTCTTCAAAAAAAAGAAAATATTTCAAAATTACATAAAGCGCTAAAGGAACTATTAAAAAGTAATAAAACTTAAATTTACTTGGAATAAAAAAACCAATAATGATAGATAAAATTGCAGCAATAATTCCATAAGAAAAGTCAAAAAAAACAGGGCCACCAGAAATAAAGAAGAAGATAAACAAAAACGCAATTAAAGGATAAATAACTACATAATAAAGTGTTAAATATTTCTTAAATTTATCAGTCGCAAAATATCCAACAGAACCAAGTAACACTAAAGCGACAAATGATAGATTAATTCTCCATTGTTCTGCATTTGGATACATTCCATACATAAATCTTCTCATCCAAACCTTAATATATGTCCAGCATGCGCCAGAACCCGTACAAACATCTTTTGTATCTCCTGCAAAACTAGCGTCAATGACAAACCAGCTTAATATAGGTGGTAGAGATTTGATGATTATGAAAATTATCAATAATGATAAAACAGCATTAAAATTATTTGTATTAATATGTTTGTTTAAGAGGTCTAAATTTTTAATTCCACTATACTCTATTCGAATGAAATAAAGACCCACAAAACCAAGTATTAAAGGTAATAAGAAACTTAAAAAATTAGGTAAAAAACCAGTTAAATTTAATCTAAAAAAAGAGTTTAGAAAAACATCTAAAATACTAATAAAAAATAAAAAAGAGCCAAGATACAAAAAAATATTAAGATTAGTTCTATCAGGTTTTAAAAAATTGATATTAGACATTATTTCTCCTGAATAGCTATTTTCTTGTTGTACCAGTTCATTAAAATTGAGATTGAAATACTCAAAGTTAGATAAGTAAACATGGTGATTGATACTATCTCAATTGCCTTACCTGTTTGCATTAATGCTGTTCCAGCAAAGACTAACACTAAATCTGGATACGCTATCGCAGCTGCTAAGGATGAATTTTTTGTTAAATTTAGATATTGATTTGTTGTTGGCGGAATTATTATTCTCAAAGCTTGAGGCATAATTACTAATTTAAGTACTTGATTAGGGGTAAGTCCAATTGATGCTGCTGCCTCTTTTTGACCTTTACCAACACCTTGAATTCCAGCTCTGACACATTCTGCGATAAATGTTGCTGTATATAAAGATAAAGATAATGTTAATGCTATCAATTCTGGGGGTAAGCTAACTCCACCCTCATAAATAAAAGATGTTGTTGCCAATTGTTTCAAAACAGGAACTTCAAAAGAAAGTCTTACGCCACCAATTAAAAAACTTAAAAGTGGAAGAATAAATATCAGTCCTATAGAAATTAAAAAAACTGGAATTTGTTTACCTTGATTTTCCTGAACTTTTTTGGCATGCGCTCGTATAACAATGATAGCTATGATTGCGGCTATAATTGAATAAAAGAAAATATTAAAATTTTGCCAAATAAATGCTGGGACATACAAGCCTTTTATAGTTAGAAAAAAAACTCCAAACATTGCTTCAGCATCTTGTGGAAGTGGCAAAGCACGTAATGCAGCAAAATACCAAAAGAAGATTTGAAGTAGTAGTGGAATATTTCTAAAAAACTCAACATAAAAAGCTGCAAATTTATTAATTAGATAATTAGGGGATAATCTTGCTATACCAACTATTACTCCTAAGATTGTTGCAATAATTATCCCAATGACTGAAACAAGAATTGTATTTAAAAGCCCAACTAAATAGGCTCTGAAATATGAGTGTGATCCATCATATTCAATTAATGAAAACTGAACATCAAAAGAAGATTCTTGAGATAGAAAACCATAACCAAAATCAATACCTCTATTTTCCATATTGATTTGGGCGTTATAAGTAAAAAAACCGAAAACTAAAACTACAGCTAAAACTGTAATTAATTGTGGGACTATATCTTTAAGTTTAAAATTCACTTTGCCGATAATATATGAGTTTATAAAAAAAGGGCTAGAAAAATCTAGCCCTTTTTAATTAATTTAAACTACAATTATCTTGCAGGTGGAACGTAAAGTATTCCGCCTTTTGTCCATAATTGGTTTGGACCTCTGTCTGGTAAAATTCCAGTGTCAGCTATATTTCTCTTATAACTTTCACCATAATTACCAACTTGCTTGATAATTCTTAAGCTCCAGTCGTTATCTAGACCAAAAGCAGCACCTAATTCACCTTCAGCACCAACTAATCTTTTGATTGCTGGGTTATCTGAAGTTTTCATCATGTCTGCATTTGCTGAAGTAATACCATATTCTTCAGCTTCGATCATAGTGTTCAAAGACCATCTTACGATATCTTCCCAAACTGCATCACCTTGTCTAACAACTGGTCCTAAAGGTTCTTTAGAAATAGTTTCTGGTAGAACAATGTGTTCATCAGGGTTTTTCATTTTTGTTCTTTGAGCAGCTAAACCAGATTTATCAGTAGTGTATGTATCACATCTACCTGCATCGTAAGCAGCAACAACTTCGTCAGCTTTTTCAAATGCAACTGGCTCATAAGAAATTCCTTTTGAATTAAAGAAGTCTCTCATGTTTAACTCAGTTGTTGTACCAATGTTTGTACAAGCTGAGATACCATCTTTGAATTGGCTAGTTGAAGTGATACCTGAGCTTTTTCTTACCATGAAGCCTTGACCATCGTAGAAGTTTACTCCAACGAAAGTAAGTCCGATATCAGCGTCTCTAGAAAGAGTCCAAGTTGTGTTTCTTGATAAGATATCAATCTCACCAGAAGTTAAAGCAGTAAATCTTTCTTTAGCACTTAGTGGTGTAAACTTAACTTTGTTTGCATCACCTAATACTGCAGCAGCTACAGCTCTACATACGTCAACGTCAACACCAGTCCAATTTCCTGCAGCATCAGCATTAGAAAATCCTGGAAGACCTTGAGATACTCCACATCTTACAAACCCTTTTTTCTGAGTGTTTTTAAGTGTTTTAGATTTTTTAGCAGCCATAGACTCTGTTGTAAAAGTGAACAACACAGCAACCATAGCAACTAAAGAAGTTAATTGTTTTAAGTATTTAAACATATTTCTTCCTATTGTTTATTTATTTGTTAACAAATAATTCAAAATTACTTTTGAATATTCTTAATTTAAGCATGATAAAAATAGGGGTTCAAGGGAAATTTAATCTCATTTCAAATTAATTGAAAATCTAGTCAAGATAAATTTTAACCAAAAATGTGCTAGTAATGGCGCGCCCTGAAGGATTCGAACCTACGACCCTCGGTTTAGAAAACCGATGCTCTATCCAGCTGAGCTAAGGGCGCAAAATCATACTACATATACAATAATTAATTAATTTTTAAAAAGAAATTTTTTAACAAGAAGCAAAATTGTTAATAACTCAATTCGTCCAACAATCATGAAAAAAATAAGACAATATTTGGTAAAATATGAAAGGTTATAAAAAGTTAGATCACTTAAACCATATGAACTTGAATTGACAGTATTCATTAATGTTAAAATAGATAATTTAAACGAATTTTCAAAGCTAAATTCACTCAAAGTCAATAATGTAGTTAAAATAAAAAGTGATAAAATAAATATAAGAACTGATAAAAAATATTTACTTATCTCATTAAAGTCAAAATTAACTTCAGAGAAAAATAACTTATTCTTATATATATTTTTTGGCCTGCTGAATGATAAAATTTGATTAACTGAATATATAAATAAAGAATAAATCTTCATAAATCTCAATCCTGAACTTGTGGAAAAAAAAGATCCTCCAATAATTACCAAAATCAAATAAATAAAAGTCAAATTTGTATTTGAATTATTTAGTGTAAAACCAATATTCGACATACTACTTGATATTGACAAAAAATAATTCAAAAAGTTTTGATTAAAACTAAAAAATAAAAAAAAGATAATTAAGACTATAACGAAGTAAATTATTAAATTGAGATCTTCATATAGAAAATTAATATTTTTTCTCTTGAAGAAAAATAAGTTGTAACTAAAAAAAATACTAAAAAAAGAAGTTAACATCAAAAATGACAAAATAATAGTTTGAGTATCATCTCTGATTATACTGGACAAATCATTTGTAGGTAAAAAACCTCCTGAAGAAATTAATGAAAATGCTAAGTTTAAAGAGTCAAAAGTTCTTATAGAAAATAAATTTAGTATTACAAAAATTACTAAAGTTATACCAGAATATATAAAAAAAACTTTTATAGCTTGTTTAAATACTTCTGAGGTATTAAATGAAAAAAAATTTGTTAAAGTTTTTTTAAAATTTTCATCATAAATATCTATTAAATAAATTATAGAAAATAAGAAATATAATCCACCAATCCATTGAGTGGTTGATCTCCATAAAATCAAACTCTGATCTATATTTTTAATATTTTCAAAGATAGTAAAACCAGTAGAGGTAAAACCTGAAACTGCTTCAAAAAAAGAATTTATAAAAGTTAAGTTATAAATACTTAGGTAAAAAGGAATAGATAAAATTAAAGGTAGTAAAATATATCCCAAAAAAACAGTTAAAATTTTTTGAAAAATTGATGTTTTTTTAGGCAATATTTTTAAACTATAGAAAAGAATAGCCAGAATCGAAGATAAAAATAAACTTAAATAATAAGTATCTAAGTTTAGGTAAAGATTGAAATAGTAAGAATAAATTATATTAAAAAAAGATAAAATAGAAATTAATCCAAAAAAGAAACTTAGATATTTAATTTGCAATCCAAACATCTAATTATACTGAACTTAATCTAAAGATATTTTCAACAAAAGATATAGAGTCTTTTTTAACAATAAATACAACTCTATCATCTTTTTTAAAAACAAAATTGGATCTAGGTATAATTATTTTTTTATCTCTTAATACAGCGCCAATTCTTAATTCATCTGGTAAATTAGAATTTTTAATTTCTTTGTTAATTAGTTCAGAAGTCTCAATTATTTCAGCTTCAATTACCTCGTACTCACCGTCTGATAAAGTATATGCATTTTCAATTGTTCCTTTGTGGATATGTTTTAAAATACTTGAAACAGTCGTCATTCTTGGATCAATTAAATCATCAATTTTTAATGATGATTGAAGAAGTGAATAATTTGGTTTATTAATTAATGCCATTGTTCTTTTATCATCTATATCTTTTTGGTCTTTAGCAAATTTTTCAACTAACACACTGACCATTAAGTTATCTTCATCATCATTTGTTAGAGCTAATACAGTTTCAGCTTCTCCTAAGTTTGCTTCAGTTAAAACTTCTTCATCTAGACCATCACCATTTATAACAATTGCATCATTAAGTTGATTTGCTAAAAACTCTGCTCGCTCCTTATTTTTTTCAACAATTTTAACTCGAACTGTTTCTAAAGTCTCCTCAATGTTCTTAGCTAAATTAAAACCAATATTTCCTCCACCTATAATCAAAATCTTTTTCGAAATTTTTTCCTCATGACCAAATGCTTCAAGAGTTTCTGACATTTGTGACGAATTAATAATGACATAAATTTTGTCATCTTTTTTTACCGAGTCTGTTTTTTTTGGAATAAAAAATTTATTATCTCTATTAATTCCAATAATATTGGCCTCTAATTTTGGGTACTTATTTGTGAGTTCATTAAACTTAATACCTATAGATTTACAATCCTCTTTGATGAATATCTCCAATAATCTTATTTTATTATCAGCAAAAGGCACACTATCTAATGCACCTGGCGCCTCCAATTTTCTTTGAATTGATTTGGAAATTTCTATTTCAGGAGAAATAATCACATCAATTGGTAAATTCTCTTTATTATAAACTCTTGTAAATCTTGGGTTTAGATAGTCTTGTGATCTAATTCTTGCTATTTTTTTTTGAATGTTAAATATTGAAAATGCTATTTGACAAATAAGCATATTGATTTCATCATTTCTAGTAACTGCTATAATCATATCTGTTTCAGCGGCATTCGCTTTTTCAAGTATTGATGGATATGTAGCTTTTCCAACGATTGCCTTAACATCCAAACTATCATTGATTTTTTGGATGTCCTCACTTGATTGATCAATAACTGTTATCGAATGACCTTGTTCACTCAATAACTTTGCAATGGTAAAACCTACTCTACCAGCACCACAGATGATTATATTCATTTTAGTTAAATTCTTTTATTCCTAAGCCTTTAAGCTTTCTATGAAGAGCACTTCTCTCCATACCAACAAAGTTGGCTGTTTTAGATATATTCCCATTAAATTTTTTAAGCTGAATAGTTAAATACTCTTTTTCAAAGTTTTCTCTAGCTTCTTTTAATGGCACAGATAAGCTATTTTCACCAATTTTATCATCATAATTGTCGCTTTTTAACGACTCTTTTACAATGTTAGAAATTTTGTCTTTTGTATCAGGTTGTAAAATTGCAATTCTTTCAATCAAATTTCTTAGTTCCCTTACATTACCTTTCCAATCATGATTCAAAATATATGAGTCATTTTCATCAATATCTAATTCTTTAATATTGTAATTTGAGGAAATCATTTTTGAAAAATATCTTATTAAAAGAGGTATATCAGAAATTCTTTCATTTAATGATTTAATGTTAATTTCAAAAACATTCAATCTATGATAGAGATCCTCTCTAAAATTACCTATTTTTATTTCATCTTTTAAATCCTTACTTGATGAACAAATTAATCTAACGTCAACATTAATATCATTATTACCATTTAATCTTTTAAATTTTTGATCAATAAGAACTCTTAATATTTTTGATTGAATGACAAGGGGAATTTCAGAAACTTGATCAATTAATAAAGTGCCTTTATTAGCTTTTTCTAAAGCACCATATGAAATGGAACCATCGCTCTTTTCTTCCCCAAATAATTCTTGTTCATATTTTTCCGAGTCAAGAAGTGCTCCATTTAGAATAATAAATGGATTTTTTTCTCTTTTAGAATTTTTATGAATTTTCCTTGCAATTAATTCCTTTCCCGAACCTGATGGCCCATTTATAAGAATCCTGCTCTCAGTTAATGATATCTTTTTTATTTGGTCTCGTATTGTAGATATATTTTTACTAACACCTATTAAATCATATGAGGAAAATAACTTATTTTCATAATCCTTATTTTGTTTTTTTAATTGAAGATTTTCAACAGCCCTGGTTATAAAGTTTAATAATCTAGCTTGGTCAAAAGGTTTTTCAACAAATTCAAATGCACCATGCTTTAATGAATTAACAGCCATTTCAATATTAGCATGCCCTGTAATAATAATTACTGGTACATCTTTATTTTTAGACTTGATATGAGATAATAGCTCTATTCCATCATTATCACCTTTATCTAATTTTACATCTAGGATAGCTACATCAGGCATTTTTTTGTCAATCTCTTTTAACGCTTGATTATAATTAGCAGCAACTCTAGTTTTGTAACCAGCATCAACAATTAATTCATTTAGGATATTTCTTATATCCGCATTATCGTCAACTATTAATATTTCTGTTGTCATTTAAATAAAATCTTATCTGTATTTTTGCACCATCATTAATCGGAATGAATTCAAGTTCACCTTTGTGATCATTTATAATTTTATTTACTATAGATAGGCCTAGTCCAGTTCCATTTTTTTTTGTTGTGTAATATGGATTTAAAATTTCCTCTATATTATTTTTATCAAATCCAACACCATTGTCCTCTATTGATATTAAAATATGGTCATTATTTGATGAAATATCAATTAAAATTTTCTTTTTAAAATCGGGGTTTTTTTCAACTTTTTGTTCGATGCTCTCAATAGAGTTCTTTATCAGGTTAATGAAAACTCTTGAAATTTGTTCTTTGTCACATTCAATTAAAATCTCCTCATCTTTTTTATTTAACTGTATTTCAATAGATTTATTAACCTCTGACAATAATTTGATATTTTCATTTAATAACTTTACCAAATTATTTCTCTTTAAAATAGGTTTTGGCATTCTCGCAAAATCAGAAAATTCATTTACTAAATTTTCTATTTGTTTTATTTGAGAGTTTATAATTTTTAAATTTTCTTTAAACGATTGTTGGTCTTCATTAGTTATTTGTCCAGTGTATTTAGTTCTAATACGATCTATTGTTAGTTGTATTGGTGTAAGAGGATTTTTAATTTCATGGGCTAACTTTCTTGATAGGTTTCCCCATGCTTTGTATCTCTCATTTATAATTAATTTTTCTTGCTGGTTTTTTAGTCTATTAATCATAGAATTAAAGTTTTTATTCAATACTTCCATATCTTTATCGGTTTTGATTTCTGGTACTTTTGTATTTAAGTTTCCATGACCTATTTCTGTTGATGCTAATATCAGATTGTTTATAGATCTAAAAAATCTTGATGAAAATCTAATTGCTATTGTAATAGAGATAAACAATAGCAATGAAACAATTATAATATAAATGATAAAAAAGGAAATTTTTATACCTGTGCTTCTATCCTCAACAGTATAATAAAAATTTATAGCTTCTTGAGACTCAGCTAAATAATTCGAAATATCTTTATCTAAAAATTTTACAACATACAAAAAACGATCTTCTGATGATTGTAATCGCATTATCGCAGCTGAAATATTCGCTTTGGTGTCAATTATTTTTAATGGTCTATCATCTTCAAGAACTAAATTAAGTGCTTTATCAACAGGTGGAATATATTTTTCTTTTTTTTCAGTTGAGTATAATAGTTTTTTATTTTTATCAATAATATGAATTTCATCAACATTTCGAATGAGTTTTTGTGTCCTTAAAAACCTTAAATACTCCTTTGCATTTTCATTTAAAAAATTTGCACTTTTATTAGTATCAAAAGCAATCAAAATAATATCTGATTGAATTTTATTTCTTACTTCTTCAACATAATTTTTAGCAAGTTCATAGGAATTATTTACGACAGTTGTAACTTTCTTATCGAAGTACTTTTCTAGAGCAAAAGAAAAAAGAAATAAGGAAAAAATTGAAATTAAAATTGATGGTATTAAAGTAAATAATGAAAAATACGTTATGTATTTTTTATTTGATGTTAAGCCATCCTTATCAATATCAATTTTGATTGAATTTTTAACTTCTACAAAAATAAATATGAATAATAAAATAAGTAAAAAAATATTTGAAATTAGTAAATATTGTAAATTTTTTTCATTTAAATCAACAAAACTTCTATCAATAAATGTCAAAAAGGTTAAAAAACCTAGAAATAGTGTGATACTAGATAGAATAATGATGAATATATTTTTTTTCAAAAATTCTAACATAAATTAGAATTATAGCATTTAAACGAATGAACAACTATTTTGTAATATTAGCTGCTGGAAAAAGTAAGAGATTTAATAAAAAAATACCCAAGCAATTCTTTAATTACCGAAATAAAGAAATAATCGATCATTCCATAGAAAAATCTCTCAATTCAAAGCTATTTAAGAAAATTTTAATTGTTTCAAGTAATCTTAAACATTTAAAAAAAAAGAAGTATCCTAAATCAATAAGCATTATTAAAGGGGGGAAGGAAAGATCAGACTCCTCTTTTAAAGCTTTAAAATATCTTAAAAGATATAAGCCAAAAAATGTATTTATACATGATGCTGCTAGGCCAAATTTCTCAATTAAATTACTAAAAAATATTGCTAAAAATTTGAAAATTAACAAAGCTGTAGTTCCAATTATAAATTCAAGAGACACAATAAAATATAAAGCTCAAAATCGAATATTTAATCTTAATAGAAATAATTTATTATTAACCCAGACTCCTCAAGCATTTAGATTTAAGGATTTATATGAAATTGCAAAAGATCAAAAAAGTAAAGTCACTGATGAAGCAACTTTATTTATAAATAAAAATTTCAAAATAAAATTTATACCAGGTGAAAAATCAAATAATAAAATTACATATATTGATGATATCAAAACTCCCAAAACCTTTTATGGTATAGGTTTTGATATCCACAAGTTAGTAAAAAACAAAAAACTTTATCTTGGAGGAGTTAAAATTCCTTTTCATTCAGGTCTTGAGGGTCATTCAGATGGGGATGTAATTTTACATGCAATTATTGATTCTATTTTAGGAGCTATTAGAAAAAAAGATATTGGAACTTATTTTCCAAACACAAAACAATTTAAAAATATCAGATCTCAAAAAATGCTAAAACCAATCATGATTAATTTAAACAAATCTAATTTTTTTATAAACAATTTGGATATAAACTTAATTTGTCAAAAACCAAGAGTTTCAAAATATAGAGACAAAATAATTAAATCAGTCTCAAAATTAACTGGTATTAATCAAAACCAAATAAATTTAAAGGGTAAAACTGTGGAAAAATTAGGTTTAATTGGAAAAGAAAAGGCTATCGCTTGTGAAACCATAATTTCAATCACAAAATATGATTAAAACTTTTAATTCATTATTAGCAACAATGTTTGGGCTAGGAAAAATTAAGATTATTCCTGGAACTTTCGGATCCTTAGCTACAACTATTTTTCTTTATTTTTTATTTCATATATTAAAGTTATCACATAATATAGTCTTAATAGGTTTGCTTATTATTTTTATTTATTCATTCATAGCAGTAGCATCCCATATAAAGAAGAAAGAAAATAAAGATCCAAAAGAGGTCATTATCGATGAATTTATAGGTCAATCTATACCAATTTATCTCTACGAAATATCCCATGGAACACAAAAAACATCTGATGAAGCTATAATTTTTTATGGAATTTGCTTTGTACTTTTTAGATTTTTTGACATTCTAAAACCATTTCCAGTAAATTATTTTGACAAAAATTATAAAAATAGTTTCGGTGTAATAATGGACGATGTATGTGCAGGATTATATGTTGTTCTATCATTAATTTGTTTTATGTTATTAAGCAGTTATTTGATTTAATGAAAACTTTAGTCAAACTTTTAACCAAAAAAAAATTAAAACTTTCTGTTGCTGAGTCTTGTACTGGCGGGATGTTAGCTAGCTCAATTACCTCAATAAGTGGTGCCTCAAAAGTATTTAATTTGGGACTAGTCACCTACTCTAACCAAGCTAAAATTAGAATTCTCAAAGTTAATAAAAAAATTATTAAAAAATATGGTGCGGTTAGTCACCAATGTTGTTTGGCAATGGTAAATAACTTATCTAAAATATCAAAAGCCAATATTAACGTTTCTATAACTGGGATCGCTGGCCCAAAAGGTGGCACCAAACAAAAGCCAGTAGGTCTAGTTTATATCGGAATTAAAAAAGGTAAAAAAGTTCAGATAAATAAGTGTTTATTCAAAAGTAAAAAAAGATCTTCAATTCAAAAAGCCACTGTTAAAAGAGCTTTAGATTTAGTTCTTAGAATTTCCAAATAATTCTTCAGCTCTTTTTTGAAAGGCATCAGCTATTTTTTCTAAACCAAATTGAAAAGAGACTACCATTAAAGAATTTAAAAATTTATTCTTTATTTCAAAATCAATATCAAAGGTGATTTCAGTAATACCATTATTTTTATCAGTAAAAGTCCAATTATTTGTTAGATGATTTAATGGTCCCTCTATGTTTTTAACATAGATTGAGTCAGTTTTTTTATTAAAAGCAACATCACTTTTGTATGTATCTTTAAATGGGCCTTTACCGATGGTTAAATCAGCAATAATTTTTTGTAAATCACCATCTTGTTTGTTTTCATATATTTTCGCATCAAAACAAAATGGAACAAATTCAGGGTATTTCTCTATATCTAAAACAAGTTCAATTAAGTCTTTTTTTTCACATTCAATTAATCGCTTAACTGAAGCTTTTGGCATTAATGATTGTTTATCCGATTTTGTTGTAGCTTAGCAAAATCTTCATCTGCATGATAAGAAGATCTTGTTAATGGTGATGATGAAACTAATAAAAAACCTTTTGATTTCGCAATACTTCCTAATTCATCAAATTCCTCTGGAGTATAGTATCTGTTGAGAGGATGATGTCTAACAGATGGTTGTAAGTATTGACCAATAGTTAAAAAATCTACGTCAGCAGCTTTTAAATCATCCATTACCTGTAAAATTTCATCTTTTTTTTCACCTAAGCCAACCATTATCCCTGATTTAGTAAAAATTTTCTTATTTATCATTTTAGCATTTTTCAAAAGTTCCAAAGATGCAAAATATCTAGAACCTGGTCTTACTTTTAGATAAAGACTTGGAACAGTTTCAATATTGTGATTAAAAACATCAGGATTTGCCTCTAAAACTTTTTTATAAGCATCACCCTTTCTTAAAAAATCAGGGGTTAAAACTTCAATTGTAGTATTTGGATTTGTTTTTCTTGTTTGATTAATAACTTCAAAAAAATGATTTGAACCACCATCATCTAAGTCATCTCGATCAACTGATGTTATTACAACATGTTTTAAATTTAATTTTTTTACAGCCTGAGAAATTTTTATTGGTTCAAGATTATCTAGTTTTCCTGGTTTACCAGTTTTTACATCGCAAAAAGCACATGCTCTTGTACATGTATCACCCATAATCATAAACGTAGCATGTCTTTTACTCCAACATTCAGTGATATTTGGGCAATTAGCTTCCTGACAAACTGTTACAAGATTATTTTTATTTACAATTGTTTTTGTTAAAAAAAATTCTTTGCTATTTACTAATTTTGATCTTATCCAATCTGGTTTTTTTTTAATTGGATTTATCGGTTTATTCTGCTTTTCTGGGTGTCTAATTTTCATTTTTTTTTAATTATATAAATTTTTTCTTTTTTTTTACCAAATATGAACCTTTCTCTAATCAAAGATTCTATATAATCAAGATCTAGATTGTCACTTAACAATGAATTCTTAAATTCCAAGTCACTTATTTGGTTGATTATTAAAGATTCTTGTTGTTTTAAGTTTTTTAAAATCTCTTTTTTTTCAAAATATGAAATTAACCCTCTTTGACCAGATAAAAGATTAAAAAAGAAATAAAGAATCAAAAAAGTAGAAACTAATAAAAGGTAATTTTTTTTTAATCTTTGAAGCATTAATGAATCTTATTCATTCTAGCTTTTTTTCCAAGTTCTTCTTCTATACGAATTAATTGATTATATTTAGCCACTCTTTCAGATCTAGCTAAAGATCCTGTTTTTATTTGGTTGGAATTGGTACCTACCGCTAAATCGGCAATAAATGTATCTTCACTATCTCCTGATCGATGTGAAATAATAGTATTAAACCCTATAGTTTGAGCAAACCTTATAACATCAAGTGTTTCGGTAACTGTACCAATTTGATTTAGTTTTATCAAAATTGAGTTTGATGAAACATTTAAAAATCCCTTTTTTAATCTTTCCAAATTTGTAACATAAAGATCATCTCCAACTATCTGCACTTTTTTAGTAGATCTCATAAATTTACTCCACGACGTCCAATCATTTTCAGAAAATGGATCTTCAATCGATTTAATTTTATATTTATCAATCATTTTTTTGTACTCTGAAATTGTTTTATCAACAGAAATATATTTTTTTGAGTGAATAGAATATTTACCTTTTTTAAATAATTCATTAGCTGCAACATCCAAACAAATTGAAACATCTTTACCATTTCTAAATCCTGATTTTTTAATTGATAAAACAATCAAATCTAAGGCCTGATTGTTGCTATTAATCATCGGTGCAAATCCACCTTCATCACCAACTGATGTGGCTAAACCTTTTGCTTTAATTAATTTACTTAAGTTTTTTATCACTAAATAACATATTCTCATCGCCTCAGAAAAAGATTTTGCTTTATCTGGTCTAATCATAAATTCTTGAATTCTAAGACCATTATTAGCGTGTGCTCCACCATTAATAATATTCATTAATGGATAAGGTAATTGAAAATTTTTTGTTACATAAAAAGATTTATAAAGAGGAATTCTTTTTACTTTTGCTGATAATTTTTTTGCTGCCATCGATACTGATAATATTGCATTAGCTCCTAGTTTTGTTTTTTGCTTAGTCCCATCTAAATTAATAAGTATTTCATCTATTCTTTCTTGATCATGTATATTTTTATTTCTTAAAGCTCTAGATATTTTAGAATTAATTAAATTTATTGCTGAGAATACACTTTTGCCTAAATATCTTTTATTGTTGGTATCTCTTTTTTCGTAAGCTTCATAAGTACCTGTAGAAGCTCCAGAGGGACATATTGCTTTTGCACTTTTGTTTTTAACATAAACCTCTGCTTCAATAGTTGGATTTCCTCTACTATCAAAAACTTGTCTTGCTTTAACTTTTAGAATTTTACTCACTTAATTTTTAATAAGATTATCAATATCGCTTAATTGTTTTAGAAGATCTTCTAATTTATCTAATGGTACCATATTAGGCCCATCAGATGGAGCATTATCTGGATCTTGATGGGTTTCAATAAAAACTCCTGCAACTCCAACTGCAACTGCAGCTCTTGCTAAATATTCAACAAACTCTCTTTGACCACCACTTTTTTCTCCAAGACCACCTGGTTGTTGCACAGAGTGTGTTGCATCAAAAATTACTGGATAACCATTCTTAGCCATTATTGGTAACGACCTCATGTCGGAAACTAACGTGTTGTATCCAAAACTTGCACCTCTTTCAGTTACTAATATTTTGTCATTTCCAGATTCTGAAATTTTCTTTGTTACATTAACCATATCCCATGGTGCAAGAAATTGACCTTTTTTTACATTAATAATTTTATTTGTTTTAGCTGCAGCAATTAACAAGTCTGTTTGTCTACATAAAAAAGCCGGGATTTGTAAAACATCAACATGTTTTGAAACGATTGAACATTGCTCAGTATTATGAATATCTGTGAGGATAGGGACATTTAATTCTTTTTTAATTTTATCAAACACAGGTAAAGAAGCTTCTAATCCAGCTCCCCTTTTGCCTTTTAAGCTTGTTCTGTTCGCTTTATCAAATGAGGTTTTGTAAATAAATCCAAGACCAAATTTTGAAGTAATTTCCTTAATTTTTCCTGCCATATCCATTGCATGTTGTTCACTTTCAAGCTGGCAAGGTCCAGAAATTATACAAATCTTATCATTGTTCGAAATATCTATTTTTCCACAATTTACTTTAATGCTACTCATTTATGATTTTTTGATGCTTTGATAAAAGATGAGAATAATGGATGTGGAGCAAAAGGTCTAGATTTAAATTCTGGATGAAATTGTACGCCAATAAACCAAGGATGATTTTTTAACTCAATGATCTCAGGTAAAAAACCATCAGGCGATAAACCAGAAAAACTCATTCCTTTTTTTTCAAATTTGTCTTTTAGATTGATGTTAACTTCATATCTGTGTCGGTGTCTTTCTTTGATAATCTTTTTTCCATAAATTTTTTTAATTTTAGAATTATTTTGTAATTTCGCATCATAAGAACCCAATCTCATTGTTCCACCTAGATTTTTATCTGTTCCTTTGATAGTTTTTCCATCTTTAATCCACTCATTTATTAATCCAATTACAGGTATGCCATTTCTATCAAATTCACTTGAAGTTGCTTTTTTTAAATTTAATTGATTTCTCGCAAATTCTATAATTGCCATTTGCATTCCATAACATATCCCAAGAAAAGGAACTTTATTTTTTCTAGCATATTTTATTGACTCTATTTTTCCAGTTGTTCCTCGTTTACCAAAACCACCAGGTATTAATATACCTGAAATGTGTTTAAGTTTTGATTTAATCTCAGAAACTTTTAATTTTTCAGAGTCAATTCTTACTAAATTTACATTTACATTATTTTGAATACCTCCATGGGTAAGAGCTTCATCTAAAGATTTATAAGCATCTTTTAACTCAACATATTTACCAATTATTGCAATATTCACCTGTTTTTTAGTTTGTAAAATTGTTTTAGTTATTTTTTTCCATGGTTTAAGGTTTGCAGGTTTTTTTGATTTAAGCTTAAAATAATTTAGAACTTGAATATCAAGTTTTTCTCTAAAAAAACTTATTGGTGCTTCATAAATTGTTCTTACATCAACAGTTTCTATTACATTTTTAATATCTACGTTACAGAAAAGTGAGATTTTTTTACGATGTTCTAACGGGATAGGTCTTTCTGATCTACATATTATAATGTCAGGTTGAACACCTATACTTCTCAATTCTTTAACAGAATGTTGAGTAGGTTTAGTTTTAATTTCATCTGAGGACTTTAAATAAGGTACTAAAGTAAGATGGATAAATAATGCATTTTTTTTTCCTATATCATTTGCAAATTGTCTTATGGCCTCTATAAATGGTAGACTCTCAATATCACCAACAATTCCACCAATTTCACAAATAACAAAATCTTCTTTCGACGAGTCATTCTTTATAAACTCTTTTATTCTATCAGTTATATGTGGAATAACTTGAACTGTTTTTCCGAGATATTTTCCTTCACGTTCATTTTT
Organism: uncultured Pelagibacteraceae bacterium; assembly: GCA_902612325.1. Taxonomy (GTDB): domain Bacteria; phylum Pseudomonadota; class Alphaproteobacteria; order Pelagibacterales; family Pelagibacteraceae; genus Pelagibacter. Next base: position 29,669 of record CACMDB010000004.1, on the reverse strand, counting down.
TAATACATCATTATAAATTTTACCTGTTGTAATATTATCAGACTTCTTTGCAGATACTCCAGTAAATCTCTCATAATGCCCAAGATCCAAATCTGTTTCAGCACCATCATCAGTTACAAAAACCTCTCCGTGTTGAAATGGGCTCATTGTTCCAGGATCTACATTTAAATAAGGATCTAATTTCCTTAATCTAACTTTATACCCTCTCGATTGAAGTAAATAAGCCAGAGATGCAGAAGAGAGACCTTTTCCTAACGATGAAACCACGCCGCCCGTGACAAAAATAAATCGCGCCATGGAAGTATCTTATAGCGAATAAAAAAGAAAATTAAAAGTATTAATTATTATTTTCTGGAATAGCGGGAGTATCCTCTGCTTTTTCTTCAATAGTATCCAAAACAGATGATGTGGGTGTTAATTCTCCTCTAGATACAATTGTAAGTGCTAAACTACAAATTATAAATAAAGTGGCAACAACGGCTGTTGCTTTGGTCATAAAATTACCTGCTGATCTGGAGAACATAAAACTTTCCTGAGAAACTCCGATTCCTAAAGCACCACCCTCAGACTTTTGCATCAAAACTAGTAACACCAATATTAATCCAAATATGATGTTCAAAATTAGCAATATATTTTCCATGAGGGGTTAATTATATGTTTTTTTAATTATATCAATAAATTTTTTAGAATCTTGAGATGCCCCACCTATTAAGTAACCATCAATATTATTTATAGATTTCAATTGATTAATATTTTTTGGATTTACTGAGCCACCATAAAGAACTTTATAATTTTTTTTTTCTTTTTTAATAAAACTGATTGTCTTAAATAAGTCATCAGATTTTGGTATGATTCCTGTACCAATTGACCAAACTGGTTCATATGCGATTATAATTTTTTTATTATTTTTAATATTTTTCAAACCTGCTTTAATCTGTCTATTTAAAATACTTTTGGTGATTTTTTTTCTTTTTGCTTTAAGCGTCTCACCAATACAAAAAATTACCCTCAGCCCAGACTTCAATGCACTTTTAATTTTAAGATTTATTAATTTATCAGTTTCACCAGCTTGTCTATTTTCAGAATGGCCAATAATAATATATTTAGCACCAACACTTTTTAACATTGAAGAATTGACTGAACCTGTAAAAGCACCATAAACATCCTGCTCATGACAATTTTGCGCACCAACTTCAATATTTGAACCTCTCAATTTTTTTGACATTGACTCTATTAAAGTGCTAGGTGGGCAGTAAATTATTTTCAAAGACTTTCTTTTTTTGAAGTTTTTAAAAAATTTAACAACTCTATTCAGCGTATTTAACGAATTTAAAACACCAAACATTTTCCAATTAGCAATAAAATACATATATTTATTTGTCATGAGGCTTATTTTAATTTATAGGTTTGCTTTTTATAGATCAATAAATTTATAGTAATGATTAGTAGTTTAAGAAATTTTGCAAAAACCAAGTTTGCTGGTTTGTTAGTTTTTATAATGATAATTCCATTTGTATTTTGGGGTATGGGTGGAATGTTCAGTAGTGGTAATACTAACAATGTTGCTAAAATTAATAATAATAGTATCTCCACTGAAGATTTTATTGATTACATAAATAAATCGGGAATCCCTGAAAAAACAATCAGAGAAAATTTAGAGCAAAACATTATTGAAGAAATTCTGTCTGGTTTAGTTTCTACTACTTTACTGGATCTAGAAATAAAAGATTTTGAACTAAGTATCTCAGAAATAACTTTATTAAAGAAGATAAAAGAAAATAAAAATTTTCTTGATGAAAATGGAGTTTTTCAAAGAATTAAATATGAAAAATTTTTATTAGAAAATAATTTATCTGCTCCGGGATTTGAACAGAGACTTAAATTACGAGAATTGCAAAGAAATCTTTTTGATTATATTGGTGCTGGTACAACCTCCCCTCAATTTCTTACAACAAAACTATTTAAAGAAGAAAATCAAAAACTTGAAATAGAATTTATTGATTTAAATGATTTTTATGTAAATAAAAATGATATCACAGATAAAGAATTAGAAAATTTTATTAATGATAATAAAGATGAGTTAAAAATAGAGTACTTAGATTTCAGCTACACAATCATAAATCCTAAAAATTTAATTGGAGTAGATGATTTCAATCAATCTTTTTTTGACAAAATTGATGAAATTGAAGTTGCCATATCCAATGAAATTGATTTTAAAACAATCGCATCAAATTTTGATTTAAAATCGGTTGATATTAGTAATTTTAGATTTTCTACAGATAAGAATGAAATTGAAAAAAAAATTTACGAATTAAGAAATAATAAATTTGATATTTTTGAAAATAAAAATGATTATATCCTATATAACATTAAAAATATTACCCAAAAATCACCAGATTTAAGTGATGAACAAATTAAAGAGAAGGTACTCGAGTTAGTTTTTCAAAAAAATAAATTTGATTATAATCAAAAATTATTAAATGAAATAACCAATAAAAAATTTAATAACAATAGTTTTTTAGAGATGGGTAAAGAAAAGATCCAAACAATAAATTTAAATTCTGTACGAGATAATAAAAAATTTGATATCAATGCTGTTGAGGTCTTATATAGCTTGCCTGAGAAATCATTTACTTTAATAAATGACGAAAATAACAATATTTATTTAGCAAAAGTCAAAAAATTTGAACAACAAATCATTGATACAAACAAAGAGGAATTTAAACAATATATTACAAAACAAAATTCTAAAAGCAAAAATTCCTTATTAAAATCTTATGATACATTTTTAAACGACAAATATGATGTTTCTTTAAATCAACAGACTATTGAACGAGTTAAAAATTATTTTAAATGAAAATTAATCGAAGCTTCAAAGAATTCAAGTTTCGACACAGAAACAACGAAAATCAAATAATCTATACATCAAAAAAAGTAAAAACTGATGAAGAAATAATTAATTTAATTGATAACTTTTTAATTGAAAAAAATAGCTTTATTTTTGAGTCAGTAGAGAAAGGTAAGATTAGAGGCAGATACACTATATTTGGTAAAAATCCTGATAAAATTTGGGAATTTAATAATAATAATTCTTATTTAATAAAGAAAAATAAAAAAATTAAGTTAAAGGATAAACCTAAATATTTGATTGAAAAAATAATTGAAGATTTTAAGTTTAAAACTCCTAATAAATTACCGAAAATTTGTTCTTTAATTTCAGGATATTTTTCATACGATGCAATTAGGTACATCGAAAAAATTCCGAACAATTGTAAAGATGACTTAAAATTACCTGATGTTAGATTATTACGTCCAAGAACACTTATTATTCATGATAATTTAAAAAAGGAAATATTCTTTATCAATAATATTTTTAAAGATGAAAAAATTACGAATTACAAAAGTAAATATAAGGATATCCAATCTGAACTTTACACGCTCTCTTTACAATCATCAGTTAAAAAAATAGATAATGCAATAAATAATAAGTCAAAAAAAATTATAATTAATTCAAATACCTCTAAAAATAAATTTTTATCTATAGTTAATAAGGCAAAAAAATACATTAAATTAGGAGATATATTTCAAGTCGTTTTAAGCCAGCGTTTTGAGACTAAATTGACAAAAAAACCAATCGATATTTATAAAAAATTGAGAATAACTAATCCATCTCCATTTATGTTTTTTTTTAATTTTACTGATTTTCAAATAATAGGTGCCAGTCCCGAAATATTGGTAAGGTTAAGAGATGGCGAAATAACTGTAAGACCCATTGCCGGGACAAGACCTCGAGGAAAAACAATTAAAGAGGATCGTTTTTATGAGAAAGATTTACTTAAAGATAAAAAAGAGCTTTCTGAACATCTAATGTTATTAGATCTTGGAAGAAATGATGCCGGAAAGGTATCTAAAACTAATTCTATTAAAGTTACTGAAAGTTTTATAATTGAAAGGTATTCACATGTAATGCATATAGTTTCGAACGTAATAGGTAAACATGATAAAAGATTTTCTAAATTTAAGTCTCTTTTAGCCGGTTTTCCAGCTGGAACTGTGTCTGGAGCGCCCAAAATTAGAGCTATGGAAATTATTGATGAACTAGAGTCTACAAAAAGGAAGGTTTATGCCGGTGGCATTGGGTATTTCGCGGCAAATGGAGAGTTTGATACATGTATTGCTTTAAGAACAGCTGTTGCAAAAAATAACAGATTTTATGTTCAAGCTGGAGCTGGGATTGTTGCAGATAGCAAACCATTAAAGGAATACGAAGAAACAATAAATAAAGCAAAAGCTTTAATTAATGCATTGAAATGAAAAAGATAATTTTAATTGATAATTACGATAGTTTTACTTTTAATCTCTATCATTATTTGTCTTCATTAAAAGTGAATGTTGAAGTGATTAGAAATGATCAAATTACAGCTAATGAAATTTTAAAAAAAAGATATCATAAAATCGTAATTTCACCTGGGCCTGGCAATCCAAATCAATCAGGTAATTGTCTTAAAATCGTTAAATCTTTATATAAAAAAATACCAATTCTCGGAGTTTGTTTAGGCCATCAAATTATTGGTCAAGTATTTGGCTCAAAAATTATTCAAGCTAGAAAGCTAATGCATGGAAAAACTAGTAAGATTTTTTCAAAAAAATTGGGTATTTTAAAAAATCTCCCTAAAACGTTTGAAGCCACTCGATATCACAGCTTAATTATTGATAAAAAATCATTATCTAAAGATCTTGAAATTACTGCTCAGACTCAAGATGGACTTATAATGGGAGTACAACATAAGAAATATCATATACATGGAGTGCAATTTCACCCTGAAAGTATTAAAACTAAACTAGGAATTAAAATTTTAAAAAATTTTATAAGAATTTAGGATTAATGAAACAATTCATTGAAAAAATTAAGAAAAAGGAAAATTTAACTTTTGATGAAAGTAAATCTGCTTTTGAATTATTGATGGAGGGTAAAGCAGAAGAACAAGAAATATTTGATTTTTTGACACTTTTATCAGCAAAAGGTGAATCTTCTGATGAGTTAGCTGGTGGAGTTTTTGTTCTTAGAAACAAGTCTAAAAGAGTAAATGTAGAAAATTGTGTTGACACTTGTGGAACTGGTGGAGATGGTATGAATACACTTAATATATCAACAGCTTCAGCATTATTACTTTCGAGTATGGGTGTTAAAGTAGCTAAACATGGAAATAAAGCAGTATCCTCAAAATGTGGATCTGGTGATGTTCTAGAGTCTTTAAATATAAAAATAAATTTAGAGCCAAAAGATATTGAAAATCAAATTAATGATAATAATTTCGGTTTCATGTTTGCACCCAACTATCACAGCGCAATGAGATTTGTGGGACCTACAAGAAAAAAAATTGGAAAAAGAACTATATTCAATATGATCGGACCTTTGAGTAGCCCTGCTCTTGTAAAAAGACAAGTTGTTGGTGTTTTTGACAAAAAACTATTAAAATTATTTGCTAATGCTTTAAAAAATTTAGATATTAAATTTGCTTGGATAGTCAATAGTGAGGATGGATTAGATGAAATTTCACCTTATGCTAAAACCAATGTAATTCAATTAAAAGATGGTGTCATCTCTGAGATTATTATTGATCCAAATAAGTTAAATATAAATGCAGATAAGTTTGAAAATCTCATTGGTAATGATGCAGCTTTTAATGCAGATAAAATAATTAAGATATTTAAAGGTGAGGATAATGATTTTTCTAAAGCAGTTTGTTTAAATGCTGCAGCAGGATTAGTTGTTAATGAAACTCATCAGAATTTCGATAAAGCTTATGATGATACTAGAAAACACATTTTATCAGGTCAAACATTTAAACAATTAGAGAAAATTCAAAATGGCTGAAAATGTTCTTGAAAAAATAATAAATATTAAAAGTGAAAAAATTTTAGAGCTTAAAAAAAGTATAAGTCTTGAGTCACTCGAGGAATTAATAAAAAAAAATAGTACATACGTTGATTTTAAAGATACAATCAAAAAAAATGTTGAAAATAAAAAATTCTCAATTATTGCTGAAATAAAAAAAGCTAGTCCCTCTGCAGGGATAATTATTAAAGACTACGATCCTGTAAAAATAGCTAATATTTATAAATCAAATAAAGCAACCTGTTTATCTGTTTTAACTGAGGAAGATTTTTTTTTAGGAAACTTGCAACATATTAGTAAAATTAAACGAGACGTAAATTTACCGATTCTTTGTAAAGATTTTTTTATAGATAAATTTCAAATTCCTTTGGCTAAAAGTTATGGTGCCGATGCAATCTTAATTATTTTAGCTGGAGTTTCAGATAAATTGGCAGATGAATTATATGAAGAAGCTTTAAAATTGAATATGTCAGTTATTGTAGAGGTTCATACTGTTAATGAGGCTAAACAAGCACTTAGATTTAAAGATGCTTTATTAGGTATTAACAACAGAAATTTAAAAACTCTAAAAACTGATATTAATACAACTTATGATATCCACGATGTTTTGGTTAATCACCCTGGCCCATTGATTTCTGAAAGTGGAATTAAAACTAAAGAAGAACTCTTGGAGCTATCAAATAAAACTTCCATCAAAACCTTTTTAATTGGTGAATCACTTTTAAAAAATTTAAGCGATAATTCGATTTTTTCTGTTTTATAGTCAAAAAAGTCATTATTTTCAGAACTTTTTAACTATTGTTAATTATGAAGAACTTTTATAGAACATTGTTTGTACGATATTTGTTCTTATGCTAACAAAAAAACAAAAAAACCTACTTTTATTTATCAACAAGAAGTTGAGAAGCTCTGGTGTATCCCCTTCTTATGAAGAAATGAAGGAATCCCTAAATCTTAAATCAAAATCTGGAATTCATAGATTAATTAGCGCCTTAGAAGAAAGAGGTTTCATTAAAAGGCTTGCTCATAAAGCTAGAGCTTTGGAAGTTATAAAATTACCAGAGACTGCCTCTGCAAATGATATTTACAATAATTTTTCCCCAAGTGTCATTAAAGGAGGTTTGGATGAAGAAAAACCTTTATCTGACGATGCAGAGGTGCCAGTTTTAGGTAAAATAGCAGCTGGAACACCTGTTGAAGCAATTCAAAATGAAGTTTCTAGAATTCCATTACCAAATAACTTAGAAAAAAATGGAGATTATTTTGGTCTTAAAGTTCAAGGAGATTCAATGATTGAGGCTGGTATTCATGAAGGTGACACAGTCATTATCAAAAGAACCGATACAGCTGATAATGGAAAAATAGTGGTGGCTTTAATTGACGAACACGAAGCTATGCTTAAAAGGATTAGAAAAAAAGGTAAAGTAGTAGCATTGGAAAGTGCTAATAAAAACTATGAGACTAAAATTTTTGGCCCTGATAGAGTAAAAGTTCAAGGTGTTTTAGTATCTTTATATAGAAACTTCTAAAAAAATAGTCTAAACCATTTTAATGAAAAAAGTAGCAACTAGATTTGCTCCGTCACCTACTGGACCTTTGCATATTGGTGGGGTGAGAACAGCCTTATTTAATTGGTTATATTCAAAAAACCAAAATGGTAATTTTTATCTACGGATAGAAGATACAGATAAAGAAAGATCAAAAGAGGAATACAAAAATCAAATTATAAAATCTCTGCAATGGATAGGTGTCAATCATGATGGAACAGAATATATACAATCTCAAAAAATTGATGATCATATAAAAGTTGCAAATGAACTATTAAAAAAAGGTAGTGCTTATAGATGTTATTGCTCAACTGAAGAAATTGAAGCACAAAAAAAAAGAGCTAAGCAAAAAAAAATTCCATACGTTTATGACAGAAAATGGAGAGACAAAAACGAGAATGAGGCTCCTAAAGATGTAAAACCTGTCATAAGATTTAAAAGTAAAATTGATGGTACGACAATTTTAAAAGATAAAGTTCAGGGAAATGTTGAAATTGAAAATAATACCATCGAAGATTTTGTAATATTAAGAAATGATGGCACACCAACTTATAATTTATCTGCTGCTGTTGATGATCATCGGATGAATATGACACATATTATTAGAGGTGATGATCATAAAATCAATACATTTAAACAAATTCAAATTTATGAAGCAATGGAATGGCCTTTACCAACGTTTGCACATATACCATTAATTCATACAATGGAGGGGAAAAAATTATCTAAAAGAGATAAAGCATCAACTCTAGAGGATTATTCTAAAATAGGTATTATGCCAGATGCTTTGAGAAATTATCTTTTAAGATTGGGTTGGTCATATGAAGATAAAGAAATTTTTACTTTAGATGAGAGTATAAGGTATTTTAATCTTGAAGGTATTGGAAAATCACCATCAAAATTAGATTTAAGTAGAATTCTATCTATGAATGAACACTATATAAAAAGTATTGATGAAAACGAACTTTTTAATCAACTAATTAATTATTGTGAGATTTTTAAAAAAAAGATTATTGGGGAAAAAAAAGATAAAATTAAGAAATCTTTAACTTTTCTTAAGAATAAAGCTAAAACACTAGAGGATATATATAATAATATCCAATATATTATTAACGATGAAGTTAATTTTAATAAAGAAGATCTAAAATTAATTGATGCTAATGCACGAAAAATTATCTCTGAATTTAAAGATCATATTAAAGAAATAAGCAACTTTACAAGGGAAAATTTAGAACCGATAGTACAGGAACTAATAAAATCTAATAACACCAATTTTAAAGGTGTTGGTCAGCCCTTAAGGGTGGCTTTAACAGGGTCAAAATTTGGTCCTGGTATTTATGATATAATTGTATCTCTGGGTAAAGAAGAAGTTAAAAAAAGATTATCCAACAAGACTATTTCTTAAGATTGTAGCTACTTCATCAGATGATGAAGAGTTCGATCTAATTCCTTTTAAAGTTTGATTGCATTGTTCTAATTGTTTTTTTCCAATCTCTGGATTTTTAAGCATATACAAAACAGAATTATAAATTTCTTTTGCATTACACTCATTTTGCAACAATTCAGGAATGACTTCTTTATTATTAATTATATTGATGATATTTGCAAATTTAACATTTACCAATAATTTAAAGATCATAAAATTTATAAAATTTAACTTATAAATAATTATTGAAGGAACATTAGCATTACAGACTTGAAGAGATATTGTTCCTGACTTACATACGGCAAAAATTGAATTTGATAATATTTCCTTTTTCATATTTTCATCTGAAATTACATCAATATTATTCAAATTCTTATCTTTAATATAATCAACAATGTTATTTTTGTTTTCTTCAGTAGCATGAAAAATAAAATTATAATTTGAATTTCTTTTGTTCATCATATTTATAAAATCAATCAATATTGGTAACAAAACATTTGTTTCTGATTTTCGACTACCAGGAAATATAGATATTATTTTTTTATTATTATAAATAAATTTACTGATATCTGTTTTGTTTTTTTTATTATTTTCTATTAACGGATGACCTACAAAAGTATTATTTATATTCTCTTCATCAAAAAATTTTTTTTCAAAATCAAATAATAAAAGAATATGATCAATAAATTTTTTAATCTTTTTTACCCTTCCTTTTCTCCAAATCCAAACTTGCGGGGCTACATAGTGAATTGTCTTAATTTGAGAATTAATTTTTTTTACCTTTTCTGCAACTCTTAAAGTAAAATCTGGACTATCAACACTAAACAAAATATCTGGATTGAATTTCAAGATTTCTTCAACAGTTTGATTAATTCTTTTATTAATCTTAAAAATATTTAACAAAACACTCGTAAAACCCAAATAAGTTATTTCTTTCAAATCAAAGATAGACTCTATTCCAATTTTTCTTAAATTTGACCCACCTACAGATAAATATTTAATATTCGTATAATCTTTTTGAAGTTTTGAAATTGCTGTGGAAGCTAATTTATCCCCAGAGGGTTCTCCTGTAAGTACAAATATTTTTTTCATTTTATCAAAATAAAAATCTTATTTTTATTAGCAAATTCAATACTTTTAGATTTATCTAAAAAGATATTTTTTTTTGATTTAAGAACTACTCCTTTTAATCCATATTTTTTACAATCTTTTATGGTTTGTATTCCTATTGTTGGTAAATCCATTCTCAAATCTTGTTTTTTTTTGGGAAATTTGATTAAAATACCACCTGAGTTATTCTTTAATTGAGTCATCATTTTTTTGGTACCTCTATTGTCCTCTTTTGTTATTATCTTATTATCTTTTACTGCTATTGCTTGAATATGATCATAACTATTTGTTTTGGCTAAATATTTTATACCTGTATTGATTGATTTAATATCTGATCGAGAAGGTTTTATCTTTGTATGTAAACCTTTTTTACCGGTTAACTCAGGATTGAAATGAATTGAGCTTATAACATCAATTTTTTCATTTTTAAGGATTTCAATTATAACTTTAATTATAGCTGCATCTCCTAATTTAGCAGCTTTTATAATACTTGGCATGTAATAAATACCTTTTAAATCTAATCTCAATGTAGAAAATTTTGGTTTAGTAATTTTCCCAGCAAAAAGGACTTTATTTGATTTTTGCTTTTTAATTAAATTAATAATTTTTCCAAATTTTCCTATACTTATTCTGTGTGAATTTTTTTCTTTAACAAAATCATTATTTTTTGAAAAATCAATTATAAAGTATTTTTTTTTTAGTTTTTTTATTTTTTTAAGGACTATTTTCGAAAAATCTGTATCACCTAAAAATAAACCTATCATTTTATTTTGAAAAAGGCGTACATATTGGTCTTTTTTTATCTTTTTCTAAAAATTCAACGACGTCTTTTACAAGACCATTTTTTTTGATCTCAGCACTTAAATTTTTCAAATTTTCCGTCAAATTTTCGTTTTTAAAGATTTTTTTATATGCTTCACTTAAAACTAAGATTTCTTTATTGGATATATTTTTTCTTCTTAATCCAATTAAATTTAAACCCTGAAGAATACTTCTATTTCCGTGTACCATCGCATAAGGGATGATATCTCTTACAACACCACACATTCCACCTATCATTGCAAACTTACCCACTCTAGTAAATTGTTGCACAGCTGAATTACCTCCAATTATTACATTTTGCTCAATATGTGCATGTCCACCAAGAGGAACATTATTTGCCAGTATTACATTGTCCTCGACTAAGCAATCATGTGCTATATGTGAAGAGACCATAAATAAACATCCATTACCAATTTTAGTAATTCCACCCCCACCTTTGGTACCTGGATTTATTGTTACATATTCTCTAATTTTATTGTTATCTCCAATTTCTAATTTAGTACTCTCACCATTAAATTTTAGATCTTGAGGATCGTTTCCAATAGATGCAAATGGATATATCTTATTTTTTTTCCCAATCTTAGTGTTTCCCACGATACTAACATGAGATTGGATAATTGTATTTTCTCCTACCTCAACATTTGGACCGATTACTGAATAAGGACCAATCTCTACATTAGATGATATTTTAGAATTTGGATCAACAATGGCAGTTTTATGTATCATCTATTATCTTTTAAAAATTCTCTAATACTTTTTGCTGGATAACCCATAACTTTTGCATTATCGGGTATATCTTTTATAACACCACTGCCACCACCAATTTCAACATTATTACCTATTCTGAGATGTCCAGATATACCAGCTTGACCACCAATTTTTACATTATTCCCTATAATTGTGCTTCCAGCAATTCCAACTTGTCCAGCTAAAATTGTATTTTCACCAATTTTTACATTATGAGCTATATGAATTTGATTATCTAAAAAAGTATTCTTACCTATTTCTGTATTTGATAAAGATCCACGATCAATTGTAGAACCACACCCAATTTCACAATTTTCATTTATTATAACAATACCTATATGTGGATATCTTTGGTTTTTATTCTTTACTGGAAAAAAACCAAAACCTTTTTTACCGATGACACAGTTATCCAAAATAGTAACGTTATTTTTTATTAAAGAATTTCTTAAAATTACATTTGATCCAATTTTACAATTGTCACCAATCTGAACGTTACTTTCAATAATTGTATTGTGCCCAATTAAACAATTTTTTCCAATATCAACATTGTCTCCAACTAAAACATTTTTTCCTGACTTAACTTTATTTTTGAATTGAGTATTATTAATATCTAAAGCTGATTTATCATATTCATCCTCAATTGAATTTGGATAAAACTTCTGAGTTATAATTGAGGTAGCGATCAAAACATTATCAACAATAATTGCAGTACAATTATTTGGGAGATAATCTTTTAAATTTTTTGTTGTTATACAAAAAGAAGCTTTTGTTTTCTTTGCTATTTCATTATATTTTTTTGAATGAAAGAAGGTAATACATTCACTTTTAGCATTAAATAAATCCATTATATCTTTGACTTTATACTTTTCCTTTATGTCAGTACTCGTGTCAATTAACTTTAAAATCTCAGAAATATAAAATGGTCCAGAATTAAAATAAAAGGGGTTGGACATGTTTGCTTTTACCAAAGCATTCAAGGATCTGTTATCAAGAATTATTGCTAATTATTTCTTATCAACAATTGTAGCTGACCATATTGCATCTGCCATTTTTTTATTATCAACAAATGCCTCACCCTTATATTTCCAAACACGCCCGTGAGATCTAATAGCCTCTATTTTCAAAATTAACTTACAATCTGGTATAACTGGATTTCGAAATCTTGCCTTTTCTACTCCCATCAAAAAAACTAACTTATTTTCATATGTTGACTTATCCAAACCATGTGCTGTCAAAGCAGCAGCAGCTTGACCAAAGGACTCTACAATTAAGACACCTGGCATAACAGGTTGACCTGGAAAATGACCATCAACAAAAAAACTATTTTTTTTTACATTTACAGTAGCAGTAGCTGAAGATAATTTTTTTATATCATAAAGTTCGTCAATTAATAACATTGGCTCACGATGAGGTAACAGTTCAATTATCTGTTTTTTATTTAAGGACGTAGTCATTTAATTTTAGAGTCAATTATATTTATTATTTCTTGTGTAATATCTTTTTTTTTGGATGCTACAAAAACATTTTTTTTATCAAGGACAATATCAATTTTTTTTTCACTTACATACTGCTCAATGATTGGGGTTATCTTTTTAAAAAATTCACCAAATTCAACTTGTTTTTTTTTATTAAATTCATTTACTACTTTTTGTTTATCTTTTTTAAATTTAGAAATTTCTTTTCTAAATTTAATTAATCTTTTTTTAAACTCATCTTCTGATATTACGTTTTTTTGGTTTTTAATTTCTTCCTCAATCTTTTTTAAATCCTTTTCTTTTTTTTCGAATTTTAACAACGCTGATTTTTTTGATTTTTCAAGTTTACTTAAAATTGATTTACCAGCTTTTGTACTAATTACTACATTGTCAAGATCTAAGTAAACAATTTGTTCCTCACTGTTCGATGCAGACATAAAAATTATCAACACTATAAATATAGTGGAAATTTTTTTTGTAAAATTCATTAAAAACTTGTACCTATATTAAATCTAAATGTCTCTTCTATATCAGTAGACTCTTTTGTAATTGGCTGAGCAAATGAAAAGGTTAAAGGTCCAACTGGTGTTAACCAATCTAATCCAACACCTACAGAACTTCTGATACCACTTTTATCCAAAGAGCTATCATAATCTACTCCCCATATATTAGCTGCATCCGCAAATACAACTATGTCCACACTTTGAACATTTTCTAATATTTTGGGTATTGTTGTTGTTGCGTTGATTGTCGAAACATAATTACCCCCTATGAAATCACTACCATCCTTGGGTCCGATTTTACCAGACTCAAATCCCCTTAATTTTCTTCCTGGAATATATAATCTCTCAGATAACTTAATATCATCACCACTTAAAGAGCTAGCACCTTGAAATGAAAATGAAAATGTTGAAACATTATTTTCATATAATTCTTTAAAAATTTTATAATTATAATTATTTGTAAATGTATTCGTGTCACTTAATATTGGCATACTCACATTGTAATTGCTAAAAAAACCACTGGTGGTTTCATATTTTTGATTTCTTTTATCGTAAAAAAAGTCTAATCCAATAAAACTATCAAAATAATTACCATCTTGTTTTTTTTGTCTTGCTGACGCACTAGAATCAACGTCTATTTGCTCTATTGCATTTCTAGTAGATAATCCAAATCTTAAATCATCTAAATATTCAAAGTTAGTTCCGATTGTAAACCCAGTGACATTGGATTTATATCCAGATGTTCCCAATCTATCAATAGAAGTTGCTTCTAGCGATAAATCAAGATTTTTATCAGAATTTTTATAGTTTGGATTTGAAACTAAAAATTTACCTTTAATTCTCTCTTCAGAAACATTTAAATTACTATCAACCTTTACGCCTTTTCCTAAATAGTTGTTTTCTTTTACTCCAAAAGCAAAACTTGAACCATCGGTACCTGTACCAACGCCTGCAAAAATTTCACCAGTGGCTTTTTCAGTAATAGTAATATTTATAATCTTAGTATTAAACTCATCTCCGTCCAAAATTTCGCCCTGAACATTCTCAAAAAAATTTAGTGCTTTAATATTATTTAAGGATTTTGCATAAAGAATTTGATTAAATGGGTCGCCTTCATCAATTTCTATTTGATTTCTTATTACCGACTCCCTAGTAACATTGTTTCCAAAAATATTTATTCTTTCTATAAAAAACCTTTCCATCTCTTCAATCTTAAAATCTAAATTGATTTTATTAGAAACTATATTTTCTATTACTTTGGCTTGAACTGACTCAAATTGCTCATTAACTGTAATCGTTTCAATTTTTTCTACAATATCTTCGATCCGATTTATTGAGTATGGCTCATTTTCCAATTTCTTAAAAAATTTTTCTACTTCTTCATAATTAGATCTAGAAAAATCGGTTGGTAAGTCAATTTTTAAATCTCCAAAAAATAATTTAGAATTTGCATCTATATTAAAAATCAATTCAAACGATTGATCATCATTCATTTTTGCAAATGACGAATTAATAACCACATTGTAATAACCTTTGTTTAGGTAAAAATTTTTGAGAAGTCTTTCATCATATTTTATAATCTCTTCATTTAGATATTTTTTTCCACTCAAAAATTTCCATGGTTTATACTCCTCACTTAAAATTACTCCCTTTAATTTTTTATCTTTAAAAATTTTTTCCCCAATAAAGGAAATTTTATCAATTTTTGCTTTTTCACCTAAAGCAATATTGTAGATAAGATTAATCTTATTATCCTCTAATTCTTCTATAAAAATATCTACTTTTGAAAAATAATAACCTATACCTTTAAGGAAACTTTTTATCTGTTTTTTATCTTTATTTAATAGAACCTCATTAAAAGAGGATCTGGATTTCAAAGTAATATTTTCTTTTAAATTTTTTAAGATTTGAGATGATTTTATTCCATTGTAACTTATATTTTGTATAATTGGATTTTCTTTAACTTTTATAATTAGTATTTTATTTGAAATTTTAACAGAAACTAAATCAAAAAAATTTGTTTTGTATAATTTTTTAAGTATTTCATTTAAATCATTTTGCGATAAATCATCATTAATTGATACTCCAGAAAACATTTTAATTGTTTCTATTGAAATACGTTCATTACCGACAATATCTATTTTTTGAATTTGTTCAGCTTTCACCCATGAGCTAAACATCAAGGAAAAAAAGATTATGAATAGAACTATTTTATATAATGGTTTAGACATAATCAATTTTTTATAAAATATTCAACGTCATTTTTAATTTTAGTATTCATTTTTATAATTTCTTCAACATTTTTTGGTTTAATCTTTTTATATTTTCTTAAACTATATGAATTTAACATTTTATTCATTTTTTTTGAAATATCAGTAAATTTAATCTTATTCTTAAGAAATAGCTCTACAAATTTATCATTAATAGATACCAAAATGGTTTCAAATAATGAAGTATTGTCAGGCAAAATTTTAAGAACTTTAATAAGTGGAAATTTTCTAGGATTTGCATCTCTAAAATCTAAGTTATTCAAAATTTTAAAATTTAATTTCTTAGAATTAATTATTTTTTTTGATGAATACAAAGAATTAAAAATCGGAATTTTCATATTTGTATCATGTACAATAATTTTGGTTAATCCATTTTTTAATTTAATCATTGCGTGTACATATGATTTTGGATGAATTATAATTGCTAATTTATTATATGAAATTTTAAATATCTTTTTTGCCTCTATCACTTCAAAAACTTTATTAATCATAGTTGCGGAGTCTGTTGATATTTTTTTTCCCATTTTCCAATTAGGATGATTAGTAACCTGTTTTATATTAACTTTATTTAATTTTTTTAGAGACTTCTCTAGAAAAGGTCCACCTGATGCTGTTAAATATATTTTTTCTATTAAATTTTTTTCAATATTTTTTAATGCATACCAAATTGAAAAATGTTCAGAATCTACAGGTATAAACTCAGCTTTATATTTTTTTAATTTTATTTCAATTAAATCCCATCCACATATAATTGCCTCCTTGTTAGCTATTGCTATTTTTTTTGTATATTTTATAATTTCAATCGTAGGTTTTAATCCTTGAATGCCTGAAATAGAACTCATTGTGTAATCAACTTTTTTCTTAAAAATTTTTTTGAAGTTATTAAAATTATTATAAACATTTATATTTTTAGAAAATCTATTTTTTTTTACTTTGTTATAACTATTTTCATTAGTAATAATTAAATTTTTTACTTTAAAAAATTTAGCTTGCTTTAAAAGTTCTTTATAATTTTCATCAGCTGATAATAAAACTATTTCAAAGTTTTTTTTATCTTTTTTAATAATATCAAATAAAGTTTTACCTATAGACCCTGTTGATCCTAAAATTGCAATTTTTTTTTTCATTATTTAATTAATTTAATTATTGAAACTAAAACAAAAATTACTGGAAAGACAAAAATTAAACCATCAATTCTATCTAATAAACCACCGTGACCTGGAATAATTTTTCCTGTATCTTTTAACTTAGCTTTTCTTTTAAAGTAAGAAATAACTAAATCACCTACTTGACTTATAAAAGAAATAATCAAAATAATAAGAAATAGTGGTAAAACCTCTGTATTTAATTTAATTGAATCTTTATTTAAATAATTCACGAAAATTAAACCTGATATTAAAGATAAAAGAAAACTTCCAACAACTCCAGCATAAGTTTTCTTAGGGCTTATTTTGGTTAATCTTGGACCTTTAAATATTTTTCCAAATATGTATCCACCTATATCTGTAAAAATACAAATTATGACTATAAATAAAAAGAGTTTAAAATTATTTTCATCTCTTATTTTAAAAGCTGCATAAAAAGAAAATAATAAAAAAAATATTCCAAGAATTTTGAATAAGTTATTTTTTTTATTCATTTTAAACCATTCATAACTTGTGACTAAGAATAATATGCTCAAAAAAAATGTAAAAAACACTGATCCTTGAATGATAAAAAATATAGCTATTGGAATTAGAATAAGTGAACTCAATAATCTTTTTTCAAATTCTTTAATCATTAAATCTTACCAAAATTTCGTTTTATGTTTTTATATTCTGTGATAATTCTACTATAATCTTTTTCAGTAAAAGCAGGCCACAACTTTTTCTCAAAAAATATTTCAGAATAGGCGAGTTGCCATAATAAAAAATTGCTTAATCTCTTTGTATTGCCAGTTCTAATTAGTAAATCTGGATCTGGAATATTTCTTGTTTGTAAATTTTTACTTAAATTTTTTTCATTGATAATATTTTTATTTTTTTTTATCTTTTTAAAAGCGTTTATTAACTCAGATTTAGAGCCATAATTTAATGCAAGATTTATTTGTAACTTAGTATTTTTTGATGTTTTTTTTTCAGCATTATTTAAAAGCTTATTTAGTTTAGATGAAAATTTTTTTGATCCTAGAATTTTAAGTTTTATGTTTTGTTTATGTAGGTCTTCTACTCTATTAATCAAAAAATTCTCCAATAAATTAAATAGATAATTAACTTCTTTTTTTGGTCTTTTCCAATTTTCTGTTGAAAATGCAAATAATGTTAAAAAATTTATTTTGTTTTTTATTGTTTCTTTTATGATTTTTTCAACAGTATTTAACCCAGCTTTATGTCCAGCATTACGTGAATTTTTATATTTTAAACCCCATCTTCCATTACCATCCATGATAATGGCTACATGTTTTAATGGGTTCATATGGTCATTATTTCTTTTTCTTTTGAAGAGACTTTTTCATCAACAATTTGAATATGCTTATCAGTGATGTTTTGAACGTTTTTTTCAAAAGATTTTTCTTCATCTTCGCCAATTTCTTTTGATTTTAAAAGTTTTTTAAGTTCCTCATTTGCATCTCTTCGAATATTTCGAATAGAAATTTTACATTTTTCACCCATAGATTTAATTAATTTTTTTAACTCATTTCTTCTCTCTTCATTAAGTTCCGGTATTGGTAATCGAATTAATTGACCATCAATTTGTGGATTTAGTCCTAATTCAGATTTTTTTATAGCTGCATCTACTAAAGGAACATTGTTTTGATCCCAAACCTGAACATTTATCATTCTTGGCTCTGGTGTTGTTATACTGCCAATTTGATTGATAGGCATTTGTTGTCCATAAACATCCACTCTAACAATATCTAACATTGCAGCATTTGCTCGACCAGTTCTTAATGATGACAACTCTTTTGAAAAAGCTTCTATAGATTTATCCATTTTGAGGCTATGTGATTTTTCATCAAACATTTATTCCCCTATTTTAATTCTGCTAAACTCCTTGATTTTTAAATCATTAATAGCAAGTTCTTTTAGAACATCTTGAACTTTTTTTTTTGGTTCCATAACCCAAGCTTGTGTTAAAAGAGCATTTTCTTCTTTAAATTTGTTCATCTTACCCAAGCTAATTTTTTTCGCAATCTCCTCAGGTTTTCCTGAATTTTTAAGTTCTTCTGTAACTAATTCTTGCTCTTTGTCTATGATAGCTTTATCAATTAACTTCGACTCTAAAGCTAAAGGGTTTGATGCTGCTATATGCATAGATAATTGTTTTCCAAATGTTTTTACAACATCTGAATTATTTTTAGTTTCTAATGAAACTATCACAGCTAATTTAGCTAAATTATCTTTTACTACAGTATGTAAATATTGATAATTTATTGACGAAGAATTTGAAATTGTTTTTGTTTTACCAATTGTAATTTTTTCTCCAATCTTAGCAATTAAAGCAACTAAATTTTCATCGACAGTAATATTATTTTTCATTTTAGATTTTTTTAATTTTTCGATATCTGAATTATTTTGATTATTTAATTCACTCAATTCTTTCACAAAATTAATAAAATCATCATTTTTAGCAACAAAATCTGTTTCACAATTTACTTCAATAATTGATGTCTTATTTTGATCTCCACTAACCGCAACAACTCCTTCTTTTGCATCTCTTGACATTTTTTTAGAGGCTTTTGAAATTCCTTTCACTCTTAAAATTTCAACAGCTTTATCTAAATCACCTCCAGATTCTTTAATTGCTAAGTTACAATCTTTAAATCCTGCACCTGTTGCCTCTCTAAGTTTTTTTACTTTTTCTATATCGCTCATTTAATTTAGTTTTTCAGGCTTTTTTTTTGAGAATTTTTTTTCTAGTTTTTCCCGGTCTGTTTCAGCCACCGTTTTAGATTTATCAACATTTTCCTTTTTTTCAGTATCTTTTTTTGTTTCAATTACAGGTGCATCTTTTTTAGCACCTACGATTGTTTCTTTAATAAGATTACAATATAAATCTATCGATCTTCTAGCGTCATCATTGCCGGGTATTGGAAAATCAATTCCATCAGGATTTGAGTTGCTATCTAATATTGCAATTATTGGAATTCCTAGTTTTACTGACTCTTGAATTGCAAGTGACTCGTAATTTGTGTCTATAATAAATACTAAATCAGGAACTTTTTTCATCTCAGCAATTCCTCCAAGTGATCTTTGTAATTTATCTTTTTTTACACTCATTTTTAAAAGCTCTTTTTTTGTAAATCCTCTATTCTCAGCAACTAAATCTGTCTCTAATTTTTTTAGTTTTTTAATAGAATTTGAAATGGTACCCCAATTTGTGAGCATCCCACCTAACCATCTATAATTAACGAAATATTGGTCTGTTTCTTTCGCTACTTCTGCTATTGCTTCAGAAGCTTGTTTTTTTGTTGATACAAACAAGATTTTTCCATTGTTTGAAATTGTCTCGTAAACTTTTTCTAGGGCAATTTTAGTTAATTCTAAAGTTTGGGTAAGGTCGATAATGTGAATACTATCTCTTTTCCCAAATATATATTTCTTCATTTTCGGATTCCATCTTAAAGTCTTGTGACCAAGATGAACTCCTGCTTCTAATAATTGTTGAATAGTAACGTTTGGTATCTTCATATTTTTTCCCGGTTAAGCCACCACAGTTATTTCCAATTAAGGACCGGAGGTTTAAAACCAACAAACTGTGTGCGTGTTAATTTAAAATTGAAGATTATTTACAAAGAAATTATGAGTTAGACAAGTCTTAATTATCCAATTATTGCTGAAATTTCCTTATTTCTTAAAATATTTATTGTTTTTCTATCAATATTTCTCTTGTTTTTTAAGTGAAACTTTAAATCATTTTTATTGTCACTAATATTAATCTTTATCAATGTATTTCCTTGTTTGGGCAAATATTTTGATATCTCATCTAGTTCTTTTGTGGATTTTAAATTAAATGTTATTTCTTGAATTGGTCTATTTAACAAATCTTTTAAAGATACAATTTTTTGGACATTTATTCGTTTAAATCTATTTTCTGAGTCTGATGAAGATTTAAACAAAGTCAAAATAAAAGAATTTCCTTCTTTTAAAATTTCTCTATTGAATTCTAATGTTTCCGAAAAAACAAACAACTCAAAAACACTTGATAAATCAGTTAGCTTTAAAACTGCATAAGGGTTACCTTTTGCAGTTTTTCTCTCTTGTATTTTAAGTAATGTTGCAGCTACATTTGACTCCTTTAGATCATCTTGGCTATTAAATTTTTGATAATCATAAATATTATAATCATCAAAAACATCTTTAAACTGATTTAGTGGATGATCTGAAATAAAAAAACCTACCGCTTCAAACTCTTTAGACAATCTTTCCTCAAACTTCCAATCATCGATATTAGTCGTTATCTCAACTTCTTCATTAATATTTTCACCAAATAAATCTATTTGATTAGCAGATTTATTTTCAAAAATGTTTTTGGATTTTGTAATAAAGTTGGGGATGGAATTAAATAGAGATTGTCTATTAATATTTAAATTATCAAAAGCCCCTGCTTTTACAAGTCCCTCAAGTTGTAATTTGTTAATATCTTTTGGATTTACACGATTTAAAAAATCTTTAATTGATTTAAATGCTCCATTGTTTAATCTTTCTTGAACTATGTTAGATACAGCTTCATACCCCACAGCTTTAATACCACCTAAGGCATAATAAAATTTACCATTTTCGGCTCTAAAATCTGCGAAACATTGATTTATATCAGGTCTAACAATTTCAATATTCAGTCTTTTAAGCTCTTCATAAAATTCACTAAGTTTATTTTGATTAGATATATCCATAGTCATCGAGGCTGCAATAAATTCTTTTGGATAATAAGTTTTCAAATATGCTGTTTGGTAAGATATAATGGCATATGCAGCAGCATGACTTTTATTAAATCCATATTCTGCAAAAGGTTCAATCTTTAAAAAAATTCCAGCAGCCACCTCTTTACTAATTCCATTTTTGACAGCCCCTGCAATAAAACTTTGTTTTTGTTTTTCAAGCTCAGATCTTTTTTTCTTTCCCATCGCTCTTCTTAAGATATCTGCTTGACCAGCAGTAAAACCTGACAATTTTTGTGCAATTTGCATTACCTGTTCTTGATATATAATTACCCCGTAGGTTGGTTTTAAAATATCTTCTAATAAAGGGTGTAAATAATCTGGCTCTTGTTTGCCATGCTTACAATCATTATAAGTTGGTATATTGCTCATAGGACCTGGTCTATATAAAGCAACTAATGCAATAATATCCTCAATATGATTTGGCTTCATTTGAGTTAACGCTTCTCTCATTCCAGAACTTTCAATTTGAAATAAGCCAACTGTATTACCTGAAGATAACATTTCAAAAACTTTTTTATCTTCGTAATTAATATTCTCAATTTTAAAATCTTTTTCTTTTTTTTTTATTAATTTTTGAGTATTATTAATAACTGTCAAAGTTTTTAATCCCAAAAAATCAAATTTAATCAATCCAGCATCCTCAGCTGAATACATATCAAATTGAGTTGAGGGCAGTAATAGATCTGTCGATGCATCTTTATATAAAGGAACAACTTCCTGTAATTTTCTATCAGCTATAACAACACCTGCTGCGTGAGTGGCAACATTTCTATTCAACCCCTCTAGTTTTAAAGAGAGTTCTGTAAGTTTTTTAACTCTTGGATCATCCTTAATTAATTTTTGAAGTCTTGGTTCCCCAGCAATACATTCCGTTAAATTTTGAGGTCTTGAGGGATCAAAAGGTATCATTTTGGATATACTATCAACAAAACCATAGGATAATCCTAATACTCTACCCACATCTCTGATAACCATTCTAGCTTTTAATTTTCCAAAAGTAATTATATGAGCAACACTTTCCCTATACTTTTCAGTTAAATATTTAAAAACTAGGTCTCTTTTCTCCTCACAAAAATCTATATCAAAGTCTGGCATTGAAATACGATCAGGATTTAAAAATCTTTCAAAAATAAGATTAAATTTTATTGGGTCAACATCTGTAATTAGAAGACACCATGCTACTAAAGAGCCTGCACCAGATCCCCTTCCAGGCCCCACTGGGATATCATTTTTTTTTGCCCATATAATGTAATCAGAAACAATTAAGAAATAACTGGAATATTTCATTTGTATAATAATATCTAGTTCATGATCTAATCTATCTTTGTAAAGTAAAAACTTTTCATTTTTAGAAAGATTCTCACCTTTAATATTAAAAATATTTTTAAATTTTTCTTTTAATCCATTTAAAGAATTTTTTTTTAATATCTCGTCTGCATTTCCACCTTTATCTGAACTAATATCAGGTAATATAGGTTTTGAAAAATGTGGTCGAAAGTTACAACGATAAGGAAAATTATAATTATTTTCTAACGCTTCAGGTAAATCAGAAAATAATTCTGTCATCTCAGAATTTTCTTTAAGATAGTGTTGATTTGAGTATTTAATTCTATTTTTCTCATTTACGTAAGTTTTGTTTTTAATACAGATTAATGCATCATGAGCCTCATACATATCTTTGTTTGAGTAAAAAACTTCATTAGTAGCTATTATTGATATTTCTAAATTTAAAGATTGCGAGAGATTAAACTTTTCAAATGAAATTTCATTTTGATCTCCATGACGTTGAATTTCTATATAAAATTTATCACCATATTTTTGTTTAAGTTTAAAGTATAATTTTTCAATTTCTGAAAATTTTCCTTTATTGAATAATTGACCGACTAACCCATTTATTGTTCCTGAAAAAATAGCAACTCCCTCATAATTCTTTAACAATTCCTCAAAATTTAAATGTGGATCGGAGGTTCCATCGTTATTAAGATATGATAATGAAGATAATTCAATTATTCTTTTATATCCAATTTCATTTAAGGCGAATAATGGCAATAAACCAATAGTATCATCTAATTTAAAATTTATCTGCGTACCAATAATTGGTTGAGTTCCAACTTTAGATATTTTTTCTGCAAATTCTAGGGCACCACATAAATTCGATGTATCACATAAAGCTAGAGATCTAATTTTTTTTTCTTTAGATATTTCTTTTAAGTCATCAATTTTAATTGCTCCTTCACATATCGAAAATTGAGAGTGTAT
The DNA here is from genome assembly GCA_902612325.1 of uncultured Pelagibacteraceae bacterium. Classification (GTDB taxonomy): domain Bacteria; phylum Pseudomonadota; class Alphaproteobacteria; order Pelagibacterales; family Pelagibacteraceae; genus Pelagibacter. The sequence continues at coordinate 5,691 of CACMDB010000004.1, read as the reverse complement.
TTTTAGATGATTAAAGTTTTTAATTTGAGACTCAGCCATTAATGGTATTTATATTACCATTAACTATTTCCAATAAGCAATCCGACTTATTAGCAAAAAATCTATTATGAGTTGCAAATATTATTAATCTATCAGGCTTTATCTGTTTTTTTAAAAGCTCAAAAATTCCTTTTGCTGTCTCAATATCTAAACTTCCAGTTGGCTCATCAGCAAGAATAATCTGTGGATTGTTTATCAAAGCTCTTGCAATCGATACCCTTTGTTTCTCACCACCAGATAATTGTGAGGGGTAGTGATTTAATCTTTTTGCAAGACCAACTTTTTTGAGCATTATTTTTGATATATTTGAAGCGTCGTCTTTATTTTTGCCGCTTGCTAAACTAGCTAAGGTTAAGTTTTCTATTGCTGTGAAATCAGAAAGAAGATTATCTTGTTGATAGATTATCCCGATTTTATTAGCTCTTAATAAATCATTTTTTTTAGAATTGTTTGGATCAATCTTTTTATTATCAATAATAATAGATCCTGAACTAGGTCGATCTATTAAGGACAATAAATTTAATAAAGTTGATTTACCTGAGCCCGAGGGTCCAATTAGGGAATAAATTTTTCCTGACTTAAATTTATATGAAATTTTTTTTAAAACATTTATCCTTTTTAAACTTAAAAAGCTTTTATTAATGTTTGATAGCTGAATTAAATTACTCATATTTTAATGCTTTTATTGGATCTAGTTTGGCCGCCTTCATAGCTGGAAATATGGAAACAATTATCGTTATAAAAATTGAACACAACGAAATAATAAAAATAGAAGATGGGTCTATTTCAGACGGCATGGTGCTTAAGAAATATATTTCCTCAGGAAATAAACTAATGTTAAAAACATCACTTAAAAATTTTCTAACATTTTCAACATACATAGAAAATGTAACCCCTAATATTATTCCAAACAATGTAGCAGATGTACCTATAGTTACCCCAACTAAAAAAAATATCTTTATAATAGATTTATTCAATACACCAATAGATTTTAAAATAGCAATATCTCTAGTTTTATTTTTTACCAATATCGTCAAGCCTGAAATAATATTAAAAGCAGCAACAATAATTATAAGAGATAATATAATGAACATCACATTTCGTTCTACTTTTAAAGCTGAGAATAAAGAACTGTTAGTATCAGCCCAACTATACACAAAATCATTAGGGAATATTTTTTGAACAATTTCTTTTTGATTTTCAATATTTTGTGGATCCTTTAAATAAACTTCTAACTTTTTGTCTTTTTTTGAAAGATTCATAAATTCATCTAAAGTATCAATATTGATAAATGCTACATTATTATCAAAATCTGCTAAGCCACTTTCAAACAATGAAACAATAGTAAAAGATTTTTTCTTTGGGATACTGCCAATTATTGTATCTACACCTGATGATGACATTATTGATACATCATCACCAAGCTTAAGATTCAGCGTAAAACTTAATTCCTTCCCTAAAGAAATATAATTACCTGTTAAGTTACTTTTGTTCCCAACAAATGTTTTATCTTTTATTATCTTTAGTTTAGGAAAATCTTTTCTTGAATAACCTCTCAAAATAATACCTTTAGAGGTGTCTTTTTTAATAATTATTGCTTCTCCTGAGTTGCTTAATATCATTTCACTCGCGATAAGATTGAGATTAGTATTCTTTAATTTATCAATTTGAATTTGATTTTCATAAGTATCAACAGTTATATGAGCATTAAAACCAACTATCTTATTTATTAATTCTGATCTAAATCCATTCATTACTGACATAACAATAATTAGGACTGCAACACCTAGACTTATTCCAATAAATGAAAAGATAGATATCACATTTAAAAAGCCATCTTTTTTTCTAGCTTTTAAAAATCTAAATGTAATTTCTTTTTCTAAAGTTGAAATCAATTGTGAGCTTTTTGTTTATTAATAATCTTAATAATTTCTTTTAAATTAATTTTTTGAGTTTCTTTGTTTATTTCTTTAAATTCAAATAAATCACTTTTTGTTTGTTTTCCAATAATTATTTGATATGGAGCTCCAATTAAATTCATTTTTTTTATTTTTGAGGATAAGTTCTCATCAGTATCATCAATAATCGCATCGATATTATTTTGATTTAACTCAAGACTTATTTTGTTTGCTTTATCAAGTGCAGATGTATCATTTTTATTAATCATAGGAATTATTGCAATATCATATGGTGCAACAGAAATTGGCCATTTCATGATTTCATTTTTTTCATCATATTTTGCCTCTATAATTGCTCCTACTAATCTTGAAACTCCTATTCCATAGGAACCCATTTTTACATAGTCTTTTTTACCACCAGGTAAATCGACTGCTGCTTCCATTGGTTTGGAATATTTATCTCCAAAATAAAAAATATGACCAACCTCTATACCTTTTGTTTTCAATCTATTTTTCTCTGAAACTTTTTCATTAAACTCATCTTCCTTAAATTTATCATCAGTAACAGAATAAAATTTTTCATATTGACTTCTCATTTCTAGTAGAGATTTAATATCAAGTTTTGTTCCTTCAAAATTCAAGTCAAATATTCTTTTATCAGCATAAATTTTACTCTCTCCAGTTTCTGCTAGGATAATAAATTCATGAGAAAGATTTCCACCTATCGGTCCTGTATCGGCTGCCATTGGTATTGCTGTAAGATCTAATCTTTTAAAAGTTTTTAAATAAGATAAAAAAAATTTATTATAAGAAAACAACGCATCTTCATCTGTAACATCAAAAGAATATGCATCCTTCATGTAGAATTCCCGACATCGCATAATTCCAAATCTTGGTCTGATTTCATCTCTAAATTTCCATTGAACATGATAGAGAAGTTGAGGTAATGATTTGTATGATTTTATTGAAGATCTAAAAATATCGGTTACTAATTCCTCATTTGTTGGTCCATAAAGCATTTCTCGGTCTTGACGATCTTTTATTCGTAACATTTCTTCACCATAATCCTCATAACGTCCGCTCTCTTTCCAAATCTCGCTAGATTGTATTGTTGGCATTAGTATTTCTTGTGCACCTATTTTATTTTGCTCTTCTCTCACAATTTTTTCAATTTTTTTCATTACTTTAAAACCAAGGGGCAACCAAGAGTATATGCCTGCTGAAGATTGTTTTATCATTCCAACTCTTAACATTAGCTGATGAGACTTTATTTTTGCTTCTGAGGGGTTATTTTTTAAAATAGGAATAAAAGATTTAGAAATATGCATGTTAAATGATTATATTTCTTAAATTTAAATATTCAAATTTCATTAATAAATAAATGGCTATGAACATAATTGTTGTTATTCCAGTACAATAAAGGAATTTTTTTAACATTTTAGGATTCTCTGGTGAACCCGGATCTTCACCATCTACTTTAACTATTTTTTTCCTTTCAACATCTATTGGTAAAATCGCAAAAAAAACAATCCACCAGATAATAATGTAGATTATAGCTAAGCCAGTTGGACTCATTAAATCCTTACTAAATTGATATTAGTATATGGTCTTTTTCCTGTTTTTTCTTTTGTAAATTTTCTACAAGCAATTTTAAGAGCGTCTATTAAATTACTTTCTTGCTGTCTGCTTCCAAGTTTAAAGGATCTTGTTGTTTTTTCAATTTCGTCTTCTAACCCATAAAGAAATTCATCTTTTTCATAAATGGGCAAACCTCTAAATGTTGTGACAGGGTTATTATGAATATTTCCTTTGGGTGTAATTAATATAGTGACTTCCAAATATCCATTGCTACTTAAATTTTTTCTATCTTTGATTGATTGAGAATCTTCCTCTACACTCACATTTCCATCTAAATACAATCTTCCGCTAGGCGCTTTATCATATACCTCAGGTGCTTCACCAGGGTATAGCTTGACTATATCACCATTTTCAACTTGAACCGGATGAGGTACTTGCATTTCTTTAGCAAAATTTATGTGTTCTATCATGTGTCTGTGCTCTCCATGAACAGGAATTACACATTTTGGTTTAATCCATTGATACATATCTTTAAGATCCTCTCGATTTGGATGTCCAGAGACGTGTATAAATTCTGTTTCTTCTGAAATAACCTCAATTCCATCTTTGACTAACTGGTTGTGTAATTTATAGAGTTTTTTCTCATTTCCTGGAATTATCTTTGATGAAAAGATTACTGCATCACCTTTTTCAATAAAAACATCAGGATGTGTGTAATTTGATATCCTCATCATTGCACCCATTGGTTCACCTTGGCTTCCTGTGCACAAATAAACTATTTTTTCTCTAGCAAAATTTTTTGCTTCTCTTGGATCAATTGGATCAATGGTATTTTGTAAATATCCACATTGTCTTGCTGCTTTATAAATTCTATGCATAGATCTTCCAACTAGTGAAATTTGTCTTCCAGTTTGTTCAGCGCAATAAAAGGCTGTCTCCATTCTAGCAACATTAGAAGCAAACGATGTCACAATAATTCTTTTTTTTAATCGACCCATTATATTTAATAAATTTTTTCTTACATCTAACTCTGAGCCTGATCTGCCAGCACTAAAAACATTTGTAGAATCACAAATCATTGCTAATACACCTTCATCACCTATTTCTTTTAATCTTTTCGCATTTATTTCGTCACCTATTAGGGGATTTGGGTCAACTTTCCAGTCACCAGTATGTAAAACCACACCTGCGGGAGTTTTAATTCTTAGTCCATTAGGTTCTAAAATAGAATGGGTTAAAGTAATGTACTCGATTTCAAAATCTTCCAATAGCACATTTCCATTTAATTCAACTATCTGTAAATCTTTTGTTATATCAATGTGTTTTTCTTTAAATTTTTCCTTAATTAATACAGCGGTAAACGGAGTTGCGAAAATCTTACATTTTAATTTTGGCCATAAGTGTGCAATTGCTCCAATATGATCTTCATGTGCGTGTGTTAATATTATTCCTAATAAATTATCTTTTCTTTCAACAATAAATCCGGGATCTGGATATATAAGATCAATACCTGGTATAGTATCATCTGCAAAAGTTACTCCAATATCTACCATTATCCATTTATGATTTCCAGGCTCACCATAACCAAAAAGATTCATGTTCATTCCAATTTCACCCGAACCTCCTAGTGGACAAAATAATAACTCTTTTTTCATTTATTTTATTAACTTAGCAATTTTAATTAATCCATTAATTGTGATATCTTTATTTTGTATTACACGAGTCTTTAATGATTTTCTAAACAAATCAGAGTAACCACCAGTAATTACAAGTTTGAAAGATGTTCTAGTTTCTTTCTTAATCAAATTAATAATATTGTCAATTAGTCCTATATAACCCCAAAAAAAACCTGAACGCACTGCCGAAATTGTATTGTTGCCAACTATATTTCTTATCTTCTTTAAATTTATTTGAGGTATCAATGAGGCTTTGTCAGACAAAGTATCAAGCGATATTTTAACTCCAGGGGCTATTATGCCGCCTCTATAATATTTTTTTTCAACTACATCAAATGTGGTGGCAGTACCGAAATCCAAAATTATAAAATTATCTTTACCATTTTGTAAACTAATTGCATTAGCTAAACGATCTGAACCAGCCTGTTTATAATTAACTTTGATTTTAATTAATGAACTCAAATTAAGATTTTTGATTTCATAACATCTAATTTTAGTTT
>CACMDB010000003.1 GCA_902612325.1 uncultured Pelagibacteraceae bacterium | reverse complement strand
TTAATTCAAGGTTTGTTCCATATTCGGGAATTTCACTCATCAAACTATAGTTAGAACTTATGTTGATATCAAAACCACCTAAATTTCTTTTATAATTTAAAGTTGCTTCATTATTATCTAATTTCATAGCATACTCAGTACTTTCATCAGGCACATAGCCAAACCCTATGTATAAAGTATCACTATGAGCAATTTCACTTTGATTTCTTTCATAGATCGTCATTAGAGATAAACCATTATCCATTCCTATATCAAATCCAATATTGCCTCTAATACTTTTAGAATCTTGACCAATGCCTCTAGTATATTCTGTTGTTTGTGAGATATACCTGTATATTGCATCTGAAGTGGGGCTAAAGTCTAAACTAAATTCTAAACCTGCATTTGGTTCAAAAGTTAACGAGTTATAGTCAATAATATTACTTAAGTTAAAACCTGAGGATATCATTCCAGTTTCAACTACTTGTTTATTATAAACAAGACTAGCCACCCCTGTTTCTGAATACTCAGATAATTCTGTGTAGCTGAGATCAATTCTTATATTAGGAGAAATATTGAATTTTTCTTTTTGATAAGTAGTAAAATAATTAATTGAGCCAAATACTTGTGATCCATTTCGATTACCTGTTCTAGTATTCCCTCCTCCCTTTCTAACATGATCAGTCTTTAATTTGCTTACTCCCAAAATACCTTCAATAAATCTTTCATCATCCTGTGGAAAAGTTCCATAAAGTGACAAACTAATAGAGTCAGTATCCAGTGTCGTTCCAAAAGAGCCTACATCCACTTCATCTCGACCATACCGGAATGCGTATCCATATAATTTATTTTCACTTATCTTTTTATCCATTCCAAACGAGACACCTTTACTATCAATTTTTTTTGACGAAGAATGTGAGGTATCTCCCACTTTTCCAAAACTAATACTGCCCTCACTCCAAAATGACCATTCATCCGATAGTTTATCTAACATCTCATTAGTTTTATTAGATACCGGGATTATTTCTGATAATGAGGCCATCATTGAATTTGAAAAATTCAATCTAATATTTTGATTACTTAATTGGTCATTACTTCTATGACGTCTTAACCAAAACATACGATTTAATACTGGCGTAGTGGCGTGGATGGCAATTTGTTTAGCGGTTGTTGTTTGTGAGTCAATTATAGCTAAATGATCTTTACCGCCTTTATATTTACCAACAGGGTCATCACAAGCACTATCAATTAAACTCCAATTACAACTTAGGTTAAATTCATAAACTTTATCGTTTGTATCACCAATGAAAAACATTTTACTTCCATCATTACTGAAGGCAACCTCTCTTGGTGCGATATCATAAGAACTTACATCAAAGGTACCTTCAAGGGATAAAGTAGAAACATCATAAGGTGTAGTTAATTTAAACTGAGAAATCTGTTCAGTCTCACTATCAATGGTATACATTTTAGTACCATCATCTTTAAAAGTAACCCCGTCTATGTAGTCGTGGTAAGAACTCATATCTTCAGTATTAACATGTGTAACTCCTGAGGAAAGATCATGTGGTGTATCTAGTGAAAATTCATGAACACGCTCTTGTGAATTATTTCCTACACCAGCAATAAACATTCTGGTACCATCATTATTAAATGCAATTGAATTAGCTCTTTGTTCTTTACCAATGAGACTATATAAGCCATCAAATGAAGCAGTTGAAACATCAAATGCAGTGGTTAGTGACCAGTAATCTACTGACCTTCTATTAGCATGGTTAACAACAAACATTTTTGTTCCATCGTTATTGAACACTACTTGTGTTGGTACATGAGAGTCGTTACCTCCACTTACATGTACTACTTTAGTATTATTTACGGTTGCCGTTGAAATGTCATATGCGGTAGTTAATATATGTTCAATAACTGCATCCGTTGTTCCTCCGCTTCTTAAAGTATACATTTTTGTTCCATCATTATTAAATGTAAGTCCATAATAAGTGGCTGTGTCGATTGATTTGCTTTGCACAAAGGTTGGCTCCGCCATAGATTTTGAAAAAACCAGAATTAAAGGAATTAGAAATATAAAAGATCTTAAAAAACTCTTTAATTTCATAGTACTAAAAATTACTCTTTTACACTACCAGCTGTTAGACCGCTGACTAAATATTTTTCAAAATATATGAAAATAAAAAGTACAGGTAAAGTAACGATTACAGAGCCAGCCATTAAATATTGACGTGGTGTTTCTGCATCACCGCTTAGATATTGAATGGCTCTTGATAAAGTGAAGGATTTAGGACTATCTAAAAACATCAATGAAAAAAGAAACTCATTCCAGGCTATCATGAAGACATAAAGTGCAACAGATGCAATAGCTGGCAAACTTAAAGGAATTATAATCTTTAAAATTATACCAAACCAATTTTGACCATCCATAATTCCAGCATCCTCAATTTCTTTGGGAATACTTTTGAAATATCCTTGCAGCATGTATATTGCGACTGGCAAGGTAGTTGCTGTATAAACAATCAATAAACCAAAGATTGAGTTTCTTAAGCCAAGTTGACTAAACACAGTATATAAAGGGATGACTAATACTATAGCTGGAAACATATAAATAATTAAGATCGAAGTTGATAAAAAGTTTTTGCCGAAAAAGTTTAATCTAGCAACAGCATAAGCAGCAGGGATTGCAAATAATAATGTGACAATAACAGTTCCAATAGAAACTGCTGAACTTATTAAGATATACCTACCAAAATTATAAGTTTCAAAGATAACAAAATAAGACTTAAACAACTCGGTTAAGCTTTTGGTAAAATCTAAACTAAAGTCTAAAGGATTTACTAATAAAGCGATCTGAGTTTTAAAACTGGTAACTAGCATAATGTAAAATGGAAATAAAATTACAAATGCAAAGAAAACAATGCCAAATAAAGTGATAAAATCAAAAATAATTTTTTCAGATATAAAATCTTCCTGTAAAGATTGCATATTGTATTTTTTGAGTTTGTTCGTAAAAAATAAAGTAATTAAGAAAACTCCAAATATATACCAATATGGAGATGCCTCATTTAAGTAAAAATATGAAATTGAAAATATAATGGATAATGAAAAAATCTTAATTAAGTGATTAATTTTATTGCCGATTAAGACAAATGCTAAAGATAACAGGATACCAATTAAGAATACAGGTGTGATTTTTAAATTAGTAAAGCTTAAACCTTGTAGTGTAGCCATGATCTTCCAAATTGATAAAATGCATGTCAAAAAAAAAGATGAAATGATCAAAAATATTGCAAGAGACTTAAACTTCATTAGCCCTCTTTCCAATTAATCTGAAATAAATAACCATGAAACTTAGAAGCAACATCACAATAACTATTGAAACAGCAGAGCCCATTCCAATATCTGAAACTGCAAACCCTTGTTGATAAACATTGATAGGTAAAGTTCTTGTACCTGATGCCCCACCGGTTAATAAAAAGATATCTTCAAATTTATTGAAGTTCCAAATAAACCTAATCATAAATAAAATTGAGATGATCGCTGTAATTTGAGGCAGTGTAATATGGATAAATTTTTGAATAGGACTTGCTCCATCCACTTCTGCTGCTTCATACAAACTTTGTGGTATTGCTTGCAATCTTGCTAAAATAAATAGAAAGGCGAGTGGAAAATAGCGCCAAATTTCAAAAAAGATAACTGTGGTTAAAGCTAGTCTTAATTTAAATTCAAAACCTAAAATACTCATGGTTATATATTTTTGGCCTAATAAATTTATTGGTTGCTCTATGATGTTAAAATTAACCAATAATGCGTTTAAAGTTCCACTATTCGGATCTAGTAATAAAGTCCAAGTATAAGCTAAAGCAACTACAGGGCCCACATATGGAAAAAGTAAAATACCTCGCATGTATGTTCGACCTTGAATATTTTGATTTACTAATTGTGCTGCTAAAATTCCAAAGATAATTGCCCCAACTGTGCCAAAAAAAGTGAAGTAAAATGTCGTTAAGAGTAATTCAACAAAATTATTTTCATAAAAAACTTTTTTAAAATTTTCTAAAGTAAAATTTGTAGTTAGTAGAGGATTATCTGCTTTACCACTTAAAATTGGTTTTTGAGATTTAATTATTTTTTTATCAATTATTTCACCATTGTTATTCTGTATAATTATCTCAAAATTTTCCCTGTATTTTGCCTGCCAATTTCCAAAACTACAAACAACTTTTTTAGATTGAAAATTACATCTTGGATCAAGATTGACTGGTGAAACATTTGTTGGAAATTTATCTTGAAACTGAACATTTCTTATTTCTTGAATTAAAGAACTATTTCGTAATTTATAAATAATTTTTAATTCTGATTGATTTTCTGAAATTGATTTTACAATTTTCTTTGCTCGAGGCTCTGGAATTCTAATATCTTTTAATTCAATGTCTTTGAAACTAATCCAAACATTGGCGAATATAGGAAATAATACGATGGCAAAAACTAATAGGACTGCAGGTAAAACTAAAGTGTAAGCAGTTCTTTTTTCTAATTTTGATAATGAATCACTCATAATAAAAAGCGGATAATAAAATATTATCCGCTCTTTATAAATTTATTATTTAAAACTTAGCTAATTCAGCGTTAATTTTCTTAACCGCTTCATCAACTGAGATTTGATCATCGATATATTCTCTAGTGATTCTATTTAAGAATTGAGAATTGATGATTTTTGATGCTCGAGATAGTTCACCCTCTTTAACACCCCACCTGTTTGCAGTATCTAAACCTGCAACGATGTTATCAATAACATCTGCAGAATAAAGATCTGTTAAAGGAGCTTTTCTATCAACACCTACTGGTAATTTACTCCAAGCTTTAGTGTAAGCACTAGGATCACTCTTATTTCCTCTTCTTACTGGAAATTTTCCTTCTGGAGCAATTCCTAATGTCGCTGTATAACCTTCACTCATAGAGTACTCTATGAATTTTTTAGCTTCATCAGTATCTGCATCCGCAGTAATACCAAAGTATCTTACATCAGCCCAAGCAGCACCTTTTTTATTGTTCGGTCCACTAAAATTAGTAATGAAACCAGTTTTAGAAGCTAACTCTGGTGATGTTGGATCACTATTTATTGTTGGTGGAGCAGAATCTCTTAAACCTGCTAACTCATCCATAATAAATGGCGACCAAATTATCATCGGTGTTTTGCCAGCAAAGTATAATGCTCTTGATTGTTTCCAGAATAATTCTCCTGGAGGGCTTGCTTTCGCAATTACTTTATAAAATTCTAAAGAATTCTTTAAAGCTTTCCCTTGCTTTTTAGTTCCACCTTTTTTAACAAAATTAACTCCATTAGCTAAAAGTACATGTTCAAGTACTTGGCTCATAAAGTTTTCATCTGTTTTAGTAGCTGCTACAAAGCCAAACATATCATTGCTTGATAATGCATTTACTGCTTTAACGATGTTTGCATATGAAGTTGGTGGCTCTAAACCAGCTGCAGCAAATAGATCTTTTCTATAAACGACCATTTGTGTCCAGCCATCAACTGGAACAGCTGCAATTTTTCCACCCTTCTTAGCCATATTTAATGCGCCCGGTGCAAATGTTTTCTTACCTAACGACTTAACTACAGCGTTATTTGCATCAACATCTAATATGCCTGCCTCAGCCCATGGTAAAACATATTGAAGAGTGTGATAAATCACATCTGGAAGATCTCCCGCTGCTGCTGCTGCAGTAGCTCTTGTACCAAGATCTTTTTCTTCAATTGGTATGACTTCAACCTTGATGCCAGTTTTAGCTTCAAACGCTTTAGCCATCTCCTCTTGTTTTGCCATTCTTGCAGGTTGGACCTCTGTCGTCCAAAATTTAATATCCGCAAAACTAGTATTAGTAATTAGAAATACTAGAGCAAATATATTAATTATGATTTTTCTAATCATGTATTCCCCCTCTTATATTGTTCCTCTCTGGTATTTAGTTTTCTCTGATGTTCGCGATTTTTTCATTGCGATAAATCTAGCAGTGTAATAAATTTTTAACAACATTTAATGGTTAGTTAAAATCCCTTTAAATCAAATAAATGTCAAAAATTGTTATTAAAAATCTCGAAAAATCATTTGGCGAAAATAAAGTTATCAACAATTTCAACATAGACATACATGATGGAGAATTTATAGTTTTAGTAGGTCCTTCAGGTTGTGGAAAATCAACTTTATTAAGAATGGTCTCAGGATTAGAAAGTATCGATCAAGGAGAAATATTTTTAGATACAAAATTAATTAATAACTTAATTCCTTCTAAGCGTGAAATTGCAATGGTCTTTCAATCTTACGCTTTATATCCACACATGAATGTTTTTGAAAATATGTCATTTGGTTTAAAAATGGAAAAAATTTCAAAAAATGAAATTAATGAAAAGGTAAATCATGCAGCCACTACACTTCAAATTGAAGATTTACTAGAGAGAAAACCTAAACAACTTTCAGGTGGACAAAGGCAAAGGGTTGCAATTGGTAGAGCTATTACAAGAAATCCTAAAGTATTTTTATTCGATGAACCATTATCTAATCTGGATGCAGCTTTAAGATCTGAAATGAGAGTTGAAATTTCAAAATTACACAAAAAATTAAAAACAAATATTATTTATGTAACACACGATCAAATAGAGGCGATGACATTAGCTGATAGAATTGTAGTTCTAAATAAAGGAATTATTGAACAATTTGGAACACCAAATGAAATTTATAATGATCCCAATAACATTTTTGTTGCAGAATTTATTGGTTCCCCAAAAATGAATATTATCAAAATTGATAAAGGACAAATTATTAATTCAAACACCATAGAATTGTTTAAAAATAAAATAATTTTTGAAAATTTTAATTTTAAAGATGAGATTTATCTAGGTATTAGACCTGATGATATCAGTATAAAAAGTGATCATGAAATTAAGTTAGACGTCAAAGTAGATCTTATTGAAAATTTAGGCTTCGAAAAAATTATTTACGCTAAATTATCAGACAACCAAATTACAATTAAATCGTCAGAAGATATAAATAATCAGCCACTTAAAATATCATTTTCTAAAGATAAGGTTTTATTTTTTGACAAAAATAAAAACAGGATAAGATAGATTTCTTTGAGTAAAAAATTTTCATTAATCATATTTACTGATTTAGATGGTTCATTATTACATAGAGATAATTTCAAATTTGATGAGATAAAAGATTATGTAAAAAGTCTTATTGATCAGGGGATTATTATTATTCCTAATACTAGTAAAACTGAAAAAGAAATAGATGGATTTTTATCTGAACTTGGTTCGGATCTTCCTTATATATCTGAAAATGGATCTTCAATTCATGGATTGAATTTAATAAATAGTAATTTTCCAAACAAAATAGTTCTCAGTAGAGATAAACAGGAATTAATTGAAATTTTTGATTCTAAAGTTCCTGAAAATCTTAAAGCTAAATGTAAATTTATTTCTAAAATGAATTCAAAAGAACAAACCAATATTTTTGGTCTTCAAGAAAATAATTTAAAAAACGCTTTAAATCGGAAATATACTATTCCCTTTTTATTTGAGGGTGACAAAAAAGAAAAAAATAAATTATTCAATATTTTAAAGTCTTCTTCATTAACTATGCAGGAAGGTGGTCGTGTTCTAAATTTAGGTGATAGTACAGATAAAGTTAAATCAATGAATCAAGTTCTTAAAATATATAAAAAAGTAGAAAGTAAAATTAAAGTCATAGCTGTAGGAGATAATTTCAATGATTTAGATATGTTGAGAAATTGTGATATTCCATGTTTAGTCTTTAATGATCAATTTACACAGGATCAAATAAACATAGATAATCTAATAGTTTCTAACAAGCCATCACCTGAGGGCTGGGCTGATGTGATTAAAACGGCACTAGTTAAATTAGACTATTAAGATTAAAAACCCGCCATGAGTGATTTTTCTCAAAATGGAGTAGTCTCTACTTTGCACGACTTTAAAACAAAGTCCACAGCAGTCATTGAAAATGAACTTTCAAAATTTTCAAAACAAAGAAAAATGGAATTAATTTTGCCATGTCTTTATTCTGAATTAGAGGGAACAGCTTTACCAAAAATAGTAGAGGAAATAAGTAAAACAAAATATTTAGATCACATAATTATCGGATTAGATAAAGCAAATGAAACCCAAGCTAAAAAAGCTTGGAAATTTTTTAAGAAATTGAAATCACCCTTTTCAATTCTTTGGAATGATGGCCCAGGTTTAAAAAAACTAGATCAAGAATTAAAAAAAAATAACCTTGCACCAAGTGAACTCGGTAAAGGTAGGAATGTTTGGTATTGTATAGGCATGTGTATAGCAAGAGATAGTGCGAGATCCGTTGCTTTACATGATTGTGATATTAAAACTTATGATAGAAGAATGCTTGCAAAGTTATTTTATCCAGTAGTGAATCCCCTTTTCAACTTTGAATTTTGTAAAGGTTATTATCCAAGAGTAGCAAATGAAAAAATGAATGGAAGAGTGGCAAGATTATTAGTTTTTCCACTATTGACAGCTTTAGAAAAAACTATTGGTAAAAGTGATTATTTAGACTTTATGAAATCATTTAAATATCCTTTAGCAGGTGAGTTTTCATTTAGACGAAATGTTTTACCTGAATTGAGAATTTCTTCAGACTGGGGAATAGAAGTTGGAATTTTATCTGAAATGCAAAGAAGTTTTTCACCTCAAAATATATGTCAGGTAGATTTAGCGGATACTTATGATCACAAACATCAAGTGCTATCAATTGATGATGAAACAAAAGGACTATCAAGAATGTCTATTGATATTATCAAAACATTTATCAAAAAATTAGCAACTCAAGGTAATACTTTTAGTAGGGAAAAGTTCAGATCATTAAAAGCAACTTATTATAGATCTGCCTTAGATTTAATTGATATATATAGAAATGATGCAGTTATGAATGGCTTAAAATTTGATTCTCACACTGAGGAAAAAGCAGTCGAATTATTTGCAATAAACATAATGAAAGCTGGAGAGGCTTTTATACTTAATCCAATGGATACCCCTTTTATACCCACATGGAGCAGAGTAAAAAGCGCTATACCAGATTTTCTTGGAAGACTTGAAAAAGTAGTTAATGATGATAATAAAAAATATTATTAATGTTAACTCAAAAAGATCAGAGAATTATAAGATCTAGACTAGATAATATTTACAAAATAATCTTATCTAAAAAAGATATTGATTATTTTGAGAATGAAATTGTTCAAACAATCAAAAATTTTAATAAAAAAAATCCAAAAAAGAAGAAAAATATCTCTGAAAAAACTACTTTAGTTATTTGTTATGGTGATAGTGTATATTCTGAAAAAAAGAAATCGATTAGAGTATTTCAAGGCTTCTTTCAAAAAAAATTAAAAAATTATTTTAATACTATTCATTTTTTACCATTTTATCCCTCAAGCAGTGATAGTGGCTTTGCTGTCAAAGATCATTATAAAGTTGAGAATAAACTTGGTAATTGGTTAGATATAAAGAATGTTTCGAAATCAAGTGATGTCATGGCCGATATGGTTATTAATCATTCATCAGCAAGAGGTTTATGGTTTAAAAATTTTTTAAAAAAAAAGGAGCCTGGAAAAGATTATTTTTTAACGGTCAACAATAAATTTAACACTTCTAAAGTGGTTAGACCAAGAGATCATAAATTACTAAAAAAAATAAAAATTTTTAAAAAATCTGATTATCTTTGGCGAACATTTAGCCCAGATCAAATTGATTTAAATTTTAGAAATCCATCTGTATTAATTCAATTCATCAAAATAATGATTCATCTCATTAATAATGGTGTTACTATTTTTAGATTAGACGCTATTGCATACCTTTGGAAAGAAAATAGAAGTAAGTGTATTAATTTAAAACAAACTCATGAAATTATTAAACTTTTAAGAAATATAATTAATCTGCTAAATGTACAAACTACGATCATTACCGAGACAAATTTACCTGAAAAAGAAAATTTGAGTTATTTTGGTAAAAATGATGAGGCTAATTGGATATATAATTTTTCCTTACCACCATTATTAATTCATGCTTTTTTATTTGAAAATAGTTCATATCTAAATAAGTGGAGTAAAAATCTTCCAAATACAAAAAATGAAAATTGTTATTTAAATTTTATTGCTTCACATGATGGAATAGGAATGAGACCAACAGAGGGATTGTTAAATGAAAAAACATTAAATAATTTTCTAAAGAGACTAAAAAAAAATGGCTCAAAATTTTCTTACAGAAAAGTTCAAAATAAAGTTAAAAAGGTATATGAGGCAAATATCACAGTTTTTGATGCTTTAAAAAAATCAGATTATGATCAAAAAGGTGAATTTTATTTAGAAAGATATATCTCAGCTCATGCTATAATGATTTCTTTTGAAGGAATACCAGCTATATATTTTAATTCTATTTTTGGTACTTCTAATGATGAAACTAAGTTTGTTATCACTGGTAATAATAGAGACGTAAACAGATATAGATGGAATTTTAAGAATATCATTAATAAACTAAAAAATAATAAAACTAAAGAAAGTATTTTTTATCAAAATATTTGTAATTTACTCAACATTAGAAGAAAGCAAAAAGCTTTCCACCCAAATGCAAAAAGAATAAATATGAATTTTGGATCAAAAGTATTTGGATTTAAAAGGATAAGTAGAGATAAAAAACAAACAATAATGTGTGTTACAAATTTAAGTTCAGTGGCCCAAAAAATAAAAATTAAAAGAAACAATCAAAAAATTAGAAATTTAATGGGTTCAAAAATACAAATTAAAAATAACCAATTTGTATTTTTAAAACCTTTTGAAACTCTGTGGATATCTAATATATAGATTTATAATAAATGATTTATAAAGTTAATTGATTCCAAAACATCTATTTTTCTCAACAAATATAAAGTTTTTATCATCAATCAAATTTTCACAATTTAGAGGAAAATTTTTTTTATAAAAAAGAATATGTGTGATTTTTTCAATTTTATTAATGTTCTCTAAAATTAATTTTTTATCATCAAAATCTTTGGAGTTATAAAAACTTCTTGTAAGATCTAATCTTTCTTTCCAATGAATAATTTCATCATATCTAAAAGCATGGTGTTTCCAGTCAATAAATATTGGTAAACCTGTATTCATTCTTATATATGTCAAATTATCAGGAATCAAAATTCTCTCTATAGAGTCATAATTTTTATTGATTTTTTTTACCAACTCTAAATTTTTATTAAAATCTTTATTTAAATTTTTAATATAATGATTTTTAATAAAAAAGAAAAAACAAGATAAAACAAAAAGAACAATACTTACTAATTTGAGAGTTTTATTTTCTAATGAAATTTTTGATAATAAGAAAGATAAAATAATAGTTGTTGATAGTGGGATTAAAATAACTGAGCTTCTCCATGGAAATGCAAGTGATAGTGTATTATTTGAAATAAAATAATCAACAACAGATAAAAAAATTGCAACAAAACCAAAAATAAATATTGGTAAAAATATACGCTTGTTTTTATAGACAATAAGCAACGAAATTGAATAAGTAATAACAGATAATAGATCTTTATTAGAAAACCAATGATTTATATTTGCATGATGAGGAATTCTATTTAATAAAATTTTTTGACCCTCTAAAAGTATATCACTTTCTATGAGTAAGAAATTATAAATTACATAGATCGTTATTGGTAAAATTAAAATGATATAAAAGATTAAGACTTTAAAAAATTCTTTAAATTCTTTTCTAAAAATAAGATAAATTAAAATTCCACTTATCAAAAATCCTGAATGAAGTGTATAAGTGGGGTGAAAAGTTGCCGCTAAACAAATAAAAAAAACTGCAAATAAATTTTTCTTTTTAAGGAAAAAATAAATACCAATAAAAAAAAGTACACCAAAGCTTGCAGGTTGATAACCCTCATTGATAATATCTTGACCCGCAACACCACCAAACAAACTATTTTCGTGATAAATGATTAAAAATAGTGCAAACCAAATTATAGATAAATAAACATTTGAAAGTTTTTTGAAATGAGTCTTACAAATTAAAAATAAAAAAAAGGAACATAATAATAATAATATAAAATGAACAAAATATAATATTTTAAGTGAAAAAAATTTAATCAAATAATGATTAAACATGGTAAAAAATGGTAAATGATTAGTTTGATTAGCTATCCAGTCATTTTGCAACTTATTAAACTCAAAATCTTTTATGGCATGAAGCAGATGCAACGAGTTACCTTTAAAAAGTGGAAATTGCTGAACTGTTATTGCAAAAAAAAAGCTAAGTATAATATATAAGATGATCTCTTTTTTTTTACTTAATTCCATTATACGAAATAAATTTTATTATTGTGTTTAATTAATAATTCGAGGTTTCGGTAACGGCATAATAAACTTACCTTTATAACCTTTATTTCTTAAATTTTTCATCACATTTTTTCCATAATGCCAAGATAAAATAAGTGCATAATCTGGTTGATGATTTATCATATATTTTTCATCTATAATTTTTATATGTGTGCTTGGGGTAAACATATTTAACTTTAATGAACTACTTTGCTCAGCGATATAATCAATCAATTGACTAGTTATATTACAATAAGCTAATAAAGTTATACTTCTTCCAGGGCATCCTACTCCTACAATTCTTTTTCTTTTTAATCTTAATTTCCAAAGTAATTCAGTTAAATCTTTTTTTACCTTAATTACTTTATTTGCATATTGTTTATATTTTTTTTCGGAATAAAAGCCCCTCTTTTTTTCTTGATTTATTAACTTTTTTACACTTTTTTTTGGTTGTATGTTTTTATTAAGAGTTGCTGTGACTCTTATAGAGCCTGCATAATTTGGTATTCGGGATGCATCGATTACTTTAAAACCATATTTATTTAATAAAAAAATTAAAGGCCTTAATAAATAAAATCTTAAATGCTCATGATAAATTGAGTCAAATTGCATTTCATCTAAAATATTCACTGCATAATGAGACTCGGTGACGAAAATTCCATTTTTTATATTTATTAAACTTTTTACTCCTTTCATCAAACTATCAAGTTTATTGATATGAGCAAAAATATTTGTTCCAGTAATTACCTCGGCTTTCTGAAATTTTTTTCTTATATATTGAGCAGTTTTAGTATCAAAAAATTTTTGAATTGTTTTGATTCCCTTTTTATTTGCTAATTTAGCTATATTTGTTGGTTCAACACCTAAAACTTTGAATCCTTGGTTTTTAAAACCTTCAAGAAGAGTACCATCGTTCGATCCTATATCTATAGCCAGAGGGTTTTTTAAAAATTCAAAATTTTTAACTGCATATTTACTGGTACTATGTAATAAGTCTTTAAGAGTTTTTGTTATGCCACTTTTATACGGATAATCTAAATGAAAGACCTCTTTATTATCCACGACGTAATTTATTTGAAGTAAATGACAATTTTTACATTTAAAAAGTTTTAGTGGATAACTTTTTTCGTATTTATTTAAATCATCTTTCCTGAGTAAGCTGTCACACAAACCGGAATGTCCAAGATCTAAAATTTCATATATTTTTTTTGACCTGCAAATCTGACATTCATTAATAACACCAGGTTTTAAATCAGAAACACTCATATCTATTGAATAATAAATACCTTTATATAAGATAATAACAAGTCATTTAAATTAAAATGAAATATGATTTAGATATCATAGTGCCAGTTTTCAGAGAGGAAGGTAATATCTCAAAAACGTTACAAGAAATTTCTAAAATTTCAGAAATAAATTATAGAATATTAGTTATTTATGATTTCGATGAAGATCCCACACTTAATGTAATAAATCAAAGATTTAATAAATCTGAAGTAATCTGTTTAAAAAATAAATACGAAGGGTTTAATGGAGCTATAAAGACAGGTTTTGAGAATATTCAATCTAAGGCAACATTGCTTTACCCCGCAGATGATCACAAGAATTTTAATTTAATATCTAAAATGTTTAATAAGTTTAATGAAGGTTATGATATAGTTTGTGCGAGTAGATTTATTGATGGTGGAAGTTATGAGGGGGCGCCACTAATAAAAAGGTTAATTGTGAAGTTTGTGTCTTTTACATTAACTAATTTTACATCTTTACCCACAAAAGATGCAACCAACGGCTTTAGATTATTTTCAAAATCAATTGTTGAAAAATTCCCAATTGAGTCAAAGAAGGGTTTTACTTTTAGTATAGAATTGTTAGCAAAAGCACATAGAAATAATTATAAAATTACAGAATTGCCTGAAAAATGGCCAGTAAGAACAAGTGGTAAAAGTAAATTCAGTTATTATACAATTCCATTTTATTTTAAATGGTACCTATACATTTTAATGTCTGCTTTTAAAAAATGAAAAAAATTAATGTAGGAATAATTGGAAAAAATTTTGGCTATAAACTTATTTTCACTGTAATTCAAAGAGTAAAAGAATTTAACACAATTGCTTTTTGTTTCAAAAATCTTAGTAATTTCAAAACTGTAAATAAAATTAAGATATATACGGACTGGAAAAAAATGCTTAGTAACAAAAAAATCAATGCAGTAATAATATCTTCTCCACCAGAAACACATCTAGAAATAATTAAAACAGCTATTAAGAAAAAAATTCACATTTTTTGTGAAAAACCTGTAACTAAATCTTACAAACAAGTCATACAAGTTACCAATTTATTAAAAAATAAAAAATTATTTCATATGGTGAATTATGAATTCCCCAAAATAGCAGCATTTAAATTTTTTAAAAAAAATATTCTAAAAAAAATTCATATCAAAAAAATTCAAATAAATTGGACAATCAAAATTTCTCATCAAAAAAGGTCTTCATGGAAAAATTCTCATAATAAAGGTGGTGGTATTTTTTATAATTACATATGTCATAGCATATATTATTTGGAGGACTTATTTGGTGATTTTGTCATTGAAAAACTGGATAAAAATAGAAAAAAGAATCCTTCTTCTATAAAAATTAAATTAAAAAATATTAAAAAAAATTTTATTATTTACGTAAATTTTAAAATTTTATCTTTAAAATCTAAACAAAAACCTATTCACCAAATAAAGATTTTCAGTAAAAATAGTAATTTTGAATTATTTTCAAAAACTGAGAGTTTAGGTGACCAATTTATATTGAAAAAATCAAATAAAGTTATTTTTAAACCAATAAATGATAAAAAAGATTTCAGATTTTATCCTGTCTTTACAAATCTAAAAAATTTTCAAAAAAGTATTAATGAAAAAAAGTTATTAAAACCAAATTTTTTTGATGCAAAAAAAATTCATTTCATAATTAATGAGTTATCGTCAATTTGATAAAGCTTTTAACAAATATTTTTGATCAAGTTTACAGTCTTTATAACCCCTTTTTACAACATTAAGGTATCTTTCAGTTGGAAATCTAAAAGATGTTTTGTGAGTCATTGTATAAGTCATAACTTTTTTTCCATAATATAAAAAATAATACTTTTTATATAAATTTGGAAAATCCTCATATACATCAAGTTTTTTTTCATCACTTTTAGATATTTCAAAAAGTCCACCAGGCACAATTGAATTTTTTTTTGGCTCTATATCTGCTGCTCTATATTTGCTTCTAAAGGTTAACTTAAAATTGTTTAAATTTATTTTCTTTAAAAAAATACTATCCTTACATCTTCTTTTCATTTGAAAATGATGAAGATTACTCCCATAAGCAAAATAAAGCATTTATCGATCTACAATTTCAATTTTTTTTTCTTTTATAAAATCTAAAATCTGAGCATTACAAGTATCGATTTTTGATTGCTGCTCAGATCTAAGAACAATGGATACACCAAGTTTTCCTGCATGGAAAAATGGATAGCTTCCAATTTCAACATCTTTATTTTGATCTTGAACTTTTGATAAAGAATTTGCAATTTCACTTTCTACAGTTCTTAAACTTATTGTATGGCTTAGTATTGGATCACCGCCTACAATTTTTTGTTTCAAACTACCCAACATTGATTTTAGTATCGATGGAACACCTGGTAAACAAAACACATTCTCAACACTAAATCCTGGTGCCCCACTCGTTGGATTTAAAATTAATTTTGCATTCTGTGGCATCCAGACCATTTTTTGTCTGCCTTCATTAAATTCTCCTGGCTTATAATAACTTTCTAAAATTTTAAAAGCTTCCGGATGAATTTCGTATTTTAATCCAAAAGCTTCAGAAACAGACTCAGCGGTAATATCATCATGTGTTGGACCAATACCACCAGTTGTAAAGACGTAATCATTTTTTTTTCTTAAGACATTCAAATTTTCAATTATAATTTTTTTTGTATCTGGTATCACTCTAACTTCATTTACCTGCACACCAAGTGAATTTAGCCAAACAGCTAAAGTACTTGTATTTGTATCTTGAGTCCTGCCTGAAAGAATTTCATTTCCAATAATTAATATAGCAGCATTAACTTTTGTATTTTTTGTCATATTATTTATAATTTGAATATGGAATTTACCAAGTCTTTAATAAAAGGCAAATTAATCAAAAGATATAAACGTTTTTTTGTAGATGTAAAAATAAATAAAGAAGTTGTTACAGCCCATTGTCCAAATACAGGCTCAATGAAAGGTCTGCTTGATGAAGGAAATGAAGTCTTCTTACTCAAAAATGATAATCCAAAAAGAAAACTTAAATATGGTTTAGAATTGATTAAGGCCAAGAATAATTTAGTTGGTGTAAATACTCACATGGCCAACAAAATTGTTGAACATGGACTAAATGCTAATTTAATAAATGAACTAAAAAACAATGATAGCATAAAGTCAGAAGTTTTTTACAACAAAGAAACTAGGTTTGATTTTTTGATAGAAAAAAAAAAGCAAAAAACCTTTATTGAGGTTAAAAATGTAACTCTTTTTAGAGAGAAAAAAACTGCCGAATTTCCTGATGCAATTACTACAAGAGGTTCAAAACATCTTCTTACCCTTATTGATGCCATAAAAAAAGGTTATAAATCATATTTGATCTTCTTAGTTCAAATACAAAATATGGAAAATTTTAAAATTGCGAAAGATATTGATGAAGAATATTATAAAAACTATCTTATTGCGAAAAAAGCTGGTGTTAATTTTCTTGCTTATAGATGCAGACTAAATTCAAAAGAAATAAGAATAGAAAAAAAGTTAAAGATTATAAATGAATAATTATTCAGAAAAATTTGAAAAAATGAGAATTGCAGGAAAACTTGCAGCTCAGACCTTAGATATGCTTACTGAAAATATAAAAGAAGGTATTTCGACTGCACATATTGATAAACTTGGTTACGAATTTATCAGAGATAACGGAGGTTACTCTGCCCCACTTTATTACAGAGGCTTTACCAAATCATTATGTACATCATTAAACCATGTTGTCTGTCATGGAATTCCATCTAAAGAAAGAATTTTAGAGGAAGGTGATGCAGTCAATGTGGATGTCACAGCAATCATTGATAACCACTATGGAGATACAAGTAGAATGTTTTGTATAGGTAAAACTTCTGTAAAATTAAATAATCTTATAGATGCAACTCATGAGTCAATGATGAGGGCCATTAAAATTTTAAAACCTGGGAAAAAACTTGGAGATATTGGTCATGAAATTCAAACATATGTTGAAGAAAAAGGTTTTTCAGTTGTAAGAGATTTTTGTGGACATGGTATAGGCACAACTTTTCATGAGTCACCAAATATTTTACATTATGGAACTAAAAATACTGGAATGGAACTAAAACCAGGAATGACATTTACAATTGAACCAATGATTAATGCGGGTAAATTTGCAACAAAAATGCTTAATGATGGTTGGACAGCAGTGACAAAAGATAAATCTTTGTCTGCACAATTTGAACATACTGTTGGAATTACAGAAAATGGTTATGAAATTTTTACAGAATCTGCTAAAGGTTATTCAAAGCCTCCATATTTATAATTAATGATTAAAAGATATTCGAGAAAAGAACTTACTGATATTTGGTCAGAAGAAAATAAATACAAAATTTGGTTAAATGTAGAGATAGCTGCAGCACAAGCTATGGAAAAATTAAATCAGATTCCTAAAGGGGTCTCCTCAATTGTTAGAAAAAAAGCAAGAATTAACGTTAAAAGAATTCATCAAATTGAGTCACAAGTTAAACATGATGTCATAGCTTTTTTAACTTCTGTCACTGAGAAAGCTGGAATTAAAGCAAGATATCTTCATCAAGGAATGACATCATCAGATGTTTTGGATACAAGTTTCAATATTCAATTAGTTCAATCAGGAAAAATAATTCTCAAAGACATTGACCAAATTTTAAAAGTATTAAAAAAACAAGCAAACAGATATAAATTCACACCATGCATGGGAAGAAGCCATGGCATACACGCTGAACCCATTACCTTTGGGTTAAAACTTGCTTCTTTTTACGCAGAATTTAAAAGAAATAGAAAAAGATTAGTTGATGCAATAGATGAAGTTTCGACATGTGCTATATCGGGTGCAGTTGGAACCTTTGCCAATGTTAATCCGAACGTGGAAAAACATGTTGCTAAAAAACTTGGCTTAAAAGTTGAACCAATATCAACTCAAGTTATTCCAAGAGATAGACATGCTTTTTATTTCTCGGTTCTTGGAATTATTGCAGGTTCTGTAGAAAGAGTAGCTACAGAAATTAGACATTTACAAAGAACTGAAGTGTACGAACTACAAGAATTTTTTTCAAAAAAACAAAAAGGTTCATCTGCAATGCCACATAAAAAAAACCCTATTTTGAGTGAAAATTTGACAGGTCTTTCAAGAATGGTTCGAAGTACAGTAATTCCTGCACTTGAAAATATAGCCTTATGGCACGAAAGAGATATTTCGCATTCAAGTGTTGAGAGAAATATTGGACCTGATGCTAATATAACTATTGATTTTGCTTTAGTAAGATTAACTAATATTTTAGATAATATGATTGTTTATCCAAAAAAAATGTTAGAGAATTTAAATATAACGAAAGGTTTAATTTTTTCACAAGAATTGATGCTTGAACTTACAAAAACCGGATTAACTAGAGAAAAATCATATCGGATGGTTCAAAATTTCTCAAAAAAGTGTTTTGCTGAAAATTTAAATTTATTTGAAGTAGTACAATCTGATAGATATATAATGAGTAAAATCTCAATAAAGAAATTAAAATCAATCTTTAGTTATTCAAAACATATGAAAAATGTAAATTTTATTTTTAGAAGAGTAATTAAATAATGAAAAAAGGAAAAAAACTATACGAGGGAAAAGCTAAAATTATTTATGCGACTTCTGACAAAAATCTTGTTATTCAATATTTTAAAGATGATGCAACGGCATTCAATAATCAAAAAAAAAGTACTATTGAGGGCAAAGGTGTTCTTAATAATAGAATTTCAGAACATATACTCTCAAACCTTAATCAAATTGGGATTAAAAATCATTTAGTAAAAAGACTAAATATGAGAGAACAACTTGTGAAACTTGTGGATATTATTCCTATTGAGTTCATTGTAAGAAATATTGCAACTGGATCTTTAACAAAAAGATTAGGTATCGAGGATGGAACTGTACTTGACTACCCATTAATAGAGTATTGTCTCAAAGATGATAAATTGGGTGATCCAAACATAAGTAGAGAACACATTCTGGCATTTAATTGGCTTAACGCAATTCAACTTGATTTGATTGATGAAAATTTAAAACGACTGAATGATTTTTTGTTAGGTTTATTTCGAGGAGTTGGAATAAAATTAGTCGATTTTAAAGTAGAGTTTGGCTTCACACATGAAAGTGGAAAAAATCACATTATTTTAGCAGATGAGATCAGCCCCGATACTTGTAGATTGTGGGATTCAATTACTGATAAAAAACTTGATAAGGACAGATTTAGAAAAGATTTAGGAGATTTGATACCAGCTTATACTGAGGTTGCAAAACGACTTGGTATTCTTCATGAACAATCAAATGTATCCGCTGTTAACGTAACAAAACTCTCTTCAATTAAAAAAAAGAGTAAATGAAAGTTTCCGCAATAATAACATTAAAAAAAGATGTTTTAGACCCACAGGGTAAAGTCATCCATCAAGCATTGGATGGAATGGGTTTTGAAAATATAAGTGAAGTAAGACAAGGTAAATATTTTGAAATAGACGTTAATGAAAATGATCCAAGCAAAGCAAAAGCTGTTGTAGAGGACATGTGTAAAAAACTTTTAGCTAATCTTGTAATCGAAAACTTTAAAATTATTGAAACACAATAATTAATGAAGTCATCTGTAATAACTTTTCCTGGCTCAAATTGTGATAGGGATATGGATGTTGCGCTAAAGAAATTTGGGTTTAACAACAAGATGGTTTGGCATGATGATAATGAACTCCCTAAAAGTGATTTAGTTGTACTTCCAGGTGGTTTTTCCTATGGAGATTACTTACGATGTGGAAGTATGGCTTCAAAATCTAAGATAATGCAATCAGTTATAAATTTTGCAAAATCTGGGGGATTGGTCATGGGAATTTGTAATGGATTTCAAATACTGGTTGAAACAGGTTTAGTACCGGGAGTTTTGTTAAGAAATAAATATTTGGAGTTTATATGTAAAAATGTCTTCGTGAAATTGGACAACAAAGAAAATGCATATTTTAAAAATCTTAATAAAGATATTTTAGAATTTCATATTGCTCATAATGAAGGAAATTATTTTTGTACCAAAGATCAATTGAAAGAAATTAAGGATAATAATCAAATAGCAATTTATTATTGTAATAGTGAGGGCAAGATAGAAGATCAATATAATCCAAATGGTTCAATTAAAAATATTGCAGGCATTTTTAATAAAGAAAAAAATGTATTAGGAATGATGCCCCATCCTGAAAGAATGATAGACCAAAGTTTATCTGGGGAAGATGGTTCAATTTTTTTCAAAAACCTTATTAATAATATTAAATAATGAAAGTAAATGAACAAATTGCTTTAGATCATGGTCTTAAGTCTGATGAATATAAAAAAATTTGTCAATTACTTAAAAGAACTCCAAATATAACTGAACTTGGGATTTTTTCTGCGATGTGGAATGAACATTGTTCATATAAGTCATCACGACTTCACTTAAAAAAGCTACCAACAAAAGGAAAAAAAGTAATTCAAGGTCCAGGAGAAAATGCAGGTGTTATCGATATTGAAGATGGTGATGCTATTGTTTTTAAAATTGAAAGTCATAATCATCCTTCATTTATTGAACCGTATCAAGGAGCTGCAACAGGTGTTGGTGGAATAATGAGAGATGTATTTACAATGGGAGCAAGACCGATAGCTAATTTGAATTCGATACATTTTGGATCTCCGCAACATAAAAAAACAAAAAATCTCTTACGAGGAGTTGTACATGGTATTGGTGGCTACGGAAATTGTATGGGTGTGCCAACCATTGCAGGACAGACCTCATTTGATAGTTCTTACAACGGAAATATTCTAGTAAATGCAATGACACTTGGTTTAGTTAAAAAAAATAAAATTTTTTATTCAAAAGCCGCTGGTTTAAATAAACCTGTAATTTATGTTGGTTCTAAGACTGGTAGAGATGGAATTCATGGTGCAAGTATGGCTTCAGCTAGTTTTGATGAGAAGATTGAGGAAAAAAAACCAACTGTGCAAGTTGGTGACCCTTTTACTGAAAAACTTTTGTTAGAGGCATGTTTAGAATTGATGGCTGGCGATTCAATTATTGCCATTCAAGACATGGGGGCTGCTGGTCTTACTTCATCGAGTATTGAAATGGCATCAAAAGGAAATTTGGGCATTGAAATTAATTTAAATAAAGTCCCATGCAGAGAGACTAAAATGACCCCATATGAAATTATGTTGTCTGAAAGCCAAGAACGAATGTTAATAGTATTAGAAAATGGCAAAGAAGAAATTGCAAAAAAAATATTTGATAAATGGAATTTAGATTTCGCAGTAATTGGAAAAACAACAAACTCAAAAAATATTGAATTATTTTTTAATCAAGAACAAGTAGCCAAAATACCTGTTAATATTCTTGTTGAAAATTCTCCAATGTATGATCGTAAGTGGAAAAAATCAAAGTTACCTAAAAAAAATAAAATTAAAAAAGAAGTTTTAAATAAATTAAAAATCAAAGATGTGCTTAAAAAAGTTTTGTCTAATCAGAATATATGTAGCAAGGAATGGATCTGGCAACAATATGATCATACAGTTATGGGGGATACTATTCAGAAACCAGGTGGAGACTCTGGTGTGGTAAGAGTACATGGAACAAATAAAGCTGTAGCAGCATCAGTGGACTCCTCAGCAGTATATTGTTGGGCTCACCCATTAACTGGTGGTAAACAGGTTGTCGCTGAAAGTTGGAGAAATTTAATTTCAGTTGGGGCAAAGCCAATTGCTATCACCAATTGTTTAAATTTTGGAAGTCCCGAAAAAGAAGACAACATGGGTGAATTTGTAGAATGTGTTAAAGGTATAGGTGAAGCTAGCAAATATTTAAATTTCCCAGTGGTGTCTGGCAATGTATCTTTTTACAACCAAACCAAAGAAGTTGGGATTAAACCAACTCCATCAATTGGGGGTGTGGGTCTTATTAAAGATTACAAAAAGATGATTTCAATGGATTTAAAAGAAATTGATAATTTAGTTTTAATTGTTGGTAAAACTGAAGGACATATTGACCAAAGTTTATTTGCGAGATCAATTTTAGATGAAAAAAATGGACCTCCACCAGAAGTAAATCTTTTTAATGAAAAAAATAATGGAGAATCAATTTTAAATTTAATTGATAGAGGATACGTGAAAAGTGCTCATGACATATCTTTAGGAGGTCTATTGGTTGCGATAAGTAAAATGTGCATTAAAGGTAATAAGGGAATTAAGATTAGTAAGTCAAAGAATTTAATTAATGAAATTGAGTATTTTTTTGCAGAAGATCAAGGTAGATATCTAATAGAAGTGAATAAAGAAGATTTAAAAGAAGTTACAAAAATTTTAGACAAAAACTCAGTGCATCATGAGGAATTAGGTATTATCACACAAAACGATATGATTATTAATGAAAAGACAAAAGTTACAATTGACGAATTGAAGTCTTATTATACAAATTGGTTACCAAAGTATATGAGTTAAAAAATGGCAATGGATTTAAAAGAAATTGAAAAATATATAAAAGAGGCAATGCCAGATGCTGTAATAGATATTCAAGATCTAGCTGGAGATGGTAATCATTATTCAGCGACTATAACCTCTTCACAATTTGCAGGTAAAAGTAAAATTGAACAACATAAAATGGTTTATAATTCATTAAAAGGAAAGATGGGAAATGAACTACATGCTTTAGCAATTAAAACAAAGGAGCAATAATGGATGATCAAACAAAAAGTTTAATTCAAAATCACATTGATACTAATGATGTGTGCCTTTTTATGAAAGGAACTCCAGATCAACCACAATGTGGTTTTTCAATGACTGTCTCAAATATACTTAAAATGTTAGAAATAAATTTTAAAGGTGTAAATGTATTAGAAGATCAATCTTTGAGAGATGGAATTAAAGTCTTTAGTGATTGGCCAACAATCCCTCAACTTTATATTAAAAAAGAGTTTATAGGTGGGTGTGATATCATCAAAGAAATGTATGAGACCGGAGAATTAAAAAAAGTATGTGATAATAAAGGTATTAATTATAAAAAATAATTATTATCTAGAGTAATATTCAATTACTAAATTTGGCTCCATAACAACTGGATATGGTACTTCCTCAAACTTTGGTATTCTAACAAATTTAAATTTTTTATTTTTTTCATCCATCTGAATATATTCTGGAGCTTCTCTTTCTTTGCTAGCTAATGCAATGTCGATTATTGCAAGTTGCTTTGACTTATCTCTAATTTCTATAGTGTCCTCTTCTCTCACAGAATAACTAGATATGTTTACTTTTTTTCCATTCACTTTCACATGTCCATGGTTGATTAATTGCCTTGCAGAAAAAATTGTAGTGGCAAACTTTGCTCTATATATCACTGCATCTAATCTTCTTTCCAATAAACCAATTAAGTTTTCACTTGTATCACCTTTGAGCATGCTAGCTTTTTTATAAATATTTCTAAATTGTCTTTCATTAATATTTCCGTAATAAGCTTTTAATTTTTGTTTTGCTTGTAACTGAATTCCATAATCTGAAGGTTTTGAGGTTTTAGTCTGACCATGTTGTCCTGGTCCATAGGCTCTTGTATTAAACGGACTTTTAGGTCTTCCCCAAAGATTTACTTTTAATCTTCTGTCAACTTTATGTTTAGAGTTTAATCTTTTTGTCATTTAATAGGGGGCTTTATAAACTTACTCATTATTTTGTCAATCAACGTTTTTTACCTAAACTTGCAAATACACCAGATAATATACGTGTTTCTTTATCAGATAAGTCCATTTTATAAAAAATGTTTCTGAGGTTTTCTAACATTTTTGGCCTCTTCTCTATAGGTCTAAAAAAATTTATTTCATCTAAATTTTTAATACAAAGGCCTAACATTGATTGAATTTCTTTTTTGCTTGCTGATTTAACCTTTTTTGATTTTTTAAAAGGAATATTTTTTAATTTGATAAGACTGGCTACATATTGAGCAATTATGATCAAGCTATGAGATAAATTTAAAGATTTGAAATGAGGATTAGTAGGTATTTGCAAAGTGTAGTTTGCATAACTCACCTCCTCATTTGATAAACCTGATGACTCTGACCCAAATAAAAACCCAACTCTCTTCTTGAAATTAATCTTTTTCAAGTCCTCTAAATTTATATGTTTTATATTCTTATTTCTAAATCTTGCCGAAGTGGCAATTAAAATGTCAATCTTTCCTAAAGCTTTTTCTAAATTATCATATTTTTTACTTTGATTGATAACGTCTTTTGCCCCAACGGAAGTAGCTAATATTTTATCATTTGGAAAAATAGGTTTCGGATTAATTAAAACTAACTTTTTAAAATTGAAGTTTTTTATTGCTCTAGCACATGCACCAATATTTTCTGATAATTGAGGTTTATGTAAAATAAACGAGATATTATTTTTACTCATTTATTTACTAGCAGGCGCGTTATCCTTGAATAGTTTATAATCTAAACTATCAATTAATGCTTTGAACGAAGCATCAATAATGTTTGTTGATACACCAATAGTAAACCAATTCTTTCCCTTTGAGTCTGTACTTTCAATAGATACTCTAGTTACAGCCTCTGTTCCTGTATTTAAAATTCTTACTTTATAATCAACAAGTTTTAAATCTTTTAAATACTTTGAATATTTTGCTAATCTATCAACGTTTTGTCTAATAGCATTATCTAATGCATTTACTGGTCCATTTCCCTCCCCTTCACACATTATTTTTTCCCCATCAACTTCTAATTGAGCTTTTGCAGATGAAACTATTTCCCCAGACTTATTTTTTTTAACAGAAACGTCATATTCATTAATTGAAATATACCTTGGTATTTCTCCAATAATTCTTCTAGCCAATAATTCAAACGAGGCATCGGCTCCATCATAGCT
This sequence comes from uncultured Pelagibacteraceae bacterium, assembly GCA_902612325.1. Taxonomy (GTDB): domain Bacteria; phylum Pseudomonadota; class Alphaproteobacteria; order Pelagibacterales; family Pelagibacteraceae; genus Pelagibacter. Next base: position 173,468 of record CACMDB010000003.1, on the reverse strand, counting down.
ATAACCAATAAATTCTCTATCCTTGACTTCGTCTAGTAGTTTTTTGATTTTTGGGTCACTTTCCTCAATGTTAATTTTGATACTCTTTAATCTAGATATGATATTTGATTTTCCAGATTGATCTGAAACAACAATATTTCTTGTATTACCAACTTCTTCTGGATTAATGTGTTCATAAGTTTTTGGATCTTTTTGCACAGCAGATACATGTAATCCTCCTTTATGTGAAAATGCTGCTGCACCAACATAAGGTAAATGCTGATTAGGTTTTCTATTCAAAATTTCATCTAATAATCTTGAGCATTCAGTCAAGTTTTTAATGTTTTCTGATTTGATGCTGATTTCAAATTGAGATGAAAAATCTTTTTTCAAAAATAATGTTGGAATTAATGACATTAAATTTGCATTACCACACCTTTCACCTAAACCATTGATCGTTCCTTGAATTTGTCTAACACCAGATAATACTGCAGCTAATGAATTTGCAACTGCGTTACCGGTATCATTGTGAGCATGAATTCCAAGGTTTTTACCTGGAACAACTTTAGAAACCTCTTTAACAATGATTGAAACTTCATGAGGTAGTGTTCCTCCATTTGTATCACATAAAACGATCCACCTTGCACCCTGATCATATGCAGCTTTTATACATGACAATGCATATTTTGAATTTGCTTTATAACCATCAAAAAAATGTTCTGCATCAAACATAAATTCTTTTTTGGCTTTAACGAAATGTTTGGCACTTTCAGAAATATTTTCTAAATTTTCCTCATTTGTTATTCCTAAAGCTACATCAACATGAAAATCCCACGACTTTCCTACTAAACAAACAGCAGAAGTATTTGAATTCATGAGTGCTGATAAACCAGTGTCATTTTCTGCACTTCTTCCTGATCTCTTAGTCATACCAAAAGATGTTAACTTAGAGTTTTTAAAATTATATTTTTTTTGGAAAAATTCTGTATCTGTCGGATTAGCCCCAGGCCATCCTGCCTCAATATAATCAACACCTAGATTGTCTAAAGCTGAGGCAATTTTTTCTTTATCCTCCAAAGAAAAATCAACACCTTGAGTTTGAGCTCCATCTCTAAGAGTTGTATCAAATATGTATAATCTTTCTTTGCTCATTTAAATTTCCAAAGTGTTTTACCATCTTTGTCTTCTATTAAAACACCTTTGTCTAAAAGTTCTCCCCTAATTCTATCTGCCTCTTTGTAATTCTTATTTTCTCTCGCTTTATCCCTTAAACTAAGCATGTTTTTAATTTCAGACTCACTTATAGATGCTTTATTCTTTTTATAGTCATTCCATTGCTCAGCGCTTTCATTCATCAAACCAATAAATTGGCATGCTGATATGAATAAATCTATGCCTTCACCTTTACTAGCTTTTTCAAATAATTTATGAAGATTTGCAATGTAACCAGGGGTATTCAAATCATCATATAGTGGCTTTAAAATTACATCTGGAACTTTAATAGATTTTAGATCAGATGAATAGACTCTGTACCATTTATCTAAAGTATTTTCACAATCGTTTAATAACTTATCATTCCAATCAAGTGGTTGTTTGTAATGTGTACTCAACAAAGCTAATCTAATTATTTGACCACTAATCTTATTTCTAAAATCTTTAATCTTCAGAATATTGCCTTGCGACTTAGCCATTTTCTCATTAGAAATTGTAATAAAAGCATTATGGATCCAGTAATTAGCAAAAACTTTTGTATCATTTGCACATCTAGATTGAGCAATTTCATTTTCGTGATGTGGAAAAATTAAATCTATACCACCCCCATGAATATCAAATTCATTGCCCAAAAATTTTTTGGACATTGCAGAACATTCTAAATGCCAACCAGGTCTACCTTTTCCCCAGGGAGACTCCCAGTAAGGTTCACCATCAGTTGACGGTTTCCATAAAACAAAATCTTCAGAATTTTTTTTATTTTCACTTATTTCTATCCTAGATCCAGCAATCAATTCGTCTAAATTTTTATTTGATAATTTTCCATAATCAGCAAATTTTTTTACCTCAAAATATACATGTTTTTGATTTTCATAAGCAAAACCTTTTTCAATTAGTTCAGTAATCATATTTATCATTAGGTCAATATGATCTGTAGCTCTAGGTTGATGAGTCGGATTTTCACAATTTAAAAATTCACAATCTTTTAAAAAACTTGAAGTTATTTTTTCTGTAAGTTCTTTGGTCGAAATTTTTTGTTCTCGGGACGATTTTATAATTTTATCGTCAATATCAGTTATATTTCTAACATAAGTTACATTTGAAAAATTATTTTTAAGTAATTTAAACAAGATATCAAAAACAACCAAAGGTCTTGCATTACCAATATGTGGATCATCATAAACAGTAGGTCCACAAACATACATTCCTATTTTTTCTTTAATTTTTGGAATTAATTGTTCTTTTTTATTCGTTAAATTATTTGTTAAAAAAATATCCATCATAGATGATTAAGAAATATACCTTATTTGGTGATTTGTTAATCTAATTGATTAACTAGGAATCTTGCAAACTGGAATAGGCTCCATTTTATGCAAGTTTTGATTTCTAATTTTTTCGTATTGATCTCTATGTGGTGAATTTGGGTTACTCATTGCATCTTCCAATTCACTATAATTAAATCCTAATTGACCTTCATCTGTTCTACCGTCATCCCACAGGCCGTCGGTTGGTGGAGCATCTATTATCTCTTTTAATATCCCAAGCTCTTTGCCTAATTCCCATACTTCTGTTTTATTACAATCTGCTATTGGAGAAATATCAACACCTCCATCTCCATATTTAGTGTAAAAACCAACACCGAAATCCTCAACTTTATTTCCAGTTCCAACAACGATACCTTTGTTGGCTGCAGCTACTTGATAAAGAGTTGTCATTCTTAACCTTGCTCTAGAATTCGCATAACCATGCTCATTGTCAAACTTATTTAAAGTAGATGAAAATGTTTCAAATAAATTATCTAAACTAATAGTATGAGCTTCAACATTTTTAAACTTTTTTGTTAACCACTCTTGGTGTTTTAAACTTAAATCATGCTGATTTTCTTTTTGTTTAATTGGCATAGTTAAAACAATTGTTTTTAAACCTGTCATCGCACTTAAAGTACTTGAGACAGAGGAATCAATACCTCCTGAGATACCAATCACTAAAGATTGAGCTTTATTTGGCATTTGATCAACATAACTCTTGATCCAATTTGATATATATTTTACTTTTTCTCCAGGATTCATAGCTTATTATTTAATTTATATTGATTTGAAAACAACAGTCTAAGATGCCGCTTGAATAGCATTTTTTGAATAGCTGCTATTCTTTTTAATCTCATCAGAAATTAAAAATGCTAATTCAATTGCTTGATCTGAGTTTAAACGAGGATCACAATGAGTGTGATATCTGCTTGATAAGTCAGCATCTGAGATTTTTCTTGCACCACCCGTACACTCTGTCACATCTTGTCCAGTCATTTCAACATGTAGACCACCAGCGTAGGAACCTTCAGCCTGATGAACAGCAAATACATTTTTAACCTCGCTAACTACATCGTTAAAAGGTCTGGTTTTGAAACCAGTCGTCGATTTAATTGTATTTCCATGCATTGGATCACATGACCAAACAACATTTAAACCTTCTTTTTTAATTCCTCTAATTAATTTTGGTAAAAATTTCTCAACATTTTTATGACCAAATCTAGATATTAATGTAATTTTCCCCTTTTCATTATTTGGATTAATTAATTCACAAATTTTTGCAATTTCATCTGGCTTAGAAGTTGGTCCACATTTTATTCCTATGGGATTTTCAATTCCTTTACAAAATTCTACATGTCCACCATCAATCTGTCTTGTTCTGTCCCCAATCCAGACAAAGTGAGCTGAGGTATCATGGTATTCTCCGGTAGTAGAATCAATTCTAGTCATGCTTTCCTCGAAAGGTAAATGTAAAGCTTCATGTGAAGTCCAGAAATTAACTGTGTATAGTCTATTATTAAAATCTGAAGTTATTCCACAAGCTTCCATGAATGCTAATGCATCGGCAATTTTATCCTCTAACTCTTTAAATTTTTTAGCTTGAGGACTTTTCTTAATATAATCTAAGTTCCATAGATGGACTTTATTTAGATCTGCAAAACCTCCTTTAGAAAAAGCTCTTAAAATATTTAGAGTTGATGCTGATTGTGAATAAGCTTTGAACATTCTTTTTGGATCTGGTCTTCTTGCTTTTTCTGTAAAATCGATAGCATTTATATTGTCACCTAAATAACTTGGTAATTCTTTACCGCCCTGTATTTCAGTAGGAGCACTTCTTGGTTTTGAAAACTGACCAGCTATCCTTCCAAGTTTAACAACCGGTAACGATGCTGAGTAAGTTAATACTAAAGACATTTGAAGAATAACTTTAAATGTATCTCTTATATTGTCAGGATGAAATTCCGCAAAACTCTCAGCACAATCTCCACCTTGTAATAAAAAAGCTTTTCCATCCACAACTTCAGCAAGTTGTTGTTTTAAATGTCTTGTTTCTCCAGCAAAAACCAAAGGTGGAAAAGTTTTAATTTTATTCAAAACTTGATCCAATTCTTTTTTATCCGGATATTCCGGGACATGTTTTACTGGATATTTTCTCCAACTATTTACTTTCCAATTTTTCATATTCAACTCAAGATTGTTGTATCAGAATTTTATTATTATTCAACTTATCCAATTAAAGATCTTCTTTTTGAATATACCAAGCATCAAAACTAGTTAATTTTCTAAAAATTCTCACATAACCATTAATATTTAAAAGTTCATCAATTTTTGACTCATTTTCAGTGAAATTGTGCTCAATAGTAAAAAATTTTGGTCTAAATTTATTTAAGTTAAATGATTTTAAAATCTCATACTCTGAACCTTCGGTATCAATAGATATATAAGATGGACAAATATCACGAAAATATTCTTTTATTACGTCATTTAAAGATATTGTTTCAACAGAAATCATTTTTCCACTTTTTTTTCTTAAATCAGTATTACCTGGCATTGAAGTTTTATCACTTTCAACGAAATCTTTTAAAGTAGAAAGTTCACCATTATCTGACATAAAAAAATCCAATTTTTTTCCTGACTCTTTCCAAATACACTTTGTTATTATTTGAGTATTATTTCTGTTTTTTTTTAATAATTCATGCCACTGAACACTTGGTTCTGATAACACACCTTTCCAATTATATGATTTTTCAAGTAAATAAGAATTTGATAAATCTAAACCATCAGTAGCTCCAAATTCAAGATAACTTTTTTCATATTTATCTCCTATTAAAAATGATGCGAAAGCATCTTGATATAATTGAGAATAAACTTTTTCTATTTTATCAAAACTATCAATAAAATTTTTTAATAAATCTTTATTATCTTCTACCAAAACGTTTTGATTAAAGGCCTGCATCAAACACTCTTTGTGATTTAATTTATTTTTTTTTGCAGTTACAGCTAATCTATGAAACTCTACTTTTTCATTATTAAAGTTTATTTTAAACAAATTTTACTCAACTGTTACTGATTTTGCTAGATTTCTTGGTTTATCAATATCATAGCCTTTTTTTAGTGCTGAGTAATACGCTAATTTTTGGAGTGGAATCGTTAAAAGAAAAGGTAGAAGATCTTCATTAGTACTTTCAACTTCGATTTTCTCCCAAATATTTTCTGAAATCACCTCATCTTTACTTTTATTTGTAATTAATAAAACTTTAGCTCCCCTTGCAATTACTTCCTGCATATTTGAAATTGTCTTTTTATAATAATTATCCCTTGGTGCTAAAACTACAACTGGCATACCTTCTTCTATCAGCGCCAAAGGTCCATGTTTCATTTCTCCTGCTGGATATCCTTCTGCATGAATGTAAGAAAGTTCCTTAAGTTTTAATGCGCCTTCAAGAGCAATCGGATAAGAAAAACCACGTCCCAAAAACATAGAACCCTTAGCCTCATTAAAAGTATTTGAAATTGTTTGTATCTTGTTATCAATCAACAATGTTTGCTCAACAAGTTTTGGTAGATTTTTAAGGTCATCAATTTTTTTGTCAAAATGTGACTTTTCAATATCTTTTCTCAATAAAGCAAGTTTCAAAGCTAGAATATATAAAATTAATATTTGTCCAAGAAAAGCTTTAGTTGAAGCGACACCTATTTCAGTTCCACAATGTATTGGCAATACAAATTCAGAGTCTCTTGCAATCGAACTTTCTACTACATTTACAACTGCACAAGTTTTAACACCATTTTGTTTACAAAGATCTAAAGCAGCATAAGTATCTGCTGTTTCTCCAGATTGTGAGACAAATACATAAAGTGTATCTTTTTTAAATCTATTTTTTCTATATCTAAATTCAGATGCTATATCTATATTAACATCTAATGACGTTATTTCCTCAAACCAATATTTTGCCATTAAACATGAATGATACGCTGTTCCACATCCAATCAAGGTTATTGACTTAATCTCATTACTTTTCCAAGGAAAGTTATAAATATTAATATCTTTATTTGACATATCAATATACTCATTAATTCCATTTCTAATTGTGTTTGGTTGTTCTTCAATTTCTTTAGCCATAAAATGTTTGTAATCACCTTTGTCATATTTTTCTTCTGTAGAGGACAATTCTAAAACTTTTTTATTAATTTTAGTTCCTTCCTCACTAAAAAATTCAACGTGATCTTTTTTAATAATGCAAAATTCACCATCATTTAAATAGGTAATTTTATTTGTCATCGATTTAAGCGCATAAGAGTCTGAACCCAGATAATTTTCATTAGGACCATAACCAACAGCTAATGGTGAACCTCTCCTTGCACCAACAATTAAATCTGGTTGATCTTTAAAAATTATACCAAGTGCAAAGCTTCCATGTAAAGATTTCAAAGTTTTTTGAATTGAATTAACAATGTTTTCTGTTTTAAGATTTTCAGTAATTAAATGGACTATTACCTCTGTATCAGTTTGAGATTTAAATTTGTGACCTTTTCCAATTAAAAATTTTTTTAATATTGTTGAGTTTTCAATAATTCCATTATGAACAACAGAAACATTCTGAGAAGAGTGCGGGTGTGCATTAATACTATTGGGGAGCCCATGTGTTGCCCATCGAACATGACCAATACCAATAGTTCCCTCCATGCTTTGAACCAAGGAATTTTTTTCCAAATTTTCTACTCTGCCCTCAGATTTTACTTCATTTATTAATCCATCATATAAGGTTGCCATTCCAGCTGAGTCATAACCTCTATATTCTAATTTTTTTAGAGAATTAATTATAGTTGCTGATACAGGTTTATTGCTATTAATTCCAATTATTCCACACATAACTATTTAGACTTTCTTTTATAATTTTTTATTTCAGTCTGCAAACTTCTCGTCAGCGCTAATGATTTTTTCCTCACGTTTTTTGTTATAACCGAACCAGCCCCAACCACACTATTCTCTTCGATTATAACTGGTGCTACTAATGATGAATTTGAACCAATAAAAACATTGTCTTTTATTTTAGTTTTATTCTTTTTTACTCCATCATAATTACAAGTGATTGTTCCAGCGCCAATGTTGACTGATTTACCAATTTCACTATCACCAATGTATGTTAAATGATTTACTTTTGAATTTATGCCTAAAGTACTTTTTTTTATTTCAACAAAATTTCCAATTTTAGAACCACTTTTTAAAACTACTCCTGGTCTTATTCTGGCATAAGGTCCAACATCAACTTTATTTTCGATTTTACAATTTTCTAAATGTGAAAAAGATTTTATTGTAACATTATTTCCAATTTTCACTTTTTGACCTATTACCACATAAGGTTCAATAATCACATTCTTACCTATCTTAGTGTCTTTCGAAAAAAAAATTGTTTCAGGACCAATCATTTTTACACCAACTTTTAAAAATTTTTTTCTAAGATTGTTTTGAAGCTTTTGTAAATTTAATTGTTTCATCTTAAAAATCATTTATATTAAGTATCCATGTTTCTTAATTCACATAATATTTCTTAAAAAAACTTTTAATTATGCAGCAAAATTTTACAATTCTTTTTGATTTAGATGGAACTTTAGTTGATACAGCACCAGATTTGATGCGTGCACATAATCATGTAATGAAAAAATTTGGTTACCCCACAAAGTCTACTGAGGAAATAAGGAATCTTGTAGGCCAAGGTGCGGGTGCAATGCTTGGAAGGTCAATTTGGGGACAAGCTAAAAAAGAGTTTGGAAAAGTGCAAGACGAAAAGATTAAAAAAGAAATGATAAAAGATTTTACTGACTTCTATGGAAAAAACATTGTTAACGAAAGTACACTAATAAATGGTGTCAAAGATTTTCTAATATGGTCAAAAAAAAATAATATTTCTATGGCTGTTTGTACAAATAAAACTGATTACCTGGCCGTAGATCTTTTAAAAAAAATCGGGATTTACGATTTTTTTGAATACGTTGCTGGACATAATACATTCGATTATTGTAAGCCTGATCCTAGACACCTAACATCAGTAATTGAAATATTACAGGGTGATATAAAAAAATCATTAATGATTGGAGATAGTGAAACTGATGCAAATGCAGCAAAAAATGCTGGGATACCAGTTATCCTAATGGAAGATGGATATACTGAAAAAAAAACTAATGAAATTTACCATAATCACTTGGTAAAAGACTTTGTTGGTATCGAAAAGATAGTATCAAAATATCTTTAATATTGATTATTTTTTTTTAACTATTAAAAACAATCACGTTAATTAGGAGTTATTTTGATAGTTCATAAAATTAAAGTTTACCCATCTAAAATTCACCTACCAAAAAAAAATCAACTTGCTTGGAAAATTGCAGAAATTGCAAGTGATAATTCTAAGCTAAATAAAGATGCAATTGAAATGTCAATAAATAGAATAATAGACAATGCATCAGTTGCAATAGCATCACTTAACAGAAGACCTGTTATTTCATCTAGAGAGATGGCTCTAAAACATTCAAGAAAAAATGGTGCAACATTATTCGGTGTTGATAGTAAATTAAAATTTGATTGTGAATGGGCAGCATGGTCTAATGGAACTGCTGTAAGAGAATTGGATTTCCATGATACCTTTTTAGCTGCTGACTATAGTCATCCTGGAGACAATATTCCTCCTCTAATAAGCGTTGCACAACAAAATAAAAAAAGTGGTTTAGATCTTTTAAGAGGGATCATAACTGCTTATGAAGTCCAAGTTAATTTAGTTAAAGGGATATGTTTACATAAACATAAAGTAGATCACATAGCTCACCTTGGTCCAAGTGTTGCAGCTGGAATTGGTTCAATGTTAAGGTTAAAAACTGAAACTATTTATCAAGCTGTCCAGCAGGCACTACATACAACAATTTCCACGAGACAATCTAGAAAAGGTGAAATTTCAAGTTGGAAAGCGTATGCTCCAGCTCATGCGGGTAAACTTGCTATAGAAGCAGTTGATAGAGTCATGCGTGGTGAAGGAGCGCCAAGTCCAATTTATGAAGGTGAAGACAGCGTGATAGCAAGAATTCTTGATGGAAAGAAGGCTTTATATAAAGTTCCACTACCAAAAAAAGGTGAAACAAAAAAAGCGATACTAGAAACTTACACTAAGGAGTATTCTGCAGAGTATCAATCTCAAGCTTTAATTGACTTAGCAAAAAAACTTAAAAAGAAAGTTCAAAATCTCAATAAGATAAAAAAAATAGATATTTTTACAAGTCACCACACTCATTATGTAATCGGGACAGGTGCAAATGATCCACAAAAAATGGACCCTAATGCTAGCAGAGAAACATTAGATCACTCAATAATGTATATATTTGCCGTTGCACTTGAGGATGGCACTTGGCATCATGTAAAATCTTACACAAAAGCAAGAGCAAAAAGAAAGAGCACAACTAAAATTTGGAGATCAATAAAAACCCATGAGGATAAAAAATGGACTAAAAATTATCATGATCCTGACCCTAAAAAAAAGGCATTTGGTGCAAAAGTTGTAATAACTTTAAATAATGGTAAAAAAATTAGCGAAGAACAAAGTGTAGCAGATGCTCATCCTTATGGTTTACGACCTTTTAAAAGAAAAAATTATATCAATAAATTCCTAACTTTAACGGAAAATATCTTGGATAAAAAAGAAAGTGATAGATTTTTAAAAGTAGTACAAAATTTGAAAAAATTAAAACCAGGTCAATTAGATAAATTAAATATCGAAGTCAAAAAGAGTAAGTTAAAAAGAAATTTTAAAAAAGGTATTTTTTAATGCACTTTATTGAAAAAGAGCCAATTCAAAAAAGAAAGGATTTTGTTCATAAATTAAAATCTAACAAGATTCTAAGAGTTCCTGGAGCCTATAATCCTTTGACTGCAAAGTTAATTGAAGAAATCGGTTACGATGCAGTTTATGTATCTGGCGGAGTTATGGCAAATGATCTTGGCTTTCCAGACATTGGTTTAACTACATTGCAAGATGTAAGTACAAGATCTTACCTTATTTCAAGAGTTACCAACCTTCCAACTATTGTTGATATTGATACTGGTTTCAAATCTTGTAAAGAAACAATTGAAACTTTTGAACAATTTGGAATTACAGCTGTACATCTAGAGGACCAAATTGAGAGAAAAAGATGTGGACACCTAGACAATAAAGAATTGATATCAACAGAAGCTATGGTTAAAAAAATTAAAGAATGTGTATCTGCAAAAAAAGATGAAAATTTTAAAATTATAGCAAGGTCTGATGCAAAAAGTGTAGAAGGAATAGATAAGATGATAGATAGATGTAAAGCTTATGTAGATGCTGGAGCGGAAATAATTTTCCCAGAGGCTTTACATGATGAAAAAGATTTTGAAAAAGTAAGGAAAGAACTTTCTTGTTACTTACTTGCTAATATGACTGAATTTGGTAAATCGAAATTATTTAATTATAAAGAATTAGAAAAATTTGGTTACAATATTGTAATTTACCCAGTAACTACACAAAGACTAGCTATGAAAAATGTTGAAGATGGATTACGAGACATTTATGCAAATGGACATCAAAATAATATCATAGATAAAATGCAAACTAGAAAAAGGCTTTATGAACTTGTTGATTATGAAAAGTACAATAGTTTAGATGAAAAAATTTATAATTTTAGTACTAAGGGACATGAATAATGAGTGATGATATTAAAAAAGGTTTACTAGGAATAGTTGTTGATGAGACAGAAGTTTCTAAAGTTATGCCTGAGATCAACTCTCTTACATATAGAGGTTATGCAGCTCAAGATTTATGTGAATATTGTAGATTTGAAGAAGTGGCTTATTTGATTTTAAATAAGGATTTACCAAACACAATACAACTGAGAAAATTTGAAAAAGAAGAAAAAAATAACAGAGACTTATCCAAAGATCTTTATTCAATCATTAAAAAAATGCCAAAAAAATCTCATCCAATGGATGTTGCTAGGACTGCAGTAAGTATAATGGGACTTGAAGATAAAGAGACAACTGACTCTTCTCAAGAGGCAAATATGAGAAAAGCTATAAGAATTTTAGCAAAAACTCCAACTGCATTAGCCGCTTTTTATAGAATAAGAAAAGGGAAAAAGATTATTAAACCAAAAAAAAATTTAAACATTGCAGAGAACTTTTTTTATATGTGTTTTGGTAGGGTCCCACAAAAAGAAATTGTAAAAGCTTTTGATGTTTCTTTAATTTTATACGCAGAACATAGTTTTAACGTATCTACATTTACCGCAAGAACTATTACCAGCAGTTTATCAGATATCCATGGAGCAATAACTGGAGCAATAGCTAGTTTAAAGGGTCCTCTTCATGGTGGAGCTAATGAAGAAGTAATGCATATGATGAATAAAATTAAATCTCCTAATAATGCCTTAAAGTGGATAAACAATGCATTGAATAAAAAAGAGGTGGTAATGGGTTTTGGCCATAGAGTTTATAAATCAGGTGATTCAAGAGTTCCAACTATGAGAAAATATTTTGCTAAAGTTGCAAAAATAAAAAAGGATAAAAAATTTGAAAAAATTTACGATATTGTTGAAAAAGTAATGATCGATAGAAAAAATATTTATCCAAATGTCGATTATCCAACCGGTCCCACTTACCATCTGATGGGTTTTGATACTGATTTTTTTACACCGATATTTGTTATTTCAAGAATTACAGGATGGTCAGCTCATATAATGGAGCAACATGCTGCTAATAAATTAATAAGGCCGTTAGCAAGTTATAAAGGAAATAAACACAGAAAAGTCGTTCAGCTAAACCAAAGATAGTTACTTCTCTATTTTTGCAAATCTACCATCAAATAAGATCTCACATTTCAAATTGTTGTTTTTAACAAATTCATCTATTGCTTTTTTTACATCTGGTAGATGACCAAAATTATAATCATCACACATAATTGTTCCATTAGATTTAACAACTTCCATACAACATTCTAAATCATTCTTAACTGTCTCATAAGTGTGTCCACCATCTAAAAATACATAGTCAATTTTTGACATATCAATTTTTTTTAAAATTAAATTAGAATTCCCTTTAATTAAAGTAATATTATCTTTGAACTTTTTTAAAAGATCTTCCACTGCTGCTTTGCTATATGGATTCTGTTTTATGATATATTTAAAGTATATTTTTTTAAATGGGTTGGAAAAAAAAGTACTTGGTATTACTTCTGACTTATTTTCATCATTTTCTTCAAATAAATCTAAACCAATATATTTAAAATCACTTTTATGAATTAAATGCAGTAGTTCACAAACATTTCTTGCTGTTACTCCATGAAAAACTCCAACTTCTAAAAAAGTTTTAGGGCTTTTTTTTTTTACTTCTTTTAGAAAAAAATTACCTACACCATCCTGCTTAAGACTCGTTTTTCTAAAATATTTTTTATATTTCAAATGATTTAGCTAAATGCTTCAACCCAGGTACCTTGCGTTGATGCTTTAGAATACTCTGTTGCACGACCTTCAAAAAAGTTCATGTGTTCAACAGCATTTAGCATGGTATCAAGCCACCCTAGAGGGTTTTTTTCTACATCATAAATTGGTTCAAGACCTAGTTGAACTAATCTTCTATTTCCAATAAACCTAATGTAGTCTTTAACCTCTTGTGCAGTTAAACCTTCCATTGGACCCATCTCAAAAGCTAAATCAATAAAAGAATCCTCATGCTCAACTATTGTTCTACATGCTTCATAAAGTTCTTTCTTTAGTTTTGGTGTCCAAATTTCCGGATTTTCTTTTATAAACTCTTTAAAAATTCTTATCATAGAATTACAATGAAGAGTTTCGTCTCTAACGGACCAAGTTACTATTTGGCCCATACCTTTCATTTTATTGTGTCTTGGAAAATTTAACAGAATTGCAAAACTTGCAAATAACTGAAGTCCCTCAGTGAAAGCACTAAATACAGCGACAGTTTTAGCAATATCTTCTTTTGAATTTACATTAAATCCTTGCATGTAATCATATTTATCTTTCATCTCTTTATATTTCATAAAAGCTGAATATTCAGACTCTGGCATACCGATTGTATCTAATAAATGAGAGTAAGCAGCTACGTGAACTGTTTCCATAGACGCAAAAGCAGTCATCATCATTAAAACTTCTGTTGGCTTAAATACTGTTGTGTAATGTCTTAAGTAACAATTATTTACTTCAACATCCGCTTGTGTAAAAAACCTAAAAATTTGAGTTAAAAGATTTTTTTCTGGTTGAGATAAGTTTTTTTGCCAATCCCTTACGTCGTCTCCAAGTGGAACTTCTTCTGGTAACCAATGTATTCTTTGTTGGGTTAACCAAGCATCATAACACCACGGATATCTAAATGGCTTATATACTGGGTTCTCAACTAATAAACCCATCTTTTTAGGTTGAATTATTTCTTTATTTTCTGTCTTAATTTTATCTGCTACTGACATGATAAACACTCCTCATATTCTGGTTGATCGTTAGTTTGTTGATTTTTTGATTTATATACATTGGCTGTAACATCAGTCGATTTTGCGTTGTTGATATTTTCAGCTCTTTGAATTGATTTTGATCTACAATAGTAAAGGCTCTTTAGACCTTTTTTCCATGCATCAAAATGAATTCTATGTAATTCTTTTTTATGAACATCAGCCGGTAAAAATAAATTTACCGATTGTGCTTGGGAAATGTATTGAGTTCTATCTCCACTCAGTTCAACAATCCACTTTTGATTTAACTCAAAAGCAGTTTTAAAAACATCTTTTTCTAAATCAGTTAAAAAATCTAAGTGAGATACTGATCCTTGATTTGTTGTTATTGTTGACCAAGTTTCATCATCGTTTTTACCGTGATTTTCTAAGATCTCTTCTAAATATCTATTTCTAACATTAAAAGATCCAGATAAAGTTTTATGCGTATAACTATTGGCTGCAATTGGTTCAACACCAGGAGAAGCTCCTCCACAAATAATGGAAATAGAAGCTGTTGGCGCAATTGCTGTTTTATTAGAAAATCTCTCATTAAATCCATATTCAGCTGCATCTGGACACGCACCTCGCTCTTCAGCTAATTCTTTTGATGCTTTATTTACTTGCTCATCAATTTGTTTAAATATTTTTTTATTCCAAGATTTAGCCATTACAGACTCAAGTGGAATTCTATGTTTTTGTAAAAAGGAATGAAAACCCATTACTCCAAGACCAACACTTCTTTCTCTCTCTGCAGAATATTTTGCATCTTTGAATTGATCTGGAGCCTTATTAATAAAGTCTGACAAGACATTATCTAAAAATCTCATTACATCACTAATCATGTTTGGATCGTCTTTCCATTCATCATATTTTTCTAAATTTAAAGATGATAAACAACAAACAGCAGTTCTGTCTCTTCCATCTTTATCAATGCCCGTAGGGAGAGTTATTTCACTACACAGATTTGAGGTTTTAACAGTTAGGTTTGCAAGTTTGTGGTGTTGTGGAATTTGTCTATTAACTGTATCAATATAAATAATGTATGGCTCACCAGTTTCAATTCTAGCTGTTAACAATCTAATCCATAAATTTCTTGCAGATATAGTTTGTTGAATAGATCCATCAGCTGGACTTTTAAGTGCCCACTGATCGTCAGTTTCAACAGCACGCATAAATGCATCTGAAACTAAAACTCCGTGATGTAAATTTAAAGCTTTTCTGTTTGGATCACCTCCAGTGGGTCTTCGCATTTCAATAAACTCTTCTATTTCAGGATGATCAATAGGAAGATAACAAGCAGCCGAACCTCTTCTTAAAGATCCTTGACTGATTGCCATAGTTAAAGAATCCATAACTTTAATAAATGGAATTATCCCAGAAGTTTTTCCAACCTTACCAATCTTTTCACCAATTGATCTTAAATTACCCCAGTAACTTCCTATACCTCCACCCTTTGCAGCTAGCCAAACATTTTCACTCCAAAGATTTAAAATACCACCTAGACTATCTGAAGCTTCGTTTAAAAAACAAGAAATGGGTAATCCTCTTTTGGTACCGCCATTCGACAAAACTGGAGTTGCGGGCATGAACCATAGGTTACTAATGTAATTGTAAATTCTTTGAGCGTGTAAATTATCATCAGCATATGTGCTTGCTACTCTTGCAAACAAGTCTTGATAAGATTCATTGTGACCGAGATATCTATCTTTCAAAGTTGCCTTACCAAAATCGGTCAAGTTTGCATCTCGAGAACGATCTATTTTAATTATAATGCCTTTATCATTCTGAAAAAGTTCAGTTTCGTTGTTAAGTGAAAAAAGGTCTGGTCTATTATTTTTTTCTACCTCTTTAATTTGTGGGCTATATTCAGAGACAGCTTTCTTTAGGGCCTGCGATAGAATTTTATTCATATTTTTGTATTATATTTTGTTATTAGTACGAAAACAACTATATGTTGTGTGCGTTTAGCGTTAATACACTATATAAACAACAAATCAATAGAACATTTATAGAACACAAGGAAAAAAAATCAATAAAAAAATTAAAAAAAATGTAAGTAATTAACAATAATGTCAGTAAATTTAAAAATCGACCCCTATGGTTTTAGAGAGTATGACGCTCGATGGTTGTATGAAAAAGACATAAATCTCCTAGGCATAACGAATCTTGGCAAAGGACTAGGTACACAAATTACAAAACAAACAAATAAAACTAATCCAAAAGTGATTGTTGGTCATGATTATCGATCATATAGCGAAGACATAAAAGCAGCGCTTAAAAGAGGTTTAGTTTCAACAGGTTGTTATGTTGAGGATGTGGGTTTGTCTTTGTCTCCGATGGTTTATTTTGCACAATTCCATTTTAATTCTGATGCTGTTGCAATGGTAACTGCAAGTCATAACGATAATGGTTGGACAGGTGTTAAAATGGGTATCAGGAAAGGATTAACACATGCCCCTGATGAAATGAGAGAATTAAAAGAAATAACATTGAGTGAAAACTTTGTAAAAGGACAAGGTCAAGAAAAAAAAATAGAGAATTTTCAAGACATATATAAACAAAGCTTAGTAGATAATAATAAAATTAAAAAAAAAATTAAAGCAGTTGTAGCTTGTGGTAATGGAACTGCGGGAATATTTGCACCCGATATTTTACGTAGAATAGGTTGTGATGTAATCGAACTAGATTGTAATTTAGACTGGACCTTTCCTAAATATAATCCTAATCCAGAAGACTTAAAAATGTTACATGCAATTTCTGATGCTGTTAAAAAAAATAATGCCGATATCGGGTTTGGATTTGATGGTGATGGTGACAGAGTAGGAGTAATTGATAATGAAGGAAATGAAATATTTTCAGATAAAATAGGATTATTAATTGCAAGAAGTTTATCAAATAAATATAAAAATTCAGTTTTTGTAGTGGATGTAAAGTCAACAGGGTTATATGCAAATGATAAGTTATTAAATACTAATAAATGTAAAACAATTTATTGGAAAACTGGCCATTCACATATCAAAAGAAAAGTTAACAATGAAAACGCCTTAGCAGGATTTGAAAAAAGTGGACACTTTTTTTTCAATCAACCTTTGGGTTATGGATATGATGATGGTATCAATTCAGCGATCCAAGTTTGTCATTTATTAGACAATCAAGATAAAAAAATGAGTGAAATCATTAAAGAAATTCCAAAAACATTTCAAACACCTACTATGGCTCCTTATTGTAAAGATGAGGATAAATATGCTTTGGTAGATAAAATTGTTAAAGATATTGAAACACTGAAAAATGAAAAAGTTAAAATAGATGACCAGGAAATTGAGGAAATCTTGACGGTAAATGGAGTTAGATTTTCGTTTAAAGATGGCTCATGGGGTTTGATAAGAGCATCTTCTAATAAACCTTCGTTAGTAATTGTTACAGAAAGTCCTACATCTGATAATAGGAAATTAAAAATATTTAGATTTATAGACTCTTTACTTCAAAAAACAGGTAAAATTGGTGAATACGACCAAAAAATTTAATTAATCATTCTTTTCTTCAGGTTCAGTTTTATTTGATGAGTTATCATTATAAAATTTTTTAATTAATTCTTCTTCCTTCTTTTTTTGCTCTAAATCAAATTTTTCCTCCCACTCTTTCAACCTTCTCTCTTCTTCAAGTTTTCTTTGTTCTTCTTCTAATTTTTGTTTAATTTCTCGTTCTTTTTCCTCTTCTATTCTTTTTTGTTCCTCTGTTTCTTTTCTTAACTCCTCTGCTTTTTCATGTTCTTCTTTTTGACGTAAAAACCTCTCTTCTTCCTCAGCTTTAATTTTCTCCTCTTTAAGTCTTAATTCTTCCTCTTTAACTCTTTGCTCTGCTTGCTCCTTTAAAATTTGTCTCTCTATCTCTTTCTGTCTCTCATTTTCGATCTCTTTTAGTCTAATTTCTGACTCCTTAAGTTTTTCCTCCTCATATTTTAATCTTTTAGCTGCTTCTCGCGTTCTTTGTTCCTCGTCTAATCTTTTTTGTCTTTCTATCTCATCAAGTCTAATTTGCTCTTGTCTTTCTCTCTCTTTTTCCTCTCTTAATTGTTGCGCCCTGATTTCTTTTTCTTTTAAAGCTTGTTCTTTTGCTTTTATTTTTTCTTCCCTTTCCCTTTGTCTCTCTAACATTCTTAATCTAAGTTCTTCCTCCTTAATCTTTCTAGCATCCTCTCTAATTTTTCTAGCTTCCTCATCTTTAATTTTTTGTTGTTCAATTAATATTCTTTTAGCCTCGATTTTTTTTCTTTTTTCCTCATTTTTTTTAATTTGCTTTTCATTTTCAATAATCAGTCTTCTTTGTTCAAGAATTTGTTTTTTTTCTTCTTTTATTCTTTCTTCCTTTTCTCTTTGAGCTTGTTTTTTTTGTAATTCTAATTCTCTTTTTTCATTGATAATTCTTTGCTTTTCAGACCTTTTTTTGCTTATTGCTCTGTCTTTTTGTAACTTTTTATAGAAATTCTCTAATTTATTTTTACCTTGTTCAATGAAATTAAATGGGTTCATATCAAATTTACCCTTTTTACTACCTCGACTATCAGATTTATTGTTATCCCTTTTTTTTTGAGCCATATTAAAAGTTAACACTATTTAAATTATTTTAAATATAAACCATGTGTTTAAATTGAGGTTTTTTGATTATTTCAATTTTTACGTGCACAATAAAATAATTTTTTTAAAAAAAATATTTTGATTCGCAAGGAGAATCGAATAATTTTAAGATATGGGTGGTAGAGGGAGACTGAAGCCACCCTTTTTTTTTAGTACTTTTTATTCTTTATAACTTTATATTCAAAATTTTGCGTTGTTTCGTTTACACTAATTAGTTTAGCGCCATTTTTTATATGAAATTTATAAGCCATATCAGTTAAAGGAGATAAAGTTACTAATCTGTTGAGATGATTTGATTTTTTTACTTTATTAAATACTTCTTTGACAATTAATTTTCCACCACCTTTTTTTTTAGACCAAACTGTATAGGCGATTGCAATTTTACCTACATTCTGTCCTCTTAGAGTACTCTGTAAATGAGCATCTTGACTCATAATATCTAGCTCTTCTACAGACTTTGGTATTTCGTTCGTATAAGCAAAACACATGACGGCATGGATTTCTCCTTTATACTTAACTCCAAAAATTTTTCTTCCATAACTTCTTCTAAAAGTATTATCTAGTTCTGGTCTTACAGGATCTTCTTTAGTATTACATTGTTTCAGCTCTACTAACTCTGCGCCTTTAATCCAATCAAAAAAATTACCAATATTTTTACCTATAATTTGTTTATTTTTTCTAAATCTTGCTTTTATTCTTGGCTTAAATTTCTTAGCTCTCTTTGAATAATTTTTAATAGAACCATCTTTCAAATATTTAGCTACAAGTTTTTCTTTAACAACTTTAATAATTTCTTTCATCATTTTAGATTAATTATAAACTAAAATATCTAAATATAAAAATTGTCCCAATAACATAGAGAAAAACTCCAAACATTCTTTGAGCTTTAATTTTACTCATTTTATGTACTGTATTAACTCCTACTCTTGCCATTATAGTTGTTATTGGAATAAATATTAAAAAGGCCGGGATATTTATAAAACCAATGCTTAAAGGCAGACTAACATCTAAATAAAGTCCAGTTGAAAAAAATCCTATTGTACCAGAAATGGAAATAACCCAACCGATAGCAGCGGCACTACCAATAGCTTTTGTAATTGGATATCCAAAAAATCTTAATATAGGTACATTCATCATTGCACCTGTAATACCCATAGGTGCAGAAATTGAACCAGATATAAATCCTAAAATAGCTTTGGAAAAAAAACCAAAACTAGGTTTGATTTTATTGGAATTTTCTTGTTGTAAAAGCAAGTAAGCACCAAAAATGAAAACAACAATTGAAAAAAAAAGAACTAAATATTTTGTTTTTAAAATAGCTGCCAGAAAGGAACCAAAAAAAACTCCTAAAATAACAAAAAATCCAAAAATTTTTAAAATACTTAAATCAACTGCATTATGTTTTCTGTGTGTAAGAACAGAAGCTGTAGATGTAAATATTGTTATGAAAAATGCAGTACCAACAGCTAAGTGCATTGTGTAATCATTAGTAAGATTTAAAAAATCAAATATAAAAAAAAGAAATGGGACTGAAATTAAGCCACCTCCTATCCCAAAAAGTCCAGCAAAAAAACCAACTGGTACAGCAGCCATGACCATTAAAATAATCAAATAAAAGTAATTTAGATTTGTAAGGGAGTCGGTCAATTTTTATATTTTTAATTTATACTTAAATACTCGATAAACGATCGTATTGATACTAAAATTAAAAATATCCCAAAAATTTTACTGAGTAATTTTTTATCAATTTTATGAACAACTTTAGCTCCTATTCGAGCCATAACCATAGTAACAGGTACAAATACTGCAAAGCCTAATAGATTTATGTAACCAACGCTATAGGGAGTATTGACATTATCAATTATTTTACCACCGGTTATCATTGTAATAGTTCCTGTTACAGCAATCAAAAATCCAACTGCTGCTGCTGTACCTATTGATTTTCTAATGTCATATCCAAAAGTCCTCATAAATGGAACCATTAAAGATCCACCCCCAATACCTAAAGGCACAGATATAAAACCAATAATTACGCCAGAAATATTTTTTACAATAAATGAAATTTGTTTTGGGTTATCTACTAATTTTTCTCTTAAAAAAATAAAAAACAATCCAACCATGAGCGCGAAGATTGAAAAAAATAAAACTAATGCAGGTGTTTTTAAATTTACAGCTAAGAAAGTTCCACCAATTACACCTGCTAAAATAAAAACACCAAATGATCTGACCATTTTAAAATCAACAGCATCATACTCTTTATGGGTCATTGTTGAAATGATTGAAGTAGGAATAATTATTGCAAGTGATGTTCCAACCGAAAGATGCATTCTAGTGACGATATCGAAATCCAAAACAGTGAAAGCATAATAAAGTGCTGGAACCATAACAATTCCACCACCTACTCCCAACAATCCAGCCATGAAACCTGCTCCCGCAGCCGCAACTGCTAAAACAAATAACAAGTTTATTAATTCAGCAGTGGCAATTGTTTCCATTAGGAACTTACTTGATTGGCTTTTTCATTATTTTGAACAATAGTCATAATATGTTTTGCCTTTTGAAAATCAGAATCTCTTGCCATCATATTATCACTTAAATATCTTTTCCATTCTTTCGAACCTACCTGACCATGGTATAAACCAACTGTGTGTCTCATTATATGATTTACTTTGGTTCCCTTCTTTACTTCAGTATCCAAATATTCCAAAAGTTTTTTAACCACTTCTTCTCTTGAAGGATTATCATTTGTTTTGAAAATTTCTTTTTCAATTTCAACCAATGAATATGGATTTTGGTAAATTGACCTACCAATCATTACTCCATCACAAAACTTCATGTGATGATTTATTTCACTCACTTTGGTTATTCCACCATTTATAATTATTTCTAAATCTGGATTTGCTTTTTTAATCTCATAAACCATGTTGTAATTTAGTTTTGGAATATTTAAGTTTTGCTTTGGTGACAATCCAGAAAGCATTGCTTTTCTTGCATGTAAAATGAATGTTTTTGTACCTACGTCTCTTAATTTATGAATAAAATTATTAAGATAGTTAAAATCCTCAACATCATCAAAACCTATACGAGTTTTAGCTGTTACAGGAATTTTACATACTTTGACCATAGAATGAATGCATTCCGCTACTAGGTCTGGTTCCTTCATTAAACATGCGCCGAACTTATTTTTTTGAACCTTTTTACTTGGACATCCAAGATTTATATTTATTTCATCATAGCCCATGTCCTCTGCAATTTTTGCAACCTCTGCTAATTCAGCTTTATTAGAACCACCAACCTGTAAAGCTAAAGGTTTTTCCTCTGGACTAAATGATAAAATTTTGTTTCTATCTCCGTGAATTGCTGATTTAGTGGCGACCATCTCGGTATAAAGCATTACATTTTTACTCATTAATCTTAGAAAAAAACGATCGTGCCTATCGGTACAATCCATCATTGGAGCGACTGAAACTTTTCTATTAATTTTTTGTTTAGTATCCAAGTGCTTTACCCATGATTTTATCAGGTAACCATGTAACAATTTCAGGAAAAATACATAGAATTAAAATAGCCAATGCCATTATTATCATGAAAGGAATAGAGCCTTTTAAAATTTCAGACAAACTTACATCTGGGGTAATGCCTTTTATAATATAAAGGTTTAATCCAACAGGAGGAGTTATTAATCCTATTTCCATATTTATAGTGAATACAATTGCAAACCAATAAGGATCAAATCCTAAAGTTGTTATTACAGGTAACAAAATTGCAGAGGTCATAACTATCACTGCAACAGGAGGTAAAAAGAAACCAGCGATTAAAAGAAATATATTAATTAATATAAATACAACCCACTTATTTGAACTTAGCTCAACCATACTTTGAGCTAATGACTGAGTTACGTAAAGTTGTGAAAGAGTAAATGCAAAAAGATAAGAAGCTGCAATAATAAACATTATCATTACACTTTCTTTCATTGATACTTTTACAATGTTCCAAATCTTTTTTGGCTGATAAATTTTGTAAACAACAGCTATCAAGACAAAAACTAAGAACGCTCCAACACCAGATGCTTCAGACGGAGTTGCAACCCCGCCATATAAAACGTATAAAACTCCCGCAATAATTGCTAGGAATGGAAGAATTCTGGGTAATACTTCAAGTTTTTCTTTTAATGTTGGTTTTACCCTGTTTCGTAAAGCTTTCGCAGCATCTTTATCTATAAAATAACTATGGATAAGTGCCCAAATTGCAAACATTCCTGCCAACATAAAGCCGGGTACTAATCCACATAAAAATAATCTTCCGATTGATGTTCCAGTTGCAATTCCGTAAACAATTAAAACAATGCTTGGAGGAATTAAAACTCCTAGTGTTCCACCAGCTGCTATAGTTCCAGTAGCTATTTGATCTGAGTAGCCCCTTTTCCTCATTTCGGGTATTCCCATAGTTCCAATAGCTGCACAAGTTGCAGGACTTGATCCACTTAATGCAGCAAAAATTGAACATGCTCCTATATTAGAAATAACTAGTCCACCTGGTACTCTCCAAAGCCATCTATCCAATCCTGTGTATAAATCTTTACCTGCAGGAGAATTAGCAACTGCCATTCCCATTAAAATAAACATTGGTATTGAAAGTAAAACAAATGAATTTAAACCAGCAAAGAATGTTTCAGCAAAAACATCAAGCATTTGAAAACCTTCAAATGATACTAAAAGAACTATTGATACAAAACTCAAACCAAAAGCAATTGGAATTCCAGAAAAAAGCACCAGCAAAGTAAAAACTGCAACGATTAAAGCTATTATTAATGGGTCCATTAATTATAATCCTTATCGTCAGTGAGTTTAATAATTTCAGCTATATATTGAAGAATCATTAGTATAGCACCTAAAGCCATTGAAGAATATGGTATCCATAAAGGTGGATCCCAAACAGTCCCTGTTGAATAATTTTTTGTAAATGCTTCTTCAACCATTAAAAATCCAAAATAAAATAAAATTAGAAAAAATAATAAGCTTAAAAATGAAGTAAAAATTTTTAAGCGAATGATATTTTTTTTGGATAAGAAATCATAAATCCATTCCATACTAACGTGAGCTTTTTCACTAAGTACATACACACTTCCTATGAAAGTTGATGCAACTAATAACATGGTAACTAATTCTGTTTGCCAAGTAATTGCTCTTTGAAAAAAATATCTCTCAAAAACTAGCTCTACAATAACTAAAATTGATAAGAGCAAAGCTAATACTGCAAAAGCACCACAAGCTTTTGCTATTAAATCACAAAATTTAAGATATTTTTTTTTCATAAAAAAAACCCCTATTTAATAAGAATAAATAGGGGTTCTTTATATATTATTTTATTTAACTGCTAAAGCCATTTCCATCAGCTTATCGCCGCCTGGAACTTTATCAGCAAATGCCTTGTGAGATGATTTTTTTGCAATCTCTACCCACGCAGCATGATCTTTTTCATTCATGTATACTAATTTAACACCTGCAGCTTTATAAGCTTCTTCAAACTTTTTATCTAAGTTTTCAACTTGAGCTGTCATGTATTTTTCAGCAACTTTTCCTGCTTTCATCAAAGCTTTTTGTTGCTTAGAATTTAAAGCATCAAAAGACTTTTTAGACATCAGAATTGGCTCATACATAAACCATAATCCAAATTTTCCTGGAGGTGTTGCGCATGAAACTTGCTCGTAAATTTTGTAACTCACAAAACTTCCTGAACTTGTATTAGCACCTGTTAATACACCTGTTTGTAAACCAGTATAAATTTCAGATGACGGCATACTTTGTATACCTGCTCCTGCAGCTTCTAACATTTGGTTAAATGCTTTACCAGCAGCTCTCATCACTTGTCCTTTTGCGTCGCTAGGATTTTTAATACATTTTGTTTTTGAAGCAAAACCACCACCTAACCAAGCATCAGATAAAACTACAACACCAGCATCATTAATGATTTTTTTAATTTCAGTCATCATTGGACCTTTATTGAATCTTAATGCGTGATCATGATTTTTTACAGTTCCTGGCATTAACGTTGCATCAAATTCTGGATGAAACTTAGATGCATATGCTAAAGGAAAAGCAGAAATATCTAACTGACCAGTTGTCATAGGCTTCCACTGTTCTTTTGGTTTGTATAATGATTTAGCTGGATAAATTCTGATATCTATTCCAACATTTGCTTTTTTAACCTCGTCAGCAATGATTTGAACCATTTCATGACGTGGATCATAAGATCCATCAGCTCTTGGAGTACCAGGCCATTGGTGACTTGCTTTTAGCGTAACTGCATAAGCAGAACCAATAGTAGTAAAAACAAAAACTAATGAAGTTAAATATAAAGATATTCTTTTTAACATTATTTTTTCCCTCTATTGTTATTTTTAATAATTCAATTAAAGTGAACTTATTAATAAGAGTCAAGTCGACAAAAACTCATGTAAGATGAATTAATATGGATGGACCTTTAAAAAACCTACTGGTAGTTGATTTAACAAGAGTATTAGTTGGTCCGTACTGCACTATGATATTATCTGATTTAGGGGCTAGAGTAATTAAAGTTGAAGCACCTGAAATTGGAGATGACTCAAGAAAATTTGGACCATTTATAAAAGATTATTCTGCTTATTTCATGTCTCTTAATAGAGGAAAAGAAAGTATTGCACTTAATTTAAAGAATGATGAAGATAAAAAAATTTTTGAAAAAATTTTATCCAAAGCAGATATTTTAGTTGAAAATTTTAAACCTGGAACTTTAGAAAAATGGGGGTTTGGTTGGAAAGATGTTAATAAGAAATATCCAAAACTAATTTATGCTTCAGCATCAGGCTTTGGTCAAACTGGTCCACTTAAAGAATTACCTGCTTACGACATGGTAGTTCAAGGTATGGGCGGTTTAATGAGTGTTACAGGTCAACCAAACTCTGAACCTACTAGAGTTGGAACATCAATTGGAGATATTACTGCTGGGCTTTTTACTGCGATAGGTATTAATGCAGCTTTATATGATAGACAAAAAACTGGAAAAGGAATGTTCATTGATGTTTCTATGCTTGATTGTCAAATAGCCATATTAGAAAATGCTATAGCACGTTATCTATCTAAAAATGAAATTCCAAAACCAATGGGATCAAGACATCCATCAATTGCACCCTTTGAAGCCTTTAAGACAAAAGATAGTTACATAATCATTGCAGCTGGAAATGATAAACTTTTTGAAAAACTTTGTAATCTTCTTCAAATCCCAGAAGTAATTAAAGATCCAAAATTTTCAGACAACTCATCTAGAGCAAAAAATATGGACCAGCTTAAAAAAATTTTAGAGGAAAAATTATTAATTAAAAGAACAAGTGATTGGGTTAGTGAAATGGAAAAAGATAAAATTCCATGTGGACCAATTTTTAATATTAAAGAGGCTGTTGAAAACCCACAAATAGAGTCTAGAAACATGATAGTTAAAGCGTTTCACAAAGTTGTTGGAGATTTTAAACTGGCTGGTAATCCAATTAAAATGTCATCTTATAAAGATGAAAAAACAAGAGGTGACATACCTGATTTAGATGAACATCGACAAAAAATTATAAGGGAATTTTGTAACTAGTAAATTTTAAGAGTTTGAAGTGTCAGTGTCGTCCGCTGCTTTATCTTCACTTTCAGAAACTTGATCTAAAGAAACATCTCCCTGTTCTGCTTCAACGTCTTCGGATACAGGAGCTTCTGGCACTTCAGGCTTAGCTGTTTCAGACAATTCTGCTAGATCATCTTTAGAAACCTGAATTTTTTCAGGAGCTTTTCGTGCTCTTTTAGATGGTAGAATAGGTGTTCCACTTTTCGAGATCTCACCTTTGTACAAGCTTTCAAAATCATCACCAACATCCTCATCAGCTTCAGCACCCTCATCAACTTGTTCTACATGTTTTCTTAATTTGTAGACAGCGCTTTCAGTTAAATCACCTACTTTAATATTTTCTTCAGCTATTTCTCTTAATGCAATAACTGTATTTTTATCATTATCACGATCTAAAGTTGGTTCTATCCCGGTATTGAGCTGAGTTGCTCTTTCCTTTGCAACCAAAACTAATTCATATGGACTATCTACTTTATCAATACAATCTTCTACTGTAACTCTTGCCATGCCGGTTATCTATAAGCTGTGATTAAAAAAAGCAAGGATTATTTAAACATATTCAGGATTTAACTTGTTTCTAACCACAAATAGAGCAATTAAAGATAAGAAAATATATACAAATGAAATCACTGCTATTTGCTCAATAGTAAAGCCTTTATCAATTAACAAGCCAAATAAAGCTGTGCCAAAAGC
The DNA here is from genome assembly GCA_902612325.1 of uncultured Pelagibacteraceae bacterium. Lineage (GTDB taxonomy): Bacteria > Pseudomonadota > Alphaproteobacteria > Pelagibacterales > Pelagibacteraceae > Pelagibacter. Next base: position 146,498 of record CACMDB010000003.1, on the reverse strand, counting down.
AGTAGAAAATACCATTAATGCTGTTGTTAATGCTTTAATTGATCCAATGAATTTTACGCCATAAATCTCAGCCCAAGTAGAGGACCCCAAGACATTGGCAAGCCCATTTGAAATTCCAATTAACCCAAGAAATATAAAAGCAGAAATAGAAATATCTAAATAAAACAAAACTAGCATTGAAATCAACAAAGGTATGTTCATAAAGATCAATAATTTTCTGCTGGTAAATTTATCGATTAAAAAACCAGAGCCTAATAAAGTAATGACTGATAAAACAGAATAAGCCATAAATGACTGTGCTATGACAAATTCACCCCACTCTTTTGATTCTGTTATATATGACTGATAAACAAATACACCGGTAGCAATCCAGGGCATTGCTAACATATTCAAACAAACTATATAAAATCTATAATCTTTTAAAACCTCAACACGTGTCCAATTTTTAATTTCTTTTTCAACAAAATTTTGATCATTTATATCTTCCCTAGAATCAAAGTTCAGGTTTTTAATTAACGCAAAAGAAATAAATGGTAAAAAAAATATAATTAATACAGAAATAGACAGCCAAATGTTTTGCCACGCTGTTAAAGTAAGTAAATAGACAATTAAAACTGGTAAAATAAATTCTGCAGTTGATAATCCAAACCAACCGATACTTAGAGCTTTGCCTCTAGATTTAGTAAAAAATCTTGAAATCGTTGTAGTTGCTGTATGAGACATTAATCCTTGACCAGAAAACCTCATTAAAAAAACAGCAATAAATAAAAAAACTATTGATGAAATTTTTGAAAAGAAAAAACAAGAAAAAGCTAACAAAAGGGTTACATATAATGCAAATCTAAAAATATTTATGTCATCAATTTTTTTACCCACCCAAATTAAAAGAAAGCTGCTTAATAATGTTGCCGAAGCATAAATTGAGCCAAATTGTCCATGAGTTATTGAAAGTGTTTCTCTAATACTTGAATTAAATAAACCAAGAAAAAAACTCTGTCCAAAACTAGAAAAAAATGTAAAGATAAATCCAAATATAATTACTTTTAAACTTAAACTTTTAAACATAAAAAATTATGAGCTGTAATGTTGCTTTCATAGGTCTTGGTGTAATGGGCTATCCAATGGCAGGATATATATCAAAAGGTGGTCACAATGTAACTGTTTTTAATCGTACAAAATCAAAAGCAGAAAAATGGATTGGAGAATACAAAGGTAAAATGGCTGAAACTCCAGCAGATGCCGCTAAAGATGCTGAATATATTTTTACCTGCGTTGGGAATGATAATGATTTAAGAGAAGTAACTTTTGGTAACAAAGGAGCTTTCAAAACAATTAAAAAGGGCGCAGTCTTTATTGATAACACTACAGCCTCCGCAACAATTGCTAGAGAGATATATGATTACGCAAAGAAAAATGGATTTGGTGCATTAGATGCTCCTGTATCTGGTGGACAAGCTGGAGCAGAGAATGGTGCACTCACAGTTATGATCGGTGGCGATCAAACTGACTTTGATAAAGCAAAAGATAAAATTGATTGTTATAGCAAAAAAATGAAATTGCTTGGTAAAGCTGGTTGTGGACAATTAGCTAAGATGGTCAATCAAATTTGCATAGCGGGATTAGTTCAAGGATTATCTGAAGGAATTAATTTTGGAATGAAGGCTGGATTAAATATGGAGGATGTAATCGAAGTCATCTCAAAAGGTGCGGCTCAGTCTTGGCAAATGGAAAATAGATACAAAACAATGATTGATGATAAGTTTGATTTTGGTTTTGCGGTTGACTGGATGAGAAAAGATTTAAAGATTGCAATGGATGAAGCAAAAAATAATGGTTCATTATTACCTGTAACAGAACTTGTAGATAAGTTTTATGGAGAAGTACAAGGCTTAGGAGGTAATCGTTGGGACACCTCAAGCTTAATTAAAAGATTCAGAAAGTAATGTATGCAACCGGCATACTATGAAAATTTCGATGAAATTCAAAATAAGTATTGGTCTATGCTTGATGATGCTGTGACTAATAGAGGTTCTCCTTTTAGAATACCTGTCTTTATTTGCACCCACCAAGATGAGGTGGATGGAAGAATTGTTGTTCTTAGAAAATCAGATAGAGCAAACAATCTATTACAATTTCACACTGATTTAAGATCACCAAAAGTAGATATCTTAAAGAAAAATAATAAAGCTTCTCTAGTTTTCTACGATAAAGAAGAAAAGATACAATTAAGAGTAAAAGTAGAATGTGAAATAAATAATCAAAATTTTACAACAGAAGAATCTTGGAAAAAAACCCAACATATCAGTAGAAGATGTTATCTAACTGATAGTCCTCCAGGAACTATGTCAGAAAATCCAACATCGGGTATGATATCTAAATTAGAAGATTTTGATTATACAATGGAACAAAGTGAAGAAGGTTATAAAAACTTCACTGTTATTAAATGTAATATTAAATCTGTTGAATGGCTATATCTTGCTGCTAAAGGACATCGAAGAGCAAAGTTTGATTTGGAAAATAAAAAAGAAAGCTGGTTAGTTCCTTAAAAATAAGTAGTTTAACTGATTATAAAACTTAAAAAATAGCTTCTCAAAATTAATGAAATAAATATGAACAAATTTAAAATCATTAATTCGTATTTAAAAATTTAATTATTTTTTTAATCATAAGAATGTGTAGTTATTTAATTAAGAAAGTTTAAATTAATTTAAAAGAAATATTAAGTTATTGTTAAAAATTGATTTAGAAACAAGTAAGAATGATTGGTTAGTTCCTTAAATTATTTTTCAATAGCCGCTAATTTTTTCTTTAATTTTATAGGTAAATTTGCAAACCACTGTTTCTCTTTGCCTGATTCTGGTAGGACAGCCCCATACTCAATCATTTGAGATGGGGGAAGATCATTAATATAAACCCATACTTGGGTTTCATCTAATTTTGAATTTTTTACTAATACACGTTTTAAATCTGAAATTAATTTATCTTTCACCTCTTTTGATCGACCTGCTCTTATTTGCCCAAGTAAAAATAAAGATGGCTCCTTTACTTTTTTTCCACCCATAAAATGATTATTTTTTTTCGTTTTATTAAATATCACTTGGGCAAAATATGTATTTGCACCAGTTACTACATTATGAACTTTTGTAATTCCTTCAGCTAATTTTTTTTGTTGTTTAGAGGAAATATTATAATTTGAATTTGTTACAGTATATGTTGGCATAATATCTTTTTAATTTAACAATTTTTTTTAATAAAATTAAAATATAGATTTTGAATATTTTTTCCAGTTATCTTGGTAATGTTTAGTATTTTCAAATACAGCTTTTTTCTCCTCTTCAGTAACTTCTCTTACAACCTTACCGGGTGAGCCTATTACTAAAGAATTATCAGGTATCTCTTTATTTTCAGTAATTAAAGCTTTTGCACCTATGATACAATTTTTTCCAATCTTAGCATTATTAAGAATCACTGCACCAATTCCAATTAAACTATTGTCCCCTATTGTACATCCATGAAGCATAACCATATGACCTACAGTTACGTCTTTACCAACTTTAATGGGATATCCTGGATCGGTATGCAAAACACATCCATCTTGAACATTTGATCCCTCTCCTATATGAATATTTTCAATATCTCCTCTTAGAGTTGCATTAAACCAAACACTTGTATTTTTTTCTAAAGTAACATCCCCAATCACAACTGCATTGGGTGCTACCCAATTTTCGCCAGAGTTTTTTGGTTTTTTATCTTTTAAATCGTAAAACATAATTTATATATTATTACATTATGCCAATACAAACTCCAATATGTGATTTCGGTCAAAAGGCTCACGACTTTAAGCTTAAATCAACTGATAATAAAATTTTATCTTTAGAAGATATTAAAGGTGAAAATGGAACCTTAATCATGTTTATTTGCAACCATTGTCCCTATGTTAAAGCAGTTACAAAAGATATAGCTGAGGATACTAAAAAATTGAAAGATTTAGGAATTAACGCTGTAGCAATCTGTGCCAATGATGCTGAGAATTATCCAGAAGACTCGTTTGAAAATATGATTGAATTTGCAAAAAAAAATCAATTCAGTTTTCCATATTTAGTTGATGAAACACAAGAGATAGCAAGAACTTATGATGCGGTATGTACTCCAGATTTTTTTGGTTACAACAAAAATTTAGAGCTTCAATATCGAGGAAGATTAAGAGAATTAAAAAATTTAGTTCCTGTAAGGGATGGTGATAGTGATTTATTTAATGCAATGAAACAAATTGCTGAAACTGGTAAAGGACCTGAAAATCAAACTCCGAGTGCTGGCTGTAGTATTAAGTGGAAAAATAGTTAATGTATTTAATCGTTACGAGATCTTTTCCCCCAGAGGTGGGTGGGATGCAAAGTTTAATGTGGGGTTTGGCAAAAGAAATGTCCAAGAACTTTATGATCAAAGTTTTTGCTGATCACTACGAAAATCATAAAGAATTTGATAAAAAAGTAAATTTTTCAATAGAAAGAGTTGGTGGAATTAAATTCCTAAGAAAAATAAGAAAAGCACAGCTAATTAATGAATATTTAAAAGAAAGTAAAGTTCAAGGTATTATAGCTGATCATTGGAAAAGTTTAGAATTAATAGTAACTGATAAAAAAAAATATTGTTTAATTCACGGAAAAGAAATCAATCACGCTAAAGGAAGCTCTTTAAATAAGAGAGCAAACAAAGTTTTAAATAGTGTTGAAAAAGTAATAGCAAATTCTGAATATACAAAAAATTTAGCCATTCAAAATGGTGTAGAACAAGAAAAAGTTGTTGTGATAAATCCAGGAATTAGCCCTGCCCAAGAATTAAATAAGACATCGTTAACTAAAGTTGAAAGCTTACTTAAAACAAAATCACCACGTTTAATTACAGTTTCAAGATTTGATAAAAGAAAAAATCATGAAAAAGTGATGATGGCTATAAGAAACTTAAAACAAATTTATCCAAATATTGTTTACATATGCATTGGCTACGGAGAGGAAGAACAAAATTTAAAAGATTTGGTAAATGAACTCGATTTAAGTGGGCAAGTTATGTTTTTTAAAGAGATAACTGATGACCTTAAAAATGCTTTGGTAGCAAAATCAAATATATTTGTGATGCCATCAGTAAAATATAAAAGCTCGGTTGAAGGTTTTGGTATAGCTTATATAGAGGCTGCACAATATGGAGTTCCTTCTTTAGGAGGAGCTGATGGTGGTGCAGCAGATGCAATTCAACACGATAAAACTGGATTAATATGTGATGGAAATAATCTAGATGAAATTTATTCATCATTAAATTCTATGATTGAAAATAAAAAATATTTACATTTTGGTAAAAATGCGAAAGATTTATCATCTAAATTTGATTGGTCCAATACTATTGATGAATATAAAAAAGTTTTAGTTTAAGATTTTTTTTTCGAAAAAGTTTTATAGATATGCCACAGAACAATAAGAATTGTTGTAACCAATATACAAACTGTCAGAGTTCTGTCCCATAGAAACTCCCAAGATCCATTACTTAAAAGTAATGATCTTCTTAGATTTTCCTCCATCAACCCCCCAAGAACAAACGCTAGTATCAATGGTGGCATGGGAAAATCGTAAAGTCGTAAAAATGTTGCAACAACTGCTATGCCAATCATTAAATAAATGTCGAAATTATTAAATGACATTACATAAATTCCAGTAATAGAAAAAAATAAGATTAATGGAATCAAATAATTTTTTGGTACCGCAAGAATTCTAGCGATGTAGGGAATTAATGGTAAATTTAATATTAATAATATTACCATTCCAATATACATCGACATTATCACTGACCAAAAAATTTCAGGATTAGTCATATAAAGTCTTGGACCTGGCTGTATACCAAAGCCCAAAAGTGCACCAAGCATGACCGCTGTAGTTCCACTACCCGGTATACCTAAAGTTAACATTGGTACAAAAGAGCCAGAGCATGCTGCATTATTTGCTGTTTCAGGTGCAGACAATCCATTCACACTTCCTTTTCCAAATTTTTCTTTTTCATCATCCTTAACTAAATTTCTTTCCATTCCATAAGCTAAGAATGATGCAATAGTGGCACCCGCACCAGGTAATACTCCAATCAAGAAACCAATAACTGAGGATCTTGGAATAGTTCGATACATTTTACCTCGTTCTTCTTTATTAATTTTTATTGATCCAAGTTCTGTTAATGAAACTTGTTTTGCTGCTGCTGTTGGATCATTTCGCTTTAGTATGATTGTTAAAGCTTCGCTCATAGCAAATGTTGACATAACCACCAAAACGAAGCTTATTCCATCTGTTAAATTCATATTATCAAAAGTAAATCTTGTAATATCAGATAGAGAGTCTTGACCAACAGATGCTAGCATCAAACCAAGTACAACCATCATCATCGCTTTTAAGAATTGTCCTTTAGATGAAAAAGCCGCTATTGCCGTCAACCCTAAAATCATCAATGCGAAATAATCTGGCGATCTAAAAGATAAACTTACTTTTGATAAACTTGGAGCCATAAACAATAAATAGATTGCTGATAGTGTTCCACCTGCAAATGAACTCCAGGCGGCTATAGCTAATGCTTTACCGGCCTTTCCTTGTTGTGCCATTGGATATCCATCGAAAGAAGTTGCAACAGTTCCTGGAACTCCTGGTGCATTTAATAAAATGGAGGAAGTAGAACCACCAAATACTGCGCCATAATAAACTCCAGCCATTAAAATCAGGCCCGTTGCAGGATCAAAACCATAAGTAATTGGTATCATTAAAGCAATCGCTGTCATGGGACCTAAACCAGGTAACATTCCAATAATTGTTCCAAAGAAACAACCAATCATCACCATAAAAATATTTTGAAATGATAATGCTGTAGTTAAACCAATTAATATTCCTTCTGTCATCCCATCACTCCAATAGATTTTAAAAAGGGATCCCTTAAATAAATTTCAAGAACTCCGTGAAGCAAATACATAAATCCAGCAACAAATGGAAAAGAAAGTAAAAACATTAAAACCCATCTTCTCTCACCTAAAAAGTAATAAGAGGCAAATAAAAAAAAAGATGTAGTTAAAAAGTAACCCACTTTTAAAATTGTTGCCCCGTAGATAATTGCAATTACAATTAGTAATGCCGTTTTTTTGTATTCTAAAGTTCTATGTTCAACTTTTATAGTATCTGGATCTGGTAAGATTAATTTTAAACCAGAAAAAAATAAACCAGCATATCCTAAATAAATTGGAAAAGTTCTTGCATTAAATGGTGCATTTTCATCGAACGCAAAAACCTGAATTTGATAAGCTGTATATAAATAAAATGCTGAGAAAATAAAAAAGAGCAGTGATATAATTTTTGTCGTATTTATATTCACTGCTCTTTAAATTAATTAATCCAGAGGATTAAATAACTCCTAGTTTCTTCATAAGAGCTGTCATTTCTTTCGTTTGAGTTTTTAAAAACTTAACAAACTTTTTGTCTGGATTATAAATATTTACCCAAGCATTTCTTGCTCTTACAGCTTCCCATTCAGGAGTTTTTTGTACATCGCCTAACATTTTAGCAATAGCTTTTTTATCTTTGCTACTCATGCCTGGAGGGCCAAAAAATCCTCTCCAGTTTACGAATTGTACATCATATCCTTGTTCTTTAAGTGTAGGTGCATCAGGTGCATCGCCAACTCTATCAGGCGCAGTTATACCAATGATTCTTACTTGGTCTCTTGCTCCCATTAATTCACCTAAACCTGTAGATATAATTTGAGTTTCTCCAGATAAAAGTCCAGCTAATGCTTTTCCACCTGCATCATAAGGAATATAAGCTACAGCATTTGGATCTGCACCAGCAGCTTGAAATGCTAAAGCACCAATTAAATGGTCCATACTCCCTCTAACAGAACCACCAGCCATTTTTATTGAACTAGGGTTTGCTTTATATGCATCAACAACATCTTTAAAGTTTTTGAAAGGTGAGTCTTTTGCAACTGCAATTGCACCATAGTCACCAATTACTCCAGCAATTGGCACAACATCTTTATAAGATAAAGTTCCACTTCCACTGACATAACCTTTGTGTCTTGTAATTGATCTCAAAACTAGTGGTGTTGATTGAACTAAGATTGTATTTTCTGGCTTAGTATTAATCATGTAAGCAAGAGCTTTTCCACCACCACCACCTGACATATTTTCAAATGATGCGCTTTTTAAAAATCCAGCTTTTGTCAAAGCTTCTCCAGTACCTCTAGCAGTTCCATCCCAACCACCACCAGCACCACCACCAATTACAAAGTGTAGTTTTTCAATTGCAATTGAGTTGACTGTAGTTGTTGATAATAAAAGAGCGGCAGAGAATAAAACTGAAAAAAAAGATTTAATTAGTTTCATTATTTCCTCTCGTTGTTATAGTTAATTACATAGATTAAACATACTTTTAGTAATCTAGTCAACAACCAAAGATAGAGCACATGCAGAACGTGATTCCCTTTAACCGAGAAAGTTTTGGGCAATTATTATCAAAAAAATTTTTATTAGTTATTGTGATCTCTATTCCTAGTGCGATTTTCGCTGACTTTTTTAAGGTCCCACTTGCGTGGATGATTGGTCCGATGATAGCAACCTCTTTGATTGCCCTAAAAGGTTTTCAAGTAATAATGCCAAGATTAGCCCTTAGCTCAATCTTAATTATTTTAGGATTACATATTGGAAACTATATTGATCAAAATTTACTTAATCAGATGGTTAATTGGATTTGGACCACAATTATAATGTTTTTTTATATTGTTATTAGCATTCTAATTGTTTCTAAATATTTACAAAAATTTTCTGATTACAAAGAAAAAACATCTATATTTTCTGCAGCCCCAGGTGCTTTAGGACCATTAATGATTTTAGCAGAGTATGAAAAATCAGATTTATCTCAAGTAGCTACAGCTCATTTAATTCGATTAATAATTATAATAACTTTATTCCCTTTTATAATAGTTAGTCTTTACCCAGCTGAAGCTTTAGAATTAGAAAAATTTGATTACATGTCTCAAAACCATTGGGAATTAATTATATTAATTATTGTTTCGTTAATGTTCATATTTTTTTTTGATAAATTTAAAGTTCCAGCTGCACTCTTATCTGGAACACTAGTTGCAAGTGGAGTTTTGCAAATATCTGACATCGCGTCATACAAATTACCTGATGCATCAATAAATTTTTGTTTATTAATTTTGGGAGCATCTGTTGGGTGTAGGTTTGCAAATAAAACATTTAAAGAAGTGGCAAATAACTCTTTTCATGGATTAGTTGCAACCATACTTTTAGTTTTATTAGGTCTGATTGCAGCATACGTTGCAACATTTTTTGTAGATAATAATATTTTATCACTGATCCTATCCTTTTGCCCTGGAGGTATTTATGAGGTGGCAGTAATAGCGATTGCTTTTGACCTTGAGCCAGATTTTGTTGCTTTTCATCATATTATAAGATTGTTATTTATACTCTTTGTTGTGCCAGTGATTTTAAGAATAATTGGAAAAACTAGGTTAAAGAATTAGATAATCTTTCAAAAACTCTTTCAGCACTTAAGTTTTTTAGATCCGTAACTTCAATTGGTTTAAAATTTTCTCTTTCAATACTTACTTTGTAAGCTGTTGTATGTTTGCCGAATAATGTAAGACCTTTGGCTCCTACATGAGCAGCTATGTGCGCAGGACCAGTATCATTTGCAACAACAAATGAACTATCTTTTATCAGGGCAGTAAGCTGAGAAATATCTAGCGCTCTTCCATTATCCAGTAAAGCTAATGCATTAATATTTTTTGCTTCACTGATTTCAGTTGGTCCAGGAGCTGTGATAACTTTATATTCTTCACCATACTTACTCGATATTAAATCAATAAGTTTGTTGTAATAAGGCCATTTTTTAATTGTTAAATGAGGTGAACAGAAAGGAAATAATAAAATATATTTTGTTATTTTATAAAAATTTCTAATTTCACTAATGTCTGTAGCAGCCCAATTGAAGTCTGGTCTTAACGTATTCAATGTATTTAAACCAGAATCTTTCAATTGATATTCAAATCTTTCGAGAACCGAATTTTTATCAAATTCGCTTTTGTTTTTTCCTTCTGGTAAAGTTGTTGTTGAACTTGACCATATTTCCTTGCCTGCTATTGGAAAAAGAATATTTTTATAAAAGTTAGTTCTAGAAGAATTTTGCAAGTCAAAAACTTTTGAAAAATTATACTTTTTAATTTCACGCATTAAAAAATATAAATATATTAAATTTAATCTTGGTAGTCTTTTGTCTAAAATAACATTATGAATAAATGGATTTTTTTTGAATAAATCAATAAATGGTTTTGTAGTAAGAAGATGAATTTGATCATTTTTATGATTTTCAGATATGTCTTGAATAGCACCACTAGCTTGAGATATATCTCCTAAAGATCCGTGTTTGATAATTAGTATATTAGACATATTTATAACAAGATAACATAGTATTAAATTTTATGAATAAAATTATAGTGGAAGTTTCAGTTGGAGAACTTTTAGATAAAATTTCAATTTTAGAGATTAAAAAAGAAAAGATAAAAGATGCTGAAAAATTAAAATTCATTAATAACGAACACTCTATTCTTAAAAATCAGTTAGATGAAAATATCAAATCTGATGAAAAGTTGAATAATCTTTACCAATCTCTTAAAGAAATTAACTCAAAACTTTGGGTTATCGAGGATGATAAAAGACAATGTGAGAAAGAAAAGGATTTCGGGGAAAAATTTATTAAGCTTTCAAGAGATGTTCATTTTCTAAATGATGATCGGGCAAAAATTAAATTAGAGATTAACAATCACACTGGATCAACTATCAAAGAAATAAAAGAATACACCAGTTATTAAATCATTAATGGGACTTCATTTTTCAAAAGAGGAATTTAGGGTTAGAAAATCGAAAGTTTTAGACTCTATGAAAGATCAAAACATTGATGCTTTATTAATGTTTAGACAAGAGTCTATGTATTGGTTAACTGGTTATGACACATTTGGATATGTTTTTTTTCAAACATTAATTTTAGATAAAAAAGGAAACACAATATTACTGACTAGAGCTCCAGATTTAAGACAGGCACAAAATACATCCAATATTAAAGATATAAGAATTTGGGTTGATAAAGATGGATCGAACCCAACCGATGATCTTAAAGTTATTTTGGATGAGCTAAATCTTAAAGGAAAAAAATTAGGAATTGAATATGAGGCTTATGGATTGACTGGAAAAAATACATTGAAGCTCAATAAGTCTTTAGAGAATTATTGTTTTGTTGAAGATAAATCAGACTTAATAACAAAGTTAAGAGTAGTGAAATCCAAAGAAGAAATAGTTTATGTAAAAAAAGCTGCAGAACTGGCTGATCAAGCTTTGGATGAAGTTTGGAAATATGCCAAAGCGGGTGTGAATGAGTCTAAAATTTTAGCTGAAATGAATAAAGTTATATTTGAAGGAGGTGGAGATTATCCTGCAAATGAATTTATTATTGGTTCAGGAAAAAATGCTCTTCTTTGCCGTTATCAATCAGAAAAACAAACTTTAAATGATCAAGATCAATTAACTATAGAATGGGCTGGTGCTTATAGACATTACCATTCAGCAATGTTTAGAACAATTCCTATAGGTAAAGCAGATCCTAAGCATCATATAATGCATGAGGCGTGTGTTGAAGCGTTAAAGAATTGCGAAAATAAATTAAAACCTGGAAATAAAATTGGAGAAGTTTTTGATATTCACGCAAAAACTTTTGATGATCTTGGTTTTAATAAAGCAAGAATGAATGCATGTGGTTATTCTTTAGGTACTACTTTTGCTCCAAATTGGATGGATTGGCCAATGCTATACACAGGGAATCCATACGTTATTGAGCCTGGAAATGTTTTTTTTATGCATATGATATTAATGGACTCAGATAATCAATTAGCAATGAACTTAGGTGAAACTTATTTAGTCACTGAACAAGGTAACGAAAGACTTGGTAAACAAAAAATTGATTTGGTTGTGCTTTAATTAAAGCTGTATTTCTTTTCTAAAAACTTAATCACATTATGAATTATAAAGGTCATAAATAGATAAATACCACCAGCAACAATAAATACCTCAATTGGTTTAAAAGTTGTTGAAATTATATATTTTGCAACTCCTGTAAGGTCCATTATAGTGACAGTACTTGCTAAAGAAGTTCCTTTCATCATTAGGATAATTTCATTTCCATAAGCTGGTAAAGATTGTCTAATAGCAATAGGAATTTGAATTTTATAAAAGATTACTTTATTTGAGATACCTAAACTTTTACCTGCTTCTATTATTCCAGGTTTAATGGTTTGAAATGCTGATCTCAATATCTCTGAAGTGTAAGCACCCGTGTTTAGAGCAAAAGCAATTATTGCACACCAATATGGTTCTTTTAAAATTACCCATAAAACTGTCGATCTTAAGTATTCAATCTGACCTAATCCAAAATAAATAATGAATATCTGTACTAAAAGTGGTGTACCTCTAAAAACATAAGAATATCCATAAGCAAATCTATTGATAAATATATTTTTATTTAATCTTAGAATTGCAAAAAATAAGCCAATGAATAATCCAATTATTAAAGAAACTGAAAGAAGTTTTAAAGTTATTACAGCAGCATTTAGTAACTTCGGGAGACTATTAATCATTAATTCAAGATCCATTAGTACCCCCTACTATATTTAACTTCTAATCTGTTAATTAATTTCATACTCACAAAAGTAAGCAGTAAATACAAAACTGCAGCAAATGAATAAAAGAATAATGGATCTCTCGTTGATCCAGCAGCAATATAAGATTGTCTCATGATTTCAACTAAACCTGTAACTGAAATAAGAGAAGTGTCTTTAAGAGTTATCTGCCAAACATTACTTAGATTTGGAATAGCTAATCTTAATGTTTGAGGTAAAATAATCTTAAAAAATTTTCCAAATTTATTTAAACCTAAAACATTGGCAGCTTCGAACTGACCTTTGTCAATTGATTGAATTGCTCCCCTAAAAACTTCAGTTGAATAGGCACCAGAAATTATTCCAATTGCAAATGCACCTGTGATAAATGCATTTATTTCAATATACTCATTATAACCAAATATTGATGCAACAAACATAACTGCACCAGTTCCACCAAAAAAGAAAAGATAAATTACTAATAATTCTGGAACACCTCTTATTATAGTTGTGTAAGAATTGGCTATGAAATTTAAAAACTTATTTTTAGATAATTTTAATGGGGTAAAGATTAACGCAAAAAGAAAACCTATAAACATTGCTGTTATTGAAACAGCTATTGTCATCAGGGTTGCGTAAAATAATTCATCACCCCAACCCGTATCTCCGAATGCTAGAAGTTCCATATAGATTGGCGACTATACATTATAGTCGCCAAATCTAAAATTAATTACATAGAGGCATCAAAACCAAACCATTTAGTAGCTATTCTACTAATGTCTCCGTTTTTTCTAGCCTTCTCGATTGCTTTGTTAAATGCTTTTAATAATTCAGTGTCGTCTTTTCTGATTCCAACTCCAACACCATTACCAAATGCTCCACCTGAAAAAGTTGGACCTACAAGAACAACTGGTTTACCAGATTTTTCAGCATAATCTGTAAAAGCAACTGCAGCTGCTAATGCAACATCACATCTTCCTGATGCTAAGTCTAAGTTAACTTCATCTTGAGTTTTGTAAGTTCTTAGATTTATTTTTCCAACATCACCAGATTCTAAAAAGTTTTGGTGAATGGTTGCCGTTTGTGTACAAACAGTTTTACCAGCAAGTGCACCGGTTAAAGTTTTTAAAGTTTTTTTAACACCTGAACCACCTAAAGTAAGATTGATCCCCTCTGGAGTATCCATACCTTCAAGGTCAGAACCTTTCATAACTGCTAAAGATGCAACTTCATCTGCATAACCTTGAGAAAAACTAATAGCTTTCTGTCTTTCAGCAGTGATAGACATACCTGCCATAATTGCATCAAATTTTCTCATAATTAAAGCTGGTATCATTCCATCCCAATCTTGTTCAACTATCTCACATTGTTGTCCAATATATCTGCAAAGTGTGTAAGCTAATTCGACTTCAAATCCGATTAATTTACCTGATGCATCTTTAGAATTCCATGGAGGATAAGCGCCTTCTGTTCCAATTTTAATTTTATCAGCATTAACGTTTCCAATAATTAACAATGAAAACAAAACTGAAAAAATAGTTTTTTTAAATATATTCATCATTCTCTCCTTTAATAAAAAAATATTATTTCACAAATCAGAGACTTTAAAAAGAAAAAACTAATGATTTATTGAAGACGAGAAATTCCAAGAACAATCAAAACTTGGTACATAAACCCTAGATAATTTGGTATTTCCAAAATGATGATGAAAAACATTCATCCAATTTTCAACTTGAAGAGGTTTTTTATCTTGGCTGCCAACTTGTGCTGTGATCACACCCTTTGGTTTTAATATTCTTACTAATGAGTCCATATTTTTTGCAGCCAAATCTATACAAAACTGATCGTCATTTAAATCTACAAAGATATGATCGTATGTATCATCTTTTACTGATTTAATACTATGAAACGCATCTCCCCAAACACATTTAACTGAATTTTTCTCTGTAGCTCTTTTTCCAATGTCGCCTAAATGTTTATTACAAACTTCAACTACCTCAGGATCAAGCTCATACCAATCAATAAAATTAAATTTTTTGGATATGCATTCTCTGGCAACACCCCCATCGCCACCACCAATGATTGCAGCTCTTTCATTATTTTTATTTAACTTTAAACCCGCACCCACAAATGTTGAGCTATACAAATGTTCATCAGACTCAGCTACTTGAATTTCACCATCAATAAACAATGATTTTCCAAATTGCTCTAACTCTAAAATTTCGATGTGTTGACCCACCTTTGATTTAAAATCTTCCAAAACTTCATTTACAACATATGATTTTTGTAAACCGGGTGAGCTGTAAATATCGTGATATAGAGATCTCGTATCTCTATTAAACTCTTTTTTGACAATTCTTTTGTGCTTAAATTCTTTTTTAACAATATCAATTGCTACTGAGGGACTGATTTTTCCACAAGTAAAGAAGTCAAAACTTATAATTCCTTTTTCAGGAAATGTATGAAAACTGATATGACTTTCAGCTAACAATGCAAGAATTGTAAAGCCCTGCGGTTCAAACTTATATTTTGATATATTTAAGATTGTAACTTTAGCTGCTTTAGCAATCTCTTTGATAACTCTTTCATAAACCGATGGATCATATTCTTTATCGGTACCAATAATATCTAAAATAATGTGCTCCCCAACTTTTATCATATTACCCTTTTTTATAATCTTTAGCTTTTTCCAAAACTTTTCTCATTTCTTCTAATGAAAGAATTTTTGGTTCACCTAACTTTAGTGCAATAGTGTATTGATGACAAATATTTTCTATCTCTTGTGCTAGTTCAAATGCTTGGTCTAGATTTTTTCCAAAAGCAACCTGTCCGTGATTAGACATCAAACACGCACTTCTATTTTCTAAAGCTTTAATTACATTTTGTGAAAGTTCTTTTGTCCCAAAAGTAGCGTATTCAGCACATTTAATGTCTTCTCCTCCTGCAAGAGCAATCATGTAATGAAACGGAGGTATGGATTTTCCGTGTGAAGATACAGCTGTTGCGTGTGGAGAATGTGCATGAACAATTGCTTGGGCATCTTTTTTATTAACATAAATATCTCTATGAAATCTCCATTCGGAGGAGGGTTTGTTCACTATATCGTTATTTTCTACTTCTTCACTTAAACCCATAAAAACAATATCTTCTGGCTTTAATGTTTCATATTTTTTTCCTGATGGAGTAATTAAATAACCTTGAATATTATCTTGTTCTGCTCTCAAAGATATATTTCCTGATCGTAGCGGTGAAAGATTTGTAGCGTTCAATTTTAGAGAATACTCAATAATTTGATTTCTTTGGTCTAAATTCTTCATTTAAATAATTCTTTTAATCCTCTTTCTGATGCTTCACATATGCCTTTTTCGGTAATTAATCCTGTAACATATTTTGCTGGGGTCACATCAAAAGCTAAATTCATAGCTTTACTATTTTTGGGATAAATTTGTATTTTCTTTATGTTTCCTTTTTCATCTAAACCTTCCACATGAGATAATTCCTCTGAATTTCTCTCCTCAATTGGAATATCTTTATGATCTTTTATATTCCAATCTATTGTTGAACTTGGTAGTGCAACATAAAAAGGAATTTTGTTATCGTGAGCTGCTAATGCTTTTAGATAAGTTCCAACTTTATTACAAACATCTCCATTGGCTAAAGTTCTGTCTGTTCCAACAATACACATGTCAACCTCTCCTCTTTGCATCAAAATTCCACCTGTATTATCTGCAATGATTGTATTTTTAATTCCTTCTTCATTTAATTCATATGAAGTAAGATTTGCTCCTTGATTTCTTGGTCTAGTTTCATCTGCCCACACATGAACTGGGATACCTTTTTTGTGCGCATGATAGATTGGAGAAGTTGCGGTTCCCCAATTTATTGTTGCAAGCCAACCTGCATTACAATGAGTTAATATATTAACTGTATCTTTTTTTTTATTATAAATTTCCTCAATTATTTTAAGACCATTTAATCCTATATTTTCGCAAAATTTTATATCTTCTTCACATATATCTTTTGCTTCATTAAGAGCTATTTCTAAAATTTTATCACTATTTAAACCTGATAATTTATTCACCATTCTATCAACAGCCCATTTTAAATTTATTGCTGTTGGTCTTGAACTTATTAATTCATCTGCAGATTTTTTCAAAAATGATTGATCATTATTTTCAATAATTGCTAAAACTAGTCCATAAGCTGCTGTAGCACCTATCAAAGGTGCTCCTCTTACTTCCATTATTTTTATAGCATTAATTGCATCTTTAACTGACTTTAGATCCTTTATGACGAATTGATGTGGTAGTTTTGTTTGATCAATAATTTTTACAACATTATTTTCAAACCAAATAGTACGATAATCTTTTCCTCCTATTCTCATTTATTTAAAACTCTACCCGCAACTGTTTTAAGTTTATCTATAGTTTTTTTTGTTCTTTTTTCTGGAGCAGTAATAATAGCAACATCCAAACAATTGTTTGTTGGATCTTTAGGATCAATATGATTTTCAAAATTTTCTATTAAATTTTTAATCATATTTTTTGCTTTTGCAGCATTTCCTAAAAGAACTTTTATTACTTGTTGCACATCTACATTTTCATGATCTGGGTGCCAACAATCATAATCAGTTACCATTGAAACAGATGCATACCTAATCTCTGCTTCTCTTGCTAATTTAGCCTCTGGCATATTTGTCATACCAATCACATCAGCTTTCCACGATCTATAAAGATTGGATTCAGCTAAAGTTGAAAATTGTGGCCCTTCCATTACTACATAAGTTCCACCTTTTTGATATTCTATTTTTTCTTTCTTAATAGCTTCTTCACACGCATTCATTAGACCATTTGATGTTGGATGAGCCATAGAAACATGGGCAACGATTTCGTCATCAAAAAAAGTTTTATTTCTTGCGAAAGTTCTATCTATAAATTGATCAACAATTACAAATTTACCTGGCGGTAAATCTTCTTTTAAAGATCCGACAGCTGATACAGAAACAATGTCAGAAACACCTAATTGTTTTAACGCATCAATATTAGCTCTAAAATTTATTTTTGAAGGTGAAATAAAATGCCCCCTTCCGTGTCTGGGTAAAAAATAGACCTCTTTATTTTTATATTTTGTCTTTAAAATTTGATCTGAGGGTTTTCCCCAGGGAGTTTGTAAATCAACTAACTCTCGATTTTTAAATTCCTCAACATCATATAAACCACTTCCGCCAATGATTGCTAATTTATTTATTGTCATCTTAAAATATTTTAATTAATTATTAATATATAATTTACTCTTATGAATTTAAAAGATTTTATTCGATCAATTCCAGATTATCCAAAAAAAGGGATATTATTTAGGGATATAACAACATTAATTAAAAATGAAAAAGCATTTTCTGAAACAATAAATCAGATAGTTGAGAGAAGTAAAAAGGTAAATTTTGATAAAATTGCAGCGATTGAATCTAGAGGCTTTGTATTTGCTTCTGCTGTTTCATATATATTAAAAAAACCATTTGTGATGCTTAGAAAGAAAAATAAATTACCAGCTGATGTTCACTCAATAGATTTTGAGCTTGAATATGGTACTGCAACCATAGAAGTGCATAAAGACTCAATTGACGAAAATGATAATGTTTTGATAATTGATGATTTAATTGCAACTGGGGGTACTGCAGAGGCGGCAGCCAAACTTGTTGAAGTTTCCAAAGGAAAAGTTGCTGCTTTTATTTTTGTTATTAATTTGTTTGATCTCAATGGTGCGGACAAATTAATAAAAAAAGGTTATAAAGTTGAAAATTTAATCGATTTTCCAGGTCATTGAAAAATGGAAAAATTAAATAAAATTTCTAAAATATTTAATAGGATTTATTACAATCTTTTCGTCGAAAATTTTAAGGGTAAACTTTATTACAATTTTCCACAAAATTATTTTCGTTGGGATCTTATTGAATATTTGATTGATAAATACGGATATTCTGATTACTTGGAAATAGGCTGTGATCAAGATCAGTTGTTTTCAAAAATTAAGATACAAAATAAAGTTGGTGTAGACCCAAGTAGTGGTGGAAATGTGAGAAAAACAAGTGATGAATTTTTTAGGGAAAATAACAATAAATTTGACATAGTGTTCATTGATGGCCTTCATACTTATGATCAAGTAAAAAAAGATATTTTAAACTCAATAAATTGTTTAAAAGAAAATGGTATTGTCTTGGTTCATGATTGTATGCCCGATAGTCTAAGTAAACAAGCTGTTCCGAGATACAGGATGATATGGAATGGGGATGTTTGGAAAGCAATAGTTGACTTGAGACAAAGAGAAGATTTAGAAATTTTTACATGTGAAATGGATCAAGGTATAGGAATAATAAAAAAAGAGAAAAATACCTCTATCTTAGAAATTAAAAAACCTGCGAGAAGTCTAAAGTTTAAAGATTACTATGCTAATTACAAAAAGTTCCTAAGAGTGATAAATGTAGAGGAATTAAAAGAGAAATATTAAATTTCTTTGTTTTTCCAACTATCTGGAGTTAAATCATTATCAATCTCAATAGTTAAACGATAATTAAAATCTTTAGGTCCTCTCTTTTTAATATATTCATAAGTTTTTTTTACACCCTCACTCAAATTCATTTTTGTCTGGTAATTTAATAATTTTCTTGCTTTATCAGCAGAACAGGTAGCATGCTTGACCTCTCTTGGCCTGTCTTCTTTATAAACCGCCTCAAGATTTGAACCAGTTATGTTAGAACAAATTTCAACCACTTTATTTATAGTTACAAATTCTTCATCAGGTCCTATGTTAATTACCTGTTTATTTAAATTTTTTTGATCCAACATAGGAACCAAGCAGCTTAAACAATCGTCGATATATGAAAAACATCGTTTTTGCTCACCATCACCATAAACTACTGGAGGTTTTCCTTGTAGCATTCTATTTAAAAATATGGAGACCACATTTCTATATGGATCAGTATAAATTTGTCTGGGCCCTATGATATTGTGGGGAACAGCAATTACCCATTCTATATTGTTTAAATCACAAAGATTCTTTAATACATCCTCAGCTGCAACTTTAGAAATACCATAAGGGTCGACTGGTTTGGGTATCATATCTTCTGTAAAGGGTGTTTGTTGTTCTCCATATCTTGCCATAGAAGAACAAAAAATTATTCTTTTTACTTTCTCATTAACTGCTGCAGAAAAAATTGAAACTGAAGCAAGGTAATTATTTTTTGTGATTTCATAAGGTGAAAATACTGACAAACCCTCATGAGCTGTTGCTGCACAATGATAAACAACATCAATATTTTTCATTATTTTTTTTACTTTTGAAAAGTCGCTGCAATCCAAATTATGAAACTCTATATCTTTATGTATATTATCTTCATAACCACCAATCATATTATCTATACCAATAATTTTATGTCCAAGATCTAATAATTTTTCTGACAAATGTGAACCTAAAAAACCCGCTACACCAGTGATTAGAATATTGTATTTAGTTGTCATTAAAAATCTAAATTATTATACATTTAAAGCTTAGGTCTATACCATGATTTTTTTAATAAAACAGAATTAATAATACCTGATAATCTGTGTTTATAAATTTCACTTTTATACTTTTGAAATGTTATTAAAAAAATTATGAATTTGATCAAAGATGAGGATAATTTTGGTAGAATTTTTATCATTGCAGTTAGGTATCCGTAATGTTTATTATGAAAATAAAATGTTGACCACATCCAGTGCCAATTTCTAGAAAGCTCCATGGATTTCTCAATTTCTGAATTATGTGATGTGCCACCTAAATGGCTTACTTTGATTGTAGGATCTATAAATATTTTTAAATTATTTTTTTTTAATCTTTTACACAAGTCTATTTCTTCAAAATAAAGGAAAAAATTATCATCAAAAAAATTTATTGGCTTAAGATTTTTCATATTCAAAAACATTGCAAAACCTTTGACATTATCTACCTCTTTAATTTCTCTATCTTCATTAATATTAAAATTATTATATTTTTCATTTTGAGATATAGGGGCGATAATTCCAAAATCCCCTAAATTATCAATGCTTAAAAAAAATTTATTTACTGCATCATTATTTAAAGTCACATCAGGGTTTACTATTAAAGCATAACTAGTTTCAACCTTTGATAGACCTAGATTATTTCCTGCTCCATACCCTAAATTTTCTTTTGATAAAATACATTCAACATTTTGATATTTAGATTGAATTTCTTTCTTTAATTTTTCATCATTTGAATTTTCAATAACGATGATTTTTATACTTTTTTCAATTGACTCTATACAACTAAAAATTTTATCCCTGCTATGAAATGAAGTGATTATGACAGTTAAATCGAAATTTTTCATATAAAATTAATATGGTAGCGGGAAGTGGGATCGAACCACTGACCTCGGGCTTATGAGTCCCGCGCTCTAACCAACTGAGCTACCCCGCCTTTTGATGAGATTTATAATAGTTTAATAATTTGATTCAATATTTATTAATTAAGTAAATGGTATAAACTTAGAGAAAATTAACTAATATTTTCTTAGAAAATGATTAGACCAAATAAAATCAACCCTGTTGAAGCAGCTGCTGAAAAATACAATTTTTTTCTGCTTTCATTTTTTTTATTAACTGCAATTCTATTTAAAAGAACGTTTATGTTGCTACTTTTTGATTGAGTTGATGGTGGATCTTTTTCAAGGTATCTAGCTATAAGCTTTTCTTTAACGTTAATACCTGAATTTTTCATAACATCATTTAATCACGTAAAATTGATTTTTGCAAATTTGTTAGAAAGAAAGATAAATTCCAAAAGCTCCCACACCAATTATCAGCAACGATAAAATGAAAATATTTTTTTTGAGTTCCTTCGCTTCTGTTTCCTCTAGCTTTGATTTTAGAATATTTATATCAACTCTCTTCTTTAATGTTTTTAAAGGCTTTTCAGCAACACCAACATCATTTGGGGTCTCGATGCTAGTATTTGTCTCTGCAAAGCCTTTATTGTTCATAGCAGGATTAGTACATTAAAATATCTGTCGAACAATTTTTCTGAAGTTCAATTTGGGTCACTATTAGATTGACATGTGTTCAATTTGGGTCAATATTCTCGAATTCAAATTTTATGAGTATAGAACAAATCGATTTCAGTAAAACCTTAACCGACGATCAGGTTTATGAAAGTATAATGAATAACTACTCTGACTTAGCTAATGAGTGGATATCACATCAGTGGAATTGGATGAACAATGTGTACTGGGCTTTTAATGATCACTACAAATACATGATTATAATTTCACTTATAGAAAAAACACTGCAATTTTATGATCAAATGAATATTCAGCAATCGTATGAAGAATATTATTCTAAATCATATGTTCAAATAGATAAGTTTAGTATTACTGAACTATGTGAAAAATTAGATTTACCAAAAGAAACGATAAGAAGAAAAGTTTTAGAACTTGAGAAAGAAGGTGTTATTAAAAGAGATAAAAAAAAGATTATAATTGACGGTAAAGCATTTTCTTTTGTTAAACCTCAAAATCAAATTAAACTTTCATCAAAATATATCTTATTAGTGGCTGAAGCTTTATATAGAGATAAGCACTTTTCAAAAAAAGTTGATGTCAAGTTAATTGAAAGTTTAATCAAAAAAAAATTTACATTATGTTGGCGGTGGTTTTATCGAATGCAAATACCATTAATAATTGGGTATCACAAATTCATGCAAGATCTAAGTACCTTTCATGTTTGGGGAACTATTTGCATGAACCAATCATTGAATGTAACAAAAAATTTAAAAAATTCAGAAACAAAAAAATTACCATTAGATCATGGTGCTGCGAGTAAATTACTGATTGATAATGTTGGCTCAACTTCAGGTATAAGCGCAATGTCAATTTCTGACATGACATTAATACCAAGAGCTACAGTAATAAGAAAATGCAAATACTTAATAAAAAATGATTTGATAAAAATTAATGAAAAAAAACAATACGTTTTATCCACATTTAATTTTAAGAAAATTTTACCTTATCAAACTGAGGCTTTTAAGTTTAAAGCTAAATTTATACGCAAAGTTTTAAATCTTCTTGTAATTTCCTAAATCTTTTATAACTTATCGTCCAATAACTTTGGGGTCATGGAGATAGTAACAAAAATAGCACCTATCATACTCGCATTAATAATGTTGGGTTTAGGTTTGGGATTAAAGATTGACGATTTTACGAGAATATTAAAAACTCCAAAAGATTTTTTTGTAGGTTTTTTTTCTCAATTAATTATTCTTCCATTAGTTGCTTACTTATTAGTTGTTATTTTAAAAGTACCGCCTGAAATAGCAATTGGAGTTATGATTATCGCTGCTGCACCAGGTGGAGTTACATCTAATATACTAACAAAATTTGCTAATGGAGATGTTGCTTTATCTATTTCTTTAACAGCTGTAATCAGTTTAATTTCTATATTTACCGTTCCTCTTATAATTTTTACATCTGCTGATTTATTTGGAATTACAAATATTTCTCAAAATATTTCAATGACTGGTATAGCGCTAAAAATGTTTTTGGTTGTAACTGTTCCAGTAATCTTAGGGATGATTATAAGAAAATTTGCTGAAAATTTTGTAAATTCGAAAATTCAAATATTTGAAAAACTCAACATAATATTATTTGTTATTTTTTTTATAGCTGCGTTTTATGAAGAAAGAGAAAGTTTTATAGATTTTCTAATGCAAGCAGGTTTCATTACTTTTATTCTAAATATAATAATGATGATTGTGGCTTATTACCTTGGTAAAACTTTTGCTTCAGGAATAAAACAACAAAAATGCATTGCTTTAGAATGTGGATTACAAAATGGTACTTTAGCAATATTTGTTTCTACACAAATATTCGGTACAGATATAGTCTATATAACTCCAACAGCTGCATACGCTTTGATTATGTACATCACTGGTTTTATATTTGTTTTTCTTTTAAAAAATAAAGTTTAATCTGTCTTAAAATTGGTTTGTTTTATTGGTTTATTAATCAATTCAATTTCGTATTTCCTTTTCTCAACCTCGATAAATAATTTACTATCTCTCAATTTTTCATGAGAAAAATCGTTATTGATGTAACCAAAAGTCAGATTTTTCTTAAAGTTAAAAGAGTAATTCCCTGAAGTTGATCTACCTATTATCTTATCTTCTAAATAAATAGGCTCATCATGAATTAATAGTGGTTCTCCAGGTTTACTATCTTTTAATGTAAACATAGCAAATCTAGTTTTAATCTTTTCTTTATCAATCTTTTCAAGAGCTGACTTACCGATAAAGTCTACATTCTTTTTATTACTGATTGTAAACGATAAACCCGCTTGATATTGATTTTCCTCAGGGGAAATATCATGGCCCCAATGGAGAAAGCCACTTTCCATTCGCATAATATCCATTGCATGCATACCACAATTTGAAAGATTATAATCTTTTCCTTTTTCTATAATTAATTCATAAATTTTTTTGGCATCTTTAGCTTCAACGTAAAGTTCATAACCTAACTCCCCAACATAAGACAATCTCTGTGTCCAAATTTTAATATCTTCAATTGAAATAAATTTTGCAGTTCCAAATTTGAAATTTTCATTATCAAAACTATCTTTACTTAATGAACTTATAAGACTTCTGCTCTTAGGCCCAAATAGACCAAAAACACAATAGTCATCAGTTACATCTATTAATTCAATATCTTTATCTAAATGTTTTTTGATATGGTGCTTGTCTCTTTCTCTTGTTGCGGCAGAACTAATTATTCTAAAATGGTTTTCATCTATCGCCACTATAGTTAAATCAGTCTCAATACCTCCATCTGAATTTAACATATGAGTATAGGTACATTTACCGACATCTTTCTTAATATTTGCAGTACAAATTCTTTGCAATTCTTGATGGGCTTTATCAGATTTAATTTCAAACTTTGAAAAAGGAGTTAGATCAAATAAACCAACATTTTTTAAAGTATTATTTGTTTCATACTCAGCTGAGGGATACCAACTTTGGTAGTTATAGCTATATTCATACTCTGCCTTTTCACCATCTAGTGCAAACCACATGGGTCTTTCATATCCACCAGAGACACCAAAGCATGCTCCAAAACTTTTCAAATTATCGTGATGCGGAAGTTTTTTTATATCTCGAGAAGTTTTGTGTTGTTTAAAGGGCCAATGCATTCCATACAAATCTCCTAATGATTCTGTAATCCTTTTTTTGATAAAACCTAATTCTGAATGAAACTTTTGAAATCTTTTTATATCATAACTAAAAATATCTTCATTAATATGACCAGTCATCAACCACTCCGCTGTAACCTTACCAACACCACCACCACTGCCAATTCCAATACTATTTAACCCACAACATACAAAAAAATTCTTAATCTCAGGTACTTCGCCTAATAAAGTGTTGGTATCAGGGGTAAAAGATTCTGGTCCTGAAAAAAATTTTCTTATTCCAGCAGTTTCTAAAATTGGAAATCTTTTAATTGCTGAGGCTAAATAAGGTTCAAAATGTTCAAAATTTTCTTGAAACTCACCAAAAGAAAAATCTTCTGGAACTTTATTAGTTTTATTCCAAGCAGGAATTGAATTTCCCTCAAAAATTCCAACGAGTATTTTTCCTGCATCTTCTTTTATATATGTTCGATTATCAAAATCTCTTACCACTGGTAAAGTTTTTGATAAATTTTCAATTGGTTCAGTGATTATATAGAAATGTTCTGCTGGGTATAATGGAATACTAACACCAGCTTTTTCTCCTATTTGCCTTGACCACATGCCTGAGGCTAAAACAATATATTCACATTCAATTTTTTGACCTTTAACTTTAACTCCAGAAATTTTTCCATCTTTCGTTAAAATTTCCTCAACTGGTGATTTCTCAAAAATTTGGGCACCTTCTAATTTTGCTGCTTTAGCCAACATATGAGTAACACCTGAAGGATCTGCAGCACCATCGCCTGGCATTAAAATTCCTCCTATAACTTCATCTGTATTGATTATATCGTAGTTTTTTTTAATTTGATCTTTATCTAAAATTCTTACGTCAACATCATAAAGTTGCGCTGTCGTTGCTTGTCTTTGAAGTTCTTGCCATCTTCCTTTATGTTGAGCAATTGAAAGGGCCCCGTTTAATCTTAACCCTGCAGAATGATCAACTTTTTTTTCAAGTTCTTTATATAAATCTAAAGTATATTTTCTAATTTTTGTAACTGCTGCTGTTGGACCCAATTGACTTACCAAGCCTGCTGCATGCCAAGTTGTTCCTGATGTTAATTGATCTCTTTCTAAAAGGATTGTGTCTTTCCAACCAAATTTAGCTAAATGATAAGCAACAGAGCAACCCACTACCCCACCTCCTATCACAACAACTTTTGTGCTACTTGGAAGTTTTTTTTCCATCTAATTAGTTATTGATTGCATCTCCTGGATTAACATATTCATGTCCAAAAACATCTGCAACCGCTTTATAAGTCACATGACCTTTGTGAACGTTTAGTCCCGCTAGAAAGTTTTTGTCCTCTCCAAGAGCTTTTTGATAACCTTTGTTAGCTAATTTAACTAAATAAGGAAGTGTCGCTTTATTCAATGCGATAGTGGAAGTTCTTGGAACTCCACCCGGCATGTTTGCTACACAATAATGAACAACATTATCAACTATAAAAGTTGGATCATTAAAAGTTGTTGGTTTGCTTGTTTCTACACACCCACCTTGATCGATGGCAACATCAACAATTACAGAGCCTCTTTTCATTAATTTAAGCATATCTTTAGTAACTAATTTTGGTGCCTCTGCGCCAGGGATTAAAACTCCTCCCACTATTAAGTCCGCCTCGGCTACTAACTTTTTTAAATCTATTTTGTCGCTTTGTTCTGGAATTATTTTATCTCCAAACATTTCAACTAATTGTTTTAATCTTGCGTCTGATTTATCGACAACATGAACTTTTGCCTTCATACCGGTTGCTATTGTTGCAGCATTTTCACCTACAACCCCTCCACCTAAAATTAAAACATTAGCGGGCTCACCGCCTGGAGCTCCTCCTAATAAAACTCCTCTGCCTTTTTGATTTTTTTCTAAACAATGTGCTCCTGCTTGAACCGACATACGTCCAGCTACTGCACTCATAGGTGCTAGCAAAGGAAGTCGTCCATTGTCATCTGTAATAGTTTCATAAGCAATATTAATACTTTTTGATTTTACCAAACCCTCAGTTAATTCTTTTGCAGCAGCCAAATGTAAATAGGTATAAACAATTTGATTTTCCCTAATCATTTCAACCTCAACTTTTTGAGGCTCTTTAACTTTAACAATTATCTCAGCATCATTAAAAATATCAGCAGCTTTTTCTATAATTTTTGCCCCAGCATTTTTGTACTGATCGTTATCGAAACCTGCTTCAAAACCTCCATTATTTTCAACTAAAACTTCATGACCCTCTGAAACGAGAGTTTTCACACTATCTGGTGTCAGGCCAATTCTATTTTCTTGAGGTTTTATTTCTTTAGGTACGCCAATTCTCATTAACGAAATTTAATTCTTTTTACTCTTTGCGTAATTAGTAATTCCAGTTCTTAGTTTTTCTATGATTTCATCAATGTGTTTTTTTTCACAAATAAACATTGGTGCAATAATTAAACAATCACCAGTCGCTTTGAAATTTACTCCTGCATCGTAACAATGTTTGAAAGTAGCTAAACCTGCTTTACCAGGTCTGCCATCAGTTTTAATATCTATACCACCCATCATCCCGTAACCTCTTATGTTGTCTACAACATCAATATCTTTTAGAGAAAATAGACCTTCTTGGAAGTAAGGAGCAAGCTCTTTTGCTCTATTAAAGATATCTTCTTTTTCAAAAATATCTTGAACGGCTAATGCTGCAGCAACTGAAACTGGAATTCCAGAATATGTATAGCCATGAAATAATTCTATTGCTCCTTTTGGAGAATTATCCATCACTGCATCATAAATTTCTTCTTTACAAGCAACTACACCAAAAGGAACTATTCCATTCGTTGTTGCTTTTGCCATCGTCATTATGTCAGGTGTTACACCAAACTCTTGAGCTCCAAAAGCTGAACCAGTTCTTCCCCAACCTGTAATTACTTCATCAAAAATTAATAGTATTTTATGTTTGTCGCAAAGTTCTCTTAATCTTTGTAAGTATCCAACTGGTGGCACCAATGTTCCTGTTGAACCAGCGATAGGTTCTACAATACAAGCTGCAATATTTTCAGAACCAAAATTAGTACAAATTCTCTCTAGATCATTTGCAATCTCGGCTCCTGTTTCAGGTTGACCTGAAATAAATTTATGTTCATCCAAATGTGTATGTCTCATATGAACGACACCTGGCATCAATACACTTGCATACGCTTTAACGTTATTGATCATGCCACCAACTGATGTTGCGCCGATATTCATTCCATGATAAGCACGTTCTCTTCCAACAAATCTAAATCTTTGTCCCTCACCTCTTGCTTTATGGTAAGCGATACTAATCTTAATTGCAGTTTCTACTGCAGTCGATCCACATATCGTATAAAAAATTTTATTTAAATTTCCCGGTGTATGTTTTGAAATTCTTGTTGCCAATTCAAATGAACCACCAAAACCTTGTTGAAACGGTTGACAGTAATCAAGAGTATTTAATTGATTTGTAATTGCCTCGATGATTTCTTTTCTTCCATGTCCTAAAGGATTACAAAATAATCCTGAGCTTGCATCAATTTGTGTTTTGCCATGATGATTTTTTAAATAAACACCTTTTGCCTCAACAATTAATTTTGGATTTTCTTTAAAATCCTTATTAGATGTAAATGGCATCCAATGTTCATTAAGTGAATTAGGTACTGATGTTCTTTTTTCTGAGCTCATAATTAAATTTTAAAATACTTAATAAATGAATCCTTAGACTAATTAACTTAAATTAACCACCAAAATAATGTCACAACTTAAAGTTGTGTAACTATAATGATCATTTTTTTGTTTTACATATAGGTGAAATTAATCTTAAAATTGGAACATATAAATAAACAAGGAAGAGGCATAAATGAAAAAAATAATAAGTTTTATTCTTGGATGTTTTGTAGCTCTTAATCTTTCAATATCTGTTGCTAATTCAGCGGCAAATGAAGTTAGAGTTGCTTACTTCTTAGAGTGGCCAAGTCCAAATCTAGAGGACATGATGAAGAAAAACTTCGCAAAAGCTCTAGGGGTTCCAGTAAAGTGGACTAACTTTACTAATGGTGGTGCTATGACTGATGCGATGTTAGCAGGAGATATTGATATTTCTTATTCTCAAGGTTTAGTTCCATTCATTAACGCTGTAAAATCTAAAGCACCTATCAAATTAGTTGATATTGCTATGGAATACGGAATGGGAGGAACAACTTGTGTTACATCTAATGCATCTGGAATTACAAAAGCTAATGCAACTGAATTAGAAGGTAAAAAAGTTGCTGTTCCACTTGGAACGATGGCGGAATATGTTTTTGATGAGAGTATGAAAGTTGTTGGAGCGGATAGAAAAAAAATGGATATCATACAAATGGACCCTGAAGAAGGGGCTGCTGCTTTAGTAAGCGGTGATGTTGTAATGGCATGTTTATTTGGTGGTAATTCTATTAAAGCTGCTACTGCAGTTGGATCTAGATTACTAACAGTTCAAGAAGCTAGAGACGCAGGTATCCTAGGGATTGATATTACTTCTGTAACTACAAAGTTTATGAAGGAAAACCCAGGAATGTTAAGAACTTTCATCGAAGTAACTCATGAAGCGAATGCAAGATATAGAGCAGGCAAAAGCGATATGAATGCAATGTCAAAAGCTTCAGAAATGAAAATTCCTGACATGAAAGAAACTTTAAGTGGTTTCAAATTTCTAACTCCAGAGGAAACAAAAAGTTCTATGGAAAGTGGAAATCTTGATGCATTCCTAAAAGGAATGGGAACACCAAGAGGAAACGTAGATACAAGTTTCTTACCTTTATAATCTAAAGGTAATTAAAATTTAAATAGGCGCCAATTTTTTATTAAATTGGTGCCTATTTTTTTACTATAAATTCTAATATAAAGTGGACAAATGAGTGATCTAGTTTCTCAAAATCTTAATATGATTTTTAAAACTCCAAAAGGAGAAACTGTTCACGCTTTAAAAGATTTAAATTTTACTCTTAAAAAAGGAGAACTGTTAACAGTCCTTGGGCCATCAGGTTGTGGAAAAACAACTTTATTAAATATTACCGCAGGATTTATTCGACCAACTTCTGGAAGTATTACTTTAAATAGTAAAGAGATTGATGGACCCGGTGTAGAGAGAGGAATGGTTTTCCAGCAAGGTGCCTTGTTTGAATGGTTAACAGTTGCTGAGAATGTCAACTTTGGATTAAGAATGAAAAAAAAAGATCCAATGGAAACTCAAAAAAAAGTTGATGAATGGTTAGAAATCGTTGGCTTAAAAGGTTTTGGTAATACCCCAACCTATCAACTTTCAGGAGGTATGCAGCAAAGAGTTGCTCTTGCAAGATGTTTGATTAATGATCCCGATCTAATTTTAATGGATGAACCTTTAGGAGCCCTTGATGCTCTAACAAGAGAAAAAATGCAGTCTCTAGTTTTAAAAATTTGGAAAGAGACAGGGAAAACAATAATTTTAATTACTCACTCAGTTGAAGAAGCTCTGTTGCTTGGTGAAAGATTGTATGTGATGGCGCCTCGACCTGGGCGAATTCATAAAGAATACAACCTTCCATTTGCTTCAATGGGACTGAAAGAAGATCTAAGAGAGATTAAAAAGAACAAAGATTTTTCTGCAAAACGTGAAGAAATCTTGGAAATGATTTGGAATATGGAAGAAGAAATTATGGGGAAAGAAAATTAAATGTTAACTCAAATCGTCACCTTTTTAATTTTTTTTGCAGTTATTGGCTGTATTCTCTATGGAAGAAGATTAATCAAAACTGAAAAAGTTGATGCCGTTTTTGGAAATCCTGAAAGAGCAAGAGGTGGTACTCACTGGATTATAGTTGGAAGTAGTTTTCTATTATTGGTATGGCTTTACTATTCTTGGGATATTGCGAAAGGTTTTTACCCAAAATCAGCTAATGAACTTTGCCAGGTAGCAAAAGTTAACGACTCTTTATTAGGTTTAAAATATCAATTTCCAATAGAGGAAAGAGAATTCAAAAGTACCGCTCAAATAAAGAAAGAAAATAAAAATCTTAAAGCAACTTTAAATGAAATCAAATTTTCTGAAGATCTAAACTTACAACAAAAAACAGAGCTCACTGAGTTTATCAATAAAACTATTCAACTAATTCCTTTATTAACGAATGAAGATTTGATTGAAAATGAGACAAAATTTAAAATAGATGACATTACTGGTAAAATTAACTTGTTAACTGAAAACTTTAGAAAACCTGAATATCCTTTTGAAACAGAACAAGAAGCCAATGAAAGACTTAAAGCAGTAAGTGAGCAAGGAGATTGGGGAATTATAAAAGTTCAATCTGGAACAGGATCTATAGAAAATACTATCGAAGTACCTTTAGTTCCAGAAACTAAAAGAGGTTTAAAATTTGATGCTGCAGCAAAAGAATTACAAATTATTAGTGATGAATTCTTTAAGTTAAGAAATCATAATCCACAATTTAAAGATAAAATAAAAGAGCTCAAAGATGAGATCAAAGCTTACCGAAAAAATTTAGATGATACTCAAGAAGTCGCTTCAACTTACGCTAAAGATATTGTTAAAATCGCACGACGTATAGAATTTGCAAGTATATATCCACCCAATGCATTAAATGAAATGCAAAATGCAATCATCAATTTTGATGTTGCCCAAAAAGAAGCTCAGGGGGGATTGAGATTTGTCGATATATTTTTATTCCCAGCTGGTACTATTGTTGCAAGTGGGCCAAGCTGTTCGGAACAAGGATCTGGTAGATGGCTACCTAAGCCGTCAGATACATTTGATAAATTTATGCTTATGCTTAAACCGAGTGTAGGTTACAAAGAAATTCCTCTTCTCTGGGTAGAACTGGTTGATGTTAGTAAAATGATTGGTTTTATTTTACCAGATTGGATTGCTGATATTCTACCTGGTGAATACCCAGTTCACACTCAAGATGGAATTGTTAAACAAAATTTTAAAGGCCAAGTTTTAAAATTAGTAACAGGAGACTTTAAGTTATTTAAAGTACCTGTGCCTTATGGTCATATTTGGGATTCTTTTTTGAGGGTATTTTTAGGATTAGTGTTTGGAATATTAATTGGTGTGCCACTTGGATTATTTATGGGATTAAATAGATTTGCGAAAGGTTTCTTTGATCCGTTAATTGAGCTTTATAGACCTGTTCCCCCTCTGGCTTGGGCTCCTTTAATTATTTCAGTTTTAGGAATTGATAATACTGGGAAAGTTTTCTTATTATTTATGGTCTCATTATCAATCATGATTATTTCTGCAAGAGCTGGTGCCTCTGGTACCCAGTTGTCAAAAATCCATGCAGCTCACTCACTTGGTGCATCTAAAAAACAAATATTGAGATATGTAATTTTTCCAAATTCTTTACCTGAAATACTTACTGGAATTAGAGTTGCTGTCGGTATGTGTTGGGGAACTTTGGTTGCGGCTGAGTTTTTAGCTGGAACAACCGGTATAGGATTTGTTGAAAACGTTGCTAAAAAATATTTCCAATACGAAGTTATTTGGATCACTATATTTATCATGGGAATGTTGGGTTTACTATTTGATGTCACTTTGAGAAAAATAATAGACAAAACAATTCCATGGCGTGGAAAAGGCTAATTTGAAAACAGAAAATCTTAAAAAAGAAGTCATTAAAATTTTTAAAAATCACGGATTAAGCAATCCTCATGCTGTTATTTCAGCAAATGCTTTGATTAATGCCGAGTTAGTTGGGGCTTATGGTCATGGTCTTTCTAGATTAAGAATGTATTGTGAAAGAATATCTAAAAAAGTCATTAATCCAAAACCTAAAATAAAAGTTAAAAAGATATCTCAATCTATTGCTCATATTGATGCTGATAATAGTATTGGCTTCGTTGCAGCAGATCTCGCTATTAGAAAAGCAATCGAATGTGCAAAAAAAACAGGTATCGGTTTAGTAGCAGTTAAAAATAGTGGTCACTATGGATTATCTGGTTACTACGCTGAACAGGCAGTTAAAAAAAATTTAATCACTATGATTTATACTAATGCTCCTCCTGCAATCGCTCCTTATGGTGCAAAAAAAAGTTTGTTTGGAACAAATCCTATATGTTTTGGTTCTCCAACCGGAGCAAGGGTACCTTTTATATTAGATACAGCTATTGCAAAAATTAATAGAGGAAAAATTAGATTTGCAGCTAGAAATAATCAAAAAATTCCAAAAGGTGTTGCATTAGATAAATTTGGCAAACCAACGACAGATGCAAAAAAAGCTCTTTACGGAGTTCAATTACCGATAGCAGGTTTTAGAGGATCAGGCTTAGCATGGATGGTAGATATTTTAAGTGGTGTTTTAACTGGTGGAAATCATGCAGGTAAAGTTAAGGATCCTTTTGATGATTTTTCAGGTCCACAAAATATTGGACATTTATTTATCACATTTAAAACAAACTTATTTGTGAATAACTATACTTCAAGAATTAAGAATAATATTAAAACAATTAAAAAATTGCCAAAGATAAAAGGAATAAAAGAAATAATGTATCCTGGTCAAAATAAAGATAAAAGGTTTAGAATGAACTTAAAAAAAGAAATTAAATTGTCAAAAATTATTCAAAAAGATTTAGTAGATTTAAAAAATTAATATGCTTTCCAATAAAGAAATTATTTGTCCTGATAACTTACTTAATGTTGCTCATAAAAAGAAAGGTGTTAAAGCGGGGATTGTTAATGCTGGAAAACCTCTTCCTATGCAGTCAGTGCAAGATGCTGTTAAAGAAAATCTAATTGAACCAATTTTTATTGGTGATGAAAAAGAAATTAATAAATGCGCCCAGGATCTTAAATGGGATATCTCAAATTATGAGATAATTCATGAACCTGTTGAAAATAATACAGCAACAATTGCTGCAAAACTGGCAAGTGAACAAAAGATCAAAATTATTGTGAAAGGCCATATTCATACTGACGTTCTAATGAAAGAAGTTTTGAAAAGAGAATACAATTTACTTGGAAAAACGAGATTAAGCCATATTTGGCATATGACTTTAGGAAAAGAGGATAAACCTTTAATAATAACGGATGGAGCATTAAACGTTTTACCTAATGTAAAAACAAAACTACATATTCTTAAAAATGTAATTAATTTTTCCAATAGAATTGGTATTGAAAAACCTAAGGTAGCAATATTATCAGCTACGGAGGAAGTGTTAGATAGTGTTCCAAGTTCTAAAGAAGCTGAGGAATTAACTAACTTAGCTAAAAAAGAAAATTTGAATGCTGATGTTTTTGGTCCACTAGCATTTGATAATAGTATTTCAAAAAAATCTGCAGCTATCAAAGGAATACAAAATAGTGTAGCCGGTATGGCTGATGTATTACTGGTCCCAAGTGTTGAGACCGGGAATGGGTTAGTAAAAATGCTTATATATTTTTGTGGGGCGTGCGCAGCAGGTGTAGTTGTTGGAGGTAAAGTTCCAGTAGTAATAACCAGTCGTTCGGATGAAGCTCCAGCAAGATTAGCATCCATTGCGGCAGCCGTTGTTGCTTTAGATTAATTGTTTGATTGCAATAAAATTAAAATTGTCTTAAATAATTCAACAATAATAA
Organism: uncultured Pelagibacteraceae bacterium; assembly: GCA_902612325.1. Taxonomy (GTDB): domain Bacteria; phylum Pseudomonadota; class Alphaproteobacteria; order Pelagibacterales; family Pelagibacteraceae; genus Pelagibacter. The sequence continues at coordinate 111,919 of CACMDB010000003.1, read as the reverse complement.
ACAAATAATATGGCAATCACTTATTTAAAAAAATCTCCAAAAACATCATCAACAGATGACAATAAGACAACAGGAATAGTTCAAGATTTATTAAAAGATATTGAAAGTACAAAAGAACAAGGTTGTATTGATTTAACAAAAAAGTTCGACAAATACGATGGTGAAATCATTGTTTCAAAAGAGAGAATTGAAGAAATTAAAAAAACTTTAGATCAAAAAACTAAAGATGATATTCAGTTTTCCTTTGATCGAGTAAGAAAATTTGCTGAAGCTCAACTTAAAAATTACGGGCAAGATTTTGAAGTTGAATTATCTGATGGTTTGTACGCAGGTCAAAAATTAGTCCCAGTTAATACAGCGGGTTGTTACATACCTGGAGGAAGATATGCTCATATCGCTTCTGCTGTAATGAGTGTTACTACAGCCAAAGTTGCAGGTGTTAAAAATATTATTGCGTGTAGTCCACCAAAAGAAGGTGTCGGTGCCCACCCTACTATTGTCTATACTGCTGATCTTTGTGGGGCAGATGTAATTTTAAATTTAGGCGGTGTACCTGCGATTGCTGCAATGACTAATGGATTATTTAAAAATCCTCCGGCAGACATAATTGTTGGTCCAGGAAATCAGTTTGTTGCTGAAGCAAAAAGAATTTTATATGGCAAAGTGGGAATAGATTTATTTGCGGGTCCTACCGAAATTGGAATAATTGCCGATGCAAAAGCAGATCCTGAAATAGTCGCAGTTGATTTAGTAGGCCAAGCGGAACATGGTTATAATTCTCCGTGTTGGCTATATACAACTAGTAAAGAATTAGCTGAAAAAGTTATGAAGAGAGTTCCTGAATTAATTGCAGAGTTACCAGAGGTTCCAAGAACTAGTGCAGAGGCGGCTTGGAGAGATTATGGTGAGGTAATTCTTTGTGATACCGATGAAGAAATTGTAAAAATTAGTGATGAATACGCTCCAGAACATTTAGAAGTTCAAACAGAAAATCTAAAATGGTTTCACGAACGATTAACAAATTATGGATCGTTATTTGTCGGTGAAGAAACTACAGTTGCCTATGGAGATAAATGTTCAGGCACAAATCATATTTTACCAACTAAAGGAGCTGGTAGATACACTGGAGGTTTATTTGTTGGTAAATTTATTAAAACTTTAAGTTTTCAAAGAATGACAAAAGAATCCACTGAACTAGTTGGTGCTGCTGCCGCAAGAATATCTAGATATGAAGGAATGGAAGCTCATGCTAGAACTGGAGATGTAAGGCTCAAAAAATACGGCTATTCGAATTAAAGACAACTAGAAATTCATTTTATAAAAAGCGTTACCACCTAAACTCAATGTATTTTGGCTAGAGAGTAAGCCATAATAGGAGACACCTATTTTACTATTTTCGTAAATATATTTTTCATAATTCATACTAGCTGACAATGATATTTCTCTTTTTAAATCATTATCTGGTTTATATATTGCAGTTGTACCATTAACTGAATATGTCTGTTCATCATCTCCAATTGCACTTCTAAGATCTAAAGCCCAATTTAAATTTAATTTTTCCTCTTTGTCATCTCTAATTAAATAATCATCAGAAAGATAAATTGACAAGTTTCCAACTACTCTATTTCGCCAAGAATAAAATTTACTCTCATCATATGTTGGTGTTATTGACATACTTGATGTAAATCCGATATCTGGAATGATATTTAGATTATTTTTTTTTGCTCCTAATTGGATATCATAAGTTTGAAAATTACTATCAGAGTCTACTGTTCCTGATGACACTGTGTTAGTTAAAACTTTTCTTTTTCCGTCTTTTAAAGTAACTCCACCAGTAATAAAAGTGTCTAAATTAAAAAATTTATCATTATCAGGAATATGGATACCTCCAGAGATATTTTGATATGTAATCCTATAGTCTTTTGCAAAATCTTGTATTCCACCCTCAAACATCATAATAAAATTAGAATTTTCTAATGGATAAATTAAATTTGCTCCTAAATTGATTAAATTATATTCCATCGCTAAACTGTTAGAATCTTCACTCCTATTAAGAAGAGATGAGTATAATTCTCCCCAACCTCCTTTATGATTAAATAAATTTGAGTTTTCGTATCTATTAAGGAAATTTCTAAGATTAATTGATTTATAACTTAACATTTCATCAATTGTTTCACTTCCTCCTTGACCGACTGATCCTGCAGAGCCTTTAACTACTTGGTTTCCATCTAAATCTTCAAAAGAAAAGTCTCCGTCAATGTCATAGTAATAAGCTTGACCAACACCATGGTTCATTTTTAAAGTACTTCCAGTTATGCCAGCTCCATGAGCGATTTTACCAACTACAATACCTCCATCTTTCAGGGTGATTGTTGAATTATTCCCATATAACTTTATTGAGTCGTAGCCAACATCATTCTTTATTGATCCACTATTGGTAACATTTGAGTTAACCCCGACTCTTATAGTGGCATTATCACTATCAGAGTTAGTCATTTCCCCTCCAGCTTTATTGGTAATTGTTGCTGTATTACCAGCAGCGGTTCCAAAAATGGCAGATCCGTTTGTGGCTGTAATTTTCCCTGAGTTAATAATTGTCATACCAGTAGTATTTGTGCCACCCGTTTTGCTTATTCTAATAGTATTTCTATTTGACGAAATTGTACCTCCAGAGTTATTTGTAATTGTTGCATCAGTTGTTGCCTTTGCATCGATCGCAGTTGTACCACTTGCTGTAATTGTTCCTGAATTAGTTACTGACAAATCAGATGTCGTATCTCCAAAAACAGTTTGAGTATTAGCGCTTATAGTTGAACCAGACTCGACAGTTACTGAAACACTATCTCCAGTGACATTTGCCGCTGGAGTAGTTGCACCCGTAGCTAATGTTGAATTGCTTTTTACAGTTAAAATTTCTCCATTTCCATCAAGATTTTGTTGATCGGTGGTAGTACCTCCGTCTTGAATAGTATTACTATCAGCATATGCAGGATTAAATAAAAAAATAAAAAATAATAGAATAATTAAAGATATTGAAGAAAATAATCTTAATTTTAAAAATGATTTTTTATTAAATTTAGCAAACATTAAATATTTTTATAAAATTCAAATACATCTCTTAGAATATAAAGTGTTATTAAAAACATGAACAAAATAATGAAAATATTTATAAATTTCCATATTTTTTTATCATTTAAATATCTAGCAAAATATTGAGATAAATACCCTATTGAGAAAAAAAATAAAAAAGAAGCTATAGTCGCGCCAATACCAAAAAAATATTTCTCTACAAGAAAAAAGCTTTTAGAGAAATTGCCCAGGAAAAACACAGTGTCTGAATAAACGTGTGGATTTAAAAAGGTAAAACCTAGTGTTTTTAGTACTACGTTTTTTTTTTCATTAAAATTTGAATTTTGATCAAGATATACCTGAGTGTTAAATGACTTAATTTTTGAATAAATAAAATGAACAAGAAATATTATTAATAGAATATTAAGCATCAATTCAATTACTGGGCTAAAATATTGCGTAAAATAATGAAAAAGAAAAATGCCTAAAAATATAAGAATAAAATCAGAAATAGAGCAAATTAAACAAACTAAAAAAACATGTTGTTTTCTTAAACCTTGTTCTATGACAAAAATATTTTGAGCACCAATTGCTAATATTAAACTTAATCCTGTGAAAAAACCCAATAAAGCAAATTCCATAAATTATATATTTGAATTTTTTGAACTTACTTTAAATCTTTAGAAAATAAAAATAATTATCAAGTTTCAGGGATAAACAATAAACATAGCCCATTATTACAAAATCTTTTACCAGTTGAGCTTGGACCATCATCAAAAACGTGTCCATGATGGACACCACACTTAGCACAATGATATTCGATCCTTTTCATGCCAAATGAATAATCTACTTTTGTTTTAAAAGCCCCTGGTAAAGCTTCACTAAATGACGGCCAACCAGTGCCACTATCGAATTTAGCCTCTGAGGAAAATAATTTGTTTCCACAATTTGCACAATGATAAAAGCCTTTTCTTTTCTCTTGCAGTAATTCACTAGTAAATGGTCTTTCAGTCCCTTCGTTAAACATAATTTCTTTTTGTTTACTTGTAAGGTTCTGATTGATTATTTTTTTGGTTTCTGAAAGTACAAATTTATATGGATATAAAATCCATGATAAACAGGATACACCAATAATTTTTAATAGATTTCTTCTATTGCTCATTAAAACAGGCCTGAAAATAATTTAATAAAAATTATTCAGAATTTGCTGTTAATGTTTTAATTTCTAAAATATTTTCGTTGGGGTCTTTAACAAAGAATGTTTCTTGCTCATACTTTGTGCCTTTAAATCTTAAGTAAGGCTCATCATAGTACTTTGCACCTTTATCTTTTAATCTTTGTTTTAACGTATCGAAATCTTTTCTAGATAAATGAACACCAAAGTGAGGCACTGAAACATTACCCATATCGACATCGTGTCTTTCATTATCTAATTTATGTTCACTTGCATGAAGTGTTAATTCATTTCCCCAAAAATCAACATCAGCCCACTCTTGAGCAGAATTATCTAGTCTGCAGCCTAATGTTTCGCTGTAAAATTTTTTTGCCGTCTCTAAATCACCGCATGGTATTGCTAAATGAAAGCAGTTTGTGTTTTTGTACATAATTTCTCCTTTAAATACTTAACAAAATAACTATATAAGCATTAATTTTTTAAATCAAGTTGGCAAATAATAATGAATGATTTTTTACAATCTATAATAGACAGAGACCCTGCGGCAAAATCAAAGGTGAGTTTGATTCTTACCTACCCAGGAGTAAAGGCTATTTTTTTTCATAAAATTGCAAACTTTTTTGCAATCGCAAAATTTGATTTAGTTGCAAGAATCGTTTCTCAATTTTCAAGATTCTTAACTGGTATAGAGATTCATCCAAAAGCAAAAATAGGAAAAAATTTATTTATCGATCATGGCATGGGGGTTGTAATTGGTGAAACCTCCGAGATAGGAGATAACGTCACGATCTATCACAACGTTACACTTGGTGGGATTGCTCCAAGTATTAATGCAAATGATCAAAGAAATGTTAAAAGACATCCAACATTAGAAGACAATGTAGTTGTTGGATCTGGTGCTCAAATTTTAGGACCAGTTGTAATTGGAAAAAATTCTTTAATAGGTGCTAATGCAGTGGTTACAAAAAATGTTTCTGAGAAATCCATCATGGTTGGAATTCCAGCCACAAGAGTTGGAGATGCCACAAAAGGATTTCAACCTTATGCGGTTACTGATAAAGATAAAGATAATGACACAAATTAAAAATAACTTTCTTGAATCGATTGGAAATACTCCTTTAATTAAATTAAAAGCAGCTTCTGAAATCACAGGATGTCATATTTTCGGTAAAGCGGAATATCTTAATCCAGGTGGATCAGTTAAAGATAGAGCTGCTCTTGCTTTAATAAAAGATGCACAAGAAAAGAAATTAATTTCAGAGGGGGGAATTGTAGTTGAAGGCACTGCTGGTAATACTGGAATTGGTTTATGTCTTTTAGGAAATTCTTTAGGTTATAAAACAATTATTGTGATGAATGACAATCAAACACAAGAAAAAAAAGATACTTTAAAAAATATTGGAGCAGATCTTAGATTGGTACCACCCAAACCATATAAAGATGATGGCAATTATGTAAAAGTTGCAGGTCGTCTTGCCGAAGAATTAAAAAGTACTAATAACAATGGTGTAGTTTGGGCAAATCAATTTGATAACACTGCCAATGCAAAAGGTCACTATGAAACCACAGGACCAGAAATCTGGGAACAAACTGATGGAAAGGTTGATGGTTTTGTTTGTGCTTCTGGAACAGGTGGAACTATAGGTGGTGTAAGTAAATTTTTAAAAGAAAAAAATAAAAATGTTAAAATTTATTTATCTGATCCAACAGGTTCTGCTCTTTATAATTATATTACGAATGGTGAATTAAAAGCTGAAGGAGGATCAATTACTGAGGGAATTGGCTCAAGTAGAGTAACTAAAAATTTTGCTGAGGCAAAAATTGATGGTGCTTATTCAATTAGTGATGAGGAGTCCTTACCAATACTTTATGATTTAATTCAAAATGAGGGTTTAAGTTTAGGAACCAGTTGTGGTGTAAATATTGCAGGTGCAATTAGACTTGGAAAAGAACTTGGCCCAGGAAAAACTATTGTAACTATTCTTTGTGATAAGTCTGACAAATACAACTCAAAGATGTTTAATAAATCTTTTTTAAAGGAAAAAAACCTTCCAATACCCAGCTGGCTATAATATCGCATATCAGCCATGTAACAAAACAGTTACATTTTTAGAATATTATTAATTAACATTGAGGAGTCATGAATAAATATATAGCAGTAATACTATCATTATTAATTTTTACTTCTGCACATGCAGGTATGAGTAAAGATGACAAATCTAAAGCCTGGGATTGTATTGGAATTTATATGGCAAATTACTTCTTACCATCTGGTGAAAAATTTGAATATGGCATGAAAGAAAAATCTATTTCAACAGTAAAAGTTTTAAAAACGTATGCTCTTGAAATTGGTATTCCAGAAAAAGAATGGGATGAAGGAGTAAATAAAGCAGTTGATAAACATTATGGCTCCAAGTACGACCAAGCTAAAACTGAAAAATGTCATACTTTTGTTGAAGCTTTAGTTCCGAATGGAGCTGAACGAGTAAAAAAAGTAGTTCAAACTTTATATTAATAAAAAAGGAGAAAAAAATGGAAAAAGAAATGTTAGTACTTCTTAAGCTTAAAGAGGGTAAATTAGAAACTTTCATGGGTTGGATGCAATCAGATGAAGGGATGGGTGTTAGAAAAAGTGTTGCCTATCCAGAAAAAACTGTTGGAGCCATGATTCCAGATAAAAGTGGGATGTTATTTAAAGTTAATGTTCATAATGAAGCTGGAATGAAAGAATTTGTAACTGGGAATAACCCTACTGCAAAGGCTATTTACGCAGAATGTGTAGAGAGTGCTAAATTATATGAACTATCTGAAGTAAATTTATAAGGAGTATAAATGAAAAAAATAATGTTAACGCTTTGTTTGATCTTATTTATGAGCTCAGCATACGCAGGTTCATGTCCGATGTTAGCTAAAAATATTGATGATAAGATTAAAAAAGCTCAAGAACTTAAAGATCAAGGTATGGATGCCCATAATAATGGTGATCATGCTAAGTCTGAAAAACTTTTAAATGAAGCTCTTGCTTTATTTAAAAGCTAAACACAAAGGAGAAAAATGAAAAACTATATAGTCACGCACACTTTTAAATCAAAAGAGGCAAAAGCTAAAATGATAGAAGTTACTGGTTCAATGTCTATGGAAGATATGACTAAAGCAATGACAAGTGATAATGCAAAGTGTCAAATGAGTTGGAATACACCTGGAGACAATCTAACAATGTATTGTTGGTGGAAAGGTACTGATCCAGATGCAATTAATAAACAATTAGAGTCTATGAACGACTTCTATGAACCTCATAAATTTGTTGAGTGTACAGATGATGTTATAGATTTTAATGCTAAATAAAAATGCCTAAATTTTTACCAAATGAGGAGAAACAATGAAGGTGATTTATACTAGAACAATGAGAGTAAAAGATGACGGCCTAGGAAAAGCAATGGAAATAGGAAAAGGTTTAGCGGCAGTCAGAAAAAAACATTATCCTAAACATGATGTCTATTTTTCTTTTCAAATGGGTGGAGATCCAAGAACAATAAGAGAAACTTTAATTGGAACTATGTTTGAAGGTGATAACGAAGCTGACGCTAACATGTCGGCAGATCCTGAATATATAAAACTTTTAGATCAATTAAAAGAAGTCGCCATAGAAGGAACTATAAAGGACGAGATAAGACCAATATTTAGTGAAGGAGACTAAATAATGTTAGAAAAATTTAATGGAATATTTTATTTAGCAGTTTTTATAATCCATTTTATAGGATTTGCTTATTATGGATTTAGATGCGTTTTCCAGACAAAGTCCTTTTTGGATAAATATGGTATCGACGATACTGGTGCAGGAATGGTTAGATTTTTTGGATCAATATTTCTTGGTTCCGTAGTTATGGCTATTTATGTTGGTTTTATAAGACCTAATGGTTTAGAGACAACATGGGCATTCTTTAACTTGATCTTCTTGCAAAACTTATCTGCATTTATTGTTGGCTTTTATAATACAAAAATTAATAAACTTGGACACACAGACAAAACATCGGATGAGGGGATTTATGCTCCATTAGTTTTGACTATACTTAGTGCTGTGATGATCTATGGTTTTAGTGACAAAATTTATATTTAACAACAAAGGAGTACAAAATGTCGATGTTAGAGAAATATACCAATGCAATTGATAAAAAAGATGAGTCAATTATGAATGAACTTTTGCATGATGACTTTAAATTCACAATGCACAAGTCAGGAAAAACCATAGGAAAAGCAGATGTTATAAAGTGGGCAATGAGCGGTGATATAAACCAAGATAAAGCTAGAGTGGTCTACGAAAATGATGAAATTGGAGTTCACCATTCAATAGTTACATTTAATGATGGGAATGTTGAGGCAGTAATGGCAGTTTATAAATATAAAGATGGAAAAATTATAAGTTTAGAGACTGGCGCCACTCCAATGCCAAAATAAGTGAGTCAATTACTTTTTCTTAGTATAATTATAACTGCACTTGATATTTTTTTAATCATTTACGCGTTGACTATCCCACTTTATCCAAAAAAATGGCGAAAAGAGGTAAATAAAAAATATAAAAATGAGACAGCTACTGGAGTAACAATAATTTTTGTAACGATGGCAGCTTGTTTTTTATGGGTAATTTATTTTTATTTCTTAATTTTTGATTTATAATTTTTTATGTTTCCAAAAAAATATTCAAAGTTAATATTTATATTCTTTATGGGTCTTGGCATGAGCTTGATCATGACACTTATAATTACATATATCAATACAGGTTATGATGAACTCTATTATAAGAGATTTTTTAAAGCTTGGTCAGTAAGCTTACCTGTTGCATTAGTTGCCACAACAATTGTAGCTCCAATAGTAGAAAAATTTGTAGATAAAATTACCAAATAATAATACTCTTTATATTGTGAGTAATATAATTGCCTACATAGTTCTTATACTTGCAGTAATTTTGGGGACTGCAGCAAATGGTTTTGCTAAAGGAGCTAATGGTTTTACATTATTATTACCAAGCTTATTAACAGCAATAACAATAGTTGCTTGTATGTTTACATTATCAATTGTTATGAAAACTATTCCTGTAGGTATTACTTACGCCTCATTTGCAGGTCTATGTATTATCGCCACAACAATTGTTGGGGTATATAAATTTAATCAAATGCCAGACGTTTTCACTATTGTTGGTTTAACTTTAATTATTTCAGGAGTGTTAATAGTTAATCTTCTTGGTAAAACAAATTAAATTTATGACAAATTTATCTGGATATATATTTCTTCTACTTGCAATTATCCTAGGCATTACTTCAAACGGTTTTTTAAAATCTACTAACGGATTTACCAATTTTGGCCCAACAATTTTTTGTGCAATATCAATAGTTGCTTGTATTTTTTGTTTATCAAAAGCAATGAATATTATTCCTGTAGGTTTCACCTATGCTACGTATGGAGGACTAACAATTACTGCAGTAACTTTATTTGGCGTGTTTAAATATAATCAAATACCAAATCTCTATGGTATTATTGGGATAGCTCTAATTATTATTGGTGTAATTCTTTTGAATACTCTTGGTAAAACTACTTAGTTATTGGTCTAAGCATTTTTAAAATTTTATTATGAATATTATTATTAACTGAAGCAACAATATTTCCAGCTTTAACCGCATCTGCATTTTTCCATGTACTAACAACTCCACCAGCTGCTTTAATGATTGGTATCAAAGGATGAATATCCCAAATTTTATTTCCACATTGAATAACCACATCAACTTTACCTTCTGCAAGATGTGAGTAACTAAGAGCATCTGCACAAGGAAATTGCATTAGTTTTAAAATTTTGGGTATTTTTTTTTGTTTATTTAAAGACAACATGCCATGAAAAGCAGCAGACATCTTTATATTTTTGAATAAGATTTTTTTATTAACTTTGATTTTTCTTTTTTTTCTTTGATCCACAACATATGCAACTTTATCAGAGGCATTAAAATAATGTTTTTTAAGGACGGGATAATTTGCCAGTCCAATTACAGGGTTCCCTTTATAATTCAAAGAAATTAAGTTACTCCAAGTAGGATTACCAATTACATAAGACCTGGTTCCATCAATTGGATCAATGACCCAAGTAAAATCACTTTTGGTTTTCTTTTTGCCAAACTCCTCACCTATGACTTGGTGATTAGGAAACCTTTTTCCTATCTCTTTTCTAATAAATTTTTCAAAAGCTTTATCTGAGGTTGTAACAGGATCGAATCCCTTGCCTCTTAATTTGTTAGAAACTTTAAAAGTTCTATTGAGCTTAGAGTAATAAAACTTTGTAAGTTTTCTAGCTAAGCTATCAACAAACTTAGAATACCTTTTAAAATCTGATGAATTTAATTTTGACACATGGGACTATTACTATTTAATTTATATTGATTAAAGTAAAATTTTAAATAATTCTCTTAATATTGTATGAAAATAGAATTAACCGATAACAAAGTGTTTTTTGAAAAACAGGGTGCAAAAAAAGAAATCCACCCTTTCTGGCTAAGAGAACGAGTGAATAGCGAGAACTTTTTAGACCAAAAAACTCAACAAAGATTATTTGATCCAACAATGCTTAAAAATAGCTCAGAAATTTCAAAAGTCAATATTTCAGATAAATTTCTTGAGGTAAGTTTTAAAGATGGTTCATACGCAAAACTAGTTATCGAAAATATACTTAAAGAGTTTGAGAAAGATAATGAATTATACTTTATCAATAAAATTTCATGGAAATCAGACTTTCAAAATAACAATATTTATAAGTTTAATAAAAACTTTTTTGAGGAAAAAATAATGTATGAGTCTTTATTAGACTTTTACAAATATGGATTTGTTATATTTGAAAATGTTCCTACCCAAGATAACTTTATTGTCAATTTCGCTAATTCAATCGGAAGTATTAGACCAACAAATTTCGGTGAGTTTTTTAATGTCAAATCAAAACCAAATCCAAATGATCTTGCATATACTTCATTACCTTTATCACCACACACTGACAATCCTTATAGAAAACCAGTACCTTGTATACAATTGCTGCATTGCATCGAAAATGAAGTTGGTGGTGGCTTATCCACATTGGTTGATGGTCTTGCCGTAACGGAAGAATTAAAAAAAGAGCATCCAAGTTTTTTCCAAATTTTAACTGAAATAAAAGTCAGATTTCAATTTGTCGATGATAATGTTGTTTTAGAAGACTGGGCAGAGATGATCCAACTTGATGAAAACAAAAGACTTAAACAAGTCAGATTTAGTCCTCGATTAGATTTTGTACCCTTAATGGATAAGGAAAAATTAGAATTATATTACGCAGCTAGAAACAAAATATCAGAAATGTACAACTCAGAAAAATTCAGAATTGAATTCAAATTAAAACCTGGTGATCTATTAATGATGGATAACTATAGACTTCTTCACGGCAGAACCGAATATAATGCTAATGAAGGTAATCGATTTTTACAAGGTTGTTATATAGATTATGATAGCACTGAGGGAAAACTCAAACACTTGAAAAGAAAATTCAATATATAGATTATTTGTTAAAACAATTGTTTACTAATATTGCCATTAATATCCAAATTACAAATGTTTCCCCATGACTAAATGTGTAATCAGCTCCAGCAAAACCTGCTGCAATATTTATAGCGTAAATAATTATCGTAGAGACAATTAAGCTTACAAGTAAATTAATTAATCCTTTTACATATTTCATAATAAAACAATATAGATATTAAAACTCAATGCAATTTTTAATTTTCTATTTTTAAGTGAAATTTTTTTAAGATGTGGGAAGATTAATAAATAGTTAGGTTGTATTCAAGAAATATATTTAATTAATTTGCAAATAAATATCTTGAATACAACCTAGCTGAAATTTAACTTCTAATTAAGGAGGTAGTTTTAATGAATCAAATGCCACCTGACACTTAGCTGGGTAGCTTTATATTTCATAAAAACGAAAACAAAAAACTTAAAGTCCATTCGGACTTAAATGCCATCAAGGCGACTTAAGGGAGCTCTTTTGGCTGGAGAGCAAAAGGGCAACCCCTTAAGTGAATTGAATTTACTTTTTTAAAATTCGGCAAATTAATTTATCTCTAAAATTTAGTCTTTTGTTATATTTCCTGCTGATTTCGTTTATTCCTTTTAAAATATTTGCACTACTTAAATTCAATAATGTTGAAATGTATCGATTTTTAATCATTTCCACATATTTCTCTCTCGATATATTTACTTTGAAAGAAAACGTCTTCGAAACACTTCCAGGATATAAACCATTTATATATCTCAGTATCTTTTGATCTCTTTTAAGCGATTTACTTAAATTTTTTTTCATTATTACAAAAGTTGGAATTTCATTTTTAGATGTGGCCAAGGTAAATATTGCTATCCGACCACCAAAATTAAGACAATTCATACATAGTAAAAGTAGTTTTTTTATATCTTTAAGTGATAAAAAATGAATTGTTTGTTTTAGTAAAATTAAATCAAATTTTTTTCTATTCTTTTTTAAGTAACTTATTGCGTCAGTTTTATTAAAAATAATTCTTTTATCTCGATCTTTATGTTGCTCAATATCAATACCTATTGGCTTCTTAATTAATCTAAGCTTAGATGTTAGATTTCCTAATATCTTACCTCTGCCACATCCAATATCTAAAATTTCAGAATTCTTATTGAGTTTAGCTTCTTTAATTAAGAATTTGTTAAATGATTTAATATAACTAGTTGATGAAAGCCAAGTTTTATTGTCCCAATTCTTTAATGACACGCAATATTAAATTTTTTTAATCGCCAATAATTATAGGGCCAAGGAGTTAAAAAACCAGCTAAGAGCATAATTGGAACAACCCACCATGTCAATATTGCACCACCAGTCAAAAAGTAATCAGTTAAGTTCATAGCAACCTCCATACTTATCATTGATATAAAACTCATTCCGATTGCAGTTTTAAAAGCTTTTGAAAAATCAAAACTTTGTCTCATTAAAATTATTGTTTCCAAGATAATACTTGTAATCAAACCATTGATGATAGCTAAAATCATAATTCCTAAAACAGGAAACGGAATTTTTGTTAGCTGAAAAAATAAAATTGTACCCAAATCTCCGATCGCACAACCCAATAAACACCAAGCGGTGTTTTTAGCACTTCTTTTCCAAGTATGTTTGCATGACCAATGAAAATTAGCCTTCGCAGTTGTGTCCATTAAGTTAATTTATATCAACTTTAGCAATCATTCCAACTTGATAATGACCAGGAACATTGCAAGCTACTTCAATGTTAACTGCGTTATCAAATTTCCAGATGATTTCTCCCTTTTGTTTTGGTTCAAGCAAAACACTATTGCTATGTGAATGGGCCATAGCTTTATCCATTTTTGCCATTTTTTTCATTTTTTCTTTATCAATGGAATCAGCTAATAGAATTTCATTTTCAACCATTTTTATCATTTCTGGTTGATGTTTCATGTGCATCATCTTATTTGCAATATTAAATTCATGGACAAGCATACCAGCATTTTCCACTTCAAATTTAATTGTTTCACCAGCTTTAATTTGAAATGAACTTGGTTCATAATAGTTGTCATACATCACAACTTTAACTACACGTGAGATTTCACTTTCTTTACCCTTAGAGCCTATTTTCATATTTTTATCAGCATAGGCAAATGTATAAGTAAATAAAAAGATAATTAAAAATTTAAATATTTTCATGATGTGTGTAGAAGTAATCCTTGGTATTATTTTTACAATGGGTCAATTTGTACTTATGTGTTATTATAATTAAATGATTTTCAAACAATTATTCGACAAAAATTCCTCAACATATACCTATTTAGTCTCATCCGGAAAAGGAAGAGAGGCATTAATTATTGATCCTGTGTTAGAAAATGTTGGCGAATACATAAATTTACTAAAGGAGTTAGATTTAAAATTAGTAAAAGTAATTGATACCCACATACATGCAGATCATGTAACAGGGGCATCCAAGCTTAAAGATATTACTAAATGTTCTACTATCATGGGCGCCCATACCCCTGCGGATGCCGTTGAAATAAAAGTTAAAGATGATGAATATATTAGTCTAGATAATCTTAAAATTAGAGCGATGTATACTCCTGGACATACTTCAGATAGTTATAGCTTTTTAATGGATAATTATCTTTTTTCAGGTGACACACTACTAATTAACGGAACTGGTCGAACAGACTTTCAAAATGGTAGTTCGAAAGATGCTTATAATTCAATATTTAATAAACTTCTAAAATTGCCTGAGGAAACTCTTTTGTACCCTGCTCATGATTATAAAGGTGAAAAAGTAAGCACGATTGGAAAAGAAAAAAAACAAAATCCAAGATTACAAGTAAGCAGTGTTGATGAATATATTGAGATCATGAACAATCTTAATTTAAAAAAACCTGCTCAGATTGATTTCAATGTATCTAAAAATATTAATTTAGGTGTTTAAGTTAAATCGAGGACTCTAAAGCCTTATAGATTAGCTCTTTAGTAGTCTCTCCAAGACTTCGATAAACTTCTTTATTATCTTTAAAAATTAAAAGTGTAGTTTGATATTGTACATTAAAGAAATTAGCAATTTCTTTGTTGGTGACATCAAATGCGAAATATTCAATATTTTTAAAATCATTTTTTGCTTTTTCCAAAACTTTCATTTGACTAGCACAGGACATACAATACTTAATCCAAGAGCTCACCACTACAACTTTGCCTTCAGATTGTGCTTTATCAAATAATTCTTTTTTAAAAGTTGTCTCCTTTTCCATCGCATTGACATTGAGTGCAATTAAAAGAAAACAAAAAGTTAAAATTTTTTTCATGATTGTTTATACAACAAATATTAAAAACCAATAAGAAGCTAAACCTGAAAATATTGTCGCAATTATACTCCTTGAGAAAATACCAATAACCATTGCAATTATTGCTGCTAATATCTTTGGATTATTATCTATCTCAAACAAGCCTTTGTCATTAATAAAAATTGCTGGAAAAATTATCGCAGGAAATATTGCAGATGGCACAAATGATAATATCTCTCTAATTCTATCATTGAACATTTCCTTTTTAATTAAAGCTATCATGGAAAATCTTGTTAGATAAGTAATCAATCCACAATATAAAATTAATGCCCAGTTACTCATACTTTTTTGTTTTTCATTGTTAATATCATTGCTGTAAATAGTCCTGCGAAAGCGGCAACTATGACGTAGGCTTTAAAAGGAATATAATTATATCCAAACGTAGCAACCAATCCTGAAATAATTATTACAATCACATTTATAAATTTTCTAAAATCATTAACTAATAAAGCTAAGAACGTCAAAGGCACTGCAAAACTTAGTCCGAGTTTTTCTGGAATTGCTGCTCCAAGTATAATTCCTAAAAATGTTGTTGATTGCCATATAACCCAACAAGTAGCTCCCCCACCTACTAAATGAAAATATCTATTATTATCTTTATTCTTTTTCAAATATTCATTTGAAATTGCAAATGCTTGATCGATTAAAAAGTATGAAATAATAATTTTCCAGATTAATTTTAAATCTGATAGATGTTCAGATACGACTGCACCATAAAGTAAATGTCTTGAATTAACAGCCCCAACAGAACTTATTATTACTAAAGATGAAGCTCCTCCTGAAAATAATTGCAATAATACTATTTGCGAAGCACCACCAAAAATTATTAAAGACATTGCCATTGTTTCAATTGGAGTAAATCCAATATCAATAGCCAATACGCCGAATATCAAACCAAATGGGACCACTGGTATCATAAGTGGGCTTACATCAATAATTCCCTTTAAAAAAACTTTAAAGTTACTTTTCATTTCCTAAAAGGTTTTTATTAGAAGCAAACTATATGATCAATATGAATTGGTCTTTTGATACCAAATTTTTCATCCACTTCATGTTGGTGTATATGGTGTGAGTGAACAAATACTGGAATTAAAGTATTACTTGGGGCTCTAAGAGTATAAATAAAATTAGTGCCTCTAAATTTTCGATCAACTACCTCAAGTTTTAAATTACTAGTATCATCATGCTCTAAATCTTCTGGCTGAAGTAATAGTTGCACATTGGCACCTTCTGGATACTCTTTTATAAAATTCCCTTCAATAGTACCTAAATCCCAGTTTTCTAAAGTATTTTTTCCAGTCACCTTTGCTGGAACTAAAATTCCTCTATTCAAAAAATTGACTACTTCAATAGAATTTGGCAAATGATAAACCTTGTAAGGATCATCAAATTGTTTCAGTTCTTGATTTAAAATTATTCCACATTTAGATCCTAAATAAAATGCCTCATAAGAGTCATGAGTAACAATGATTGTTGTGATCTTTAATTTATTTAAAATTTTTTTTAATCTTACTTGAATTTCTTCTTTAAAACTTTGATCTACATTTGATAATGGCTCATCAAGTAACAATAAGTCTGGCTGCATTATCAATGATCTTGCTAAGGAGGCTCTTTGGGCTTCACCAGCGCTTATCTCATGAGGATATTTATTAAGTATGTGGAATATATCTAATAAATCTACTATTTCTTTTAAACTAATTTTTTTCTCTTTTTTTTCCTTATTTCTTTCAGAACCAAGCGAAATATTTTTTTCAATAGTGTAATGTGGGAATAGGCTGTTATCTTGAAAAGCGAGTGAAACATTTCTATCCTCTGGCTCTAAATTAATATTTTCAGAAGATAAAGTTTTTCCATTTAGTATGATTGATCCTTTTTTTAATTTTTCAAGGCCCGCAATCGTTCTTAAGATTGTGGTTTTTCCAATTCCTGATGGACCTAAAAGACATATTACGTCACCTTGATTTTCAATTGCAAAAGAAACGTTTTTAACTTTAGTTATGTTACCTACGTTAAAATCAACGTTGTTAACTTCAAAAAAATTTTTAGTCATTATTATCTCTTAAAATATATTTAGATGTAACAATTATGAAGAAAGTTGCAATCAAAATCAAAAATAATGAAGGTACCGCAGCAGCCTCAAGTAAATCCTCTGATGCAGAGATATAAGCTGTTGTTGCAAAAGTTTCAAAATTAAAAGGTCTTAAAATGAGAGTAATTGGTAGTTCTCTTATTATTTCTAAAGAGACTAATATTCCAACAAACAATAATGAATTTCTCAAAAAAGGAATGTGGATATTCATAAAAGTTTTTCTTTTAGAGTAACCAAGTAAATACGAGCTTTCATCGACTGAGATATTAATTTTTTCATAGCCTGATTTAATTCCATTATAAGCAAGAGAATAAAATCGAATAAAGTATACAAGCACTAATCCAAGGATTGATCCTATAAAAACTTTTTTGATAGAAACAAAACCCAAATTTTTAATCACACTATCATCAAACCATGCAATAAAGGTTATGAATGCGACAGCTAAAATAACTCCAGGAATTGCATAACCTGAAATCGATAAGGTGGATAAAATATTTAAAGTTTTATTTTTATTCACTCTATTTCCATAATTGGAAACTAAACCAAATATTATCAACAGCAGACTTGATAAAATTACTAAATAAAGAGTATTCATTAATAAATCTAAGATTTTTAAATCAAACAAATTTTCTGGAAATTTAATTGTCCAATACATCATCTGACTAAGCGGAAATAAAAAACTTAAAAAAAATACTAAAAAACAAAAAGAAAAAGCTAAAAAAGCTTTTTTACCTGAAAGTTGTATTTTTTGTTTTTGTTTAAATCCTGCCTTGGTATTGAAGTGATATTTGGCATTTTTTCTTGATAAATTTTCTAAGATAAAAAGTGCAAAAATAAATAACAATAAAAAGAACGATAATTGATTTGCAAATGCTAAATCATCAAAAGCAATCCATGAATTATAAATACCTGTTGTTAACGTATTTATTGAGAAGAAATCTACTGCACCAAATTCAGCAAGTGTTTCCATAGCCACCAGCGATAAGCCAGCAACTATAGCAGGTCGTGCTGCTGGGAGAATAATTGAATAAAATGCCTTAAACTTTGTAAACCCTAGGTTTTTTCCCAAATCAATTATGTTTTGTGATTGATATAAAAATGACGCTCTAACTAGAATATAAACGTAAGCATAAAGTGAAAAAGAAATTGATAATACCACACCTAATAAACCATCAAATTTAGGAATGCTTTGGTTGTAATTACCATCACCAAATAAATTTTTTAAAATAGTATAGGCAGTTCCATAATTTTCAAAAAAAGCTGTTAATGAATACGCATAGATATAAGGGGGTACAGCAAAAGATAGAATTAGTGCCCATTTAAAAAAATTACTAAACGGAAAATTAAAAAATGAAACCAAGTAAGCTGATCCTGTCCCTATAATAAAAGTTAAAATTAAAACACTCACCAATAAGATTAGGGAATTGAAAATATACTCCAATAAAAAAGTATCTTTTAATACTTGATAGTAATTGGAGGTATTTTCAAAAAAACTAGAAAAGACAGTTAAAATTGGAATAATTACAAATAATGAAATTACAAAAGAAGATATATACCAAAAATTTATTCTCATAATTTATAATCCGCCTTATAAACATGAAAGTATTATGTTCAAGGCCTTAATAAGGAGACAACTTAATTAAGGCGCTTGAACACCCAGAAAATCAAAAATCAAATACTTTTAGGATATGCGGAACCTCCTCAGTTTTAATTTCTGAAAGCTTTCTGTTATTTACTCTTTTATTGATTTTTTCACACTCCAAACAGCATGGGGAACACGCTTTGGAAGATTTATTTAAATCAACTTCAGAAATAAATTTCTTTTGTTCTTCCATTTGCTATTTCCATCCAGCAGCTGTCATTACTTCAACTGCAGCAGCTTGATTTTTTCCATAAGAAGCTAATTTAGTTTTCATGTCTTGTTTGAAATCTAATCCTAAATTATTGACTACTAATGGACTTGGTGAAACACCATCAATCATTGGGAACTCAAAAGTATTGTTTGTAAAATGCTCTTGAGACTCTGGAGTTAATAAAAACTCTACAAGTTTAACAGCGTTAGCTTTGTTAGGTGCACCTTTTACTAAAGCCGCACAACTAACATTCATGTGCGTTCCTCTATCATTTTGATTAGGAAAGAAAGCTTTAACTTTTTTTGCAGCTTCTTGTTGCTCTGCACCTTTTTTACCAGATAACATAAGAGCTAAGTAATAAGTATTAGCTACCGCAATGTCAGCTTCACCTGCTGCGACTGCCATTATTTGTGCTCTATCATTACCTGTTGGTGTTCTTGCCATGTTGGCAACAACTCCTTCAGCCCATGCCGCTGTTGCAGCTTTTCCATTATTTTTAATTAAAGACGCTACAAGAGATTTATTATAAATGTTGCTAGATTTTCTTATTACTAATCTACCTTTCCATTTTGGATCAGCTAAACCTTCATAAGTCATTCCAGATAATTCAGCACCAGTTACTCTTTCTGGTGAATAATAAATTATTCTTGCTCTTTTTGCGATTCCAACCCACTTGTTTGTTCTAAAGCTTTTTGGAACAGCATCTTTAATTGCTGCAGATGTTAAACCACCTTGAAGGGTGCCTTTAGCATCCATTGCACCACATCTTCCTGCATCTGCAGTGATGTATAAGTCAGCAGAAGAGTCTGCACCTTCACTTATAATTCTTTTTTCTAAAGCACCTGATTTTCCGTTTATCAAATTAACTTTAATCCCAGTCATATTTGTAAACTTAGAATAAAGCTCAGAGTCTGCTTTATAATGTCTTGCATTGAAAACATTAACCTCGTTAGCAATTGCTAATGATGATGCAATTACTGAAAAGACTAACGTTATAATTGATATCTTCCTCATTTATTCTCCGTTATTCCTAGTTCTTCCGCATGATTTAATGAGAATGAGAACTATTCTCATTGAGAATGATTATCAATCGCAATAGTGTCGCAGTCTATTGGGACTTCCAGTCGCCTATTTTGCTAAATAAGAAATTTCTAAAAGCTGTCACTCTAGCTGTGTTTTTTAGAGATTGAGGATAAACAAAGTGTGCTTCCGTGATTGGTCCCTCTGATTTTGGAAGGACTTTAATTATATTTCTTGAATTACTAACAAGATATTCTGGTAATGCAGCTAAACCAACACCAGCTTCTACTGCTAAAAGCAGTCCCATTACGCTATTAACCTTCATAATAGTCTTTCGCTTTTTACCATCATGCATTCCTAATTTAAGCGCCCAATCTGGATTATAAACTGGTGATGGAGCCCCTTTACCAAAAGATATAAATTTATGCTTATTTAAATCAGCTATAGTCTTAGGCATACCATGTTTCTCCAAGTACTTATTTGAACCATATATAAAGTACTTAAGATCAATCAACTTTTTTTGTATATAATTTAGTTGTTTTGGTCTTCTCATAAAAATACCAATATCAGCTTGTCTAGTACTCAAATCTAGCTCTTTGTCCTCAAAAATAAGCTCTATTTCTACTTCAGGGTTTAGACGCATAAATTCTTCAATTCTTGGTGTTAACCAATGTGTACCGAAACTTCTAACTGTTGTGATTGTTAATTTGCCAGTAGGTTTATTTTTTTGATCTCCTAGAGAGGTTTCAACTTCTTTTAATTTGCTAATAACCTCATGAGCAGTCTTAAACACATATTCTCCATTTTCTGTAAGTGTGAGCCCTCTTGCATGTCTTTCAAATAATTGAACTTTTAGATCCTGTTCTAAAGATTGAATTTGTCTACTAATTGCAGATTGACTAAGGTTTAAATTAACAGTAGCATTAGTAAAACTTCCTGCCTCCGCTACTGCATGAAAAATCTTAAGTTTGTCCCAATCCATTATTTATTCAAATCAACCAAAACTCTCCCAGAAATTTCACCCTTTAATATTTTAGGATAAGTTTCAATTAACTCCTCTAAGCTAACTGTTTGAACTGATTTTTCTATTAAATTAAAATCAATTAGTTTTGCTGCTTCACCCCAAATGAGTTCTCTTCTTTTGATACTGCAATTAGCAGAGTCCATTCCCCAAAGTTTTATTCCCCGTAACATAAATGGAATAACATTAGTATTAAGCTCATTAGTACTAGCATTACCACAGACTGCTATAATCCCATTTGAATTTGTTTGAACAATCGCATTTGCTAAAATTTTTCCCCCGACAGTATCAACTACTCCATCCCATAAACCCTTATCTATAAGCTTAGGATCTTTATCAAATTCACTACGATTAATAACATTTTTAGCACCTAACGATTTTAGATAATCTGCTTTTGAGTCTTTGCCTGAAACAGCTGTTACATTGTATCCCATTTTATTCAGTATCATTACCGCAATACTTCCAACTCCCCCCGATGCTCCAGTAACTAAAACATCATTTACTTTTGCACCAAGTAATATTTCTTCTCTTGCTTTAATTGCAAATGCAGCCATCAAAGAAGTAAAGCCTGCAGTTCCTAAAATCATTGCTTGCTTACTTGTTAGATCATCCGGTTTCTTAACTAAAAAATCACCATTGACTTTTGCCATTTGCGAGTAACCACCATAAAAGATTTCTCCAACTCTAAACCCAGTCAAAATTACTTGATCACCTGACTTAAAATTTGAATTTTCACTGTCAACAACAGTTCCTGAAAAATCAATTCCAGGGATGTGAGGAAATTCTTTTACTAATCTTCCACCATTTTTTAAAATCATTCCATCTTTAAAATTTAGATCTGAATAATCTACTTTGATAGTGACATCACCATGTTTTAAAAAACTTTTATCTACTGATTTTACTTCTCTTGTAAAGTTGTCACCTTCTTGATTTAAAACTAATGCTTTAAATTGATCTGACACTTTTAATCTTTTGAATTGCTAATTAACCTTAAATATCTATTTTGATAACTTAGATCTTCTTTGAATTGACCTAAATAATAATTTGTAACTGTTGTTGCTTGTTCTTTTTTAATTCCTCTCATAGTCATACACTGATGAGTTGAGTCTATTGTCACCGCTACTCCTTTGGCATCCAATGCCCCCATTAGTGTATTCGCAATTTGCATAGTTAATCTTTCCTGAGTTTGCAGTCTTTTTGAGAAAACTTCAACAACTCTTGCCAATTTACTTAACCCAACAACTCTTTCATTAGGGATATAAGCTACGTGCGCTTTACCTATAATTGGTGCCATGTGATGCTCACAATGACTTTGAACAGAAATATTCTTTTGAATAACCATGTCATCATACCCATCAACATCACCAAATGTTTTATCTAAAACTTGGATAGGATCTTCTTTATAACCTTTGAAATACTCTTTGAATGCTTTGACCACTCTTTTTGGTGTTTCTAATAATCCTTCTCTACTTGGATCTTCACCCATCCAAGCTAAAATAGTTTTAAAAGCTTCTTCAGCTTCCTTATCAGAAATCTTTTTAGAATTTTGATTATTATCTATATCTTTAACTAATTTCATGGTGGGTTTTATACCTATAAATGCGTATTTTTAAAATATTTAATATATCGAGATATGTGCTACATAATCACCGAATATGTTCAAAAAAAGAGAAAATGTGCTGGAAATTGAAGAAGGGAATCTACTTTCTCCTAAATTTGATAACGATGGATTAATTCCTGTTATTACAATGTGTTCTCAAACAAAAGAAATTTTAATGCATGGTTATATGAATGTTGAAGCGTTAAAAAAAACTATCGAAACAAAAGAGGCTCATTATTACAGCAGATCAAGAAAAGCTATCTGGCATAAAGGTAAAACAAGTGGTTTTGTTCAAAAAGTAACTGAAATCAAAATTGACGATGACCAAGATTCTATTTGGTTAACTGTTGATATTGGTGATGGCGCTAGCTGTCATGTTGGTTATCGATCTTGTTTTTATAGATCTATTCCGCTTGGACCAATTGAAAATGGACGAGAAGTAGAAATGAAATTTACTGAAAAAGAAAAAAAATTTGACCCTGAAAAAGTTTATAAGGGCCAACCCAATCCAACTAAAATTTAATATCACCATGAGAGTATTTAATCCTTTTGGTCCTAAGATTGCTATAACTAAAATTCCAAAAAAAATAATAAATAAAATAAATAAAGAAGTGGATTTGATTGTAAATAATAAATCTAGATCAAAAAAAAGTGATTATTCTAAAGAACTTGTCGGTGAAGTAAAACAAGAGATAAGATTATCAAATAAATTTGTAAATAAACATATTCTGAAATTCATTAAATTAAATGTGAAAAAATATATCAAGCAATGTACCAACAAGAATGTAAAAAAGATGAATTTAAAAAGTTTTTGGGTAGTAAGGCAATATAAGAATGAATATAACCCTGTTCATTTTCATAATGGCAATATCTCAGGAGTTGGCTATTTAAAGATACCAAAAAATATTACCAAAGGGACAAAAAGACTTAAAACAAACGGGACTATAGATTTTATCCATGGTTCAAAATCTTTTTTAAGTAATAGTTTACATAATCACAATCCTAAAGTTGGTGATATGATTATATTTCCAAATTATTTAATGCATACCGCTTATCCTTTTAAAAGAGAAGGTGAGAGAAGATCTTTTTCATTTAATTTAGATATTGATAAAAAAACATTCAACGTTTTCTATGGATAAAATTCAAAAAAATGTTCTTGGAGAAAAATTAGAGGAATGTTCTCTAGATCCGTTAACGGGTTGGTATCGAGATGGCTGTTGTAATACTG
Source organism: uncultured Pelagibacteraceae bacterium (assembly GCA_902612325.1). Classification (GTDB taxonomy): domain Bacteria; phylum Pseudomonadota; class Alphaproteobacteria; order Pelagibacterales; family Pelagibacteraceae; genus Pelagibacter. The sequence goes on along the minus strand of CACMDB010000003.1, from coordinate 87,957 downwards.
ATGAAAATGATCATGGTTTACACACAGTTTGTGCAAAAGTTACAACAGAATTTTTAGAATGGTGCAAAGAAGCTGGGAATGATTTAATTACCCCACATCCTGAATTTGGATTTCCTGGTTTAAAAGATGGTGATGGTTGGTGTGTTTGTGCTACTTGGTATGCTCGTGCAGTTGAAGCTGGTAAAGGTTGTCCAATATTTTTAAAGAGTACTCACGAAAACACACTTAAAATTTTACCAATCGAAACTTTAAAAAAATTTGCAATAGATCTATCTTAACTACATGTTGCCATACTTAGGTCCACCACCACCTTCTGGGGTAACCCAAGTTATATTTTGTGATGGCTCTTTGATATCACAAGTTTTACAATGAATACAATTTTGAGAATTAATCACAAACTTTTGGACATTGTTTTCATTTTGAACCTCATAAACTCCAACTGGACAATATCTTTGAGCAGGTTCATCAAATTTTTCTAACGTATAACTAATTGGCAAATTTGGATCTTTCAATTTTAAATGCACCGGTTGATTATCAGCGTGATTTGTACCCGTTAAATATACCGAGCTTGTTTTATCAAAAGTGATGATATTATCAGGTTTTGGGTATTCAATTTTAGGCATTTCATTTGCTGGCTTAAGTGTTTCGTGATCAGCATGTTTATGTTTTAAGGTAAAAGGCATTCTGCCTCTCAATAAAATTTGATCTATTCCTGTAAAAATAATACCCAAAATAAGACCCCAACTGAAACTTGGTTTGACATTTCTCGCCTTATAAAGCTCGTCATAAACCCAGCTATTTTTGAACTTTTCTTCAAAGATCGATAAATCTTTTTTCAATTTAAAATGTTCATTAATAGTTTCGGCGGCTATCATCCCACTTTTCATGGCTGTATGCGAACCTTTTATCTTAGGCATATTAAGCGTACCCGCATCACATCCAACAAGTAATGCACCAGGCATAAACATTTTTGGTAAACTTTGAAAACCACCTTCAATTAAAGCTCGCGCTCCATAAGAAATTCTTTTTCCACCTTCAATAATTTTTCTAATTGCTGGATGAGTTTTAAATCTTTGAAATTCATCAAAAGGAGATAAGTGAGGATTTTTATAATCTAATCCAATGACATAACCTAAGAAAACTTGTTTGTTCTCAGCGTGATATATAAAACTTCCACCATAAGTGTTTTTATCTAATGGCCAACCAGCTGTATGCATGACCATCCCCTCCTCATGATTTTTTTCTTCTATTTCCCAAATTTCTTTAAAACCAATTCCATATTGTTGAGGATCTTTGCCTTTATCTAATTCAAACTTGTTAATTAATTGTTTGCCCAAATGACCTCTACAGCCTTCTGCAAAAACAGTTACTTTACCAATAAGATCAATACCAGGCTCATAACTATCTTTTTTGTTTCCTTCTTTATCTAAACCCATATCTTGAGTTGCAACTCCTTTAACAGAGCCATCATCATTATATAATATCTCACTTGCTGGAAATCCTGGAAAAATTTCAACACCTAGTGCTTCGGCTTGTTCTGCAAGCCATCGGCACAAGTTTGCAAGGCTTATAATATAATTTTTATGATTTTTTTGAACTGCTGGAAGCAACCAAGTTGGCCAGCTTAATGATTTATTCTTTCCTAAAAATAAAAATTTTTCTTTAGTAACTTTAGTTTTGATAGGTGTATCTAGTTCTTTCCAACCAGGGATTAATTCATCTAAAGCTCTTGTTTCAAAAACATTTCCACTTAATATGTGTGCACCTATTTCAGATGCTTTCTCTAACAAACAAATATTTAATTCTGAATTAAGTTGTTTTAACCTAATAGCTGTAGCTAGTCCTGATGGACCCCCACCTACAATAACTACATCATATTCCATTGTCTCTCTGGACATACTCAATTTTTTACAGATTATATTATTTTTGTATAGTGTTTAATTTGTTCAATTCCTCTAAGAACTGAGGAACTGCTTCAAAAAGATCAGCTTCAAGTCCATAATCTGCGACACTAAAAATTGGTGCTTCGCCATCTTTATTGATCGCAACGATCACTTTACTTTCCTTCATACCAGCTAAATGTTGAATAGCACCTGAGATACCAACAGCGATATACAAATCAGGAACAACAACTTTTCCAGTTTGACCAACCTGGTGATCATTACTTATATATCCTGCATCAACTGCGGCTCTTGAGGCTCCGATAGCTGCATTTAATTTATCAGCTAAAGAAGTAATCAATTTAAAGTTATCACCACTCTGCATTCCTCTTCCACCAGAAACAACAACTCTTGCTGTGCCAAGTTCAGGTCTGTCTGATTTGACTTCTTCTCTTTTGATAAATTTTGTTTTTGCAAATTCTTCACCAGGATCGGCTTTTTCTATAGGAGCTGATCCACCTGAGCTTTCACATGGATCAAAAGATGTAGGTCTAATGGTTACACATTTTTTTGCATCCTTGCTTTTAACAGTTGCAAAAGCGTTTCCTGCATAAATTGGTCTTAAAAATGTATCAGGCGCAATAACTTTTATAATATCACTTATTTGCGATGTATCTAAAGCAGCAGCAATTCTTGGCATTAAATTTTTGCCAAAGGTATTAGCTGAACTGATAATATGTGAATAATTTTCGGCTAATTTTACAATTACGGGCGCAAAATTTTCAGCAACAAAGTTTTCATAGTGAGCAGCTTCAACTTGAATAACCTTTTTAATTAATGGTAATTCTGAAAGAGCTTTTGCAGCTTCATCACAATTATGTCCAATAATAACTGCATGTACATCATCATCAATTTGAGAAGCAGCTGTACTTGCATTAAGCGTAAATGGCTTCAACTCTTTGTTATTATGTTCTGCAATTAATAAAACCGACATTATATCACCTTAGCTTCATTTTTTAATTTCTGAACCAACTCAGCTACACTTGATACTTTTATTCCAGCTTTTCTTTTTGGCGGTTCTTCAACTTTAACTTGCTCGATTCTTGGAGTTATATCTACCCCTAAATCTGACGCATTCAACTGTTCAATAGGTTTTTTCTTTGCCTTCATTATATTTGGTAATGAAGCATACCTTGGTTCATTTAATCTTAAGTCACAAGTTACTATTGCTGGAACATTAATTTCAATTGTTTCTAAACCCTCATCTATTTCTCTAGTAACTTCTAATTTACCATCTTTGATTTCAATTTTAGATGCAAAAGTTGCTTGTGGCCAATTTAAAAGTGCACTTAACATTTGACCTGTTTGATTACAATCATCATCTATTGCTTGTTTGCCCATAAAAACTAAATCTGGTTTTTCTTTTTCAACAATTTTTTGTAACAATTTTGAAACTGCAAGTGGTTCAATTATACCTTCAGTCTTAACAAGTATTCCTCTATCTGCTCCAACTGCTAAAGCTTTACGAACTGTTTCTTGAGCTTTCTCTTCTCCAATACTTACTGCAACGACTTCTGTTGCTTTACCAGCTTCTTTGATTTTTACCGCTTCTTCGATTGCATTATCATCAGGTGGATTGGTAGACATTTTAACATTGTCAGTAACAACACCTGTGTTGTCTTCCTTAACCCTGATTTGAACGTTATAATCAATAACTCTTTTTACTGCGACTAAAATTTTCATTAAGCTCTCAATAATTTATTTTCAGCGTCATAAGGACTTTCATCTAATATTGTAGCTTCATACATCTTGCCTAAAATATCAACCTTAAGTTTTTCCCCTACATTAGCTAAGTCTGGTTTTACCATTGCTAATGCAATTGATTTATCTAATCTAAATCCATACTCACCACCGGTAGCTCTTCCAACAACTTTATCATCTTTATAAATTGGATTATTGCCTAATACATCTGAGTCAGTTGTATTATGAACTTCGAGAGTAACTAATTTATTATCAAAACCTTTTTCTCTCCACTTGTTTAATGCTTCAAGACCTATGAAATTTCCTTTATTGGGATGGACAAATCTATCTAAGCCAGACTCGTATGGAGAATATTCAATCGATAATTCTGTTCCTACTAATTTATAAGATTTTTCAATTCTCAAACTATTCATTGCTCTGATTCCAAAAGGTTTAAGTCCTAAATCTTTTCCAGCTTCCATTAATTTATCAAAAATATGATTTTGATACTCAATTGGATGATGTAATTCCCAACCCAGTTCTCCAACAAAGTTTACTCGCATTGCATTTACTGGGGCATAACCAACATTAACATTTTTAGCTGTTAACCATTTAAAGTTTTCATTGGAAAAATCATCTGTAGAAACTTTTTGCATCAGTTGTCTTGCTTTTGGTCCAGCTACAACAAGTACCCCTGTGCTATTAGTTAAATCTTCAAATATCACTGATCCATCAGTTGGCATCCACTTTTGTATCCAATCATGATCTAGTCTTAAATTTGCACCTGCTGAAACAAGGTAGTAGCTGTTTTCGGCCTCTTTCATAATTGTAAATTCTGAATGAACTCCACCTTTTGTATTAAGTGCATGACATAGATTTATTCTGCCAATTTTTTTTGGAAGTTTATTTGCAACTAAATAATCTAAAAATTCCTCAGCTTTAGGACCTTTAATTCGACATTTTGCAAATGCCGTCATATCCAATAGACCAACATTTTCTTTTACATTTTGACACTCTTTTTTAATTGCATCAAACCATTTTGATCTTCTAAATGACCAATCATCTTTTTGTTCCATACCATCCGTTGCAAAAAAATTGGGTCTCTCCCAACCAAACTTTTGACCAAACACTGCACCTAAATCTTTCATTCTTTCATAACAAGGAGATGTTCTTAATGGTCTTGCAGCTGGTCTTTCCTCATCAGGATAATGAACAATAAAAACATGGCTATAAGCTTCTTCATTTTTTGCCTTTAAATAAGATTTGGTTGCATAATTTCCATAACGCCTCGGTTCAACACCAAGCATATCAATTGTTGGTTCTCCATCAACAATCCACTCTGCTAGTTGCCAACCTGCTCCACCAGCAGCTGTGATACCAAAACTATGACCTTCATTAATCCAAAAATTTTTTAATCCCCAGGCTGGACCAACTATCGGATTACCGTCAGGCGTATAACAAATTGCTCCATTGTAAACTTTTTTAACTCCCACTTCGCCAAAAGCAGGAACTCTGTGAATAGCACCTTCAATATGAGGTGCCAGTCGATCTAAATCTTCTTGAAATAATTCGTATTCAGAGTCTTTTGATGGTCCTTCAACATAACAAGCTGGAGCACCATCTTCATAGGGACCTAATATTAATCCTCCTGCTTCCTCTCTCATATACCATCTGCTATCACTATCTCTTAAGACACCCATCTCAGGTAATCCTGCTTTTTTTCTTTTTTGAATTTCTGGATGAGGTTCTGTCACGATATATTGATGTTCAACAGGTATTACTGGAATATCTAATCCAACCATTTCACCTGTTTGACGTGCAAAATTTCCTGAGCAAGAAATAACATGTTCACATTCGATTGAACCTTTATCAGTCTCAACTACCCAGCCACTTTTTGTTTGTCGGATTGCTGTAACAGCAGTATTTCTATAAATCTCTGCTCCTCTATTTCTTGCACCTGCAGCTAAAGCTTGCGTTAGATCAGCTGGCTGAATGTATCCATCCTCAGGATGTTGAATTGCGCCAATTAAATCATCGGTATGACATAAAGGCCAAATTTCTTTTACTTGTTGTGGTGTTAAAAATTTTACATCAACACCAATTGTTTTAGCAACACCAGCATACTGATGATATTCATCCATTCTATCTTTTGTACTTGCTAAACGAATATTTGAAACAACACTAAAGCCAACATTTTTTCCAGTCTCTTCCTCTAATGTTTTATAAAGATTGACTGCATACTTATGCAATTGACCAACTGAGTAACTCATATTAAACAGCGGAAGTAATCCTGCTGCATGCCAAGTTGATCCAGATGTAAGTTCTTTTCTTTCAACTAAAACAACATCAGACCAGCCTTTTTTTGCTAAATGATAAAGAGCACTTACTCCAACGACGCCACCACCAACTACAACAACTTTAGTTTTTGATTTCATTAAGCGATTCCTACTAAATTTTTATTCATAACGAAACAAAATTGTCATTTTTAGTCATATGGAGCTCCCTAATGGGATTGGGCTGGAGACCATGGTTGTTAGCCAGCAATCTTTTAGTGGACCATCTGTTTCATACTTTTCAACTTGCCAGTTAAACTTATGATAAATTTTATCTTTATCTAAAAGGATCACTTCAAATTGAGCCCAATTTTCACCACTTCCAAGCTTTGTTATGGTGTGACTTAAGTGATTGATCATCATTTGATAAGAGTCTCCTTTAATCATTCTTTTAAATTTATCTAAAGGTCCAGTAACTTTTTTATTGTTCGGATGGGCAAAGTTCCAAGTCTGCTCTATGCCACTATCTTTATAAATAAGGTCATTATTTTGAAGTCCTGATAATTGAATTTCTATAACTCTATCAGGTTTGATGTCACTATTGGGTTTTAGTAATTCTGCCTTTGCTATTGTTATAAAAATAAAAAAAATAAAAAGAGTATTTGATATTATTTGAATTTTTTTTATCATTTTCTAAAAATTATTGATTTTAGTCTTGTAGAACAGGAAAGGCTTGACGTATTTTTAAGAAATGTTTTTGATATTCCATTTTGGTACATCTATCCTCGATATATTCAATTTTGTTTTTAATAACTAATTTTTTTGCTTGTTCATTTTTAATTCCAAGCTGTAACCACAAAACTTTTGCTTTAATATTAATTACATCTTTTGCAATATCTAAAGCTTCTTTTGAAGGTCTAAATACATTTACTATATCCACTTTGTCTTTAATATCGGTAATTTTACCACATACGTCTTCTCCTAAAATTTTTTGACCTTCAGCTTTTGGATTTACAGGGTAAATTTTAAAACCATATTTCTGCATATATTTCATGACAATAGTTGATGCTTTTGTAGGATCATTGCTCACTCCAACCATTGCAATCTTTTTATATTTTGAAAGGATTTCTTTTATATCATTCATTGTTTATTTTGGATTTTTTGCTTACAGAACTCTCTAGCTTCTTCAACTGTCATAGGGGTATCTAACTTTTTACTCCCAGCAATACATGCTTCAATTGCTTTATTTTGATTATGGCCTCTAAAGTTATATATAATAATTATTCCAATTATTAAAAAAAAAATAAGTAAAATATTTTTTTTCATTATTTATTTTTCCATTTAGGTTTTCTTTTTTCTAAAAAAGCTGAAATCCCTTCTTTGGCATCCAAAGCCATCATATTTATCGTCATCATTTTGCTTGTATGAGCGTAAGCTTTTCTAAGAGGCATCTCTAATTGTTTATAAAATGTTCGTTTACCAATTTTAATTGTTAGATTTGATTTAGATGCAATCTTTTTTGCAATTTTTAAAACCTCATTATTTAATTTAGATTTTGAAAAACAATCATTTATTAAACCGATTTCTTTTGCAAAATTTGCTTTAATTGGCTCGCCTGTAAGCAACATTTTCATCATTGGTTTTTTATTAATTTTTCTACTTACAGCAACCATTGGTGTACTACAAAATAATCCAATATTTACGCCAGGAGTTGCAAATAACGCATCTTTAGTACTATAGGCTAGATCACAACTAGCAACTAATTGACAACCAGCGGCATAGGCTGCTCCATGCACTTTGGCGATAACAGGTTTATTACCCTCTACTATCTGAAGCATTAACTTAGAACACAGATTAAATAATTTTTGATATTTGTTTTTTACCTTTAAACTTTTTACTTCTCTTAGGTTATGACCTGCACTAAAACCTTTTCCAGCACCTTCTACAATGATTACTTTTGTTTTTTTGTCTTGATCAAGTTTTTTTAGAACTTTAATTAGATCATTTAAAGTATTAAAAGATAATGAATTATATGTTTTAGGATCATTAATTTGAACTATAGATATTCCGCTAGATAAGTTCTTCACTAATATATTCATCAAAAATTCTATTTGAGTTTGCCTTCTTCTCTCATTTTGGCTCTTATCTTCGTTGCCGATATTTTTTGTATTTCTTCTGACAACACTATCTCTTCAATTTTGTATCCAACCCCTCTACCATAACAAATATTTGTAATATTAGGGACTAACATAATTTTAAAACGTCCTTCAAACTCTGGATTAAGTCTATCTTCTATATTTTTTTTAACTGTGTCAAAATCGAAAGGGTTATCATCTACACCTTGTACATCTCTTATTTGAATACAAACTTGTCCTGTTTTTTTGATAATTTCTTTAAATAAGGTGTAATGGCCATCGTGAAATGGTTGCCATCTTCCTAACATTTGTGCTGTTGGCTTTTTATTATCCCACTGATATGTCATTTTTTTATGTCCTTATATATTTTTGATGCCCAATTTTTAGCATCTTGTGTAGTAACATGAAAGTTATACTTGTCCGGCTTGACAAACATCTTATTAGTATCATCAAACCTACCTTCTTTAATAGTATCAACCCAAATAATATAATCTGAAGGAAATAAGCTTCTAGCCTCGGGAGTTGGACAAATAAAATCTGCAACAACATAGTTATTGTCTTTTCGAAGTTTTAAAGCAAAATCAGCCATTCTTTTAGCCTGTCTTTTTCTTCCTTCTTCAGAGAAATCCCAATCATTTGCCTCTTTTCTTACTTCATCTGCGTTAAGCCTTTTAGCATTTAATAATGGTGCAAGTTCATTAGCTAAAGTTGTTTTTCCAGAGCCTGGTAGACCCATTATTAATATAATTTTCATTAATTTATTTTGTTTGATTATAAGGCATTAAATAGATTGAGATTATATTACACGATTAATTTCTTTGACAGCATTTTCAAAAAATATAATCATCATTAGATGAATTTTTCTTTAGAAATTGGGCCTCAGACAGATCTGGATACTGTTCCAGCTGTAAAAGATATTTATATCACTATGCTACCTGGGGGAGATTATAAAGAAACAGCTCAACAAGCAGTTGAGTTAGTAAAGAAAGGTTTCAATCCAGTTCCTCATTTTCCAGCTCGATCTATGCAGGATGAAAAACAGCTAAAAGATTATGTTTCGAGATGTAAAGATGGTGGCGTCAAACAAGTTTTAGTTATAGGAGGAGGAAGAGAGCCAATGGGAAAATTCGATAGCTCTTTCCAACTTTTAGAGACTGGCTATTTTGAGAAGATGACAATAGGAATTGCTGGACACCCAGAGGGGAGTCCTGATATATCCGATTCAGATTTAGAAAAAGCTATGAAAGATAAAAAGCCTTATGCTGATTATATTGTAACTCAATGGTTACTAGATCCTCAGCCAATTATAGACTTTATTTCTAAACAAAGCGTACCAGTGCATGTGGGAATTACTGGGCCTCTAAAAATATCTAGCTTAATAAAGTTTGCTAATATAGTTGGTGCAAAAAATTCCCTAAATTTTCTTAAATCTAATTTTAGTAAGGCGTTAGATTTATTAAAACCTAAAGACCCTAATGATTTAATTGGGAAAATTAAATCTCATACTGATTTTTTCCACATTTATACATTCGGCGGCTTGAAGGAAACTAACAAGTGGTTGAAGGAGAATAGTTATGTCTAAAGAGTTTGACTATACTAATTTAAAGCATGTTACTTCTGTAGATCAATCAGATCGAAAAGTACCATACAATTTAAGACAAAGTGGACCAACAAAAGTTGAAATGTTAATTTCAACAAGAGTAAGAAAATCACCTTATTGGCATTTATCTATGCAAGCAGGTTGTTGGAGAGCGACAGTTTACAATCGTATTTATCATCCAAGAGGTTATGTAAAACCAGAAGATGGTGGTGCAATGGTTGAATATGATGCAATTGTTAATCATGTAACTATGTGGAATGTTGCAGTCGAAAGACAAATTCAAGTTAAGGGTCCAGATGCAGAAAAATTTGTTGATTATGTAATCACAAGAGATGCAACAAAAATTTCACCAATGAGAGCACGATACGTAATTTTATGTAACGCTTATGGTGGGGTTTTAAATGATCCAATTCTTTTAAGAATTTCTAAAGATGAGTTTTGGTTTTCATTATCAGACTCTGATATTGGTATGTATTTACAAGGTGTTAATGCAGACGGAAGATTTAATTGTACCATTCAAGAAATCGATGCATGTCCTGTTCAAATACAAGGTCCAAAATCAAAAGCTTTGATGAAAGATTTGTTAGGTGATCAAGTTGATTTAGAAAATATGCCGTTTTATGGTTTAGCTGAAGTTAAAGTTGCTGGACGAAGTTGTGTGATTTCTCAATCAGGATTTTCTGGAGAAGCTGGTTATGAGATATATTTAAGAGATGCAACTTTATATGCTGATGAAATGTGGAATGCTGTGCTTGAAGCTGGAAAAAAACACCAGCTTATGGTTATTGCACCTGCTCACCACAGAAGAATCCAAGCTGGTATTTTGTCTTGGGGGCAAGATATGGATATGCAACATAACCCTTATCAATGTAACTTAGGCTATCAGGTCTCGTTGTCAGGAAAGGGTGAATGGAACAAAACTTCTGATTATGTTGGCAAAGCTGCACTTGAAAAAATGGGCAAAGAAATTAAGGATGGTAAGAAACCATATGCACTTCAATTGGTTGGGTTGGAGTTAGGTGGAAAACCTATTGATGATTATGCGCCAGATTTTTGGTTAATATCACATGAGAGTGGTGGAGATCCAGTTGGTTTCATTACTTCACCCTGGTGGCATCCTGAAAAGAAAACAAACATTGCAATGGGATATGTTCCTTTTGATGGAACATTAAATGCAAATGGATTTCCAAAAGGTAAGGTTGGAACTAAATATAAAGTTCATTTACCCGAAAAATACTCTGATACTCCGGGTAAGCCTGTAGATGCAGTTATAGTTGATATTCCATTTAAAGAATCTTTCAACGCTAATACAAGAGAAGTTTCAAAAGGTTAATCTGATTTTGGGGGAGTTTACTCCCCCATCATCTAAAATGACAAAAGGTTTCTTAATAGTAATTTGCATTCTTATAGCTATTGCTTTAATAATATTTCCATTAATAGTCTCTTACAAAGAGCAAAAAAATAAAAAAAAATAAATGTTCGGTGAATTTCTAAATATTATTTTAAAATCTATCAAACTAGATAAAACACTTTATTCCGATAGTAAAAATTTTGGTGAAGCTTCAGTTTATTTTGCGGGTATCATTATGATTTTAGATGGCATAGCTGGTGCAGTAGCTGCAAACACAGTTTTTAAAACAGCTGTGGCGATGTCGGGTGTGACTGCAATATTAACTTGGTTTGTCTGGGCAATATTAATCTTTGTTATTGGGGTCAAACTATTTCCTGATAAAAATAGTAAAGTTCCATTTAAAAAAGTATTGACAGCGGTTGGTTTCGCTCACGCGCCTGGTCTCTTAAGATTTTTTGCTGTGACACCAGAATTAATGATACCTATAATTTTTCTTACGCAATTTTGGATTTTTGCCGGATTAATTATCTCGACACGACAAGTTCTTAATCTTAAATCAAATTTAAAATCATTTGGAATAGTCTTTATGTCATTTTTGATTATTATCTTTTTATCTATTTCATTTGTCATAAGTCGAATGAACGCCTTACCGATTAATCATATTTAGATTGGAAAAATTGTCTTAGAAACCCTGCAAGACTTACAAATTTTAAAACCAGTTAGAATCAAATTTTGAGTTACACTCTCGTGTTGTTCTTTACATTCATCACAAATATCATCTAAATCATTTAGATTTTTTTCTATTTCTTTATCTTCAGTCATTATCAGTCAAACCAGCTCCCGCTGCACCCTCTTTTAAACTATCAGTTTCTTCCACAAATGTATCTTCTGCAAGTTTGTAGAGATTTTTCCAATCTTGATCTGAAAAGTTATCTTCATTGTTTAAAAAACTTATTTCTACTTTTTTTGCTAACATTGGCATTTCTTTATCCCAAATATTAGACGAGATACTCACATTAAAATTCAATAAAAATTTACAATCATCAAACGAAATTAATATTTTTTTTCCAATAATTTCTGAAGCTCTGCTTAAAAAAGATAAAAGCAATAATGGATAAGCAAGATTTTCGACTGAGCACTTTTTTAAAGTCTCGATGTTCTTTACTTGGTCAATAAAATTAACACCCACCATAATTGGACAAAAAGATAATCCATCTGATTTATTAATTTTATTAATTAATTTTATCTCTTCAAAATTTTCTTTTTTTTTATTTTGATAATATTGATTGAGATGTTTGATCGCTGGAAAACCAAATAATTCAGATAATCTTATAGATTTACCAACTTCCTCTGCTATACCCCATGAATAACCGGCAGCTCGACTTGCCCTTTTAACTGTAGTTTCTATCTCACTTAAGGATTTCATAATTTAAGAATGGGTTTTATAAACCCATTGCTCATCATAATCTTTTAATTCATTTGGTAGTGGCGCACCTTGAAACATACATATTCTCAACCACTTGTCAGATCTTGGATCAAATTTTAATGCTCCAAAAAAAGATAACTTTAATCGCAACATATCAATTGGAACTAAATTTTCTCCAATAGTATTATCTTGTATTTCTGAATATGGAAATTTTTCAATAATAAAGGCTCTTCTAACAACGTGTCTTAAATCAGAGTTATCAATTAAAAATTGATTAATTTTCAAATTATCTTTTAAAGGTAATAATCTTTCATATAATTTTTTTATATCTCTAGCTATTGCCAAGGGCTGCTCCAAATCTGCGCCATTTTCCTCAAAACGATTAGCTAATCTTGGTTCTTCTTTATTTTTTGAAATAAACCAAAATTTCTGATTGCTCTTTTCCATATTGAAATTAATTTTTAAAATATCCGAATATTTATTTTCTAAAATCTTTTTCAAATCTCCGACATTACGTTCAGTTGGAATATTAAAGTATTTTTCTTCCTCCGAGCTCATTTGCCCAACCAATGGCTGAACTATATTACCAAATGGCTCCATCATGATTGAGACAACATATTCAATACACTCCTCACAAGTTTCTTTCTCGAGCCAAAGATAAATTTCATTAAAAGGATAATCTTTTTGAAAATCAAATTCATTTTCTAAAAAATTTATAAATTTTTTGATATCTTTTAGTAAAAGTTTAATTTTTTTGAGTTGATATTCGCTCTCTGTATTCCAGCTAGTGATATTTTTAAGAGAACTTTTTACACAATCTTTAAATAATTCTCTATCTTGTTTTTTAGCGATTCTAATTTCTCTTATTTTTTTAAGTGCAATTTCTCTACTAAGTATCCAATTATTTAATAAAGTTGGATGATTAACAATAAATGGAGCCATGCCTAATCCTGTAGAATTTCCTATACCCAAATTTCTACAAATTTTAGGATCTAGTTTAACAGCTAAATTAGGATTTTTACTTTTTGCAACATGATTAACTTGATCAAACGTAAATTGTCTAACTAAATAAACTAACATCATCTCTAATCTGAATGGTCCGTTAATTTCCTCTCTATTTTTAATTCTAAATCGATCTGCTAAACCAAACTTACCTGATCCATAAACTGCAGTCGTCCTGTATAAATATCCAACTTTTTCAAGTAGCTCTAAATCAGGTTGGTTTCCATTGCTTAAACTTTCAACAACATGATCAAATACCCTAACAGATTTATTTGCCCTAGATAATGTTAACTCTTTGTAAGACAACCTTCCAACTTCCTGTTTTGGAACTTCATTTCTTAATCTGTCGATGTCTTCTTTTAAAGGTACTCCATCATGTAATGTAAAAGCTGCATCCCATTTTGTGGCTATAACTCTATCTGATCTTTCATCATCATTAATTTTGTTCGCATAACAGATTAAAGAATAAACTCTCTCTTTTTTTTTAAATGAGTATACTGCTGTGCCATAACCCTCTTGGTCTAAATCAAACAAGTCTCTATTATATTGCCAATCCTTAAATTCACTTAAAAAACTTCTCAAAAAAGATAGTCTTGATTGATGAAAGGAACCAAGTCTTGATAACTTCATTATGATGTTTGGATCTCTTAATTCTATATTCATATTTAAATAGTTTTATAAAAGTTATACCAATTGTTACCTAATATTCCATTAGTCTCAGTCTCTGAAAAACCAACCTTTTTTAAACCTGCTTCTAAGTTTTTAAAACCTCTTGCATCCTCAAACCAATTAGGCTGTTTAGGAAACCCTGGTTTATTTTTAGAGCCTTCCCCATAATTTTTATTTTTAGACCAAGTTCCATTTCTCATCCACTCAACAACCTCATCTGGTTGATTTAAACAAAGATCTGATCCTATACCAATATTATTAATATCCATTATTTCTGCTGTTTTAGCCACCATTTCACAAAAACTTTCTAGAGAACAATTTGTATTGTCCTTAAGATGGTGCGGGTATAAAGATAAACCCAATATTCCTCCGCTTTCACTTAAAGTTTTTAGTAATTCAGAAGACTTATTTCTTTTTGCGGCGTGCCAAAAAGATGGGTTTGCATGAGTAATTGCTATTGGTTTTTCACTAAACTCAATTGCATCGAAAGTACTTTTTTCGGCTGAATGGGACATATCCACTACAATACCCACTCTATTCATTTCCCGGATAACCTCTCTTCCAAAATTAGTTACCCCACTATCGTTTTTCTCATAACAACCTGTCGCTAATAATGATTGATTGTTATAAGTGAGCTGCATAAATCTACATCCAAGACTATGAACTTTTTCAACTAAATTGATATCATCCTCTATTGGAGAGCAATTTTGAAAACCAAAAAAAATTGCAGTTTTATTCTCATTATTTGCTTTTTCAATATCCTTAAAACTCTGGCCTAAAAAAATTAAATCTGAATTTTCTTTAAATAAAGTTTGCCACTTACTTATTTCGTTTTGAAGCTCATCAAAATCTTCATGATAGACTATTGTAACATGAACTGCATCTAGACCAGCCTCACGATTAATCTCAAAAACTTTTCTTGACCATTTACAATATTGAAGATTATCAATTTTAAATTTCATTTTGGTTAATTTTGACTAAGCATACCAAGTTGTTTTTCAAATACTATTTATTTTATTGAAATTTTAATCTAATTTTGAAATAAATATTCATCAAATTGATCATGAAAAAGAATAAAAATCTCAAGGTTGCAATCGTCATGGGAAGCCAATCAGACTTTAAAACGATGAAATTATCAGCAAATATACTAAAAAAAATGGGTGTTCAATTTGAAACTAAAATTATATCTGCCCACCGTACTCCAAAAAGAATGTATGAATTTGCAGAGAGCGCATCAAGAAATAATATTGGAGTAATCATTGCTGGTGCTGGTGGATCAGCACATTTACCTGGTATGATTTCAGCTATAACCTCAATTCCAGTTTTAGGTGTTCCCGTTGAAAGTAAAAAGCTTAAAGGACTTGATAGTTTATTATCAATAGCACAAATGCCAAAAGGAATACCCGTTGGTACTCTTGCAATCGGAGAGGATGGTGCCATAAATGCAGCTTTATTGGCTGCAGCTATAATTGCAAACAGCAATCCTGCTGTAAAAAATAAATTAAATAATTGGCGTTCATCACAAACTAGAGCAGTAAAAAAAAATCCAAAATAAAAGATGTCAATAAAAAATTTGGGTATAATTGGTGGTGGTCAACTGGGAAGCCTATTAGCTGTCGCGGCTAAGAAGTTGAATATCAATACAATAATATATTGTGATGATGTTGATGCTCCAGCACAAAATTTTTGTAATAAATTCATTCATGGCAGATACGATGATAAGATCAAAATGCAAGAATTCATAAAAGAAATTGATGTAATTACTTATGAATTTGAAAATATACCTTATGAAACTCTAAATGAAATGAATAAGGTAAAACCAGTTTTACCAAAGCCATCGGTAAATAGATTAATTCAACATCGAATTGCAGAAAAAGATTTTGTAAACAAACTCAATATAAGAACTACTAGATACGCATCAATAGAAAATAAATCTGATATGGAACCATTAGGAGATTTCTTACCTGGAATTTTAAAAACAACTACAATGGGTTATGATGGTAAGGGCCAATACCCAATTAAAAAAATTGAAGACTTAAATAACCTAAATATTGATTTTTCAAAAGGATATATACTAGAAAAATTAGTAAAACTTAAAAAGGAGATATCTGTCATTATTACCAGATTTGGGAACAATAGTTATGAAATATATGAGCCGATAGAAAATACTCATGAAGATCAAATATTAAAGCATTCAATAATACCTGCTGAAATCACTAAAAAAATATTTGATGAGTCTAAAGATTGGTCAATCCGGATCGCAGAAGAATTGAAATATATAGGAACGCTTTGTGTTGAATTTTTTATTGATAGAAATGAAAATCTATATGTTAATGAAATAGCTCCTCGAGTTCATAACTCTGGTCATCTTACAATTAATGCTTTTAATATTAGTCAATTTGAAAATCATGTGAGAGCAGTCTGTTCGTTAGAAAAAATTCCGCTCAAAAAAATATCTAATGCAAAAATGGTGAACCTGATAGGAAATCAAATCAAACCCTATAGAGAAAATTTTAAATTAAATGAAAATGAATTTTTCTTTGATTATCAAAAAAAAGAGATAAAAGATAAAAGAAAAATGGGCCACATAACAACTTTAATATAAATGCTAAAATCTATTGAGGGAAATTTTGATAACCTGGAAGTCAATAAACTTCTTACAAAACATTTTATTGAACTTAGGGCAGCATCTCCCGAGGGTAGTGCTCATGTTCTTGATATTCCAGGGTTAAAAGTTTCATCAATTAAATTTTGGAGCCTTTGGGAAAATGATAAAATATTTGGTTGTGGAGCATTAAAGTTCTTAGACAAAGATCATGGTGAATTTAAATCAATTAGAATACATGATGATTTTAGAAATCAAGGTAATGGTATTAAAGTCATCAAACATCTCATCGATGAAGCTAAAAAATTAAAAATTAAAAGAATAAGTTTAGAGACTGGTGCTGGAAAATTTTTTGATCCAGCAAGAAAATTATTTAAAAAATGTAATTTTACACCATGCAAACCCTTTGCCCATTATAAAGAAGATGTTAATTCTATCTATTTAACTAAGCTAATTGACCACTAATGATAAAAAAAAGTCTAATTGTGCACTAAATTTGTTGACAAAACCCAATTATTTATAAACAAAGCCATCATTACTTAATTATAAGTAATAAATTAATATAACAATAAGTAAGAAGAAAAAATATGAGTCTACAAGGAAAAGTAAAATGGTTCAATCCAACTAAAGGTTTTGGTTTTATTGAACGTGACGACAAAGAAAAAGATGTGTTTGTACATGTTTCAGCTGTAAGAGATGCTGGTATGAACGGTTTAGATGAGGGTCAAGCTTTGACTTTCGATGTTGAAGATGGTCCTAAAGGTCCTTCAGCAGTTAACTTAAAAACTGCATAATTTTCACATAAATTAATTGGCTATAAATTTAATTAATTTTTTAATTAAGAATTAATTTATTTTTATAGCCAATGAACTATTCTACAAACAAAATTTAGAAAATAATTTATGATTGGCATTTTAGGTGGAATGGGTACCCAGGCAGGTTTAGATTTTTGTAATAAGCTGGCAATTTTATATAGAGGTAAGATCGATCAAGATTACCCTTTGTTTATGCTTTATAACAAATCAAATATTCCTGGTAGACCTGAGTCGATTGGTATCCATACCGGCAAGCTATCAAACAAAATAAGTAATAAAAGAACTAAACAAAAATATTTATCTGTTTTAAAAAGTTTAATTTATGGTTGTAATCTTTTAAAAAAAAGTAATTGTAAATTTATAGTCATACCCTGTAACACAGCTCATTATTGGTATGATGACTTAAAAAAACGAATTAACTTACCGATAGTAAATATGCCTAAGGAAGTTTTTTTGCATGCTAAAAAAAAATGTAGAAAAAATTCCTCAATTGGTTTGCTTGCTACAGAAGGAACTTTAAAAACAGGTGTTTATAATAAGTTTTTTGATAAAGATTATAATCTAGTGTTTCCAAATAATTCTATTCAAAGTAAATCAGTAAACAAAGCTATCAGGCTTGTAAAAATGGGAAAAGTGAAACTAGCAAGCAAAGCTATTAAGCCAGCAATTAATTATTTAATTAAAAAAAAATGTAAAAAAATTATTCTTGGTTGTACAGAGCTTCCTATTGCCATTTTTGCCTATAAACCATTTAAGACAATTAAATCATCAAAAATATTTTTAGACCCAAATTTGATTTTAGCTAACGCTGCTATGAGGAAATATCAAAATAGATAATGCCATCTAAAGAAAAGCCTTATGTGTTACTTGTTGCAGAAGCAATTTACTCAAAAGTTTGTGAGATAAAGAAAAAAAATCCTGAGCTGACAACAATCAATGCAATCGAAAACTTTATTGGAACAACAACCTACAATGATATAAGCACTGGAAAATTCCATGATGAGCTAATTGAAAAGGTATCAAAAAAGAAGGTACCTGAAGAAACTTTAAGATTACTTCATATTCAAAAAGATTTATCAGTTAAACAGCTAATTCAATATCCTGAATTATATTATGCAAAGAGCCATTATCCTCTTGAAATTTCTCAAAGAGCTTTCGATCATTTATGGAGAATGTGTGAAAGTTATGAATTATGGTGTAAAGAGACGAAACAAAACAAATTAATAATACTTAATATTGTAGATTAAATAATTTATAAGACCTGGAATGGTCAGAATATTTCCACTCATATTTGTTTTACTTTGGTCTTCTGCCTTTATCACAACAAAACCAATTATTGATAATAGTGATCCTTTCGCAGCTCTAGCCTTCAGATTTTTTTTTGTTGCTGTGGGTTTTTTGTTGTTTTCAATCTACCTTAAACAATCAATATTGATTAAAAAAAGATATCTGATTGAATCAATGTTCAGTGGTATCTTGTTTCATGGGTTATATTTAGGAGGAGTTTTTTATTCAATTTCAATTGGGATGCCAACAAGTTTAGCTGCTCTAATCGTAACACTTCAACCAATTCTAACAAATATTTTGAGTGGACCGCTTTTAAATGAGAGAGTTACATTACAGCAATGGGTAGGAGTTTTATTGGGTTTTGTTGGTGCTTCTTTAGTACTTGGAATAGATGTTGGCTCAGGTATTCCTCTACTAGGTTTGATTGCAACTTTAATTGCATTGTTATCTATAACCTTTTCTACTATTTGGCAGAAAAAATTAAGTAATAATTTACCATTATCCGTTAGTAATTTTTATCAAGCATTAGGTGGTTGTTTATTTCATGTCATGATAATTATTTTTTTTGTAGAGCCCTACATCTATTTTACAAAAACATTTATAATAGCAATGAGTCATCAAATTTTTCTTGTTTCCTTTGGTGCATTTACAATACTGATGTTTTTAATAAAAAAAAATTCAGCTAGTAAAACAGTTTCTGTTTTTTTTCTAATACCAGCAACCTCTGCAATTATGGCTTGGCTTTTTTTAAATGAAACTTTAACAAATATAGATGTTGTTGGCTTTTTAATAGCATCAGTTGGTGTTTATATTGCAACGCGGAATTATTAATTAATTACTTTGATAACCAAATTCTAATGAGCTATCTGTTATTGAATGATGCAAAGACTCTCCAAAGCTTCTTAATCCAAAAATTCTAACTTTTTTTGGATTTTTAGAAATAAAATCAATCGTAATTGATATTCCGTTATAAATTGAATTTGTGCAATCACCCTCGTTAAATTTATCAATATTTATAGGACATCCCTTTTTTAAAACTTCATTAACAAGATCGCCTTGAATTTCAATTATTGCTCTTGAATGCGATAAATCAGTAATTGCAAAATTACTTTCATCAAATTGTTTTCCATCTTTTAAAAGTAAATCTATTTTAGAAGATATAACTATCCAATTTTTTGGTCCCATCCATAAAATTCTAGTATCTAAATTTGAGGAGGATTTTAAAGTCGAAGGTAATTTTAAGTTATCAACCTTTATATTTGAGATATCTAAACTTGAATTTTTGTATTGAACTATTTGGAATATTAGAACATTCTTCAATTCTGAAATCTTTAATAAATCCTTCTCATTTTTTTTTTCAAAATCACCAAATTTTCCATTTTGATGCACATTATTTAAAGAAGAAATTTGCTTCACGATCTTACTCTCTTTCCTTCATGGTCTACATAATGTGAGGACATAACTTCAACTTCAATAGAAGTGTTTTTAAGTGGAGATACCGCGAAAAGCTTTTTTCCTATCATATTTTTTCCATCTTTTAATATTGCAAGAGAAAAAGGATTATTATTCTCAACACTCCAACATGATGAAGAAACGTGACCAAGTTTAGGATTCGGAAGTTTTGCATTTTTATTTTCTACTAAATGAGATCCCTCTGGAATACTCGATTTCCTATCCAATGGGACTAAGCCAACAATTTTTTGTCTATCTGCTTTATTAAATGCTTCTTTAGCTAAAGATCTCTTTCCAATAAAATCTTTTTTCTTTGATACTAAACCTTCTAACGAAACATCGTAAGGAATGGTTCTTCCATCAAGTTCTGGTCCAGCTACATGGCCCATTTCTATTCTTAGTGTCGATAATGCTTCTGTACCATAGGGTTCAACATTAAATTCTTTACCAATTTCAATTATTTTTTCCCACATAAATAATCCAAAATCAGATTCAACATTTATTTCGTAAGCAAGTTCACCTGAAAAGGAAATTCTAAAAATTCTTGCTTTGACACCAAACAAGTCTCCCTCTACATATCCCATAAAAGGAAGTGCCTCATTGCTAACATCTAATTTAGGAAAAAGCTTTGCTAACAAATCTCTTGATTTAGGTCCTGCAATCGCTGCGCCAGCCCATTGTTCGGTTGTTGAAACAACATTAACATTTAATTCTGGCCAAACAATTTGCAGGTAATATTCCAAATGTGATAATACGTTTGCGGCCTGTGCAGTAGTGGTTGTCATATGATAATGATTTTCTGAAATTCTGGTTGTTGTCCCATCATCCATCACGATTCCATCTTCCCTAAGCATAACTCCGTATCGAGCTTTGCCTACTGGAAGTTTTAACCAAGCATTAGTGTAAACTCTATTCAAAAACTCTGCAGCGTCTGGACCTTTAATATCAATTTTCCCTAAAGTTGTTACATCACAAACACCCACGTGATCTCTAACATTTTTTGCTTCTCTTTTTGATGCCTCAAATAAATTTTCATTTCCTCTTTTGTAGTACCTTGGTCTTTTCCAAGCACCAGCATCTACCCAGACTGCATTATTTTTTTCATGCCAATGATGCATTGGTGTTTTTCTTGTAGGCATATATTCTTTGCCTATCTCCCTTCCAACTATTGTACCGATGGTAACTGGTGTAAATGGGGGTCTAAAGGTAGTGTGACCTACTTGAGGAACAATTTTTTTTTCAACATTTGCAACTAATTGTAATCCGTTTAAATTACTTGTCCTTCCTTGGTCTGTTGCCATTCCCAACGTTGTATATCTCTTAACATGTTCAATTGATCTATAACCTTCTCTTAAAGCAACCTCTATATCAGAAACTGCTACGTCATTTTGGAAATCTACAAATCGTTTATAATTTTTACCTTTAGGGAGTGGAGAACACCAAAATTTATCATGAGCACTATATTTTCGTTCATTCGTATTAGGAATTTGTATTTTTTCATCTTTTTTAGTTATGCTTTTAGAAACTTCTGACCCGGTATTAAAACTGTTTTTTAAGGTATCTTGTAATGTAAATGTTCCATTAGCAGCACCTAAAGAATGTTCATTTTGTTTTGATTTGTCAGGTACAAAAGCATCTATCGTGTCATTAAATTTCAGTTTATTGCCTGATTGAGATGCTAAATGAACAGTTGGTGTCCAAAATCCAGATACACAAATAGAGTCGCAATCTATTTGTTCTGTATTTTCAAAATCTATCTTATCTTTATCTAATTTCCCAATTGTTGCTGATTTTACTTTTTTATATCCATGAGCAACTATCACTGCATAAGAAAACTTGATCTTAATATCTAAATCTTTGGCTTCATTAATTAACTCGGAGTTTTGATCCTCTCTAGTATCTAAAACTATTGGATTAACACCATTCTTTTTAAACTCAATAGCTGTTTCATAGCCGCTATCGTTATTAGTGAAAATAATTGGTTTTTTACCAATTAGAACACCATAAACTTTCATATATTCTTTTGCAGCAGCTGAGAGAAAAACTCCAGGTGTATCATTATTTCCAAAAACAATTGGTCTTTCAATAGATCCTGTTGATAGCAATACTTCTTTTGCTCTTATATACCAAAGTCTTTGTCTTGGTGTGTACTTAGGTTTTTTTTCTAAATGATCTCCTGTTCTTTCAAACATCACCATCATATTATGATCATAGTATCCAAAAACTTGAGATCTATTTTTAACAATAACATTAGGCATCTCTTTTAATTCAGATATAATTTTTTCTGACCAATCTTTTCCAGATAAATTATCTATCGTAACATCATCTGTTAAAAGCGTCCCTCCATATCTAGGTTTATCCTCTGCTAATATTACTTTTGCTCCGTTTTTGGCAGCTGCATAAGCACTTGCTAAACCAGCGGGTCCAGAGCCAGTAACTAATAAATCACAATATTCGTATTTATGCTCATATCTCTCTTTATCTTTTTCTAGAGAAGCAATTCCTAACCCTGCTGCTTTTCGTATAAAAGGCTCATAAACTCTATACCAAAAACTTTTAGGCCACATGAAAGTTTTGTAATAAAAACCAGCTGGAAAAAAACGATTTAAGAAATTATTTATTGCACCAATATCAAAATTTACTGATGGCCAACAATTTTGACTAGATGCTGATAAACCATTTACTAGTTCTATTTCAGTTGCGTTAATATTTGGTTCTGAACAACCATTAATCTCAACTTGCATTTTTGCATTTGGTTCGTCAACTCCTGCACCAAAAAACCCTCTTGGACGATGATATTTAAAACTTCTTCCAATTAAATGTATGCCATTGGCAAGTAGTGCTGAAGCCAGCGTATCACCCTCATACCCAATATATTTTTTTCCATTAAATTTAAATTCAATAGGTTTATCTCTATTGATTAAGCCACCAGTATTTAGTCTAAAATTTTGTGACATCAAAATTATTCCTCTGGTTTAAAAGTTCTAAAAATTTCGTGAGTAGTTGTATCTCTCTCAACTTTAAACCATTGTCTGCATCCAGCAATATGATGCCATAATTCAATATGTTTTCCTCTCGGAC
Organism: uncultured Pelagibacteraceae bacterium; assembly: GCA_902612325.1. Lineage (GTDB taxonomy): Bacteria > Pseudomonadota > Alphaproteobacteria > Pelagibacterales > Pelagibacteraceae > Pelagibacter. Next base: position 64,641 of record CACMDB010000003.1, on the reverse strand, counting down.
TTTTTCTTAGATAAACAAAATTATCCCATTCTTCATCACTTATTTCTTGATTAAGTTTTGGTCTAGCAATTGTTCCATCGCCTCCGTAGGCAAATTCTTTTTGAGACCTGTCCCCACAGTAAGGACACTTAATATTTAACATTTATGAAATCCAAGTTTTTGTTCCAAGGCCCTTCTCATCTAACAAGTAACCTTTAGAAAATCTATTTAGACTAAATCCCTCATTTAATTCATGAACTCTATCTTGCGCAATAGTATGAGCAAATGTCCACCCAGAGGATGGAACCGATTTGAAGCCTCCATAACACCAACCACAATTTAGATATAATCCATCGATATGAGTTTTATCAATTATAGGTGAGCCATCCATTGACATATCCATAATCCCTCCCCAAGTCCTTAACATTTTCAATCGACTTAAGAATGGAAATAAAGCAACACCTCCGGTTAAGACATGTTGTATCGTCGGAAGATTACCTTTTTGTGCATAACTATTATATCCATCAAGATCTCCACCCATTACCATCTCACCTTTATCTGATTGACTAATATAAAAGTGTCCAGCGCCAAAGGTTACCACTCCATCCAAAACTGGTTTCACTGGCTCAGAAACACAAGCTTGTAATAAATGAGTTTCTATAGGAAGTGTCATATTAAGTTTTTCTGCTAAAACATTTGTGCTGCCGGCTACACACAATCCAATTTTTTTTGATTTAATATCTCCTCTAGATGTTCTCAAACCTGTTATTTTTCCTGCCTCAATATCAAATCCTGTTACTTCACAATTTTGAATTATATCGACACCCATTGAGTCAGCTTGTCTAGCATAACCCCATGCGACCGCATCATGTCTAGCAGTGCCAGCACTTGGTTGTGCTAAGCCTCCAAAAATTGGATACCTAACATCTTCAGAAAAATCAGCCATAGGTATAATCTTTTTAACTTCTTCCCTATTAAGTAGAACAGCATCTATTCCATTTAATCTCATAGAGTTTCCTCGACGAGCATAAGCATTCATTTGCGCATCTGAATGAGCTAAATTTATTATTCCTCTTGGTGAAAACATGACATTAAAATTTAATTCCTGACTCATGTTTCTCCACAAGTTCATTCCAAATTCATTGAACCTAGCATTATCATCATACATAAAATTTGATCTGATAATTGTAGTGTTTCTTCCTATATTTCCTCCACCAATCCATCCCTTTTCAATAACAGCCACATTAGTTATTTGATGTTCTTTAGCTAAATAGTAGGCAGTAGCTAGTCCATGGCCACCCCCACCAATAATTACAACATCATATTCTTTTTTAGGCGTAGGATCTTTCCATGCCAAATCCCATTTTTCATGATTAGAAAAAGCATTCTTGATTAGGCTAAATACTGAATATTTTTGCATGACTAAATTTTATAATAATGAATATAAATAGTTCCTATTTTTTTTATATATAATTTTTAGATATTTCCAAAGCTCTTAAAAAGAGATACTAATCGAGCAGTTTTTGTATATTTAAAGAATTTTATGAGTGAAATAAAATCAGACATTCAAATTGCAAGAGAAGCTAAAATGCAACCAATCAAAGACATTTTAGCAAAAATAAATGTTCCTGATGAAAGTTCTGCCTTCAGCCCCATGGGGCGTCACATCGCAAAAATAAATTTAGAGTACCTTGATGGTCTCAAGAGTAAAAAAGAGGGAAAATTAATTTTAGTGACTGCTATAACTCCTACTCCAGCAGGAGAAGGAAAGACCACAACCTCTGTAGGTCTCAATGATGGTCTTAATAAAATCGGAAAAAAATCTATCGTCTGTTTAAGAGAACCAAGTTTAGGTCCATCTTTTGGAATGAAAGGTGGAGCTGCTGGTGGTGGCTATGCTCAAGTTGTTCCTATGGAACAAATTAATCTTCATTTCACAGGTGACTTTCATGCAATTACATCTGCACATAATCTTTTATCTGCATTGATAGACAATCATATCTATTGGGGAAATAAACTTAATATAGATGTAAGAAGAATTGTTTGGAAAAGAGTTTTAGATATGAATGATAGAGCATTAAGATCAATAAACATTAATCTTGGCGGTGTCGCCAATGGATTTCCAAGAGAGGATGGTTTTGATATTACAGTTGCTTCAGAAATAATGGCTATCTTTTGCTTGGCTAATAATTTGGAAGATTTAGAAAATAGAATTGGAAATATTACTGTAGCTTATACAAGAGAGAAAAAACCAATATATGCTAAAGATTTAAAAGCACAGGGACCTATGACTGTTTTGTTGAAAGAAGCTATAAGACCAAACATAACTCAAACATTAGAAAATAATCCTGCAATAATTCATGGCGGGCCTTTTGCTAATATTGCACATGGTTGTAATTCTGTGATTGCGACTAAAGCTGGACTTAAATTAGCTGACTATGTGGTAACTGAAGCTGGGTTTGGTGCAGATCTTGGTGCTGAAAAATTTCTAGATATTAAATGTAGAAAATCTGATTTAAAACCAAGTTGTGTGGTTATTGTGGCTACAATTAGAGCATTAAAAATGCATGGCGGTGTAGCCAAAGATGATCTTAAAAATGAAAACATTGAAGCACTAAAAAAAGGTTTGGTCAACCTTGAAAGGCATGTTGAAAATGTAAAAAAATTTGGTCTTCCTGTAGCGATAGCTGTAAATCATTTTTTAAAAGATACTGATGATGAGGTAAAAGCTTTAGTTGATTTTTGTAATAAATTAGGAATAAAGGCAAGTCTTTGTACCCACTGGGCAAATGGAGGAGAAGGTACAAAAGAATTAGCTTCACATGTTGCTGATTTATGTGAAAAAAATGAAAATAAATTTAAATTTTTATACGAAAGTAAGACACCATTGTTTAAAAAAATTGAAACAATAGCAAAAGAAATTTACAGAGCCGATGAAGTTATTGCTGATACAAAAATTAGAGATCAACTTAAAAGTTTTGAAGAAGCAGGTTATGGGGAATTACCAATTTGTGTAGCTAAAACTCAGTACAGTTTTTCAACTGATCCTAATCTCAAAGGTGCACCTACAGGTCACTCATTACCAATTAGAGAAATAAGGCTTTCCTCAGGAGCTGAATTTATAGTTGTTGTCTGTGGAGCAATAATGACAATGCCTGGATTACCGAGAGTACCAGCAGCAGACTCTATTAAACTAAATAAAAAAGGTGAAATCGAAGGGTTATTTTAATTTAATTCGTTAAGCCAATTTTTAAGCTCTAACATTCTCTTTTCTTTATCTGAAACCGAAATTTCTTTTTTGATAAAAGCAATGTGTTTTTGAACTTCAGTGTCATCTTTAAATACTTTTCTACTTTCAATTAATCTTTTTTTTCTAAACTCAATAAGATTAATCATTTTTTCATAAGTTATTTCTGGATGGTATTGTAGCCCCCAAATTTTTGTCTTATTAACCTCAAAATATAAACCTTGAACTTTATTAATCTTGTTCGATGCTAAACAAATTCCTTTATCAGGTATTTTTACCACCTCATCAAAATTAAATGCTGGGGAATTAAATTTTTTATCTTTATTTTTATAAAGAGGATGTTTTATTCCATTTTTGTTTATCTCTATTTCATTTGCTATACCAATATGTGAATTATCCGCCTTTTTGACTTGGCCACCTGCTGCTGTGACTGCTACTTGCATGCCCCAACAAATTGCCAAAATTTTTCCCACTTTATTTTGACAATTTTTCATGAATTCAATTTGCCTTCTAATTTCTGGAGTATCATTATAAATATTTAAACTACTTCCACCCCAAATAAGACCATCATACTGCTCGAGTTGATCTGATATTAATTGAATATTTTGATCTGATGAAGGATTAACAACATCAAATGATAGTTCATTAGTAAAATGACTTAAGCTGTCTTTTAAACTTTCTGTATGTGTTTGAATACCATTTTCTGAAAAGCTCTCATTTTCTTCCCTTAAGTTTCCCTCTACAATTAATATTTTTTTCATTCAAACAATTCTCCTGAAATGCTATGCTGATACATCAGTTTAAGATCCTCTTGATTGATTTTTTTTGGATTACCACTAGTAGATGGATCTTCTAAAGCCATTAGAGATAATCTATTTAAATCTAGTTTGGAACAATCCATAATGTCAGATAGTTTATGGGGGATTGCTAAATCTTTTCTTAAATTCAAAATCCACGATAAAAAACTTTCAAAATTTTTATCTAAATCTAAATAATCACAAATTGAGATAATTTTTTTTTCTATAATTGATTTATTAAAAGTTAACACATACGGCATAAAAATTGCATTACTCAATCCATGATGAATATTATATTGAGCATTAACAGGATGGCTCAATGAATGAATTGCACCTAATCCTTTTTGAAAAGCTGTTGAACCCATTGACGAAGCTGCCAAAAGATTTTGTCTAGCCTCAATATTTTTTCCATCTTGGTATGCAACAACAAGTGAATTTTTAATAAGCTTCATTCCCTCTAAAGCAATACCATCTGCCATAGGATGAAAGCTGGGTGCACAATATGCCTCAAGATTGTGAGCTAAGGCATCCATCCCTGTTGCGGCAGTTAACCTTGGAGAAAGTTCAATAGTCAATTTTGGGTCAAGAATAACAATTGAAGGTAAAATTTTTGGATGAAATATAATTTTTTTAACACCCGTTTTTTTATTTATGATTGCAGATGCTCGACCAGTTTCAGATCCTGTTCCTGCAGTAGTCGGAATTGCAATTATTGGAAAAATATTTTTATCATTAGCTCTTTTCCAATAATCTCCAACATCCTCAAAATCCCAAATAGGTCTACTTTGACCTGACATAAAAGCTATAGCTTTCCCAACATCAATTGCACTTCCTCCGCCAATCGTAATTACACCATCACAATCATTCTGTTTAAATTCTTTCACACCCTCATCGACATTCTCACCAAATGGATTTCCTGTAAAATTTGAAAATAATATTAATTTTTTTAACTTTTTTTTAATTTCACTAATTACCTCCTTAATAAATGGAAGATTTACTAAATCTTTGTCAGTAACAAATAATGGGTTGTTAACCTTTAAATTATGACAAGCTTCTCCTAAATCTTTAACCCTATCTTTGCCTACCCAAACTGTTGTTGGATAATTCCAATTAGATTTCATATTTTTTTAAGTGACTGTAAGTTTTCTATTATTCAATATTGCTCTAAATAAACTAATCATTAAAGGAATTTCTTTTTTATTAATTTTTCTCATAATGTATGGGGCAATTTCTCTAACTAATTGTTCTCCTTCAACAGTGTCATTAGGCATAAATCTTTTTTTTGCATTTTTAAATGTATATCCTTTTCCTAAGTAACTGCCCATTTTACTATTTCGACCACCCGCAGCGCTAACATATAAATCACCCACACCAGCAAGCCCAAGTGTACTTGTTTCTTTTCCTTTAAAATATTTTGTCAAATATTTCATTTCATTAATTGATCTTTGAAATAAACTTGATGACGTATTTAGACTTTGACCAGCACCTATAATCATTGCATATATATTTTTAATTGCTGAGCAGACCTCAACACCAATAATATCTCTTGAGAATTCATTTAAATAATATTTTGTAGAAATTCTTTTTCCTATTTTTTTTGCAAAATTTATATTTTTATTTGCAATTATTACACTTGTTTGATGTTTTCTCGCCAATTCTTTTGCTAAGCAAGGACCTTTTAAAACTGAAATATTTTTTATCCCAGAAACTTTTTGAAGTTTTTCAGAAATAGTAAAAATTTTCTTACTCCTAGATATATATTTTAACCCTTTGGTAAGAACCAGCAAAGGTGTATCAATATTATTTTTCTTCAACTCCTTACCAATAAAGTCTATTCCAGGTAAACTTAAAGCAATTACTATTAAATCAAATTTTTCTTTTAATAAATCACCAGAATATTTTCGAAATTTAAGTTTTTTTGGCAAATTCATTTTTAATGCAGAATGGTATTTTCTTTTTGAGGATAATTCTTTTATGAATTTTTTTGAGTAAGGCTCAGTAATTACAACATCATTCTTATTTTCCAGGCAGGGAACTGTGAAAGCAGATCCCATGGCCCCTCCTCCAATTATTAAAAATTTTTTCATATTGATTTAAATTCAAAAATATTAATTAAACGAAAATTTAAAATGCAACACATACGTGAAAATTTTCTATGTCAATTTTCATATTAAGTCATTATTTTATTTTAAATTTTAATATTTTGTTAGTAAAATAAACTTAATTTTTATTAAATCTTATGAGTAAAGTAGCTATTATCGGTGCAGGTCCATGTGGCTTATCAATGTTAAGAGCATTTGAGCAAGCAGAAAAAAAAGGTGAAAAAATTCCTGAAGTGATTTGTTTTGAAAAACAAGAAGATTGGGGTGGTCTCTGGAATTATAGTTGGCGAACAGGTTCTGATCAGTATGGAGATCCAGTTCCAAATAGTATGTATAGATATCTTTGGTCTAATGGACCCAAGGAATGTTTAGAATTTGCTGACTATTCTTTTGATAAACATTTTGGCAAAGCAATTCCGTCATTTCCTCCAAGGGAGGTACTATACGACTATATAGTTGGAAGAGCTAAAAGTGGAAATTTAAAAAATAAAGTTAAATTTAATACAAGGGTCATCAATACAATCTTTAAAAATGAAAAATTTGAAATTAGCTATCAGGACAAAGTAAATGATAAAATTTTAAAGGAAAATTTCGATTTTGTAATTGTTTCAACTGGTCATTTTTCTGTTCCATTTATTCCTGAGTATGATGGAATGAAATCATTCCCAGGAAGAATTATGCACTCCCACGACTTTAGAGACGCAGAAGAGTTTAGAGGTAAAAATATTGTGGTATTAGGCAGTAGTTATTCAGCTGAAGATATTGCGCTTCAATGTAATAAGTACGGAGCAAAAAGTGTAACTATTGGATATAGACACAACCCAATGGGATTCAAATGGCCTAAAGGCATGAAAGAAGTCCATTACCTAGATAGACTAGATGGAAAGAAAGCTATCTTTAAAGATGGTACTGAACAAGAAACCGACGTTATAATTTTATGTACAGGATACTTACACCATTTTCCATTTTTAGAGGAAAACTTACAACTGAAGACAAGAAATAGACTCTATCCACCTAAATTATACAAAGGTGTAGTCTGGCAAGATAATCATAAACTAATGTATCTTGGCATGCAGGATCAATTTCATACATTTAATATGTTCGATTGCCAAGCTTGGTATGCTCGTGATGTAGTTATGGGTAAAATAAAAATGCCTGATAGTAAAGAAATTGAAAATGACATAAACAAATGGGTTGCAATGGAAGAAAAACTTGAAAATCCTGATCAAATGATTGATTTTCAAACAGAGTATACCAAGGAGCTACATGAAATGTCTGATTATCCTAAAATTGATTTTGAATTAATAAGAAAACATTTTAAAGAATGGGAACATCATAAAGTTGAAGACATATCAACTTATAGAGATAAGTCTTTCTCATCCCCGGTAACAGGATCTGTTGCACCGGTTCACCACACGCCTTGGGCAAGAGCAATGGATGATACTTTAAAAACTTTTTTGAATAAATAATTAAGTTTTAATCAATACCTAGGTGTTTTTTTCTTTTTTCAACCCAAGATCTAATCAGATTATCAAATATAAGAGCTATAAAAGCTACACAAATACCAAGTGTTAACCCAATCCCAGCACCTTTTTTATCTGATAGTGCTTTTAATATATATTGCCCTAAATCTTCAGTACCAATGAAAGCTCCAATAATTACCATGAATAAAGCAAATACAATTGTTTGATTTATACCAAGCATCATGTGAGGAAAAGCTAAAGGAAATTCAATCTTTGTTAATCTTTGAAATTTATTAACACCAGACATGGTTGCAGCATCGTGTAAACCAGCAGGAACACTCCTCAATCCCTCAATGGTGTATCTAGTAGCAGGTATTGTTGCATAAACTATAACAGCTATTAAAACAGATGTATCCGTAATACCAAATAACATCATCACTGGAATTAGATAAACAAATGATGGGAATGTTTGAAAAATATCACATACTCCTAACATGAAATTAGCAGAGCGTTTATTTTGAAAACATAATGTTCCAACTGTAAATCCAATAGTACAAGATACAATTACTCCAAATGTTGCCATATAAGTCGTAACTAAAGCTCTATCCCACCAAGGACTTAAAGCAATAAATAGTGTCAATCCACAAACAACTAAAGCTGAACGAATTCCACCAATGAGATATCCTGCACCAACAACTAAAACTATAGTTGCTACAGCTGGCATTCTTAAATATAAAGCCCTCATTGGTTGAAGCACCTCTTGAATGAGCCATGTATTAAATGCTTTAATATAAACAAAAAAAGTATCAAAAATCCAATCAACCCCTTTATTCCAAAAATCAGCAGTTGATATTCCTTTATTATGTGGAACTTCAAATAGATAATTAAAACTACCTTTAAATAAAAAGGTTCCAATATAAGCCAGTACTATTCCAACAATTACTGTTGCTGCAAAAAATAAGATATTTTTATTTCTTTGAAAGAATGTCAGATTACCGAAATAATCTGTTTGTTTATTAGCCCAAGCTAATGACATTTTATCTAATAAAATCGCAATTAAGCTAATACACAAGCCTGCTTCTAGTGCTAGTCCTATATTTAACTGATTTAGCGCCAATAGCAGATTAAATCCTAAACCTTTTGCACCAATAAAAGCTGAGATTACTGCCATGGAAAAACAGACCATAATGACTTGGTTGACACCAATTAAAATATCTCTTCTTGCAGTTGGAATTAAAACTTTAAACATTAATTGCCAATTGTTACATCCACTCATTCTACCAGCTTCAATAACTTCTGGAGGTACTGCTCTTAAACCTAATATGGTTAGTAATATCATTGGTGGTATAGCTACAACCATGGTGATTATAACTGCAGCATGATCGCCAACTCCAAAAAGAACTAAAGCAGGAACCAATACCGCATATTGCGGCATAGTCTGCATCACTAATAATATTGGATATAAAGCTTTCTCGACACGTTTACTTTTAAATGCTGCTATTCCTAAGCCTAAACCAAAAATAAACGACAAGGGTGCTGCGACTAGTATAAATGAAAGAGTTTGCATAGATGGTTTCCATTGACCAAATATTGAAATATAAATCATCGTTAAACCAGCAAACAATGCTAGACCTTTCCCGCTTACTTTATATGAAAGAATTGCTGCACCTGCTGCTACAATAGTCCATGGTAATCCTGGAAGTTCAGCCCAAGGATTTTTATCGATCCAATCCCAACTGCTAAACGCTACTATAGTTTCAAGACCACCTAATAAAACCTCTCTTATTAATTGTATTAAGAAAGTCATAAATGCTGTTAAATTTCTACTTATTTGTAAAACTACAGGACGACTTTTAAACTCTTGTGTATCTTCATTCCAAACCTCAATCGGCATCCATTCGTTCATTAAGAAAAATAAAGAGTCGTTTATCCAAATAGGTAGCCAGCCTAGTAATGGAGGTAACCGCCAAAAAACATCAAAGGCATAATATCTCACCTCTTTACCTAAAAACACATAACTACTCTGATTTGGATCTTTTACAAATTCTGCTTGGCCACGGATAAATTTATATGTTTCTGGAACTTCAATTGCGAAACATAAAGCAAAAAATACTATTAATAAAAATAACCATTGAAATGTTTTGGGATATTTTTTTAAAAATTCCATAATTAATTATTATTTTTTCTTCCTCCAAAAACTGTATTAATAATTTTAGCTGGGTTTATAGAACCCACAATTTCATTTTTACTATCGATCACAGCTACGGCTTTTTTTTGAGTAAGAATTTTTTCTGCAACATTTTCGATTATTTCATCCTTTGAAACTTTTAAATCACCTAAATCATTTTTAGATGCATCCATTACATCTTCAATTAATAAAACTTTTTCTCTTGGAACCTCTTCTGTAAACTTTCGTACGTACTCTGTGGCTGGATTTAAAACAATATTAGCAGGGGTATCTAATTGCTCAATTATACCATCTTTCATAATTGCGATACGATCAGCAAGTTTTAAAGCTTCATCAAAATCATGAGTAATAAACATAATTGTTTTTTGTAATTTTTCTTGAAGTCTTAAAAATTCATCTTGCATTTCTTTTCTTATTAAAGGATCTAAAGCTGAAAATGGTTCATCTAAAAACCAAATATCTGGTTCGACTGCCAAAGATCTAGCGATACCAACTCGTTGTTGCTGTCCTCCAGATAATTCTCTTGGAAAATAGTTTTCTCTTCCATCAAGTCCAACTAGCTTGACCATATCCATTGCTTTACTGATACTATCCTCAGTTTTAATACCTTTAATCTGAAGTGGAAAAGCGATGTTCTCTACAACCGTTTTATGAGGCAGTAAAGCAAAGCTTTGGAAAACCATACCCATTTTATTTCTTCTTAGCTCAATAAGCTCTTTGTTGTTTAGTTGTAATAGATCTTGTCCTTCAATGAAAATTTTACCACCTGTTGCATCTGTTAATCTAGATATACATCTCAATAATGTTGATTTACCTGAACCAGATAAACCCATGACAACTAACATCTCACCTTTTGAGACTTCAAATGATGCGTTGTTTACACCTACGATACATCCATTTTTTTGAAAAGTTTTGGCATCAACATTTCCATTTGACTCTTGAAGCATTTTTTTGGCATTTGATCCAAAAATTTTGTAGACATTTTCACATTTAATTACTGTCTCAGCCATAAATCTTAATTAAGTTATATGAAAATAAGGTAAAATTAAATCCATAATATTGTAACCATTTCACCTTAAAAATTTTTAATAAAATAAACTCTAGTATCAATTCCAGTACTTAAGAAACTTAGGGCCTCACCACTAACAGTTATTGATTCATTTACCCCTACATTGTTTCCGCTTACTGTAAAACCTGCAAAACACTTATTTTTTGTGTCATCCCATTTTACAAACGTCTCATCAATTTTATTTCCGTTAATTGTATAAATTTCATGAGCTCTAAAATTTAAAAAATTTGCACCCATTATCGCACGTTGTGGGATCAACTTTGTTGCCTTACAAACTTGTTCATATACTTCATCACTTAGTTTAAAATGATCAGTGCCATCAAATGTAACTAATATGCCAGAAGGAAGTTTTGAAATAAGCTCACTTAATTTTTTCTCTTGAGCAATTCTTTCCTCCTCAAGTTTCATTTTTCTTACCAATTCATCACCTCCACCAAACATAATGTTTAAAACGAAAAAAGATGATATGACTATTAGGATAATAATTACTAACCCACCAAATTGTTTGGTGAATTCAGGTAAATTTTTAATCTTATCTAAGTTACTTTCTTTTGACATTTAATCTTGTAATTTACCATTTTTCCAAATTCCAGATTTCACTGATCCATCAGCCCAAGTAAAAGTTCCTTTACCATTCATAAATCCTTTAGCCCATTCACCTTCATAGGTTGACCCATCGGGAAATGTCAAAATACCAATTCCACTCCATTCACTATTCTTGAATTCGCCTTTGTAAATATATCCATTTGGCCAAGTCTCAACACCTTGACCATTTTTTTTTGTACCTACCCACTCTCCTTCGTAAGTTGTTTTGTCAGTGTAAACCCACTTACCGAAACCATTTTCACAATTACCCTCCTTACATCCGGTGCTTCTAGCTAAAGCAACCGATGAAATTAAGAAACTTAAAATTATGGTGAGAAGAAATTTTTTCATGAGCATAGTTTACACAAAAACAATTAAAAAAAAATTAGACTTTTTTGTCATTTTCAGTGCAAGAATAAATAGAAATATATTTTTCAGAATTTTCACTTTTTATATTTTTGGTAATTTCGTGAATTAATTCACCTGTTTTCCTAGTAATAATACCTGACTCAGAATAATTTTTTTCTTTATCGATAGATTTAAATAAAACCACATCTTTATTTACAACCTTTACATTTAACGATTCAGACTCAGAAAGAAATAATGTTAATCCCGTTATTAAAAGAGTTTGTGGTTTTTTTGATTGAATTTTAAATTTGTCTAAATCTTTTTCTTTTAAATCTTTTGCCAGAAAAGTTTGATAATTATATTCAGAATTTTTAATAATTTTTTTTTCTAGTGAACACTTAAACTCAAGATTAATGTCTTCATTAATATTTATATCTTTTGCTAAAACTCCATTAAAAAAAAAGAAATTTACAAATATAAAAAGTAATATTTTAATCATAAATTTTATCTAAAAAAAAATCTCCCCCAACGTTGTTGGGAGAGATTTAAAGATTTAATAGCTCTTAACCTTATTTAGTAAAAGCTTGCCAAACTTTCTTATTGTCTGCTAACCATTTTTTAGCTGCATCCTCATGAGTCATTTTGTCAACGTCAACTAAAGCTGCCATTGCACCAATTTGACTTGTTGAGAACGAAAGTTTTTTAAATGCCGCTGCTGCTTTTGGATGAGTTTTTGGAAAATCAGCATTAACTGCTTTTTTCAAATAACCATCTGGTGAACCACATTTTCCATCACCACCATCCTCTGGTCTACAACCAGCTGTGTATGGAGGAAAGTCGATAAATGTAAAACCAGCACCATCAGTAAAGTTTGGTGTCCAGTTAAAGATGATTGTTCCTCTTCCTTCTTTTTCAGCTGCAGCTAACTCTGCCCATAAAGCATCTGCACTTCCAGCAAATTTAACCCACCAAAGATCACCTAAACCTAAAGCGTCAACTCTTTGTGGAATTAAATCACCATGCCATGTTTGTGGTCCTTCCAACATTCTTCCTTTTCCATTTGGAGAGTCAGGTGTTGTAAAGTTTTTTGCACAATCTGGATTTTTTAATGCTGTCCAATCTGGTAAACCAGGACATAATCCTTTTTCAGCAACCCAATTAGGATAACCCATATCCTCTAGAGTTCTTGCCTCATGATCTCCCCAATCTAACAAACCACCTTTATCCAAAGCAGTTGTGAATGATTTACCAAAAGCAGATTCCCATACCTCATGAGATATAGTTACATCACCAATTCTAATTGACTCGTATACTGCTTGAGAGTCAGCATTAACGTATTTTACGTTGTTACCCATACTTTCGAACATTCCACCAATAACATAGGCCATTACAATTTGACTTGACCAGTTATGTGTCGGAATAACGATGGGTTTTTTACTATCTGCATTTGCAATACCAGCGAAACTTACCGCTGAGATTATCATTGCAGATATAAATGATATTATTTTTCGCATTTATTCCCCTTTCTCAATATTAAGTGTGAATAGTATGTGCCTAAGTAAAATGATAGTCAACTAATAGATATTTATATAATATAATAATAGATATAAAAAATGTCGCTGACTACATTAGATATAAAAGAACCTGGTCTAAATATACTACCACCTGGAGTTGAAAGACACGTTGTAAACGCTGGTGGGCTAACTGGTTTACAAATTTTTCCAGATGATGAAATAGAAATCATTAATGATGAGGGAAATCAAATTTGTGAAATAATTTGTTTCGACAAAGATGGAAAATCTGAACTCGCAATTTTAAATTTGAAAGAAAATAGCGACAAAAGTTTCATTAAAGAGATTTTAAAAGAAAAGGATGAAAGTTCTCTAGCTACAAATTTTCAATTAAAAAAAAGAAATCTAGATTTAAATAAATCGCATTCTTCAATTTTATTTGATGAAAAAACACCTAGCGGTGAAAAAATTAAATTAAAATCTAAAGATAAGTGTTATGTTATTTTCTCTGCACCACAAAATGACATGTTGGTAAGTGAACAAAATCCATCTGGTGATTTAATATTATTTATAAAAAGAGCTAAAATTACAAATGATAAAGAATTATCAATAATTCCTGACCCCGTGTTTGAGCCACATTACGAAAAAAATATTGATAGACAAACTGCTATTTCTTTTCAAGTTAAAGAAGGTGATTACATTCAAATTATTAGTCCAGCAGGTAGACAATGCTCTGACTTTGTTGCATTTGATACAAGAAAACTTGATAAAAAAATTGAAAAAGGACTTGATTGGCAGACCACACGAACCTTCATGGGTAATACTTTTCCTGGGCCAGGATTGTTCTCAAAATTTTATGACACAGATCATGAACCTTTAGTTGAGGTGATTAGAGATACAGTTGGTAAACATGATACATTTAATTTAGCTTGCACATCAAAATATTATGAGGATGCAGGTTATTTTGGTCATCCAAATTGTTCGGATAATCTAAATAATGCCATGGCCGAATATGGAGTTGAAAAACAAAAAGGTTGGCAAGCAATTAATTTATTTTTTAACACCTCAGCAACTGGTTTAAATTCTGTCATTTCTGATGAGTCATTTGCAAGACCTGGAGATTATGTAATGTTTAGAGCATTAAAAGATTTAACTATTGGAACGACAGCATGTCCAAGTGATATTGATGCATGTAATTCATGGAATCCCACAGATATTTTTGTTAGAACCTATGACAAAAAAAAAGAATTTTCAAAATCATTTGCTTTTAGAATGAAAACAGACTCTGAAAAAAAACTTACTAGAAATTCTGGGTTTTATGAGAGAACATCAAAATTAACTAGAAATTTTATTGATGCTAGAGGTTTTTGGCTTCCAAATGATTACACAAAACATGGTGTGGTAGAAGAATATAATGCGTGCAGAGAGAATGCTGTTTTAATTGATTTATCATCATTAAGAAAATTTGAAATTATAGGACCAGATGCTGAAGAATTAATGAATTATACTTTAACTAGAAATATTAAAAAACTTGCTGTTGGACAAATTGTTTATTCAGCAATGTGCTATGAAAACGGCATGATGTTCGATGATGGCACTTTATTTAGATTAAGTGAAACTGGATTTAGATGGATTTGCGGAGACGAGTATGCAGGGGAGTGGCTTAAAGAAGTTGCTCAAAAGAAAAAATTCAAAGTAAATATAAAAAACTCAACAGATCAAATTAGCAACGTTTCCATTCAAGGTCCGAAAAGTAGAGAAATTTTAAAAAAGATGATTTTTACACCTCCGACACAGCCTGCAATCGATGAGCTAGAATGGTTTAGGTTTTCAATTTGCAGAGTTGAAGAACTCCAAGGAATACCATTAATTGTCTCTAGAACTGGTTACACAGGTGAACTTGGTTATGAGATATGGTGCCATCCAAAAGATGCACCAAAAGTATGGGATAAACTTATGGAGTATGGCAAAAATGATAATTTAATACCTGCTGGATTTGCTGCTTTAGATAAATTGAGAATTGAAGCAGGTTTAATTTTGTTTGGTAACGAATTTGATGGTCAACAGGATCCGTTTGAAGCTGGAATTGGTTTTGCAGTCCCTCTCAAATCAAAGGAAGAAGATTTTATTGGTAAAAGTGTTTTGAAAGAAAGAAAAGCAAATCCACAAAAAAAACTTGTTGGTCTTGAGTTAATTGGTAAAGAACCTTCAGGTCATGGTGACTGTGTACATGTTGGCAGATCTCAAGTAGGTGTAATTACAAGTGGTTGTTTATCTACTACTCTCAATAAAAATATAGCTTTATGTAGAATTGATAATCAATATTCTGAAATAGGCACTGAGGTAGAGGTGGGTAAAATTGATGGTCATCAAAAAAGAATTTCTGCCAAAGTAGTTGCTTTCCCACACTTCGATCCTAAGAAAACTAGAGTTAGATCTTAATGCCCAAAACAGCAAAAGATTTATTAGAATTTTGGGAAGATCAGATGAAACTTTCCCACATGTCTAGTAACTATTTTTTTAGAAAATCACCTTCCCATTATCATATGATGCTTTTAGTTATGCACGCCTATAAATATAAAGAGGACTTAACAGTTGAAGAATTAAAGACTAAATTGTTTAAAACTTCACGTCCTAAGTCAGCTTTAATGATTAATGAGGCATGTGAAAAAGGTTTTTTTTTCTTAGAAAAAACTTCTGGAGACCAGCGAAAAAAGCACATAAAGCCAAGTGTATCTTTTATAGAAGAGTTTAATAAATACATTGAAACCCTTAAACATCTAAGCTTTTAAAGCTTTATTATTTTTACTTATATTTTTTATATATATAAAAAATTATATATTTACGTCGCATGAAAAATAAAGATGTGAGTATGTCATTACCGACAAAAGCAAAAGTAGTAATTATCGGTGGGGGGATCCACGGATTAAGTACTGCTTGGAAGCTATCCGAAACGTATAAAAATCCAGGAGATATTGTTGTTTTAGAAAAGAAAGATACTGCGGCAGGTGCGAGCGGCATAGCTTGTGGTGTTGTTAGAAATAATTATTTTCAACCAGCAATGAGAGAATTAATGGCCCATTCAGTTTCAGTTTGGGAGAGTGATCCAAAAGCATTTAAATATAATCCAGTTGGTTATTTGCAAATATCACCTGAAGTTATGCATGAGGATGTCGCCAGTATTTATGAACAACAAAGAGCAATTGGTTATGAGTCTGAATTTATAGAAGGTGAGAAAGATTGCATGAATTATATGAAGGGTATCTTTGATGATTGGCAAGCTCAAGGAATCACATCTATTCTGCATGAAAAAAAAGGTGGATATGCTTTTAATAAAGACTCAATTAAAGCACTTGAAAATAAATCTACCTCAAATGGTGTTCAAGTGATGAAGGGTGTTAGAGTTACAGGTTTTAAAAGAGGAAGTAATAGTAAAGCTGTAACTGGAGTAGAAACAGATAAAGGAACAATTGATTGTGAACAAGTCGTAATTGGTGCGGGACCTTGGGCAAGAGATTTTTGGAACATGTTAGAACTGCCCAAAACTGCTAACATTAAAGGTAAAGATGGTAAGATGCATGTTACTGATATGTGGACTTACTGGATGCTTCAAGAGGGTGTAATTGGAGTAGAGCCAGATTTCTTAAAAACAAATGATGGTAAACAACCGCCTGTGGTTCATGTCGACTCTACTGCGCCATTGTATTCAGATAAAACAAAAAAATTAATTACAGATAAAATTTGGGGGATTTATTATAAGCCTGATATTGAAGGTTTAGGTGTTCAAGGAGGAACTTCTCCTTACATTGTTAAAAAACATTTCGATCAAGTAAACGTTGATCCATATGGGATTGAGTCACCAGAGTATCAAACAACTGATGCTTTTAGTGAAATGTGGTGTTCAGCTTTAGCTCATTGTCAAAAAAGATTTGAAGGGAAATCAGACCTGTATAGAAAAGGTCCTTCAGGTGGACTTGGGTGTATGACCCCTGACTCTTTTCCGATCTTTGATAGATTTTTTGAAAATGTTTATATGATTGCTGATGCTAATCATGGATACAAAATGATTGGTGTTGGCGAACTAGTGGCAAAAGAAATTCTTGGTACTGAAAGTGATTTATTAAAACCATTTAGATTCAACCGTTACGAGAAGGGAGAATTGCACCCTACTTCGAACAGTCCGTTTCCTTGGAGCTAAACTTCAAGCCTAGACACTAATAAATTTTTCAGTTACGCTTGAATAAATTTATAATTCATTGAGGGGAAAAATGACGGATCTAGAAAAGCACGTAAACCGACCAGGTAGAGATAAGCAAGTCAAAAAAGTCAGAGAAAAAATAAATGAATTAGGAATAACCTATATTTATTATCAATTTATTTCTGTAACAGGAAGAGTGGTTGGAAAAGGAATACCCGCTGATCATTGGGAAAGAACAGCTGAAAAAGGTTTCCAATTAGTTTACGGAGCAACTGCAAACTTATTTTTAGATCGACACAACAACTATATTGGTTATGGACCAGAGGCAATGGAATTAGTTGGAATTCCTGACCCTGAAACTTTTTGTCAGTTACCATGGGATAAAAGAGTTGGAAGAGTTTTTGTAACTTGTTTTAGAAACAGAGAAGAGAGAAATAATCCTGGAGGTCATTTAACTTCTGATTGCAGAGGAAATTTAAGAATTTTTATGGATGAATTCCAAAAGAAACATGGTTTAGAACTAAGAGTAGGAACTGAGCCAGAAATGATGTGGTTGACTAAAAATGATGATGGAACTCCAACTGGAAAAGGATTTTCGAAACCATTCTGTTATCACATAGACCAATTTGAATCATTAAGACCTGTATTTATGAAGGTGATTGAATATGCAAAAGCAATGGGTCTAGACATGATTCAAGGTGATCACGAAGATGCACCTGGTCAATTAGAATTGAACTGGACATATGACAATGTTTTAAGAAATGCAGATAGACTATCAACTTACAGACAAATATGTGCTCAAGTTGCAAGAGAACACAATCTAATTGCATGTTTTATGACCAAACCATTTATGGGAGTTTCAGCAAGTGGTTGTCATACTAATATGTCTTTATGGAAAGGTGGAAAAGTTAAAACAAATAAACTTGGACACAAATCTTTACCAGGCGTTGAAGAAGTTTTTGGTTATGTAGAAGGTGGAACAAATACTTTTATGCCAGATACTAAAGATATGCAGTTACCTGGAAAAATTGGATTACAATCAATAGCAGGTATCATGGAACATTTACCAGCTTTGACAGCGTTAGGATCTTCAACTGTAAATTCATATAGAAGATTATGGGACCAAGGTTTTTGGGCTCCTGTTTATGCTGACTGGGGTTATCAAAATAGAACTTGTGGATTGAGAGTATCAGCACCGGGTAGATTTGAATACAGATCGGTAGACTCAATGCATAATCCATATTTATTAGGAGCAGCTTTACTAAAAGCTTGTGATCATGGAATTAGTAAAAAAATGCAACCAGCAGCTCCAGAGTCTAGAAATATTTATGAAGCTCAAAAGGCTGGTAAAGATGTTAAGAAACTTCCTTTGAGTTTAGGTGAGGCTTTAGAAAGATTATCAGAGGATGAAATTATTAAATCTGCAATGCCTGATGAGATGTATAAAGTTTTCCATTGGTATAAAAATGATGAATGGGAAAGATTTTTAGGTGCAACAACTCAATGGGATTTAGATACTTATTTAGATTGTTTACCATAATAAATACAGAGAGAAAAAATATATGTGCGGAATAGCAGGATTAATTCATAGAGGAAAATCATCCAATGTAGGTCATGAACTTCAGGGAATGTTGCAAGCCTTAAAACATCGAGGAGAAGACTCAACTGGTTATGCTTTGTATGGTGATACAGATGGCAAAAATTTCATCATGAGATTTAAAGTTGGTGAAAACGTTGGTGAAGGTAGTACGTCAGTTGCTGAGGATGTGTCTGTATACGATGAAAGAAAGAAAATTGTTGATAGTTATCTTGCAGAAATGGGTGCAAAAATTATTAAAGAAGAAAGAATACTCCCTTACTCATTGAGATATGAGATTGAATACAATAAAAAAGATTTATTAGAATTCTCACAAAAAATAGAAAGTATTCCTGGTGTTGAAATTTTATCTATGGGTAAATCGTTAGAAGTTATCAAAGATCTAGGGAATGCCAAAATGGTTTGTGATAGATATAACTTAGACAAACTTGTTGGTACTCATGCAATAGGCCATGCAAGAATGGCTACTGAGTCAGGTGTAGATATCAAATCTGCCCACCCTTTTTGGGGATATCCTTTTAGTGATGTGTCCGTTGTTCACAATGGTCAATTAACGAATTATTGGAATAATAGAAGAGCTCTAGAAAATAAGGGAATGAGATTTATGTCAGAATGTGACTCTGAATTAATTGCAGTTTACCTTGCTGAAAAAATGAGAGATGGGGCTTCATTAGAAGAAGGAATGAAAGAGTCGTTAACAGGTCTCGATGGTGTATTTACTTATTTTGTTGCTACAAAAGATTCTTTGGGAATGGCTAAAGATACAATGGCCGCAAAACCTTTAGTTTTATATGAGTCTGATGATTTAGTAGCAATGGGTTCAGAAGAGATAGCTATAAGATCAATTTTGCCACAAGAAATTGATACTTATGATCCATTCGATGGAGAGGTTAAAGTATGGCAAATTTAAAAAACGTAACCAAAAAAACAAAAGCCCAGGCAATGGGAATGCACTCTGAAGTTTTAACAGGAAGAACTCAACAGAAATTTTTTAATCCAGATGAAGCAGAAAATTTTTATTACTTTGGAACTTATGATGTCGATTTTAATAAAAGAACAGATCTTGATGTAAAAAATATGACTGCAGCTGAAGCTAATAAAGAACTCGATAATTTAATGAGCCAAGGCTATGGAACAATCGTAATTAAAAATCCTCAAGGAAAACATAGTTTGGGAGTTGGAATTTTAAATAAATTGAATTTGATTTTTGAAGGTAGTTTAGGATACTTTGGTATGGGCTCTAGTGATGGTCCAATTGTAAGAATCAATGGAAGAGTTGGTTGGTCATGTGCAGAGAATCTAATGGCTGGAAAAGTTGTAATTGAAAAAAATGCAGGGTCTTGTTTTGGAGCAGCTATCAGAGGTGGTGATTTAATTTGCAAAGGTAGTGTCGGTGCAAGAACTGGCATCGATATGAAAGGTGGAACTATCATTATTGGTGGTGATGCTGGAGCATTTACCGGGTTTATGATGCAAAGAGGAAGAATAATCATATTGGGAGATGTTGGCATAAATTTAGGTGATTCGATGTATGATGGGACAATTTTCGTAGGTGGAGAAATTGGATCATATGGTAGTGATGCAGTAGATTCAAAGTTGACGCAAAGCGATCAAGATTGGTTAAGAAGAAAACTTAGAGTTGCTGAAATTGGTGAAAACTTTGATGTAAGTAAAATGAAAAAAATTGTAGCTGGTAAAAAACTTTGGAATTACGACAACTTAGAACCTGCTGAGAAAAAAGGAGCAATTTAATGGCTAAGAAAAAAAAGAAAAAAAACGGAAAATCAAATGGTAACGTTGGTGGTAAAGCTGATGTTCACATAAGCAGCAACGGATCAAGAAACAAAAGTTTACTTGGTCACAACGCTATATTTACCCCAGAGGTAATTGATGACATCCATATTAAATCTCAGTTAGGAAGATACAGAATGCGTGGAATGGCATTAATGAAAAAAATTCCTACATTTGACGATCTAGTTTTCTTACCAGGAACTTTAACTAGATTTGTAATCGAAGGTTATAGAGAAAAGTGTGAAACCAAAACTGTAATTGGTCCAAGATGTGAGAACCCAATTGAATTAGATATACCAGTTTATATTACTGGTATGAGTTTTGGAGCTTTATCTTATGAGGCTAAAACAGCACTTGCTCGAGGTGCAACAATGGCAGGAAGTGCCACTTGTTCTGGTGAAGGTGGAATGATCCCTGATGAAAGAAGATATTCTGAAAAATGGTTTTACCAATGTATTCAATCTAGATACGGATTTAACCCACACCATGCACAACTAGCAGATGGAATTGAAGTATTTATTGGGCAAGGTCAAAAAGTCGGTATGGGAGGACACTTGATGGGTCAGAAAGTTACTGACCAAGTAGCTGAAATGAGATCATTACCATCAGGAATTGATCAAAGATCTCCTGCAAGACACCCAGATTGGTTAGGTCCTGATGACTTAGCATTAAAAGTTGAAGAATTAAGACAACTCACAAAAAATAAAGTGCCAATTCAATTAAAATTAGGTGCATCAAAAGTTTATGATGATGTTCGTATGGCTGCAAAGTGTGATCCAGACTCTATCTACTTAGATGGTATGGAAGGATCAACAGGTGCAGGTCCACACATTGCTGCTGCAAATACAGGTATTCCTGGTATCGCAGCTATAAGAGAAGCAAGAAGAGCTTTAGACGATGTAGGTAAAACTGGAAAAGTTACATTAATTTATGCTGGTGGTGTAAGAGATGGTGCAGATATGGCAAAAGCTTTAGCATTAGGTGCTGATGCAATTGCGATTGGTACTGGTTCGATGATCGCATTAAATTGTAATAAAGACATTCCTGAAGCTGATTTTGAAAAGGAAATGGGTGTTAAAGCAGGTGAATGTTATCACTGCCATACAGGAAGATGTCCTGTGGGTGTTGCCACTCAGGATCCAAAATTAAGAGCGAGACTAAATCCTGATGATGCTGCATTAAGAGTTTATAATTATCTTCACTCAATGACACTTGAAGCTCAATTGTTAGCTAGAGCATGCGGTAAAACGAATATCCATTCTCTAGAACCTGAGGATTTAGCGGCGTTAACATCTGAAGCTTCTGCATTAGCTAAAGTTCCATTAGCTGGAACGAACTATACTGTTGGTGTTGATAACTTCCATAAGATCTAGATTTTTATATGGCAAAGAAAAAAAATAAAAAAAAAGAAGCCTCTAGTCAGCTAGGTAAAAAAAAAGAAACTGCTAGAGAAAAAATGATTGGTCAATCGATTGGTTATCGATATGACGTAAATCTTTTGCCTGATTATAAAAAAATCACTCCTTTTTTAAAGAAATACATTGAAGCTATGGGATGGGATGATCTAAACTGGTTAGAGGATGTACATATGGGTTATGAGGAAGGTAAACCAGCAGTATTTTGCAGAAATGCAAATGGATGGGTAACAATTCCAAAATCAATTAAGTTACCAAATAACCAACAAGACAGAGACATGATTGCAAGAGAATTACTAGTTAAATTTCAAATGTCACCAAAACATCCTCTTGTTGATTTGAAAAAAGCTTATCTTAAATTTTAAGTTCTCAATCTAAAGTTGATTTTTTTTTTAAACCTTACACATATGTAAGGTTTTTAAGCTCTGTTTCATTTGTAACATATCTTAAAATTTAATAGGCTTTTAAAAAAACTAATATGGAGAGAGAATATGACTGATCAGTTAGGTGCTCTTACTACTATATTTACAGAATTTTACTACTGGATAACAGTAGTTCTGATGTTTTTAATTCACGTCGGTTTCTGTATGTATGAAGTTGGAGCTTCTCGATACAAACACCATCAACATACTCTTATGAAAAACACGATGCTGATACCTCTAGTAACAGTAACTTGGTTTTTATTTGGTTGGTGGATTTACTGGGCTTTCCCAACAGGACCTGGGATAGCACCTTCAATAATGAACGAAAGTACAGCTTTAATCACTGATGATAGTTTGTTTAGTGCAAAATTTCAGGTGGCAACAAGTAGTATAATGGCAATTAACCTTGGAGATCACATCAATGGTGTTTTCTGGGCTGCTTTTTTATTATTTTCTTGGACTGCTGCATCTATCGTTTCAGGAGCGATTATTGAAAGAATAACAACTTTTGCTTTTGGTATTTTAGCAATAGCAATTGGTTCAGTTTTCTGGACAATCGATGCTGCTTGGGGATGGCATTTTGATGGTTGGATGCTTAAAATTTTAGGATACCACGATGCATATGCATCAGGAGTAATTCATGCGATTGCGGGTGGATTTGCCCTTGGAGTTCTAATGGTTTTAGGACCTAGAATTGGAAAATTCTCATCAAGTGGTGAACCAAGAAATATAGGGCCAAGAAATCCTTGGCTAGTAACAATTGGATTATTTCTGATTTATACTGGTTTCTGGGGGTTCTATGCGGCATGTAATATACCGATATTTGATCTTGGACCTGAGTATGGTATGGAAGGTATTTCATATTGGACAGCAACAAACATATATGTAACTCCGACTACACTAAGTGGTATTACTTTTAACTTTCTGATGTCATTATCAGGAGGCTTATTAGCTGGATATTGGATTGCTAAAGGTGATCCTTTCTGGACGTACTCTAGTGGACTAGCGGGTATCATCTGTGCTTCAGCTGGAAATGATTTATATCATCCAATACAATCAATGATCATAGGTATGATCGGTGTTGTTATTTCGTACAAACTACATTATTGGGTTGAGCGTAAGTTCAAAATTGATGATGCAGTTGGTGCAGTAGCAGTTCATGGTTATGCAGGATTTATTGGTTTAGTTATATGTGGTTTTGTTCTAAATGGTTATCCATCATCTGGTTATAGTGTTGGAGCTATGTGGGACGGAACAACTTATGCTTCAATAAATCCTTTAGGAATGTTCTTAGGAGCAATAATAATGTTTTTTGTTCTTGGACTAATTCCAGGCTACATCATAGCTAAAGTTTTACACGGAATGGGTAAACTTAGAATTCCGCGTGAAGTTGAAATAGCCGGACTAGACTATGAAATAATGGAGACTGCTAAGTCAGATGAAAAAGCAGTCGCGTCCGCAACCAGGTAAAGGAGGAAAATATGGCAACAGTTACAAACTGGATTGATCACCTAAATAAACCTGCAGATCAAGTTGCAGGTGCTGTTTATCCTGGTGCTGGATCTAGTGAAGGCTTATTGGTAATACTTGCTATTATCGTGTGGATAGGTTGGCACGTCTTAACTTCAAAATCTGAAAGTGAGGAACTGGAAAGATTGGCGAGGAAAAGACATGGTGCAAACGACCACAAAAGCAATATTACTGATTGGTAATATAAAATAAAATTTGGGCGCTACATTTCTTTGTAGCGCCCTTTTTAATCTAAAAATTATAATGTCTGACGAGAATAATAATGAAGAACTGAGACCAAGAAAGATGCGTGGTGTAGCTTTCCCAAAAGCTAAATACGGAGTTATACTTGCGGTCATAATAATTATAGTTGTAAATCTGGTTTATTATAAAGAAACAATTTTTTCTTTTTTTAAATAACTATGTTACCCTAAACTATGGCAAAAAATTTGTTTAAAATCGCTAAACAAAAAAAGATAAAATATTTTTTAATAAGTTTTGTAGATCTCTTTGGAGTTTTAAGATCAAAATTAGTTCCAGCTAATGCAATAAAAGAAATGCAAACAGCGGGTGCAGGTTTTGCTGGTTTTGCTGCATGGCTTGACATGACTCCAGCAGACTCTGATATGTTTGGTATTCCTGACCCAGATAGTTTAATTCAATTACCTTGGAATAAAGAAGTTGGTTGGTTAGCATCAGATCTTTGGATGAATGGAAAACCTGTTGAGGCTTCACCTAGAGTAATGCTCAAGAAACAAATTAAAGAACTTGCAAAACGAGGTTTAACGATGAAATCTGGTGTGGAGTGTGAATATTTTCTAATTTCAGAAGACGGAAAATCCATTGCAGATCCAAGAGATACACAATCAAAACCTTGTTACGATCAATCTGCATTAATGAGAAGATATGAGCTTATTAAAGAAATTTGCGATTGCATGATAGAAATGGGATGGGGTCCTTATCAAAACGATCATGAGGATGCTAATGGTCAATTCGAAATGAATTGGGATTATTCAGATTGTTTAACAACAGCTGATAGACATACTTTCTTTAAGTATATGGTAAAAACAATTGCTGAAAAACACGGACTAAGAGCAACATTTATGCCTAAACCTTTTCAAAATTTAACGGGAAATGGTTGTCATGCGCATATTTCTGTTTGGCAAGGTAAGAAAAATAAATTTTTAGATCCAAAAGATAAACTTGGTTTAAGTAAAATGGCATATAATTTTTTAGGAGGAGTGATCAAGAATGCCTCCTCGTTATCTGCTTTCTTTAATCCAACAATCAATAGCTATAGAAGAATAAATGCCCCACCAACAAAATCGGGAGCGTCATGGTCTCCAAGTAGTATTTCTTACACAGGAAATAACAGAACTCACATGATAAGAATTCCTGATCCTGGTAGATTTGAATTAAGATTAATGGATGGGTCTGCTAATCCGTATCTATTACAAGCTGGAGTTTTAGCTGCTGGATTACATGGTTTAAAAAATAAGATCAATCCAGGAAAACCTTTGCATTGTAATATGTATTCAGACTATAAAAAATATCCTAACCTTCCAAAACTTCCAAATGAATTGAAGCAATCACTAGCACAATTAAAAAATAATAAAGAAATGAATAAAAGTTTTGGTAAAGATACGATTAACAGCTTTGTTAAGCTAAGAAGTTCAGAGATTAAAGAATTTAATAGGAAAGAAAAATTTAACAAGTTAAAGCCCGTCACTAAATGGGAAAGTCAAAATACTTTAGATTGCTAAAGTGAATTGGAAGCTAACGAAATTTTTAATCAACGACAATTTTAAGTTCAAAAGGAATTATGTCCTTAAATATTTACCTTCAACTATGCTTTCCAATGCTTTTAATTCAATTTCTAGCTGGAGAAGTTATAGAGCTACTCCTCTTTTAAGACTTAATAAACTTCAAAAAAATTTAGAACTCAACAATATTTTTTACAAAGATGAGTCTAAAAGGTTTCATTTAAAGTCCTTCAAAGCCCTTGGCGGCGCTTATGCAGTAGAAAAAATATCTAAAGGAAAAAAAAATATTACAATTTCCTCTGCAACAGCAGGTAATCATGGTAGATCAGTTGCGTGGGGAGCACAAAGATTAAAACTAAAATGTAAAATATTTGTAAGCCAATATGTAAGTGATACAAGAGTAAATGAAATTAAAAAATTTGGTGCTGAAGTTATAAGAGTTAAGGGAGATTATGAAAATTCCCTTAAAGAATGTCAGAAACAATCAAAAAAAAATAATTGGAAAATTGTCCAAGATGTATCTACAAAAAATTATAAGTATGTTCCGCAACTTACTATGGCAGGATACTCGATTATGATTAAAGAAATCTCTAAACAAACTAATCAGTATATAACTCATATATTTCTACAAGCAGGTGTTGGAGGATTAGCAGCAGGTGTAGTAGCTGGTGTTGCAAAATATTTTAAAAGAATACCTAAAATTATAATCGTCGAACCTGATCAAGCTGATTGTGTGCTTCAAAGTATTAAAAGCAATAAACTAAAAAAGATTAGAATTAAAAAAGAGAGTATTATGGGTGGAATGTCGTGTAATGAGATGTCTTTGGTGCCATGGCAAATATTAAAAAATGCTAGCGATTGTTGTGTATCGATCTCAGATAAAAATATTGCAAAAACGATAGCTGGCTTAAAAGATAAAAAGTTTAGTAAGACTTCTATTACAGGTGGTGAATGCGCAGCTCCCGGAGTTATCGCTTTGATGGGAATATGTAACAATGTTAAAGCCAAAAATTTCCTTAATATTAATGAAAGCTCAAATATTCTAATCATTGGATGCGAAGGAAATGCAGATGTAAAACTTTACAAACAACTGCTATCTAAAGGTAGAAAATAGAATTTCTATGACAAAAAATGCCATTACATGGATCAGAGAAGATTTTAGAATTGAGCATAACCCTGCTCTTGCTTATGCTACGCAAAATCATGAAAATGTAGCTGCCCTATATATCTATAACAAAGCTGACTTTGATAATAAAAGAGAAGCACAAAAATGGTGGCTTTCAAAATCTTTGGAAGTATTCCAGTTAGAACTATTGAAATATAAAATCAATCTTCAGATATTAGAAGGTGATGAATTAGAGGTTTTTTCTAAGATAAAAAAAAAAGATGATGTCTCAATATATTGGAACAAAATTTATGAGCCTGATGTAATTACAAAAGGAAAAAAAATAAAAGATATCTTTATTAAAAATGAAATCGAATTTAAGTATTTTAAAGGAAACATTTTAAATGAATTTCAAGAGGTAACAAAAAATGATGGCACTCCATTTAAAGTATTTACCCCATTTTGGAGAAATGCTGAACAAAAATTTTTAGGCTTACCTCCAAGTAAAAACTATGTTGTTAAGAAAAAAACAAAAACGTTCTCCTTGTTTAAAAATTCTATTGAACCCACTAAAATTCTACCAAAAAAAAACTGGTATAAGAAATTTGAAAATTATTGGAATGTATCTGAAAATTACTCGAAAAAGATCTTAAATAACTTAATTACATATAAAATAAAAGATTATGGAACTGCTAGAGATTATCCATCAATAGAAGGTACATCCAAGTTATCTCCTTATATTAAACATGGACAAATCCATGTGAATACAATTTGGAAAAAATGCAGTGAAATGAAATCTAAAGGAATTGGATATAGAAAATATATTAATGAGTTAGGTTGGCGGGAATTTTCACATAGCTTAATAAATTATTTTCCAGAGTTTTTAAAAGGAAATTACAGAAAAGAATTTGATAAGTTTCCTTGGGTTAAAAATGAAAAGTTTTTAAAGGCTTGGAAATCTGGAATGACAGGTTATCCAATTGTTGACGCTGGTATGAGAGAACTTTATGAAACAGGATGGATGCATAATAGAATTAGAATGGTAGTTGGATCTTTTTTAGTAAAACATTTAAGGATAAATTGGACTGAAGGAGAAAAACATTTTCGAAACTGCTTACTTGATTTTAATAAAGCTAATAATGTTGCACAATGGCAATGGGTAGCAGGTTGTGGTGCAGATGCTGCACCTTATTTTAGAATATTCAATCCAATTCTTCAGGGAGAAAAGTTTGATAAAGATGGTGTATATGTAAAAAAATGGATACCAGAATTAAGTAAAGTCCCAAAAAAATTTATTCATAAGCCTTGGGTAATGGAAATTAAATATCAAGAGGCTATCAAAACAATAATTGGAAAAGATTATCCAAAACCCATTGTCATTCACGAAGAAGCTCGTGCTGCTGCTCTTAAAGCTTTCCAAAGTTTAAAAAATTAAGCTTCACCAAAAAAATGATGAATTATAGTTCTTGTTTGTGGATTCAATCTATGTTCAAAAAGATATATTCCTTGCCAAGTACCTAGTAATAGTTCTTTATTTTTGACACTTAATGAAATTTGATTATTAGTAAGAGCGGATTTGATATGTGCCGGCATATCATCTTTTCCCTCAGTGGTGTGAATATATAATTGATTATTCATCGGCACCAATTTATCAAAATAATTAATTAGATCAGTCTGCACATCTGGGTCAGCATTTTCTTGAACAATAATGGAGGCGCTCGTATGCTGAATACTTAAATTTAAAATTCCATTTTTAAAATTGTTTTTTTCAATCCAATTTAATGTTTGATCAGTAAATTCATATAATCGTTGACCATTGGTATCTATTTTAAGATTATAAAATTCTTGTTTCATATCAATAATTTTTTGATGTTAACTCAAATAAACGACTAATTGTACGTTTAAATGGTTTTTCTAAAGACTTAGAGCTTGATAATTTTTCTAAACTTTGCTCAGCCGTTACTGCTATTGCTCTATCTTTATCGTAAATTACATCAATTAGGGTTATGAACCTTTGTTGTTGATTTGAGTTGATATCATTAAATTCTGGTACATTTTCAATTATTATAAATTCAGAACTTTCAGCAATTTTTAAATAATCTTCACCACCTAGGTTTTGATTACACAATTCATCAAAATGAAACTTTGAAATCCCCTCATAAAATTCTTTTATTTGAAAATTTCTACCTTTGATATTCAAAACTTTACAAGATAATTTTTTATCTTTAGTAATTATTCTAGAAAACTTATTTATCTTAAAATTAGTTTCTTGGTTTAAAGGATGGAAATATCTTCGTTTTTCATTTTCTTTGCTTTTTCTGTAATCATCATCAATTATCAACTCATGCTCTATTGATTTTTTCTGCATTATTTGAATAAAGGGTTTAAATTGATCCCTTTGTAGCCCATCTTTATATAGCTCTGATATTTTTGTATTTGAGGTCACAATAACCTTAATATTTTGATTAAATATTTCCTGAAATAGTTTTCCTAATATCATAGCATCGACAATATTGGTAACTTGAAATTCATCAAAGAAGATGAGTGAAAATTTTGATTTTAAATCTTTGACAAATATAGTAATAACATTTTCATCATTTTGATCTTTATTATCATGAACAAAATCATGAAAGTTTAACATAAATTCATTAAAGTGAAGACGTTGTTTTTTTTGATTAACTAGATTAAAAAAAAAATCTAAAATCATAGTTTTTCCAACACCAACACTACCATAAAGATAAAAACCTTTTTTTGATGATTGTTTGGAAAAAAAATTCCACAAGTTACTTCTAAAATTTTCTTTATAAAAATTATCTAATTGTTTTACTAAAGTTATTTGATTTGGATTTAACTCTAGATTTTGTGTATTACAATGAGTTTTAAATTTTTCCTCAAGATTTAAAGACATTAATTTTTTTTACTTTTAAAATCAATTCCGTATTCAGATCTTGGTCCTTTTCTTAGTCCAAACGGACCAGATATAAATAATGTTAAAGGCCTCGTCCCGGGTTTTAAGTCTACTCTATGTAAGTTATTTGCAGATCTAAATCCTATATAACCAGGCGGTCGCCAGAATTTTCCTGTGTTTAATGTCTCCCAATATCCTCCTCTAAGTATTATGGTGATATATGGAAATGTATGATTGTGAACACCTTCGCCATGATCATCCGCTAACATTTCATGAATAAGAATGTTAAACGGAAACCACTTCGGTCTGTGTCGAAAGATAAGATAATATCTATTCATCCATGGTTTAGCTTCGTGATACTTGGGATGTGAAGGACCTCTATCTAAGACAACTTTTTTTCTTCCTATTTTATCTAAAAATTTTAAAAACATAACTAATCATATTGGGTTATTGAGCCATTTTTAACAATAAATAAATTTTCATTATATATTAAAGGTTTTGATATTAAATCTCGGCCAACTTTTTCAATTTTTAAAACATTCCCAGTGCTTAAGCTTATAACAATTAAATTTCCATCAGAATTTGTTAGATAAAGATTATTTCCACCTATGGTAAAACCTGTTGGTTTAATTTTTTTTCTTTTTTTCAAATTAAAATTTTTATAAATGTCATTAATTCTAATAATATTTCCCTCATTTTTTTGAATTGTAAAAAGATAGCCGTTTTCAGACACAGTAAAAATGAAATTGCCAATTATAATTGGTGTAAGAATAGAATTAATTTCACTCATCCAATTCGTGGTACCTGATTTTAAATCCACAGAGTAAAATTGATTTTTATTATTAGAAAAATAAATTGAGCTTCCGTCACTAACTAGTTTTGAAAAATTAAAACCGTATGTTTCGTTAATAATACTGCTTGTTTGTGTTGGGAGCTGCCATTGAATTAAACCAGATAAAATATCAACTGCAGTTATATCCCCGAGAGAATTATTATATATCACTAAATTATCTTTAATTAACATTGAGAATTTTGAATTAGACACAGTAAAAGAATCTTCAGTTTTTATATTCCAGCACTCTGTACCATCTTTTAAGTAAAAACATCTCAGGGTATTTTTAAAATCAACTACAAAAAATTTGTCCTTAAAAATTTTGATTTCTGAATTAAATGGATATTCATTTTTTTTCGACCATATTAAATTTCCAGTTTGTAAATTAATACTTGAAATTTTTGCTATACTATCTGCGACTAATAAATTTTTATTTGTCATTGCAAATGATAAAGTGGGATGAATTTTCTTTTCTGTTTTTGAATAAAAGTTATTTTTCCAAACAACTTTTTTATTATCATTAAACCTAAT
Source organism: uncultured Pelagibacteraceae bacterium (assembly GCA_902612325.1). Classification (GTDB taxonomy): domain Bacteria; phylum Pseudomonadota; class Alphaproteobacteria; order Pelagibacterales; family Pelagibacteraceae; genus Pelagibacter. Next base: position 33,281 of record CACMDB010000003.1, on the reverse strand, counting down.
AATAGTTCCTTTTTTTTCAAAGACTATCACGCCATTATCTAAAATCAGTGGCTCAAAATTAAATTGATTAAAATTTTCTAGTTTTGAAAATTTATATTGATTAACTTTATTCAGTAGACCATTATATTTTGACGATCCAAAATTATTTAGTGGATCAAAAATTTTGTTATTTTGCTTATTTTTTGATAGGTCTAATTTTAATAAAGGATTAAATTCTGTTGAAATTATCTCTTTTTCGGTAAGAATTTTTTTAGAGACCTTATTTTCATTTTCAATTTTTTCTTTTTTATTCCATATTCTTGGATTTTCATTCAGAGAGCAATTAGATAAAAAAATTGAAAATATTAATATTACAAATATTTTATTCACTCAAATCTCTGTTTAGTCTTTTTTGTGTTTCCTTGAGTATATCCAAATTAGCGTTTTCTAAAATAATTATTTGATTGAAAAATTCTTTGGATTTTTGCTTTTCACCTTTAGAGTAAAAGTACTCTGCTATCAAATATAAAGCATGAGACTTCCAAACACTTTTTGAATTAATTACAGGATTTAAAATTTCTAAAATTTGACCTTCATTGATTGTATCAGCATTATAAAGAGCTTTTTTATAAATAATTAGATACTTAATTTCACTATCCAATGAGGTTTTATTAATCAATATATCAAATAAACTATTAATTTTATTTTTATCACTTACTAACTCATTATCAATCAAGTAATACAAGGCCAATGGAGAATAGGTTGGATCTTTATTTTCTATTATCTCTTGCATTGCTGATATTATCCCGGAATTATCTCCATTCTTATGTTTAATGATTGAACTATTGTACTTATCTGAAATTTTAATTTTATCTTTATCTTGATAGATTTGATATGAGTAAAAACCTAGCAAAATTAATATCAAAATGATTAAAAAAGATATGATTAGTTTTTTATTTTTTGTAAAAAAATCTTTTATTCTCTGATTTCTAGTATTGCTATTAATAATTGCTATATCTTCATCCATAATTAAATCATATTTCGAAGAACGTATTGTAATATTCCTCCATTTTTATAATACTCTAGCTCATTTTTAGTATCTATTCTACAAAGTGCTTGGATCGTTTTAATTTCACCTGAAGCATACTTAATTTCTACTTTGACTTTTTCAGAAGGATTAATTCCATTTTCAAGATTGATTATACTTATCAATTCTGAACCAATTAATTTTAAGTTTTTCCTGTCAATATTATCAATAAATTGTAATGGTAAAATACCCATCCCAATTAAGTTAGATCTATGAATTCTCTCAAAACTTTCAGCAATTACAGTCTTTACTCCTAAAAGTTTAGTTCCTTTCGCTGCCCAATCTCTTGACGAGCCAGTTCCATATTCTTTACCACCGATAACAACTAAATCTGTTCCTCTTTTTTTGTATTCAACAACTGCATCATAAATTGGCATCACTTTTTTTTCTGGGTAAAGTGTTGTAAATCCACCTTCTGTGCCAGGTGCCATCTCATTACGTATTCTAATATTAGCAAATGTTCCTCTCATCATTACTTCGTGATTTCCCCTTCTAGCGCCGTAAGAATTATAATCTTTCGGTAAAATTTGGTGTTTCATAAAATATTCACCTGTAGGACTTTCTTTTTGAATGTTACCAGCAGGGGAAATATGATCTGTTGTTACCATGTCACCTAAAATTAATAATGGGCGAGCATCATGAATTTTTTTAAAACCTTCAGGTTGATCTGGAAGATTTTCAAAAAAAGGTGGTTTTTTTACATATGTAGAATTTTCTTCCCAATTATAAATACTACTTTTCTCTGTTTTAATTTGTTGCCATTGTTTTGGTCCTTCAGAAACATTTGAATATCTCTTCACAAACATTTCTGGGTTTAAAGATGATTTTAATACATCTTCAATTTCTTTATTTGATGGCCAAATATCTTTCATAAAAATATCTTTACCATTTTTATCTTTACCAAAGCTATCTTTATACAAATCAAAATTCATATGACCGGCAAGAGCATAAGCAACGACCAACGGAGGTGAGGCAAGATAATTTGCTTTTACATATGGGGAAATTCTACCCTCGAAATTTCTATTGCCAGACAGTACCGAAACAGCATAGATATTTTCATTTTGTATAGATTCAACAATCTCATCAGCTAATGGACCTGAATTTCCGATGCACGTAGTACAACCATAACCAACTAGATGAAAACCAAGTTTATCTAAATAAGTATTCAAACCTGCTTTCTCCAGATAGTCTGTTACAACTTGTGATCCTGGTGCTAATGAGGTTTTAACCCAAGGTTTTACCTCTAATCCTAATTCAACCGCTTTCTTGGCTAAGAGCCCTGCTCCAATTAAAACATTTGGATTAGAAGTATTTGTACAAGATGTAATTGCCGCAATTAAAATAGATCCATCTTTAATTGAATATTTCTTATCTTTAACTTTTGAAACTGAAAAATCTTTTTTACCAGTTACTTCAGAAAAACTTTTCTTAAAACTAGTTGAAGCATCAGTTAATAAAACCTTGTCTTGTGGTCTTTTTGGCCCTGAGATAGTTGGAACAATAGTTGTCATATCTAAAGTTAAAGTATCAGTAAAATCAATATCTTCACTAGACCACAAACCCTGAGCTTTCGCATATTCCTCAACTATTTTTATTGTCATTTCATCTCTACCAGAAAATTTTAAATACTTTAAAGTTTCTTCATCTATTGGAAAAAAACCACAAGTTGCTCCATACTCTGGAGCCATATTTGCAATTGTTGCACGATCAGCTAAAGTTAAATTCTTTAAACCATCACCATAAAACTCTACAAACTTTCCAACTACACCCTTGTCTCTTAACATTTTAACAACTGTTAAAACTAAATCTGTTGCAGTAGTACCTTCTGGCATTTTGTTTTTTACTTCAAAACCTATTACTTCAGGAATAAGCATTGAAATGGGCTGACCTAACATACCCGCTTCAGCTTCAATACCACCTACTCCCCATCCTAAAACTGAAAGTCCATTAACCATAGTCGTATGACTATCAGTTCCAACCAATGTATCTGGAAAAAGATAATTTTGACCTTCAAATTCTTCACTCCATACCACTTTTGATAAGTATTCTAAATTTACCTGATGACAAATTCCAGTTCCAGGGGGAACTATTCTAAAGTTGTTGAATGCTTGCTGACCCCATTTTAAAAAAGAATATCTCTCACCATTTCTATTAAATTCAATTTCAACATTTTTATCAAATGAATCTGCTTTAGCAGACTGATCAACTTGAACTGAATGATCAATAACAAGATCTACTGCAGAAAGTGGATTAATTGTATTAGGATCTTTATTTTTTTCTTTAACAGCTTCTCTCATAGCTGCCAAGTCAGCCACTGCAGGAATTCCAGTGTAATCTTGTAGTAACACTCTTGCAGGCCGGTAAGCAATTTCTGTTTTAGATTTTTTTGTTTTTAGCCAATTTTTAATTGCCTCAATTTGATTTTTTGTAACAGATACATCATCCTCATATCTTAACAAATTTTCTAACAAAACTTTAAGGGATTTTGGTAATTTAGAAATACCCTCCAAACCATTTTTTTCTGCTTTCTTTAATGAATAAAATTTAAATTTTTTATTATTTATTTCTATATCAGAAAGAGTTTTGTAAGAGTTAATTTTACCTGGTTTCATATTTTTATATATAAAATGTAATTATGCTTAATAAAAGAAGCACTGACATAACATAATTAAAGTACTTAATAAATTTATCATTTGTCGCAAATTTCCTCAAAAATTTACCGACAAACGTCCACAAAGTAATACTTGTGACAGAAAATAGAAAAGCAAGAGCAACTATTTGAGTCGCATAACTTATATAATTTGCACCTAATTCAACATAAGTAGAGACGACAATAATTGCAACAGTGACACCTTTAGGGTTTAAATACTGAAATAAAAAAGTTTCAATAAATTTTACAGGGTTTTCTTTTTGGGTTTCATTTGAAGAGGTTGAAAACGCAATCTTATAAGCCAGATATATTAAAAATAAAGTCCCAAGATATCTAATGACTATTTGAATGATTGGAAATAATTTAAAAACATTAATTAAACCTATCGATAAAAACAAAACTAATGAGGTGAATCCTAAAGTCACACCAAGAATATGAGGAATTGTTTTTTTTATCCCAAAATTAAATCCAGAGTAAGATGCGACTACATTATTAGGACCCGGGGTATACGCTGTGACAAACCAAAATAAAGAAATTGATAATATTTCAGGATGCATACTTAGGCTATTGGGAGACCATTTTCTGATTGTTGAGATGGATGAACGAGAATCACTTTGCCTTCCTTATCAATCGAACCCAAAATCAAAACTTGAGACACCACTCCAGCAATATTTTTTTCAGGAAAATTACATACTCCGATTACTTGTTTACCTTTTAAATTATCCTCATTGTAATAATGAGTAATTTGCGCTGAAGATTGTTTAATTCCTATCTCTTTTCCAAAATCTACCTCTACTACTAAAGATGGTTTTCTTGCTTTCTCATTTTTTTTTACAGAAATTACTGTCCCTACTCGTATGTCAACTTTATCAAATATATCGTATGTTATTTGTTCTTTCATAAATCCAGTATATATATTAGTTATTAATCATGAGTACAGAAATTAATATTGAAAAATTATATGAAAATTGCATCAAAATTTTGACTGATTTAATCGGTTTCAAAACAATTTCTGGAGATGATAATAGTAATTTAATTAATTATTGTGAAGAGTACCTTCAAAAGCTAGGTGCAACTTCATTTAAAACTTTTGATAAGGAAAAGAAAAGAGTTAATCTTTTTGCAACATTTAAAGCGAAAAAAACAAACGGAATAAAACCGATCATCTTATCTGGTCACACTGATACTGTTCCAGTTTCAAAAAGTTGGAGCACTGATCCTTTTAAAGCCACAATCAAAGATGAAAAACTTTATGGCAGAGGTGCATGTGATATGAAAGGTTTTATTGCATGTGTTTTAGCTTATGCGCCAATTTATTCAAAAGTGGAATTAAATAGAGATATCCATTTTTCATTCACATTTGATGAAGAAACTGCTTGTCTTGGAGCACCCATATTAATTGAAGAGTTGAAAAAAAGAAAAATTCAAGATGGCATATGCATAATTGGGGAACCAACTAAAATGAAAATTATAGATGCTCACAAAGGTTGTTATGAATATACAACTTATTTTGAAGGTTTAGCAGGTCATAGTTCAATGCCACATAAAGGTGTAAGTGCTGTTGAGTTTGCTTCACGTTACGCAAACAAACTTATTGAATTAAGACAGGACTTAAAAAAAAGAGCTCCTAAAGACTCGATTTTTGATCCACCCTTTTCAACTTTGCAAGTAGGAGGAATATTTGGTGGCATAGCACACAATGTGATAGCTGATAAATGTTATATTGAATGGGAGACTAGACCGGTGGTGAAAGAAGATGGAGTTTTTTTAAATCAAGAAATAGACAAGTATGCTAATGAAATTTTATTGCCAGAAATGAGAAAGGTATTTCCGAATTCAAAAATAACTAAAAAAATAATAGGTGAAGTAACTGGTTTTGATCGTGTTAAAAATTCAGAGGCATGTGAGTTAGTTTCAAGTTTAACTGGGGACAATTTGAGAGAGGTTGTTTCTTTTGGCACTGAGGCTGGCTTGTTTCAGGAAATTGGGATGAGTACTGTTGTTTGTGGCCCTGGTTCGATTGAACAAGCTCACAAAGTTGATGAATTTATTGAATTAAATGAAATTAAAAAATGTTTAAAATTTTTAGATGGTCTTAAAAAAAAATCTACTTTAAATTAATTCCAGCCACCAACAGCTTTCACTTCTAAAAATTCTTCAAGACCATGTTCACCAGCTTCTCTACCAATTCCAGAATGTTTAAAACCTCCAAATGGTGCATCTACAGCAATTCCAGCTCCATTTACGTCTACCATTCCTGATCTTAACTTTCTCGCAACTCTTTTAACTTTTTCTTTATCTTGAGTTTGAATGTAATTAGTCAATCCATAAGGAGTATCATTAGCGATTTTAATTGCTTCCTCTTCATTTTCAAAAGGCATTACTGATAACACCGGACCAAAAATTTCTGTTCTTGCAACTTCCATAACATTTTTAACATCAACAAAAACTGTTGGTTTGACAAAGTATCCTTTTTCAAATCCCTCTGGTTTACCAGCACCTCCTGCAACTAATTTTGCACCCTCATCAATACCCTTTTTAATTAAAGTTTGAATTTTATTATATTGCATCTCAGAAATAACAGGACCAATATGCTCGCCTTCCTTCTCTGGATCACCAACCTCAAAATTTTCAGTATATTTTTTTAATCTTTCTACAGCTTCATTATACATTGATTTTTCGACAAGCATTCTAGTTGGAGCATTACACGACTGACCAGAATTTCTGAAACATCTTAAAGCTCCTCTTTCAATAGCATCCGGATCAGCATCTTTAAAAATTATATTTGCTCCCTTTCCTCCTAATTCTAGACTTACTCTTTTAAAATCTTTAGCTGCATTTTGTGAAATTAATGCTCCAGCTCGAGTAGAGCCAGTAAATGAAATCATGTTGACGTCAGGATGACTTGTGAGTGCATTACCAGTAGTTTCACCATCTCCATTCACTAAATTGAATACTCCAGCAGGAAATTTTGTTTCATCAATTAATTCTGCAAGAATCATTGAGGATAAAGGAGCAAGTTCAGATGGTTTTAAAATCATAGTACAGCCAGAAGCTAAAGCTGGAGCAACTTTAAGACAAACTTGGTTCATTGGCCAGTTCCATGGTGTAATCAAAGCACACACACCTTTTGGTTCATAAATTAATCTTTGATTTGGGGCGTGCTCACCTAAAGGTTTTTCAAATTCAAAATTTTTAAGATATCTAATAAATGATTTTAGATGTGCCGCACCTGTACCTGCTTGTAGTTTTGTTGCAAAGTCTTTGGGAGCTCCCATTTCTGTGGTAATAGCTGCAGCAATATCTGCCCATCTTTTCTTATAATTTTCGTACAATTTTTCTAATAATCTGATTCTTTCTTCTTTAGGAGAAAATGCCCAAGTGCTATAAGCTTTTTTCGCTGAACTTACTGCATAGTCAATATCTTCTTTATTACCTAAAGAAATAACCGCACAATTTTCCTCTGTAGCGGGATTAATTACTTTTATTTCTTGGTTACTTTTCGGGGCAACCCATTTTCCATCGATGTAAAAATTTTTTTTATTTTCCATACCACACTCCTAACCTTTCCTTATTTTTTTGCAAACAAATTAGTAAGTTCATAAACAATTGTTGCTGCAGCTAAAGATGTTACCTCTGCATGATCATATGCTGGGGACACTTCAACTACATCCGCTGAGATTAAATTCATTCCCGACAAACCTCGAATTACATTAACCATTTCTCTTGAAGTCATTCCTGCAATTTCTGGTGTACCTGTTCCTGGGGCAAAAGCTGGGTCTAGGACATCTATATCAATTGATAAGTATAATGAATTATCTCCAACTCTTTTTTTAATTCTTTCAGCTATTTTATCAGTTCCTTCAGTTTGAAATTCATCACAATGAATTATTTTAAATCCAAAACTTTCATCATTTTTAATATCATCTCTACTATACAAAGGTCCTCTAATACCTACATGCATAGAAGCATCGTCTAAAAATAAATTCTCTTCTCTTGCACGTCTAAATGGAGTTCCGTGTGTATAAGGTGCCCCAAAATAAGTATCCCATGTATCTAAATGAGCATCAAAATGAACTAAAGCAACTGGGCCTTTATTAATTTTGTTTACTGCTTTTAATAAAGGAAATGCAATTGTATGGTCACCACCTAAACTAATTATGCCTCCAGTTTTTTTTAGTAAATCTACAGCACCTTCCTCAATTTGTTTGATCGCTTCATTTATATTAAAAGGATTACACGTAATATCTCCAGCATCAGCAACTTGTTGTACTTTAAATGGTTCTACATCATAACTTGGATGATAATTTGTTCTTAAGTGTCTTGAAGCTTGTCTAATGCTTTGAGGACCAAACCTTGCTCCTGGTCTATAACTTGTGCCTGCATCAAAAGGAATACCAACTATTGCAACATCACAATATTCAACATCTCTCAATTCTGGTAATCGTGCAAAAGTTGAGGGTCCAGCAAATCGTGGTATTTTGGTTCCACTTACTGGTTGGATTGGTTTCTTGGTACTTTTTTTTTTCATCATAAAACTCTATCACATTCTTACAATTTGGAATATCTTCAATAATACCTATTATGAAATTATTTAAGTTCATTTTATTATATTTATTTTTAATTTCTTCTGTGCAAGCAGATACGATTTATCAATTGATTAAAATTCCAAATCTTGAAATTTATAATATTAAAACTACTAATAGTCTGAGATATCTTTACGCTAAACAACCTTTTACGATTGGGGTAGATAATAATATTAATTGTTTTAAATCATCAAAACAAGATTTAGAGCAGAAGTATCAAATTATAGAAAAAAATTTAAAAAGATATTCTCAAAGTTTTTTAAAAAAAATAAATTTAAAATATATTGTTCTTTGTGAAGATTTATCAATTTCAGGAATAAATACTGCTGGAATACCTGACAATGTAATGAAAACTCTTATTGTTGATATTAAATTTGATAATAAATATTTTGAAAGAGTATTACATCATGAAGTCTTTCATATAATTAATGATAGTTTTAAGGAAATTTTTAATGAAAAAACTTGGTCAAGTTTCAATTCAGATAGCTTTAATTATGCGGAATGTTCGACTTGCACAAAAAAAATAGGTCTAGATACTTATTCTAAAACTGATGGTTTTATTACTGAATATTCAAAATCAACCGCTTCTGAAGATATGGCAGAAGTTTTTTCTCATTTAATGCATGGGAATTTACCAAAACAAATTGATCCTATTCTTCAAAAAAAGATAGATTTTATCAAATCAGGTTTGCTTAAAATTGATCATAGTTTCAATTTATGATTAAAAAAATTAAAGCTTCAAGGTCAGAAAAGATAATCTTCTTTTTCTTAATATCTTTAGCTATTTTTTCTCTGAGTTCTTTTTTTTTGATAAAGAATAAATGCTTATTTGTTAAAAATTATAATCCAGAAAAACTTTCTTTTGAAAAACCAAATAATATTGCGATTTTGAATGTTGAATGTGGAAATGTAATTATCGAATTATATCCAAATATTTCTCCAAATGCGGTTGAAAGATTTAAAACATTGGTGAGGTCTAAAGCTTACGACGATGTTGCATTTCATAGAGTAATTAAAGACAATCTTGTACAGGCAGGTGATTTGGAATTTGGCAAAAAAGGCAATATTGATTATGGAAAAATCGGAACAGGACAGTCAGGACTAGGAACCATAAACTCAGAAGTAGATGTCCCATTTAACTATGAAAGAGGAAGTGTAGGTCTTGCAAGAACACAAAAATATAATACTGAAGATAGTCAATTTTTCATCACACTCAAAGATGAGCCATTATATGAGAGTGAATATACACCGATTGGGAAAGTGATTTATGGGATAGAAGCACTAGAAAAAATAAAATATCAAAATAAATCTGAGTATGTTCTAAGGCCTGACTTTATAAATTCTATTAAAATGTTAGTTGACTAAAGGTTTACCAGTAGCCAAGGTGTGTTTAATCCTGTCTTGAGTATTTTTAGTTTCAATTAATCTCATAAAAGCATCTAATTCTAATTTGAATAAATCATCTTCTGTTAACACTTTATCCATAGTTGTGTCTCCACCACTTAAGACGAAAGCTAATTCTTTTGCAACTTCTACCCCATGATCTAAGATTATTTTATCATTATAGAGTTTTTCTAAAATTTTATGCATTTCTCCAATAACCGCTTTCCCAGGCAAGTTAAACTGAAGTTCGTTAGGTGATTTAAAATCTTTGTTTTCATCTAAGATTTTTTTTGAAACCTCTAATAAACTATTTCTATTCATAATCTTTTTATTTTCAGGCAGTAAGTATTTCAATGGCTCAGCTTCAACAGGTGATGTTGCTGTTTTTCCATAGCCAATGATATCAAAAACTTTTAATGGTGCATAATTTGGATCTTTTTTTGCCTGTGCTGTATCTAACCATCTAGCTAACATTTCTTTACAACCTCCACCAGCTGGAATTAAACCTACGATAGTTTCTACTAGGCCAATTACAATATTTGTATGAGAGGCAACAAAATTACTTTGTACTAAAACTTCAAATCCACCTCCTAAAGTAAGTCCTGATGGTGCAGATATAACTGGGTGTTTAGAGTACTTAAGATGTTTACATGTTTCTTGGAAATATTTAATAAATTTTTCAATTGATTTAAAATCATTTTTGTCAGCAAATTCCATTGTATATGTTAAATTTACCCCAGCAGAAAATTGCATGCTTTCATTAATTATAATCAAAGGCTTGTCGGTTGCTTTCTTTAATGCATCCATTGAGTCGTAATCTAATGCATTAGCTTTGGTGGTAAATTCAACTATATTATAATCATTGAATCTATAAATAGATGCTGAACTATTTCCATCAACACTCGTTGCTGTTTTCTTAACCTTACCCAGAGTTTCTATTGATGTATATTTTTGCCTTTCACCATAAAAATTTTCATTTTTTGTTTTGCTTAAATTTTCTAAAAAATTATTGCCCTTAAAATTTTCAACTTTTTCGAAAAAGTTTTTAACACCAATTTCTTCTAGCATTTCAAAGGGTCCTTTAGCCCAGTTAAACCCTAATCTCATAGCCTCATCAATATCATTAAATTCTTTTGTTATCTCAGGAACTAATGATGAAGCATATTTAATAATCTTTTCTAATACTGACCAAGCATATTCTCCATATTTATCATTTCTATTAATTAGACCTTTAAGGTCAACTTTGTCAGATTTTATGTCAATTTTTTTGCTTAGAGAATAATCTCCAGTTTGTAGATCGATAGCTTCCATTACTTTGCCACTATCAGTTTTCTTCATTCTATAGAAACCACCTTTACCCTTTCTACCTGTATATCCAGTTTCAATTAATTTTTTTACTAAAGGAATTTCTTTTGCAACCTCATGAAATTCATCAGTTTCAGGTAACTCTTTGATAAAACTTTTTAAAACATCAGCCATAAGATCAATGCCGATTAAATCATAAAGCCCAAAAACACCTGTTTTTGGAATACCCATTGGCCTGCCAAATATTGCATCCGCTTCCTCTACAGAAAGTTTCATTTTAAATGCTTCAGTCATTGCTATTTGCATAGCGTAAACACCAACTCTGTTACCTAAAAAAACCTGGAGTGTCGTTACAAACGATGGCTCCTTTTCCAAGCTCAAGTTCGCAAAATTCTTTTAATTGATTTATTTTATTTAGGTCATTGTCTTCATTTTTCACAATTTCCAAAAGACCCATATATCTGACAGGATTAAAAAAATGAGTTATACAAAAATCTTTTTTTTGTTCTTTATTTAAATTTTGAGATAAAACTTTAATAGGTATTGAGGAAGTGTTGGAGGAAACAATCGCACCATCTTTTCTACTTTTAAAAATTTTTTCATAAATTTGATGTTTGATATCAATTCTCTCCACAACTGCCTCAACAACCCAATCAGCTTGTTCAACTACTGAGAAATCATCTTCAATATTACCAACTTTAATATTTTTTATTTTAGATTTATCAATTAATAAAGGTGGTCTAGATTTATGAATTCTTTCTCTGGCATTTTCACTTATTTCAGTTTTTAAATCCAAAAGAGTAACGGGTATATTAGCATTACACAAATGAGCTGCTATTCCACTGCCCATTGTTCCAGACCCTATCACTACTACATTCTTTATCTTCATGGAATTATTTTTCTAACGATTAATACCTCTGAGTCTTTCAGATCTTCTTCGTAAAAGCTCAGCAGTCACTAATATTAATGTTGATAGTATAATTAGACAAGTCGCAACAGCTAGTATTGTTGGACTTAATTGCTCTCGTAAACCTGTCCACATTTGAATTGGGATTGTCGTATTTTCTAATCCTGCTAAAAATAAAACAACCACAACTTCATCAAATGAAGTTACAAATGCAAATAACCCACCTGAAATTACTCCAGGTAAAATTAAAGGTAAGGTAATTTTCATAAAAGTATTTACTGGATCACTTCCTAAACTTGCAGCTGCTCGAGTTACACTATGGTCAAAACCCGACAAAGTAGCTGTGACTGTAATTACCACAAAAGGTGTTCCTAATATAATATGAGCTAATACTATTCCTGTGTGAGTTGCTGCTAAACCCGCTTTTGCCATGAAGAAAAATATTGCAACACCAGAAATAATTAATGGAACAATCATTGGTGAAATTAACACAGCCATTATTAATCCTTTATAAGGCATATGTCTGCTACTCAATCCTAAAGCCGCAACTGTTCCAAGTATCACTGATCCTATTGTTGCAAAAATTGCAATAATAAAACTATTCTTAGCTGCTAATCCCCATGGATTTTTTGTTCCGTAAATCATATCCTTATACCATCTTAAAGAAAATGCATCTGGATCTAGACGCTTCATTCCATCAGAAAAACTCAAAAATTCTTCTGCGTTAAATGATAATGGGAATATTACAAACAAAGGTGCAATTAGAAAAAAGAAAACAGCACCACAAATTGTAAGATAAATATAATGCCAAATTCTATAATGTGGTTCAGTATATTTTGGTAAAGCCATCGTGATTATCCTAATTTAATATTATCAATTCCAACTAGTTTGTTATAAAGCCAATAAATTACCAATACTCCGCTCAACAACATTAATCCCATGGCTGATGCAAAGCTCCAATCAAGAGTGCTTTTCATGTGAAAAGCAATTTGGTTACTTATTAAAGTTCCAGATGCACCACCAACTAAAGCTGGGGTGATGTAATAACCTATCGCTAAAATAAATACTAATAAACAGCCCGCACCTATTCCTGGGATTGTTAATGGAAAATAAACTTTCCAAAATGCCACAAATGGGGTTCCACCTAATGATTTTCCTGCCCTCATTAAGCTAGGCGAGATAGTTTTCATGACACTATAAAGTGGTAAAACCATGAATGGTAGCAATATTTGTGTCATTGCAACGTAACTTCCTGTTTTGTTGTACATCATCTCAGGTCTATTATCATCGGCTACCAGTCCTATTCCGACAAAGAAATCATTTACTATTCCTTGTTGCTGCAACAAAATCATCCAGCTTGCAGTTCTCACAAGTAATGAAGTCCAGAACGGCAGCAGTACACAGATCATTAATAAGTTACTATACTTCATAGGTAAAGTAGCTAATAGATGGGCTATTGGATAAGCCATTAAGAAACAAAAAACTGTTACAAAAAATGCAATTTCAAGAGTTCTTAACCATAACACTCTATGAATTCTTCTGTCTTCCTCTACACTTACTATTTTTCCTTCCTCATTTACATACATGTCCATACCCTTTAGATATTTTTGACTTGTAAACTCAGGAGCTCTTCTTTTAATAGCTCTCCAGTACTCAACATCAGCCCATCTTTTATGAACTGACATTATTTGCTCTTTATAATTTCCCTCTTCAAACGATTTTGATTTTCTTCTTAATTTTTTAATAATACTTTTAAATCCATTCTTTGTATAATTTAATTGAGTAGATAGTTTACCTTCACGTTTGTCTTCGACTAATTTTATAAAATCCTCATGAAAAGCTGCAAAAACCTCTTCCTCAGGTAACTCTTGACCATCCCAGTTCTCCATTGCTTTAAAAGTTTTTGGAAGCATTTGTGTTACCATCTTATCGTCAACACTTCGAAACAACATATCGCCTATTGGAAAGACATAAGTAATAATTAAAAATAATAATAAGGGAGCAACAAGTAAAAAGGCTTTGATCTTATTCTTTCTCTCTGCTTTTTTAAGACTTACCTCTAAAGGTATCCCATCTGTTGTTAGAATTTGTTTTGTTTCAGAGCTCATAAGTAAAAAGGGCGGTTAATAATAACCGCCCTTAAATTATAATATATAATTAAGTTGTTTAAAACTTAAATTATAGACCAGCTTTCATAGCTTCCCATTTTTCACCAAGCTCTGTACCGTTGTCAGCCCAGAAAATTGGATCTACTAAGAAGTAATTTTTAGTGTTAGCCGGTGCAGTTGGCATTTGTGGTACCATGTTAGTCTTACCATCTTTATACCAAGGCTCACCTTTTTCCATAATGCTAATTGAAGATTTTCTCCAAGGAGCATATGCGATGTATTTAGCACTTCCTGCTAACATCTCTGAGCTAGTCATCATAGCTAAAGCTTTTTTAGCCATACCATTAGCATCGTTTGGTCCACCTTTAACTTGTACGAAATATTCGTAGTCAAGACCTTGGCCATCCCAAACTTGTTTGATTGGTGCACCTTCTCCAATTTCAGCATTGAAGAATCTACCATTCCAACCAGTAGCCATTACTACTTCACCTGATACTAACAGTTCTGGTGGTTGAGCACCTGCAGACCAAAATACACATCCACCTTTAGGGTCTGTGCATAGTTCTTTGATCTTATTCATTGCTCTTTCAACACCTTTTTCTGTTTCTAAAGCTTTGTAGATTTTTGCTCCACCTTTTCCTGGTTTAATACCATCTGCTGCTAAAGCGATCTCTAAGTTTGTTAAAGCGCTTTTGTAGATAGCTCTTTTTCCAGGGAATTTTTTAGTGTTAAAGAAATCTTTGATAGTCTTTGGAGTACCTTTAACATTATTTGTGTTATAAGCATAATTCCAAGAATATAAAATATTTCCTACAGCACACTTACTAGGCATTGCGGTAAAGAAATCTTTACTTGCTGGAGTTCCATCTGGAGCTGGTGGGAAGTCTTTATCGAAATCAAATTCAACAAATAATCCTTCATCACATCCAGTAATAGTATCCATTGCAAACACGTCGATTATATCCCACGTGATTTTACCAGCTTCTTTTTGTGCTTTAATCTCAGATAATCCACCAGAATAGTCAACCCAGGCAATATTTATGCCAAGTTTTTTAGCTGTAGGATCACCATAACCTAACTTTTGAGACTCCGTATAAGCCCCACCCCATGACACTGCAGTTACTGTTGTTGCAAATGCTGAAGTAGTTAGTGAAAGTACAAAAGAAATAGCTAGTAATACTTTACTTAGTTTTTTCATTTTTCCTCCGTTTAAACGTTTTTTATAAAAATCAATTACAACAAGATCGATAATGAGAGTCAACAGCCCATTTTAGTTAATTTAGCAATATATTGGTGGTCTAAGAAGGATCTAACGCTCTAGCATCTTCACTGTTCCAACCTATCTTGATATCTTTGCCAAGCTTGATATCCAAATTGGCTGAACTATTAGGGACCTTTAAGATAAATTGATTGTTGCCTAAAAGATTTATTCTAACTCTTGTATGATCTCCGTGATATATTACTTCTTCAATCTTTCCAGAATGTATATTGTCCATTTGATCACTTGGATTAATTAACGCTCTTTCAGGTCTCAAAGAAATCTTAGTTTTCTCACCTTTACTTTTTACAGAAATAGGGTTTGCAAGTATGTCTGTATTAGCTATTTTAACTTTACACTTACCACCTGAAATATCCGAAACCTCACCCACAAAAGTATTATTTTCTCCAATAAATTCAGCAACAAAAGAATTTACAGGTTTTTCATAAAGCTCATCCGGACTTGAAAGCTGTTGAACTTTTCCATCATTAAAAACAGCAATACGATTAGACATGGTTAATGCTTCACTTTGATCATGAGTTACGTAAACAACAGTTACACCAATGTTTTCATGTATATGTTTAATTTCATATTGCATACTCTCTCTCAAATTTTTATCTAAAGCTCCCAGAGGTTCGTCCATTAAAACTAGTTGAGGGTCAAATACTAATGATCTCGCTACAGCTACTCTTTGTTGTTGACCACCTGATAATTGCCCAGGCATCCTTGATGCGAAACCTTGAAGTGAAACCATTGATAACGCCTTATCAATTTTTTTATCTGCCTCGTCTTTTGGAATTTTTCTAACTCTTAACGGAAAGGCAAGGTTCTCATAAACTGTCATATGAGGAAATAGCGCATAATTCTGAAACACCATTCCAATACCTCTTTTATGCGGAGGTATACTTGAGATAGCCTTACCATCTAAATATATTTCACCATTTGTTGGTGTTTCAAATCCTGCCAACATCATTAAGCAAGTTGTTTTTCCAGAACCAGAGGGTCCTAACATAGTTACAAACTCACCTTCTTCTATATCTAATTGAAGATCCTTAACGACTAAAACTTTGCCGTCATAGCTTTTATCTACTTTGTCGAATTTAACGAAATCTTTTTTAAGAGCCATAATTTTAATCAACTTTTAAACATTTGTAAGAATAAATTTCAACCTTTAATAACTAGCTTTTAACGTGAAGTTCTTTAGACATATTACAAAATAATTCTGCTCCTTGATCTGTAACTCTTATTGCTTCTGATGCTTCAACACCCCATTCACCAAATTGCATAACCGCTATCATGTGAAAACAAATATTAGGTTCCAAAATTGTCATGTCACCTTTATAAATATTTAATGTATGTTCTCCCCAATCTGGTGGATAACCAATTCCAATCGAATAACCAGTCCTAGATTTTTTTTCTATTCCATATTTATCTAATATTTTCCAAAATGCTTGAGCAACGTGATCTACAGTATTTCCAGGTTTCGTTGCATCAATTCCAGCTTGAAGCGCCTCAATTGTTTTTTTCATCGTATCAATTTTAAGTTGATCAGGTTTTCCAAGCAAAATAGTTCTGGCCATCGGTGCATGATAACGCTTATACACTCCGGAAAGTTCAACAATTGTAGCCTCACCATCAATAAATTTATCTTGTGTTGCGGTTAGATGTGAGGCAGATGTTCCTTTTCCGGTAGGAAGCAATGTTGCAATACTGGCGTATTCTCCGCCAAATTCAGGGGTTCCATAAAACAAAGCTTTTTGAATTTCGCCAACAGCATCACATTGTCTAACCCCAGGACTTATTACTTCGTAAGCTTTTTTCATTCCAACCTCTGAAATTTTTGCAGCAGATTTCATAAAATTTATTTCAGTATTTGATTTTACCAAACGAGCCCAATTAACTAATCTTTCAGAGTCTTTAAACTTGGCATCGGGTAAACCATCTCTAATTTTCTGATAACAGAATGCCGTAAAATAATGAGCATCCATCTCTAAACCAATAGAAAGCTTATCCCATTTTTTATTCTTAATTATCTCTACTAAATAATCATAAGGATGCTTAGGCCAAGTATGAATGTAGTGCTCATCATATACGATTATATTCTCCTTCTTTAAATATGTTTTTAGATAAGCTCCCCCGGCATCTTGATCTCTAACAAAACATAAGGGTTCATCAGCATTGACATGAACTATTGCACATTGAGCATAATAAAAAGACCAAGCATCATAACCTGTTAAGTAATTTATGTTATTTGTATCGTGAGAAATTAATAATTCGATGCCTTTATCTTGCATCATTTTTTGAACTTTTTTTAATCTATTGTTATATTCTTCTTTTGTAAAAAGACTCATTGATCTAAACTAAATAATTTTCCAAAGCCTTGAATATCTTTATTCATTCCAATACTTTCTAAAGTATCCCAAATTAATGATTGATTACTTGTAATGACAGGTTTACCTAATCTTTTCTCTAATCTTTCGATTATATTTAAAACTGGTAAAGCTGTACACGAAATAAATAAGGCATCAGCATTTTTAATTTCTATTTGCGATAAAGTTTTCAATAAAAAATTTTGATCTACTTTTCCGATATCATGGTCAGCTGCGATATCTAGATAAGTATTAGCAACAATATCAAAACCTTGACTTGAAAAATAATCTATAATCTCATCATTTAATTTTTTACTATAAGGAGTAAATATTGCGAGTTTTTTTATATTTAACTTTTTTAATGCTTTAATAGCTGCAGTGCTTGGTGTTGTAATTTTTGCTTCTGGTTTCGCCTCTTTAACTTTTCTCTCTATAGTATCATATCCCACAGCTATAGTTCCAGAAGTACATCCGTAAACAACGCAATCTATATTTTCATCTGGTAAAATATTTTTAGTAACATCTGTAACTTTTTCAGACATTTTAATTAAATTTTCTTTTGATAATGGATTGTAACATTCAATTCTATTTACGAAAAAATCTATATCTTTATCTTTAATTATTTTGATAAAATCTTTTTCAATTATAAAATCAGTAGCTAAAGCAATTAATCCTATTCTGGGATTATATTTCTGGATAAATTGTGGTTGAATTTTATTAGACTTCATTAAAATCCTTAAAAATCTTTGTTTATTAGTCTAGTTTAAATAAAGACATTATAAAATAAGATAATTTGGCGGTTGAAAATCTATTTAAATAAGATTTAATTTAGTCTTTATAAATTGTTAACAAATAGAGGAATATAATGAGAAAATTAATTATTGCTGCGTTTATATTTGTATCAAGTTTTACAACAAATGTTTTTGCAGAGGTAAAAATGGGAATAATTTTAGGATTCACTGGTCCTATAGAATCTCTTACACCTGCTATGGCTGCATCTGCAGAGCTTGCTTTTAAAGAAGCATCTGACTCAGGTTCACTATTAGGTGGAGAAAAAATTTCAGTAGTAAGAGCAGACTCAACTTGTGTTGATTCAGCAGCGGCAACAGCGGCTGCTGAGGGTGTTATTGCACAAGGTGTAGCTGCAATCATGGGTGCTGATTGTTCAGGTGTAACAGGTGCTATTGCATCAAATGTTGCTGTACCAAATGGTGTAGTAATGATTTCACCTTCTGCAACATCTCCAGGATTAACAACTTTAGATGATAAAGGGTATTTCTTTAGAACTGCTCCATCAGATGCTAGAGGTGGACAAATTCTTGCAGATATTACTAAGGATAGAAAAGTAAAAAGCGTAGCTATTACTTATACAAACAACGATTATGGTAAAGGTTTAGCTGATGTTTATAAAGCAGCAGTAGAAGCTCACGGAATAAAAGTAACTACAGTAAATGCTCATGAAGATGGAAAAGCAGATTATTCTTCTGAGGTTGCAACACTAGCTTCAGCAGGTGGTGATGCAGTAGCTGTTATTGGATATCTTGACCAAGGTGGAAAAGGTATTATTCAAGCTTCTTTAGACTCTGGTGCATTTGATAGATTTATTCTGTCAGATGGTATGATCGGTCAATCATTAGTTGATGCATTTGGAAAAGATTTAAGAAAATCTTTTGGTTCAATGCCCGGATCAACTGGAAAAGGTGCTGGTGTTTTTGCTGGTGTAGCAAAAGCTGCTGGTATTGATAGTTCCGGTCCATACACTGGTGAGTCATATGATGCAGCTGCTTTAATTGTTTTAGCAATGCAAGCAGGTAATTCAGCTGACAGAGCGTCAATTGCAAAAAATGTAATGGATGTTGCTAATGGCCCTGGAACAAAAATTTATCCAGGTGAACTTAAAAAAGGTTTAGATTTATTAGCTAAAGGTAAAAAAGTTGACTACGAAGGTGCAACAGGTGTTACTTTTACTAGCGTCGGTGAAGCTGAAGGTTCTTTCCTAGAACAAGAAGTTAAAGGCGGAAAATTCAAAACTAAAAAACAAAGATAATTTATCTTAAAATTAAAACCCCTGACATTTTTATGTTAGGGGTTTTTTTTAAAAAAATAAATATTTATCAGCCATATATAAAGCCCAAGCAAAAGCTGCACCTAAAATTATATATTTCATCTTTCTTATTTTATTTCTATTTTTTCTGGAAGTAT
Organism: uncultured Pelagibacteraceae bacterium; assembly: GCA_902612325.1. GTDB lineage: Bacteria > Pseudomonadota > Alphaproteobacteria > Pelagibacterales > Pelagibacteraceae > Pelagibacter. Next base: position 13,447 of record CACMDB010000003.1, on the reverse strand, counting down.
ACCTTTTGGTCTATATCTCATTATCAATAACAGGCCTATTCCCATCATCAAAAATCTAAAATATGGGACACTTTCAATTAAATGAACTTTTAAAAAGTGAGTGTCAGCTAAACCAGCTGTTGTTAAATTAACTAAATATAACCCAATGGGCGCTGACTCAATCCATAAAAACCAAACCACAAAGCCTCCTAGAATTGCACCAAAATTATTACCGCTGCCACCTACAATGACCATCACCCAAATTAAAAAAGTATATCGCATAGGTCTGTAGCTACCTGGTGTAAATAATCCATCTTGGGTTACTAACATAGCACCAGCAATTCCCACTATAGCAGAACCTAAAACAAAAATTAGTAAATGTTGTTTCACCACATTTTTACCCATTGCATTCGCTGCTTCTTCATTATCTCTTATTGCTCTCATCATTCTACCCCACGGAGAATAAAGAGCTTTTTGAGTTAGAATTAATAGAGTGATAACAACAATCAAAAACAAACCTGAATAACAAAGTTTTACAAAAATTGATGATCCTTCAATGACAAATTGATTTAAAGCAGCTTGTCTCTCGGTTAAATCTGTTATTAAATTCAATTTACTTAGGTTAAATTTTTCAACTAAATTTATAAACCAATCTGTTTGCTGTAAATTAACCTCATAAGGTGCAGGGCGCTTCAATCCAATAACATTTTTAACACCTCTGGTGAGCCAATCTTCGTGTTTAATTATTGCTATAACGATTTCTGATATTAATAAAGTGGCTATCGCCAAATAATCTGCCCTTAAACCTAAAGCAACTTTACCAATTACAAATGCTAACCCACCTGCAAACAGAGCGCCAACGATCCAAGAAAAAATAATCGGCAGACCAAATCCACCAAGAAATCCTGTTTTAGCAGGATCTACTTCCTCTATAGCCTCAATCCCAGGTTCAGATACAAATCTAATGATTATTATTCCTGCAATTATAATAGTTGCAATAATATAGTTTCTAACTTTTGATTTTTCATATTTTTTTAATACGTATCTAACAGCCAATACCATCCCTATTATTAGTAAAAGACTTAATAAAATATTAGATCCGCCTGCGCTCCATGCTTCTTGAACTGGATCAACTGAGATTAAAACTGCTGCTAAACCACCTAGAGCAGTATAGCCCATTATGCCAAAGTTAATAAGACCAGCATAACCCCATTGAATATTAGCACCCATTGTCATGACAGCTGAAATCAAACAAAGATTAAAAATTGATAAAGCAATATTCCAAGATTGAAAAATTCCAACGAGAATAATTAATCCCATCATTATTGTATAAGCTGCAATTACATTTAAATTTTTTTTCATAATATTTTTCCTTTGAAAATTCCAGATGGTCGGTAAAGCAGCACAATGACTAGAATTGAAAATGATACTGCAAATTTATAATCTGTTGATAGTAATTGTACTAAAGTATTTGGCTCTAAACTTTCTGGTAATAGATACATGAAAAATTTTTTATACGCATAAGTTAAAAGAATTTCAGAAAACGCAATTACATATCCACCCAAAAATGCACCAAAAGGATTTCCTATACCCCCAACAATAGCTGCAGCAAAAATTGGAAGCATATTATTGAAATAAGTAAATGGTTTAAAACTTTTATCTAAACCATATAATGCTCCACCAATTGTAGCTAAAACTCCCGCTATTATCCATGTAATCATAACAATCTTTTTTGGATCTATTCCAGACAACAATGCAAGATCTTCATTATCAGAATAAGCTCTCATACTTTTTCCTGTTTTTGTTTTATTTAAAAACCAAAAAAGAGCTGAAACTAAAATTAATGTTACAACTATTGTAATTACTTGGGTTGATTTGATTGCAAGGCCTTCATTAAGACCAGTCATTTCTTTAAACTCACCAGCTTTAATTAAAAATTTTTCACCATCAAAAAATCTTCTATCAGAGGGACCAATGATTATTCGAACAACGGCTTGGGTAACGAACATTACTCCAATACTCACCATTGCTAATTGAACAGGGGGGCTTTTACTAACTCTGTAATATTTAAAAACAAATTTATCTATCAAAAGCATATAACCAACCATAAATATAATAGCAAAAGGAATTGCGATGAGAGCAGTTGGTAAAATGCCTAAGCTTATTCCTAAAGATTGAAAATACCATGTAAACAAAATTGTAACCATGGTTCCAAAAGACATCATATCTCCTGTAGCAAAGTTTGCGAACCTTAAGATCCCATATATCAATGTTACAAAAATTGCACCCAAAGCTAATTGAGATCCATAGGCTAATGCTGGTACAAAAATATAATTTAATAAAAGTACAATCGCGTTTATATAATCCATATCAACCGCCTAAAAATGAACTCCTTACTCTTGGATCATTTAATAATTCTTTTCCTGATCCTGAATAACGATTTTCTCCTGTGACTAACACATAACCTCTGTCTGAAATACTTAGTGCTTGTTTGGCATTTTGTTCCACCATAAGTATTGCAACATTTGTACGTTTAACTTTTACAATGTGATCAAACAATTCATCCATTACAATTGGTGAAACTCCTGCAGTTGGTTCATCTAACATTAAAACTGATGGCTTAATCATAAGTGCCCTTCCAAGTGCAACTTGTTGTCTTTGCCCTCCTGATAATTCACCAACTAATTGATTTCTTTTTTCACTTAATATTGGAAACAACTCATAGATCTCATTGATTACTGAATTATAACTCTCATCAATTAAGAAGGCTCCCATTTCTAAATTTTCCTCAACAGTCATTCCTGCAAAAACATTTTTTGTTTGAGGAACGAATGAAATTCCTGACTTAACTCTATCTTGTGGAGACAATTGTGTAATATCTTTACCATCAATTATTACTGAGCCAGATTTTAAATTTAATAAACCTAACATTGCTTTCATTGCAGTCGATTTTCCCGCACCATTAGGACCTAAGATTGAAACAATTTCTCCTTTGTCGACATTCACTGAACACGAATTAATAATGTCTGGACCATTTCCATATCCACCAGTCATCTTATTTCCCTCAAAAAATGCCATTATCAATTATCCTTAATTTTTGATCCCCTGCCTAAATAACTTTCAATTACTTTTTCGTCTTTTTTCGCATCTTCCACTGAACCTTCGAATAATACTGATCCTTCAGCCATCACAATCACAGGATCACATAGTCTTCCTATGAAATCCATGTCATGTTCAATCATACAAAATGTATATCCCTTTTCTTTATTTAGTTTTTCAATCGCTGTACCAAGGTCTTTCAGTAGTGTTCTATTCACACCTGCACCCACTTCATCTAATAGAACTAACTTTGCATCTACCATCATTGTTCGACCAAGCTCCAATAATTTTTTTTGACCACCAGATAAATTTCCTGCTAGCTCATTTCTTAAATGCCCTAAATTTAAAAACTCTGTAACTTCAATGGCTTTTTGCTTAATAATATTTTCTTCTTTCATGATTAATGAAGGTTTAAATATAGCATTTATCAATTGTTCACCTGACTGATTACCAGGAACCATCATTAAATTTTCTAAAACTGATAGATTTGTAAATTCATGTGCAATTTGAAAGGTTCTAAGTAAACCTTTTGAAAATAATTCATATGCCGGTACATCAGTTATATTTTCGTTGTTAAACATGACACTACCAGCTGAACATTTTAGATTTCCAGCAATCAAATTAAATAAAGTAGTTTTTCCCGATCCATTTGGACCAATTATTCCAGTTATAGTTCCCTTCTTAACTTTGAGTGAACAATCTGATACCGCTGCTAATCCACCAAAATATTTTGATAGATTGTTTATTTCTAAAATATTTTCTGACATCAATTATTTGTTAAGTCTTTTGTAAATTTTATTTAGTGCATTTACTACAGATTTATAAGCCCCTCTTTTACTCATTTCTCTTAAACCTTGTTCGTTTAAACCTTTCGGAGTTTGAGACTCTTTGACTAAATGTCTTAAATCTTTTTTTGAATTTACAACTGCATCTTCAGATAAGGCTAAAAATAAAGTTGTTATATATTTCTGTGCATCAGATCTTTTAATACCTTTTTTTATCAACCAAGTACTCATCACATTTAATATTTCATAATAAGATGCCATCATCCCTGACGTTGACCAGAAATTAATTGATAATTTTTCATTTTTAATTTCAATAGTAGATCCAATTTTATTAAAAAAATTTTTAACCTTTCTATTTGGTGGGCAGATAGGTACTGGTCCTTTTTTAAGAGAAATTGGTGGAAGTGGAATGGCCCTTACTAAGTCAGCTTTTACTTTTATCATTTTTCGAAGTTCTGAAAGATTTATAGTTGAGATAAAACTTATTATTGTTTGACTAGATCTAAATTTTAAATTTTTAATAATTTTTTCACCAACAGTTGGTGTGACTGCCAAAAAAATCCAATCACAATTATCAACAATTTTTTGATTATCCTTTTCAATAAATATTTTTTTAAACTTTTTTTTTAATCCTTTTGCAATAAGACTATTTCGTGATGAAATAAATATCTTTTTATAATTAATTTTTGATGAACATATTCCAGATATAACTGATGAAGTTATTTTTCCAGTTCCTATAAAACCTAATTTCATAAATATCTTATAGTGATTAATTTATATTAATTAATAAAAAAAGAACCTCTAATTCGCAACAACTCTCTACTTAAATCTTTATGTTCTTTAAAGGCTTTTCTGCCATGAAGCCAAAAATAATTATTTGCTACTACAGATGATCCCACTGGAAGTTTAGTTATGATCTTCTTATTACTTTCCTCTAAACTATCAGATAATTTTTGTAAAAAAGTACCTTGTTTCATATTTTTAGGTTCAGGAAATTGATCAATATACGAAATTTGAGCTCTTCCATCTTTATCAGATGAAAATACTGGATGTTCAACTTTATAATCAATATTTTTACTTTTAGGAGAGCCCCAAAGAAAATCTTCTTTTCCAACAGGATCATTAAATAATTCATCACAATGTTCCCAGTCATCTAGATGAAGCATGGCAGTTTCTCCACCCTCAACATTTTTTTCCTCTATTTTTGACATTAACAACCAATCAGTTTTTTCTTTTACATAGGTTCCATCAGTATGTAGATCCATATTTTTATAAGCCTTTCTTAAATAAGAGTCACTTTTATCCTCATGCTTAACATGAAATCTTGCATAGTATTTACCAGCCATTGCATCATGATTAGGGTTCCCAATAAGATGCGCAACAGCAGTTGAAAGCTTTACTAAAAAACTATCATCAATTTTAGAAATTAAATTTTTAGGTTTAATAATAAAACAACCTGTATTTCGATCTCTAATAATTTTATTAATAAATTTAGATAATTTATTATTACTTAAATCATCTAAACTTTTTGCGATAGTAAATCTGGTAAAGGGTTTATATTCTAATGCAGTAATATCAAATTTATTAAAAGGAAAGATAAGTTTATTTAAAATTTCATCTCCTATATCTATGTTAATTATTCTTTGAGATTGCTTATTTTCATAAATTTCAAATCCGTCAATTTTTTCAATCATAAATAACTGCTAAAAAGTGTAAGTATGATAGCAGAGAAAATTGTTGGGTAAACTAAATTTTTTTTAGTGATAAAAAAAAGCCCAATTGATAAAATTATTACAATAAGTCTTACTAAGTAATCTATCTCAGATAATAATCCTGATGGAAAAATTACAATCCTAGCTATTAATGCTGCTAACGTCGAGTATGCCAAGCAATTAAACCATCTAAATATTTTGGAAGTTTCTTTAATATTTTCTGAACTTACAACACCTAAAAATCTAGACAAAAATGTCGCTAATGAAGTAATTAAGATTACTAAAAAAATATTACCTGTCATTAATTTCTCCAATAAAAAATGCAATTGTTCCAGCCACAAAACCACCAAATAAAATACACCACTCTGGAGAGATAAAATAAAAAGCCGGACCTAAAATTGCACCCAGGATGATTGATAAACTAATTTTAATAGTTTTCATCGCCCCCACCATCATACAAGTGAAATAAATTGGATTAATTATTGCTAACCCAATTAACATATCTCTATTTAAAAAGTCTGATGCAATATAGCCGATAAATGTAGAGAAAATTGCTACCGACCAGGTTGCTGTACCAATACCAATCCAAAAATCTATCCTTGCTTCTTTTTTAATTGGTTCATAATTATCTTTCATTATTAGCCACGATGAGACGGCAATGAAGTGACATGATAAATAATATTTCCATTTAGGTTGTTTATGGTGCATCAACAAAGGCATTAAGGAAACAGTCATTGGATACAATCTTGCATTTACTAACCAAACAGCAATGAAGATATTTATTAATGATGATCCAATTATTAGTGACTCTGCCATCACCAATGAACCAGGTAATGCGTAAGTTAAAAAAGTTGAAAAAAGACTTTCTTGAATTGTAAAACCAATATTTTTTAATAAAGCTCCAATTGCTATAAAGCTAGCTCCTAAGGCTATAGCTGGACTGCCAACACCTTTGATAGATGCGAAACCTTTCAAAAAATATTTTGAGTCAATCATTAACCGCCTAGGAATAGGCGTCCCACATCAGGATTATTTAAAAGTTCATCTCCTTTACCTGCTATTGCAGTTTGTCCTGATACTAAAACATAACCAATGTCAGCAAACTCTAAGCCTTTCTTTGCATTTTGCTCAACAAGGATAATTGTTTTTTTTTCATTTTGCTGAAGGTCTCTTAAAATTTCAAATACCATTTCAATATATCTTGGCTCTAAGCCAATCGAAGGTTCATCAACTAATAAAACTGATGGTTTCATAACAAGCGCTCTTGAAATTTCCAATAACCTTCTCTCACCACCAGACAAAACTTTTGCAGGTTGATTTCTTCTATTTCTTAATCTTTCATACTTCTCAAGAATTCTTTCAGCTTCTTGAAATGATTCCTCTGTTTTATCTTTGATAAATCCGCCCATTAAAAGGTTTTCCTCAACGGTCATATCAGGGAACACAGAATTATCTTGTAAAATATATGCAATACCAACTGATTTTAATTTTTCAGCTGGTGATAAATTGGTTATTTCTTTTCCATCAATTTCTATTTTTCCAGAAAAAATATTGGTAAATCCATAAATTGAATGAAGAATAGTTGATTTACCAGCACCATTTGGGCCTATTAAACAAAGTGATTGAGCCTTACTAACATAAAGATCAAAATTATGTAAAATTTCCATTTTCCCATAACCAGCATTCATATTTTTAATCGTAAGATGAACATCATTAGGTGAAAGTTTTTTTAAATCATCTGCTTGAGGAGCCTTTCCTAATACTTCATATTGATTAGACATTATTGTGCCCCCAGGTATGCATCGATTACTCTTTTATCATTTTTAATCTCATCCGGTGTTCCATTAGCCAGCATTTTGCCGTGCGCTAAACAATAAATACTTTCTGCTAATTGCATAATAACCCTCATATTATGTTCAATAACTAAAAGAGTTATTCCAAAATCTTGGTTTACTTTAATTAGTCTGTCTATTATTCCATTGATTAAAGTCGGGTTTATACCAGCGGTTGGTTCATCTAATAAAAGCATTTCTGGTTCATTCATTAAAGCCATTGCTAACTCAAGTAATTTTTGCTGACCAAAAGATAAGTCGCCAGCTCTTAATTTTCTTTTTTGATAAAGTCCTACAAAATTTAAAAGATTTTCTGCTTTCTCGGTTAAATCTTGAGGAATTTTTGAAAATATTTTTAATATACTTTCATCACTACCTTTGTGACTGATTAACATATTATCTACACAATTTAATTTTCCATAAATTCTTGTTTGTTGAAAAGTTCTTAATAAACCAAGTTTAGCAATTACAGGAACTGGTAATTCAGATACTTCTTTTCCATTAAATTTTATTGAACCTTGGTCTATTGGATAAGTACCAACAATGGAGTTAAATAAAGTTGTTTTTCCTGAACCGTTTGGACCAATTAGTCCAAATATTTTTCCCTTTTCTACTGACATTGAAATGTCAACATTAGCCTTAACACCACCAAAAGATTTGCTTACATTATTTACTTCTAAAATACTCATTTCAGTTCTACCTGTGCTTTTCGATCTGCCTCATCTACAACTTCACCAAATCGTTCAGGATATTTTTCTCTCAACCATCCCATAATTCCCTCTGGGAAATAAATAACAATGACAACGATCAAAACTCCTAAAGCAACATACTGCCACCCTAAAAAGAATGTCCAAAATCCTTCTTTAAAAATATGAAATACAGTAGCGCCAATCACAGGACCCCATAAAGTTCCCTTACCACCAAGGATTGCCATCAAAACCATAAATACTCCCATCTCTCTTCCATCAAATGCAACGTCGGTAGAGTCTATGTAGCCAACAAGTCCACCCATAATACCACCTGCTAAACCGCAGAAAAATGCTGATACCATCCAACCAATTATTTTATATTTCATCGTTTCAATTCCCATCGCCTCAGCTTTGTCTTCATTATCCCTGATCGCATTAAGAATTAATCTAAATCTTGTTGAGTAAATCGCTCTCACTGCAATGAACGTAAGTACTAGTGCACCGAAACTTAAAAAGTAAAAAAACTCTCCTCTTGCCTCTAATCCACCAACATTTGGAAAAGGAGGTGTGGTAAAACCTTGTCCTGCTCCAATAATCTCTATGCCACCAGAAATTTCTCCTGCGGCAACTCCTAAACCTAAAGTACAAATTGCAAAGTAATGTCCTCTAAGTCCTAGGATGGCATAACCAATTAATCCGGCAACAATAGTTGGAACAACGGCAGCAACTACAAGTCCAGCTGCCATTCCTTGAAAGAATTGTGTGGGCGTATGTACAAAAGTTTTTTCTCCTCCACTTTCTGTCCACTCTGCCAAAGGAAAGAACATACCAACTTGCACTGAAGCACATAAGTACATTCCTAAACCATAGAATAAAATATTCCCAAATGTATTGTATCCCATTTCCCCACCCTGGATATTCCAAGTGGTGGCTAAAACAATCAATACACACAAAATAGATAATTGAACTTTAAATGCTGGAAATACAAAAGGTGCAGCAAGTCCAAATATTAAAATTGCAGCATATAATAAGACATTTTTGTTCATTATTTTAAATACTCTCTTTTTCTTGAAAGTTTAAATCTTCTATAAACAAGAATTAAAACTAATAATAAAAATACTGAACCTATTCTAAATTCTGTACCCAGTATGTAATCTGCAAACTCTTCAAATACACCAAGACCCATTCCAGACATTGCAACACCAGGTAAATTGCCAAGTCCAGCAACAATAACAATCATGAATGATCTAATTGTATATGGTAATCCCATATAAGGATGAATCGTAAAAGTTATTGAAATTAGTGCTCCTGCAACACCACAAAGAGCAGCATTTAATCCAAATGTTGCTGCATAAACTTTTTCTGTATCTACACCTAAAATCTTTGCAGCTCTTGCGTTTTGAGCTGTTGCTCTAATCGCTCGACCAAGTTTTGATTTTTTCATATAAATCACTAAACCAATAGCAAAAACAATACTAACGAATGCCGAAAATATTTTTGAGTTTGGTAAAACTACTGCACTATCAAATAAAAATGTTGTGCCATAACCTGAATTTGCTAAGACAACATCTGCACCAAATGCAAAGTTCATTAGCTGCATAAAAAGAATACTTATACCGAATGTAGCAAGAATTGAGATAAACAAGTCTCTATCAACCACTTTATTAATTACTAATTTATAAATTCCAACACCAACAAAATACATTATAATCGGTGAAACTATTACTCCCCAGGCTGGATGAATTCCATAAAGATACATAAAGTATGCAATGTATCCACCAAGAATTACTAAATCACCTTGTGCAATGTTGATGATATTCATCACTCCCCATTGCAGAGCCATGCCATAAGCAATTAGCGCAAATAAAATTCCAAGTAGTATCCCATCCAAGCAAGCTTGAACAGTTATCATCGGATACTGAAAAACCATGAAATCCATAATTTGCCTCTAAAAAAAATACCCCCTAGAATTTAGGGGGTATTTAAAGATTTGTTATTATCTGTCAGACCACTTAGGAATTGGGTGAATCAATTTAGCTGAAGCCCACTTTAGTGGAGCTACAACTTTGTTTTCACATTTCCCAGCGCCATCACACATTACTTGGAAAAGTACCATCGGCTTGTCAACATTTTGACCACCTGGTGCGAACTTAATATTTCCATAGAATGTTTGCATGTTCGTAGCTGCAAGAGCATCTCTTACTTTCTTTTGATCGAAAGAATTCGCTCTTTCAAAAGCATCTTTGAACACTAACAATGCTGCAGATGACTCTGCTGATTGATATGGCGGATCATATCCAAACTCTTTTTGGAAATCTGCCGCATACGTCATACCATCTTTAAAGAAGTTATCTTTATAAGTTAGTGTTTTATGCCATTGAGAAGCACATAATGCATACTGAGAATTTTTACCATGTTGTTTTGATAATTTCGCAGCATCACAATGTGTCATTGCTAACATTGGAACATCAACTTTCATTTCAGCAATTTGTCTAATTGCAGTTAATGCACCTTTTGTGTGTCCTGATACCACAAGAACATCTGGCTTCATTTGTTTTACTTTAACTAATGTTGCAGCCATATCGTTAAGCTCTTTTGGTAGCTTATCGTCGATTATAATCTCAGATCCAGTTTCTTTTGCTGCATCTAAAATCCCTAATCTTACGTCTTGTGAAAAAGCATCTTGTTCAAATGCTTGTGCAATTCTTACACCTTTTCCACCATTTAACTCAACTGCTGTTCTAATAGCTACATCAAGATATAAATTAGCTGGAGCTAAAACTGCAAATAGATATTTGTAACCTTTAGTAAACAAAGATCTAGACGCACCATTTGCTTCCACCATTGGTACACCATATTTTTCTGTAACAGGTGCAATTGCTTTTGTTAAACCTGAACTATAAGGCCCAAGCATAAACTCAACACCATCTTGTGAGATTAATCTTTCTGCTAATTGAGCCGCTCTTTTTGGGTTTGATTCATCATCGTAATAAATAATTTCAAACTTATAAGTTTTTCCACCAACTTTAACACCACCCATGCTATTAATTCTGTCAACAGCCATGTTATAGCCGTTTTGTGTATGAACACCATTAGATGAATATTTTCCAGTTAATGAAATAGCAGCACCTAAAACAATTTTATCACCAACTACTTTTGCCAATGAGACAACTGAAGTTGAAAGTAAAATTGCTACTGCAGAAATAAAACTCAAGATTATCTTGTTTATTTTCATTTTATTTCCTTCTGTTATTAATTAATTAATTCTTAATTAAATAAATAATTTTGTTTTATTGCAAGAGGCAAAACAACTTTGGATATGTTTAATATTGTTGTGTAACAACAATAATTAAAGCAATGATCACTAAAACACTCGCTGAGATTGTATTAATTGTTTTTGGATTTGCTTTGATCCATGTAATTAGTTTTTGTGCTAACAAAGCATAACCAATCAAAGAAATAAAATCTAAAACAACATAAGTTGTTATTAAAATAAAGAATTGAACAATATAATTGGTACTAAAGTCAATAAACTGAGGAAATATTAAAGGAAAGAACAACCAAGCCTTAGGACTTGTTCCTGCAACCAAAAAAACCATCTTTATAAAAAGAAAAAACACTTTTGGTGCTAATTATTTTTGAATTTACATCTTTTGGTGAAGATTTGTACACATCATAAGCTAAATACATTAAATAAATAACTCCAACCCACTTAAAAAAGTTTAAAAAGTTTGGATTATCCGACAAAAAAGTTCCTATAACAAAAATTACTAAGGTTGCTTGAAATAAATTCGCTGAAACATCACCCAGAGCTGTCCAAATACAATTTTTAACACCATAATTCATTGAATAAGAAATAATTACTATCCGAGGGGTACCCGGTGTGATGAATAGAAAAATTATGATCTGTAAAAAAAGGATAAAATCTAGGGGGAGCATAAAAAAAAAGATAGTCCTAAAAAACCGGGAGCTAAAGATGGCTAAGTAGGACTATCAAATCACAATATAACAGATCCTAAAAAAAATGCATTATTGATTTTTTTCAAATATAAAGGATTTATGAAAAAAAAAGGTCACAGGCCAGTTACCCGCGTCAAAAATCCAGAGCCAAATCATGAAGATCCAGATTGGGTCATCTGGGCAGCCTGGGCTGATAGGATCACCTTTGAAGATATCGAAAAAAAAACTGGCTACCGAGAATCGGATGTTATTAAGATAATGAGAAAATCTCTCAAACCATCCTCATTTAGATTGTGGAGAAAAAGAGTTCATCAAAAAAGTATCAAACACAGAAAAAAATTTGAATATTCAAGAAAACAAATTACTAGTAAAATAAAAAAAGGTGATTATCTATAACTTATGAAAAAAATTACAATTTATACAGGTCCAATGTGTAATTATTGTGAAGCTGCCAAAAGATTACTCACAAGAAACAATGCAACTTATGAAGAAATTGATGTTGCCAAAGTTGACGGGGCAAAAGATGAAATGATTCAAAAAGCAAATGGTAGAAGAACTATTCCTCAAATATTTTTTGGTGACCAACACATTGGTGGTTATGATGAGGTTAGAGCCTTAGAGAAAGAAAATAAACTTCAAGAGCTTTTAAAATAATATTTTTAAAAAACTTTTCTTAAATTCAAAGCAATTTCATCAAAAGTTTCAGGCCTTATTGCATTATTGTTTAATAAATAAAAATCAATATCCAAACCATTAACATTTTTAGTATAAATATATTTTGATTTTAAAATGTCATCTCCTTCAATTTTAAAAGCAAAATTAGTATTCTTTTGCGGTAGATAACCAATAGCTAGATGAATTTTATTCGTATAACCAACTCTATGTTTATAATTGTGTTCAACGATAAAAAATAAACTAAAGTTGTCATCATAAATAATATCAACACCTAATTCACCATTAATATTATGTAATGCTCCAGAATTTAATTCGGTATCATATTTAGTTGAGCTATCACTAATGTAGGAATACTTGATGTTAGATGATCGATGTAAATTAGCTTGATATTCAATCTTACCATGTCTTTTCATTTTATATTTTTTATTATTTAATTCTTCAACAGAGGCGATGGATAATCTTAAATTTCTTGATTGGATACTTTGTTTATCAAATCTCATTGCAGTTTTTCCACTTTCAGAATAGCTACTTAACAGTGTGTAACCTAAATCAATTTGAGCAGCAGGAATTAAGGTAAGCTCATCTTTTTTAATTTCCTCTTTCAATTTTAAAGTTCCATAAATTTGTTTACCATTTCTATTTCCAGTTAATTTATTTCCATCTAAAACACTTGAGATATCTGAATAAAGTGTACCAATACCAACAACCGCATCTAA
>CACMDB010000002.1 GCA_902612325.1 uncultured Pelagibacteraceae bacterium | reverse complement strand
AAATTTAAAATTTCCTAAGCCAAAATTATCTGAATACCATTTTTTTTCTTTAATTGACTCGGGATAAATTTTTGTTGACAAAATTTTTAAAGATAATTTTTTTTTTTCGCAAAATTCTTTTAATATTGGTAATAAAGTTGAAAGATCTTTTTTTTGTTTTTTTTGAGTTTGAATATTTCCTCTATATTTTGAAATAAAAACAATACATTTTTTTTCAACTACTTTGTTAGTAAGCATCTTATTATTTCTTAAAGACCCCGTAATTATAAATTTTGCATCAATTTTTTTAGAAAGTGCTTTTCCTAAATAATCTCCCCAAGTACAAAAAAAATCTATTTTTATCTTTTTATTCACATTTTTTTTTAAAAGTGAATTTATAAATTTTTTCGTTCTGTGAGTGTGCTGTACAATTATTAATTTTTTATTTTTAAAGATACTTTTTAAATTCCAAAAAAATATATCATAATCTGTAAACGTAATTAAATTTTTAGGATTTATGATATTTATTATAGTAACTATATATGCCTGTAATAAAGTGTATTCTTTATTTTTTATCCATACCGCAAAGCTTAATAAAAATGGCTTAAAATAAATTATTTCCCATCTTGTATGTAACAAAAAGTAATTTTTTCTTTTTAAAATATGATTGTAATATTTTGCGGTTTTTTCATCTAAAATAACAGTTTCTTTTTTAGGTATTTTGGAAAAAATAAACTTTGTATTTAACAAACGAATTAATTTATTCATATCTTTTAAATTTATTTAATAAAATTATTTAAAATTTTTTTTCTATTTCTAAAATTAAGTAATTTACTATTTTTTTTTGCTATTTTTTGAAATTTTCTTCTATTTTCAATTAAGGTAATTAAATTTTTTTTTAATTGAAATAAAGTGTTTGAAACCAGAAATTTTTTCTTTTTAAGTTTATTTAGCAATTCATCTCTCTCCTTTTTTTGTTTAGGAAAGTGAATAACTTGAGGTATTCCGTAATGTACTGTCTCAAAAAACGAAACCCCAAATAACACAATAGCGAAACTAGATCTCATATACACTTTATGTAATGTCAATTTTTTCTCAATAATCTTAATACTGTTTTTTTTTTTAAAAGTAGGTTTTTTTGAAAATGGACCTCTTACCCACAAAAATTTTAAATTAGAAAATTTTTTGTCTTGAAGAATGATTGGTAATTTTTTGGTTAATCTAAATTTATCAGTCCCACCTATTGAAATTAGTAGTGTGCTTCTGTCTCTTTTAATCTCTTTTTTATTAAATCTATCTATGAAAATTTTGTCCCAGCCATAAAATATTTTCTTTTTTTTTTGATATTTTTTTTCAAGAAATATATTTGGTATCCATAAAATATCATAAGCATTGATATTTTTTGTATTACCATCTAATGAATTAAACTTAACTAATGGAAAATTTTTTTTTAATCTTAAAATATCATTTAGTATGATGTTTTCAAAATCTCTACTTATATTAAAGATAAGACAATTTGGTCTAAATTTGATTATTTTTTTTTTAATAAATTTTTTAAAATTTTCAATTTTTATTGGTTTTTTTTTAAAAAGATTATTTGATCCAAAATAAAAATTTTTTACATTTATTTCCTTTTTAAAGTATCTTTTAATCTCTTTAGTTAATATTTCAGATCTTTTAAAGTGTCCTAAACCAACTTTGCTACCAAAGTCTGATATAATAAATACATTTTTCACTGAATTAAAACTTCATCTAAAATTTTATTAATTCTTTTTAAATCAATATTTGCTGGATATTTTCTAATCGATTGTATTCTCAACTCAATTAATTCTTTCATGATCTTTTTTTTAATATCTTTATTAACACGAATCTTTTTTGGTAATTTTATAAGATTATTAATCTTTCTTGCTTCTGTTAAAATATTAAAACCAATTTTTGAGGACAAATATTTTAAATGTTTTTTTTCGGTAAGGATTAAAATCTTAAATAAAAATAAATAAATTGAGTAACCATGAGGTACTTTAACAAAGTTCGTTAAAGCCTGTCCAAAAGCATGAGGCGCACATGTCCCTCCACTACTAATTGACATACCAGCTAATGTGCTTGCTCTAGCAACATGGTTTAAAGTTTCTGTATTATTAGATGTGAGATATTTTTTTATATTTTTAATTATTAAAATTATTGCTTGTGAAGCAAACATTTCAACAAATTCATGTTTACCTTTTTTTTTACTTAAAAAAGATTCTATGGAGTGTGCCAAAGCATCTATCACTGTATAGGCTCTTATTTTTCTTGGTAAAGATTTGAGAAAAACTGAGTCAATTATAGCCTGGTGTGGAATTATACTTTTACATTTAATTGTTGATTTCCCATATTTTTTATTCTCAATTACACAAAAAGGTGTAACTTCTGATCCAGTTCCTGCTGTAGTTGGAATTGCTATTATAGGCGTGAGTTTTTTTTTTATTTCAATTTTTTTTGAAGTTTTGTGAGTTGTAAAGTCCCAAATATCTTTTTTTGGGAAGCTCATTTTTATACATAAGGCTTTTGAAAAGTCAATTACACTGCCACCACCAAGAGCTAGGAGATAATCAAATTTTTTATAAATTATTATATTATTATTAATTTGAGTATCTATAGGCTCATTATCTTTAATAAAAATTCGTTTGACCTTATTTTTTTTTCTTAAAAGTAATTTGCTAATTTTATTGAGATGGTTTTTTTTTAATATATTATTTGTAACTATCAAAATATTTTTTTTAAATAAATTCTTAAAACTTTTGCTATTAGTTGATGAATTGTTTCCAAAAATAATTTTAGTTGGATAAAAAATTTCCGTATTCATTTTTTGATTTTTTTTAAAATAGTTTTGACAATATTGTTTTCTGAAATTCCATACAACTTAAAGATTTCTTCAGCAGCACCTGATTTCCCAAATCTATCTTTAACTCCAATTCTAACTAATTTTTTAGGCATTTTTGTGCTCAATATTTCAGAGACTATAGAACCTAACCCACCATAAATATTGTGATCCTCCACAGTTACTATAAGTTTTGTGTCTCTTATTTTTTTTAAAAAAGAGTTTTCATTAACTGGCTTTAAACTTGACGCATGAATAATTTGAGCACTAATATTATATTTATTTTTCAGAATAAATGCAGCACGTTCAACATAAGGATAAGTTACTTGTAAACAAATTATTGTAACATTTTTACCCTTTTTAATAATTGGCCATTCTCCAATTTTAAAGTTAGTTTTTTTTTTATAAAACTCTCCTTGTTTTCTTCTAATAGTTCTAAGGTATACTGGACCATTATATTTTATCATCCAGTCAAGTTGAGAATGAAGCTCATATTTATCCATGGGTGTTAAAATTTTTAAATTTGGTATAGATCTTAATATCGAAATATCTTCAATAATTTGATGTGTTGGTCCATCTTGACCAACATCTAATCCACAATGACTTGAAACAATTTTAACGTTAGCATTATTCAAACAAATTGCAGTTCGTAGCATTTCCAAAGCTCTCATAGATGCAAACATTCCGTATGTATTTACAATAGGTATTTTGTTTGTACTTGCTAAGCCAGCTGCAGCAGCCATCATATTTTGCTCTGATATACCAAAATTAATACTTCTACGAGGAAACTCTTCAGATGCAAATTTTACATGTGTACCTCCAAATGTATCAGCACCTAAAATAACAATACGTTTATTTTTGACCATAAATTTTTTCATTAAAACACCGTAATGGGTTCTCATTGAAAAATTTTCTTTCATACTAATAATTTAGTTTTCGGTTAAAACCTAATTCACCCAATGCTTTTAAGTACTCTTCTTTAGTGGGTGCTTTTGTTCCATGCCATTTTAATGAATTTTCCATAAATGATATGCCTTTTCCTTTAATGGTTTTCGCAACTATAAGAAGAGGTTTTTTATATTTGTTTCTATTTTTAAGAACTTTCTTAAGTTCCATTAAGTTATGCCCATTTATAGTTTTTACAATCCAATTAAAAGACTTCCATTTTTGAACAATTGGATTAATATTCATTACATCAGTTATTTTTCCATCTTGCTGTAAGTTATTATAATCCAAAAAAAAAGTAAGATTATTTAATTTTTTGAAGCCAGCAAACATAGCTGTTTCCCAAATTATTCCTTCTTGGCACTCTCCATCACTAATTATACAATAAACTTTAGAATTATATTTTTGCATTTTCAGGCCTAGAGCTACACCAGTTGCAAAAGAGGCACCAATACCTAATGAGCCCGTTACTGTTTCAACACCAGGAATTTTTACTTCTGGATGTCCCTCTAAAATTCCTCTGTGGGATCTAAAAAAGTTTAATTCCTGTTTCTTGAAAAAGCCCAAATGAGAGAGCACAACGTATTGTGCCAAACAAGCATGCCCCTTTGAAAGAATAAACCTATCTCTATCCTTTTTTTTTCTATTTTTATAAGGATTTTGCATACCATATTTATAAATACTATAAACAATTTCGAGACATGACAAAGCTCCACCTATATGACCATTGCCAGACTTAAATACACTATCAATAATCTGAGCTCTAAAATAATTTAATTTTTTATTCATAATCATTTACCAAACTATTCTTGGATAGTTTATTTTGTTATTTGTTATAATGTTATTAATTTCATCAATATAAATAGGTATTTTACTTTTAGCATATTTTTCTCTTTTGAAGTAATGCTTTAAAATTGCGCTTACATAATGATTAAATACAAAAAATTTTTCATTTGGTAAATGAGAGTGAGTTTTAAAACCAAAAAATTGTTTTCTTAAAAGCGATATATCTCTTGATTTATTTGATGAATATCTAGCAACTATATCTAGAAAAATTGATACAAATTCGACTTCTTTAAATCCAAAATGTATGTAGTCAAAATCAATAAAGTAAATTTTTTTATTGGATATAATTATATTATCGGGATGAAGGTCATAAATTATTAAGCTTTTTTTAGATTTTTTAAATTTATAATTTTTAATAAAATCTAACAAAGGATTAATATTTTTTTTAAACAACTTTTTGAAAATAGGATTTTTGATTTTTAGTATTAAACTTTTTTTAAGTTGATCTAAATTTAATCTAGGAACTTTTTGAGATGTTCTTGAATTTATTTTATGTAAATTGTTTATTTGTCTAAATAAAATTTTTATCATTTTATTTTTCAGATCAAATTTATTCTTTTTTAAGAATAACGAAAAGCTTGTACCATCTACCCAATCAAGTATGATATAAAACTTAAAATAATCGTCTTTTCCATGACCTATTATTTTTGGAAAAAAAATTAAATTTTTAAATATATCTTTTAGAAGTAAATAATTTTTTAGATTAAATCTAAAATGAAAATAATTTACATCTTTACTATTTAATAAGAATTTGATTGCATAAAACATGCCATTTATTTTTACTTTAAGGACAAGGTGTCTATTAGTTATTTTTTTATCTATAAGCTGAATACATTTAAATTTATGTTTTTTCTTAATTCTTAATAAAAGTGATTGAAGTTGTTTATGATTAAATTTTTTCACAAGTGATATATTTTTTTTTAAACTTAATTATTGGAATTGTATCGGTCAAATTTGTTTTAGATGAAATAATCAAATCTATATAAAGCTTCATTTCCTTTTGTTTGTTGGTGGCTTTAAATGTTATCCTTTTGCGTATTGCTTTTTGGATTTTTTTATTTATTTTTTTAATATCAAATTTTTTTTTTTTTAAAAATTCCTTATATGCAAACGCACAAACATTATCCTCTAAATTCTCTTTTTTTGTAATAGTATTTCCTACTGGAAAAATAAGTAATTCTTTTAATTTTTTTTTTTTTAAATACTGAATCATTGCAAAAAAATTAACAAAACTCCCACAATAAACATTGTGTGCCTCACGTAGTTTATTAATTACTTTAGTTCCATTTTTTGAAATCAAAATTATATTCTTAAAACCAAAATCATTAAACAATGCTTCAAATGGAGAATTATCGAAATTTTTTCTCAATTTTTTATCTGAAAATAAAATATAATTTTTATTATTTAGCCAATTTTGATTAATGTTTTGATACCCATCAGATATGAAAAGTGTCTTAATATTATTATTTAGTAAAAAAGGTATTGTTGTTGTTGCTCTAAAAACATCAATTACCAAACACGTTTTTTTCGAGAGATCACCTGTTAATCTATTAGAATCTTTAACAATCTTAATTTTCATCTTTTTTTTAATGATATGAGTTTCAAAATTTTTTTTACAGTTTCGATGACTAGAAAAGTAGATTTATTTTTATTATTTGTTACAACCATCACACTTCCATGTCTATCTGGATGATTTTTTGGAATACTTAATTTTTGTCTCATTTTTAAGTTTAAATCTATTTTTTTTATTAACTTGTTTTTTCGCAATAAATTTATTTTTAAATTGTCAATTTTTTTCACTACTCCATCACCTAAAAATAAAAACCTATTAGATTGATATTTATAAGATTTTAACTTAGCATTTGTTATATTTAGTTTTTCTCCTAAAGCTACTTTCGCTGCGTTATTTATAATATTAATTTTATAAACCTCGGGAATAGTAATCGTACTATAATCACCTCCACTTAATCTTAATGCAATTTCAACAACATAAATTTTCCCATTATTTAAAACTAAATCTGCTTTTATTGTCCCATTATAAAATTTAAGCAAATTGGAAATTTTTTGAAAAAGAGTTTTAATTTTATTCTTTAATAAATGAGAATATTTGCTAGGTGTTTCACCCCCATCTTCCACGATATACGGATAGGTTAAATTCATCCTATCATAATTACGATCGGATATGCCACATAAATGTAAGATTTTGTTGCACACAATTGCTTCTGCACTTATTTGTGGTCCATTAATAAATTCTTCCATTAAAATTTTATTTTTTTTTGCATAACTTTTACATATATGAAAATTTTTTTTAAAATCTAACTCATTTATAAACATTACACCTCTAGCACCACGTCCTACTGCTGGTTTAAGTATAAATTTTTTATCTTTATTTTTATTCAAAATTTTTTGAATTTGATTAGTTTTTGATACAACCCAAAATCTAGAAGAATAAATTTTGTTTTTTTTGAAGAATTTTTTTAGACTAATCTTGTTATTTGTTTTTTCAGCAATTTTGACATTTACACCATTTAATTTGTAATAATCATTTATGTAGGCCATCGACAATACAGCGTCACAAGAGAGTACAAGTGAACCATCTGGTCTTTTTTTTTTCTTAAAATATTTCTTTACCTCTGATAAAACTTTTTTTGGTTTATAGATATCTGCTTTAATAAAGTTTTTGACTAACTTCCTTGATGCACAATTTTGATTTAAGTCAACTAGTACTATATTATATAATTTTCTTAAAACTTTGATACCTTGGAATGCTTCTTGATTTCCATTAAGTATTATTAGAGTTTTTTTTTTCATTTAAATAAAATTTGTAAAATTTGTCAAAATTATTTTTTGGATATTGGATTAATACTTTTAATGATTTGTATTTTTTTTTATCATACGCAACATTAAATGCCTCACTAATCTTATTAAAATCATAAACATGAGAAATAATATTTTTAAATTTTTTTTCATTTTTCAATAAAATATTTGTTGAAATATCAATTTCTTTAAGATTATTTTTTTTAGAGTAACACAATGAGCCTTTTAGGTTGATTTCCTTATTAATTATTTTTTGAAAATCTATAGATATTTTTTTTGAGGAAGATCCTAACAAAATAATTTTTCCACCTTTCTTAACTAATCTAATACAATCATTAATTCCGGTCTCTGACCCCGTACACTCAAATATAACGTCAAAAATATCCTGTTGATCATTCGTGTCCTTAAATTTTCTAGCTTCATTACCAACAATTTTCATCTGATGGGGATGTCTAAATAAACAATGTAATTTTTTAATTCTTTTAATATTTAAAAATTTTATTAGCAGGGTACCTAGAGATCCACCACCCAAAACAAGTATTTTAAAATTTTTTTTTATATGAAATAAATTAAATGCATGAATAACCGAAGCTAAAGGCTCTGCTAAAGCTGCAATTTTACTACTTAAAGTATTTTGAAATTTAGAAATTGCATTTTGGTGTAAATAACTTAATTCCGAAAATGCACCATGTCCAAACCATGAAAGATCTTTTCTTTTGATACAAATATTGTGTAAATTTTTTTTACAATTTTCACATTGTTTACAATGATATACTGCCTCTGACACAACGTAATCACCAATATTAAATTTTTTCACATCCTCTCCAACAGAAACTATTCTTCCACTTAATTCATGCCCGTCAGCAAATTTGAGTTTTTTCCATTTTTTAAAATTCCCTCTTAAAGGTTTTCTGAAAAAATTATGTAAATCACTACCACATATCCCAGCAAACTCATTTGCCACTACAATTTGATCTCGTTGTGGTTTTTTTAATTTAAAATTTTCAATCGTTATTTTTTTATTTTTGTACAATGCTGCTTTAAATTTAATTGTCATTTTTTATCTATATCCTAATTCTTGTCGAATATTTTTACATTTTGACTCTATCTTAAGTACTTTTTCTTCTGAGAAATATTTTTTGTAGTCATATTTTTTTCCAACTCTAACATGTTGAGGGGCATTTTTTTTCATATTTTCAAAGGATAAATTTTCTAAAACAACTTTTGATTTATTAATATTTAATTTAGATAACCTTATTAAGTCTCGAACAAATTTTTCTTTATCATTAACGATATCTTCATATCTGAATAATCGATAATATTTTTTGTACTTAATATACATTTTTGTATGATACATCCATCTTTCAATTTGATTGTTTAAAAATCCGTCATTACTAATTAAATCTTTTACATCGGTAATTTTATAGGTTGGTTCCCTTTTTAAAATTACCTCTGAAGTAAGAAAGTGCATTAAAGAATTTAATGTTGGCATTATATCTCTAACAAGATAACACCAATTAAAATTTGATAATTCAGTTGAATTAAAATAAATTGGATCTGGAGCTTCGTGAGTTAATAAGAAGGAAGTTTTTTTACTTAAATTGTCTACATCATTAGTGGTTAAATCATTTCTAAACTTACCCTTATAAAGCTGCCATCTATTTTTTTCAAAATAAACCAATTCGTCAATCTCTAATTCTTCTGGATAGGCCAATTCTTTTTTCGAATAAGTTTTTTTCCATGTATCATTCGATCCTGAAAAAGTTTTCCATGATTTATTTATTTCAAGAATATTTTGTAAAGTTTTCATAAATAAATAGTTTCCAGACTTTCTGAAAGAACTCAAGGCAATAGGATTATTCATTAAATATAATTTAAAATATTCTTAGTGATAATTTTTTTTGATTTATAATTTTGTTTATTATCAAAAAACTTTGAGAAAATATGAATTAATCTATCATAATTAATTTTTTCAAAATAGATTAGGTTTTTTTCTTGTTTTAAAAATTTAAAAAATGGAATTATATTTTCTTCATTACCCTTTTCTATAAGACCAATCAATTTTTTTTTAAAAAGAGACCCAAATGCTGGCATATGTCTTCTGTTTGAAATTATAACTTTAGAAATAGAACATAAATATAATGTTTCATACAAATTTATAGCGTGATCAAATACAATTGTAGATTTTTTAAAAATCATTTTTTTTCTAATTTTGTTCATTATGAATGAGTCATCCATGCTATAATCATTTTTGGATATTTTATAATTTTGTAGCGGAACAAACAAAATTTTTAAATTGTGTTTTTTTACGAGGTAATCGAGTATTTTGGTAATTTTATTTATTTTTTTTTCTAAATTTTTTTTATCCCAATAAATATTTCTGTAACAAACAATTACTAAATTATCATTTTTTTGAAATTTATTTATCTGAAATTTTTTAGTGATCTTTGTACTTTTGTTCTTAAGAAATTTTTCTGAATAATTCAAATTAAGGACCGGATCACCAATAATTTTACAATGATCTGTTCTTATATTATTTTTTTTAAATATATTAAGTGAATAACGTTCTCTTACTAAAACTTTATCTGCATTTTCTATTACAAATTTTGCTATTTTTTTTAATTTTAGATTAGAAAACTCATATTGTTTTATTGCGTAAATGATATATTTTTTTTTAAGAATAATACAAATAGTCGCAATAAGTTTTGCATAAGTACCTTGGCCAAAAAAAATATTTTCTTCTGAAATTCCCTCAAACGGGCTACCACCAATAATTACAAGATTAGCTTTTTTAATTTTATCTACAATTCTATATAATCTGTCTCTTTTATCTTTAAAATTAAATCCATAAAAAAATTTACCAATACTATTTTTTTTATCTTTATACTCTAAATTTGAAATCGACTTAATTTTGAAAAATTTATCGTAATCATCATCTGGATGTCTTAGCGCTGCAATAATTTTACAATTTTTATATTTTTTTCTTAGTTGATTTATTAAATACATAAACACAGCATCATCACCTCGATTATTTGTATTAGTTGGGACCATTCCAGTAATGAATATTCGCATATAGATTAAACAACTATAATGTTCAAATTTTGAACAAATTAGATCAATAAAGATTATTTGTAAATAAAAAAAATTAAACTAAAGTAATATAAATCTATTATACAAAAATGAAACTTGCTAAATTTAAAAAAGAAGTAAAGTTTTTTTTCAAAAAGCAAATTGATCAGGATTTTCTTTATAAACCTAGTGAGTTTTGGAATTCAGCAAATTTAAAAATCTATAATTCAATTATTAAAAATGGAAATATCAAAAAATTTAAATCAATGAAAATTAACCTTAACTTTTTTATACCCACTTATAAGTATTTTTTTGATATTAATAGAAAATTTCTAAAAAAATTTTTCAAGGAATTCTCAATTATAAAAAAAAAAAGAATGTTTTTTATTTCTTATATTAATGGTTATCAAGGGGCTTTATCTGATTATAGAACTTTTCGATCATCTATTGAACAAACAGATCAATTTGGATTATTAAATTTTAATGAGAGCAATCATTGTAGTCCAGCTGAGCAATTTAAATTTGAGGGAAAATGTTATAGTAAATCTTCGTTGAATTACCTTTTAGGAATGTCTTTTTTACAAAATAATACAAAAAAATTTTATCCAAAAGTAATTTTAGAAATTGGTGGAGGATATGGTACTTTAGGTGAAATTCTTAAACACACAAGAATTAAAAATTTCAAATATATTGATGTTGATATTGTTCCAATGATATCAATTGCAAAGTTTTACTTATCAAAAGTTTATAAATTAAAAAAATTTCAATCATTTGACAGGTTTGAAAAAAAAAGAAAAATTAAAATAAAAAATTTAGATAAAATAAATTTTCTTTGTCCATGGCATTTAAAAAAACTTGAAGGAAAGATATCATTATTTATTAATTTTATATCTTTTCAAGAAATGGAGCCAGAAATAGTAAAGAATTATCTATCAATAATTCAAAATTTAAAACCAGAATATATTTTGCTTAAAAATTTAAAAGAGGGTAAAAATACAAAATTCAAAAGTTATCAAATCAATAGGACTTATTCAAAAAAAGTTTTGAAACCCGTTAAATCGATCTTGTATTTCAATCAATTGAGAAAGCTATATAAGCTTGTAAAAAGAGATGTTTACTCGTTTGGAGAAAAAAAAATTGATGGCTATAATTCTGAAATCTTATTATTTAAAAAGAGATCAAATTGAAAAATTTTTATAAAAAAACCTCAAATTTAAGAATTGATATTTTAGACTCAATATTTTTAGCTAAATCAGGACACCCTGGGGGTTGCTTATCTTGTGTAGATTTAATTTACTACATATTTAAAAATTACTTAAATTATAAAAAAAATTTTTTTAGAAAATTAGATAGAAATTATTTTGTTTTATCAAAAGGACATTGTGCACCTGCTCTTTATGCTGTTGTAAATGAATTAGGAATTATCAAAAAAAAAGAAATGCTATCTTTAAGAAAAATCAATAGTTTAGCTCAAGGTCACACTCACCTAACCCAAAAAAACTTGTGGATGGGAGCTAATACCGGTTCACTTGGTCAAGGATTTTCATTTGCTATTGGTTATGCATTGGGATTAAAAAAAATAAATTCAAAGAAAAAAGTTTTTACAATTTTAGGTGATGGTGAGCTCCAAGAAGGTGAAATTTGGGAGGGTGCAATGTTTTCATCACATCATAACTTAAATAATTTATGCGCAATAATTGACTACAACAAATTACAGAGTGATGAGAAAGTAAAAAATATAATTAACGTTGAGCCTTTAAAACAAAAATGGTTGTCTTTTGGATGGAAGGTTTTAAGTATAGATGGACACAATTATTACCAAATTAAAAAAGTTATCGATAATTTTTTCAAAAAACCTCAAAAAAAACCCACCTTAATTATAGCTAATACAATCAAAGGAAAAGGGGTCAAATTTATGGAAAAAAATCCTTTTTGGCATGGAAGTGTCAAAATTACTTTAGAGCAATTGAATAAAGCAAAGAATGAAATCAAAAATGCAAAAAAAAAATAATCCTGATCTTATCGCAAAAAATTCAAACTCTTTAAGAGAATCATTCGGAAAGATACTGACTAAAATTTCTAAAAAGAATAAAAAAATTATTGTATTAGATGCTGATATCGCTGGAGGAACTGGTTTGCATCATTTTAAAAAAAAATTTAAAAATAGATTTGTCCAATGTGGAATCGCTGAACAAAACATGATGGCAATGGCAGGAAGCTTATCTCTACTCGGTTTTGTTCCCATTGTAACAACTTTTTCGGTATTCATGCTTAGAGCTTTTGAACAAGCTAGATTATCAATAGCTTACTCAAACTTAAATGTTAAAATAGTTGCTAGCCATCCTGGTTTAGATGTCGGACCAGACGGAGCTTCTGCCCAATGTTTAGAGGATTTGGCGTGCTTTAGATCTTTGCCAAATTTTTCAATTTTGTCTCCGTGTGATAGTAACGAGATGGAGCTTGCTACAAAGACTTTAGTCGAGCATAAAGGACCAATATACATGAGGACTGGCAGAAGTAATTCAGAGACTTTCTTTAATAAAAAACTTGGATTTAGTATTGGTAAAGGTAAAGTATTAATTTCAGGAAGCGATTTTTATATTATTGGATGTGGTGTTACTACCTTAAGAGCATATAAAGCAGCTATAAAACTAAAAAAAATTGGTATATCAGTTGGTGTAGTAAATATGTCAACAATTAAACCTATAGATTTTGATTTGCTAAAAAAAATATCAGTAAATGTTAAGGCTATTTTGACTGTAGAAGATCATAGTATATATGGTGGTTTAGGTAGTTCAGTTGCCGAAGCCCTTTCAAACACTAATATTGATGTTTATATCAAAGGCATGAGAACTTTTGGGGAGTCAGGAGAACCCGATGAATTAGCTAAAAAATTTGGCATAGATGAAAATTCAATTTATAAAGAAGTTATCAAGTTAAAAAGTAAATATGATAAACTTAAAAAATAAAATAGCTTTAGTTGTTGGAGGAAGTGGGTTAATAGGTACACAAATAACAAAGAAATTATTAGATAATAAAGCTATTGTTATATCAACTTTTAATAGCTCAAAAAGTAAAATTCAAAATAGAAAAAACCTTTATAGTGAAAAGTTGAATGTTTTAAGAGAAAAGGATTTAGATATTTTTTTTTTAAAATTAAAAAAAAAATTTAAAAGAATAGATATTTTAATAAACTGTTTAGGCATAAATAATCCAAATGATTTTGACAAAATTAATGGCCATGAGTGGGACAAAATACTCGACGTAAATTTAAAAGGACCATTTCTTATTCTACAAAAATCCTTACCCTTATTAAAAAAATCTAGGTCTGCGTCAGTAATAAATATCAGCTCTGTAAGTGGACAATATGGAGGTCCAAGAACAGCCCATTATGCAGTTAGCAAAGCTGGACTAATTTCTCTAACACAAGTTTTTGCAAGATTTGTTGCTAAATTTAAAATAAGATGTAATACCGTATCACCTGGATTTATAAATTCAAAAATGGCCAAAAAAGCGAAAAACTCAAAAAAAGTCAATCAAATTACGAAAAATATTTTATTATCAAGATTTGGTGATGCTTCAGAAGTTGCAAATTTATGCACTTATTTATCATCTGATAAGTCTAGCTATATTACCGGTCAAGTAATAAACATAAATGGTGGATTGTACTTTTAAAACTATTTGAAATAATTAATATTATCTCTTGCATTTTTAGTTAAGATTTTAATTTTTTTTTTGGTTTTATGTACAATCTTTGTTTTATTGTCATATAAAAATTTTATTTTTTTTATAATTGAGTTTGTATCTGCATCGAAGTTTATCAAACATTCTTCAATATTAAGTTCTTTAACAAGAGGTTTCAAATGGCCCTTAAATTTAATATCATATATTGCTCCTGTTATATTATTAAGTGCAGCAAAAATAAATGAATGACGCCTATTGGTAATATGAAAATCTACTTTTGAAATCAAATTCAGATTTTCAAAGATATTTTGTTCTTTATTTAGTAAAATATAGTCAACATCACTATTCAATCTCTTTATAATTTGCTTGTGGATTACTCTATCGTCTTGAAGAGGATGTGATTCATTATAGAAACAGTTGGGAATAAAGACTAATGTTGAATGAGTGTACCCTGCGATAAATGATAATATTTTTGCATGTTTTAAATAAAATTCTTTTATATTTTTAAATTTCCAATATTCGGTCCTAATACACACCCCAATAAATTTTTTTTTTTTTAATAACTTGGGGCAAATTTTTTTTACTATATTATCATCATGTTTAAATGAAATACCAAATGCTGGGTCTGATCCAATATGAATTTTTTTGGGGTTAAAGTTTGCTTTAACCAAGTAATCTTTTGCAGATTTTTCTCTTACCAGAACTTTCTCAGTTAAATTTGATAAAAAATTTACATAATCCATCATTAACTTTGACTTAATGTCAGTAACTACATTTATACCAAACATGTAAACTTTTAAACCAAATAGTCTAGCAAATTGTACGAGTAGAATTGTATGAGATGCTACTCCACGCAAAAAAGAATTTTCTCTTATTTCCATCAAAATATTGCCACCCAAAAAAATTGCATCAGCACCCTCAAACTCTCTCTTTATTTGGTATAAATTTTTGGCTTTTTTTTGTGAGTTAAAACCAAGAAAAAATTTTCCTATAGAGTCTTTTTTTCTATCAAACTCAAAATTTTTAACAGACTTTATTCCATATAATTTTTCAATTTTTTTGCTAGGATGTCTACACAAAAGGGTAATTTTAGTTTTTGGACTTTGTTTTTTAAAACACTGTATCATATTTAACAACATAGCCTCATCACCAAGATTTTTCACAGTAAATGTTGAGGATCCAGCAATAATAATTTTTTTAAATTTTTTTTTTGTCATTTTAACAATCCTAATGTTTCAGTTTGTCTTCCTATTTTTTTATCAAAAAAATTTTTTTTATAAAATTTAAAAAAGTTTACATCACCAAAATTTTTCAGTAAATTTTTTTCTAAATTTTGTCTAAAATTTTGTAAATTTTTTCCCAGCATGGGTTCTACAACATAATCATTACCGTTTTTCAAAAAGACATCAATTGGAAATGAGGAGTTTTGGTTAATGATTTTAAATTTATTTTTAATATAAAGATTTTTAATTGAATTATGAGTAAAATAATTCAAATGTTCTGGTGGAACTAAAAACCACGGATTGACTCTCAAATTAGATAAATCCTTGAATTTTTTTTTAATTAAATAATCAAGCTGAAATTTATTAAACTCATTGGCACTGGAAGAAAAAAATAATCCGCCTTTTTTGAGTAATCCCTTAATTTTTTTAAAAAAAAGATTTGGGTCAGCGATGTGTTCAATTACTCCATGATTATATACAAGATCAAACTTGGTGAACAAGTAATTATCTATAGTCTCATAATTTGTATTTATTGCATTTATTCTAAAATTTTTTTTTATATATTTTATTGCTTTTGGAGAAGGATCGATCCCTGCAACCTTCCAGCCCCTTTTTTTTGCTTCGTTGAGAAAGAAACCTGGTCCACATCCTATATCAAGAATCGATCCTTTTTTTCCAATTATTTTCTCAAATATTTTCAACCTTGATATATAGATTTTTTTCCACCAATTTAGTTGGGATTTCTGAATTGAAAAATAGTTTTGCTTTCTTTCATAATAATATTTTGTTTCATAAAATTTAACTATGTCTTTTTTTTTTGGAAAAGGATAAGAGTGGATAAATTTACAATCTTCACATTCAATAATAGAATACTTTTTTATTTTACATAAGATTAAGCCATTGTGTCTGTCGGATTTATGAAAATATCTTTTTGGAATATCTCTTTTTTTTATAGTTTTGACGTATTCCTTCGACTTGAAGCTATTTATAGGAAAAAATAAATTTTTAAATTTTACATACATAGTTATTTGGTCAAACTACGTTTACGAAACTTAAATAATTTTTCAGCCAATTTCCAATCTTCTATATTATCAATGTCAACAGAGTCCCAGTGAGAAATTTCAATTCCTACTCTTTTTACTGTTTTGGGATTACTCCCCCAAACTGACTTGTGCGAAAAATAAAATTGACCTAAATCATAATATGATTGAGCAAATGATTGGGTGTTCTTATTCATATTTTCTTTATTGACAGGTTTTAAGATACTATCATGATTCATTAAAAGTCTTCTTTCAGGTGGATGACTATATTTTGAAACTGCATGAACTAAGTATTTTTTGTTTGATTTCACTTTTTTGAGAGCTTTTTTTAAATTTTTGATACTTAAAAATGGACTGCATGGAAATATACAACAAACATTAGTAAAGTTAATTTTTTTTCCTAGTTTCTTTATAGCGTGTTCCATTACTTCACTAATGCCTATTTTGTCACCAGATAAAGTTTTTGGTCTTTTAATGAAGTAATCTATCCCAACATTTTTGCAAATCTTTATAATTTTATCACTTTCAGTTGATACATAGATATAATCAAATATTTTAGATTTTTTAACAACTTCAAATGTTCTTTGTATGATTGGTTTTCCATAGAACATTTTAATATTTTTGTGTTTTATTCTTTTGCTTCCCCCGCGGGCTGGGATAATTGCGACATTTATCATTAAATCTAACTTAAAGCGAAGTGGTTAAAATTATTCTATATACATTTTAATTTTTTGTGAAATTAGATCAATAACTATTATTTAAAATTTTTTTCAGTGCATAAATCAAGCCAATTGAGCTATTAGTACTGGTCAGCTGCACGCATTGCTGCGCTTCCACATCCAGCCTATCAACGTGGTGGTCTACCACGGCTCTATAGGAAGAACTAGTTTTGAGGTGAGTTTCCCGCTTAGATGCTTTCAGCAGTTATCTCGTCCATACTTAGCTACCCGGCACTGCAGCTGGCGCTACAACCGGTCCACCAGTGGTATGTTCAACCCGGTCCTCTCGTACTAGGGTCAACTCCTCTCAATTCTTCTACACGCATAGCAGATAGGGACCGAACTGTCTCACGACGTTCTGAACCCAGCTCACGTACCACTTTAATTGGCGAACAGCCAAACCCTTGGGACCTGCTCCAGCCCCAGGATGTGATGAGCCGACATCGAGGTGCCAAACACTGCCGTCGATATGAGCTCTTGGGCAGTATCAGCCTGTTATCCCCGGCGTACCTTTTATTCGTTGAGCGATGGCCCTTCCACTCAGAACCACCGGATCACTATGACCGACTTTCGTCTCTGCTCGACTTGTCAGTCTCACAGTCAGGCAAGCTTATGCCATTGCACTCTACGAACGATTTCTGACCGTTCTGAGCTTACCTTCGCACGCCTCCGTTACTATTTGGGAGGCGACCGCCCCAGTCAAACTACCCACCATACAATGTCTTGATGCCGGATAACGGCTATCAGTTAGATATCAAGAAAAACAAAAGAGGTATTTCACTGGTGACTCCACAAAAGCTGACGCCTTTGCTTCAATGTCTCCCTCCTATGCTAAATATGTTTTTCCTAACACCAATGTAAAGTTGCAGTAAAGGTGCACGGGGTCTTTCCGTCTAACTACGCGAACTCCGCATCTTCACGGAGAATTCAATTTCACTGAGTTGATGTTGGAGACAGCGGAGAAATCGTTACGCCATTCATGCAGGTCGGAACTTACCCGACAAGGAATTTCGCTACCTTAGGACCGTTATAGTTACGGCCGCCGTTTACTGGGGCTTCAGAAATGAGCTTGCACCCATCGCATTAACCTTCCAGCACCGGGCAGGCGTCAGACCCTATACATCCACTTACGTGTTAGCAGAGCCCTGTGTTTTTGATAAACAGTCGCTTCTCCCTGGCTTGTGCCACCTTTCAATAGTTGCCTACAAAAAGGTCTTCCTTATTCCGAAGTTACGGAAGCATTTTGCCGAGTTCCTTCAACATCATTCTCTCAAGCGCCTAAATATACTCTATTAATCCACCTGTGTCGGTTTAGGGTACGGTCTAATGATGGAGCTATTTCTTGGAACCTTTTCGCGGCAAATTCAATCCATTAAGAACTCACAACTTACAAGATCCGTCACTACCATCTGGTTAAGGAATATTAACCTTATTTCCATCGACTACGGCTTTCGCCCTCGCCTTAGGTGCCGACTAACTCTGCGCGGATTAACCTTGCGCAGAAACCCTTGGATTTTCGGCGAAGAAGTTTTTCACTTCTTTTATCGTTACTTATGTCAGCATTCGCACTTCTGATACCTCCAGGATCCTTCGCAGGTATCCCTTCACAGGCTTACAGAACGTTCCGCTACCAGATGCAGTTTTCGAAAAAACTGCAAATCCACAGATTCGGTATATAATTTTAGCCCCGTTACATCTTCGGCGCAGAAACTCTATTAGACCGGTGAGCTGTTACGCTATCTTTAAAGGATGGCTGCTTCTAAGCCAACCTCCCGGCTGTTAAGGAATTTCCACATCCTTTCACACTTAATTATAATTTTGGGACCTTATCTGGTGGTCTGGGCTCTTTCCCTCTCGACCATGGACCTTAGCACCCATAGTCTGTCTGCTGAAGAACAATGTTTAGCATTCGGAGTTTTATTAGGTTTGGTAAGAATCTCTTCCCCCTAGCCCATTTAGTGCTCTACCTCTAAACATCTATTTATTCAACGCACTACCTAAATAGTTTTCGCGGAAAACCAGCTATCTACGAATTTGGTTGGCCTTTCACCCCTTACCACAAGTCATCCAAAGACTTTTCAACGTCAACTGGTTCGGTCCTCCGGCAAGTGTTACCTTGCTTTCAACCTGCTCATGGTAAGCTCATTCGTTTTCGGGTCTAATTCATTTAACTATTCGCCCTATTAAGACTTGCTTTCGCTACGCCTACACCTAGATGGCTTAAGCTTGCTAAATAAATTAAGTCACTGACCCATTATACAAAAGGTACGCCGTCACTCTAAAAAGAGCTTCGACTGATTGTAGGCATGCAGTTTCAGGTTCTATTTCACTCCCCTAATAGGGGTTCTTTTCACCTTTCCCTCACGGTACTAGTTCACTATCGGTCACTGAAGAGTATTTAGGCTTAGAGGGTGGTCCCCCTATATTCGAGCAGGATTTCACGTGTCCCGCTTTACTCAAGAGTTTTAATAAACATTACTTTTACGGGACTATCACCCTCTATGGTTAGCTTTTCCAAACTATTCAAATTTTTTTATTAAAACTGCTGGCCTATTCCGGTTTCGCTCGCCACTACTAACGGAATCTCAATTGATTTCTTTTCCTCTGGTTACTTAGATGTTTCAGTTCTCCAGGTTGTCTCATTAAACCTATGAATTCAGTTTAATGTACCACATAAAGTGGTGGGTTTCCCCATTCGGAAATTTTCGGATCAAAACTTACATACAGCTCCCCGAAACTTTTCGCAGTATATCACGTCCTTCGTCGGCTTTCAGTGCCAAGGCATCCGCCACACGCCCTTAAACGCTTGATTTATGCACAGAAAAAAATTCTGTGTTGAATCAAATTTTTTTTGAACATTAACTAATAACATTATTAATGTTCGGATATAGATATTGATATTAATTATTTTATTTACATTTTTAATAGCTAAGTGTTTGGTGGAGGATAGCGGGATCGAACCGCTGACCTCCTGAATGCAAATCAGGCGCTCTCCCAGCTGAGCTAATCCCCCTTAAGTCAAATTTGGTGGGCCGAGAAAGACTCGAACTTTCGACCCCACCCTTATCAAGGGTGTGCTCTAACCAACTGAGCTACCGGCCCAAACGCAAGAGAAACACTAATTCAAGAAGAGAAATGAGGACGGTCAACATTATCCTATGTATATTATTTAGAATAAAATTTTACTTTTATTCATCCTTAGAAAGGAGGTAATCCAGCCGCAGGTTCCCCTACGGCTACCTTGTTACGACTTCACCCCAGTCGCTGACTATACCGTGGTCAAGGGTTTTATGCCTTGCCTTAAGGTAGAACCAACTCCCATGGTGTGACGGGCGGTGTGTACAAGACCCGGGAACGCATTCACCGTGGCACGCTGATCCACGATTACTAGTAATTCCAGCTTCATGCACTCGAGTTGCAGAGTGCAATCCGAACTGAGGTATCTTTTAAGGATTTGCTTAACATCGCTGTTTTGCTTCCTGTTGTAGATACCATTGTAGCACGTGTGTAGCCCAACACGTAAGGGCCATGAGGACTTGACGTCATCCCCACCTTCCTCCAGCTTATCACTGGCAGTTCTTTCAGAGTGCCCAACTTAATGATGGCAACTAAAAGTGAGGGTTGCGCTCGTTGCGGGACTTAACCCAACATCTCACGACACGAGCTGACGACAGCCATGCAGCACCTGTGTTTCGTCCGGCCGAACCGAAAACTTTAATCTCTTAAAGTCGCGACGAACATGTCAAGTGTTGGTAAGGTTCTGCGCGTATCTTCGAATTAAACCACATGCTCCACTACTTGTGCGGGTCCCCGTCAATTCATTTGAGTTTTAACCTTGCGGTCGTACTCCCCAGGCGGTGTGTTTATCGCTTTCGCTGCGACACTGAAAATAAATTTCCAACGTCTAACACACATCGTTTACGGCATGGACTACGAGGGTATCTAATCCTCTTCGCTACCCATGCTTTCGTTCCTCAGCGTCAGTAATGATCCAGAAAGCTGCCTTCGCAATTGGTATTCTTTCTAATATCTACGAATTTCACCTCTACACTAGAAATTCTGCTTTCCTCTATCAAACTCTAGCTGAAAAGTTTTGATGGCAGTTCCAGAGTTAAGCTCTGGGATTTCACCACCAACTTTTTCAACCGCCTACGAACTCTTTAAGCCCAGTAATTCCGAACTACGCTAGGTCCCTTCGTATTACCGCGGCTGCTGGCACGAAGTTAGCCGGACCTTCTTATTCGGGTACAGTCATTTTCTTCCCCGACGAAAGAGCTTTACAACCCAAGGGCCTTCTTCACTCACGCGGCATCGCTGCATCAGAGTTTCCTCCATTGTGCAAGATTCCCCACTGCTGCCTCCCGTAGGAGTTTGGGCCGTGTCTCAGTCCCAATGTGGCTGATCATCCTCTCAAATCAGCTATTGATCACAGTCTTGGTAGGCCATTACCCCACCAACAAACTAATCAATTGCGGGCTCATCCAATGGTGCATAAAGCTTTCTCCGTAAAGACTTATCCGGTATTAGCACAAGTTTCCTCGTGTTATTCCAGGCCAAAGGGTAGATACCCACATGTTACTCACCCGTCTGCCACTAAGTATTGCTACTTCGTTCGACTTGCATGTGTTAGGCGTGCCGCCAGCGTACGTTCTGAGCCATGATCAAACTCTCAAGTTTAAAAACGGCGCACACTAGCTTCTATATAAATTCTAAGAATAAAATTTATATAAAGTTGAAGTGTGTACGACAAATTCTGGTAACCTTAACCGTCCACACTTCTCTTCTTAAATTTTTACGTTTTAAATAGCTAATTGGGCCATAAAGGCTCAATAATCCTCACTTATTTTATTGTAAAACAATAATATTTATTGAGAAGTCCGATGCTTATAGGCTAAAATTAAAGGAAATCAAGCTTTTAAGAATAAAAAGATCGTTAAAAACACCCTATTTTTAAGGATTTTTTTGATATTTATCAATTCCTAAACTAATAATAATACCTTCTATAATTTTAGATGTTAAAAAAAATTAAACTAAATATAAAAAAAAATCTAGAGATATTTGCATTAGGATTACTTATTCTGATAACAATAACATTCACATCTTATTATAACTACAATAAAGAAAAAATTTTTAAAAACTACTCAAATTTGTTGGATAACGTCTACTTTAAAAAATCATTTAATCAAATATTAGACAACTTAGAACCAAGATTTAAAAAAATTGAACATGAAATTAATGTGGGTGAAACATTCGATAAAATACTTGAAGAATATTTAGTAGAAAAGTCAGAAATAGATCAGATTAAAAAAGAGTTAAGTAAAAAAATAAATTTAAATAAACTTAATGTTAATCAAAAATTTAGTTTCACAATAGATCAAACAAGCTCTGTTGTTAAAGAATTTGTATTTCAAGTATCGAATACAGAAAAGATTTATCTTACCAGAAAAAACGAAACAGATAAGTTTGATCAAAAAATTTTGGTTACAAAGCTTAATAAAAATATAGTTTATGATGAAAGTATTATTTTAGAAAGTCTTTACAAATCAGCTACAAATCAAAAAATCCCACCGGGAATCATAATCGAGTTTGCTAGAATTTATGGCTTTCAAGTGGATTTTCAAAGAGATGTTAGGAAACGAGATAGTTTCCAAATAATGTATGAAATTTTTTTAGATGATAAAAAAAATGTTATTGAAACAGGTAATATTCTTTATGCAAATCTAAAACTAAGTGGTGAAGATAACTCCTTATATTACTTTGACTCAAAAAACAGTGAGGGACATTATGATAAAAGTGGAAAAAGTGTTCAAAAGGCATTAATGAAAACACCAATAAATGGTGCAAGACTATCTTCACCTTTTGGCATGAGAAAACATCCAATCGATGGTTTTAATAAAATGCACCGAGGGACAGACTTTGCTGCACCTATGGGAACGCCTATTATGGCATCTGGTAATGGAGTAATTAAAAAAGCAGGATGGTGTGGAGGTGGTGGCAATTGTGTTGTCATAAAACATAATTCTACTTATCAAACTGTTTATGCTCACATGTCAAAATTTGCTAGAGGTGTCAGAAAAGGTACAAGAGTGAAACAAGGACAGACTATAGGATTTGTTGGGTCTACAGGAAAATCGACTGGACCTCACTTACATTACGAAGTCATCGTTAATGGTAAAAGAATAAATTCTCAAACATTAAAACTTCCATCTGGTAAGATTTTAAAGGGTGATGAAAGAAAGATTTTTGAAACCAAAAGAATCAAATTGGACGTATTAAAGTCCGAAAAAATAATTGGTCTGAATTAATTAATTTCTGAATGTTTATCTTCAGTACCATCTTTTTCATTTGTTATAGAATTTTCTTTATTTTCTCTATTTTCATTCGTGTTGGTGGTTTCCTCTAAATCCTTATTTTTAAAACTCATTTTTCTTTGAATTTCTTTCTCATTTAATATTCTTGTAAAATGATCTGCATGCTGAAAGTAATTTTCTGATAAAATTTTATCTCCAGTTGATAATGCTTCTCTAGCTAAGTTATTATATTTCTCGATTAATTTAGGCGCATTGTGATTATTTCTACCTGGAGATTTTCTTTGAAAATTTTCAGAAGTTGAAAAACTACTATTAAATTTATTTCTGTCACCATTAGATTTAAAATTTCTCTCATTTCTTCGAAAATTGTTTCTTCGTCCGTTATTGTTTCTAAATGTAACCATCTTGTTAAGTTTTAATACTTACTATGCAGCGATCATGATTTGATAAATCTTTAACAGTTTTTTTAATATAAAACCCTTTATCATGTAATATTTTTTTTACTTTATTTTTTTGATCAAAACCTATTTCTATTATGAAATGACCACTTCTTTTTATCAGTTCAGACGATTTATTTATAACTTTCCTGATTTCTGATAAACCATCTAATCCGCCGTCTAATGCTTGTTTAGGCTCAAAACCAATATCTTTTTCCAAACATTTTAAATCAATTTTTTTAATGTAAGGAGGATTTGATATAATTAAATCATATTTGCCTGCATTAAAATTGTCAATATTTGATTTAAATAATCTCAATCTGTTATTTAGTCTCAATTTTTGACCATTAACCATACTTATTTGCAATGATTTATTGCTTATATCAATGCCAGTTCCAATGAAATTTTTCTTTTCTTTCAAAATTGACATTAAAATGCAACCAGATCCAATTCCAATATCTAATATTTGCAGCCTATTTTTATTTTTTACTAATTTAAGAGCTTGTTCAATTAAAATTTCTGTATCTGGTCTTGGTATTAATACATTGTTGTTTACGATAAATTCATATTTCCAAAAATCTTTTTTTTTTATAATTTGTGCTATCGGCTTACTCTTGGCTCTTTCTTGAATTAAATTGTCAAAGTAGTCAAGATCCCTTTTTTTTATTTGTTTATGTAAATTTAAAATTATGAATTTTTTATCTTTTCTAATTGCTTGAGACATTAAAATTTCACTATCTAGTTTTGCTGATATGATACTATTATCTATTAAAATTGATTGTCCTTTTTTTAATGCGCTGTGTATATCCATAATTTAAAGTTTGCTCAAACTTTCCTCTTGTGCTTTTAAGGATAAAGGCTCAATTATTTCATCAAATACTTCTCCCTCCAAAAATTCTTCTAACTTATGTAAAGTTAGATTGATTCTATGATCTGTGACTCTTCCTTGTGGAAAATTATAAGTTCTAATTCTTTCAGATCTATCTCCGGTGCCAATCTTACTTTTTCTATCCGCTGATCTTTCTTGATCTATTCTGGTTCTCTCCAACTCATATAATCTTGCTCTCAATATTTTCATTCCCTTTGCCTTATTTTTATGTTGAGATTTTTCATCTTGCTGTGAAACACTTAAGCCAGATGGTATATGAGTTATTCTTACTGCACTATCAGTTGTATTAACAGATTGACCACCAGGACCGCCAGCTCTGAAAACATCAATTCTTAAATCCGTCTCATTTATTTTTAAATCAACCTCCTC
Source organism: uncultured Pelagibacteraceae bacterium (assembly GCA_902612325.1). Lineage (GTDB taxonomy): Bacteria > Pseudomonadota > Alphaproteobacteria > Pelagibacterales > Pelagibacteraceae > Pelagibacter. The sequence continues at coordinate 196,611 of CACMDB010000002.1, read as the reverse complement.
TGCCTCAGGTAATACAGCAACAGTCGCAGCTGAAGTGTGAACTCTACCTTGAGTTTCTGTATCTGGGACTCTTTGAACTCTATGAACACCGCTTTCATATTTTAAAGTAGAATAGATATTGTTACCCTTAATAGACGCTATAACTTCTTTTAATCCGCCCGCATCACTTCTCGAAATTGATATTAATTCTAGAGACCATTTTTTTTTACTACAAACTTTTTCATACATTTTAAATAAATCACCTGCAAATAAACTTGCTTCAAGACCGCCAGTTCCAGCTCTTATCTCTATAATGGCATTTTTTTTGTCAGCCTCATCTTTTGGTAGTAAAAATAATTTTAATTTTTTTTCATTTTTCTCAAATTGTGAGTTTAACTCACTTAATTCAGTATGAGCCATTTTCATTAACTCCTCATCAGAATTTTTATCATTTAGAATTTTTTCTAGTTCAATTTTATCATTTTTATATGAAGCATATTTCTTTGCGCTATAAACAATTTCATTTAAATCAGAATATTCTTTTGATTTTTCTGCAAACAATTTCTTGTCTACCTTTCCTGATGCTAAATCTTTTTCTAGAGAAGAATGTCGAGTAATTAATTCCTCGATAGTTTTTTCTGGTATCATTTTGAATTGTTCTCTAATTCGGAAGCTTTCTTTTCAACTTCATGAATCACTCTCGTAATCATTTCATCTGTCATAACTTTTTCACTTTGAACACCAGAGAGGTAAAGCATATTACTTCCTTTTTGCCCACCTGTAATTCCTATATCTGTCATCGCAGCCTCCCCAGGACCATTAACAACACATCCGATAATTGATAGAGTGATTGGTGTCTTAATATGTGATAATTTTTCCTCTAAGATCTTTACAGTATCAATTACTTGAAAACCCTGTCTAGCACAGGATGGACAGGAAATAATCTTTACTCCTCTATTTCTAAGATTCAATGATTTAAGTATCTCATTTCCAATCGCCACCTCCCTTACTGGATCATCAGAAAGAGACACCCTTATTGTATCTCCAATTCCCTCTTTAAGGAGAATTCCTAGACCAATTGAGGATTTAATACTCCCTGATATAAAACTACCAGCTTCAGTGATTCCCAAGTGAAGCGGATAATCTATTTTCTTTGAAAGTTGACGATAAGCCTCTACGGATAAAAAGACGTCAGAAGATTTTACACTTACTTTTAAATTTGAAAAATCCATATCCTCTAAAATTTCAATATTTCTTATTGCACTTTCTACCAGTGCCTCCGGACAAGGTTCTTTAAATTTTTCTAGTATATCTTTCTCTAATGAACCAGCATTGACTCCTACTCTGATTGAACAATTATTATCTTTAGCAGATTTAATTACTTCAACAATTTTTTTTTTATCTCCAATATTTCCTGGATTTATTCTTAAACAACTCGCTCCATTTTCTGCAGCTTCAATTGCTCTCTTGTAATGGAAATGTATATCTGCAACTATTGGAATATCAACGTGTTTTGTAATTTCTTTAAGTGCTTTAGATGATGACTCATCAGGACAAGAAACTCTAACAATGTCAGCTCCTTCAGATTGTATTTCTTGAATTTGTTTAATTGTACTCTTGACATCTGATGTTAAGGTATTGGTCATTGATTGTACAGTTATAGGATTTTCACCTCCAACTTTAACATCACCAACATTGATAATTTTGGTCTTTCGTCTTTTAATATCCCTAAAAGGTCTGAGGCTCATTTTTTTATTCTTGTAGTTTAAATTCTTTATGCAATGTAGCTAGGGCTTTTTTAGCATCTTTTTTATTAATCAAAACAGAAATTTTAATTTCAGATGTTGATATAACTTGGATATTAATTTTTTTATTTGCTAGAGCTTGAAACATTCTAAAAGTGACACCAGGAGTTGTTATCATCCCAACACCAATAATTGATATTTTAGAAACTCCTTTTTGGAATAACACTTTTTTAAATTTTATACTTTTGTTATCTTGGATTATCTTTTTTGTTTTGTTGAGGTCTTCGGCTTTAATCGTAAAAGTTAAATCAGTTTCTTTTCCATTTGGTGAAATATTTTGTACTACCATATCAACGTTTATAGAATTGATTGATAGTGGTTTAAAAATTGATGCTGCCACACCTGGTCTATCTTTTACACCAACTAAAGTAACTTTTGCATCATTATGTGTTAAAGAAATTCCTGTAATAATTCTATTATTATTTAAATTTCTTCTTTTTGTAATTAATGTTCCAGATTTTTTTATAAATGAAGATTTTACTTCAATATTAATTCTATTTAATCTTGCATCTTGAATTGAAACAGGCTGCATAACTTTAGCGCCCAAAGATGCCATTTCTAACATTTCCTCATAAGAAATTACTTTAATTTTTTTTGCTTTTTTTAATTTATTTGGATCTGTGGTGTATACACCTTCTACATCTGTATAAATAATACATCTTTGTGCTTTAAAAGATTTTGCTATCATAATTGCACTTGCATCTGAACCTCCTCTACCTATCGTAGTTACTCTCTCGTTCATATTTACCCCTTGAAAGCCGGTAATAATAGGAATCCCCCCTTCTTTAAGAAATCTTAATAGTTTATTTTTATTCACTTGTTGAATTCTTGAGTTTGTGTAAGGACCATTAGTGAAAATAGGTATTTGCCAACCTAGCCAAGATCTTGATTTGAAACCTTTGTGGTTTAATCTTCCGGCTATTAAGGAGCATGCGACCTGCTCACCTGATGATACTAAAACATCATATTCGGAATCTATGAAATTGTTACTAATCTGTTTTGATTTTTTGATCAAATCATTTGTCACACCGCTCATAGCAGAAGAAACAACTATTACTTTGTTTTTTTTCTTTTTATGTTCAATGATAATATCAGTAACTTTTTTAATTTTTTCAATTGTACCAACTGATGTTCCACCAAATTTTAAAACTACAATTTTCATGATAAATATTTTTAATTAAAATTTATTGATTAAATACATCTTCAATATATTGTTAATCTTGTAATGAAAACTAGCACAATAAATAAAAAAGAAATAGAGAAATTTTCTAGAATCGCAGAAGAATGGTGGGATCCTGCTGGTAAATTTAAACCATTACATAAATTTAATCCTATTAGAATTTCATATATAAAGGAAAAAATAATTAGTAGTTTTAAACTTGAGGATTCAGATAAGCCATTTCAAAAAATTAGATTATTAGATATTGGGTGTGGTGGTGGTTTACTCTCAGAACCTATGAGCAGATTAGGAGCAGAAGTAACCGGCATAGATGCATCAGAAAAAAATATACAAGTTGCAAAACTTCATGCAAAAAAGAATAATTTAAAAATTAATTATCTAACTGCTTCACCAGAAAATTTAAAAACAGATAGAAAATTTGATGTAATTTTGAATATGGAAATTATTGAACATGTTGAAGACGTTGATATTTTTTTAAAATCATGTTCATCACTGTTAAAAAAAGAGGGTATAATGTTTGTTGCAACAATAAACAAAACTTTAAAATCTTATCTATTTGCAATAATAGGTGCAGAGTATATTTTAAGATGGCTACCGATTGGGACACACGAATGGGATAAATTTATAGATCCAAATGATTTAATTAAAATTTCTAAAAAATATAATCTTCAATTACAAAATCTAGACGGAATGAAGTTTAATATTATTACTGACAAATGGTCCATAAGCTCAGATAAATCAATTAATTATATTGGAAAATTTAATAAAGTTTAATTACTATTATCTTCAATCCATGGTATCATTTCAGCTTCAACTCCTTCTTCCTTAAGTTCTTGAATTTCATTTTTTGTAGCTGAGCCATAAATACCTTTTTTCTTATTTTTTTTATTATAGTGTAATGATCTTGCTTCATAAGCAAAATTTTCACCCACATAATCAAAATTACTTTTGATAAATTTTTGATACTCTTTAATCTTGTTTTTTATCTCATTTAATTTCTTGTTCTTTTTTTCAAGATTATCGATGCTATTTCTATTTATTAATTGAGGAGCCATTAAAGTTTTTTCAACTTTTTGAGAATTACATTTATGGCAATTTAAAAAATTTTTACTTTTGAGTTTTTCATACTCTTTAGATGAAGCAAACCAGCTATCAAATGAAAAATCACAATTTTTGCAAATCAACTTATATTTGATCATAGTGACTATTTAGAAATAGTTCTATAAATTTCAATAGAACAAATCTAACTTCGATAATCTCCATTAATCTCAATGTATTTTTTTGTCAAATCCATCGTGTAAACTTTGAAACTTTTGGAACCACAGGAGATATCAACATTAATATCAATGCTATCACTTTTCATATATTCGGATACTTCATCCTCATTATAATTAGAATTCAGCTTTCCACTAGAAACAACACTTATCTCACCAAATTTAATAGACAATTTTTCATGTTTAATTTGTACACCTGCTTTCCCTATTGCCATTACAACTCTTCCCCAATTGGCATCTTCGCCTGAGATAGCTGTTTTTACTAAAGGTGAATTCGCAATTGAGAAAGCTATTTTTTTTGCATCATCTTCATTTTTGCACCCTTGAATATTAACAGTTATAAATTTTGAAGCACCTTCACCATCAGCTACAACTCTTTTAGCTAAATTTAATAAAACCTTATTTAAAGCAAAATCAAAGTTTTTAATTTTTTCATCATTAGCATTTTTAATTTTAGGATGTTTTGACTTACCTGTTGAAAAAATTGAAACCATATCATTAGTACTAGTATCACTATCACAGCTTATAGCGTTAAAAGTATTAGAAATATTTTTCTTTAAAAGTTTTTTAAGTACATCATTTGGCAAATCTGCATCAGTAAAAATATATGCTAAGGTTGTAGCCATATCAGGTTGTATCATGCCTGAGCCTTTAGCAACCCCAAATATCTTTATATCACTTCCACCAATTGAACATTCTTCCATTGCCATTTTAGGCTGAGTGTCGGTAGTCATTATCCCTAATGCAGACTTCATCCAGATATATTTATTTTGCGTATATTTTATTTTCTCAATTAGTTCAGGAATTTTATTGATTATTTTTTCCTCAGGAAAAATCTCACCAATAGTTCCGGTGCATCCAAAAATTATTTCCTTTGAATTAATTTTTTTTGGTTGATCTTCATCCTCTTTCTGTTTCTGTGTTAATTTTTGAGAGATAATTTCTGCAATTTTTTCGAGACTTTTATAACCTTGTTTTCCAGTGAAACAATTAGCATTTCTTGTGTTCACTATTAATGAAAAAATTTTTTTAGCTTTTTGATTTAAATTCCATTTTATATTTTCAGAAATTATTTTGGATTGAGTATAAACTGATGCATAGTTAACTCCATCTCTAAAATAAAACATGACTAAATCATCTCGAGAACTATTATATAAGTCAGCACTAATCGTAGAAATCGCTACACCATCAATATGATCAAGATCTTGAAATTCGTTTAATCTCTTGCTTTTTGATTTAGATGATAGAAAATTTGTTAAATTAATACCCATTCTGTTTAAAATAATTATTTAATGATTATATAAATGGTTATAAGTAAATAATAAATCAAAAACTGATGCTAAATCCAATTAACTTTTTCTCAAAACTAATTAAATCCAATAATCAAAGAGAACTTGATAGAATTGCTAAAATTGTAAACAAAATTAATTCATTAGAGGAAGAAATCAAAAATTTAAAAGACGAGGACTTTCCAAAAAAAACTATCGAATTTAAAGAAAGAATTAAAAAAGGAGAAAAAATTGAACAGATATTGCCTGAAGCTTTTGCATTAGTCAGGGAAGCCTCAAGAAGAAAAAGAGGGGAAAGACATTTCGATGTACAATTAGTAGGCGGAATAGTTCTACAAGAATCTAAAATTGCTGAAATGAAAACTGGTGAAGGAAAAACGCTTACAATTACTCTTGCTGCATATCTTAATGCTCTTCATGAAAAAGGGGTTCACATCGTAACTGTAAATGATTACCTCGCTAAAAGAGATTCTCAAGAAATGGGTGAGATTTATAACTTTTTAGGATTAACATCTGGTTACATAAACAATGATCAAGACGACTCTCAAAGGAAGCAAAATTATAATTGTGACATTACTTATGCAACTAATAGTGAATTAGGTTTCGATTATTTACGAGATAATATGAAATTTTCAAAAGATGAAATGGTACAAAGGGAACACTTTTTTGCTATAGTTGATGAAATAGACTCCTGTCTAATTGATGAGGCCAGAACACCACTGATTATTTCTGGAGCAGCAGAGGATAGAACAACCCAATATTTGGCTATAGATAAATTAATCAGATTTTTAAAAGAAAAAGACTATGAGGTTGATGAAAAGGACAAAAATGTACTTTTAACCAATGATGGAATAAACAATATTGAAAAAATTTTTTCAAATGCAGGAATTTTAAAAAATAATAACTTTTATGATCCTGAAAACTTGAGTTTGGTTCACCATGTAAATCAAGCTTTACGAGCAAATCATTTATTTCAAAAAGGTAAAGATTACATCATTCAAGATGATGAGTTGAAAATTATAGATGAATTAACCGGTAGAATTCTTGAAGGAAGAAGATTTGGTGATGGGCTTCATCAAGCCTTGGAAGCAAAAGAAAGAATTCCCATAAAAGTTGAAAATCAAACTTTAGCTTCAATTACTTATCAAAATTATTTTAAACTATATGATAAGATTTCTGGTTGTACTGGAACAGCAGTAACAGAGTCTCAAGAATTTTACGAAATATATAATCTTCCAGTAGTTGTCATTCCAACTAATAAAAAAATGATAAGAAAGGATTTTAATGACCAAATATTTAGAACAGAGACTGAAAAAAATGATGCTATCATTATAAAGATAAAAGAGTGCCATCAAAAAGGTCAACCTCTATTGGTGTTTACCTCTAGTATTAATAAATCTGAAATATATTCAAATCTATTAAACAAAGAAAATATTAAACATGAAGTACTTAATGCTAAAAATCATGAAAATGAAGCTGAAATAATCGCAAACGCTGGCAAAGAAAATTCTGTAATTATAACTACCAGTATTTCTGGTAGAGGAGTAGACATTCAACTTGGTGGAAAAAAAGGCTCAATTCCAGATGAAGAATTAAAGTTGAATAAAGAAAAAATTAAATCACTTGGTGGATTATTTGTAATTGGAACTGAAAGAATGGAGTCTCGAAGAGTTGACAATCAAGCAAGAGGTAGATCGGGACGTCAAGGTGATGAAGGAAATTCAATCTTCTATGTAAGTCTTGAAGATGATTTAATGAGAATTTTTGGATCAGACTCAATGAATAATATATTACAAAAACTTGGTCTTAAAGATGGAGAAAGTATTGATCATCCTTGGATAAATAAAGCTTTAGAGAGAGCCCAGCAAAAAGTAGAGGCTCGAAATTTTGACATTAGAAAAACATTAATAAAATTCGACAACGTTTTAAATGACCAAAGAAATGTAATCTTTAGTCAAAGAGAAGATGCCATGAATAGTGACACAATTTTTGATTATTCTAATAGTTTTTTAAACGAAATAATTGATGATCTTATTAGACTTAAAATAAAGAAAAAGTCCAATCCTAAAAGCACTGATTTTGAAAATAAACTTAAATCAATTTTAGGAAAGAATTTTATATATTCATACCTAGATGAACTTACAAATTGTAATGATAAAGATTTGAGGGAGTCATTAAATAAGAAATTTCAAGACTCTAGGGAGGAAAGAATAAAATTGTTAGGTAAAGACCAATCACAAGATATAGAAAAAAAAATTTTTTTACAAACTATCGATATAAATTGGAAATCCCACATTCAATATTTAGAACAACTTAGACAAGTTATTGGGTTAAGATCTTACGGTCAAAGAGATCCTTTAGTGGAATATAAAAAAGAAGCATTTCACTTGTTTGAAAGTTTGTTAAATAGATTGAAACTAGATTTTATAACAATATTAATGAATCTAACTTTAGTTCAATCGCAAACTAAAAACGTGCATAATGATGAAAAAAAAGAGAATTATAAAAAAACAATTGATAAAAAAATAAGTAGAAACGAACCTTGCCCATGTGGTTCTGGTAAGAAATATAAGCGATGCTGTGGAGCTTTATAAAAAGTAAAAAATTAATCCTATAACAAAAATTGTAAGTCCAGCACCTGCAATAAATATTTTTTTGGATTTTAAAAAGTGATTAAAATTAATTTTTTCTAAATTTAGCGAACTTAATTCATTTAAATTACTCATAAATCCTTTACTTCTACCTATTTTTAAAAATTTATTTTTTCTACCATCAAATATTTCCTCTGGAGACATTTGTTTAAAATTTTCTAAATTTTTATTTAGAGCATTTCTAACATTTTCTAATATCAAATCTTTATCTCTATGCGCACCACCAGATGGCTCTGGTATAATTTCATCTATTATCTCGAGTTCTAGTAAATCTTTAGCTGAAAGCTTCATCGCTTTAGCGGCATCAAGCATTTTTTTTGGATCTCGCCATAAAATTGTTGCACATCCCTCAGGAGAAATAACTGAATAAATTGCATTTTCTAACATTAAAACTTTATTAGATGATGCAAGAGCAATTGCACCCCCCGAGCCACCTTCCCCAATAACAATTGCAATCGTTGGAACTTTTAATTTCATACAACATTCTATTGATTTTGCGATGGCCTCTGCCTGACCTCTTTCCTCAGCACCAACACCAGGATAAGCGCCCGGAGTATCAATAAATGATATAATTGGTATATTAAATTTATCAGCCAGCTGCATTAACCGAATTGTCTTTCTGTAACCTTCTGGCCTCATCATACCAAAATTTCTTTTAATTCTTGAATCTAAATCCTCTCCTTTTTCCTGTCCAATAACTAAAACTGATAAACCATTAAACTTTGCAAATCCAGATAGCACTGAAAGATCCTCACCATAAAAACGATCCCCTGATAACGGGATGAAATCTTGAAACAAATTATCTATAAAAAATTTTGACTTTGGCCTATCCTCATGTCTAGCTACCATTGTAGTTTGCCAAGGGTCTAGATTTGCATATACCATTTTTAATTTTTCATCTACTTCGTTTTGTATCTGAGAAATTTTTTGTGTATCTACTTCAGAGAGTCCACTTTGATTGTATGGATCTTTAAGTTTATCTAATTCATCTTCTAAATTCTTTATATCACTTTCAAAGTTAAGATAATTTTTCATATTCTATGATATTAACTATGGAAATTGACAACAAAATGTCAATGCTACTATTAATTATTTGACTTAGTTTTATGGGGGTTTTAGAAATTATTTATGTCTAAAAATTATCAAAATGTGAACAATCTAAAAATTTCAGAAGAATTGCTGTCTTTTGTAAATAAGGAGTTGCTAAAAGATTTAGATATATCTCCTGAAAAATTTTGGGAAGGTTTTGATAATGCTGTACATTATTTAGCACCTCAAAATAAAGAGCTGATCCAAATTAGAAAGAATTTACAAAAAAAAATAGATGATTGGCATATAAATAACAAAGGAAATGAAATCGAAATTGAGCAATATAAAAAGTTTTTAAAAGAAATCGGTTATTTAAAGGAGGAAGGACCAGATTTCAAAATAGAGACAAGTAATGTAGATGATGAAATTGCTATAATTGCCGGACCACAACTAGTCGTTCCAATAATGAATGCTAGATACACTCTCAATGCAGCTAATGCTAGATGGGTAAGTTTATATGATAGTTTGTATGGTACAAATATTATTGAGTCAGAGGAAGGGGGGAGCGAAAGATACGACCCAAATAGAGGACAAGAAGTAATAAAATATGTCAGAGAATTTTTTGATGAATATATTCCAATTGATGGGACTAGTTGGAAAAATATATCTGCACTTAAAATAAAAGATAAAAGTCTTATAATTTTAAAAGAAGATAAAGAGTATAAACTTAAAGATGAAAATAAGTTTGTAGGTCACAGAGGTGATGTAAATAAGCCAACGGCAATAATCATAAAAAATAATAACCTACATTTTGAAATTATTATTAATCCAAAAGCATTTAGCGCTGCTCATGATATAGCCGGTATAAGTGATGTGATAGTAGAGTCTGCTGTTTCTACAATTTGTGACAATGAAGATAGTGTTGCTGCAGTTGATGCTGAAGACAAAGTAGCATGTTACAGAAACTGGCTAGGTCTTATGAGGGGGGATCTAAAAGTACAATTCGAAAAAAATGGAAAAAAATTAGAGAGAAAGCTTAATCCTGATAGAAGCTACATTTCTAAAGAAGGAAAAGGTCTTAAATTGCATGGAAGAAGTTTGCTATTAATAAGAAATGTAGGCCACTTAATGACCAATTCATCAATAATTTTAAATGATGGTAGCGAAGTGCCAGAGGGAATAATGGATGCTTTTATAACAACCACTGCTGCATTACATGATTTTAAAAAAAAGAAAAATTCAAGAACTGGATCAATCTACATTGTAAAACCAAAAATGCATGGACCAGATGAAACAGCATTTACCGACTTAATTTTTTCCAAAGTCGAGGAATTACTTGGCTTACAAAAGTATACTTGCAAAATTGGTATTATGGATGAGGAAAGAAGAACTTCTGCAAATTTAAAGGAGTGTATAAGAACTTTGAAAAATAGAGTTTTTTTTATAAATACTGGATTTTTAGACAGAACAGGTGATGAGATGCATACCTCCATGGAAGCTGGTCCAATGATTAAAAAGGGGGATATGAAATCATCCAGATGGATTTCTGCTTATGAAAATAATAATGTTGATATTGGTCTTAAATGTGGTTTTTCAGGTAAAGCACAAATAGGTAAAGGTATGTGGGCAATGCCAGATAAAATGAAGGAAATGTTAGATGAAAAAATAGGTCATTTAAAAGCTGGTGCAAATTGTGCCTGGGTTCCTTCCCCAACTGCAGCATCATTACATGCTCTTCACTATCATCAAATAAACATTTTTGATGAACAAAAAAAAATTATGAAGCGTGAACAATCTAAATTAGATGATCTATTGACAATTCCTGTGGCTGATAGACCTAATTGGTCAGTTGATGAAATCAATAAGGAAATTACTAACTCGGCACAAACACTACTAGGTTATGTTGTCAGATGGATTGACCAAGGAGTGGGTTGTTCAAAAGTCCCTGATATAAATAATATTGGACTTATGGAAGATAGAGCTACATTGAGGATATCGTCGCAACACATTGCTAATTGGATACATCACGGAGTCACAACAAAAATTCAAGTTATGGAAATCATGAAAGCCATGGCAAAAGTTGTAGATAAACAAAATGAAAATGATAAGAACTATATAAGAATGTCAGATAATTTCGAAAATTCTTTAGCATTTAAAACAGCTTGTGACTTGATATTTAAAGGAAAAGACCAACCATCAGGTTATACAGAGCCTCTTCTGCATTTAAACAGAATAACAAAAAAGTCTAGCTTGAATTGATTTCAGATCTATTTTTGAAAGCAGAGAATAAAGTTCCATCATCAAGAGTTTCTATTTCACCACCAATAGGTAAACCTTGTGCTAATCTTGTAATTTTAGCTTTTGTATTTTTTAAACTCTCTTGAATATAAAATGCTGTTGTTTGGCCTTCAACAGTAGCACTAGTTGCTAAAATTACTTCTTCTATATCATCTCTTTTTACTCGCTCAATCAATGAATTAATTAATAAATCCTCTTTTCTTTGTGTGGAAGATGAAATTGTTCCTCCTAAAATATGAAAATATCCTTGAAATATATTTGAATTTTCTATCGACCACTGATCAGCAATATCCTCAACTACACAAATCTTTTTGAAATTCCCCTTTGGATTTACACAATTAACACAATCTTGAAGATTTGATTTTAAAGATCCACATGAATTACATCTTGTTACATTTTTATAAATTTGAACTAATACGTTGGCCATAGGTTTTACAAGTTCATCTTTATTATTTATTAATTTTAGAACAATTCTCTTTGCAGATTTAGGTCCAAGACCAGGGAGTTTTGATATTATCTTTATCAGTTCATCTATCTCATTTACATTTTGCATACTTATAGTGGCCACTTGAAGCCAGGAATTCCAAATCCTCCAGCTGTTTTAGAAATTTCTTCGTTAGTTTTTTCTCTCAATTTTGATTTTGCATTATTGTGAGCAGCAGTAATTAAATCCTCTAAAACAGATTTATTTTCTTTTAATGTTTCATCTGAGATTTCTATTTTTTGCATTATGCCCTCTCCATCCAAAATAACTTTTACTGAATTAGCTCCTGATATACCTTCTACTCTAATCTTTTTTATATTTTCCTGACTTTCTTTCATCTTTGCTTCAAGTTCTTTAGCCTTATCTAATATTTTAGTAAAATCTGTCATCTAATCATTTTCTTCTTTTGAGTTGACGTCGATTAAATCTGCATCAGGAAATTTTTCTATTAAATTTTTATATAATTTAGATTGTTTAGCGGAATTGATATTTTTAATTTTTTTATTTTTTTGCTTGTCTTTTATTGATAACTCACCTTTTGATTTACTTAATGTGATAATCCATCTATCTCCAGTCCATTCAAAGAGTTTTAAAGATAAATCTTTAATAAAATTTTTATCTAGATTATCGTTAAAAGATATTTCAATACGATTGTTTTCAAAATGAACTAAATTTACATTTTTTTCAAGTTCATACTTAAGTTTAATCTCTTTTTTTTCATAACAAATTTTTAAAAGTTGATCGAATGAATTTACATTTAGCTTTTCCTCTGCTTTAATTCCTTTATTATTTTCAATTTTTACTTCTTGCTCTTGTGAAATATTTTTAACCTGACTAATCGTTTCATTCTTTTTTTCGTTCACGATGATTTGTTTATCATCTTGCTTTTTAAATTGATCAATTTTATTCTTGCTCAAAGGTGAGTGCTCTTTATTTGTTGAGGACTTTAAATACATTAATCTAATAAGAAACATTTCAATTGATAAATTTTGATTGTTAACAATTTCTAACTCCCCTAGAGTTTTTAGAGTAAACTGCCAAAATAATATTAACGTTTCATCGCTAACTTCGTTAGTAATTTTTTTTATTTTTGAAAACTCCTCGTCATTCAAAGTAAAATTCGTACTCTCCATATTTAATGAGTTGATATTTTTAAAGTAATAAACCAGCTCTAAAAAATCATTTATAAATACTTTCGGCTCAACCCCTTGATCATAAATTTTTCTGTAAATTTCTATAGCTTTTTTTTCTTCTCCTCTTAAGATTAATTCAAACAAACCAATCAATTGTGATTTATCAAAATATCCAAAAATTTTTTGAGCTGAATTTAAATCTAGTTCTTCATCTTTATCCAAACTTAATAAAGCTCTATCTAGTAAAGATAATGCATCTCTAACAGACCCCTCAGAAATTTTTACAATCAGTCTCAAGGCATCATCTGATATTTTTCCCTTCTCTTTGTCTTTAATTTTTTTTATAAATTCAAACAATTCGCCTGATTTAACTCTTGATAAGTCAAATCTCTGACATCTAGAAACCACAGTAATTGGAATTTTTTTAATTTCAGTAGTGGCAAAAATAAATTTTAAACCACCTCCATTCTCATATTGAGGAGGTTCCTCTAAAGTTTTTAATAAAGCGTTAAATGCCTGCTTACTAAGCATGTGCACTTCATCAATTATAAATATTTTATACTTTGATGTGCTGGGACCATATCTTGAGAATTCAATGAGATCTCTTACATCATCGACACCTGTTTTACTAGCGGCATCCATCTCTAGAACATCAATGTGACTGGAATTGGTAATTGCCTCACAGTTATCGCATAAATCATCTTTACATATTTTATCTATACCATTTGTACAATTAAGAGATTTAGCTACAATTCTAGCAATCGTTGTTTTACCAACACCACGAATTCCAGTGAAAAGATAAGCATTAGGCACTTTGTTTGCTTTAATTGAATTTATGATGGTTTCAGCAATAACATCTTGTCCTATCAATTCAAAAAAATTTTGCGGTCTGTACTTAAGAGCTAATACTTTAGAATTTTTATTCATAATTATATGAGGAGACTAGACCCGTTCCACTTTTAGTTCGGCTGCTGAATTTCTTCCCTGACCGGTTCCATGAAGCAAACGCCCTAGCCCCCAAAACTATTATAGCAGGTATAATTTCTAGTCTACAAGAAAAGAATATTTTTTATTTTCCTCTTATTTTGTCTGCTTCAAAAACACCTAAGACGTGAAAATCTTGGCAATGTAATCCTAATTCCTCTAAGGATTTTTGAACTTTTGTATCCTCAATATGACCATCAAGATCACATAAAAAAAAGAAAGAATCGAATGTGTTTTTTTCTGGATAACTTTGTAGTTTAGTTAAATTAACTCCATTAATAGCGAAACCACCTAAAGATTGGTATAAGGCTGCAGGTTTACTTTTTAGCTTAAATAAAAAGGATGTGATGTATTTTTTGTTTCCAAATTCTGGTTGAGATATATTTTTTCCCATAATTAAGAATCTTGTAAGATTACCTTTTTCATTTTCAATATTCTTTTTAATTATTTCTAAATCATATGTTTTAGCGCTTAAAGATGAGGCTATTGCAGCTTTTGAATTATCTTTTGTTTTTGAAACCATTTCTGCAGAGCCAGCTGTATCAGCCCTCACATGCTCAATCAAATGGTGAGATTTTATAAATTTAGAACATTGAGAAAGTGCTTGTCCATGAGAGTAAACATCTTTAATTTCTGAAATTTTTGTACCTGGCAAACCTAATAGATTATGTTCTATCTTCTGAAAATATTCAGAATAAATATTCAGCCTATATTTAAAAATTAAATATTCAATTCCAATATTGCCTGTAATTCTATTTGACTCTGGAATGATAATTTTTGAGTTATCATCTTTTGATGCTTTTAGAAAACACTCATCAAAAGTTTTACATGGAATGATATCAACATTCTTAAATATTGATAATGCAGCTAAATGTGAATAGGCCCCGAATGTACCTTGAAAATAAATTTTACTCATTATGATTTGTTTTCCATGATTTTTTTAACAGCTTCTAAATCCTCTTTTGTGTCTACACCTATAGGGGCAAACTTCGCAAAAGCAACATTAATTTTCATATTATTATCTAGCGCCCTAAGTTGCTCAAGTTTATTTTTGATCTCACTAGCAGATTGATTTAAAGAAACAAATTTCTCAAGAGTATCTTTATTATATGAATATATGCCTATATGATGATAAATGTTTTCTTTTTTTTCAGTTATATTTCTCATAAAATTTAATGCCTCTGGAAAATTTGTTTGATTTAAATTTTCTTTGGTCAAAACTTTAACAACATTCGGATTTTCTAATAAAGTTTTGTCTTGAATTTTGGAAGCTACAGTTCCTAATTTTGAAGAACTTTCAATCATCTTTTTATTCAAGTTTCTAATATCATCTATATTTATTAAAGGTTCATCACCTTGAAGATTCATTACTAGATCAATATCTGCCGAATTGATTTTTTGAAACACCTCATAAATCCTATCTGTACCTGTTTTATGCTCATTTTTTGTTAAAATTGCCTGTCCACCATTATGTTTAACATCATCAACTATCTCTTGGTCTTCTGCTGCAACTATTACCTCTCCTATATTTGCTTCCTCTGCTTTTTTAAAAACATGCGAAATAATTGACAATCCTTTAATTTTCATCAAGGGTTTACCCGGCAATCTCTGGGCAGACAATCTAGAAGGAATTATTACCAAAGTTTTCATTATTTATTTTACTATGAGCACAATATAAACAGAGGCAAAATTGTACATCAAAATATATGAGCAATTTTAAATTTATAGTGTTATATGTTCAAAATAATTTAATTAAATGGATTCATTTGAACTAAACAAGATAATAGCTGCTGTTTTATTAGTTGCTCTAATTATTATTGGTATTGGAAAACTTTCCGATGCTATTTTTTATGTAGAAAAACCTAAAACCCCAGGTTATGTCGTGGAGGTGGAACAAGCAGTAACAGCCAGCACGGAAACTAAATCAGATACATCAATAGAAAAAGTTGATATTGCAGCTTTAATGGCGATGGCAGATCTTGCTCATGGAGAAAAAGTTTTTAAAAAATGTGCCGCATGTCACTCGATTGTCAAAGGAGGAAAAAATAATATTGGACCTGCACTTTACAACGTAGTTAATAGACAAGTTGGTGTTGTCTCCGATTATAAATACTCTAAAGCACTTATCGAATATGGAAAGAATTGGACCTTCGAAGAATTAAATGGTTACCTAATAAGACCAGCAAAGTGGATTAAGGGGACTAAAATGGCTTTCGCTGGATTGAAAAAAGAGAAAGATAGAGCTTCAGTTATTTTATATTTGAATCAAAATTCCGACAACCCACTCCCTTTACCTTAATTTTCCAAGACAATAAAGTAGTATCGATTTTTGTACGTGAACTCTATTTAAAGCCTGCAGCCAAACTTTTGATTGTTTACTTTTAAAAACATTTTCATCAACTTCGCTTCCTCTTGGGAGACAATGCAAGAATATAGCTCTTGGACATTTTTTTAGAAGATTTTTATTAATCTTAAAATTTTTAAAATCCCTTAATTTTTTTTTTTTATCAACTTTATCATTCATTGATATTACTTTATCTGAAAAAATTACATCTGCTCCTTCAACAGCTTTTTTTGGATCATTATAAAATATAATTTTATTTCTATTTTTTTTTATATAATTCATTATGTTCTTATTAGGTTGATATTTTTTTGGACAACCAACTTTTAATCTAAAAGAAAATTTTATTGAAGCAGCAATCAAAGAATTTAGAACATTATTTGAGTCTCCAATCCAAGTAATATTTAATTTTGATATTGGTTTTTTTTTTATTTCCTCAACAGTAAATACATCTGACAAGATTTGTGTTGGGTGAGAGGATGGACTCAATCCATTAATAATTGGAATCGTTAAATGCTTTTTAAATTCCTCCAACTTTTCATCATTATCGGTTCTTAACATGAAAGCATCACCAAAACTTGACAATATTTTAGCGGTATCTTCAATACTTTCACCTCCTTTTGATAAATGCAGTTCATCTGGTCTAAGTGTTAAAGTTCTACCAGAGAGTTGGGAAATAGCTAAGAAAAAGGACAAGCGAGTTCTTAAGCTTGATTTTTCAAACATTTGTATCAATAATTTTCCTTTTAAAGGCATACCTTTATCGTGGTCAAGATTGTTAAGTTTCTTTCTTGCCTTTTTTCTTTTTTTTGCATCAATCAAAATTCTTCTAAGATCTTTCGCTGGAATATCTTTTAGATTAATAAAGTGTTTCATTTTAGTTTCGCACAAACTTTATCGATAATTTTGAGAGCTTGATCTAGCTCATTTTTTTTGACATTTAACGGAGGTAAAATACGTATAACATTTTCTGCAGCTCTAATTGTTAATAACTTTTTATCCATAAGTTTTTGAATAAATTTTGTTTGATCCTCATAAAGTTGAACTCCTATTAAGTAACCTTTCCCTCTTACATCTTTAATAAGTTTGGGATACTTTTTCTTAAGAAGTTTTAAATTTGATAAAAAGTATTTGGATAATTTGTTAATATTATTTAAAAATTTCTTATTTGAAACTATATCCATAACAGTATTTCCAACTGCCATTGCTAAAGGATTTCCTCCAAAAGTAGAGCCATGAGTGCCTGGAGTCATTCCCGCAGCAACTTTTCTATTCATTAAAACTGCTCCAATTGGAAACCCGCCCCCAATACCTTTTGCAATTGGTACTATATCTGGGATACATTTTGATTTTTCAAATGCAAAAAAACTACCTGATCTTGAGATGCCACATTGTACTTCATCTAAAATAAGTAATATTTTCTTCTTATTACATAATTTTCTCAATTCTTTTAAACACCAGTCTGGAACAACTTTAATACCACCCTCACCCATTATAGGTTCTATCATAATTGCGGCTGTATTTTTGGTAATCCTTTTTTTTAAAGATTTATGATCTCCAAAAATAAAATGGTCGAAACCACCCACATGTCCAAATCCTTCAGTCATTTTTTTTGATCCACTTGCAAAAATTGTAGCTAAAGTTCTTCCATGAAACGAGTTTTTTACACACAAAATTCTTGTCTTGTTTGGTTTACCTATTGAATAAAAATATCGTCTCGCAATTTTAATTGCAGCCTCAGTAGCTTCTGCACCACTATTTTGAAAAATTACATAATCTGCAAAAGTTTTTTGACATAATTTTTTTGCTAATTTCTCTCCCTCGGGAATTTGAAAAGCATTGGATACATGCCAAAGCTTCTTTGATTGTTTATTTATAGTTTCAATTAATTTTGGATTAGCATGACCTAAACAATTAACCGCTATGCCTTGTACAAAATCTAAATATTTAGCTCCAGATGCAGTATAGAGATAAGATCCTTTACCTCTAACAAATGAAATTTTTTTTCTATTATAATTTTTTGCCAAATAGCTCATAAATTTTTTATTATTTTAAAACTTTGTATAAATAATAATATTATATACAAGTCAGGATTGAATATTTCTATTTTACTTGTTAAGTTATTTTTGTTGATAACTCAGATTAATTACTTGTTTTAATAAAATTTATATCAGTATATTGTGTAAAAGTTATTTTTAAACACTAAATATAGACTTATTATGAGTTGGACAGACGAAAAAGTGGCAAAACTTAAAGAGTTGTGGGGTAAGGGCAATACTGCAAGTCAAATTGCAGAGATAATAGGTGGTATTAGTCGAAATGCAGTTATAGGTAAAGCTCACCGACTAAATCTTTCAGCAAAAATAAAAACTAGGTCTGCAACCTCTAATGAAAACTTTGAAAGTTCAATTGATAATAAAAATTTAAAATTAAAAAGGGGACGAAGAAGTAAATTTAAATCCCTAATAATTGAAAAAGATTTTGAGCCTGAAAATCCTAAAACGCTCGAGGAATTGGATGAAAACTCTTGTAAGTGGCCAATTGGTCATCCAGATGAAAAAGGTTTTTATTTTTGTGGAAGGACATCGTTGAAAGATTTTTCTTATTGCAAACTTCATTTGCTTTATGCTTACCAACCTAAAGGTAAAAAAGATGATGTCACAGACAAAGATGAGGTGCCTGAATTTATAGAAAAAAAAATCAAATCAGCTTAAAAAGCTCAATAAAGTTTACTAAGAAACATTTTTTTTTGAGAATTGTCCACCCTGTCTCCACATATAACAATACTTTTCCACTTCTTTTTCAAATAAACATTTAGCTGGAAAGCCAATGTCTGAGTTTGTTTTATACTTACCTGATAAAATATTGTCATATTTTAAAAGTTTGAGCTGATCTTCTGTAAGTAATGGTTTGGGAAATAATTGAAAAAATTTTGCCGATAATTTTCCAAAAAACAAAGGGACGGGTAATAAAATTCTACGTTTATCTATTAGATTAAGTAATTTTTGGATGATTTCTTTTAGTGTGAGTGTTTCAGTTCCAACACACTCTATTATCTGTGAATAGATATTTTTAGAGATGATATTGAAAATAATATCGACTAAATCAGAGGAATGAATGGGCATGAATTTTGTTTGTCCATTATAATAAAGTGGAAATACTGGAAGCCTATTTAACAAAGTCATAAAGTTAGTGGTAAAATTATCGTCAACAGAATAAACAACTGATGGCCTTAAAATTGTCGATAAAGGAAAATTTTTTAGAATTTCTTTTTCACCATCTAGCTTACTTCTAGCATATTCAGATTCTGTTGCTTCGCTAACACCTAATGCCGATAAATGAATAAGATGTTTCAATTTATTTTGCTTACTAAGTTTTGCTAATAGAGAAGGGAATAAAGTGTGAATATTTTTAAAAGAGCTTCTTTTTTTTTCATACAAGATACCAATTAAATTAATACAAATATCTGCTCTTTCAAATAGACTTTTGATCTTAGCTTCATCAAAAATATTTGCCTCTACAATATCAATATAACCTGCATTTCCTTGTGTTTTTATAATATGACCCTTCTGATGTATATTTCTTGTAACAACAATGACCCTGTAGTCATTTTGCGTTAACTTTCTAATAAGATGACGACCAATTTGACCACTTCCACCAAAAATTAGACAATTTTTTCCTTTCATATATATAAGACTTAAAAATGAATATTGATATCAAACTTCACAAAAATGATCTACCAGATGATTTAGATTTAGGCAATGTAATAGCTGTCGATGGGGAGTTTATGGGTCTAAATGTCAGGCGTGATCCTTTGTGTTTAATCCAAATTTCATCAGGTAATTCTGATGCACATATTGTTCAACTTGATAGATCAAATTATCAAGCACCTAATTTGATAAGGATATTAGGGGATCAAAAAGTGACAAAAATTTTCCATTATGGTAGGGCTGACATGGCACATATAAAATATTATCTAAAAACAGAAACAAATAATATTCTTGATACTAAAATTGCTAGTCGTTTGGCTAGAAGTTATGCTGATAACCATTCTCTCAAAACGCTGATTAAAGAGTTTATTAATGTTGACATCAGTAAACAATTTCAAAATTCAGACTTTGGTGGTGATCTAACACCTGCTCAAATAAAATATTGTGCAAATGATGTTATTTATCTTCATAAGATTCACTTTGAATTGAATAAAATTTTAGAAAGAGAAAAAAGAATTGATTTATATAAAGATTGTCTTAAATTTTTGAAAACTAGAGTAGAACTCGATTTGGCATTATTTAAGGATGATATATGGTCCCATTAAATGAAAAAGAAAAAATTTATTAAAGTTGCTAAAGAGGTAATTGATCTCGAAATCAGAGCATTAGTTAAATTAAGAAATACTATCAATGACTCATTCAACTTAGCGGTTCAGCAAATACTTAGGTGTCAGTCAAAAGTTATTTTATGTGGTGTTGGAAAAAGTGGATTAATTGCAAGTAAAATTGCCTCAACTTTTTCATCTGTTGGTACCCCTTCATTTTATTTATCAGCGAGTGATTCTTCTCATGGAGACTTGGGAAGTATATCAAAAAAAGATATTTTAATTTTAATAAGTAATTCTGGAGAGACAAATGAATTAAAAAATATTATTCAATTTGCTAATAGAAATAAAATTTTGCTTATAGGTATTGTTTCACAAAAAAACTCTGTGCTTTATAGATCAGCAGACATTAAGCTTTTCATACCTAAAGCAGTAGAAGCAGGAAATATCATACCAACCTCAAGCACAACTTCTCAATTAGCATTAGGTGATGCTTTGGCTATTGCAACAATGAAACAAAGAAAATTCAACAAGAAAGATTTTAAAAAAATACATCCAGCTGGAAGCTTAGGTGCACAATTGAAAACCGTTGAAGATATCATGCTTAAAAATAATGCAATTCCTTTTGTAAACGAAAACTTGAAAATGAAAGATGCATTAAAAATTTTGAGCTCTAAGAAGTTAGGGTTTTTATTAGTAATAGATAAAAAAAAATTAACTAAAGGTATAATTACAGATGGAGAATTAAGAAGATTTAGCCAAAAAAATCAAAATTATCATAATATTTTGGTCAAAGAAGTTATGACAAAAAATCCAATTGGAATTGACAAAAATGAATTGGCGGCAAAAGCACTCTCGATTATGAATAATAAAAAAATTACTTCTTTGTGTGTATATAATAAAAATAATAAACACAGAACTGTTGGGGTACTTCATATTCACAATATATTACAGTCAAATATTTCTTAATGAAAAAAAAAATTATTTTATTTAGCTCTATTGCTATATTTTTTTTTTCACTTTTAATTTTTCTTTATTTCAAGCTTAGCTTTGATAAAGAAATAATTGAAAAAAAGAAAACAACGGAACTGACAAAAATAGAAAATTTAGAAACAGTAGACGAAAAAATCGTTAGCTCTAACATAATCGAAGATGTAAGTTACTCTGCAAAAGATATTAAAGGAAATGAGTATTTTTTGAAAGCTGGCGAGGGAACAATTGACCAAAATGATAGTAACTATATTTTTTTAAAGTCAGTAAATGCAATTATAAATTTAGAAGATTATAAATCGATAGAGATTTCATCTGACTTTGGTAAATATGATATCAATAATTATGATACAATTTTTTCGAAAAATGTAATAATTTCATATTTAGATAATAAAATTACAGGTGAATATCTTGATTTTTCATTGGAAAATAATTTAATGATGATTTCAAGAAATGTTATTTTTAAAAATAACAAAAGCTCTCTAAAAGCTGATGTAATTGAATTGGAGCTGGATACAAAAGACATGAAAATATTTATGTACGAAGAAAATAAAAAAATAAATATTAAAGCACCTAATTAAAATGGCTTTAATCAAAAAATTTAGAATTAAATCATTTAAAAAAACTAATTCTATTATTGAATTTCAAAATGTTACTTTAGCTTATGGTAATAGAATAATTTTAGATAATATTAGTTTTAAAATTAACGAGGGCCAGATTTTTGGCATGCTTGGTCCAAATGGAGTTGGTAAATCAACCATTTTTAATTTGATAACAGGACTAATAAGCCCGAAGTATGGTAAAATTAAAATTGATGGAGAGGATGTATCTAGATATCCAATATATTTAAGAACTAAGAAGTTTAAAGTTGGATATGTTCCACAATATGGAGGATTTTTTAATGATTTAACGCTTCATGACAATTTAAAAGCTATTAGTGAAATTGTGATTGAAAATAAAAATCTAAGACAAGAAAAAATTGATTATTTGCTATCTAAATTTGAGCTTGAGAATATAAAAAATATTAAAGCAAAATTTTTATCTGGTGGACAAAAAAAAAAATTGGTTATTTCTTTATCGCTTTTAAGTGATCCAAAAGTACTTTTATTAGATGAGTGTTTTGCGGCACTGGATGTGCTGACAATTAAAATGCTCCAGGAAATTATCGTAAATTTACAGCAAGAAAATCAAATTACTATATGTATATGTGATCATCAGGCTCGAGATTTATTAGCATGTGTTGATGTAGCAATGATATTAAGTAATTGTAAAATAGTTGCACAAGACACACCCTCGAATCTTGTAAAAAATATTAATGCTAAAAATGCTTATTTTGGCAATAGTTTTAAATTTAATTAATAATTAATGCCAAATAAGATTATTTTAAAAAAGAAAATTCAAAATTTTAATAAAAAAATTTCGATTCCTGGAGACAAAAGTATTAGCATAAGATGGGTACTTATTTCTTCTCTAATCAATGGGGTCTCCAAAGCTAAAAATTTATTAATGTCTGAAGACGTATTTGCATCAATAAAAGCAATTAAAAAACTAGGGGCAAAAGTTACCCTTAAAAAAAACATATGTAAAATACGTGGAATGGGAATGAAAGGTTATAAATATAAAAAAAATCTTATCATCAATGCACAAAATTCTGGAACACTTGGAAGATTAATCTCAGGGATTTTAATTGATACACCTTTTCCAATAAAGATTATTGGTGATAGAAGTTTGTCAAAAAGAGATTTCAAAAGAATAGCAAAACCTCTAAGTAAGTTTGGAGCTTCTTTTAATCTCCATAAAAATTATAACTTACCTCTAATAATTCAAGGCTCACAGAAATTAAAGCCAATCAAATTTTTTGAAAATAAGGGCTCAGCTCAATGTAAGAGTAGTGTTATTTTTGGTGGTATGAAAGCTGAGGGTAAGACTATAATCAAAGCAAAAAAATCCAGAAATCATACTGAGCTTCTATTTAAATATCTTAAATTACCAATTAATATAAAGAGAAAAAAAAATTTTGATTTAATTGAAATCCACAAAGTAAATAAGATTAAACCTTTAAATTACAAAATTCCATCAGATATAAGTTCAGGAGCATTCTTTATAGCTCTAACGATACTTTCTAGAAAATCTCAACTAATCATAAAAAATATAAACGTAAATCCAACTAGAATAGGTCTTATTACCATCCTAAAAAAGATGGGAGTAAAAATTTCAATGCTTAATAAAAGAATTTATAAAGGGGAGTCAATTGCAGACATTTTTGTAAAAAGTCCCAAAAATCTTAAATCAATCAATTGTCCCTCAAAATTAAATAGTGAAGCTATAGATGAATTTTTAATTATTTTTTTAATAGCTGCAAAAGCAAAAGGTATTTCTGTTTTTAGAAATTTAGAGGAACTTAATAAAAAAGAAAGCCCAAGATTGAAATGGGGATCAAAAATTTTGAAAATGATGGGTATAAAAGTTATTACAACTAGAAGTTCTATTAAAATTTTTGGTAATCCTAAATTAGAAATAAATAAAAAAATTATAATTCAAAAATACCTGAAGGATCACAGGGTATTTATGGCAAGTGTTATTGCTGCATTATCTTTTGGTGGAGAGTGGCATATACACGATAAAGACTCAATAAAAACATCATTCCCAACTTTTTTAAATATTGTAAATACATTAAGAAATGAAAAATAAAAAAAAACGTATCAAAATTGCAATTGATTCTCCTGCAGCAGCTGGCGCAGGTACTTTAGCAAAGTCAATATCAAAACATTATAATCTTTTATATTTAGATACTGGAAAAATTTATAGAATGATAGCATTCATTAAGATTAATCAAAAACAAAATTTTAATACACATTTTTTAAAAAAAAAAATTAAAAATTTAGAATTTAAAAGTCTTCAAAATAAGAAATTATTATCTGATGAAGTAGGTACTGAAGCATCTTTAATTGCTAAAGATAAGAATATAAGAAAATTTGTTTATGACTTTCAAATTAATTGTGCTTATAGACCACCAAAAAAATACAAAGGATCTTGCTTAGATGGAAGGGATATAACTTATAAAATCATACCTGATGCAGACTTTAAATTTTTTGTCACTGCAAATTTAAAAATAAGAGCCAAAAGAAGATTTCAAGAATTAAAAAAACTAAAAAAAAAAATTTCGTATAAGGCAGTTCTCAAAAGTATTAAAATACGCGACAAAAATGACTATAATCGGCGAATATCTCCTTTGAAGAAAACTAAAGATTCTATATTGATAAATACCTCAAATTTATCTAAAAGAGCGTGTTTTTTAAAATTAAAAAAAATTATAGACAAAAAAATTTACAAATAATGGAAATTTATAAAGACCTATCAAATCCTGCATCAAAAGAATTTGAAAAATTACTAAACTCAAAACTTTCAAGGACACAAATAGAAGAAGGTAAAATTATTGAGGGAAAAATTAATAAAATTACTGATAAATTTGTTTTTCTATTTGTCGAAGGTCTTAAAAGTGAGCCTGTTTTAGATATTAACGAACTTAAAAGTATGGGCTTAGGAGATAAAATAAAATTGGGTGAAACTATCGCAGTTCTCTTAGAAAAAATTGAGGACAAAAATGGTGAGGTTTTAGTTTCAGCTAATAAAGCTCAAAAAATAAAAGGATGGGATAAACTTGTTGAGGCCTACGAAAAAAATGAACCAATAATGGGCAAAATAACTTCTAAATGTAAAGGCGGGTGCATAGTAGAACATATAGAAACTGGGTCTCTAATGTTTTTACCAGGATCTCAAATCAGTGACAAACCACTTAAAGATATTAGTCACCTAATGAACGAACCACAAAAATTTGCTTTAATCAAATTAGATAGAGTAAGGGGTAATGCTTGTGTTTCTAGAAGAGAAATTATTTCCTCTTTTAAAAAAGAGGACAAGGCAAAAATTATAGAGAAATATAAAGTTGGAGATATCATAAAGGGTGCAGAGGTTAAGGGTTATAGTACTTTTGGTTGTTTTTTTAATGTTAATGGGGAATTAGACGTTTTGGTTCATTTGCAAGAGATATCCTACTCGAGAGTTAACCATCCTGATGAGGTTTTTAACATTGGTGAAAAGCATGACTTGAAAGTAATCTCGGTTGATAAAGAAAAATTACAAGTTGGCTGCAGTGTAAAACAACTATCGCCAGATCCATTTGAACATATCGAGAATTACGAATTAAAAAAAATTTATAAAGTAAAAGTTGTTAAGATCATGGATTTTGGAGCATTTTGTGAATTGGAACCAGGACTTACAACATTACTTCATTCAAGCGAATTGAGTTGGAATAAAAAAAATATTTCTGCAAAAAAAATGTTTAAGATTAACGATATAATCGATTGTGTCATAACTGAAATCGACAAAGAAAAAAGGAGAGTAGCAATATCACACAGATTGACTTTAGATAACCCTTTTGAATTATTTGAAAAAAAATTTCCAGTTGGAACCATTGTAGATAGTGAAGTAGTAAACAAAAATGAGTATTCACTATTTGTCAAAATTGGTGATATAGAAGTTGACGCCTTTCTACATTGTAATGATTTAACCTACTCGAATAATGGTGAGCAAGAATTGAACAATTATAAAAAGGGAGATAAAATCAAAGTAAAAGTTTTAGAAATAAAAGTTTCTGATCAAAAAATAAGGGTGGGTCACAGACAAACTCAGAAAGACCCATTGGATTGGTTCAAAGATAAGAGTGTAAATCAAACAATTACAGTCAAGATTATTTCAACAGATGCTAAAGGTTTAATTGTTAGACCTGAGGGTTGTGAAATTGATTTCCCAATAAAAAAATCTAATATTGCTATAAATAGTGCTGACACAAGAACCTCAAGATTTACTGGAGGAGAGAGAATTGACTGCGCAATTGCAGACCTGGACTTAGACAAGAGAAAAGTGGTATTAAGCATAAAGCTTTTAGAGGAAATAGAAAAAAAAGAGGCTTTGGAAAAATATGGTGCAGAAGGCTCAGGAAAAAACTTACCCTTTTCATCATTATCAGAGGACTTAAAAAAAAAGGATAAAAAGTAATTTAATTAATTGAAATAATTTGGCTATTGTAAAATCAAAGCTTATAAAAGAATTAAAAAAATCCTACCCAAATTTTTTAACTCGCGATCTTAACAAAGTTACTGAAATTATCCTCAGAGAGATTAAAGAAACACTAAATAGAGGCGAGGGAGTAGAGCTTAGAAATTTCGGAACTTTGAGAGTTCGTGTTCAAAAAGCTTCAATTAGACGAAATCCAAAAACGGGAGAGAAAGTAAATGTTCCAAAAAAAAGAACAATAAAATGGAAAATGTCTAAAGATCTGTTTAAAAAGTTAAATAATGAAAAAGAATAAAATTTTTGTTGCGTGTGATAGCTCCAATATTTTAAAAGTTAAAAGAATTATTAGTAAAACTCAAAGTTCAAAAATAAAAGTAGGTTATAAATTTGGACTTGAATTTATTAATTCAAAAGATGGTAGACCTTTTCTGTCTAAACTAAAGAATAAGACAATATTTGTAGATCTAAAACTTCACGATATTCCAAATACTTGTGCATCAACAGTTAAAGCGATAAAGGATTTAAAAATTAATTATTTAACAATTCACATAAGCTCTGGCTTAGAAGCCTTAAAAGCAACAAAAAAAGTTTCAGGAAAAATAAAATTAATTGGGGTGACAATTCTCACATCATTAGACAATAAAGCGTTAAAAGATATTGGATTTAATAAAGATGTAAAAAAATTAGTCCTTCATCAGGCAAGAATGGCAAATAAAGCAAAATTGGATGCTATAGTATGTAGTGCTCAAGAAGTAAAGCTAGTAAAAAAAGTATTTAAAAAAGAAATTATAACTCCAGGTATAAGATTTAATTCTAAATCAAATGATCAAAAAAGAGTTGTAACTCCTAAACAGGCTTATAAAAATGGTAGTGACTGGCTTGTAATGGGAAGACCCATAACCCAGGGGAATATAAAGAAAAATATTCAAAATTTAATCGATCACTTAGGTAAATGATCAAGGGTTTAAAAATTTGTGGGGTCTCGGATCCTGAAACTTTAAACTATATTTTAAATCATAATCATAAACCAACAATGATAGGCTTCATTACAAACTATGAGAAAAGTAAAAGGTTTGTTAAACTTGAAAAATTAAAAGATTTAATAAATATAGATAAAAAACAGGTTAAATTTGTTTCTGTGCTTGTAAACCCTGATGATGAAATACTGGAAAAAATAAAAGATTTAAATTTTGATTATTATCAGCTTTACGATGTAAACCCTGCTAGAACAAAGGAAATAAAATCTAAATTCAAAAAAAAAATAATCACGGCTCTTACTATTTCCAGTAAAAATGATGTAGTTAAATATAAAGATTATTCAGAAATTTCAGATATAATTTTATTTGACTCGAAAGGTTACGATAAATCTGAAAGTTTTGATCATAGTTTGCTAGATGATGTACCTAGTGATTTAAGTAAAATGATTGCAGGAAATATTCAAATAAATGATATACCTAACTTTAAGAATAAAGAATTTATTGTTGATCTCAGCGGAGCACTAGAAGACCAATATGGAAAAAAAGACATTGATAAAATTGATAATCTTTTAAATACAGTGCATAATATAAATTCTTAAGATATGACTAAAAATTCACTTAAATCAGGACCAGATGAACTAGGATACTATGGCGAGGGAGAAAATGCCATGGGTGGCATGGCTGTAGGTGAAACATTGATGCCAGCTTTACACGAACTTAATAAAGGCTTTGAAGATGCAATTAAAGATCAAGCTTTTTTAGATGAATATGCTTATTATTGTAAACATTATATTGGAAGACCATCACCGTTATACTTTGCCGAAAATCTTACAAAAAATTTAGGAGGTGCAAAAATATTATTTAAACAAGAGCATCTTAATCATACAGGAAGTCATAAGATTAATAATAGTTTATTCCAAATATTATTAGCAAGGAGAATGGGTAAAAAACATCTTATTTGTGAATCTGGAGCTGGACAACATTATTCTGCAACAGCGGCTGTGGCTGCTAAATTTAATATGCCACTTATTGGAGTGATGGGAGAGATTGATATCAAAAGGGTAAATCAAAATATAATTAAAGCTAAACACTATGGAGCAAAGTTAAAATCAGTGCCTGGATCATTAAAAGAGGCAATTACATTTGCAATAAAAACCTGGACCAGTAATCCTGATTACGCATATATTATTGGATCGTGTGTTTCCTCAGCACCATTTCCAAAAATAGTTACATTTGCACAAAGTATAATTGGCAAAGAAATCAGGGAACAATCAATGGCTCAAGAAGGAAAAATTCCGGATATGATAGTTGGATGTCTGGGTGGAGGATCAAATTTTGCAGGTAGTATTTATGAATTTTTAGATGAACCGAGTGTAAAAAAAATTGGCGTAGAGGCAGCTGAAACAGCAGCACTAAGTAATGGAACACCAGGAATAATGCAGGGTATGAAAACATATATGTTGCAATCTAATGATGGCTCTAAATCTTTAGGAGGTTCTTCTCTAGGAGCTGGAATTCAATATTTCAGTGTAGGACCCATGCATTCATATCTTAAAAATTTGAAAGCTGTTGATTATACTTTTGCAACAGATAAAGAAATTTTAGATGCTTACAAGCTAATTGCAAAAACTGAGGGTATTTCTGCAGCTTTAGAACCAATGGCTGGAGCAGCTGAAGTTATTAAACGAGCAAAAGGTAAATCAAAAGATTACCTAATTTGTTTATCCCTTTGTGGTAGAGGCGAAAAAGATTTGGATACAATTCAAGAACACATAGGTAAAGATTTTGAGTGAAAGACTAAAAAAGATATTTCAGTCAAATAATCCAAAGACAAAGTTGGTGGCTTATTTTGTTGGATGCTATCCTGACTATAAAAAAAGCTTGGAATTGATCAAAAAGGCAATTGATAATGGGGTATCGGTAATTGAATGCGGCTATCCAACTTCTGAAGCCTCTGCAGAAGGACCAGTCATAAAAATAGCCCATGATAAAGTTTTAGAAAACGGAGATACTTTAAAAGATATAATTAAATTAGTTGGTGAAATTAGAAATTATAATCAAGAAGTTGGGATTGTTTTAATGGGTTATATTGCTAATTTATATAAATATCCAATTTCTAAATTTGTTACTGATATAAGTGATGCGGGTGCTGATGCTTGTTTAGTTGTGGATGCACCTCATGAGTTAAAGGAGGAAAATATTTTAAGGGAGGAATTAAATAAAAAAAATCTATCATTAATAAAACTTATAGCTCCAACAACCGATGATAATAGACTTAAAGATATAGTTAAAATATCAAGTGGTTTTTTATATCAAGTGAATGTTTCAGGTGTAACTGGAGATAAATCTGCTAATGAAATTGATGTGTCAAATTTTGTAAAAAGAATCCAAAAGTCTACAAAATTGCCAATTTGCTCTGGATTTGGAATTAAATCTCCAAAAGATGCCTTAAAAATTGCTAATACTGGGTGTCAAGGAGTCATTGTCGGTAGTGCTTTTGTAAAGTATATTCAGGATAACTTGGAGGACAAAGATTTGCCATCAAATTTGGGCAAGTATATCTCTACTTTTACAAAGGAGCTACAACGAACTGGATAACTAAAATTATTAAAGCAGGTGAAAAAATTAAATCTGCGATTCACAAAAGAGCATCTAAGGAAGATATTGCAAATAGTGACTGGACTTCTTGCTGCAAAGGTCCAATATTAAAAAAGGACTTAGAGGAAAATCTTTGGGTTTGTCCGGATTGTAATAAACATCATAGAATAAATCCAAAACAAAGATTCGATATATTGTTTGGTAAAGGCCAGTATGAAATCCTAGATACTCCAATACCTGTTGATGATCCTCTCAATTTTACCGACTCAAAATCGTATAAAGAACGACTCAAAAGTGCCAGAAAAAAAACAGGTCTAAGATGCAGTATGGTCGTATCTACTGGATCAATAAATAATATCAAAATAACTGCAATAGCTTCAGATTTCAATTATATGGGAGCGTCAGTCGGGTCAGCAGAGGGCGAAGCCTTTTTATATGCAGCACAATATGCTATAGAAAATAGTCAAGCTTTATTGGTTGTTACTCAAGGCGGGGGTATGAAAATGCAGGAAGGTTTAATATCATTAAGTCAAATGACCCGCACTACGCTTGCAATTAATGAATTAAAAAAGGCTAATCTTCCATATTTAGTATTATTAGCAGACCCAACTGCGGGCGGCATAACGGCCAGTTATGCCATGTTAGGAGATTTAAATCTAGCAGAGCCAGGGGCCCTCGTGGCGTTCGCAGGTGCCCGTGTGATTCAAGGAACTGTTAAAGAAGAATTACCGATTGGGTTTCAACGAGCCGAGTATTTACAAAAAACTGGATTTGTCGACACCATAATTGAAAGAAAAGATCTTTCTAATAAAATTGGAACTATATTATCTATATTACTAAACAAAAATTCTGTAAATACTGAGCAAAGTGTTAATTTAACTTCAGACACTGAAATAATTAAAAAAGAAGCATCATAAAAATTTTACTAATCAATAATGGTTAGCTCAGACATTTTCTACAAGAAGCTCCAAAAAAAATATAGTCGTAAAATAACTTTAGGGTTAAGTAGAATCAAGAAAGCACTTAGACTCTTAAAAAATCCTCATTTAAAGCTAAAAAATCCTATTAATATAATTGGATCAGATGGTAAATTTAGTTGTCTCACTTCGTTAAAATATTTTATTGAAGCAAATGGACAATCAACATCAGCATTTATTTCTCCACATTTATTTGATTTAAGATCTCGCATATGGATCAAAAACAGATTTATCTCATTAAACGAGATTAAAAAATATGAGAAACAGATTAGTAGACTAAATGTTAAACTTAGCTTATTTGAGGTTTTAACACTAATTTACATATTAGCTGTCTCGAAAAAAAAAATTGATTACAACATTTTGGAGGCGGGATTAATGTTTTTCGGTGACTCGACTAGATTATTTGATAAACCTTTGATTCAAGCCTCTACTAATATAAATCGTCAACATGTTGAGTGGATTTCGCCTAAAACTATAAATGAGATTTGTAGACAAAAAATTGGCTATTTAAGTAATCAAACGAATATTTACATAGGTAAACAAAACCCTAAAATCTTGAAAATAATAAAAGGCATTTTAAAAAAAAATAAAAGCAATATTACGTACCCCTCGAGGTGGAAAATTATTTATGAAAGAAAAAAAATTTTCTACCAAGATACTAAATGCAAATTACGTATCCATTCTAATTATATTCATAGCAAGGGATTAATAGATAATCTTGGGCTTGCTATTAAAATTGCTTTAGATTTAAATATCAAACCAGAAGTAATTCAAAAAACTATCCCAAAAATCTTTTTTGAAGGAAGACTTCAATATATCTACAAAGGAAAACTAAGAAAATATGTCCACAAGAATGAAAAAATTTTATTAGATGGTGCTCACTCAAATACTTCAGGTAAAAATTTATATGACTACTTAAAATCATTAAAATTACCAATTTATTGTATCTGGGGTATGCAAAAAAATAAATTACCAAACAACTTCTTAAAAAATTTTAACGGAATATTTAAAAAAATTGTAACGATTAAAATTCCTAGTGAGCCAAATTCATGTTCAGCTGATCAATTGAAAGTAATTGCATTAAAACAGAAATATGAAGTTGAAACAGCTAGCAATTTTAAAGAAGCTCTAAAAAAAATAACTTCCAATAAGCCAAAAGTTATTTGTTTTATGGGAAGTCTCTATCTTATTGGTTCAGTCCTCAAAAAAAATTAAATATTCTTATCTAAGAATTCTTTCATATGGCTTTCAGGAACACCACCAACTTTTCTGTCTACTTCAACACCCTTCTTATAAATTATGACAGTGGGAACACCTCTGATACCTGCGGCGCTGCCAGTATTAATTCCACCCTCTTCAATATCTGCATAATAAAAATTTGCTTTACCTTTATACTCTAACGACAATTTATCCATTATGGGTTTCAAAGACTTGCATGGCCCGCACCACGCTGCCGAAAATTGGATAACAGAAATATCTTCCTGCTTTATTTTTGAGTCAAAGTATTCATCTAAAAAATTTTCCATATTTTTTCCTTTATATTAATTAATTACTAATAAGATTTTTTTTTTATATGTCAATTTAGTAAATCGTCATTTATATTATTTCATTTAAGTGATGAAATTATTTTAACTTATCTAATTTAGTGGATCTTTTTTGATTCAAGACTCTTCGAACTAATTTTCTATTACAGGGAACTCCTAAAACTTCTGCAACTTTATCAGCAATAGAAGATTTTGATTCTTGTTGATTTTTAGCTTCATCGAAAATCTGAAGTATTTTATTTTCTTTTTTTTTAATTAGTTCTAATCCCAAAATACTATTATTATTAAACATTAGTTTTTGTTTAATTTGATTTATCTTCGTGTCTGAAGGAATTCTATATGCTGTAGGTGTTGTGCCTCCACTACCTTCTCTTTTAAACTTTATCATTTGTATATTGTGCTGATCACAAAATCTGGGCAAATTATCTTTTCTTTTAATAAAAATTTTTTTTTTTTGAAAAAAATCAAACAATTCTTCACTACTTAAGTAACCCTCTGGTTTCTCTTCTCGTGTTTTTCCAAGTTTATATTTGTCTTTATCCATCAATAAAATCCTTGGGTTATCTTATATAATTATGCTGCATATTTCATTAATTTTTGAAAATAATTCATTAACTTAAGTTCCTCATAATCATTAGGTACTGACTCTAATAATTTTGGGTTAAGCAAAATAACTGATGAACATTGGGCTCTTGAGATTGCAACATTAAGTCGATTTCGATTAAAGAAAAATTTTTTATTTCTTGGGAGATCATCGACTGAAGAACTTGTCATACTTATAATTGTTATAGGTGCTTCCATTCCTTGAAATTTATCTATTGTCCCACATCGAGCTCCTTTATTTAATCTTGCTTTCAAAAAATTTACCTGAGCATTAAAAGGGCTTACGATTAAAATGTCATCTATACTTATTTTCCTCTCAGTTTTATCAAAATCAATAAACTTGCAGCCCATGACTTGGTCCATAATTTTTTTTATAATTTCAAACTCCTCAATACTTGTTTGTGATCTATCTTGGTGTTTCATTAATACTGTGTGTATGCCCTCATTTTTAATAATGCTATTTTTTTTGTACTCAATTTTTCTATTAATATTATTTTCATTTACCAGCAATCTATTTTCGTAAAAATTTTCAGAGGTAAATAAATTTATATTTGGATGGAGCCTAAAAGTTTTATTTAAAAAAATACCTTTGTCTGGAGAAATGGTGTCGCTGTCTTCTAATAAATAATCTAAAACTGATTTTCCAGAGTCATTTGGGTGACTTCCTTGTGTTGGCTGACCAAGTTGTTGTTGATCTCCAACTAAAACAATATTTTTTGCAATTCCTCCTAAAGCAATTAAATCTGCAACAGAAATTTGAGAAGCTTCATCTACAAAAAGGTAATCTAATTTATTTTGGTAATACCATTGAGATAAATGATATTTTGTTCCTGCATAAAGTAAAATTTTATTCTCTTTTAACCCATCAATAAAATGTTTTTCGTTTTTATCAGTTTTAATCAAATTTCCATTGTAGAATGTATCCTCGTTATCTGGATTACCCATCTTCAATCCTTTAAATACATAATTCTGATTATTAGCTAAATTTTCTACTCGCTCTAAAAGATTATGGATTACTTTATGGGAATTTGCTGTCACTGCAATTTTTTTATTATTTTTAAGTAATTCAATTATAGCATTACTTGCTTGAAACGTTTTCCCAGAGCCAGGCGGACCTTGTAGATAGAGATATGAATTTTGTAAATTTAAAATAATTTTTGGAATTTCATCATCATATTTTTCAGTTTTAATTATTTTTTCACCTTTTTTTATTCCTTTTATTTTAGGAATTTCTCTATTAATAAAATCTTTAATTGCATTATATCCATCCTTTTTTTCTAAAACATTGTCACAAAATCTATAAATATTTTTATTTAAATTTTCAAAACGTGCATGTTCCATGACTTTTTCCCCAATAGATAAAATTTTTGGTAATCGCTTATCCTCTTTGGAGATTCCTTTTCTAAGTAAAAGTGATCGTTTAATTTGATCTAATTCTTGAATTTTACCTGCATAATCACTTCTTTCTGGATCTGTATTGTTTGCAATTATGCATGTTCTTCCCTCTTTAAGTTTATATTCTTGCTCTGGAAAAATATATTTGTAAACAAGTGATCTTTTGTCTTGAAAAACTGATGCAAGTTTCATATTTCCTATGCATTCTTTATCGTCCATTAGGTCACTATCTGATAAATCTTTTCTATCAAAATGCTGTCGCCATTGTGGTTTTTGTTCTCTATTATAAAAACCAATTACATCTGAAAGTAATTTTGAAATTTTATTATGTTTTGATTTAAAATTTTCAAACTTCTCTTGAAATTCTAATAAATTTTCCTCAAAAGGTCTTAATTCTATTTTTTCCTTTTCAGGGATAAACCATTTTGTTTGCTTTGGTTTTATTCGCAATAGCCATTTTCTAAGTCTAAAAGTAGACTCACAATCTTGTTTATTATAATCTTCAATCTTATCTAAAAGTCTCTTATCATTATTAAGCATCCATTGAATATAAAACTCCTCAGATACATCTCCTTTTAGAATTTCACCTGTTCTTTTAAAATCGTAATACTTTTCAATATCTTTTATAGAATAACTTTTTTGGGATACGTATATGCCTTGTTTGACTACTCTAAATAAATCTACGAATTTTCCAAGGTTTAAATAATGATCATAATCTACTCCGTGGACTTTATGTATTGAAGTTAATCTTTCTAAAGCAGTGATTTCATATGGCGCATAATGATAAATTTTTGCCTTAGGATATTTTTTAAAATGAGCTTTTGTAAATTCAAAAAATTTAATTAAACTTTGTTTTTCCTCTTCTCTACTATGTGCCCAAAATGGTTTGAAAACTTTCTTTTCATTTTCTTGATAAAAAATACCAAATAAGTATTCTAATCGACCTGAATAAACATAATCTTGTACACCTTCTAAATCGAAAAAAAGATCACCTGGAGCTGGTTCAGGTAAAAGATTAAATCCTTTATTTAAAACAAAATTTTCCTCAATAAATTCAAACTTAATTACTCCTTCTGCGTGTGCATTTACTTGTAATTTTGCTTGATTGATTAACTTGATTTTTGTCTCATCTTTTAAACCTTCAATTTTTTTTTTTGGATCTAATTTTGAAAGCTCATCAAAGTTTTTTATACCAGCCTCATTTAATCTTTTAATATTATTTTTATTGTTTCCTAATACTTGATTTAAATGTTTTTTTTTTATCCATTCTTTTTCACAAAATTCTTGTAAATCCCTAAGAGAACAATAACTAACTTTTTCTAATTTTTTCCTATTCAAATCATTCTTTGCAAAATTCTCAAAAGATAATTTTTGTTTTAAAAAAATGTCATACACCTCACTAAGCATAATGATTTCTTTTCTTTTATCTTTTAATAAAATATAAAAGTTTTTTGGAAGAATTCCTTGTGCTTCTTTAAGTAGATAGGAATATAAACTTATTTGATAAATATGATCTTTTTTTATTTTTGAGCTATTTTTAGTATCAATAATTTCATAACTCCAATCGCCAAAATTAGATTTTACAGTTTTATTAATTTCTAAAAAGTCCAATTCTCCTCTCCAATTTCCTGATGCTAACCACCCTCCATAAACCAGTTCATATCCATTTTTCAGAGCTTGAATTGTTTCTTTAATTTTTTCTTCTTTGGATAAATCTTTTAACTTTTTAATATTTTTAATTTTTTTATATTTTTTGCTTAATTCTTTAAAATATTCTTTTTCGTGGATTAGACCCCTTTCTAACCTTAAATTTTCTGCGATTGTTCTGTCTGATTTTTTTAAATTTAAAATCTCATCACCGAATTCATCAGTAATAAAATGCTTCAAATTAATATAATTTACAAGCATTGTGGGTGAATAAAAATTTTTATCCATCAAAAATTAGATTATCAACTGTAAATTTTTTTGTCCGTCTCTTTGCTTTTATTTTTTTCTTCAATCGTATCGAAACTCATAATCTCGTCCTGAACTGATGTTGTTTTTTCTATAGGTTTTGAAGGTCTGACACCAAGGCTTTGTAATTTTTCAATTCGTTGTTCCAATCCAGCCTTACCATAAGCACCTTGAATAACTTTTCTTAAATTTTCACCATGAGAATTAAAACTTGTCATAGTGTCGATTAAATAACTTTTTAAAACTCTATACTTTTCCATTAAATTTTGAGCTGTCAAAGTAATTTCTTTAACACTGTCAATTGCTTTTTCTTTATTTCTAATTGTTTGAGCAATTGAAATAATTGCAAACAAATTTTTTGGACCCACTAATAAAATATTTTTTTTATAAGCATACTCATAAAGTTCGGGATCTTGTTCTAAGGCTGCTAAATAAGCTGCCTCATGTGGCATATACATTATTACTTTTTGAAAAACTTGTTTTTTTAAATTTTTTACATAATCTTTTTTTGCAAGTTCATCGATATGTCTTTTCACAGCTAAATAATGCTTTTTAAACTGGTCATTTTTTTCTTGCTCATTTTCCGCATTTACAAATCTCTTCCAATTATCGAGTGATACTTTGGAGTCACAAATTATATGAGCTGAGTCTCCAATGTTTAGGACAATATCTGGTTTAGTAATTTCAGATTTATCTTCCTCAAGATTATGAACCATTTCATGTTTTTGTTTTGTATAATCAATATTAAGTTTGTAACCATGAAATTGTAAGGATTGCTCTAAAAATTTTTCTCCAAAGTTGCCTTGGTATTTACTGTTGCCAGTAAGTTTATCAATAAATTTCTGTTGTTTTTCTAACATTTGAGTGTAATGGCCCATATTAGCTGTAACAGAGTTTTTAAAAGCATCAACCTTCCCAAGCGTTTTAAGCTGATCTTTTGTAGTTTCTCTTTCATTAGTCAGAGTTTCTTCAATTAAGTTTTTTTCATTTTCAAGACTATTAAATTTTTCTTTTAACAGGCTTAAATCTTTTTCATGTTGAAGTTTTATCAAATCAATTTCATGTTCTTTATCTTTTAATTCCTCTAGATCTTGTGATGATCTCTCTTTATTAAAAAATTTAAGATAAAAAATCCATAAAATTGAAACACTTGCTGCAGTAATTAATATAGTCAAAATATCCATTTAAATGATTCCTCTATTGTATTGTATTATTTGATGCATCTAATTTCAACTCAGGTGAGTTTTCATTTAAATATTTAGCCATATTTTCAGTAACTTCATCTGTAGAAGATTTATCAGCAAATTTAAACAAATTATATGAAACTCTATGTATTGTTCTTTGTTTCAAGTGGAATAAGAAATGATAATATGTCATATCAGTATCCATTTTACATTCTGTAACATACTGGTCAATTTCATCACACAATTTACGTGCAAATTTATTTGTTCTTTCACGTTCTTGCTCTTCTATGGTTAACAAATTTTCGGCATTTTCTGATTGAACAAGATCTCTTTTCAAAGGTACTACATTTGATGATTTCTTTTTGTTTATTTTTTTAACTTTGGGCATTTTAACTCCTATTATTATTGATTTGTTTTTTGTTGTATTTATTTATTTCTTCCTCGAGCACCTCAATTTCACTTAAAACTCTGTTATATTCAGAATACTCATTGATTTTTATTAGGAAATTAACAATTGCTGATGGAAGATTGATTATACTGTAAGTTGTAGATAAAAGAATATTTCTATTAAATCTTCTTTTAAAAGCTTCCTCTTTTAATGACTTAAATCGCAGATAGTTACTCTGGTATTTTAACCAGTCCTTTCTACTTAAAAGACAACGCCTTAAAATATAATAAAATTCATCTTTCATTAGCTGTCTCCACTAAATTGAAAATTGAGCTCAATAACCTTCTAGAAAGAAAGGAGAATGATAAAGAAAAGGTTAAAGAACCCAATTTCAATTGTTTAAACATAAAAAACAATATATATAATAATCACTTTTTTGTAAAGTGTTTTTTATAAAAAAATATTATTGATCGCTTCATAAAAAAGTATATATATAAAGTATGAATCGGCAAGTAAAATCAACAATAAATGAAGCTTCTAAAGTTTTATTACTCAAATTATTAAGGTCCGCGGGACTAACGAAGGTCCAAAGTAAGATTTATTTGGGAAAACATAGGCATTCTTTAGATACATATCTTTACAGATTTTTTGAGCCTAATTTTCCTCCAAGTTTTGCTTATTTTTTTTTAAATGCGATTGCCTCTTCAAGGCCCCTCTCAAAAGATAGTAAAAGTAAATCGAAAAAATACGCTTTTTTTGATGATCTTAAAAATGCCGAAAAAAATAGTTTTCACAAAATTATTGAAAAATACAAAGATTTTAACATTATTCAAAAGCTAATTTTACCTTGTTTAGAATACCACTGTACTATTCATATTAAGCTATCAAATTCGAAATTTATACACGATGAAGAGAATTATGTTAAACGATATGTCGATGAAGTTCTCCCTGGATTAAGAGAAGAGGTTGAAGAACTTAAAAATTATCAACCAGATGAACCAGGGACATATAATAATCTTTCTGAGGTAATGAGACTTTTAGATGCACAAAGATTAATAGAATCTATTGAAGATTTTTATCCTCATTTAGAAATTTTAAGAAAAAAATATATGCCTAATTTTGTTGCTCCAAATGAGACTTTTAAATTACCAGTGGTTAATTCTGATGAAAAAATATTGTTCTCAAAAGATTTTGTAAAAAGAAATCTAAATTTAAATAAATATGATGATCTTATTTTATTAAATGTAAGTGAAGATAATATGCAAGGTACGATAAATTCTGGCGATATCGCTTTAATAATTAAATTTCACAATAAAAAATTTAAAGATGTGGTATTTAATAATGGTATTTATGCAATCAATCTTAACGGAAGAGTTTGTGTAAGAAGACTCCAATTCCTTAAGCTAAAACAAAGAACACTAGTTCATATAATATCAGATAATAAAAAATATAGAGATGATGCAATAGATTTTGTTGAACTAATTCCGATGATTTATGGTGAAGTGGTATGGAGATCTAACAACTTTAAGGATATCGAGTTTCTTAAACACGAAACGATAGAGCCAAATTTATTTCATGAAAAAGCAAAAGATATCGAAATTCCGCTTTTCATCGATAAGAACAAAAAAGAAATTGCATAATGTCAAAACCGAATTTTATATTTTTTGATACAGAAACTAGTGGTGGAAGAGGTTTGGCAGATATATTGACGATCGATGCTATTTTCTATGATTATAACTTTAAAAAATTGGATGAGTTTAGTTGTAAAGCAAAATTAAGAAAATCAAGAGTGTATGAGGTTGACAGTTTTTTAGTCAATGGAATAGATCCATTTGAAATGGATAAATGGTCTAATACAAATTTTGACTTAACAAAACAAACAAATGAAAAATTTATCTCTTGGATAAATAAAGGTGATGTGTTCTTTTGTGCGCATAATGGATATAATTTTGATTATATGCTTACAAGTCAGCATTTATTTTCAAATTTATTTACCTGGCCATGGATTTTTTCTACCGGTAATGCTAGACAATTGGACTCTCTTCCGATAGTTCAAAACTTTGATTTTTATGCACCAAATAAAATTTCATTTGAATTAAATGAAAAAAATAACAAAGTTTATCGTCTCGGATCACTTGCAAAAGCTAATGGATTTGAAATAAAGGATTTACATAGTTCAAAAGGAGATACTGAGGGTTTAGTAAGTTTAATGAACTTACTGAAGAAAAAAGATCCAAATT
This sequence comes from uncultured Pelagibacteraceae bacterium, assembly GCA_902612325.1. Taxonomy (GTDB): domain Bacteria; phylum Pseudomonadota; class Alphaproteobacteria; order Pelagibacterales; family Pelagibacteraceae; genus Pelagibacter. The sequence continues at coordinate 155,924 of CACMDB010000002.1, read as the reverse complement.
TATTTAGGCAATCACTTAGTTTTACAAATAAGAAAGATGTTTTAAGTAAAATAGAAAATACTGATTATTTTTGTCACCCAGAAACGTTCTATAGTCGTACTAGACAATTTACATCAACATATTTGTGTGAGCACCCAATTTATAAAGGCTATCATCTTGTATTTGACTTGAAACATGATCCAGAGTTAATTTTTTCTGAAAAATCGAATACTGTATTAAAAAAAACACTTTCTGCTGCTCCTAAGAAATATAGGACTATTAAAATTGGAAAGAATCCATTCATTCAAGATAAATCTTTTGCGACTAAATTTGATGATGAATACTCCACTTTAGGACACGAAGTACTTAAAAAGAGAGCAGATTTTATAATCAAAAATAGAAAAGAATTAGCTAATAGGGTGAGTTTAATCATCAGTGACCAGTTTGAAGATAATTCAATTGATCAAACCGAGCTAATACCTGAACAAATGATATTTAATCTAAATCCAACATCAAATGACAAATCATTAATGAATAATTTTGTTATGACTAATAACAAAGATGAGCAGAAAAAAATTCACAAAAGATTTAATGGTCCACTTAAACATTTATCAGAAATGGTCTTACTAGATAAGTGGGGTAAAGACGGTTTTGATAGTAATGAAGAATATAAAAAAGTTCGAAAAAATATAAGTCGTAGATTGCTTTCCACTAATAAAGAGGTTTTTCCAACTATACCTGAGGGCATGGCGCGTATTGATGTTTTAAGAGAGGAAAAAAAAGATGATAAAGAAGTTTTAGAAAAAGTTGAAACAATCAACTCCCATTTAGAGAAACTAGCATTCGAGCATGAAAACTATTTATAATTTTCAATTCCTTCTTTTTAAATTGTAATATTGCTCTACTCTGTTCATTGCTTCCTTTTTCAATTTTTCAAACTCCTGGTCTTTAAATTCAAACTTTTGGAATATTAAATTTGGTGTGCACATTAAAATTTCCGTTGATTTAATCTTGGTTCCAAACATATTGTCGTGAGCAATTGAATATAATGCTAATTGAAGTCCATATTCATTTATCACAGAATACTCTCTTTTTTTGGGCTTATTAGATTGTTTAAAGTCTAAAATTTTGATTTCATTATCTGAAGAATTTATTACCGCATCAGCAGTACCAGCAAACTTTAAATTTCCATCATAATACAACACAGCTTCACATCCATAGACTTCACTAATTTGATTATTTATTCCGTTGTCTACAATTGTCTCTGCCATTTTTTTTGGTAAATTTATTTCTTCCAATAATTCTCCGTTCATTTTATTTAACAAAATTGACTCTAAGTACTGGTGAAGAGTAGTTCCCCTTTCTGAACTTTGTTTGGAAATTATCGCTGCCTCCTTGAACCCTACATCCTTTTTCCATTTATTAAGCGCATCCTTATCCTCTTGACTCTTAGTTTCTGCAAGTATGTTTGTTACGCTTGGATACTTATCTCCACTTACATCATAATGTCTGGATCCATTATAAATGGATCTCATTGATTTTGGGTAAGCAAACTTATTATTTATTTTCCAAGACATTTTAATTAAATTTTTTCCTCTTTTTAGATTGATTAGCCTGATATTCTCTATCTCTATATTTTTTTAATTCCCAGTCCTCATTAGATAAATTTTGCCACCTATTTATAGCTGATTTTCTATCTCTTAGTACTTTCTTTGCATGTCTTTTTTTATCCATTTTCAAGTTATTGTAATATTTAATATCTCGTTCTCTTTTATCAATTCTATCTAACTCAGTCTCATTAGCTTTCCTCCTTCTATACATCTCTGATTTTTCTTCATCGGTATATCTTTCAGAATATGGTATGGATTTTTTAGTTTTTTCAAAAGGTAAATAAGATGTTCTAAATTTAATATTTTCATTATCTTTTATTTTTTTTAAAGTTTTTTTATTTATTCTGAGTTTTTCTTGAACTTCTTTTTGTGACATTGTTTTTGCAAGTTCTTTAATTTTAGGGATCAGGTCATACGTTGACTGCTTAATATTTAAAGAATTAGAATTTTTAGACTGATTTTTTATAGACATTTTCTAATTTAACACATTAATGCCATTAAATGTTGTTTAAGATAAATCTATGGATTTAATTTTGATAATAAAGATTTTTTTAATATTAGGCGCTATTCTGGGTGTTTATGCTATCTTCAGAAATTTAGATATTATCAAAATCATTATAAATTATTGGAAAGATTTAATCCTTAGAAAGTAATTTTACAAATTTTTTAACTTCTCTTTTTTTAATAGAATTTTTATTAGAGCATAAAATAGCTGATGAATTTAATATTACTCCATCATCCTCTAATAACTTCAAATTATTTGCTTTTGCAGTATCAAAGCTAGTTGCTACGTCTACTACTAAATCAGCTTTTCCCAATCTTGGGGCCGCCTCGGTAGCACCCTCACTGCCAATTATTTCTACCATATTAATTCCACGTGATTTACACCATTGCTCTGTTAGAAGTTTAAACTTAGTAGCTATTCTCATTAATCTTTTCTTTTTATAAAAAAATTCCCATGAAACCTCCTCGAGATCTGTAGGATTTACAGTATCCAACCAAAATTTAGGCAACAACACACAAAGTTGACATTGGCCAAAATCATATTTTTTTTCAATTGATATTCTTGATTGAATATTTGGTTCTGAATTTTTAAGTAAATCAAGTGCACCAATACCAGCGTCAAGTACTCCAGTTCCAACAGACTCGATTATTTCCTTGGGACTCAAATACCATATACGCACATTTTGAAATTTTTTATCTTTAATATAACCAAATAAGTCTCTCTCACCTAATTTTTTGTAAATTTTTAGTTTATTTTTTTTAAATATCTTTTGCGCACTTTCCATCATGCGTCCCTTGGAGATTAAACCAATATTTACAAAGTCACTTTTCATATAGTTAAGTCAACTGCAGCACCAACGGCTTCAGTTTTTTTATACCCTAAGTTTCTTAATAAGTTTGAATATCTTCCACCTGATATATAAATTTGAGGTTTTAATTTTGATTTTACCTCAATGCTAAATACCATATTAGTATAATAACTCACATTTCTACCAAGGTCTGAGGCGTAAAAAATTCTTACATTATTTATTTTATTTTTATTAATTGGAAAATAATCATCACTGATAACTAAATTAATCTTATTCTTTTTAAAAAAATTATTCAAAATATTTGAAGCGTTTTCAATATCACATTCTATCTTTAAAAAGTTTTTAATAATTTTTACGTCTTTTTTTGAAGACTCGTCACGAGGTGACCTCATTTTGTTATCAAATCTCTCAAGAATTGATTTTAAACTGCGTCCACCATAAACATCATTTTGATCAAGTTTTCTTAGTTTATTGGCTAGTATTTTATCTTTAACTACTTTTTTTTCATCAATATCATAGTTTGTTTCAAGTTTTTTTAATAACTTATTAAAATAATTTTTTCTAAAGAAATGACGAACTAATCTATCTTTATATCTTGAGCTTATGTTTGGTAAACGATTAATTAATGATACAAATATTTCCAAGTTACCAATTTTTAATTTAGATCCTTTAAATTTTGTATTCTTTAAAATTTTAAGTGAAGTTTCTATAATCTCTTTGTCATCTTTGTGCTTATCTTTTGAGTTGAATATTTCCCAGCCAAATTGAGAAACAATTGGTAAATCCTTATTTTTTGTAGGCTTACGGTATGCCAAACCACTATAAAAATATTTTTTTTTCAAATTAGTTTTTTCTTCGGCAAACTTTAGTGCTGCAGACAAGCTAAGATCAGGACGAAGAGAAATTTCTTGGAAATTTCTATCATAATAAGAAAACATATTTCTTCTAATGTCACCACTTCTTTTAAGTGCTTTCATAGAAGGGATAACATGACTCAATTCTATCTTCTTAAACCCTTTGGATCTAAGAATTTTATCAAAGGAATTTTTTAACTTCATTTACTAATTTTTCTTTTGGAATTGTATTTTGGTTATCTTCACCTTTTTTCGCCATCAAATTTTTTAAAGTAATTGTTTTATCTTTAAATTCATTATCTCCAATAATACATGCCACTGGATTTCCTTTTTTATTGGCAAAAGTAAGTTGTTTTCCCAAATTTTTATTTGGATCAGAATAAATTTCGGTATTTATATTATTTTTACGTAAGATATTTGCAATTTCATTTGCATAATTTAGATACTCATTTTTCATGGGGCAGAGAATAACTGGAAGTTCTTGCTTAATTTCTAATTGATCTAATTGTAAAGAAAGATAAGCAATCCTACTTATGCCAAACGAACAACCTGAACCTTCAAAATTTGCTCCTCCTTTAAATCTTGAACATAACTTAGCATATGAACCTCCGGACGCCACGCTACCCAATTCTACAAGCTTATTTTGTTTATTTTTGACTTTAAAGTTTATTGTTGTCTCAAAAACTACAGAATCATAATAATTTAAACCCCTAACACGACTCGGGTCGATCTGAACTTGATCTAAGTATTCGTTATAACTTAATATTTCTAAGATTTCCTCAAGTTCTTTGATGCCCTCTTTTTGAAGTTCATTTTTACATACTGATTTCAAATTCTTTAAATCTTTTAATTTCAAAAAATCTATTATGGCAGATACTTGATCATCACTTAAATTGGCTCCACTTATTTTATCACCAGAGACTGGATCTACTCTTTCTTTTTTTAATAAATCTACAAAATTTTCATCGATTCTATCAAACTTATCTATTCCTCTTAGAACTTTAAATCTTTGACTTTCATTTTCAATTTTAAGTTCATTTAGCAATCCCTCAATAATTTTTCTATTAAAAATATTTATTTTAAATTGATCTTTTTTAAATTTAAGATCAAACATTGTATCTCTAATAATTTGAATTATTTCTGCATTGGCTTGTGGAGGTACTTTTCCGTAAAAAATTTGATCAAAATCACCTTGTACAAAACTTCTGTATCTCCCCCTTCCAGTCTTACTAGTTTCATTTCTAAATACTTCAGCAATCTGAAATCTTCTAAATGGAAATGCAAATTCTAAATATTTTTCAGATACTATACGAGCTAGTGGTGCAGAAAGATCAAAACGTAAACTAATTTTTCTATCTTTGTCATCAAATGTAAAAATATCTTTAGAAAAATCATTTAAATCGTCAGTTAAGAAACCTCCAATATTTTCAGAGAATTCCATTGGGCTAGTTTTTATTTCAGTATAGCCATACCTTAAGAAATTTTTTTCAATAATTTCTTTTATCTTCTTTTCAATGATTAACGATTTTCCAAAAGAATCTTCAAATCCTCGAGGTAAACCAGGCTCTAATAATTTTTTACTCATATTGTACTTTCACTTCGTACTTTATCCAATAACGTTGTTCATGACGTTGGCAGCCACTCATGGTAACTCTCCATGGACTTCGGTACCACAAACCGACGTTTTAATTTTAAACTAAGTGGCCATCATAACGTTTGCATAATTAATAATAACTATGTTACTTATTTTATACTAATTAATATTAAATTAAAATTTTTAAATGATTATTTGCTAGCTTAGCTAGCATGGAAATGATTATGCGCACCTTTATTAGTTCCTCTAAGAGTTATTCTTTGAGTACTTTTAAATGCATTTAATTTATTTTCATTTTTATCCATGATCAGCTTTTTAGACAAATTTATTAATTTTGCAACCTATAAATAAAAAAGGACGTTCATCTTTTTCTTAGATAAAACGTCCTTTAAATTTTTAAAACAGCTAATCAACTTTTTTTAAGTTAACTGCTGCTGGTCCTTTGGGTCCATCTTCCAGAGTAAACTCAATTTTATCGCCCTCGTTCAAGTACCTCATTCCGGCCGCTTTGACGGCCGAAGCGTGTACAAACGCGTCTTTCTCTTTGTCCTCTCGTTCAATGAACCCAAATCCTTTTTTCCATTGAACCACTTGACGGTCCCACGTAATATAGTCATTTTGGTTTCCTCATATTTATTACTTTAATTAACAAGCTTAATAATAAAAATTTAGAAATGCAAGTTGCAATAATGTTTGTGGTGCTTCGGGAAGGATTCGCACCTCCGACACAAGCCTTTTCAGGGCTCTGCTCTACTCCTGAGCTACCGAAGCATAATATTATCCCCTAAAGATAATTCTCCCTTTAGTAAGATCATAAGGTGTCATTTCGACAGTTACCGCATCGCCTTGAAGAACGCGTATTCTATTTTTCCGTAACTTTCCCGCCGTATGGGCGGTCACTAAATGACCATTCTCTAATTGTACCCTAAACATTGCGTTCGGCAAAAGATCTATAACTTTTCCCTTAAATTCGAGCAGATCTTGTTTAGACAATTTTATTTTCTCCTTATTCTTTTTTCTACGGATTTAGCATGTGCTTGTAATCCTTCAAAATTAGCGAAGTTTATAATTGATGGACCAATAGTTTCAATACCTTTTTTACTTAAGTTTATAAATGATATTTTTTTAATGAACTCAGAAACACCTAAACCACTTGAGTATTTAGCACTACCGTTAACTGGTAAAATATGATTTGTGCCTGGTAAACCATAATCAGTACAAGCCATTACAGCATAAGTACCATAGCATACTGAACCAGCATTCTTTATTTTTGGAATATAAGATTTATAATTTTTGACATGTACCTCTAAGTGTTCAGGACTAATTTTATTTGAAATTTCTATGATTTTTGTATCAGAGTTAACATACATGAGTATTCCGTTTGTCATTAAACTTTTTTGTGCAATTGAAGATCTTGGTATTTCCTTTAATTGTTTAAAAATCTCTTTTTTTGTTAGCTCTAAAATTTTTTGGTCTTTTGAAATTAAAATACATTGAGCGAGTGGATCGTGCTCTGCTTGACCTATCAAGTCACTTGCGATCCATTCAGGATTTGATGATTTATCGGCAACTACTAGGATTTCTGAGGGACCAGTCATTGCATCAATTCCAATATCTCCAAATACCTCTTTTTTTGCTGCAGCAACATAGGAATTACCCGGACCTACAACTTTATTTACAGGTTTAATACTTTTAGTTCCATAAGCTACAGCCGCTATAGCAGACGGGCCACCGATAGAATAGATCTCTCTAATACCACATCGTCTAGCCGCATATAGTACAGCAGGATTTTGAATTCCCTTATATCCAGGATTAATCATTACAATTCTTTTTACTTTAGCCACAATCGCCGGAATAGCAGACATTAGAACACTAGAAGGATAAGAGGCTGTAGAACCAGGTACATATATTCCAACTGATTCTAATGGTAAATACTTATAATTAACTTTGTTATTATATTTATCTTTATATGAAATATTTTTAAACTTTTGCAGTGAGTGAAATTTATGAATCCTTTCATAGGCTTCATCAATTGTTTTTTTAACTTTTTTATCTAAAGATCTAATTGAATAGTTAATTTGTTTAGACGATGGTGTAATAATATTATTTTTGTTAAATTTTCGCTCATATTTAAGCACAGCTTTATCGCCATTTTTCTTTACATCATTAATAATCCTAGAAACAGAGATAGAGCTTGACTGAAGTTTTTTTCTTCTCTTTGAAAGGAAATTATCTAACAATTTATCAAAGTTTCTCTGTTTAATATTTAATGTTATCATCTTGATTTAATCTCATTTTGATCTTCTAATCTTACTTCAATTGTTTCTGTAGTCAAAACAATGTGGCTATTATTATTAAAAATTAGATTTATTTCATAGTCTTCTTTATTTTTCAAATAATCGATACCAATTAATTCTAAAGTTTTTTCTGAATTTGACTGGTCAATATTTTTAGCTTTAACTCGATCCACAAAATCAAACCTACATATACTATTAATTTTCTTATTTATTTGATCAGATTCAATTTTAGTCCTTTCAACTGATACCAAAAAAACTTTGCTAGATGAAAGATATTTAATATTATCTACTTTTGTTTTTGAACCAGAGATACAAGCAGAAATCATTTGTAATCCTTCTTGATCATTTGCTATGATTTTTGCTAAATATTTATTCACTATCTTAATCTTTTAATTTTTACACCAATCTTTCTTAATTTGTTCTCAAAATTTTCGTAACCACGATCGCAGTGATAAATTCTACTTACAATGGTCTTACCTTTTGAAACAATGCCTGCAAGAACTAAAGCAGCTGAAGCCCTTAGGTCACTTGACATAACTTCTGCTGCCATAAAATTTGTATTTCCCTCTATTTTTGCTGTTCTATTTTCAATGCTTATTCTGGCACCAAGTCTTTGAAGCTCCATAACATGTAAAAATCTTCCCTGAAATATGTTTTCTGTAATAGAACTATTTCCATTAGCCTTACAAAGAAGGACCATAAATTGTGGAGCTAGGTCTGTTGGAAAACCCTCATACTCCTTAGTGGTAATATTTTTTATATTTTTAATTTTCTGTGGTCCTTTTATTTTTATCCTATTTTTAGATAACTTAATATTTGCACCTAATTTTTTAAGTATACTCAATTCAGTTTTAATTAATTTTGGATCAAAATTTTTTATAACTAAATCTCCTTTGGATAGAGCAGCAGCTACACAAAAAGTGCCAGTTTCAATTCTATCACCCATCACTGAGTATTTAGTTTCATTAAGAGAATTTACACCTATTATTTGGCAAGTTCTTTTGCCAATCCATTTTATATTAGCACCAGCTGAAATTAAAAATTTAGTTAAATCTTTTATTTCGGGTTCAATTGCACAATTTTTAAGAATGGTTTTTCCTTTTGCCAAAATTGAAGCCATAACCAATTGTTCAGTGGCACCAACAGATATTTGTGGAAATTTAATTACATTACCTTTTAATTTACCGTTTGATTTGGCATGTATGTATCCTTTTTTTATTTCATATTTCATTCCAAGTTTTTTCAACGCTTCTAAATGTAAGTCAATTGGTCTTCCTGAATTGCCATTTAAGACACATCCACCTGGAAAACTTGAGATGGATTTATGATATTTAGCAACTAACGGTCCAAGCACTAGTATTCCTGCTCTCATTGTTTTAACAATTGAATAAGATGCAAACTGTTTTTGCTTTTTCGTTTTTGTAATCTTTACTGTTTTTTTATTATCAAAAAACTGAATACTCGATCCAAGAGATTTTAATAAGTTAAGCATAGTGTCGATATCTCTTACCCTTGGTAGGTTTTCGATAATTACAGGTTTATCAAACAACAATGTTCCAGCAAGTATTGCTAAAGCGGCATTTTTGGAACCAGAAATTGAAACCTCACCTCTCATCACTCGACAAGGACCAGTGATAGAAAATTTATCCATAAATTATTCTTTTATCTTGGCAACCTGAATGTTTTTTTGAAATTGATATTTTCCTTTTTTAGATGCGTAAGTTGTCTCTGGCTTTGTGTCTGATTTAAAAAATAAAAATTGAGCTATTCCCTCATTTGAATATATTTTAGCAGGATTTGGTGTTGTATTTGAGAGCTCAATTACTATATTTCCATGAAAACCATTTTCAATAGGTGTAACATTTACAATAATACCACATCTTGCATAAGTACTTTTTCCAACGCATATACAAAGAACATCATCAGGTATACGAAAGTACTCAACTGTTTTTGCAAGTGCAAAACTATTGGGTGGTATTATGCAGTATGGACCCTTACGCTCTACAAAATTATCCTCAGAAAAATTTTTTGGATCAACTAATGAATTATTTACATTAGTGAAGATTCTATATTCATCTGATAGAGAAACATCATAACCCATCGAGGAAAGACCCTTAGATATTGTTCCTTTAGATATCTGTTCTTCTAAAAAAGGCTCAATCATATTGTGCTCTTTACACATTTTTTTTATCCAAGAGTCTGGCTGAATAGACATTATTTTGTTTTCTTTTTATTTTTTTTTTGAAAAATTTTTCTCTTTTTTAAATTTTTCCTAAGCGCGATGCTTAAGCGCTCATTTTTATTTTTAGTAATCATTCTTTATTTGGATTGGTAAGGAAATCTAAAGTTATTGGTTTAGATGCATCTAAAGCTTTATCCTTATTATCATCTTTTTTAGGGCCTTCTTTTGCTAATCTTTTTGCTTTTTTTTCAGCAAGTTTTTTTTCCCTTTTCGCTTGCTTTTCCATGAGCTTAGCACTTTTGGTTGATTTATAATCGTAATGAATACCCATAAAATTTCCTTGGTAAGATATAAATCATATTAATCAAAAAATTAAGGCAATAATTTGAAAAAAATGCATTATATTCAATAATAATAGATTTGATCTAAATGCTCCAATAGTTAAATGGTTAATAACGGGATCTTGGTATGATTCAATTTCAGGTTCGATTCCTGGTTGGAGCAAACCTAATTTTTATAAAAAGACTTTCTAAGAAAAATTGTAATCAAGACTAAACTAAAAAAGGCTAAAATTGGAATATATATTTCGGGTGAAAAAATTATATCTGTAATTTTAGGAACTTGTGAATTTTGTTCTATTACTTTTTCCAGACCACTACCTAAAGAAACAGCTAAAAAAATTTGAGGTATAATTCCTATTAATGATGCGAAAAAAAAATTTTTTACCCTAACATCAAAAATTGTAGGCAAAATGCAGCTAAGTTGCCAAGGTATTCCTCCAATAAATCTATATATTAATAGATAATAAAATTCAGACTTTTTAAATTTTCTCTCTAGATTTTGATATCTATTTAAAAATTTATCTCTAATTAAATCTTTTAAAAAATAGTTTCCAAAAATATATAGAAATGTTGCACCAACACTCATACCTATGACCACAATTATAGTACCCAGCCATTTGCCAAAAATAAATCCTCCTAGTAGTGCAATTGGAGAACCAAAACCTAAAAATGGGAAAACCCATAATATTGTAAAGATTAAAAAAATTATGGATATTAAAAACAAATTAGAATTTTTTAATTTTTGAAAATACAATCTGTTTTCTTTAATGAAGTCATAAGAAGTAATTTCTTGGATACTAAATTTTGAAAAAAACAATAACACAAATATAGTAAGTAAAACCAAGTATGATAAACCTATTATTATTTTAGTTTTCTTAGCTTTTTCCATCATGGTTAATGGTATTTATAAATCTTCTATTTGCTATTTATATATTTAATTATTATAAAGGGCGAAATTTTATATAAATTTAACCACTTTTATGAAAAGAACATATCAACCATCTAGGAAAAAAAGAAGCCGAACCCATGGTTTTAGATCAAAAATGAAAACCAAGGGAGGCAGAAAACTTTTAAAAAGAAGAAGAGCTAGAGGAAGAAAAAATTTAACAGTATCCTCAACTGTTAAAAGAAGAAGAAAATAAAGCCAACTCAATGAAAAGCAAAATTGTTGCTCTTTCAAAGAATGAAGACTTTAAAACTTTACTCAAAAAGAAAAAAGTATCAAACAGATATGTAACAATTTTTTTTGGTAATATTAATAAAAAAAATAATCAGAAACTTAATATTTCTTTTGTAACTAAGAAGAAGATAGGAAATGCTGTAAAGAGAAACAAAATAAAGAGGAGACTAAGGAATATTATAAATGATGCTGTTAAAGAAATATCTCTAAAATATCACTATTCATATCTTGTTATTGCTAAGTCAACTATGCTAAATAATGAATTTAAAATTATAAAAGAAACCTTATTTCAGGATTTTAAAAAAATTAAATAATGAACATTTTTACAATTATATTTATAAAATTAATTCAGGCTTACAAATACCTAATAAGTCCATTGCTAGGTAACTCTTGTAGGTACTTTCCATCTTGTTCCGATTATAGCATTGAGGCTTTAAAAACTTATGGTTTTTTTAAGGGTGGATATTTAAGTTTAAAAAGGATTCTTTCATGCCACCCTTTTAAAGAAGGTGGAATTGATCCTGTAAAAAAAGAAATAAAAGTTAAAAAATAATGGATTCTAAAAATACAATAGCAGCTATCGCTTTATCATCTGCTGTAATTGTTTTATGGGCATTATTCTTTGTTCCAGAAAAATCAACAGTGGATCAAAATATTGTTGAAAAAGAAAAAATTGAACAAAGCGGTGATGCACCAAGTTTAGAACAAAAGGAAACACAAATTACAATTTCACGAGATGATGCATTAAAACAAAGTGAAAGAATTCAATTTGAAAATAATAATATTATAGGTTCAATATCATTAAAAGGTGCATCCATAGATGATCTCACTTTTAAAAATTACAAAATTAAAGTTGATGATGAGGAAAAAGTAACCCTATTAGGACCAAGAAATATTAAAGAGGGATATTTAATAGATAGTGGTTTTGTCACATCCGATAAAAATATCGATGTGCCTAATTCAGATACAGTTTGGGCGGTAGAAGGTAATAGTAAACTAACTGATGCGTCTCCAATTAAACTAACGTGGACTAACAATCAGGGTTTGAAATTTGAAAAAGAAATTTCATTGGATGATAAATATCTATTTTCCATAAAACAAAAAGTAATTAACACTACTAAAAAAAAATATGATTTTTATTCATATGGCCAAATAATTAGAAATGAAATTCCAGAAATAATTGATTTTCTGATTCTCCATGAAGGATTGATAGCTACTTTAGACGATGAATTGATTGAGGAAGATTACGACGATATACAGGAAAAAAAATTTACCAAAATAGCTAATAAAGGATTTCTCGGCTTTAGTGATAAATATTGGGTTACCACTTTAATACCACCAAAAAATAAAGAATTTAAAACAACATTTGATTATAAAAACAAATTTAGAGCAAATTTTATTGCAACTGAACCTCTAGAATTAAATGCAAATAGCTCCATAGAAGAAAAATTACAAGTAATAGTAGCAGCTAAAAGGGTGGACGTTATAGATGGATACGCAGAGTCTCTTGCTATAGATAAATTTGACTTAGTAATTGACTGGGGCTTTTTGTATTTTTTGACAAAACCGTTGTGGTTTGCACTTGACTATTTTTTTAAATTATTTGGTAATTATGGCTTATCAATTATAGCTGTAACAGTTTGTATTAGACTAGCTGTGTTTCCTTTAGCAAATTATTCTTTCAGAAGTATGGCAAAAATGAAAGCACTCACACCTGAAATGACAAGACTTAAAGAGTTACATAAAAATGATAAGATGAAACTTCAACAAGAAATGATGAGCCTCTATCGGAGAGAGAGGATAAATCCTATGTCAGGTTGTTTACCTATTATCCCCCAGATCTTTATATTTTTTGCCTTATATAAAGTTCTATTCGTGACAATTGAAATGAGGCATATGCCATTTTATGGTTGGGTAAAAGATTTGAGTGAACGAGACCCTACTAGTTTGTTCAACTTGTTTGGTTTTTTACCATATGATGTACCTTCTTTTTTAATTATTGGGGTCCTTCCTTGTGCAATGGGTCTGTCGATGTATTTTCAGATGAAACTAAATCCAGCTCCTACTGACCCCCTGCAAGCTAAGATCTTTTCTTTTTTTCCACTTGTCTTAACTGTAATACTTGCACCCTTTCCGAGCGGATTAGTTTTGTATTGGACTGCAAATAACATATTAACTATGGCTCAACAAGTAATAATAATGAAAAGAACAACAGTCAAAACGACAACCTAAATTTTTATTTAAAATAAATAAATGGACTTAAAAAAAATTCTTCCCGAAAACGGACCCCCAATAAATGAGGTTAATAAATATATAGAAAAATATAAAAATGACTTGATAGTTATTAAATATGGAGGAAATGTCTTAATTGATAGAAATATCTTTGATAATTTTATTACTGATTTAAGTATTTTAAATAAATTAGGTCTTTCAGTAATTGTGGTTCATGGTGGAGGTCCGAGAATCAAGAGAGAATTAGATAAATCTAATATTCAATCAAAATTTATAAGAGGGCTAAGAGTTACTGATGAAAAAATTATAAACATTGTTGAGTCGGTCTTAATAGATTTTAACAATGATATAGTAAGCTCTTTGAACAAAAAAAATACAGAAGCAATCTCCATCCATACTAAAAAAGATAATATTATTGAGGTCGTACCAGAGGCAAAAGAACTAGGTTTTGTTGGTCTACCAAATAAGATTAATAACGATATTTTGTTGGATATAATTCGACAAAATAAAATACCGATTATTTCACCACTAGGCTTAGATAAAAAAAATCAAACACATAATATTAATGGTGATACTGCGGCAATGGCTGTAGCTAAATCTCTTAAATCAAGGAGATTGCTTTTGATGACAAATGTTGATGGTGTTTTAAATAAAGAAAAAAAACTTATAGATGAAATATCCTCATCCGAAATATTAGAGATGATAAAAGATGAGACAATTACTGAAGGAATGATACCCAAAATAAATGCTTGTCTAGATGCTGTTAATAATGGAGTTACGGCAGCAGGTATAATTAATGGTACAAAACAGCATTCTTGTTTATGGGAAATTTTCTCAGACAAGGGATCAGGCACATTAATAAGAAAATGAACTTAAAAGAAAAAAAATATCTGCTACTTGATCTTGATGGTGTTTGTTATGGAAAGCACAATAACTATTCTTTAGAGCGTGTATTTGGTCAAGTTTCAAAGAGGATGACTCAATTTATATCTGAAAAACTTAAAATTGATAAAGATAAAGCTAAAGAATTACAAACAAATTATTTCTATAAATATAATACATCATTAAGAGGATTAATGGTCCATAATGGAATATCACCAGATGAATTTTTATCTTACGTCCATGAAATTGATTTATCATTTATGAAAGAAGATAAAATTATGAGAAATGAGCTTAAACAATTAGATATGGAAAAATTTATCTTCACCAATGGTAGTGCTGAACATGCCGCTAATATTTTAACTCACCTAGGTGTGTATGATTTGTTTGGAAGAGATAAGGTTTTTGATATTAAAGACGCTGGTTATGTACCTAAACCAGAGGCAGAAACCTTCGACTTAATGGTAAAAAAATTTGGTATAAATCCAAAAGAGACTATTTACATTGAAGATATAGCTAAAAATTTAAGTATAGGTCACGAACGAGGTTGTACAACCGTTTGGTTAATTAATGATGAGCATTTTGGAAAAATGGATGCGGACAAAGATTTTATTTCACACAAAATTGAAAATCTGTCTTTATTTCTAAAAGAAATAAGGCTATTAAAAAGTAATTAATTATGTCTTTAGAAAAAATAATCAATGATGCTTGGGAAAATAAAGATCAGGTAAACCAAAATTCTGATCAAAATTTAAAAGATGCTATTAACCAAGTTATTGCTGATTTAGATAGTGGTAAATCAAGAGTTGCCGAGAAAATAAATGGAGAATGGGTGACTCATCAGCACCTAAAGAAAGCTATAATGTTAAGTTTTAGAATTTACCCTATGGAAAATTTAAATGGTCCTTATAGTAGTTGGTATGATAAATCACATTTATTAAAAGGTAAAACTGCAGGATGGACCAAAGCTGATCATGAAAAAGCAGGTTTTAGAATGGTGCCTAATTCACCAGTAAGAAAAGGATCATTTGTAGGAAAGAATGCAGTTTTGATGCCTTGCTATGTAAATATCGGAGCTTGGATCGATGAGGGGACGATGATGGACACATTTAGTCGTGCAGGAAGCTGTTGTCAGATTGGAAAAAATTGTCATATCTCTGCAGGATCTGGAATTGGGGGAGTTTTGGAACCCGCTCAAGCATTACCAACAATTATTGAAGATAATGTTTTTGTTGGGGCAATGTCAGAGGTTGTCGAAGGTGTGATAGTTGGAGAAGGCTCTGTATTAAGTATGGGAATGCTGATTACACAAAGCACTAAAATAGTAACACGTTCAACAGGCGAAATTACTTATGGAAAGATTCCTCCATACTCAGTTGTTGTACCAGGTTCTTTACCAGATAAAAATAATCCATCTGCACCATCTTTAAGCTGTGCAGTAATCATTAAACAAGTTGATGAAAAAACAAGATCAAAAACATCGGTTAACGACCTTTTAAGAGATTAAAATGCCAGCAATAAATGAATTACAATTAGCTAAAGAGCTAATCAGATTTCCCTCCATCACTCCAATTGATGCTGGAGTAATGAAATTTTTAGAAAAAAAATTAAAAAAACTTGGTTTCAAAACAAAAATATTGGAATTCAAGGAAAAAGGATTTCAACCAGTAAAAAACTTGTATGCAAGATTAGGATCTAAGAAACCAAATTTTATGTTTGCAGGACATGTTGATATTGTCCCTCCAGGAAACATTAAGGATTGGACAGTAAATCCATTTAAGCCATCTATCAAAAAAGGCCATTTAATTGGGAGAGGTGCAAATGATATGAAAAGCTCTGTTGCAGCTTTTGTGTCTGCTGTAAGCACTTTTTTATCTAAAAATAAAAAATTCAATGGATCAATAAGCTTACTCATTACAGGTGACGAAGAAGGTGATGCAGTAAATGGCACCAAAAAAGTTGTAGATTATTTAAAAAAAAGGAAAGAAAAAATTAACTTTTGTCTTGTTGGTGAACCAACAAATCCAAATAAATTAGGTGAAATGATAAAGATTGGACGTAGGGGTAGTTTAACTGGTAAATTAAATATTTTTGGTCAGCAAGGCCATGTCGCATATCCTCATAGAGCTAATAATCCCTCAACTATAATTGTAAAAATTTTAAAAGAATTAAAAGATATTAAATTTGATAGAGGATCAAAAAACTTCCAACCTACAAACTTAGAGATTACAAAAATAAATATAAATAATAACGCTGATAATATTATCCCGGCTATGGCTGAGGCAACATTTAATATAAGGTTTAATAATAAACATTCGTCAAATTCTATTAAAAATAGACTTAATAAAATTTTTAAAAAAATAACCAAGAAAAATAAATCAAAATTTAAAATTGATTATAGAGTTTCAGGCGAGGCATTTCTAACAAAGCCAAATGAAACAACGCACATGATACAAAATATCATAAAAAAAGTGACCAAAATTAAACCAAAGCTATCTACCACAGGTGGAACCTCAGATTTAAGATTCATAAGAAAAATATCACCTGGATTAGAATTTGGGCTTGTTGGAAAAACAATGCATAAAGTTGATGAAGCCGTATCTTTAAAAGATTTGAAAAATCTTAAGAAAATTTATGAAAACATTTTAATAAATTATTTTAAATGAAAACAGCGATCATAAATTCTGACTCCTATGCGAAACATAACACTGGCGATGGTCATCCTGAGCAGCCTAAAAGAGTAATTGCTATAAAAGAAAAGTTAAAAAAAAGAAAAGACCTAATCTGGGATAAGCCAGATAATGTTCCTGATGATATATTGTCTATGACACATTCAAAAGACTATATAAATAATTTAAAAGACTCTTTTCCCCAAAAAGGCCTTAAGTTTCTAGATGGTGATACTGTTGTATCGCCTGAAAGTAAAAAAGCAGTTTTTGATGCTGCAGGCTCAACAATAAGAGCAATAGATGGAATAGAGAGTAATCAATTTAAAAATGCATTCTGTTTGGCTAGACCACCTGGGCACCATGCTGAAAAAAATAAAGCTATGGGATTTTGTTGTATATCAAACGCGGGAGTAGCAACAAACTATTTAGTGTCAAAATATAAATACAAAAGAATTGCCTGTGTAGATTTTGACGTGCACTGGGGTAATGGAAATTATGATGTCATGCGTAATAATAAAAATTCATTATATATTTCTACGCATCAATATCCCTTTTATCCTGGGGGTGGAACTGATAAAGATAAAGGAGACTTTAATAATTCATTGAATATCCCTTTGCCTGCTGGGACGAACTCAGAAGAATACTTTAATGCATTTGATAGGGTATTAGAAAGATTAGTTCAATATAAACCAGATTTTCTCATATTTTCAGCAGGTTTTGATGCACATAAAGATGATCCATTAGCTCAATTTCAACTTAGTTCAAAAGATTTTTATGAAATTACTAAAAGAACATTAGCGGCTACTAATAAGTTTACCGCAGGTAAAGTTGTTTCTATACTTGAAGGTGGATATGATTTAAATGCTTTAGCAGAAAGCGCTAACGAACATGTCAATGCATTGGTAGAATTCAATTGATAAATATCTAGCCCATCATAAATCAACTTCATGAAACTATACAAAATAAGAAAATCAAAAATTGATAACAAAGGTCGTGGACTTTATGCTTCTAAAAATATCAAAGAAGGTACAAAAATTATTAATTACTTAGGAAAAATAATTACAAATAAAGAAGTTGAAGAGTCAAATAAATATGACAATAAAAAACCTATTTATCTGTTTACTCTAAATAAAAAATATACCTTAGATGGTGATTTCTCATTTAATATTGCTGGATTGGTAAATCATAGTTGTGATGCGAACGCACGTTATGATGGGAAGGGTTTAAAAATTTGGATAACAGCTGATAGAGATATTAAAAAGGGCGAAGAAATAACTTGTGATTATGGTTTTAGTTTTGATAAGGAAGATTACAAGCAATTTCCTTGTAAATGTAAATCAAAAAATTGTTGTGGTTTTATAATTCGTGAGGAAAGTAGATGGCGAATACACCGAAAGTTTGCGATGAGTAATAAAAAAAAATTAATAAATAACTTTCGTTAAATAGAGACCTTGAGGTGGTGCAGGTGGAGCACACAATTCTCTTTTTTTAGACTGCATTACATTTACAAATCTTTTTAATGTCCATTTTTCTTCCCCAACATATTTTAAACAACCAACCATAGACCGAACTTGTTGTTGTAAGAAAGATTGAGATCTGAATTCTATTTCAATCTTATTTTTTGTAGATCTAATTTTTACAGATTTCATAGTCTTTATTGGACTTTTAGCCCTACAACTCAATTTTCTAAAAGTACTGAAATCTTTAGTACCAATCAATCTTCTTGCAGCACCTTTCATCAATTTTAAATCAAGATCTTTTATAATATGCCAGCCTCTATTTTTATCTAAAACTGGTCCACTAATCCGATTAATAATCACATAATTATAAACTCTCATTTTAGCTGAAAATCTAGCATGAAAATTATTACCTCTTTTTGTTATTTTAAGTATTGCTATTCCATCTTTATTTAAAAAATGATTGATTGATTTTAAAAACCTATCAATTTTGATAATCTTATTTTTACAATCAAAATGTGCTGACTGTTCTTTGGCATGTACACCAACATCTAATCTTCCAGCCCCATATATTATGATTTTTTCTTTTAAAAGTTTTGAAATTTTCTCTTGTAATAACCCCTGGACAGTTTTTCCTTTTTTTTGAATTTGCCACCCCCTAAAATTAGTACCCTCATATTCAATTAATATTTGATACCTAAACATTTGATAACTTTAAGCCCTTTTTAATTTGAGAGCCCAACATGAATTCGCTAATTTTTTGTGGTCTTTTTCCTTGTCTTTGAATTTCGAGAATCTTAATAGATTGGTTTTTATTGCATGCTACTTCCAGCTGATTTGAAATTATTTCTCCAACTTGACCTATGCCATTACCAATTTCGGCTTTCAAAATTTTATATCTTTCGCCATTAAAACTAAAAGAAGCACCTGGGGAGGGAAATAATCCATTTATTTTTCCAATTATTTTAGAGGCATCTTCGTCCCAATCAATCCGTGACTCCTCCTTATCAATTTTTTTTGCATAAGTGGCTTTTGAATGATCCTGATCAATAAACTTCGCCTTATCTTCAAGTATATCATCCACATTATCTAAAATTTTTTCAGCAGCTAAAGCGGATAGTTTTTCTGAAATTTCTTGAGCATTTTGGTTTTGATCTATTTTGATTTTATAAATATTACTAACTGGTCCGCTATCCAATTCTTTTTTGATCTTCATAATACTTATGCCCGTTTCAGGATCTAAATTCATAATTGATCTCTGAATTGGCGCTGCGCCTCGCCAACTAGGAAGAATTGAGGCGTGAATATTCACAAAACCTTTTTTAGTTAAGTTTAAAAAATTTTCAGGAATTATTTGTCCATATGCACACACTATTGCAAGATCAGCATTTAATTCTTTTAAAAATTCATACTCTTCTTGATTATCCTTAAGTGTCTTAGGTGTTCTATAATCTATATTTAAAGTTTCAGAGATGCCCTGAATTGGACTTTTGTTAATTTTTTGTCCTCTATGAGATTTTTGTGGTGGTTGAGTAAAAACCACAGAAATATTATAACCATTTTGATATAGAGATTTTAAAATAGGAACACAAAATATTGGGGTACCCATAAAGATAATCTTATTTGCCATCTTTAAACTACTATTCTGTCTGGATTTTTTTTAATTTTTGAAATTTTTTTTATGATAAAATCTTTCTTTAATTTTGATAAATGGTCAATAATTAATTTTCCATCTAAATGATTTATTTCATGTTGAATACAAGTAGATAAAAGCCCACCACATTTAAGATTTTTCTTCTCCCCTTTTTCGTCAATATATTCCACTTCACAAATTTTTGGTCTCTCAATTTCAATAAAAGTTTCAGGTATTGATAGACAACCTTCCTCGTACACCGATGTCTCTTCGCTTAAGTTTTTTATTACAGGATTGATTAATGCAATTGGTTGATTTTCTTCTCCCTTTTTCGAAACGTCAACAACTAAAACTCTTTTTAGTATACCTACTTGAACTGCAGCAAGACCAATTCCCTTTGAGTGGTACATTGTTTCAAATAAGTCTTCAATTAATTTTTTTTCATTAATTCCAACTTTTTCAATTGGATCAGATATTTTTTTTAATATTTCATCTGGAACAGTAACAATTTCTTTAAGCATAATAAATAATTAAACTAATTTTTAAACTTTTAAAGGAAGAACTTTAAGCAATATCTTATTTCTCATCCAATCAATATTAAGCTTATTGAGAGCTGTGATTATAAAATAAATTGTATCTTCATCTATTCTGTCAATTTCATCTTGTCCAATCACTTCAGCAATTCTCAAAAGTGCTAAACCAGTCTCACTATTATTAATCATAATTTGTATATCTGTAGGGATTTCATTTTCATCAATTTGATACAAATCATCATATTTTTCTGAAATTTCAATTCCATCATATCTTAACGACTCTAAAAATATAATATCTTTTTTAGATAGAAAATATTTTTTGTTTTTTTTTATCTTTTTTAAAAAATTATTTGTGTCTTTAGAAATTTTGGAACTAGCATAATCACCGTTAAAGTAATTAATTAGTTTTGATTGATGCATTATATCATTGTTAAACTTAATTTTTTTATCTTCATCCTTTTCAATTTGAATATTTGTATAATAAAAACTTGTTAAATTATCTGGTATATCTACTGGATTAATTTTATCGAGAAAAATTTTCAATTCTAAATCAAACGCTTTGTCTAAATCATCATCTTTAAAGGAATTCTTTAATACTCTTAATAACTTTAATTTTTCTACCATTTCTGACTCGAGTAAAATTTTCTGATAAATTAGAGCCCTCCCTTCAATTTTAGAGAGTTTTTTATATTCATTTTGAGCATTGAGAAGTTGATTAAAATTAAATTGGAATCTTTTATATAAATTAAATAATTCTTTTTCTGGATAATTTTTATCATGAACAGCTTTTTCTATAGTTCCTATTTTCTCAATTTCTGAAACATCAATTTGTTTAAATGAACCGAGTAAATTTGCAGATGAAAGATATTTCCAAATTATTTTTTTAGTTTTATCGTTAGGTTCGAAATTAAAATTAGGATTTGTTTGATGGGCTAAGTAAAAATCAAATATTGATTTTTCAGATACTGAATCATCTATTTTTTTTGAGTATTTTAGTAAATAATTTATTTTTTTTTCGAAATATTCATCTTTAAAGCCTGTTTCTTTTTTTAAATCTAAAATTAATTGTGCTTCCTCTCTTTTATTATTTTTAATCAAACAATAGATGTTAAATTTGGATAAATACTCATCTGTAATTAATTCATTATTTTTTGAAAAAACACTGCAAGCTTTGTCAATTTTTGAATTAGAGAGATGTTCATCCACAAGATATTTTGTGAGTTCTGGGTGTAAATTAATTATTTGATTTTGAATTAAATATTCTTCGATTAAATCTAGGTTTGAGTTCTTAATTAACCAATCTGACTTTAATTTTAGAAATTCGTTGTCTGATATATTTTTTTTTGGACTATGAGCATTAATTAAGAGTGAAGTATTAATAATTTCAATTGCATCATTAGAAAGATTCATCTTATTCAGTTTTGTAAGCAAATTTTCTAATTGGTCTCCATCTGAATTAGCCCACATATCTACATTGAGACCATAGTCTTCAGGGTCATATAATCCGATTATTTTAATTTCATTTGTATCAAACTTTTCATCAAGATTAATAATTGATTTTTGATTTTGATTTTGCATTCCAAACACACTTGGCTCGATACTCTCTTGTAATATATTTTCCCCATTTGAAATTTCTGAATTATTTGTTATTTTTTTTTCTTCAATCTCTTTTTTATCTATATTCCAAATATCAACTGGTTTTTCTTCTGCACTTGCAATAGAAATAAAAAATAAAAAAAATAAAATAAAAAAATTTTTTTTATTTAACAATTTTAAAATTTTCATTAGGAATTGTTTTATCTATATCTTTTTTAGGAGCTGGAAAATCAATCTTGTTCAGTAAAAAAATAATTAAAAAAAAGACTAGCAAAAGTAAAACTAATTTAGTTACAATACCCACAATACTTCGGCTTGAACTTGTTTTTTTTATAAATTGCATATACTTTTAACTAATTTCAAATTAAGACATATTTGTGGTTTTTCAATAAAGAAAATTATGAAATCTGATAGAAATATTGTTTTTTTAGGTATGATGGGATCTGGTAAAACATCTATTGGATTTTTAGTTTCAAAAAAACTAAAATTAGATTTTTATGATGTTGACCATTACATAGAAAATAAGCTTAAAATGAAAATTTCAAATATATTCAAAAACAAAGGTGAAAAATTTTTCAGAGAATACGAGGAAAAAATTACTTTAGAACTCATGAAAATTAAAGGAATAGTAGTGTCTCTGGGTGGTGGTGCTTTTTTAAATAAAAATATAAGAAACGAGGTTTTAGAGAACCACATATCTTTTTGGCTGAAAACCAAGGATGATATTTTAATCCAAAGAATAAGAAAAAGTGCTAAAAGACCGTTAGCTTATAATGTTTCTAATAGTGATCTACAAAATATGATAAAAAATCGTAATAAATATTATGCAAAAGCGCAAAATAAAATTGATTGTCACAATAAAACTAAAAAAGAAATTGTAGATAAAATTTTAGATATTATATGAAACCAATTAAATTAATAATCAAGACTAATTCTGAAAAATATCCAATATTTATTGGAAAAAATCTTATTTCAAAAATATCAAGTTTGATGGTCAACAATTCTATTAAATCAAAAAAATGTTTATTGGTAGTTGACAGAAAAGTTCCTAAAAAATTTATTTCTGAAATTAAAAAAAAACTACGAAATAAAAAAATATTCTTATTCAATTTTAATGCCAATGAAAAAAATAAGAACCAAACTACTATAAATTCAATTTTAGAAATTTTACTTAATAAAAATTTTTCTAGAGAGGATAGTTTATTAGCAATAGGAGGAGGTATAACTGGAGATGTTGGAGGTTTTGCTGCAAGTTTATTTAAAAGAGGATTGCATTTTGTAAATATCCCCACCACTCTTTTGGCTCAAGTAGACTCATCGATTGGTGGCAAAACAGGAGTAAATTCTAAATATGGAAAAAATCTCATTGGTAGCTTCTATCAGCCGAAATTAGTCATAAGCGATATAGATACTTTAAAAACACTCAATAGAAGAGAAATTGTTTGTGGGTACGGTGAAATTTTAAAACACTCTATAATCTCTAAAAAGAAATTCTTTAAATATTTGGATCAGAATTTTGATAACATTATCAAACTTAAATCTCCTTATATAGAAAGGGCAATATTTGAGAGTTGTAAAATTAAAAAAGACGTAGTTGAAAAAGATGAAAAAGAGAGCAACTTAAGAAAAAAATTAAATTTTGGTCACACTTTTGGTCACTCATTTGAAGCTTCATTAGGATATTCTAAAAGATTAAATCATGGTGAAGCTGTTATCCTAGGAATGATGGTTGCATTAAAATTTAGCTATAAGAATAAATTCCTAAATTCTAATGATTATAAATTAATTTCTGATCACTATAAAAATTCAAAATTACCTTCAAATATTAAAAAATATTTTAAAAGGAGAGATCTTGATAAAATTATTAAATTTATGAAAACTGATAAAAAAAACAATTCTGATAAAATAAAGTTAGTTTTATTGAAAAAAATGGGCCAAACAATTTTAAATCAAGAATACTCAGTAAAAAATTTAAATAGATTCTTAAAAAATGAATTAATTAATTAAAATTTGAATAGAATGAATATATTTATTTAATTCCTCATTTAAAATTTTGTAAATCTTTTTATCACTATCAATTCTTTTCATTTGCTTAAGTTCCTTTGATACTAAGGAAATTTTAAGATGAAATTTACCTGCCTGGTTTCCAACGTGATTTTTATGGAGAAAAGATTTATCTTCAACCAATATACTCTCCAAAGCAATTTGATTTTGTAATTTTTTTTTTACGATTGCAATTAAATCATTTATATTCATAAATGTAATTATATTATCATGAAAAATATTTGCGACTGGAATAATTGTAAAGAAATTGGCGAATATAAAGCGCCTGTTGAAAAGGATAATAGTAAAAAATATAGAATGTTATGTTTAGAACACGTTAAAGAATTTAATAAAAATTGGAATTATTTTTCCGGTATGAATGATGATCAAGTAATTAATTTTTTAAAGTCAGATATGATTTGGCATAAACCTACTCAAAGTTTTAGTTCGTCTGATAATTTTTTTAAAGTTTTATGGAATAACACTTTAAAAGATGAAATGGATAATGATAAATTTAAAAGTGAATTCAATCATATGCGTCAATTTAAATTTGACCATAAAGATATTAAAGCCTTTAGTATATTAGGTGTTTCCGTAGGTTTAAAATGGCAAAAAGTTCAAGAAAAATTCAAAACACTTGTCAAAAAATTTCACCCTGATATGAATGCCGGAAATAAAAAATATGAGGAAAAACTAAAGTTAATAACTTTAGCTTATACACAGTTAAAAAATACATATAGGAAAAAAATTGACACCCAATCTTAACATTCAGCCAGATATTAAAATTTCATTGAAACAATCATTTGGGATTGATTCTGAGATGGAAGTAGACGCATTCTCTGAAAAAAGCGAGTATGTCCCAGAAATAGATAAAAATTATAAATTTGATAGAGATACTACACTTGCAATTGTCTCTGGATTTGCACACAACAAAAGAGTTCTAGTGCAAGGTTATCATGGTACAGGAAAATCTACACATATAGAACAAATTGCTGCTAGATTAAATTGGCCCTGTATTAGAGTAAACTTAGATAGCCACATCAGTAGAATAGATCTAATTGGAAAAGATGCCATCGTCCTTAAAGAAGGAAAACAGGTTACACAATTTAATGAAGGTATTTTGCCATGGTCAATTCAAAATCCAGTTGCTTTAGTTTTTGATGAGTATGATGCTGGAAGACCTGATGTAATGTTTGTTATTCAAAGAGTTCTTGAAGCTGAGGGTAACTTTACTCTCTTAGACAAGAATAAGGTCATAAAACAAAATAAATTTTTTAGATTATTTGCTACATCAAATACAGTCGGTTTGGGAGATACCACTGGACTTTATCATGGAACACAACAAATCAATCAAGGTCAAATGGATAGATGGAATATTGTAACAACACTAAATTATCTAAGTCTTGATAAAGAAATGGATATTATATTAGCGAAAAACAAATCTTTGAATAATCCTAAAGGTAAAGAAAAAGTATCAAATATGATAAAAGTTGCATCATTAACTCGAAAAGGATTTATAGCTGGCGACATAAGTACTGTAATGAGTCCAAGAACTGTATTGCATTGGGCTGAAAATGCAGAAATTTTTAAAGATGTAGGATATGCATTTAGAGTCACTTTTCTAAATAAATGTGATGAAATTGAAAAAAATACAATTGCTGAATACTATCAAAGATGTTTCGGAGAAGAACTACCAGAGTCACTCGCAAATATTCAAATTTAAATGAAAAATAATAAGGCTGAAAACTTAAGAGAAAAACTTAAGCAAGCTTTAACTTCAACAGCTAGAGTGATTTCTGATGATATTCATCTTAAAACTATTGATGAAAAAAATAAAAAAGATTTGAATTTTATTGATATTGAAAATCTTAACTCAAAAAGAGATTTCATTAAAGCTAGAGCAGAGTCTGACTCATCTGCTTTAAAAAAAAAATTTTCAAATGATGAGATTTATAAAAAGAATTTACCTTTAAATTCTTCATATAAGTCTCTTTATTCTATCGCAGAAAAAGTAAGATATGAATGCCTTGGCTCAGAAATGTTGAAAGGTATAGCAAAAAATCTTAAAGAAAATTATGATCAAATAATCCAATTAAAAAGAAAAGACCAATTAAATTCAAAAGAAGATGTTCCAGTGGTGGAAGCTTTTGAATTATATATGTTAAAGAAATTTCTAAAAGTCCAATTAAATGACTTAACCAATAATATGTTAAATTTTTGGGAAAAAGACTTCGATAAAGTAATGAATAAACACATTGAATTTTTAAAAGAAAACTTAGAATATCAAAATGAATATTCCTCTAAGTTTTCGGAAATATTACAAGAAATGGATATTTTTAAAAATGAGGATAATGAAGAAACCAGGGAAGAAAACCAAGACGATGGTCAAAATAATCCTTCTAATGATGACCAAGACAACAATTCGGACGATTCTAGAGATGAAAATGACAATGAAGAGACTGAAGCGAGCTTAGACTCTGAATATGACATAGATGAGTACAAACTTGATGAGCAACTAATTGATAGTGAATCTGATCAAAAAAATAGTGAACAAGTTATCCAAAAAAAATCAATTAATGATTTAAATACAGACTATAAAATCTTCACAACCCAATTTGATGAAATAACAAAAGCAGAAAATTTAGAAAACTCTGATGAAGCTTCAAAATTAAGAAAAACTTTAGATCAACAATTAATAGGTTTTCAGGATGTCATTACCAAACTTGCAAACAAGCTTCAAAGACAATTGCTGGCAAAACAAAATAGGGCCTGGGAATTTGATTTAGAGGAAGGGTTATTAGATAGTTCAAAACTTCCAAGAATAATTATGGATCCTTATAATTCATTGTCTTTCAAAAAAGAAAAAGATTTAGATTTTAAAGACACAGTAGTTACTCTATTAATTGATAACTCAGGATCCATGAGAGGCCGACCAAT
Organism: uncultured Pelagibacteraceae bacterium; assembly: GCA_902612325.1. Taxonomy (GTDB): domain Bacteria; phylum Pseudomonadota; class Alphaproteobacteria; order Pelagibacterales; family Pelagibacteraceae; genus Pelagibacter. Next base: position 128,595 of record CACMDB010000002.1, on the reverse strand, counting down.
AACTATTGCCGCAATTTGCGCTGATATCTTGTCAAGAACATTAGAAAGATGTTCTGTCAAAGTTGAAATATTAGGTTTCACAACTAAAAATTGGAAAGGTGGAAAAAGTAGAGAATTTTGGAATAAAGAAGGTAAACCAAAAACACCAGGGAGATTAAATGATTTAAGACACATAATTTATAAAGGGGCTGACACACATTGGCGGCAATGTAAAAATAATCTTGGTTTAATGTTAAAAGAAGGATTGTTAAAAGAAAATATTGATGGAGAAGCAATTTCTTGGGCATTTAATCGATTAAAAAAAAGAAAAGAAGAAAGAAAAATATTAATGGTAATTTCTGATGGTGCACCAGTTGATGACTCAACTCTGTCAGTCAATTCAGGAGATTTTCTTGAAAAACATTTAAAGAAAATTGTGAAATTTATCGAAGAAAAAACTGAAACTGAAATTTTAGCGATTGGAATAGGCCATGATGTATCAAGATACTATAATCGAGCGATAAAGATTACAGATGTCAATGAATTGGGAGATGTCATGATTTCTCAATTGAGTGAACTTTTTAAAAGTAAAAAAAATTTACATTAAAGATTGAACAAATCTTTATTTTTCCACTTTATTATCACTTCAGCTCCACTTCTTGTTTGAGAATTCCAACAATTAACAGTGGCAAAATTTTTTTCTAGTAAAGTCTTTCCTATAAATAATCCTAAACCTAATCCACTATTTTTATCAGATGATTTTAGATAAGGTTCTCCAATTTTTGATAAAATATCACTTGGATAACCATCACCATCATCTTCAATGGTTATTTCTGTAAAATCATTATCACTTTTCAAATCTATAAAAATTTTGCTTTTACTAAACTTGTTTGCATTACCGATAAAATTCCTTAAGCCATAAACAATTTCAATTGATTTATAAATTTTCTTTGAATTTAAATCTTGTTCTAAATTAAGAATAAATTCTTTTTTACTTGTTTCCTTAAATGATGAAATAATTTGTCTTAAATATTCTTTCATTGATAAATCTTCATCAATAAATTCATCTTCCTGATCAGGATTTAAGGATAATCTTTTTAATATTTCATTACACCTTTCAACCTGACTTGCTAAGAGTTCAATATCTTGTGAAACATCTTTTTGATCTTTTAATTGTTTTGATAATTCCTGGGTAATTACCTTTATTGTTGATAAGGGCGTCCCTAATGAATGTGCAGCAGCGGCTGCTTGTCCTCCTAAAGATAACATTTCATGCTCTTTTGCCATAATCTCTTCCATCTTATTTAGAGCATCTTTCCTTAACTTGCTCTCTGCTCCGAATATAATCGCAAAATAATTTAAGAATAACAGAGCTATTATTAAAGATAAGGGAATAGCATAAATGTAATAATTACTCACATGAAAGTGATCACTCAAAGGTCCGGGCAAGTCTTTTGAAACAAAGGTTAAGCCTACAATAGATAAGGTGGTTAATAATACTAATAATGAATTAGTTTTAAAACTCAAATTTGAAGAAGCAAAGACACTGGGTATTATTAAAAAAATGATAAATGGATTTTTAACACCTCCAGTCAAATAAATAAGTCCGCTTAATTGAATTATATCAATCAGTAGATTGATGAACGCTGACCTATCTGTTAATTGCGTTTTTTTATAGATAAAAATTAAGTATAGATTGCTAATTATTCCAATTAAAATGAATAAATTTGAAAAAATAAAATCAAAATCAAAATCAAAATAAAAATATACAAGACATACTGATATCAATTGGCCTAAAATACCAATCCACCTTAAATTTATATAAATTGACTTTTTTAAAGAATATTGTTTTGAAGTTTCAAAAAACTTCATTTTTAAACATCTAAATTTTGTACATTTATTGCGTTAGATACTATAAAGTCTTTCCTTAAAGAAACATCATTTCCCATGAGTGTATGAATCAAGACTTGATCTTTTTTTAAATCTTTTGAGTACTGAACTTGCAATAAGTTTCTTGTATCTGGATTTAATGTTGTACTCCATAACTCCTCTGGATTCATTTCTCCCAAACCTTTAAATCTTTGAATGTTTAATTTCGACTTTTCAGACTCCATGAATCTATCAAATTCTTTTGATCCCTTTTTGATTTTTTTAAAATCTTTATTGTTATTAATAATATATTGTTCAAGCTCTTTTTCGTCTTTGATATAAATTCCTTTTGATCCTTTATTAATTTTAAATAATGGTGGCTGTGCCAAATAGACATGTCCATTTTCGATAAGTTTGTTAAATGGTTTGTTGTTAAAAAAAGTCAATAATAAAGCTCTAATGTGTGATCCATCAACATCTGCATCCGTCATAATTATAACTTTACCATATCTCAGATCTTTTAAATCTATTTCTTGAGATTTTGGATCTAATCCTAAAGCATTTATCAATGTCAAAATTTCATTTGACGAAATCATCTTTGATAAAGCTTTTGTTCTATGATCTGAACCATTATTACTATTGCCATTTTTCTTGCCATCATTTGCATCTACGTAAGTGTTGAGAATCTTTCCTCTCAAAGGCAATACAGCTTGATTAGCTCTGTTTCTACCTTGTTTAGCTGATCCACCAGCTGAGTCTCCCTCTACAATAAATAGTTCCGTTCCCTCTTGTTTACCAATTTGACAATCGGCTAATTTTCCAGGAAGTCCACTTAATTCAAGAGCACCTTTCCTTCTTACACTTTCTCTTGCTTTTCGAGCAACATCTCGGGCTAACGCAGCTTGAATAATCTTTGCTAAAATAATTTTAGCAATAGATGGATTTTGATCAAACCATATAGAAAGTTTTTCGTTAACAATATTTTCAACTATAATTCGCACCTCTGAAGATACAAGCTTATCTTTAGTTTGAGATGAAAATTTAGGATCAGGGATTTTTGCTGACAATACACAAGTTAAACCCTCTTTAATATCATCACCTGAAATAGTAAATTTGTTTTTTTTCAAGAGGTTATGCTCATTAGCATATTTATTAACAACTCTTGTCAAGGCACTTCTAAAACCAAGCAAGTGTGTTCCGCCATCTTTTTGATGAATATTATTAGTATATGGGAATACATCTTCACTATAAGAAGCATTCCATTTGAGAGAGCACTCTATTTCTACATTTTGTTTTTTACCCTCTATATAAATGGGTTTTTTAAATAAATCATTACCATTTTTATTTTGTAATTTTTCTCTTTTTTCGTCTAAAAAATTAACAAACTCTATTACACCACCATCAAATTTAAAGATGGTTTTCTTTTCCTTTTTATTTGTAAGGTCTGAGAATGTAATTTTTATTCCTTTGTTTAAGAATGCTAATTCTCTCATTCTTTTTATAAGTGTATTTGAACTAAATTTGATAGATGAAAAAATTTCCTTTGATGGTAAAAATGTTATCTGAGTACCAGTCTCTTTGGATTTCCCAATTTTTTTTAGTGGGGATTTGGCATCTCCCTCTTTAAACTCAATAAAATATTTTTGGCCATCTCTATGGATTTCTAATTGTAATTTTGCTGAAAGAGCATTAACAACAGATACACCAACGCCGTGCAGACCTCCTGATACTTTGTATGAGTCATGATCAAATTTACCTCCAGCATGAAGTTGAGTCATAATCACTTCTGCTGCAGATTTTTTTTCACCTTTGTGAATATCTATTGGAATACCTCTACCATCATCTTTTACAGTAATGGTGCCATCAGCATTCATCATAACATCAATATTTTTACAATAACCTGCTAATGCTTCGTCTATTGAGTTGTCAACAACTTCATAAACCATGTGATGGAGACCTGTGCCATCATCTGTATCACCAATATACATTCCAGGTCTTTTCCTTACCGCCTCTAGACCTTTAAGAACTTTAATCGAGTCTGCTTGATATTTATTTAAAGTCGCCATTTTTTATTTTACGGAAAAATTAACTATATCATTTTTTACACTAAATTGCTCATTTAATAATTTTATCAATTAACAAAAAATGTCAAATTGACCGCATAAAATATAGATTATTTATGGCGGAGAGAATGGGATTCGAACCCATGAAAGAGTTACCCCTTTACACGCTTTCCAAGCGTGCGCCTTCAACCACTCGGCCACCTCTCCTACAAAATTTCATTATCAACAATTTTTGAAAATGAATGTATAAAATCCTTTTTTTTAGGTAAAATATTTAGTTTCATCTCTTTTTGAATTAGGTTGTAGTTTTGTTTAATTAAATTAAGAGTTTTCAAAAAATTTTCTGGATTCCTTTCCGAAACAAATATTCCTTTTTTATTCCCGACAATATGTTCTATATCTTTAAAAATTATGACAGGTCTCAATCTAGATAATGCCTCCAATAATACCATTGGGTGCCCTTCTGTAAAAGATGGAAGAATAAATACATCACATTTGTCGTAAAAGTTGATTAATTTTTGTTGATCTGTTTCTATTGAATACATTTTAATTTTTTTATACTTCAGTTTTTTATGGTCCCAATTTGAGCCAACTATTGTAAGAAATATGTTACTATTTAAAGATACTAAAAGATTATCTAATGAGTATATCCCTTTTTCAACTTTTACTCTTCCAATATACAAAAGATTAATGTTATCAATATTTTTTTCAAAGGCATTTTTAATCCAATTATCATCAAGTTCTGAGGGTTGGACAACGAATCCCTTTTTTTCCATTAAAATATGTTTCCGACAACTTATTAAAATACTTTTTTTAGAAATATAATTAAACATAATATTGTAAATTATTGAACCCATTGCGCCAATTATCTTTTTATATTCTTCATGACCATTACTTCTTAGATATGTAAAAATTTTTTTATTAAAAAAAATTAATATACAAGCTGATAAAAAAGTAAATGGAGTAATTGACAAAATTAAATAAACCGAATTGTTTTTATTTCTTTCTTTAAAAATTCTTAAAATGTAAGAAAAAATATTAGAATAAATATTTATACTTTTTGTTTCAAGCTGATGAGCCTGTACAATTTGACTTTTTCTACCAATAATTTCAACTTTAAAATTGTTACTTAATTCATCTGGTAGAGACTTTTCTGCAATATTATCACAACTAAATTTACCATCTGAATTAAAAAATTTCTCATTGGTGACAATTACTAATTTTTTTTTCATCAAAAATGTATTACTCCACATTTATTTCCAATAACTTTATAAGTATAAGGGTTTGATTTTACAAATTCATAAAAAGCCTGGTGAGCACCATCCCAAGAATTATTACTTTTTACATCATCAACAATTATAATTCCGCCAGCTACCATATTTTTTTTTAAATTATTTAGAGCAATCAACGTTGGTTTATATAAGTCAACATCTAAAATAACTAGCTTCACAGGTGAGATAGAATTAAAATCAAATTTTTTGATATCAGCTTTTATTGGTTGAACAAAATCAAAATTTATAAAATTTTTTTTCCATCTATCAAAATTATTGTAACTAAAACCAACTAATTCTTTTTTATTTTTTTTTCTATTTTGTATTTCAAAATCAATATCTTCTTTTTCAAAAGAAACAAAAGTATCAATACAATAAAACTTTTCTTTATAATTCTGATTTTTTAAATGTTCACAGATAAATCTTGAGGTCATTCCACGCGCTACACCAATTTCACATATTGAACCTTTTATATTTTTAATTTTTTCAATAGAGACTATAATTTCAGAAAGTTGAATTGGTTCTAAATTATAAGAATAAGCTGGAGCTCCAAAAGGAGTGAAGTTAAAAATAAATTTTTTAATACTTTCAATAAAAAGTTTTTTCATTTGAAGATTTAATTAGTTTTCTTTCTAACAACTAAATTATTTTGAAAATACTCAATTTTCAAATAATCAGAATATAAAGACAAGAATTTTTCAATACCTTCGTATGATTGTAGAATTCTGTCATTATCATATTGTAAAAAATCATCAAAAAATATAAGTCCATTCACTTTTAAGATCTTAAATGCCTCAATTGCATCAGATAAAATATCTTCACCATTGTGAGATCCATCGATATAAATGAAATCAAAATGAACATTTTCCTTTAACAATCTTCTCATTGAAATAACTGAATCATCTTTCATTTTCTTAAAATGAAAACCAGAAAGATTTTGATCAAAAACTTTTTCTATTAACCCAAAATTACGCGAAAGTGATTTACTATTAGGATTTGGCATATCCCATATATCTAAAAAAAAGGCGTTTACAGATTTGTATTCGGATAAAACGTAAAATGAAGATAATCCCTCGTAACAACCTACTTCTAAATAATCAAATTTTAAACTCTTATTTTTTGGTAAAAAAAAAGTAAAGACTTCAAAATTATTCAGAAACCATTTTTGTGAAAAATTTTTTTGATTTATTTTTTGCTCAAATATTCTTTTTTGATCAGCATAGTCTTTTTTACATCTTTTTTTTATTATCTTGGATTTATAGTAATATAAAAAATATTTTAACTTCAAAAAAAACATAATAATCAATATATTCAAAAAACATTAAAAATAAAATGATACTTGTTACAGGATGTACTGGATATATAGGTTTTCACATTTGTGAGATTTTGGAATTAAAAAGAATACCTTATTTTGGAATTGATAACTTTTCTAGATCACATTCAAAAAATATCATCAATAAAAAAAGGTTTTTGAAAACAAATATAAACTCAAAAATTATTTCATCATTAATCTCTAACAAAAAGATTCACACAGTTATACACGCTGCAGCTTTAAGCTTCCCACCAGAGTCGGAAAAAAACAAAAAAATTTATTTTGAGAATAATATTAAAAAAACAAAAACCTTAATAGATCTATGTGTCAAAAAAAAAATTAAAAAATTTATTTTCTTATCAAGTTCTAATGTATATAACTTTAATTCTAATAATGTTAAGGCAGCATCTGAAAGTCAAAAAAATATGCCTACAAACTATTATGGTAAGACGAAATCTATAATTGAAAAATATTTAAAAGATAAATTTGAAATCTGCTACATACTAAGATTATTTAATATAGCTGGTTATATGAATAAAAAAGAATTTTTTGAATTTAAAAATAAATTTAGAAGAATTATGCCAGTAATAACTGAAGCATCTAGAAAAAAATTGCTATTTAAAATAAATCTTGTAAAAAAAAAAGGAAGGTTAATCTATCCAGGAAGAGACTTTGTACACATAAAAGACTTTTTAAGTATTATCTTAAAAATTTTAAAAAGAAGGAGCATGGGTTCATATATTATAAATGTAGGGAGTGGAAAATTAGTATATTTGGATAAAATAATCAAAATCTTTGAAAAACAAATGAATAAAAAAATTTTTTATAAAAAAAAATTGTATGACCTGGGTAACTATAACTATACTTTGAGCAACAATTATAAATTAAGAAAAATATTAGGTTTCAATTTTAAATTTAGTATTAACGAAATTGTTAAAAGCTGTATTAAAAAAAAAGTTATATAATCCAATTTCTATAAAAACCTTGATTTTTTATCAAATATTTTGGGAAAAATTGTTCACTGAACTCCAATTTGGAAAATTTGATATTTCTTCCAAATAAATCTTTATTCTCTTTTACTCTACTTTTTATTGTCTCTAAATTGCTATTTTCAAGAGTATCCAATTCAGAATGTGTCCATGCTTTAATCTTTTTCTGAATATCCTCCTCAGACATTAAGTATGAAAAATGCCAGCCAGCTTTATTTAACACTTTTATTTTTTTAAATTTATCAAATCTAAAAAAGCTATATTTCAAATTTTTTTTAGCAATGAGTCTTAACCAACTAAACGATTTCAAATTTTTAAATTTTGAAACACGACTACCTTCCCAAACATCTTTATATTGTTCTGACAACAAGTTTAATTTGTAATAAAAACAATATTGTTCACAAATTGCTATGTTATTACCAATACTCGATAAATCACTTATGACATTAGGATTAATGATTTCATCAGCGTCTGAATATATTATTAAGTCATCTGGCTGAGTATTTTTTAATCCATTCATTAGAAAATTTCTTTGATAATCTTGCCTTTCCCAAATTCCCAGACTTTTAGGAAAATTGTCAATTTTTAAATAGATGATTTTGTGACCAAAATTTTCGAATTTTTTATGATCAAAAAGATATCCTTTTATTTTGCCTCTATGATCATAATAAGACTCACAAATTACAAAGTAGTCTACATATTTATCTAAAATATTAAATCTTATTTCAGTTAATAAATTTTCATTGAAAAATATAAAACAATCGTAAATTTTCATTTAGTGCCCTTTATTTTTAAAACTCCTATAAATGCTTCTTGTGGAATCTCAACTCTTCCAAATTGTTTAGATCTTGCTTTTCCCTTTTTTTGTTTTTCTAAAAGTTTTCTTTTTCTATCTGTTGCTCCACCACCATGGATCTTTGTCAGTACATCTTTCTTAAAACCTTTAATTGTTTCTCTCGCAATAATTTTACCACCAATTGCAGCTTGGACTGGGATCATAAAATTATGTCTAGGTATCAAATCTTTTAATTTTTCGCAAACTTCTCTTCCAGTTTTTTGAGCAAAATCTTTATGTATCATCATGGCAAGTGCATCAACTGGTTCACTATTAACTAAAATGCCAAGCTTTACTAAATCTCCCTCTCTATGCTCTAAAATTTCATAATCAAAACTTGCATAACCACTTGTCATAGATTTAATTCTGTCATTAAAATCAAAAACTACTTCGTTTAATGGTAATTCATAATTCAATACAGCTCTATTACCTGAATATGAAAGATTGGTTTGAATTCCTCTTTTATCCTGACATAATTTTATTATTGAACCCAGGAATTCATCTGGAGTTATTATGGTAGCTTTAATCCAGGGCTCCTCAATTGATTTAATAATTGTTGGATCAGGAAGAGTTGATGGATTTTGTAAGTCTATAATTTTACCATTATTTAAGTTAACTTTATAAACTACTCCAGGTGTAGTTGTTAATAAGTTTACATCAAACTCTCTTTCTAATCTTTCTGTGATGATTTCGAGATGTAAAAGACCTAAAAATCCGCATCTAAATCCTAATCCTAGAGCTGATGATGACTCTGCTTCATATGAAAAACTTGCATCATTTAATTGTAATTTGGCTAGCCCATCTTTTAATTTTTGATACTCAGAACTATCGACAGGAAACAACCCGCAAAAAACTACGGGTTTACTTGGTTTAAAACCAGGCAATGCATTAACAGGTGGTTTTGATGCATCACAGATAGTGTCACCAACTTTTGTTTCTGAAAGAACTTTAATTCCTGTAGTTATAAAACCTATTTCTCCAGTATTTAATTCATTAATATCTTTTGCTTTTGGTGTAAAAACCCCAACTTTTTCAACTATATAATCTTGATTAGTAGAGAGCATTTTAATTTTCATATTTTTTGTAAGTTTACCATTAATTACTCTAACTAAAATCACGACACCTAAGTAAGTGTCATACCAACTATCAACTAATAAACATTTTAAATCTTTATCAGTATCGCCTTTTGGGCTTGGTAATTGATTGATAATTTGCTCCAATATATTATTTATACCTTCCCCTGTTTTTCCTGAACAAGGAATTGCATTTTCAGTATCAATTCCAATAACATCTTCGATTTGTTTTTTTGTTCTATCTAGATCAGAAGCAGGTAAATCTATTTTGTTTAAAACAGGAATAATTTCATGATTAATATCTAGAGCTTGATAGACATTAGCCAGTGTTTGAGCTTCGACACCCTGGGTACTATCTACAATTAATATTGATCCTTCACAGGCATACAAAGATCTACTTACCTCATAACTAAAATCTACATGTCCAGGGGTGTCTATAATATTTAAAATATAATTTTTTCCGTTTTTAGCTTTATAATTCAACTTTACAGTCTGTGCTTTTATTGTGATACCTCTTTCTCTTTCTATATCCATAGAGTCAAGTACTTGTGATTTCATTTCTCTTTCTGTCAAACCACCACATTGATGGATTATTCTATCAGCTATTGTAGATTTCCCATGATCAATATGAGCAATGATTGCAAAATTTCTTATATTGTTGATTGTGCTCATTTTAATTTTAAGATCGAATTTTAGCGCCAGTTTTATTTTCTACTGCTTCTATGATTGAATTATTAATTTTCTCTAAATCCTTATCGTTTAAAGTTTTTTCTGATGACTGAATCGTTATGCTGATAGCTATAGACTTTTGATTATCTGGGATATTTTCACCTTCATAAACATCAAAAACTTTTATATTGCTAATAAGATTTGGATTCACATTAGAAATTACGCTTATTAACTCTTGTGCCTCTACATCTTTATTAACTACAAATGCAAAATCTCGCTCTGATTTTTGAAAATCCGATACAGAAAACTTTAATTTTTGATCTTTCAATGTTTTTCTTGAAAGTTTTAAATTTTCTAAAAAGATTTCAAAACCTATTAAATTTTCAGTTTTAATATCAATTTTTTTTAGAATATTAGGATGAATTTCGCCAAAATAAGCTGCAACTTTATCTTTACTATGATCTAAGAAAATTCTACCGGACTTTCCTGGATGATAATAATTTGGTGTTTTGCTATCAATAAAAAAATGATCAGAATTATAACCTGCTTCACTCAAAGTTTGCACTACATCTCTTTTTGCATCAAATAAATCAATATTTCTCTCTTTATCGATCCAAGAAAGTCTTGATTTTTTACCGGCTGACAAACCACAAACTACTGTTTTTTGCTCACCTGGATTTGAACCAGTAAAAATAGGACCTATCTCAAATATAGATAAATCTTTAAAGCCTCTATCCAAATTTTTACCCATATACATGATTAAATTTGAAAATATGGAATTTCTTAAAACTCCCAATTCAGAACTTATAGGGTTTACAATTTTTATTTCTTTACCAGCTTCTCTAAAGTGATCGTTATAACTTTGATCTGTAAATGACCATGTTATTGTCTCTAAATAACCCTTCGAAGCAATTGCTCTTTGTAAGAAATGAAATAATCTTTGAGTTTGAGTTAAAGTGGATTTAGATCTATCTTTAATTGGGTCAATTGTTTTTATTTTATCATAACCACTTATTCTCACCAACTCTTCAATAATGTCTATTTGCTGTGAAATATCTGGTCTCCAGGAAGGAACTATCAACTTTAAAGAATTTTTTTCTTTTTTAATGATAAAACCAAGATCAATCAAAATTCTTTGGATTTCCTTCTCAGAAATTTTAAATCCAACTATATTTTCAAAAGAATTTACATCAAAGTTTATAATTTTGGTTTTATAAGATTCAGTTTTTTGAATGTCGATTTTACTAACTTCACCACCACAAATTTCTTGAATTAGTGATGCCGCTTTCTTTAAACCAGTTTCGATGGATAATGGGTCAATTCCTCTTTCAAATCTAAATTTTGCATCTGTATCTAAGTTCAATTTTTTTGCCGTATTTCTAATTGATCTTGGATCAAAATAAGCAGACTCTAATAATATATTTTTTGTATCAAATTCTGTGCCTGATCTTGTGCCCCCAATAATTCCACCTAATCCTAAAACTCCTTTGTTGTCACTAATGACACACATACCTTTTTCTAACTTATAAATTTTATTGTCCAGTGCTGTAAATTCTTCTCCAGATTTTGAGTTTCTTACGATTATCCCTTTTTCAATTTTATCAGCATCATATGCGTGTAATGGTCGATTAATATCAAGCATTACATAATTTGTTATATCAACAATAGCTGAAATAGGTTTTTGACCAACTGAAATTAATTTATCTTTGAGCCATTGAGGACTCTCGGTATTTTTCACATTTTTAATTACACAACTTCCAAAAGCACTACACCCTTGTCCTTTCTCCTTATTAATCTTAACTTTTATAGTTTGTTTTGTTTTAAATTTAATTTTTTTTTCTTTAGATACTATTAACCTTCCAAAACCTGAAGCTGCAAGATCTCTAGCTATCCCCTTTACACCAAGGCAATCTGGTCGATTAGGTGTGATTGATAAATCAATAAGATTAGATTTTGATTTTGAAAAATAACTTTTACCAATATTTTTTTCATATTTTTTAGATAATTCAGTAATACCATCACTCTCATCAGATAAATTTAACTCAGACTCAGAGCAAAGCATTCCGTAAGAAGTTACACCTCTAATTTTAGCTATTTCTAATTTTGTATTAGTCTTTGGGATAATTGCACCTGGAGGTGCATATATAGTAATAAGTCCTTCGTTCGCATTGGTGGCACCACACACAACTTTTTTAAGCTCTTTCTCACCGATGTTTACATCACAAACTTTAAGTCGGTCTGCGTTTGGGTGTTTTTCTGTCTTGATAATTTTTGCAACTTTAAATAATTGATCATCAGATGAAAAACTTTCCACACTTTCTACTTCTAGTCCAATATTGGTAAGTTGTTCTAAAAGATTTTTTTCTTTCAGATTAGTTTTTAAATGATCTTTTAACCAATCAAATGTGATTTTCATCTACTTAGGCCTCTATAATTTGTGGGTACGTCTAAAGGATCAAATCCAAAATGATTTAACCATCTATAATCACAATCAAAAAACGCTCTAAGATCATTAATTCCATATTTTAACATCGCCAATCTATCAATTCCAATTCCAAACGCATAACCCTGAAACTTAGTTGGATCGACCTTTACATTTTTTAAAACATTTGGATGAACCATTCCACAACCTAGTATTTCTAGCCACTGATCACCTTCCCCTATAATAATTTTTCCATCTTTGATTTCGTATCCAATATCTACTTCAGCAGATGGTTCTGTGAAAGGAAAATGGCTTGGCCTAAATCTCATCTTTATTTTTTTAACTTCAAAAAATTCTTTGATAAAATAATTCAAACAACCTTTTAAATGACCCATATTTATATTTTTGTCTATATGAAGACCTTCAACTTGGTGAAACATTGGTGAATGTGTTTGATCACTATCCGATCTGTATGTTCTGCCAGGTGCGATTATTTTAAAAGGTGGTTTGTCTTTTAACATTGTTCTAATTTGAACAGGGGACGTGTGAGTGCGCAGCAGTCTTTCTTTTTTTTCATCAAGATAAAATGTATCATGCATATCTCTTGCTGGATGATTGTCTGGAGTATTTAAAGCAGTAAAATTGTTATATTCATTTTCAACATCTGGTCCTTCCTCTACACTAAAGCCTATTTCAGAAAATATAGAAGATATTTCATCAATTGTTTGTGATACAGGATGGATTTTACCCTTTACAAATGATCGCTCTGGTAAAGTAACATCAATTTTTTCTTTTTCCAATTTTTCATTAATATTTGCTTTTTCTATTTCTTTTATTTTTAAATTTATAAGATCATGAAGTTCATCCTTAATTATGTTCAAATCAGATGCAAATTTTTTTCTTTTTGAGATATCAATAGTACCTATTTTTTTAAATTGAGATGAGACCAACCCATTTTTACCAAATAGATCAGATTTAATTTGATTAAGTTCTGCTAGATCTAATTTACCTTTTAATTTTGATATAAATTCGTCTCTTATTTTTTTTAGATCAGACATTTTTACAGATTATTTCTTCAGCGAAATAAAACAATAGTGAAGATTAATTTAAAGCAGATTGTGCTTTTTGGACAATAGTTTTAAAGGCTTCTGGGCTATCATAGGCTATCTCAGCTAAAATTTTTCTATCAATTTTAATTCCACATTTATTTAAACCATAAATAAACTTGGAATATGTCAAACCTTCAGCTCTTACACCCGCATTGATTCTTTGTATCCACAATGATTTGAAATCTCTTTTCTTATTTCTCCGATCTCTGTATGCATATTGCATAGCTTTTTCCATAGCTTGCTTTGCAACTCTAATAGTATTTTTTCTTCTTCCCCACTGACCTTTTACAGCTTTTAAAACTTTTTTGTGTTTAGCTCTACTTGTTACACCTCTTTTAACTCTTGCCATTTTAACCCCTTAAGCTGTAAGGCATATACGATTTAACAATTTTACCATCTTGTTTTGACATCGCAGTAGTACCTCTAAGTTTTCTTATTTGAGAATTAGTTCTTTTTATCATGCCGTGCCTCTTTCCAGCTTGGGCCATCATAACTTTCCCTCTAGCTGAAATTTTAAATCTTTTTTTTGCTGAGCTTTTTGTTTTTAATTTTGGCATAATTGGACGAGGTTATACAAAGAATGTAGAAAATTTACAACCTATATTAAAGCCTATAAAGGTTGAATTACCATAATCATTTGCTTCCCATCAAACTTGGGGTGTAGTTCGACTTTACCAATATCTTTCATATCCTCTTTAATTTTGGCCATCAACTCATTTCCTAAATGAGAGTGTTGAAGTTCACGTCCTTTAAATCTAATGGTGAACTTTACCTTATCACCTTTGGCAATAAATTTTTTAGCATTTTTTACTTTAAACTCATAATCATGCGTTTCCGTTACTGGTCTCATTTTAATTTCTTTTAAAGCAATTATTTTTTGTTTCTTTTTTGCAAGGTTTGCTTTTTTTTGCGCATCATATTTATATTTACCCATGTCCATAATTTTACAAACTGGGGGATTGGCATTTGGGGCAATTTCGATTAAATCCAAACCTTGATTTTTTGCCATTGAGATTGCCTCATTAGTATTTAAAACACCTAAGTTTTCTCCATCACTTGCAATAACTTGAACCTCGGGTGAGGAAATTCTGTTATTTGATCGAGGTCCACGATCCTTGGTTCTTCTTTGAAAATAGTTTTGCTTAAAATCCGCCACTTAAATATTTGAAGGTGCTTTGTTTAAAGCAGAAAATTTTTTTAGAAAAGAGTTTAGTTCCATATTTTCTTGTTTATTTGAATCCAATCTTCTAATAGTTACTGAGTTACTGTCAACTTCTTTTTTACCACAAATTATTAAAAGAGGTATTTTTGCTAATGAATGATCTCTTATTTTATAATTTAAATTATGATTTTTTAAATCAACCATTGATGTAATACCAACTTCTCTTATCTTATTGGAAACTTTTTTTGCATATTCTTCGAAGTCTTCAGAAATAGGTATAACAACTGTTTGTAACGGAGATATCCAAAATGGAAATTTTCCAGCATAGTTTTCAATCAGAATACCTATAAATCTCTCAAGTGATCCGAATAATGCACGATGTAACATAACAGGAACTTTCTTAGTGCCATCTTTATCTACATATGATGCATCTAATCTACCTGGTAAATTCAAATCAACTTGGACTGTTCCACATTGCCAATCTCTTCCTATTGCATCTCTTAAAACAAATTCTATTTTTGGACCGTAAAATGCTCCCTCACCTTTATTTATACTATACTCAAGTTTAGAAGCTTTGACTGCCTTTAACAAAGATGCTTCAGCCTTGTCCCAAATCTCATCCTCACCAACTCTTACCTCTGGCCTATCAGCATATTTTAGAATTACATTTTCGAAACCTAGATCTTTATAAATTTCTAATATCAAATTTGTAACATTTAAACATTCACTTGTGATTTGATCTTCGGAGCAAAAAATATGAGCATCATCTTGAGTGAATGCTCTTACTCTTAATAACCCATGTAAAGCACCAGATGGTTCATATCTATGAACTTTTCCAAACTCAGTAATTCTTAGAGGTAAATCTCGATAACTTTTAAGACCTTGATTAAAAACTTGTATGTGTCCAGGGCAATTCATTGGTTTAATTGCAAAAACTTTTTCATCAGGAGTTTCTGAGGTATACATGTTTTCCCCATATTTTTCCCAATGACCTGATTTTTCCCACAATAGTCTGTCTAATACCTCTGGTGTGTTAACCTCTTTGTATCCGGCTAGGTCCTGTTTAGCTCTCATGTAATTAATTAATTTTTGAAATAACGTCCAACCTTTCTCATGCCAAAAAACAGATCCTGGACTTTCTTCCCTAAAATGAAACAAATCCATTTCTTTGCCCAATTTACGATGATCTCTTTTTTCTGCCTCTTCAATTCTTTTTAAATAATCGTCTAAATCTTTCTGAGAGGCCCAACTTGTTCCGTAGATCCTTTGAAGCATTTCATTTTTTGAGTCACCTCGCCAATATGCACCTGAAACTTTTGTAAGTTTAAAGGCTTTGCCAATTTTACTAGACGATACTAAATGAGGTCCTCTACATAAATCATACCAAGTATCACCATGATGATAGACTGAAAGTTCTTCAGATTCCGGAATACTCTTAATAATTTCTGCCTTATATTTTTCTCCAATTTTTTTAAAATGCTTAATTGCTTTATCTCTTTCCCATACTTCTCGTCTTGTTTTTAAGTCTTTGTCAATTATTTTTGACATCCTTTCCTCAATTTTTTTAAGATCGTCATCAGTAAAAGGCTCTTTTCTGGCAAAGTCATAATAAAATCCATTTTCTATAACTGGTCCAATAGTAACTTGTGTGCCTGGATATAATTCTTGAACTGCCATAGCCATAATATGTGCAGCGTCATGTCTAATAACTTCTAAACCCTCTGGGTCTTTTGCTGTAAAAATTTTAACGGAACAATCTTTATCAATCGAAAAATATAAATCTTTTAATTCTCCATTCACACTCATTATCAAGGCTTGTTTTGCTAATGATTTGCTAATTTTTTCAGCAATCTCAAGGCCTGTCACTTTTTTAGGAAAATCTAAATTGTTTCCGTCTGGTAAAGTAATTATGGGCATTTAATTTAGTAATCTCTTATACTCTGAATAAGTAGAAAAACACATTTTTTCAACATTAAATTTTTTTATAATGTTTTTTCTTCCCTCCTTACCCATTAATTTTAAGGAAGTTTCATCCATTGTCATTGCTTGAATGATTTTTTTACTCAAGGAGCCTGCGTCACCAGATTCAAATAACAACCCAGTTTTTCCGTTTAAAATTGTCTCATTTGATCCTCCAATATTACTAGCAATGATTATTTTTTCCATAGATTGTGCCTCTACCGCAACTCTTCCAAAAGCTTCAGGTTCAATTGATGCTGAAACTATAATATCAGAAACGTTATAAGCTAAAGCCATATCCTTACAATGATCTATGAATTTTACTTGATTGGTCAGTTTATATTTTTCAGTCAATTTAATTAATTTTTCTTTGTATGAATCTCTTCCTTGGTCACTGCCTAATATTACAACATGAAATGCTTCGTATCCTAATTCAATTTTAACTAAATTTATTGCCTCAATAAATAATTCTTGACCTTTCCATGACGTAAGTCGACCTGGCATAAGAATTATTTTTTTTTCATCAGTAATATTCCACTCATTTAAAAGTTTTTTTTCATCAGTCTCAATTTTAGTTGTTGGATCAAAATAATCTACATTTACGCCCCTAAAAATTACTAAAAATTTTTTTTTAGAATTCAAGAATTCCTGATAGTTCTCTTGAATATGTGAAAAGATAAAATTTGATCCTGCTATTACCAAATCTGACCTTACCATTACTGAATTATAAAATTTTTTTAATCTACCTCTGAAATTATAAGTCCCGTGAAATGTAGTAACAAACTTTCTTCGAGTTAATTTTGTTGCAAATAAACACGACCAAGCTGGTGCTCGGCTTCTTGCATGAACAATTGAAATGTTAAAAATCAAAATTATTATTATTAAAATAATTGAATTCATCAAAATCAATAATGGATTTTTGCTATGGACAGGAAGCCTTATTAATTTTACTTTTTTTTTATCAATAAACTTGGTTAACTCTCCACCACTTGTAACAATATAAGATTTACAATTATTTTCAGGTAAAAAATGTGCAATATCATAGCAACCAGTTTCTGCGCCTCCGTAACCTAATTTTGGGATTACTTGCAAAACATTTAAATTAGATGACATTTAAAATAATTATATAATAATAGACAAAACTAATAAACTTTTATGACAAATTTTAATTACTTAAAAATTTCTAGTACCAGAAAAATAAGATATTTGAAACTACATCAAAAAAATGCTGCCTACATTGTTTTTTTACATGGTTTTATGTCAGATTTGGAAGGCAAAAAACCCCAAGCATTTTTAAAATTTGCAAAGAAAAATAAACTGGGTTTTCTTGCTTTAGAATATTCAGGTCATGGTAAATCATCAGGAAAATTTATTAATGGTAATATTTCGAAATGGACTAGGGACACTACTTTAGTAATTAAAAAAGTTGTCAAAAAAAACGATATTATATTTATCGGATCAAGTATGGGGGCTTGGATTTCTTTAAACCAGTTTAGTCTTATCAAAAATAAAATTAAAGGTTTTTTGGGAATAGGTTCAGCGCCAGAATTTCTTGATAAGCTAATGTGGAATAAATTTTCTAATAAAATGAAGATTGAAATCAAAAAAACAGGGTTCATAAATTTAAAACATGGTGATTATGAATACCCAATCACTTACCAATTGATTAAAGATGGAAGAAAAAATAGAATTTTAAATAAAAAAATAAATCAAAATGTAAATGTAACAATGGTTCACGGGAGTAAGGATAAATCTGTACCTGTAATTTACTCAAAAAAAGTTTTGAAAATATTTCAATCTAAGAACAAGAAATTAGTAGTTATAAAAAATGGTGATCATAGTTTGTCTTCACCAAAATGGCTCAAAATATTAAAAAAAGAGTTAAAATTAATAATTAACTAACTTTTTGTATTTTTGTTTTTGTAGAGATTGGATTTTTAAGCTTATCTATCATTTCTTTTGGACAAACCTGTATAAAATTCTTTAACTCGTTTTCAAAATCATTAATTATTTTTTTTGATAAATTAGACCCTGTTTCATTGCTATGTTCGAGTACCAATTCTTTTAAAAATTTTGACCAATACTCAGTTTCAACATCTTGCCATACAACTGAGTCTGGATTAACTTTTTTTTCAAATTCTTTTGATTTATCATAAATAAAAGCCATTCCCCCTGTCATACCAGCCGCAAAATTATCTCCAACATCTCCAAGAATTACTGCTGTACCACCGGTCATATATTCACAACCATTTGAATCACAGCCCTCGATAACAGTTATTGCTCCAGAATTTCTTACTGCAAATCTATCTCCAGCTTGACCAGCTGCAAAAAGTTTACCTGACGTTGCACCATAAAGAACTGTGTTCCCAATAATAGTATTCTCATTCGAAATTAAATTGCTTTCGTCAGGAAGTTTTATTGAAATGGTTGCTCCCGACAAACCTTTCCCAACATAATCATTTGCATCACCTTTTAAATTAAGTTTAAGTCCTTTTGCAGTAAATGCACCAAACGATTGTCCAGCTGAGCCTTTAAAATCTAGAGTTAAAAAATTTTCCTCTAATTTTTCATAACCATATTTTTTATATAAGTGATGTGAAATTCTAGTACCTACAGCTCTATTAGTATTTTTAATTAAAAACTCGTTATTTATTTTTTCTGAGTTATCTAAAGCCTTTTCTATTTGAGGCCAAATTTCTTGATCCAGTGTATTAGGAACTTGATTAATTTCTGATATCTCACAATACCTCTTATTATTGCCCGGGTCTGCTTGGACGAATAATGGATTAAGATCTAAATCATCTAGATTAGGCGAAGCTTTACTCACCTGCATTAATAAATCAGTTCGACCGATAACCTCATTTAAAGTTTTAAAACCAAGTGAAGCTAAAATTTCTCTTACCTCTGTAGCAATAAATGTAAATAAATTTACAACTTTATCAGGTGTTCCAGTAAATTTTTCTCTTAATTTTTCATCCTGTGTACATACTCCTACAGGACAAGTATTAGAGTGACATTGCCTTACCATAATACAACCCATTGCTACTAAAGCAGTAGTTGCTACACCATACTCCTCTGCACCCATCATTGCTGCGATAACAACATCTCTTCCAGTTTTAATACCTCCATCGGTTCTTAAAGTAACTTTATGTCTTAGATTATTTAAAGTTAAAACTTGATTGGCCTCCGTCAGTCCCATCTCCCAAGGTATACCTACGTATTTTACACTTGTTTGAGGTGTAGCCCCGGTTCCTCCATTATGTCCTGAAATTAAAATTATATCAGCTTTTGCTTTTGCAACACCAGCTGCAATAGTACCAACGCCAGAAGATGCAACTAATTTAACTCCAATTCTTGCCTTAGGATTGATTTGTTTTAAATCATAAATAAGCTGTGCTAAATCCTCAATTGAATAAATATCATGATGCGGAGGTGGGGAAATTAATGTTACACCTGGTGTTGAATGTCTTAGCTTGGCAATCTCATCTGTTACTTTAAATCCTGGTAATTGGCCACCTTCTCCGGGTTTTGCACCTTGAGCAATTTTAATCTCAATTTCATTACAATTGTTTAAATAATTAACTGTTACACCAAATCTTGCTGACGCAATTTGTTTTACTCTCGAATTTGCACTATCACCAGAGTCCATGATCTTAAATCTATTTGCATCTTCACCACCTTCACCACTACAGGATGCACCTTTAATTCTATTCATCCCAATAGCTAATGTTTCGTGTGCTTCCTTGGATAATGCTCCGTGAGACATACTTCCACTACCAAATCTTTTTAATATTTTTTCTATTGGTTCAACCTCGGAAATTTGAATAGATGGTCCTAATTTTTTTTTTCTAAAATCTATCAAATCCCTTAAGTTAATTGGTGGCAAGTTATAGATTCCCTCAGCATATTTTTTATAAGCTGTATACGAGTTTGATCCTACAGCACTTTGTAATAAGTGGATTAATCTGCCCTGATATTGGTGTGTTTCTCCATTTTTTCTATATCTATAAATCCCGCCAATAGGTAAAACTGTATCGGTGCTTTCAAATGCCTCTTTATGTATCGCACGTATTTTTTTTTCGATTCCTGACAATCCAATACCAGAAATTTTTGAAGTCACTCCTGGAAAATAATCATCAACTATTGATCTGCTTAGACCAACAGTTTCAAAATTACATCCGCCTCGATACGAACTTAAAACAGATATACCCATTTTTGACATGATCTTTAATAATCCTGCATTCACTGATTTGATATATCTTTCAACACATTCATCAAAACTATACTGGCCAAATAACTTTTTCTCATGCCTTTGGTATAAACTATCAAAAGCTATATATGGATTAACTGTTGTTGCTCCAACACCTATTAATGTTGCAAAAGAATGGGTGTCCAAAGCTTCGCCAGATTGAACGTTAATTGAAACATACCCTCTTAATTTTTTATCAATTAAAAAAGTATTAATCGCACCAACGCATAACAACATTGGCATAGGCATCCTTGTATCTGAAATAGCTTTGTCGCTTAAAACTAATTGTGTTACACCCTGTCTAACGGCAATTTCCGACTCTTTTTGGATCCTTTTAATAGAGTCGAATAAACTTTGATCATTTGAGAAAGTACAATCTATAGCGATAGAGTTTTTTCCAAAAAAATTAATAAATTTGTTAAATTGTGAATTCGATAATATCGGACTATTTAAAACATAAATATTTTCTTCAGTTAAAGTATCAAAATCTAAAATATTCCCAAGATTACCAAATCGAGTTTTCAAACTCATAACTTTATTTTCTCTTAAAGAGTCAATCGGTGGATTGGTCACTTGGCTAAAGTTTTGTCTAAAAAAATGATAAAGTGGTCTGTATTTGTCTGATAGAACTGCTAAAGGTGTATCATCACCCATGGAACCCGTCGCTTCTTTTGCATCTTCAGCCATTGGATGTAAAATTAGCTCTAAGTCCTCTAAACTAATTCCAAAAGTGTGTTGTCGTCTCCTTAGATCTTCACCATCAAAATTATGTTTTTCATTAGAAATAGATAATTTTTCATCTAAATCTATTATCTGAGAATTGAAATGCTTATATTCTTTTGCCAAATAGTCTTTAATTTGATTATTGGTAAACACTTTGCCTTTTTCAATTCTAACACCAATTATCTCCCCTGGGCCAAGTCTTCCTTTTGATAGAATTCTTTTTTCATTTAATTCAATCATTCCAGTTTCAGATCCGGCAAAGAGAAACTTATCTTTTGTTATTGCGTATCTTAAAGGCCTTAAACCATTACGATCATTTGCTGCAATGACCCATTCATTATCCGTTGCAGCAATAGCTGCAGGACCATCCCAAGGTTCCATAGTACTATTTAAAAAATTAAACAGTTGTTGATGGCTTTTTGGAAGAGTTTTATTTCTTTTTGACCAAGCATCAGGGATCATCATTAATTTTGCTAAAGGTGCAGGTTGGCCAGATTTATTTAATAACTCAAAAACATTATCTAGTGCCGCAGAGTCAGAAACTCCTTTTTGTATAACTGGCTTTAAATTTTCAACATTTTCAAAAAGAGGGCTACTCATCTCTTGTTCATGAACTCTCATCCAGTTTTTATTTCCTTTGTATGTATTAATTTCACCATTATGGGCAACTGCTCTAAATGGTTGAGCCAAACTCCAGCTTGGAGCAGTATTAGTTGAAAATCTCTGATGAAAAATTGCAAATCTTGAAATAAATCTTTCGTCTTTTAAATCCAAGAAAAAATCTGAGATAGCCTCAGCTAAAAACATACCCTTATAGATAATTGATTTAGAACTTATTGAGCAAATATAAAAATTATTTAATGATAAATTGAATGCTTTATTCTCGATTTTTTTTCTTGTTTCATAAATTTTTCTTTCAAGCTCTTTATCAAGCAAATTTTTATCATTCGATTTAAATAGCACTTGAATTATCTCTGGCATAGTTTGGAAAGCTTTTTCTCCTAAAACTTTTGGATTAACAGGCACCTGTCTCCATCCATAGATACTAAAATCGTTTTTAGTTAACTCACTTTCTACAATTGTTTTGCAGCTTTCTTGTGAGGAGTAATCATTTCTTGGTAAAAAAATCATCCCAACACAAATATCAGAGCCATCATGTGTGTGACCTGTAACCTCTATTTTTTCAACAAAGAAATCTTTGGGAATTTCTAAATGTATTCCTGCCCCATCACCTGTTTTTCCATCAGCATCAACAGCTCCTCGATGCCAAACAGCCTTTAAAGCTTCAATTCCATATTCTACAACCTCTCTTGATTTTTTTCCCTCTGTTGATGCAATTAACCCTACACCACATGCATCATGTTCCATTTCCTTAGAATAAACATTATTTTTAGCAAGTAATTCTAAATTTTTTTTGTATATACTCATTACGCAACTTTAGATTTTTTTAATTCGATATTTTCAAGATAAGACTTAATTGATAAAGCAGCATCTCTACCATCTTTAATTGCCCAAACAACTAAAGATGCACCTCTTACAATATCCCCTGCAGCAAAGACACCTTTAATATTAGTTTCCATAGTGTCAAAGTCAGTTTTAATTGTTCCCCATTTTGTAACTTGTAATTCTTGTGCCTCAAATAATAATGGCAAGTTTTCTGGATCAAATCCTAAAGCTTTTATTACCATATCTGCCTTAATTTCAAATTCGGATCCTTGTTTAATTTCTGGTCTTCTTCTACCTGAGTCATCCGGATCTCCAAGTTGAATTTGATCTACAATTAATTTTTCAATTTTATTTTTTCCTCTAAATTCTTTTGGACTAGACAACCAAACAAATTCAACACCCTCTTCTTCTGCATTAGCTACTTCTCTTGCAGATCCAGGCATGTTATCTTTATCTCTTCTATATAAACATTTAACTGAATTAGCTTTTTGTCTTACAGATGTTCGAACACAATCCATTGCGGTATCTCCACCTCCAATAACAACTACATCTTTACCCTCTGCGTTTAATATACCTTTATCAAATAAATCAACTTTATCTCCCAACCCCTTTTTATTTGATGCTGTTAAAAACTCCATAGCAGGAAAAATATTATCTAAATCATTACCTGGTAGATTAATTTCTCTTGGTTTATAAACTCCAGTAGCAATTAAAATTGCATCATGTTTTTTTCTCAATTGCTCTAAAGTTGCATCCTTACCAACCTCAAAATTTTGTTCAAATTTAATTCCACCATCTTTCAACAATTTTGTTCTCCTCTCGACCACATGTTTTTCTAATTTAAAATTTGGAATTCCATAAATTAACAAACCACCCGCTCTGTCATATCTGTCATAAACAGTAATTTGATATCCATTTTTCCTAAGTTGTTCAGCAGCTGCCAGTCCAGCGGGTCCAGCACCAATTATTCCAACACTTTGGTCTTTTTCGTGTTTGATTGATATAGGCTTTACCCATCCGTTCTCCCAAGCACTATCAGTAATATATTTTTCAACTGATCCAATTGTTACAGTGCCATGACCTGACTGCTCAATAACACAATTACCCTCACATAATCTGTCTTGAGGGCATATTCTGCCACAAACCTCAGGCATATTATTTGTACTTTGAGATAATTCATAAGCTTCCTTCAATCTGCCTTCAGCAGTTAATTTAAGCCAATCAGGAATGTTGTTACTTAAAGGACAATGGACTTGGCAAAAAGGAACGCCACATTGAGAACATCTACTTGACTGCTCTTGTGCTTTTTGAGTGATAAATTCATCATAGATTTCATTAAAATCATCTTTCCTATTATCAACTCCTCTTTTAGGTGGGGTTTGTTGACCTATTTTTACGAATTTTAGCATTTTATCAGTCATAAGTTTTTATAAATTTATCGCAAAATATACATAGTTTTTACTAGTAAAAGAAATAAATAGGTCAGTTATTATTACCTAATTACAATAATTATTAGCTTAAAATCTACTTAATCTGATTTTTGCATACCTAATATGATTAAATCGAATTGTTTAAAATGAATATTTTTTAAGCTACGACACGTGTATGTTGCAAGATTTTATAGAAATTTTAATTCTTTCTGCTGTTCAAGGAATTTCTGAATTTTTACCCATAAGTTCGTCAGCTCATTTAATATTGGTATCAAATTTTTATGATTTAGAAACAAGTTCTTTATTAATAGACATAAGTCTACATTTAGGCTCATTAATCGCAGTAATTTTTTATTTTAGAAAAGAGTTATTTGATCTGAGAAATAATAATAGGTTATTAAGTCTAATAATTATTGGCTCCTTGCCTTTAATAATTTTTGGATACATTTTATATTCTACCGAATTTATTCATCTTTTAAGAAACACAAAAGTAATTGCATCAACAACACTATTTTTTGGATTCATACTTTTCTTTGCTGATCAAAGAAAAATTGATCGAAACATTTCTACAGATTTAAATATTAAATCAGTTTTATTAATTGGTTTATTTCAAATATTAGCGTTGATACCAGGAGTTAGTAGGGCTGGAATAACAATTACGGCAGCAAGATTTTTGAATTTCAATAGAACAGACGCTAGTAAAATTTCTTTTTTATTGTCTATACCTGCATTAGCAGGAGCAAGTTTCCTAGGTTTAAGAAAGGTTTTTGAACAATCAATAGAAATTAATTATTTATTATTAATTGCTACTTTTTTATCATTTATGTTTTCATTTTTTACAATTAAGTATTTTCTTAAATTTATAAGTAAAATTTCTTTTAATGTATTTGTAATTTATCGGATAATTCTTGGCTTAATATTATTTTATATTATATATATTTAACTTGCTTTCCTTATTAATGGAACTAATTGAGATAATAAAACTCCACTTAATATAAAAAAACAACCAAGTAAATTATTAATGCCTAATATTTGATTTAAAAGAAACCAAGCGGCAATTGTTGCAAACACACCCTCCAAAGAAAAAATAATTGCTGCTGGTGCTGGAGTTATATTTCTTTGAGCATATATTTGTAAAACAAATGCAAAACCACCTGATAAAATACCAGCATATAAAATCGAGTCTATTTCATTTAATATATTATCGATTACAAATTCTTCAGAAAATAAACCTATTATAAATGAGAATAGAGCAACTAGCAGAGTTTGAATTGCACCGATAGTCAATGGTAGATTGTACTTTTTGACAATCATACCAGTAAAAATAATATGTGTACTCCAAAATAAAGCTCCTAATACCACAAGGGTATCACCTAATCTTACAGTTACATCTTGAAAATTTGTTAACAAATATCCGCCAATTAAACATAAAATTACTGATGGCCATACACTCCAGTGTAAAAAATCTTTTTTAAAAATGAAAATAATTATTGGGACCATTGGCACATAAAAAATTGTAAAAAAAGCAGCATTTGCTACATCAGTGTAAAGCAACGCAACCTGTTGTAATGCTGAGCCCAAAAATAATGATAGTCCAATTAAAAAGGACAGGATAACGAATGTTTTTGTATCAAACCTAAATTCTTTTTTTAATTTTTTTGCTTCAAACATTAATGCTAAAGGAACAATTGCTAAAAAACCCACAAAAAATCTTACTGAATTAAAAGTGAATGGGCCGATGTCGTCCATGCCTGTATCTTGTGCAATAAATGTAGTCCCCCAAATGAAAGTGCATAATAGTGCACTAAATAATGAGAGAGTTTTTGACATATTTTTACACGGCTAATTTGTAAGCAAAATTTTTTCCAAGATTGTCTTTCAAATCGTTGTTAAATCGAGCTGCTTCAGCTCCATCAATTATTCTGTGATCATATGATAAAGATAAAGGTAACATTGTTCGTGTAATAAATTTTCCATCAATAAAAATTTGTTTTTTTTGAGATTTGCCAACTCCCAAAATTGCAACTTCAGGATAATTAATTATAGGTGTAAAAAAAGAACCGCCAATACCTCCTAAACTTGTTATTGTCATAGAACCACCAAATAATTCTTTTTTATCAATTTTAAGATTCCTGCACTGATCACTTAATTTTTTAAGTTCGTTGCCAATTAATGAAATATTCTTATTATCAGCATTTCTTAGTTTTGGCACCATAAGCCCATGCTTCGTATCTACAGCTATTCCAATATGGTAATACTTTTTTAAGGTCATTTTTCCTTCATCAATTTCATCTATAGATGAATTAAAATTTGGAAATTTTTTAAGTGATGCAGTTAATGCTTTGACGATAAAAGCTAAAGGAGTAATTTTTTTTTTTTCTCCAGTGTAAATATCTGTAAGAGATGTTCTAAACTCCTCTAATTCAGTTATATCTGCTTCATCATGATTCGTCACATGAGGAATATTGGTCCAAGAATTCATAAGATATTTAGACGAAAGTCTTTTCACTCTTGGGATATCCTTTATTTCTGTTTTTCCAAATTCAGAGTGAGGATATTCTAGTTCTATCATTTCATCTTTTTTGAATTCTTTTTCCGAATTTCTCTCAGGCTTATTTGCGACAAATGACTTTACATCACTTTCAGTTACTCTTCCTAGTCTTTCACTACCTTCAACTTTACTAATATCAACACCAAGTTCTCTTGCAAATTTTCTTACTTTTGGTGAGGCTGCAGTTTTTTTAGAAAAATCTTTTACGATAACATTTTTTGATCCAACTTCTCTTCTAATTTCTATTTTTTTTTCCTTAGTATTTTCTTTTTTAATTGTTTTAATTTCTTCAGTTTTTAATTGAGTTTCTACTTGATTGTCTTTTAATTCAATTTCTAATATTTTATCACCTTCAGAAACCTTATCCCCAACATTTAAATTTAATTCTGTAACTATTCCATTATGTAATGAGGGTATTTCAACACTCGATTTATCACTTTCAATTGTTATTAAAGGATCATTTTTTTTAATCTCTTGACCTTTTTTGACTATAATTTCAATAACCTCTACATCTTTAAATTCTCCAATATTTGGAACTTTTATATCTTTTTTGGTCATTCTATAATTTTGTTGGCATGGGTTTATCAATATCAATCTTATACTTTTTAATTGCTTCTTTTGCATATTTTGATGCAATAAGCTGTTCCTTAGCTAAGATACTCAACCCATATGTTGTGATATGTTCCTTATCAACTTCAAAAAATTTTCTTAACTTCTTCCTTGTATCACTTCGACCAAATCCATCGGTCCCTAATGAATAAAAACTTTTATTTACGTATGGCCTAATCTGATCAGAATTCATTCTCATATAATCAGAAGCTGCTAAAATTGGTCCTTCAGTATTACCCAAACATTTTTCTACATAGCTTTTTTTAAGCTCTTTATCAGGATTTAGAAGATTGTATCTCTCTACCTCAAGACCATCCCTTCTTAATTCATTAAAGCTTGTTACACTCCAAATCTCACTATCAATTTGATACTCTTTTTGTAATATTTCTGCGCCAGCTATCATTTCTCTTAAGATTGTGCCAGATCCAAGAAATTGAATTTTAGTTTTTTTATACTTGTTAAACTCCTTAATTTTATACATTCCTTTTAAAATACCATCCTCACATGATTTATCTTTTGGCATTTCTGGATGAGGATAATTTTCATTCATGGTTGTAATATAATAGAAAATATTTTCTTTTTTCTCATGCATTCTTTTTAAACCTTCTCGAAAAATGACTGCAAGCTCATAGTGAAATGTTGGATCGTATGATCTGCAATTAGGAATAGTTGAAGCCATCAAATGACTATGACCATCTTGATGTTGTAAACCTTCTCCAGCAAGAGTTGTTCTTCCAGCGGTTGCTCCGATTAAAAACCCTCTTGACTGGCTATCAGCACCCGCCCAAGCAAAATCACCAATTCTCTGAAAGCCAAACATTGAGTAAAAAAGATAAATTGGGATCATTTCTATATCATGGTTTGTATATGAAGTTCCCGCAGCGATCCAAGATGACATCGCTCCAGCCTCGTTAATTCCTTCCTCTAAAACTTGACCACTCTTTTCCTCTTTATACGAACTTAATTGAGCAGAGTCTTCTGGCTCATATTTTTGACCTTCATGAGCATAAATTCCTATTTTTTGGAAAAAACCCTCCATTCCGAATGTTCTAGCCTCATCAGGTATGATTGGAACCAGTCTTGGCGCAACATTTTTATCTCTCAAAAGGTTTGTTAACATTCTGACCAATGCCATTGTGGTCGACATTTCTTTTTCACCTGTAGAAACTTTCATATTATCAAAAATATCTTTTGGTGGTGCTTTAACAGGTTTCGCGTAAGTTGTTCTTTCAGGAATAAAACCACCCAATTGAATTCGTCTTTCATTTATATATTTAATCTCTGGAGAATTTTGATCAGGCTTGTAGTATTCAATATTCTTAACTTGTTGATCTGTTAATGGAACATCAAACCTATCTCTGTAATACATTAAGTCGTCGATATCTAATTTCTTAGTCTGGTGAGTTGTATTTACACTTTCACCACTTTTGCCCATTCCATAACCCTTAATAGTTTTTGCAATTACAACTGTGGGACTTCCAACATTTTTAGATGCTTTATCATAAGCTGCAAAAACTTTATGAGGGTCATGACCACCCCTGTTTAATCGCCAAATATCTTTGTCTGAAAGACTGGAAACCAACTCTTTGGTCTCTAAATATTTTCCAAAAAATTTTTCTCTCACATACGCACCGTCTCTTGCTTTCATTGCTTGATACTCGCCATCGACAGTCTCATTCATTGTTTTAACTAAATGACCTGTTTTATCATTGGCAAGCAATGGATCCCAATAAGAGCCCCAAATAACTTTTATAACATTCCATCCTGCACCTCTAAAAATTCCCTCTAATTCCTGAATTATCTTTCCGTTTCCACGAACTGGTCCGTCCAGTCTTTGAAGATTACAATTTACAACAAATATTAAGTTATCTAATTTTTCTCTTGCGGCTAAACCAATAGCGCCTAAAGATTCCGGTTCATCCATTTCACCGTCACCTAAAAATGCCCAAACTTTTCTCCCTTCATCTTTGATGAGACCTCTATTGATTAAGTACTTCATGAATCTTGCTTGATAAATTGCAAGCATTGGACCTAATCCCATGGACACTGTTGGAAATTGCCAAAAATTCGGCATTAGCCAAGGATGAGGATATGAGGAAAGACCACCAGGGTTTACTTCTTGTCTAAAACTATCTAATTGTTTTTCGTTAAGTCTACCTTCCAGATAAGCTCTAGCATACATACCTGGAGCGCTATGACCTTGAAAATAAATTAAATCTCCACCAAATTTATTATTTTTAGCTCTCCAAAAATGATTCATACCAACATCGTAAAGAGTTGCTGCAGATGCAAAAGTTCCAATATGACCTCCAAGTTCTGGGAATTTTTTATTTGCTCTAACTACCATTGCGGCAGCATTCCATCTAATTAAAGATCTAATCCTTCTCTCTATGTTTTGATCTCCATTAGATTTTTTTTCCTCGTTAACTGGTATAGTGTTTATATAAGGAGTATTTTGTGTATAGGGTATATTAGCACCTTCCATATAAGCTTTGTTGATAAGTTCTTTAATTAAATAATGAGCCCTCTGATTTCCGTCTTTTTCTATTACCGCTGACAAAGACTCTAACCATTCACTTGTTTCTAGTGGATCAATATCCCCTTCTTTAACTACTTGGATTATTTTTGGTTTCTCGGTCTCAATTATTTTTTGTGTAATATTTTGATCCTGATGTTTTCTTAAAGTACTCTCAGCTTCTTGAATTAAATTTTCAGTTTCTTTTGGAACACTTTCTTTTTGAGATAATGATTGATTTGAAGAAATATTTATTAATAAATCTCCCTTTGAAACCTTATCTCCAACTTTAACATTTACAGACTCGACTTTGCCAGAAAATATTGATGGTATTTCAACACTCGATTTATCACTTTCAATAGTAACAACAGGATCATTTTTTTTAATATCTTGACCCTCTTTTACTAAAAGTTCTATAACTTCCACGTTCTCGAAATCACCTATGTCAGGAACTAACAATTTTTCAGTCATTTTTAAAAGTTTTATACATAAAAAAAATTTACTTAATCTTTAATTTTAACACATTCTACCCAATTTTTTGACACTCTTTATTGAAATACTCAAATAATGATTAAAAAGTTATTAAATATATTTATTCAACCAAAATTCAACACATATAAAGATGCTAATGTGTGGATCCAAAAAATATTGTTAGAGGAAAAATACGGAAAAATTAATTCCTAAATTTTTTCTACACATAGCGCAATTCCCATACCGCCACCTATACAAAGTGCGGCACAACCTCTTTCTTTATTCTGTTTTTTCATTTCATGTATAAGTGTCACAAGTATTCTTGCTCCAGATGCACCTATTGGGTGACCTAAAGCAATAGCCCCACCATTTACATTAACTTTGTTTTCATCAATACCCAATTCACTGATAACTGCTATGGCCTGAGCGGCAAAAGCCTCATTAATTTCAAATAAATCAATTTCATTTAAATTCCAATTTACTTTTTTTGATGCTTGGCGGATAGCTTCTATAGGGCCAAGACCCATTAAAGACGGTTCCAAACCAACAGATGACCAGGAAATAATTTTAGCCAATGGTTTAAGTGAATTTTGTTGAGCTTCCTTAAATGTGGTTAATAACAAAGCAGCTGCTCCATCATTTATGCCAGATGAGTTTCCGGGTGTTACTGTCCCACCATCTTTAAAAGCTGTTTTTAATTTTTCTAAATCAGATAATTTTAAATCTTTTCTAGGGTGTTCATCTTTTTCTAAAATAATACCTTTGTGATTTATCCGCACTATTTCATCATCAAATTTATTATTTTCAATTGCAATTTCTGTTTTTTTTTGAGATTGAAGAGCAAATTCATCTTGTTGTTTTCTAGAAATATTAAACTTTTTTGCAACATTTTCGGCTGTAACTCCCATGTGGTAATTTTTAAAAGCATCAGTTAAACCATCATAAATCATAGTATTGATTAATTGATCTTTTGAAATTTCTTTTTTCTCTGAATAAAAATAAGAGTAAGGTGTCATCGACATATTCTCTTGACCCCCACAAATTACATTATTTGCATCTCCTAATTTAATTTGTTGGTAGCCTGAAATAATAGCTCTTAGTCCTGATCCACAAACTTGGTTTACTAAATAAGCAGGTTTGGACACGGGAATCCCAGCATTTACTGCTGCTTGTCTGGCAGGGTTCTGTCCTCCACCAGCAGTTAAAACCTGGCCCATTATTACTTCATCAATTTGATTATTAGATATCTTGCTTCTTTTCAAAACCTCATTTATTACGATAGTACCAAGTTGGTCTCCTTTCAAATCTTTTAATGATCCTTCATAAGTGCCTATAGGAGTCCTAACTGCACTGCAAATTACCACGTCATCAGGTTTGCTGTTCATAAATTTTAATTTTATCTTACATTAAAATACACTAAATATTGATATACTATAAACAAATATATTTATAAATGCGCCTGTAGCTCAACTGGATAGAGCGCTTGGCTACGGACCAGGAGGTTCTGGGTTCGACTCCTAGCAGGCGCACCATAAAAAAGGAAAATTATGTTAAAATGGTTAGAAAAAATATCTCTTCAAATGTCAGTAATATATTTTTTTGTTTCTATTTTTATAATTATATTAATCTTAACTTTTGTATTATAAAAAATTATGTCTAATCAATTTGAACAAATCAGTCTCAAACCAGGTTTTATGAAACATAACGGAGGCCTTTTATTTAGAAATATCTCTGAAAATGAATTCGAATTTAAATCAAAGATTAATAATAATCATTTAAATGCTGCAGGAATTACTCATGGAGGTTATTTGTCTGCACTGATAGATGCCGGTGCCGGCACAGCAGCACATCGATCAGCTGATAATGCACCCTGCGTAACAATTTCTTTAGATATAAAGTTTATTGGATCATCAAAAATTAATGATGAAATCTTCGGGAAAGTAAAAATATTAAAAAAAACAAAAACTCTTGTATTTTTATTTTGTGAGTTAAATTGTAATGGTAAGATAATTACGTCAGCATCAGGAATTTGGAAAATTTTAAAAATCAAAACAACTGACTAAGCAATCAGCACATAATCTTTATAATTAATTTAATTATGTTAAGTTAAATTATTATTTAAAAAAAATGAGAACTTTTTATCCTCCGATTCGGTCATGTTTTAGTCTATTTTTGTTCTTTAACAATGACTACATCTAGTAGATAAAAATTAAGATATACCAAAGATAGAAATGATAAAAAATAAAATTACAGCTGTCCTTGGCCCAACAAATACAGGTAAAACTCATCTTGCTATTGAGACTATGCTGTCGTTTGACACTGGGATGATAGGTTTTCCTTTGAGATTGTTAGCTAGAGAAGTTTACGACAAGGTAATTAAAAAGGTAAGTTTAGAAAAAGTTGCTTTAATTACTGGTGAAGAAAAAATAATTCCTACAAATGCAAAGTATTATCTGTGTACTGTTGAGTCTATGCCAATTGATAAAGAATTAGATTTTGTAGGCGTGGATGAAATTCAAATGTGCGCGGACCATGAGCGAGGTCATATTTTTACAGACAGATTATTGAACTTAAGAGGAATAAAATTAACAATGTTAATGGGATCAAATACTATAAGACCTATAATTTCTAATCTTGATGATGACATTGAATTTATAAATCGAACTAGACTTTCAAAACTTTCTTATGTTGGTCATAAAAAAATTTCAAGAATTCAAAGAAAAACAGCAATTATAGCATTTTCTGCAGAGGAAGTTTACGCCATCGCTGAACTTATAAGAAGACAAAAAGGAGGTGCTTCAATTGTTATGGGATCTCTAAGCCCAAAGACAAGGAATGCACAAGTAGAGCTGTATCAATCTGGAGATGTTGATTTTCTAGTAGCAACTGATGCTATTGGTATGGGAATTAATATGGATCTTGATCATGTTTATTTTTCCAATTTAAAAAAATTTGATGGGAAAAAATTAAGAAAACTAAATTTAGCAGAAATTGGACAAATAGCTGGTAGAGCAGGAAGATATTTGAACAACGGCAATTTTGGTATAACAGGAGAATGTAAAGAAATAAATGCTGATGAAGTAGATTTATTGGAAAATCATAAATTTGAAGAAATCCAATCTTTATTTTGGAGAAATTCAAATTTAAACTTTGAGAGTCCTTTCAAATTATTAAAGTCTTTAGAGGAAAAGCCTAATAAAAGATGGTTAAGAAAAATACATGAATGCGAAGATGAAAAAGCCTTAAAATTTTTTTTAAGAGATAAAAATTTAGAAAATATCAAATTTGACAAAGATAAATTAAGTCTTTTATGGGAATGTTGCCAAATACCAGATTTTGTTAAAAAAACCTATGGCAATCACTATGAAGTGATTGAAAATGTTTTTAAATATTTAACAAACGAAAAGGGTAAAATTACAGATGATTATATGCGACTTCAACTCGTCAAACTTGATAAATTAGATGGAAATGTAGATTCTTTATCAAATAGAATTGCAAATGTAAGAACTTGGTCATATGTTTCAAATAAAAATAATTGGATAGAAAATCAAAACTATTGGATAGAAAAAACAAAACACTTAGAGGATAAGTTATCAGATAGATTACATGAGGAGCTTACAAAAACTTTTATTGACAAAAGGGCAAGTGTCCTAGCAAGAGGCTTAAAGCAAGATATGGAATTTGATACTAAAATTTTAGAAAATAACGAAGTAATGATTGATGATCAATTTATTGGAAAGATAAATGGACTTAAATTAGAGCTAGATTTAAAAAAGGGTGCCTTAGAAACAGATATCAAATCGCTCAAAAAAGCAGCAAGACAGACAGTTGGTCCAGAACTTCAAAAAAGAATAGATACAATAATCGAGACAGGTTTAATAGAACTAAACGAGAATTTTAAAATTTATTGGAGAAAGTCTCCAATAGCAAGATTGCAACCAGGTAAAGACTATTTAAATCCAAATATTGTTCTTATAGTTGATGATATTCTGGAAACAGATCAATTAAAAAAATTAAATAATTATTTAGTGAAATGGCTAAAAAATAAAATACAAAATGTTTTGAGCAGTTTAATTGATTTGAGAAATCTTAAGGAAAAAAACTCATCAATTAAAGCTCTTGCATATCAATTGTATGAGAACAATGGAGTCCTTCAAAGAAATCAAGTTATAGATTATCTAAAAATATTAGGACAAAATGAGAGGAAATTTTTGAGAGATCAAGGAGTAAAATTTGGAAGATATCATGTATTTTTACACAAATTAATCAAACCAGAGGCTGTGTCTTTAAGAACTTTACTTTGGAAAAATTATCATCAAAAATATTTTAATTTAAAACCTCCTGTGTTTGGTTTAAATTTTTTAGAAAACGACAAAATTAAAAATAGAAATTTTATGTTACTTTGTGGATTTGAGAAATTTGACAATTTTTACGTAAGGATTGATATTTTAGAAAGATTATTTGTTCAAATTATTAATTCAAACACAGAAAAGAATGAAATTAAGTTAATTCCTGAAATGTTGAATTTACTTGGATGTAATAAGGACAACTTTAAAAAACTTTTAAAAATTATGGGTTATAAAGTTTTTGAAAAAAATAATGATATATTTTTTAAATACAATCCAAGAAAAAGCTCAAAAAAAGTAAGTAAAAAATTCATTAAAGAAAGTCCTTTCAAAGTATTAAAAAATTTAAATTTGAACCAGTAAGTAATGTTTTTTAAAGAAAAAAAAGGAGATACTAAAACTAGTGATTTAGCAAGAGTTGCGGCATTATTGATTCATGCTGCAAAAATTGATGAGAACTTCTCAAAAGAAGAAGAGGTTATAATAAGTAAGGCACTTTTGAAAATAGGTGCAGACCAAGATAATTTAGAAAATATTTTAAAAGAAGGTAAAAAAATAGAAGAAAACTCTAACCAAATTTTAGATTTTACAAGGGAAGTTAAAAATATGGATGATAAAAAAAAAATTGAAATTATAGAAACCCTTTGGAGAATAATTTACTCAAATAAAGAAGCAGATATGTTTGAAACTAATTTGATGAGACGACTTGCAGGCTTATTGTATATTGACAATAAGATCATGGGAGATATCAAAGAAAAAATTAAAAAGGAAAATCAATAATGACATATATAGTTAATGACAAATGCATTAAATGTAAGTTAATGGATTGTGTTGAAGTTTGCCCTGTAGATTGTTTCTATGAGGGAAAAAATATGCTTGTAATTAAACCTGATGAGTGTATAGATTGTGGCGTTTGTGAGCCTGAATGTCCTGTTGATGCAATAAAAGCTGATACAGAGCCAGGGTCTGATAAATGGCTAGAAATCAATAAACAATATTCCGAAATCTGGCCAAATATAACAGTTAAGAAAGATCCTCCATCGGATCACGAAAAATATAAAGATGAGCAAAATAAGTTTGAAAAGTATTTTAAAGAAAACCTTTAAAAAAAGTAAAGCTACTAAATCAAAAAAAAAGGCAAAAACCAAAAAGATTGTTAAATTAAAAAAAGTAAAAAAGAAGATAAATAAATTACCAAAAAAATTAATTAATACTAAAAAAATACCTTTAAAAAAATCTATAAAATCTGAAGTCAAAACTACAGAACAGAAAAGTGATGGTTTAAGAATTACAAAAAATAATGAGGCTAAACCAGAAATTAAAAAAGTAAAAAAACAAGAAACAGAAAAAAGAGAATATAAAATCAAAGATTATGTCGTATACCCAAAACATGGTGTTGGGCAAATTACTGAATTCAAAAAAATAAATATTGGAGGAATAGACGTTGAAACTTACGTTATAAAATTTGAAAAAGATAAAGCTAATGGAATGGTGCCTGTTAATAAACAATTACACTTAAGACCATTAGCTACTATCAATCAGGTAAATAAATGCATCTCAATATTAAAAAGTAAGCCTAAAATAAAAAGATCTATGTGGAGTAGGAGAGCACAGGAATATGAAGCAAAGATTTCATCAGGTAAGATTTATGAGTTAGCCGAAGTAGTAAGAGACCTTAATAAGGGGGACGATTTGATGGTTGACCAATCTTATAGTGAAAGACAATTGTTTGAAAAAGCATATGAAAGAATCCTTTCAGAATTTCAAATAATTCTAAATCTGTCATTAGAGGATACTCAAAAAAAATTAGATAAAGCTTTAAAAAGAAACTTAAATATTCAAACTAAACCAGAGGCAGCACCAATAAAGCAAGCTTCATCAGATTTACCTGAAGAAGAGGCTGTTTCAGAAAATGAAGAAGATATAGAGGAATAAAAAAAAACGCCTCTCACACGTAAATCGTTATGAGAAGCGTTTTTAATAAAGAATACTAAGTAATTATCTTCTTCTTCTTTTTTTAGCTTTTTTCTTAGCTTTTTTCTTAGCCTTCTTTGCTTTTTTTCTTCTCTTAGGCATCTTTAGCTCCCTTTTTTAAGTTAAACGAATCAATTGATTCGCTATTAGTCTATTTTTATTTTTTTATGTGCCTTATGTCAAATCTTAAATTTTAAAGAAAATTTTAAAAATAAAATTAAAATAAAAATTTTTTTTAAAAAAAATTTAAATTGTAAAAAAGTTAGTGTTTATGCGCTTAATTATCAAATATTTTGTAAAAAATTAATAAAGCTTTTCTAAATCTTCTTTATATTTTTCTAAAATTTTTTTTCTTTTTAGTTTTAAAGTTGGTGTTAACATTCCATTTTCAATTGTAAATTCTTCATTAATTAATTTTATTTTTTTTACTCTTTCAACAAGAGATAAGTTTTTATTTAGATCATCTATATATAATTCAATTTCTTTTTTATTTTTTTCACTGTCACTTACAATTAAAGCAACTAAATAAGTTTTTTTGTCTCCATAAACAAAACTTTGTTTAATTTTATCGTCAAGACACAATAAATTTTCAATTTTCGAGGGTGAAATGTTATCACCACCAGAATTTACAATAATTTCTTTTTTTCTGTCAGTAATTTTCAAATTTCCCTCTTTTGTAATTTCACCTATATCTCCTGTGTGTAACCAACCATTTTTAAGTATATCGTCTGTTTCTTTTTTCATGTTCCAGTAACCAAGCATTACATTTTCGCCTTTGACCAGAATTTCACCATCCTGTGCAATCTTCACCTCATTAGTTTTAAAAGGAGGTCCAACTGTATCAATCTTGATTTTTTCAGGTATATTGCAACTTACTACTGGGGATGCTTCTGTTAGGCCATAACCTTGTAAAGTTGGCAATCCGATAGAATTCAAAAATTCACCAATTTTTTGATCTAACGCACCCCCTCCAGAAACAAAAGCCTTTAAATTTCCACCAAACTGATTTTTGATTTTTTGTCTTACTAATTTTTCACATAAATAATTTAGTATTTTTTCTCTTAAGCTCATATTCTCATTATTTAGTTTTTTTATTCCAAGCAAAATCGTCGAGGATATTAATTTTTTCTTGAGACCTGTTTGTTTTGAAAAATTAATCGAAATCTTGCTATACAAATTTTGATAAAATCTTGGCACAGCGGTCATTATAGTTGGTTTAGCAACTGACATATTAGATAATAATTTCTCTAAACTTTCAGCATAATAAATTTTTGCTCCTAATGTGATTTGTACAAATTGAACAGCATGTTCATATGAATGAGATAAAGGAAGCCAAGTCAAAAAAACAGGTTCACTATCTCTAACTAGCGAATTCAAAATTTCTTGCGCACCCTCACAATTAGATAAAATACCCCCATGACTCAGCATTACACCTTTAGGGTTACCAGTTGTTCCTGATGTGTAAATGATGCAAGCTAGATCTTTTCTTTCAATATTTTGGTTAAAGTTGTAATGATCTAAAGTTTTGTCTTTAGAAAATCTTTCAAAAATATTTTCTATACTATCAATTTGTTTATCTATATTTTCTATTGATAAAACTTTTATATTATCTGAAATGAATTTATCTATTTTTTTTAATTGAGTATTATTTGAGACAATACAAATTTTTGGATTACAATCATTAATGATATATTCATAATCCTTTTCAGAGTAAGTTGTAAATAAAGGAACTGTTACCCCACCAGCGTTCATTATGGCTATATCAGAAATAAGCCATTCAGGCCGATTTTCAGATAATAAAATGCACCTATCTCCTTTAGATAAATTTTTTCTTAAATATTCAGATAAAATTTGAATATTTCTTTCAACTTGTTTCCAAGTAAGAAAATCTTTCTTATTATCCTTTAACCACTTTAAAAATGGTTTATTAGAAGTAGAGTTTAACTCCTTATACTTCGTGAAAAAAAGTTCTACTAAACTGTTAATTTTACTTAATTCCATAATTTGGTGGGCGAAGAGAGAATCGAACTCTCACTTCTTGCGAAACACGATTTTGAGTCGTGCGCGTCTACCAGTTCCGCCATTCGCCCTAGTTATTTAATAATTTATTAAATAGTATAAGAACTAAAATTATATTAAAACCAAAAAATGTTTAAAAGTCTTTACAAAAAATGTTTAGATTTAGCAGCTCACAAAAGTTCTAAATATTATTTGGCAATAGTCTCTTTTGTTGAAAGTTCATTTTTTCCTATTCCGCCAGATGTAATGGTTATTCCAATGGTAATATCAAAAAAAAATGATTTTATTAAAATCTTTCTTATAACTACAATTTTTTCAGTTTTAGGTGGTATGCTTGGTTACTTAATTGGTGCGTTCTTTTTTGAATTTGGAGCACACATTATGAGTTTTTATGGTTATGAGGATAAGTTATCAAAAATTAAAGAAAACTTAGTTAATAGTGATGGTTTTTATGCTTGGTTAGGAGTACTTTTTTTAGCTGGTTTTACTCCTCTTCCATATAAAGTTTTTACAATTGCAAGCGGCCTAATAGGATTTAATTTTTTAATCTTTGTTTTGATAAGTTTAATTTCCCGAGGATTAAGATTTTTCATCGTATCATACCTTTCTTATAAGTTCGGTGATTTATTTAATGAATATATGGATAAGCATGGGTCAAAATGGTTTACAATAATTGGAATATTAATTGTTATTATTGGCTTAATAATTTATCTGATTTTTAAATCTCATGTTTAATCTTAAAACTGAAATTTACTTGAGAATAATTTTTCTATTTAGTCTAATAGCTTTGATTTCTGCTTATTTTATAGAGCATGTTCTGGGCCACCAACCATGTAATTTATGTTTGATAGAGAGAATTCCTTATGGGTTAAGTATAATTTTGATATCTCTAATGTTTATTATAAAGAAAAATGAAAATTTCTTTATTTTGCTTTTAATACTAACTTTTACTTTTTCTTTTTTTATTTCATTGTATCATTTCGGCATAGAACAAGGCATTTTTAAAGAATCAACTGTTTGTGGTGTAAAAAACTTTTCTGAAAACGTAAGTAAAGAGGAATTACTAAATCAACTAAGTGAAAAGACTATAAGCTGTAAAGATGTGACATTTAGGATTTTAGGATTATCACTAACTACTATTAATATTGTAATAAGTATATTATTTATTATAACCCTAGCAAAAATTTTTACTAAATATGAAAAAAACTGATAAAATAGTTGAAGAATTTATTAGAGTTGACCATGCAGGGGAGAGGGGTGCTGTCAAAATTTATGAAGGTCAGTTATTAGCTTTAAATACAATTGTTAAAAATGACAATTTGAAAAAAATAATTGAGGATATGAAAGAACATGAAATTGAACATTGTCAATTTTTTGAAAACGAAATAAAAAAAAGAAATATTGAGCCAACAAAATTTTTGCCATTGTGGGATCTACTAGGTGTAGGTTTAGGTTTTGGGT
Organism: uncultured Pelagibacteraceae bacterium; assembly: GCA_902612325.1. Lineage (GTDB taxonomy): Bacteria > Pseudomonadota > Alphaproteobacteria > Pelagibacterales > Pelagibacteraceae > Pelagibacter. Next base: position 88,089 of record CACMDB010000002.1, on the reverse strand, counting down.
CTACTATTCTTGGGAAAAAAGCAGCTATGCTATGTACTGCCTCCGTTGAAGAAGTAATAGATAAACATTACCAAGATCAAATAAATCAACTTGGTCCAGAAGAAAAAAATCTAAAAAAGAAAATTATAAAATTCAGAGAAGATGAGCTTCATCATAAGGATATTGCTTATGAAAAAGGAGCTACCAAAAAAGGCATTTACTCAATTATGGATAAAATAATAAAAACAGGTTCAAAAATTGCAATTCGAATATCAGAAAAAGTATAAAACTTAAGCTTCTAATTCAACATCCCAATATAAATAATCCATCCAGCTTTTATGTAAATAATTAGGGGGAAAATTTTTTCCATTACGATGTAAATCTTCTGTTGAAGGTTGATAAGGATGTTGGGCCAGTTTCATGCCCGATAATTTTAATAGTTTGCCTCCTTTTTTAACGTTACAAGCAGAACATGCTGTAACGACGTTATCCCAATTAGTTTCTCCACCTTTTGATCTAGGCAATAAATGATCAAAAGTTAATTCCTCGTTGCTGCCACAATACTGGCAGGAAAATTTATCTCTCAGAAAAACATTAAATCTTGTAAAACTTGGTTTAGATTGAGGAACAATATAATCTTTTAGAGCAATTACACTAGGCAATTGCATATTAAATGAAGGACTTCTTACTACACGATCGTAATTACTTACTATAATTACACGATCTAAAAAAACTGATTTAACAGTATCCTGCCATGACCATAGTGATAGAGGATAGTAGCTCAATGGTCTATAATCAGCGTTTAAAACTAGTGCAGGACATTTTTCTAGTGAAACATCTTGATCAATAAAATTATTCATATCAAATTTTAACTTAAATAAAAATTTTTTTCAATATTTAGGAATTATTAAATTTTTTTAAGATATAATTCAATGCAATACTTGAAGCATTTATAGGAATATGATGGTCACAATTTTTTATGAGATGCGTCTCAATGTCTATGTTATTTCTCATAAAAAAATCTTTTGCCTCTAACATAAAATTTGGCGATACAACTTGATCAGAATCACCATGTATTAACAAAATACTTGATGAGTTTTTTTTTCTCAATTTCAAATCCTTTTCATCAATAATTTTTCCAGAAAAACCCACAACACAATTAAAAGGTTCTTCAGAAGTAAGTCCTAAGTTTATTGACATCATGCAGCCTTGGCTAAAACCAGATAAACAAATTTGTTTATTTTCAAAATTAAATTCATTTTTAATTTCATCAATAAATTTTGATAACTTTTTTTCAGCCTTTATAGATTGATCCAAAATATACTCTGGATCATTTTTGCTTAAATCAAACCACTGATATCCATTTGGGTTTATACTGCATGGTTCATGACCATTAGGACAAATAAAAATAGTATTAGGTAAATGTCTTTTCCAGTTCAGTGAGAGCATACTAATATCTTTGCCATCACCACCATAACCATGAAGTAAGATGATAGCATTTTTAATCTTTTTATTAGTCTCTGGTTTGACCATTACTGAATCTAGGCAAAATGTCATAGTGTGTGAATTATGTTTTTTTATTTTAAAAACACCCTACAATACCTTCATGTTATCTGGAATAGTAGTTAAAATATTATCTATAATTTTGTTAATGGCGGTTGGGATTGTTTTAATACTTGGTATCGGAACTTTATTTAAAGGTGGTGAAACCAGCAAAAAATATTCAAATAAATTAATGCAGTTAAGAGTTTTGCTTCAATTTATTGCAATAATTGCTTTGGTTGGTTTTGCATATTTTTTCAAAAATTAGTTGTAACTAGCCAACCATTCAACAAAATTTTTTTCCTTAAAATCTATTGACCCAACAATTCTTGCAAACTCATATCCATCCTTGTTTATCAAAATTGTGGTGGGCACTCCTCTTAGTCCAAACTTTTTTGCTAAGGTAATTGGTGAGTCGAAATATATCTTAAGATTGTCTATACCTAAATCCTCAAAAAATTTAGAGGCTTTTTCTAAATTATCCTGACCAACATTAATCGGAAATATTTTTAAATTGTTTAAATTTTTTTGAGATTGCAATTGATCAAGAGATGGCATTTCCTCTTTACATGGGGCACACCAAGTTGCCCAAAAATTGAGTAAAACCAAATTGCCTACAAATTGATTAAGTTGAATTTCATTACTCTGATCATCTAAAAACGTTAATCCATCATATTTTTTAAGCTCTTTATTGATAACAAGATTTTTTATATCTTTAATTTCTGCTGCAACACAATTAGATATTAAAAAAGCAAATAATATTAAAAATCTCATGTTAAATAGGTATAATTAATTATCATGTCGAAAAATAAAAACAACCAGGCAATATGGGGCAATAGAATAAAAAAAAACACTTCATCAATTTTTCAAAAAGTGGGAAGTTCTATAGATGTTGATAAGAGACTATATAAAGAGGATATAATTGGATCAATTGCACATGCTGAAATGTTATTTAAACAAAAAATTATCACTTTTAAAATAAAGAATAAGATTGTTTATGGTTTAAACAAAATCAAAAAAGAAATAACGAACAAAAAATTTGAATTTAATAAAAAGTACGAGGATATTCATATAAATATTGAAAAAAGACTTTTCGAAATAATTGGTGAAGATGCGGGTTTTATTCACACAGCACGATCAAGAAATGATCAAGTGATCACAGACTTGAAAATTTGGATGAAATCATCAACCAAAGAAATTAGTGTTCTATTAGATAATATTATTAAAAGTGTAATAAAAGCAGCAGAAAAAAATATATATACTCTTATGCCTGGATTTACTCATTTAAAAAATGCTCAGCCAGTTTCATTTGGCCACTATTTGATGGCTTATGTTGAAATGTTTAAAAGAGATAAAAAGAGATTCATAAATAATCTAGATAGTTTAAATGAAAATCCTTTAGGTGTCGCTGCTTTAACTGGAACCTCTTTTAATATTGATAGAAATTACACTACAAAAAAACTTGGATTTACAAAACCAACTAATAACTCAATAGATACAATTTCTGACAGGGATTTTGTGCTAGATTTTCTTTACTCTATCTCAGTCTGTGCCATGCATATTTCTAGAATAGCTGAGGAACTTATCATATGGAACTCTGATGCTTTCAAGTTAATAAATTTATCAGATAAAGTTGTAACTGGTTCTTCGATAATGCCACAAAAAAAAAATCCAGATTTACTGGAATTTTTACGAGGAAAGTCTGGAATTATTTATGGTAATTTGTTTTCTATGCTTACAGTTTTAAAAAGTTTACCTTTATCTTACTACAAAGATCTTCAAGACGATAAGGAAATTGTTTTTAAATCTAATGATACACTACAAAATTGTTTAAAAATACTTGATGAGATTCTTAAAAATTTTACACCAAATAAAAAACAAATGATAGAATTAGCCAACACAGGATATTTGACTGCAACTGATCTTGCAGATTATCTCGTAAAAAATCACTCAATGCCATTTAGAAAAGCATACAAAGTGACTGCTAATATTGTGAACTTTGCTGAAAAAAAGAAAAAAAATCTCGATCAATTAACGCTGGCTGAACTTAAAAAAATTGAACCAAAACTATCAAATGATGTATTAAAAGTGTTTGATTTAAAGAATTCTGTAAATTCTAAGAAATCATATGGTGGAACATCTTTTGATAATATTAAAAAAATGATATTGAAATATAAAAGAAAAAAATGAAAAAAAAGATTATTTTAGCAATAATTGTATTTTCTACATTGATCGCTTGTGGAAAAAAAGGAGACCCAGTCTATAAAGAATCTCGAAGTAATTCAAAAATACCAAGCTACTTTCTAAATAAAGCTTAATGAGATTTTTAAATAGTAAACTTAAGATTGAAAATACAATCCTGCAAAATATTGCTAAAAAATATGGAACACCTGCATATTGCTACTCGTATAAACAACTTAGAGAAAATATAGACGATTTTAAAAAAAATTTTAAATCCATATCACCATTAATTTGTTTTGCTATTAAATCAAATACTAACTTAAATTTAATAAAAGAAATAAAAAAATTTGGACTTGGGGCAGATGTTGTATCAATGGGTGAATTAATGTTAGCTCTTAAGGCTGGAATTAGTCCAAAGAAGATTGTTTTTTCAGGAGTTGGTAAGACTTCCAAAGAAATCAATTTTGCAATTGATAAAAATATTTTATTAATAAATTCAGAGTCCAAAAGCGAAATCATAGAAATTGATAAAATTGCTAAAATAAAAAAAAAACAAGTTAATATTGGTATTAGATTAAACCCAAATACTGATGCGAAAACTTTGAGCCAAATATCGACAGGTAAAAAAGATAATAAATTTGGAGTTAATGATAAAACATTTTTTGAACTTGTAAGATATTGTAAGAATTCTGAAAATATTAATTTAAAATGTTTAAGTGTTCATATTGGAAGTCAAATTTTAGATCATAAACCCTATGAAAAAATGTTAAGAATATTAGATAAAATCATCAAAAAAACCCAATATAAATTTGATTTTATTGACCTTGGGGGAGGTATGGGCATCCCATACAATAATGATAAAAAACTAAATTATAAAAAATATCATTCAGCAATTAAAAAATTTTTAAAAAATAAAAAATCTCAGATTATATTTGAGCCAGGTAGATCAATAATTGGCAATACAGGAGTTTTAATATCAAAAGTAATTTACATAAAAGAGAGTTATAAAAAAAATTTTGTTATTCTAGATGCTGCTATGAATGATTTAATGAGACCCGCACTTTATGGTGCAGCACATCGCATCTTACCTTTGTTAAAAAGAGGTAAAAAATCAAAGAAAATTTATGAATTTGTTGGCCCAATTTGTGAAAGCACTGATAAGTTTACGTCCATAAAAAATTTTCAAGAACTAAAAGAGAAAGATTTTATCGCAATTTGCGATGTGGGTGCCTATGGTATATCACTCAGTTCTAATTATAATCTTAGACCTAAACCTATAGAAATATTAATTAATGGATCTAAAATAAGAGTAGTTAAAAAAAGACAAAAGCACCATGAGATAATTTAGCTTTTGATAATTAATGATAAGAAACTTTCTATTTTCAATTTTCTTTTTTTCAGGAATAATTTTAATTTCAATTATTTTTCTGCCAGCGTTAATCTTACCACAAAAATTTACACTTTTTGGTGGGAAATTAATGGGTTATTGGGCTGCTATTTGTTTAAAAATTTTCTTGTCTACAAAAATCATTGTCAAAGGTAAAGAAAATTTAATTAAAAATGAAAAATTTTTTATTGCTTCCTCTCATCAATCTATGTTTGAAACTTTTTTCCTACAAACGATTTTTAATTCTCCTGTATTTATCTTAAAAAAAGAATTACTTATGATACCTATTTTTGGCTGGTACTTAAAAAAAATAGGATCAATTTCTATCAAAAGAAATAAGGTATCGAAAGAAAACATCAATTTTTTTGAAGATATTTCTAAAATAATTGCAAATACAAATCGACCAATAATAATTTTTCCTCAAGGAACTCGAGTATTACCCCACGAACAACCTCCATTTAAAAAAGGTGCATCAAGGATTTATGAAGAATTGAAAATAAAATGCCAACCGGTTGCTATTAATTCTGGTTACGTCTGGCCAAAAAAAGGAAAAAAAGATATCAACAAAACAATTACAATTTCAATTTTGGAACCTATCAAACCTGATTATTCCAAGGAAGAATTTTTAGGGATTTTAGAGAAAACTATATATTCTGAACTTAAATTGCTAAATTAACCTTTCATAGGCATAACTACAAAAATACTATCGAAATCACCAGGATCTTTGATTAGCGCAGGTGAACCTGAATCATTTAGAAACATCTCAATATTATTTCCATCTAATTGTGAAGCAACATCTATCAGATATTTAGAATTAAAACTAATTTCTAAATCATGATCAAATTTCACTACAAGGGATTCTTTTCCATCACCGCTGTTGGTATTATTTACAGACAAATCTAGTTTATCTTTACTTAAGCTAAATTTTACACCATCTTTTTTATCAAGCGATACTGAGGCTACTCTATCTACCGAACTTTGAAAAATTTTAAGGTCAATTTCTAATTTTTTTTGATTATTTTTTGGAATTACTTGAATGTAATTAGGAAATTTTCCATCTATTAACTTAGAAATTAAAATACTATTATTTAATTCAAATTTTATCTTAGATTTCATATTTGAAATTTTTACTTCACCATCATAATTTTCTAATAATGAACTTAATTGAAAAATAGTCTTTTTAGGTAATATAATCGGTTCAAAAATTTTTTTTTCATTTAATCTGAGTTTAGAAATGGACATACGATGACTATCAGTTGATACTGCAGTTAAATAATTCTTATCCTCAACCTCTGTTTGATGAAAATAAATTCCACTTAAATAATGTCTGGTCTCATCATTTGACACAGAAAATTTACATTTATTTAGCAACTTTAATAGGTCTTTTGATTTAAGGCTAAATTCATTCTCATTAAAATTTTCATCTGTTAAAGGAAATTCCGAAGCGGACATACAATTTAAATTAAAAATAGATTTTTCTGATTCTAGATGAAGTTTGCTATTGTCTGTTAAAGTTAAATTTATTTTTTTTCCTGATGAGAGTTTTCTAACAATATCATACATAGTAGACGACGTAGTGGTTGTTTTTCCTTCCTCTATGACTTCGACGTTATTTATTTGATTAATAAATATTAAGTCTAAATCTGTCGCTGTTATAGTGAGTTTTGAATTTTGTGCATCGAGTAATATATTTGACAATATTGGAAGTGTACTTCGTTTTTCTATGACTCCTTGACAATAATTTAATGCTTGCTGTAGGTCTTGTTGGTTTACATTAAATTTCATTTTCTTTATTGCTATATAATATTTGATTTTTTAGTTTATCTATATTTGCAATCATATCTGGATCTTTTTCTTTTAATTTTTCAATAGTTTTAACTGAGTGAATTATAGTTGTGTGATCTCTATTTGAAAACTCTCTTCCAATTTCAGGCAGAGATTTTGAAGTCAAAATTTTTGTTAAATAAATTGCTGTTTGCCGTGGTCTCACTAGGTACCTAGATCTTCTTGATGAGAGCATTTCATTTTTACTAATCTTAAAAAATTTACACACAATAGTTTGAATGAGATCAATAGTTACTTTATTTTCATTTAAATTAAGTAAATCTTTTAATATAACTTTTGTCTCAGCTAAGCTTGGTATTTTGTTATAAATTCTTGAAAAGGATATAATTCTATTTATTGCACCCACCAATTCTCTTACACTCGTTGTGATTTTAATACTTATAAAATCCTTAATTTCCTCAGGTATATTAAACTTTTCAGGATACAAATTATTTAAGTCACTTATTTTACTTTCAAGGATTTTTTTTCTGAGTGCTAAATCAGTTTTTTGAATATCCACAACTAGACCTCCTGCAAATCTTGACTTTATCCTCTCCTGAATTCTTGACAGCTTATTAGGAGATCTATCAGCAGAAATTATAATTTGAGAACCTTTGTCTAATAATGCATTAAAAGTATGAAAAAATTCTTCTTGCATTGCCTCTTTACCATTCATGAATTGTATATCATCAATTAACAAAATATCTGTATTACGAAAATACTCTTTAAATTTGACCATATCGTTAGATTTGATTGATTTTACAAATTGATACATAAAACGTTCTGCCGATATAAACATAACCTTATTATCTTTTTTCAAGTGATAACCAATTGCATTTAAAAGATGTGTCTTGCCCATTCCAACACCACCATAAAGATAAAGTGGATTATAATGTGAAATATTCTCTGAAACTTTTACAGAAGCTTCGTATGCTAATTTATTGCTGGAGCCAGTAATAAAGTTTTCAAAATTTTTGTTAGGATCTATTCGATTATATTGTAAATAAGAGTCTTTTATAAAAGAAACATTTTCTTTATTTTCTATGACATTAGTATTATTTTCATCCTGAGTTAAAGTAGGTTTATTTTCAGTTATTTTAAATTCAATTCGAACAATTTCTTTTTTATAATTTTTTATAATTTTCAAGATTTGATCTAAGTATCTAGATGTAATCCAATCACGAATGAATCTAGTAGGTACAGATAATAAGATATAATTATTGATTTCCTCGACAAAAGTTATTTTTTTAAGCCAACTTTCGTAAATATCTAGTCCTAATTTATTTTTCATTTCAGCTTGAACTAAATTCCAATCAAGAATATCGGATTTAGAATCTTTTAAACTATTATTATTTATAGAATTGTTCATAAATGTGGAGAGTGTTCAGTTAGAACCATAATAAAATTATTGCAACAAATAATTTTCAAAAATAAAAAAAAAATAAAATCTAGGATTGTGTAAATTTTTTTTTTTTAAAAAAAAGTATTTGACAAAAAAAATAAAGAAAAAATAAAAAAAAAATATAAATAAAATTTATAATTGAATTAAATAAGTTTGTTTATTTACTAAATCTAAATATTGTGTGGAGAATTTTTAAGATCACAGATTTTGTAGATTTAAAAGTTGTATTAGGATTAACAACCTGAAGTGTTATTAAACTAGATTGATGCTATTTTTTTGGTAAACCTTGAAACGTTTCTAGAAGCGTTTTGTTTCTTTACGATGCCTGTTTTAGCTATTTTCATCAACTCAGAATTCAACTTAGGTAAGAACTTTAAAGCCTCAGACTTCTTTTTAGCTTCAATTAAAGAATTCATTTTCTTCAAAGCATTTTTATATCTACTTTTTCGAGCCTTATTAACAGCTGTTTGTTTTGAAATTCTTCTAATTCTTTTGATTGCTGATTTTGTGTTAGCCATATGCGCAGGGGTATAACTTGAGAATGAATTTTGGTCAATTAAATAATTATTATATTTGGCAGATATTGCAAAAAAAAGAAGATCTATTGGAAATCATTTTTTTTTTAATAATTCCGTTGCATCCAGACCTTTTACAATTAAGTCCTTTTCTCTCATAAACATTAAAATTCTTTTGGAAATTTCCTGATTTACCTGATGTGTTTTTAAAATCTCTAATACTTGATCCTCCCTTTTTGATAGCATTAATCAAAACCTTTTTAGAATTAAATATAATTTTTTTACAATCTTCTTTATTTAATAAAGATACTTTTTTATCAGGTTTAATTTTACATAAAAATAAAATTTCACTTGCATAAATGTTTCCTATCCCTGATACAAAATTTTGATCTAGTAGAAAGTTTTTTATATTTTTTGTTTTTCCTTTTAAAAAAGAATAAATATAACTTAAATTAAATTCTGATTGAAAAGGTTCTGGTCCAAGTTTAGAGAATCTTTTATCCAAAAAATGTTCATTAACCACTATTTCAAAAAAACCAAATCTTCTTGGATCGTTATATACAATTTTAAGATCATCAAAAACTATTTCTACGTGATTATGTTTTTTAGGTAATGTAGGTGAGCTATAAAAACTAGTATTAGTTACCAAACTTTTTTTTTGATTATAAATTAGATGAATAGTTCCTGACATACCTAGATGTAAAAGACAATAACTTTGATTTGACAGGCAAATAATCAGATATTTTGAAAATCTTTTTACTTTGATTATTTTTTTGCCCTCAAGAGATCTTCGAAAATTAAGTGGGATTTTAGTTCTTAAATTTCTATTTCTAACTATTACTTTTTTGACCTTTTTTTGTTTAATCTTTTTGTCTAAAGATTGACGTACAATTTCTACTTCTGGTAATTCTGGCATTTAATACTATATTGATTATATATTTTTGAATTATGCAACAATATCTACAAAATAAAAAAGGATTAGTCCAAAATGTGTTTAATCAAGTGTACGATCGTTATGATCTAATGAATGATTTTATGTCATTAGGTATTCATCGATTGTGGAAAAAAAGTCTATTAAATATGATGAATCCATCCAGTAATCAAAATTTAATTGATGTTGCTTGTGGTACTGGAGACATAGCTAAACTATTTGTTAAACATGTGAATAAATTATCTCGTATTGCATGTGTCGATCCAAATAAAGGGATGATAAGTAAAGGGAAAGAAAAGTTATCTAAGTTTAAAAATATAAATTGGATTATATCTCCAGCCGAAAAAATTCCTTTATCTGATAATTTATTCGACTTTTACACTATAAGCTTTGGTTTAAGAAACACTGCCAATATAGATAAGGCTCTCTCTGAGGCTTATAGAGTTTTAAAACCAGGGGGTCGTTTTTTATGCTTAGAGTTCTCAAAAATTCAAAATACAAATTTAGAAACTCTTTATAAAAATTACTCTAAGCTAATACCTTCTATTGGCAAGTTTGTTGTTGGTGAAAAACAGCCATATGAATATCTAATTAAAAGTATTGAAGATTTTTTAAACCAGGAGGAATTAATTGATGCAATGGTTAAAAACAATTTTAAAAAATGTACTTATAGAAATTTATCAGGTGGAATAGTTTCTATTCATAGTGGATGGAAATTTTGATGTTAAAAAAATTAATTATTCTCTTTAAACTTGGAAGAAAAGTAGCTTGTTCTGATATTTTAAATATTGTATCAAAATTTAAGGAACCACCTTTAGCTATAAAGATTTTATTTAAGATATTATCATTTTCCTTTTCACCAAAAAAACAAACGGATGTAAATAAAGACGAGGGAGAGAGACTGTCTGACTCTTTAGAGTCAATGGGAACAACTTTTATTAAACTTGGTCAATTTTTAGCAACTAGACCTGATATAATTGGTGAAGAACTTTCTAAAAAACTTGAAAACCTTCAAGATAAATTGCCACCATTTTCTCTGTTACAAGCAAAAGAAATAATTAAAAATGATCTAGGTAATGAAAGTTATGACTCTATAATAAATTTAAGTGAACCAGTTGCTGCTGCATCAATTGCTCAAGTCCACAAAGCTCAAATTAATGACAATGGAATTCTTAAGGACGTTGCAATTAAAATTCTAAGACCAAACATAAAAAAAATATTTAATGAGGAGATTGATGCAATAATGCTTTTTGCTTTCTTAATAGAATCATTTATTAAAAAGACAAAAAGACTCAAGCTGGTAGAAGTAGTATTTTTATTAAAAGAAATCACAAATCTGGAGATGGATTTAAGATTTGAAGCAGCTGCTGCAAATGAATATGCTGAAAATACAAAGAATGATGTTGGATTTAGAGTTCCTCAAATTTATTGGAATTATACAAGCGAAAATGTAATGACCCTAGATTGGGTGGATGGAATATCTATTAGAGAAACGGAAGAACTAAAAAATAAAGAATTTAATACTGAAAAAATTGCAGAGGATATTATTCAAAATTTTTTAAGACATGCTGTAAGAGATGGTTTTTTTCATGCAGATATGCACCAAGGCAATATTTTCATAGATAATGATGGTCAAATTGTTCCTATTGATTTTGGAATTATGGGTAGATTAGATAAAATGAGTAAAAGATTTTTAGCTGAAATTTTATTTGGTTTTATTCAAAGAGATTATCGTAAAGTTGCTGAAGTACATTTGATTGCAGGCCTTGTGCCAAAAGAAGTTCCAATAGATGATTTAGCTCAAGCCCTAAGATCCATCGGTGAACCAATTTTTGGTCAAGCAGTTAAAGATATTTCTGGAGGAAAATTATTAAAGCAACTATTTGATGTCACAGAAAAATTTAACATGCAAACTCAACCTCAGCTTCTAATGTTACAGAAAACAATGGTTGTTGTTGAAGGTGTAGCTAGAAAATTAAATCCAAACACAAATATTTGGACCACTTCAAAACCAGTTCTTGAAAGTTGGCTAAAAGAAACAAAAGATCCAATGACAAAACTAAATGAGACACTTCAAAATACATCTGAAGTAATAAAAAGATTACCGGAATTTCCTGAAATTATGGATAAAGCTAATCAAGCACTTACTTATCTTGCTAGTGGACAAATCCCACAAAACTCAAATTCCTATACGGCCTTAAACACTCAAAAATCAGAAATGACTGCTTTTAGAAACCAATCTATTATTGGTTTATTAATCCTTGTAATTTTTGGTCTTTTAATATTTTAATTCAGTCGATGAAAGATTTATCAAACAAAAAAGTTCTTTTTATAATATGTGGTGGAATTTCTGCTTACAAAAGTCTTGAAACGATAAGAATGTTTAGAAAGAATAATGCTGAAATAAAAACAATACTTACTAAAAGTGCAAAGGAGTTTGTAACCCCATTATCTGTAGCCTCTTTATCTCAAGGTAAAGTTTATGATGATTTATTTAGTCTAGAAAATGAGACAGAGATGGACCATATTTCTTTATCAAGATGGGCCGATGTGATTATAGTTGCTCCAGCAACTGCCAACACCATTTCCAAATTAAGCCAGGGCAATTCAGGCGACCTAGCATCCACAGTTATATTAGCTTCAAATAAACAAGTTTTTTTAGCTCCAGCAATGAATGTTAGAATGTGGGATCATCAGTCTACACAAAATAATCTAAAAACATTGAGAGGTTTTGGCTACAAAATCATTGGCCCTGAAATAGGTGATATGGCTTGTGGTGAATATGGTGAGGGTAAAATGTCTGAACCTTTAGTTATTTATGAAAAAATTCAAAATTTTTTGTTTAGTAAAATCAAAAATAATAAACTCAAAGCTTTAGTAACCGCGGGTCCTACTAATGAATATATAGATCCTGTAAGATTTATTACAAATAAATCTAGCGGTAAACAGGGTTACGAGATAGCAAAATCTCTCTGCAAAAGAGGTTTTGATACAACTTTAATATCAGGACCTACAAACCTAAAAATAGATGAAAACATTAAATTAATCAAAGTTGAGACTGCTGAAGAAATGTTTAAGGCCACTCAAAAAAATCTTCCAACTGATATAGCTGTATTTGCTGCTGCTGTTGCTGATTTCAAAGCTAGTCATGAACATAAAGAAAAGATTAAAAAAGTTGATAATTTAACATTAAATTTAGAGAGAAATATCGATATTTTGAACTATGTTTCTAATCATAACTCTATGAGACCAAAAATGGTTATAGGTTTTGCTGCTGAAACAACAAGTTTAGAGAAAAATGCTATTCAAAAATTAAAAGATAAAAATTGCGACTGGATAATAGCTAACGATGTCTCAAAAGGTGAAAGCGGTTTTGATAATGAAAATAATGAAGTTACAATTTTCTATAAAAACGAAGAAATGAAAAAAGAGAAACTTTCATTAAAAAAGAAGTCAGAGATATCAGAGGAAATTGTAGATAGAATAGTTGCTCAAATAAATTAATGGTTAAAGTCTTAATCAAAAAACTTGACCCAGGTGTAAAATTACCTGAATACAAAACCAGTGGCGCATCAGGTGTAGACTTAATTGCATTTATAAAAGAACCCATTAATCTAGAACCCAAAACATCTGTTTTAATTCCCACAGGATTATCTGTTGCTTTCTCTGAAGATTACGAGATTCAAATAAGACCAAGATCAGGTTTGGCGGCGAAAAATAATATTAGCGTGTTAAACACCCCAGGAACAATTGATAGTGATTATAGAGGAGAAATAAAGGTTATCATCTATAATCATGGTAATGAAAATTTTTCAATTAATAATGGTGATAGAATTGCTCAAATGATATTAGCGCCTGTGGTCAAGATGGAATTAGAAGAAATAAATGATTTACCTAAATCTATCAGAGGTAAAGGTGGATTTGGTTCAACAGGTAAATGAATATCAATTTAAATAAAAATCAAATAGAGAGATTTTCAAGACAAATAGTTTTAAAAAATATTGGAAGCTTAGGCCAAAAAAGAATTATTGAAGCAAAAGTTTTAATTATTGGAATGGGAGGTCTAGGTTGTCCTGCGGCTGAGTTTTTAGCGAGAGCAGGGGTAGGTGTTTTGGGCATTGTTGACCCTGATATTGTTAATTTATCAAATATTCACAGACAAAGTCTTTACAGCATCGAAGACTTAAAAAAATCCAAAGTAAAGTCTGCTCAAAAAAAGTTAAAAAAGATAAACTCAAAAATAAAAGTAAACTCACATAAAATAAGATTAAATATTAATAATTATCAAAAAATTATAAAAAATTATGACTACATAATTGATGGATCAGATAATTTTGAAACAAAGTTTTTAATTAATGATTTTTCAAGAAAATATAAAAAATTTCTTGTAACTGGAGCAATAAGTAAATTTGATGGTCATATTTTTAGTTTCGATTTTAAAAATAAAAAAACACCTTGTATAAGATCTTTTTATCAAGAATATGAGATTTCAGACGATATATTAAATTGTGAATATGAAGGCATCTTGGGTACAGTGGCTGGTATAATAGGAATTATGCAAGCGAATGAAATTTTAAAAAAGATTTTATCCATCGGTAAAAATTTAAATGGTCAAGTTTTGGTTTTAGATCTATTAAATTTGAATTTTAGAAAAATTAAATTTAAAAAGTTAAAAGATGTTAAAAAAAGAAAAATTTAAACTTTTTTTTATAACTTTATTTTTATTATCTTTTACCTCATTAAGTTGTGCTCAAGAAATTTTCTTGTCTTTAAAGAAAAGTAAGGTGAATGTAAGGTATGGACCGAGCTTTGAATCTCCTATAAAGTTTATTTATAAAAAAGTAAATTTGCCTCTAAAGCAAATTGATAAAAAAGAGAACTGGCGAAGAGTAATTGATTTTAAAAACAACAGCGGATGGATACATTGGTCTCAATTAAAAAAAATAAATTCAATAATTCCCACAAAAGATAAAATTTTATTCGAAAATCCGACAAATTTTTCTAAACCATTGGCTAAAATTAAAAGTGGAAGAGTTCTAATAGTTCAAAAATGCAATGGAATTTGGTGCAAAATAAATACGGATGATTTTAAAGGTTGGATAAAGACAGACAATATTTGGGGTGTATTAGATTAAGAGTTTTTTGATTTACTCGCCCACCACTTATCTAAAATAAAATACCATATAGAATTGGCTATTGGTTCTACTATTGCGTCTGTTAGTGCTATCATAAAGCTGACATCAGCAACAAACATTAAAACAGTTATAGCTATAACAAAATGACCAATTGTATAAATAATGGTTCTTAAAATTGAACCTCTATTATTTGTGTAAATTTGTCCAGCAGCTTTAAATATGCCAGTTGTTAATTCCATTATTTTTTAAACGGACTATCAAGCACACAAGCAACTAGGTGTACTCTAGCCTGTTCTCCGCCATTAAAAAAATTATGATATTTTGTATTATTTGTTATCCATACCTTGCCATCAGCCGGAAGATGTTTTGCCACATTTTCAATTACCATCGAACAACCTTTATTAGTTATAATGGGCACATGCAGTCTACATTCAGGATCTTTATGCCAGCTTAATGTTGATCTTGGCTCTTTTAATAATAATCTAACTCTACCTAGTTTAAACCTTTTACTTAAAGTGTCGTAAACTTCTTTAAAATAAGTATTTTCAAATTCAGGGACTAATTGAGTATATTTTGACTCATCAATATCAACATCTCGAGAAACTTCTTTCCCAGTTTCATCAGCAATCGTCCAATATTTTCCTCTTATATTATTACCCTCAATAGAACTTCTATCATTCGGGATTTGATTTAATGGTATTGCTCCAAAGTGGGTAACTCCAGGAGAGTTAAATTTTTTAGCTTTTAAAACTCTATCCAAATCATTTCTCAACTTTGATATATCAAAATTAAGATTAGGAACTTCGTAGAAGTCCTCAAAATTTGCTGTTCCCATATTTTTTTGTCCTGTTTTATAAAATTAGTTTAATTTCAAATCAAATCGATCAGAATTCATAACTTTTACCCATGCCGCGATAAAATCTTTAACAAATTTATCACCTGAATCTTCACATGCGTAAACTTCTGCTAGAGCTCTTAGTTGAGAATTTGAACCAAAAATTAAATCAACTCTTGTCGCCTTCCATTTCGTTTTTTGAGTTTTTCTATCTTTACCAATAAATGTTTGTTCAGATTTATCTTCCTCTTTCCAAGTCGTATTCATGTCTAAAAGATTTATGAAATAATCGTTAGTAAGAGAACCAGGCCTGTTAGTAAAAACACCATGTTTTGAGCCATCAAAATTTGTGTTTAACACTCTCATACCACCCACAAGTGCAGTCATTTCTGGAGCTGTTAAACCCATCAATTGAGCCTTATCAACAATTTTTTCCTCTGCAGAAACATTTGAAGCTCCATCATTTAAGTAGTTTCTAAAACCATCTGCTTGTGGTTCTAAAAGACCAAATGAGTTAATATCAGTCTGATCTTGCCTTGCATCTCCCCTTCCTGCTGAAAATGGAACTTGAACTTTGTAGCCAGCTTTTTTTGCAGCCATTTCGATACCAACACCACCAGCTAGTACAATCAAATCTGCCATTGAAACACTTTTCTTTTTACTATCGAATTTGCTTTTAATTTTTTCTAAAGCTTTAATTACAGTCGATAATTTTTTTGGATTGTTCACTTTCCAATTTTTTTGTGGTTCCAACATTATTCTAGCACCATTAGCACCACCTCTTTTATCAGAGCCTCTAAACGTAGATGCTGAAGCCCATGCAGTAGAAACTAAATCTGGAATTGATATTTTTGATTTAGAGATTTTAGTTTTTAAATCTTTAATATCCTTTGATTTAAGTTTATATTTAGGCTTATCAATTGGATCCTGCCAAATTAGTTGTTCTTTTGGAACCTCGCTACCAAGATAGCAAACTCTTGGCCCCATATCTCTGTGAGTTAATTTAAACCATGCTCTCGCAAAAGCATCATGAAATTCTTTTGGATTTTGGTGAAAATGTTTTGTGATAGGTCCATAGCTAGGGTCAACTTTCATCGATATGTCGGTTGTTTGCATCATTGGTGGATGAAGCACGCCTTTTTGATGTGCATCAGGAACCATTTTAATCTCTTGCCCATTTTTCTTCGGAGTCCATTGATGAGCACCAGCTGGGCTTTTTGTAAGTTCCCACTCATGTCCATATAAACAATCCAAATAACCCATATCCCATTGAATTGGATTTTGAGTCCAAGCGCCCTCAATACCACTACTTATTGTATCAACACCTTTTCCAGATTTATATCCACTATTCCACCCAGTTGACTGATCTTGAAGTCTTGAAGCCTCTGGATCCGGTCCTTTATATGATTCAGATGCTGCACCATGAGATTTTCCAAACGTATGTCCTCCAGCAACTAATGCTGCTGTCTCATAGTCATTCATAGCCATTCTGCCAAATGTCTCTCTAATATCATGTGCTGCCAGTTTTGGATCTGGATTAGCGTCAGGACCTTGCGGATTTACATAGATTAAACCCATATGTGAAGCTCCTAGTGGCTGTTCCAAATCTCTCTTTCCACTATATCTTTCCACACCTAACATTTCTTTTTCTGAGCCCCAATAAATATCATCTTCTGGTTCCCAAATATCAGTTCTGCCAGCTCCAAAACCAAAAGTTTTAAAACCCATTGAGTCTAAAGCTACATTTCCAACAAGTATAAATAAATCTGCCCATGAAATTTTTCTTCCATATTTCTTTTTAATAGGCCATAAAAGTAATCTAGCTTTATCTAAGTTAACGTTATCTGGCCAAGAATTAAGTGGCGCAAATCTCTGGTTACCTGTTCCTGCTCCACCTCTCCCATCACCAGTTCTGTAAGTTCCTGCGGCATGCCAAGCTAATCTAATAAATAATGGACCATAATGACCATAATCTGCTGGCCACCACTCTTGGGAGTCTGTCATTAATTTTTTTAAATCTTTTTTTAGTGCTTTGTAATTTAGTTTTTTAAATTCTTTTGCATAATTAAATTTTTTATCCATAGGGTTAGATAAATTTGAATGCTGACTAAGAATTTTAAGATTTAAACTATTTGGCCAAAAGTCTCTTACTGTTTGACCTCTTCCCGCAGAAAACTTTGCAGGTGTTCCTGCACCGGTAAAAGGACATTTGCTCATTTGATTAGCTTTAAAAGACTTGTTTTTAAAATTTTCAGTACTCATAATTTTTGTATTTCCCCCATGGTTATTAGAACTATTAATTTATAATAGTTCTAAACTAAATGTCAACAGTTTAGAATGATTATAATATAAATTTAGAGAGAAAGATTTTTTAATCTTGATTTTGAGTATCACTCGCAACTCTTACTAAAACTTCAACAGAACTAATTTTTTTTCCTGTAATATTATTTTTAATATTAACTTTTCCAATTTCATTATCATTACAATCTATCAGTAAATTTGTGTCCTCATCATAAAAATGATGATGTTTAGTGATATTTGTATCAAAATAACTTTTATCGCTACTAATCGTAATTTCTTTTAAATATCCTTTATCTTTAAAAGCATGAACTGTGTTGTAAATTGTAGCTAAAGATATTTTTTCATTAAAATTTTCTGCAATGTTTTTTGCTAAATCATTAATTGTAAAGTGAAATGTTTTGTCTCTATTAAATAAGACTTCACAAATTTTAAGTCTTTGTTTAGTGGGTCTAAGACCAGAATTTCTTAATTTGCTAACAAATTCGCTATTTTTTAACATTGTTAATTATAATAATTCTAAACTTTATGTATATTATAATGGTTTAAAATCAAGTATTAAGGTGATCTATTTTATGAAAAAAAACTCCTATTCTTATGAAGAACTTATAAGTTGCGGAAACGGAGGTCTTTTTGGTCCTGGAAATGCAAAATTACCGCTTCCACCAATGTTAATGTTTGATAGAATTACAAAAATTAATGACAAGGATGGTGCTTTTAAAAAAGGCTCTTTAAAGGCTGAATTAGATATAAAGAAAGACCTTTGGTTTTTTGATTGTCATTTCAAAGAAGATCCTGTGATGCCAGGATGTCTTGGTCTTGATGCTATGTGGCAACTCGTAGGATTTTATTTAGGCTGGATTGGAAATCCAGGAAAAGGCAGAGCCTTAGGCGTTGGTACAGTAAAATTTACAGGAGAAGTTTTACAGAATGTTAAATTAGTCAAATATGAAATCGATATGAAAAAAATTATGTCTCCTGGTGGTACAACAGTTGGTTTGGCTAATGGGATATTATTAGCAGATGAAAAAAAAATTTATTCAGCAGATAATTTAAAAGTGGGGTTATTCAAATAATGAGGAAAGTTGTAATAACTGGTTTAGGAGTAGTTTCTTGTTTAGGTAATAATCAAGAAGAAGTTCATCAATCTTTATTAAATTCAAAGTCAGGAATCTCATTTGCTGAGGAATATAAAGAGCATAATTTAAAAAGTCATGTGCATGGCAAGCCAAACATCAAACTTGAAGATCACATAGATAGAAAGACAATTCGATTTATGGGTTCAGGCTCAGCTTATAACTATATTGCGATGAAAGAAGCAATAAAAGATTCGGGTTTAGAGGAAAAAGAAATAAGCAACTTTAGTACTGGTATAGTCATGGGATCTGGAGGGCCTTCAATTGAAAATGTAATTTTAGCAGCGGATAAAACAAGAGCAAAAACACCAAAATTAATGGGTCCTTTTATAGTTCCAAGAACCATGGCAAGTACTGCGTCTGCTACTTTGGCAGTTCCATTTAAAATCAAAGGGACTAATTATACAATGAGTTCTGCATGTGCAACTAGTGGTCACTGCATTGGAAATTCAATGGAATTAATTCAAATGGGCAAACAGGATATTGTTTTTGCTGGTGGAAGTGAAGAAATACATTGGGCAATGACAGCTATGTTTGATGCCATGACTGCTCTATCGTCGAAATATAATGATACACCTCAATCAGCATCAAGAGCGTATGACAAAACTAGAGATGGTTTTGTAATAGCTGGTGGAGCGGGTGTGTTAGTTTTAGAAGAATATGAGCATGCAAAAGCTAGAGGTGCTAAAATTTATGCGGAATTGACAGGTTATGGTGCCACCTCAGATGGATATGACATGGTAGCTCCATCTGGAGAAGGAGCTGTCAGATGTATGAAAATGGCAATGGCAACCACTAAAAACAAAATTGATTATATTAATACTCATGGAACTTCTACACCAGTAGGTGACATAACTGAACTAAAAGCTATTAAGGAAACTTTTGGGGAAGAAATTCCAAAAATAAGTTCAACAAAGTCTTTATCCGGTCACCCTTTAGGTGCTGCGTCAGTTCATGAGGCTATATATTGCTTAATTATGATGAAAAATAATTTTATTGCTGGATCAGCGAACATCAATGAAATGGATGAAGAGGCTAAAAAATTTCCAATAGTTGCAAAAACCGAAACTGGAGTAACATTAAATACAGTTATGTCTAATAGTTTTGGTTTTGGTGGAACTAATGCTGCTTTAATATTTCAGAAAGTATAATTATGAGTTTAATGAAAGGCAAAAAAGGATTAATCATGGGTGTTGCCAATGAAAGATCTATTGCGTGGGGTATTTCGCAGAAATTAGCTGAAGCTGGTGCTGAGCTCGCCTTCACATATTTAGGAGATGCCTTAAAAAAAAGAGTTATTCCTTTAGCAGAAAAATTAAATTCAAAAGTTACATTCAGTTGTGATGTTGAAAAAAAAGAAGAGGTAGTGAAATTATTTGATGATATTAAATCTCAATGGGGTGAAATTGATTTTGTTGTCCATGCTGTAGCATTTTCAGATAAATCAGAATTATCAGGCGAATATTTAAATACAACTAGAGAAAACTTTTTAAGAAGTATGTTAATATCATGTTTCTCATTTACTGAAGTTGCAAAAGAAGCATCAAAAATAATAAAACAGGGTGGTAGTTTGTTAACTTTAACTTATGAGTCCACCAAAGCAATTCCAAATTATAATGTAATGGGTGTTTGCAAATCAGCTTTAGAGGCTAGTGTTAAATACTTGGCTAGAGATTTGGGTGCTAAAGGCATGAGAGTAAATGCAATAAGTGCAGGCCCTATCAAAACATTAGCTGCATCTGCAATAGGTGATGCAAAATTCTTATATAAATGGAATGAGGATCATTCTTTTCTCAAAAGAAACGTAGATATCCATGACGTTGGAAATTCAGCATTATATCTATTAAGTGATCTTGCGAATGGTGTCACTGGTGAAATTCACTACGTAGATGCTGGGTATAATAAAGTTGGAATGCCAGATCCTAAAAACATCACTTAATAAGCAGGGATGTTCTGTTGTCAGGTGCCACTTAAATTTACTCAGTAGCTTGTTTCATAGAGAGTTTTACTTTTCCTCTATCGAAACCAATAACTTTAACTTTTACTTCGTCACCTTCTTTCACTACATCGGTAACTTTAGCTACTCTTTTATCTGCGAGTTCTGAAATATGAACAAGTCCATCTTGTTTTCCTAAAAAATTAACAAATGCGCCAAACTCCATAATTTTCATAACTTTACCTGAATAAATTTTATTGAGTTCAGCTTTGGCGGTGATGTCTTTAATCATTTGCATAGCAATGTTTCTAGACTCTTCATCTGGAGCAGCAACAGTCACGACTCCTTCATCATTCACATCTACTTTAGCACCTGATTTTTCAACGATCTCTCTGATTGTTGCACCACCTTTTCCAATAACAGCAGCAATATCTTTCTTATCAACATTAATTTTTTCCATTTTTGGAGTATGTTTTCCAACGTCAGATCTTGATGCTGATAATGCTTTATTCATTTCTCCTAAAATATGAACTCTCCCATCTTTAGCTTGGCTTAATGCTTGCTCCATAATTTCAAAAGTAATACCGGTAATTTTGATATCCATTTGTAGTGAAGTAATTCCATCTTTAGTTCCAGCAACTTTAAAGTCCATATCGCCTAAATGATCTTCATCACCCAAAATATCTGATAACACACTAAAATCATCACCCTCTTTAATTAAACCCATTGCTATACCTGCAACAGGTTCTTTTATTGGTACTCCCGCATCCATTAATGCAAGTGATGTTCCACAAACAGTAGCCATTGATGAAGAACCATTGGACTCTGTAATTTCTGATACTACTCTAAAAGTATAAGGAAATGACTCTTTTGAGGGTAATGAAGAGTGAATAGCTCTCCATGCTAATTTACCATGACCTATCTCTCTTCTTCCAGTTCCTATTCTTCCTATCTCACCAACGGAAAAAGGTGGAAAATTATAATGAAGCATAAACCTTTCTCTTTGTAATCCATCTAAGCTTTCGATTCTTTGCTCATCATCAGATGTACCTAACGTGGCAGTTACGATTGCTTGCGTTTCGCCTCTGGTAAACAAAGCAGAGCCATGTGTTCTTGGCAAAACACCAACCTCACATGAGATTGGCCTTACATCAGACAAACCCCTACCATCAATTCTATTTTTATTTTTTAAAATATCTGTTCTGACTATTGTTTTTTCAAGATTTTTTAGTTCAGAATTTACATCAAGATCTGTATAGTTTTCGTCTTCCTCATAAAGTTTTTTTGCTTTATCAGTAATTTCTGAAATTTGATTTGATCTGTCTTGTTTGTCTCTTGTCGCGAATGCTTTTTTAAGATCTTCGGTAAAAGTTACCTCGAGTTTTTTCTTTACCTCAGATAAATCTTTCTTTTCAACAGTCCACTCTGGTTTTCTACATTCTTTAGCCAATTCCTCTATCATTTTAATCACCGGAACAAATCCTTCATGACCGAATTTTACTGCATTTAACATTTCTTCCTCTGTCAACCCGCTTGCTTCAGACTCAACCATAAGCACAGCATCCTTTGTACCAGCAACAACTAAATCTAATTTTGATTTTTCAAGTTCAGTTTTTGATGGATTTAAAACATATTTACCATCAATATATCCAACTCTAGAAGCACCAACGGGGCCCATAAATGGCATTCCTGATATAGCTAAGGCTGCAGATGATGCAATAATTGATAAAATGTCTGCCTCATTTTCTTTATCATAAGAAATTACAGTTGGTAACAACTGGACCTCATTTTTAAATTCATCAGGAAACAATGGTCTGATCGGTCTATCAATTAATCTTGAGATTAATGTTTCACTTTCAGTTGGTCTTGCCTCTCTTTTAAAATATCCACCAGGAATTTTTCCTGCTGCGTAATATTTTTCTTGATAATTTACAGATAATGGAAAGTAATCCATGTCTGGATTCACTTTTTTTGCTCCAACGACTGTTGCTAAAACTACCGTCTCTCCACATGTTGCGATAATTGCTCCGTCTGCCTGTCTTGCTACTTTGCCTGTTTCTAAAGTTATCTTCTTGCCTGCTACTTCAACTTCCTTCTTGTATACTTTAAACATTTCATTTCCATTTCGTTTCGTTCGTTTCGTTCCATTCCGTTCTATCTATCTTGACTCTTATTTTCTCAAATTCAATTTCGACAAGACATTCTTGTAAGAATCTACCTTATTTCTTTTAAGATAATCTAACAATTTTTTTCTTCTATTGACCGCTCTCAATAATCCAACAGACGAATGTTTATCTTTTTTGAATTGTTTAATATGTTTTGAAAGCGTTTCAATTTTTTCTGTTAACAAAGCAATTTGGATTTCTGACGATCCAGTATCTTTCTCATGCATTGCTAACTCTTGAGCTTTTTTATTCATACTTCTTTTTTCCTATTTATTTGTTTGTTTAATTAAATTCTCTATTTTTTCAGCATACTCAAAAGACTCATCTTTTCTAAAAAGTAATTTTGGTAAAAATTTCATCACTACTTTTTGAGATAAAATTTTTCTAATTAAAAATGAGTATTCTTTCAAAGTATTAACAGTTTCTTCTGCGTTTTTTCCTCCGAGAGGAAGTACATATGCTTTGGCTATTTTCAAATCTTGACTCATTCTGACTTCAGTAACTGTTATAGTATTTGTTTCTAAATTCGGAACTTTAGCCTCATTTCTTATAAAAATCATGCTTAAAGATTGTTTAATCATTTCACCTACTCTTAATTGTCTCTGTGAAATTGGTTTACCTATTCTATCTGACATTAAATTGTCCTCTCTTTAGATGTAACACTAAAAGCCTCTATAGTATCATTTTTTTTAAAATCCATATAATCTTTGAGTGCAATTCCACATTCTTGACCATTATTAACTTGTTTTACTTGATTTTTTTCTCTAAACAAACTTCCAACTTTTCCTGTAAAAACTATTGAACCATCTCTAATTACTCTTACATCTGAATTACTATTAATTTCTCCATCAGTTACCTTAGAACCAGCAACTTTTCCCGCTCCTGAAACTTTGAAAATTTCTAAAATTTGTGCAGTCCCAATTACTTTCTCTTCTACATCAGGGGTTAATAATCCAGACATTCTTTTTTTTACAAAATCTAAAACCTCATAAATGATATTGTATGATGAAATATCTATTTTTTCATTTTCAGCAAGTTTTTTAGCTTCCTTGCTTGGCTTTACGTTAAACGCTATCAAAACTGCATTTGAGGCCTTTGCCAAAGTCACATCCGTTTCAGTTACCATTCCAATATCTGCTAAAATTATCTTTGGTTTTACCTCATCATGCTTAATTTGACTGATGGCATTTTTTATTGCCTCCGAGGATCCGTGAACATCAGACTTAATTATAAGATTTAATTCTTCAGAGGACTTATTAGAAAAAGCAGACTCTTGAGTGGCAAATGTTAAAGGATTTTTACCATCTTTACTCTCTTGTGCTCTATTTTCACTCAAAGTTTTAGCCTCTTTCTCATCATCTAAAACTATAAAATCATCTCCAGCTCTTGCAGCACCGTTTATGCCAAGTATTTCAACTGGAGAAGATGGTAGAGCTTCATCAATATTTTTTCCCTTATCGTTAATAATGGCTCGAATTTTTCCCCATTTTAGACCACTTACAAAAAAATCTCCTTTTTTTAAAGTTCCCGTAGTCACAATTATTGTTGCAACTGGTCCTCTTCCAATGTCAATTTTCGATTCTAAAACAACCCCAGTGGCTTTTGACTCAAAATCAGTTTTAAGGTCTAGAATTTCAGCTTGAAGAATAATTGCATCAATTAGTTTGTCTAGGTTTGATTTAGTTTTTGCTGATATCTCTACCATCAAAGTGTCTCCTGATAAATCCTCAGCTATTAATTCATGTTCAAGTAATTGATTTTTAATTTTTTGAGGATCAGCCTCAGGTAAATCACATTTATTAATTGCTACAACTATTGGTACATTTGCAGCCTTTGCATGTTTTATTGACTCAATAGTTTGGGGTTTCACACCATCATCAGCCGCAACAACTAGAACAACAATATCTGTAAGCTTTGATCCTCTTGCTCTCATTTCAGTAAAAGCTGCATGGCCTGGTGTATCAATAAATGTTAATTTATTAGACTGATGGTCTATTTGATAAGCACCAATGTGTTGTGTTATTCCACCAAATTCTCCTGATACCACGTTTGCACTTCTCAAAACGTCTAAAACTGAAGTTTTACCATGGTCCACATGACCCATAACTGTAATTATTGGTGGTCTATTCTTTAAATTTTCAGTCCTTGAAGCTTTAATTTTTTGGATTATCTCCTCCGCTTTTTCCTCTCGAATTGGGTTATGACCAAATTCTTTAACTAAATATTCTGCAGTATCAGCTGCTAGATTTTGATTTATTGTTACTGTTACTCCCATCCCAAACATATGTTTAATTATATTACTTGATTGTTCTGCCATTCTGTTTGCAAGTTCTCTAACAGTGATTACCTCTGGAATATTTATATCTCTTTTGACGGGCTTCAAATTTTCTTGAGCTTCCTCTTTAGTTAGACTTCTATTTTCTTTTTGTCTTGCTCTTTTAACAGAAGCCAAACTTCGTTCTCTAGCTTCAATTTGGTCACTCAAAGCTCTGGAAACTGTTAATTTTAATTCTCTTTTTTTGGTATTAGATTTTATCGATTTTTTATTCTTATTTTCATTTTCCTCTTTAAGTTTTTTGGTGGCTCTTTGCTCAGCTAATTTACGTCTTTCAAAATCACTTGTTAGAGGTGGTAATTTGGGGGTGTAATTCGATTTACCAAAAGTTCCTTTATTGCTTGTAAAATTATTTTTAATCTTTGATGGGTTTGACTTAAATGATCCACCTCTACTAGTAAATTTACCAGTTTGTTTTTCGATTATTACAGAATTCTTTCCAAGATTTTTTGCTTTATCTATATTTCTGATAGACTTTTTGGCTATGCCACCTGATATTGTTAATTTTGTCTTTTTTTCCATTACGCATCTCTCAATCTTTATAAACAATATTTCTTGCAGACATAATCAGTCCATCTGCTTCTTCTTTGGATAAAGCAAAATCCTCCAGATAACCTTGAATTTTTACTCTTTCACCTTTTACTACATCGTATCCACCAGTTAACTCGTCTGATGCTAGATCGGCAAAATCTTGCAGTGTAAGTATTTTTTGATCACCTAGGGTGACCAACATTCCAGGAGTTAACCCATTTAAATTAATTAGTCCATCATCCAAACCTAATTCTTTAATCCTTTCAGAAATATCTTCTTGATCTTTTTGATGAAACTCTTTTGCTCTTTCTATCAGAGCTTTTGCAGTTTCTTCCTCTATGCCTTCAATTTTTAATAAATTTTCTGCCGAACTATCTTTTATATCATCAATGGTAGAATAACCCTCAGCCACAAGAAGTTGTCCAAGTGTTTCGTCTAACTCTAAATTCTTAACAAAATTTTCTGTTTTCTCCTTAAACTCTAATTGTCTTCTTTCTGAGTCCTCTGCATCTGTCATAATATTTATTTCAAAATTCAATAATTTTGTAGCAAGCCTTACATTTTGTCCTCTTCTTCCAATAGCTTTACTTAAATTTTCTTCAGTAAGAATCACATCTAGTTTTTTTCTTTCTAAATCTACATTTACTCTTTGCACCTCAGCTGGAGATAAGGCATTAGATACTAATATTGCAGGATCCTCAGACCAATTTACAATATCAATTTTTTCACCTTGTAGTTCATTTACTACTGCTTGAACTCTCGATCCTCTCATTCCCACACATGCTCCAACTGGATCTAATGAAGTATCAACTGCTTTAACGCAAATTTTAGCTCTGCTTCCTGGATCTCTAGAAGATGACTTAATTTCAATCAAACCATCATAAATTTCAGGAACTTCTTGTACAAAAAGTTTTTCCATAAACTTTGGATGAGCTCTTGATAGAAATATCTGTTGACCACGAGGTTCTCTTCTTACATCAAAACAATATGCTTTAATTCTATCTCCAGCTTTAATATTCTCTCTTGGGATAATTTCATTTTTTTGAATTATTGCTTCTGTTCTTCCAAGATCCACGATTACATTTCCAAACTCTAATCTTTTCACAATTCCACTTAGTATTGTGTCTTTTTTATCAATAAAATCATTGAATTGTCTTTCTCTCTCTGCCTCTCTAACATTAAAATTAATTACTTGTTTGGCTGTTTGAGCCGCTATTCTTCCAAAATCAAATGAAGGTAATGGTTGTAAAACTTCATCTCCAATCACTTTGTCTTTATTAATTTCATTTAGTGTAATCGCATCCTCTAATCTTATTTCAGTGTTTGTATTTTCTGGATTTTCTGTAACTATCAATTTTCTAAAAATTTCAATATCGCCGTTATCTCTATTAATTATTACCTTAATCTCATTATCCTGACCAAATTTAGATTTCGCTGCTTTAGCAATTCCAGTTTCCATAGAACTAATAATAAGTTCTTTATCAATTGATTTTTCTAAAGCTACGGCCTCTGCAATTCTTAATAGTTCAAGCTTATCTGCTCTTTTATTTAACATAATTTTGTTTACTCCAAAAAAAAATGGGCCAAAGCCCATTTTGATAATTCAACAATGTAAATTCATATATAAAAGTTTTTTTTAATTTTTCAATAAAAACTATTTTAAGAAAATGTCAGATTTGTTGGTATTTTCCCAAGAAAAGGCACCTTCTTTATCTGGTTCTCTTCCAAAATGCCCATAGGCAGATGTTTTTTCATATATAGGTTTATTAAGCCCCAGCATCTCTCTTATTCCTCTTGGGCTAAGATCAAAGCTTTCTTTAATCCTCTCTTCAACAAATTTATTTTTATCTAAATCATTATCAAAAAGATTAACGTAAATAGATAATGGTTTTGAGACACCAATCGCATAGGCTAATTGAATTAAACATTTATCTGCAATCTTTGAGGCAACAACATTTTTAGCAATATACCTTGCTGCATATGCTGCAGACCTATCTACTTTGGTTGGATCTTTACCAGAAAAAGCTCCACCACCGTGTGGAGCAGCACCACCATAAGTATCTACAATTATTTTTCTTCCCGTTAAACCGCAGTCTCCATCAGGACCTCCTATTACAAAATTTCCAGTTGGATTTACATAAAAATCGTCTTCATTAAAACCCTCCAAAAAATTCTTTGGTATAGAATTTATCAAATATGGTCTTAATAATTCTCTAACCTGTTCTTGGTTAATATTTTCAGTGTGCTGAGAAGATATTACAACTGATTTAACTTTTGATGGTTTACCATCCTCATATTCAAATGTTACCTGGCTTTTAGAGTCTGGCTCAATATTTTTTAATTTACCTGATTTTCTATCTTCTGCCATTAGCCTTAAAATTTTATGAGAAAAGTGAATTGGCGCTGGCATTAAAACATCAGTCTCGCTACAAGCATAACCAAACATAATACCTTGATCTCCTGCACCCTCATCTTTATTTCCTGAAGAATCTACACCCATTGCAATATCACTTGATTGTGAATGAAGATGACTTTCTATTTTTGTAGCTTCTTTCCAAGTAAAACCATCTTGATCATATCCGATATCTTTTATGCATTCTCTTACCTTATTGATTAAATCATCTTTTTTAATTTCTGGCCCTCTAACCTCACCAGCTAATACAACTTTATTAGTAGTTGTAAGAGTTTCACATGCAACTCTCGAAAATGGATCGTTCGATAAATAAGTGTCTACCACCATGTCAGATATTCTATCTGACACTTTATCGGGGTGTCCCTCTGAAACAGACTCACTTGTAAAACGAAAATTTTTTAAATTACTCATTTTTAATCCTATTAAATGAAAAAGTTAAAACAATATACAACAAAATTAATATGAAAAATATGTTATTTCCATATTTGGAAAACAATGTTGGTTTAAAATCTCTTATGCCTTCTAAATCAATGTAACCTGAAATTCCATAATCTATTTTATTCTCAATATAACCTAATGGATTTATAATTGCTGCCATCCCATTATTAGATGATCTAATTATATACTTTCCATTTTCAATTGCTCTAAATTTACTATGTATGAAATGTTGTTTGGGTCCAATAGATTTACCAAACCATCCATCTTCTGAAATATTCAATATAAAATCAAAATTAAAATCTTTAGTCAAATTTCCACTATATATAATTTCATAACAAATTAATGGCAAAAAATTTATTTGCTTAAGATCATGTTGGATTTTAATAATTTTTCTGTTTACACCTTTATCAAATGATCCAATATTATTTGTAATTGTTTTTAAACCGAATTTGTTAAGAGTATTTTCAAAAGGAACAAATTCACCGAAAGGTACAAGTTTAATCTTGTTATAATTGTCAATTAAATTTACTTTACTATCAAATATTGAAAATGAATTGTAATAATTGTAATCATTGTTAATAGTTTTTCTGCTTGTTATTCCTAAACCGATTAAGTGATTTTCACTAAAATATTTTTCAAATATGTCATTGTATAAATCTAATTGATCTTCATAAGTGTTGGGTATTATTCCCTCTGGCCATACAAAAAATGTCTTTTTTTCTTCAATAGGTGAACTAATTGAAATTAGTTCATTAATCACACTCTCCGCATTAACGTTTTTATAGTACCTATCTAAACTTATATTTGCTCCTATTACTCTAACTACAAAAGGAAGTTCTTTCTCTTTACTATTATAAAAATTTTTTTTTAAAAATTCCCCGTATGTATAAAAAGAGATAGGTAATAGCAGTAAAAAGATACATACAACCACTTCTTTTTTAGATTTTCTAAATATGAAAAGGGCGGGAGCTGTAAAAAAACTTACTACTATAAGATTTAATGAATAAGTTCCTATTATTGACAAAATACTCAAGAAACTATTAATTTCAGAGAAACTATAAATTACCAAGTTCCAAGGGAACCCAGTTAAAATTATTCCTCTTATAAACTCTATTAAACCAAACAAAAGAGAGAATAGGAAAAAAGCACTTAATATATTTTTCGGATTGTATAGATAAAAAATAGCAACACATAATGCATAAAATAAACCTAAAAATGCTGGGATGACAATTAAAGATATGGGAATTAAAAAATTAAAACTTTGATCAAAACTTAAGGATATAGTTAACCAATATATATTAGACAAAAAATAGCTAAAACCAAACAACCATCCACAATAAAAGAATTTTTTTATTCCTCGTTTTAGTCTCTTAAATAAAAAAATAAAGAAAACACTAAATGTAAAAAAATTTAAAAAAAAAAAATTATATGGAGGTAAACTTAAAGAAGTTAAACCTCCTAAAAAAATTATCAATAAAGTCTCAAATATAAAATTTTTTTTCAATTTAAAATGGAAGTTTTTTCTATAGATTTAAAAATTTTTTTTTCTTCACTTAACATCAGTTTATATTCTTTACTTTTTTGATGGTCATGACCCAATAAATGTAAAAAACCATGTATAAAAATTTTAATTGTTTTAATTTTAAATTCATAATTATTTAAATTTTTTGGCGTATTCATATAATTAAAACTTATAATTATGTCACCAAGATAATTTTCTTTTAATTTTTTTTGGTTTTTATTAAATGGAAAAGATAGTACATCGGTGTGTTTATTCTTATTTCTAAATTTTTTATTTAAAATTTTTATTTCTTTATTATTTGATAGTAGAAGCGTTAAATAGATTTTTTTGTTGATAAATCTATATTTTTTTGGGAACTTGTTACAAATTTTATTAAAAAATAATTTTTTTTTTTTTATTTTTTTTGACCAAGAATTTTCCTCTGTAAGCACATTAACTTTGATCATTATTGTTGTACGCTTTCACAATTTTTGAAACTAAAGGATGCCTCACAACATCTGAGTGATCAAAGTCTATAACTGCAATCTCATTCAAATGGGACAATATCTTTTTTGATCTTTCTAAACCTGACATTTTTTTATTAGGTAAATCTATTTGAGTAGGGTCACCATTGACAACTATTTTTGAATTTTCTCCTATCCTAGTAAGAAACATTTTGATTTGTGTATCAGTGGCATTTTGAGCTTCATCTAAAATTGCAAAAGAATTTTTTAAAGTTCTCCCTCTCATAAAAGCTAAAGGGGCAATTTCAATGTCACCAATTTCTATCATTCTCTGAATTTTTTCAAAATGAAACAGATCATACAATGAATCATACAAAGGGCGGAGATATGGATCAACTTTCTCTTTCATATCTCCTGGCAGGAAACCTAGTCTCTCACCTGCCTCAACCGCAGGTCTAGACAATATAATTCTCTCTATTTTTTTTTCTAATAACATTGTTAAACCTACAGCAACAGCAAGAAAGGTTTTTCCTGTACCAGCAGGTCCGGCAGATATTATTATTTCATTTTGCCTTAATGCTCTAACATACTCCTTTTGTTTTTCTGACCTTGGGATTATAGATTTTTTTGGAGTTTTAATTATATCAGTAACGTTGGTATTTTTTACTTTTTCATTTATCATAAATTGATCAACTGAGGATAAAATATCTTTTTGTTCTATACTACCATTATTTTCAAATTGATTTGCAAGAAATCGAATTGCATTTTTTAAAATTTCATTTTTTTCAGGAGTTGATTTGATCAAAATTGAGTTTCCTCTGGAATAGATGCTTGACTCAGTTATTCTTTCTAATTCTTTTAAATTTTGATTAAATTCACCAACTACTCCCATTAGAAGTTCATTCTCATGAAAAATTACACTAATTGAATTATTTTCTGAATAAACAAATTTTAGTGATGAATTTATATCTTTTTTAATAGTGTTACTCAAACTTAAGCCACTCTTTGTTGTGAATTATCTAAACTTTTACCAAACAATGTATTTTGATTACTACGATTTATTTTTACTTTGATAACTTTTCCCATATCCAATTCATTACCATCAAAAATAACCGAAGTCATGTACTCAGATCGACCAAAAAACTTTGTGCCGCCATCTATTTTATTTTCAACTAAAACATCAATTTCTTTACCCTCAAGTGATTTATTCATATTAATTTGATTGGAAAATAACTGTTTTTGAACTTTTTCTAGTCTGGTAAGTGAAATTTTTTTGTCAATTAACTCAAAATTTGCTGCAGTTGTTCCTGGCCTTGGACTAAATATGAAAGAAAAAGAATGTATAAATTTAATTTTTTTAATTAAATCACAAGTTTCATTAAAGTCCTTCTCATCCTCACCCGGATAGGCAATTATAAAATCGCTGGAAAACTTTATTTTAGGGTTAATTTTTTTAAGTTTTTCGTAAGTATAAACATAATCACTTATCTGATGTTTTCTATTCATTGAATTTAGGATCTTGTCAGATCCACTTTGAACGGGTAGGTGAACTAAAGGCATTAATTTCTTTGAAACACCATATACGTTGATTAAATCTTCTGTCATATCCTTTGGGTGAGAGGTTGTATATCTAATTCTTTTTATACCCTCTAACTTTTCTATTTCTAAAATTAAATCTGACAATCTGTAATTCTCATAATTATAAGCATTAACATTTTGACCTAGTAGTGTTATTTCACGGACTCCATTTATTGATAAATTTTCTGCTTCCTCTAATATTTTTTTGAATGGTCTTGAATATTCTGGACCTCTTGTAAATGGTACTACACAGAAATGGCAAAATTTATCACAGCCCTCTTGAATAGTTAAAAATGATGAAATTTTTTTTGATGAGTTCTTAATATTATCTAAATAATCAAATTTTGTGATGGCATCAAATTCGGTTTCATCTATTTTTTTTTGTTTGTATAAAAATTCTTCAATCTTGTCATTTATTTTATGATAGGCTTGCGGTCCAATCACAATATCAATATAAGGTTCCCTTTTGATCATTTCCTCATTTTCTGCCTGAGCAACACATCCAGCAACTATAACAATCGGTTTTTTTCGTGATCTAAAATTTTTTTTCACCCGTCCAATCTCATGATAAACTTTCTCTTTAGCTTTATCTCGAATATGGCACGTGTTAAGTAAGTAACAATTCGATTCTTCTAGATTTTCAGTTTTTACAAAACCTATTTCTCTCACAGTATCAAATATTCTGTTAGTATCATATTCGTTCATTTGACAACCGAAAGTTTTGATAAATATTTTTTTATTCATCTTTTGAGTTTACTTTTACACCATATAACTCAAGTTTATGATCTACTAACTTATAACCATATTTTTTTGCTACTTTTTTTTGCAACTCTTCAATTTCTTCATCCACGAATTCAATTATTTCACCAGATTTTATATCGATCAAATGATCATGATGACTTTCTATCATTGCTTCATATCTAGCCTTGCCACCTTTAAAATCATGCTTTGTTAAAATTCCTGCTTCCTCAAAAAGCTTCACTGTTCTATAAACTGTGGCTATGCTTATTTTTGGATCAACTTTAGATACACGACTATATAACTCATCAACATCTGGATGATCAGACTCACCATAAGCAGCTTTTGACTCAGAAATTACCTTAGCAATAATTCGCCTCTGCTCAGTTAATTTTACCCCTTTAGATAAACATTGTTGTTCAATCGTATCTGGCATAATTGATTTTAACTCAAATAAATAGGATTTATCAAATTTTTTTCAACTTTCAATTTATCGCAAAGTTTTGGGATATTTTCGTATTTAACCTCATTTTTTTCACCAAAATCCTCTAAACTAAAACAATAATAATCAATTTTATGGGTTAAATGAAAAGCTTTAACAACTGATAAAGAATTTCTTATCCCCGCAAAACTTCCAGGACCTCGATTAACATAAATTTTAGAGACTTTGTCTAAATTTAATTTTTTTTTATTTAGAAAATCATTAATTAAAATTGATAATTTTTCATAATTTATTTTGGAATTTTCATGTGTAATGCTGTAATTAATATCATTACTAATGATCATTAAAAAAATTTTATTTTTTGCAGCATCTATAATTAGCTTATTCATCTTACAATTTATATTTCTAGTTAATTCTATTTCACAAGAGAATAATATCAAATCTTATTCTAGAGATAGTGGTGTTTTATCATTGATGTATCATCGCTTTAATGAAAATAAATATCCATCAACAAATATAAGAATGGATATGTTTGATGAGCAAATGAAAATTATTAAAAATCAAGGGTATGAATTTTATGACCCTAAAAATTTTTTAAATGAATTTGATAAAGTAAAAAAGGGAAAAAAAATTTTAATTACAATAGATGATGGATTTAAATCATTTTATAATGAAGCTTGGCCATATCTTAAAAAGAATAAAATTCCATTCATTTTGTTTGTATCTACTGAACCTGTGGGAAAAAGAGGGTATATGACTTGGGATGAAATCAAAGAAATTAATGACTCAGATATAGGCTATATTGGGCACCATTCACATACACATGAATATTTAATTGATATGACAGAAAAAGAATTCATAAACGATATAGAAACAGCAACTGAAATTTTTAAAGATAAACTAGGGTATGTACCACCAATATTTTCATATCCTTTTGGTGAATATTCTCTTTTTATGAAAAACTATATATCAAAAAATTTTGAAATTGCTTTTGGACAACACTCTGGAATAATTGATAACAATAAAGATAAATTTGAATTACCAAGATTTCCAATAAATGAAAAATACGGAGATTTAAAACGATTTAACTCACTAATAAATTATAATCCTTTAGAATACAAATCTCTTAAACCAATAGAAAAAAAATTAGAAAATAAAGATAATCCACCAAAATTAATTGTGGAATTTTTTGATGATCAAAAAAATATTAAAAATATTAATTGTTATTCAAATGATGGTGGTTCATGGGGTCAACCAAATTTAATATTCGAAAAAAATATTCTTTATATCAATTTTGAGTCAAAATTTTTACCAAGACGTGGAAGAATAAATTGCTCGTTAAATGATGATGGTAAATGGCGTTGGTTCGGAACCCAATTTGTTATAATTGGAAATTAAATTAAACTTTCAAGCTCTTTGCTGGAAGGAAGTAACTTAGCGTCATCAAAATCTTTTAAATTGTTTTGATTAATAATTTTTTGCAAAACTTCAACATACTGATTTCCAGTTTCAGCATAATTTTTTAAAAATTGAGAAAGAATTAAACTATCTAAAGGTTGATTATTATCCCTTAAATGTGCTCTTGCTAATCTAAAATTTTTATATGATCGATGAGTGTTTAAATTTCTTTGATAAGCTCTAACTGAGGCTTGTAATACATTAAATTTCATTACTTTATGTCCCTTATTCTCATCAGCCTCTTTGGGTTTTAAACCCTCACCTGACCAAGTCCATTGCCCAAAAAGGGCATTGCCCTCTTGTGCAAATCTTGATGTTCCCCATCCTGTTTCTTTCGCAGCTTGAGCAAGTGCTAAAGAAACAGGTATCTCATCCATTCTGATTTTAAGTGTTGTTAAATCTTTGGATGTTACTCCATATTGTTTGTATTTTTTTTCAAGCCATTTTTTTTCTAATTTGGTGTTATTGCTTTTATTTATAATTTTAAACAAAGTCTTTCGATCTAATCTAATATTATTATTTTCTTTTAAAACTAAAGGTAAAACGATTTGAATAAAAAACTCTTTTCGTTTCTTAGTGCTTTCAATCATCTTGATTTCACCAGGAAGTAAAGTTAAGGCGACAGGCTTAACTAACTTTGTTTCCCTTACATCATCTAGTTTATAATCGGTGTCTTGAAATAATTGCTTAATTGTAGATGCATCTAATCTTACTGTATCTGTTTCAAGATCGTTTAGACTAAAAATATCAATTAACAAATCTTTCTCATTTAAGTCTGCTTCATCAGCTTCAACACCCTCTTTTTTATTAAGCGTATAAGCTAGAATAGCTTTTGAATTATTTTGAAATTCTTTATCTTCTAAAAGTTGCTTATTAGCAAAATTAATTATTGATGGAATATGATAGAATGAAAAAACAACAAAAATACTTGTTAAAAATATTCTTGGAATTGCACCAATTCGTCTGTCATCAAAAAACTTAAACATTTTTAAGTTCTTTCTTCTCATTCTAACAAAATAAAATTTTGACTTAAAAAAAATCAATTGGTTTAAAAATTTTAGATTTTTTAATTTAAAATTAAACATTTAAAGAGCCTCAACCTTCTTAACTTCTGGTAGATAGTGACAAAGAAGATTTTGTACACCTTGTTTTAATGTCATAGTTGAACTTGGACAACCTGAACAACTCCCTTGGAGCTGCACTTTAACAATACCATCTTTAAACTCTTTAAATTTAATATCTCCACCATCTTTCGCAACTGCAGGTCTGATTTTTTCATCTAATATTTGAACAATTTTTTTTTCTATATCTTTTAAATTTTCATTATTTTCAATTAAGGTATTTTCAACAACACATTCTTTTCCGCTAGAGTAAAAATCATTGATTAAAGAAATTACTATATGTTTTATTTCATCCCATGATGTGTCATCATATTTATTTATTGAAATAAAATCTTTACCTAAAAAAATACCTTCAACGCCATTTATAGATAACAAGTTTTTAACTAACTCATTATTAGTTTGATCATTTTGTGTAATTTCAAACGACCCTTTATTTGAAACAATTTTACCAGGTAAGAATTTTAAAGAATTTGGATTCGGTGTTATTTCAGTCTGAACAAACATGATTTATATATAATCAATAATTGTAAAAATTAAACTTGTTAATAAAAAAATTCTAAAAACCAATAAGTTCTTGGATTTTTTTTACCTTATCTGAGGCTATTTTATCTGCTTTTTTAGATCCCTCTAATAATATTTTATCTAAATATTTTTTATCACTTAATAACTTTTTTATTTCTGATGATATTGGACTAATTTTATCAACCATTGCTTGTGATAAATTTTCTTTAAATTCCGAGAAATTTTTTCCAGAAAATTTATTTATTGTATCTCCTAAACTTACATCCATTAAACTAGAATAAATACCCATTAAATTCTTTGCTTCGGGTCTTTTCTCTAAATCTGCACTAGCAGATGGCAATGGCAAAGTATCAGTCTTTGCTTTTTTGATTTTATTTATTATTTGGTCTTTATCATCTGTTAAATTAATCCTGCTCAGATCTGATAATTCAGATTTGCTCATTTTTTTTGTACCATCTCTCAAGCTCATAATTCTTGAAAACTCTTTTTGAATTAATGGCTCAGGAATTTTAAAAAAATTGTCAGCATTAAAATCATTATTAAACTTTTGAGCTATATCTCGGCAAAGTTCCAAATGTTGCTTTTGATCATCTCCAACAGGTACATGGGTTGTGTCATATAACAAAATATCTGCTGCCATTAAAACAGGATAAGAATAAAGACCGATACTTGCTTTTTCTTTATCTTTTCCAGCTTTCTCTTTAAATTGGGTCATTCTATTTAGCCATCCCATTCTAGCAACACAACTTAATATCCAGGCCGTTTCTGAATGAGCACTCACTCTTGATTGATTAAAGATAATACTTTTTTCAGGATCAATGCCACTAGCAATAAAAGTTGCTACAGTTTCATATATATTATCTCTTAATTTTTTTGGATCTTGAGCAACTGTAATAGCATGAAGATCAACAACACAGAACACACACTCATTTTGATCTTCATTGTTAAGTTTTACAAAATTTTTGATTGCTCCCAAGTAATTTCCAAGATGAAGATTTCCTGTAGGTTGAACACCTGAAAAAATTTTTTTTTCCATAATTAATACTTTAGTTTAATATCACCATATTTGAAAGCTTTGATAAATAATGAAAAACTCAAATAGAATATAAGACTTAAAAAAGCTGAAAGTATTAAATAAAAAGATTTAAATTTATATTCATAAATCAATCTATTTTCAAAAAATAAAATTGAATAATAAAAAAATATTCCCAATAGTATAGATGCCAAAAGTATTTTTATTAATTTGACAAAAAATAATTCATTAAAATGAAATAAATTTTTATTTTTCAAATAAACAAATAATATTATTGCATTAAACCATGATGAAATTGTTGTGGCTATAGGAATGATTATAAAACCAATTTCTCTAAAAAAATAAATACTTATTAAGATATTTAAAATTACTGAAAATAATGAAATATAAAATGGTGTTTTAGTATCCTGGTTTGCGAAAAAAAAAGTTGAAAATACTTTAATCATAGCAAAAGCAGGTAATCCTAATCCAAAATAGTAAAGTGCATTTGCCGAGTTGGATACTGACAACTCATCAAAAGAACCATAGCCAAATAATGCAGAAATAATTTGTTCTGACCCTACAATCAAAGCAACTGAGGCTGGTAGACTTAAAAACATACTAAGCTCAAGCGCTTTATTTTGTAATAAAAGAATTTTATTTTTCTTTTTTAAAAAAACATGTTTTGAAAGTTGTGGCAGAACAACCACGCCTATTGCAATTCCTGCTATCGCAAGGTTAATTTGATAAATCCTATCAGCATAATATAAATAAGACACAGCGCTGGCTTGAAAAGATGCAATTATAGTACCCACAAGAATATTGATTTGTGTAACGCCAGACGAGAAAATACTAGGTAAAAGTTTTTTGAAAAAAAATTTTACCTTATTATCAATTTTAAAATTGAAATTAAGTCTTATAAAATAAAATTTTTTTGCAAATTGATATAAAAAAATAAGTTGTAATAATCCTGCAATTGAAACCCCATATGATAAATAGTAAACTAGTTCGTCATTAAGAAATTTGCCAAAAAATAAAATTCCAATCAAGACTATATTAAGGATTATTGGTGCTGCAGAGGCAGCAGCAAACTTATTGTGAGAATTTAGTATTGCAGCAAAAAAAGAAGATAGACTCACAAACATTAAAAATGGCATAGTTATCCTTGTTAGGTTGACAGCTAGCTGAATTTTTTCTGAATTATCAACAAAACCTGGCGCTATTAGCCTCACAAAAACTGGCATGAAAATTTCTATAATCAAAACTAAAAACAATAGACCTAAAAATAATAAATTAAAAATTTCATTTGCAAATTTTTGTGATCCAGTTTTTTTTTTTACTAATTCTGAAGTATAACTTGGTATAAAAGCTGCATTAAAGGTTCCTTCTGCAAACAATCTTCTAAAAGTATTAGGTATTCTAAATGCTACAAAAAATACATCTGCTAAAAAACTTGTTCCAAGAAAAATTGCTATCAGAACATCTCTTAAATAACCAAGTAATCTACTGATAATAGTATAAAAACCAAAAGTCCCTGTTGACTTAACTAAATTCATAAACCATATTAGTCTTAATTTTACCCCATTTGTACACCTAATTAGCATAAATGAAAAAAACAAAAATTGATCATTATACAGATAAAGAAGCTTTAGATTTTCACAAAGATAAAAAGCCAGGCAAGATTGAAATATCTTCCTCAAAAAATATGACGACAAAAAGAGATCTGGCTTTAGCATACTCGCCTGGTGTAGCTGCTCCTGTAAGAGCAATCAGTGATAATCCTGAGGCTGCGTTTGATTATACAAGTAAAGGAAACCTTGTTGCAGTAATTAGTAATGGCTCAGCAATTTTAGGTATGGGAAATTTAGGTGCGTTAGCATCTAAACCAGTGATGGAAGGAAAGGCTGTTTTATTTAAAAGATTTGCTGATATTGACTCTATTGATTTAGAGATAGACTCCGAAAATCCAGATGAAATCATAAATAGTATAAAAAATTTTGCTCCAAGTTTTGGAGGTATTAATCTTGAGGATATTGCTGCACCTGATTGTTTTATTATTGAAGAAAAGCTAAAAGAAATACTTGATATACCTGTATTTCATGATGATCAGCATGGAACTGCGATTATCACAACTGCAGCACTTATTAATGCTTTGGACATTAGTAAAAAAAAAATTGATAGAGTTAAAATAGTTGTCAATGGAGCTGGAGCTTCGGCTATGGCTTGCGCTAATTTATTTAAAAAGACTGGTGTGCCCCAAAAAAATATTACAATGGTAGACAGAACAGGGGTCATTTACATAGGTCGAGATAATTTAAACCAATGGAAATCAAGTCATGCAATTGAAACAAAAGATAGAACTCTAGATGATGCTATTACTAATGCAGATGTTTTTTTGGGCTTATCTGCGAAAGGAGCGTTAACTAAAGATATGGTAAAAAAAATGGCAAAAAATCCAATTATATTTGCATGTGCTAACCCTGACCCAGAAATTACACCTGAAGAAATTGAAGAGGTTAGAGATGATGCAATTATAGCGACCGGAAGGTCAGATTATCCTAATCAAGTGAACAATTTAATAGGGTTTCCATATATTTTTAGAGGTGCATTAGATGTACGATCAAAAACAATTAATGAAGAGATGAAAATTGCAGCTGCACATGCGATAGCAAAATTAGCTAAAGAAGATGTGCCGGATGAAGTAATTGCAGCAATGGGAGGTGAGAGGCCTCACTATGGAAAAGATTACATAATTCCATCAACATTCGATCCAAGATTAATTAGTGTAATACCAGCTGCAGTTGCAAAAGCTGCTATTGATACTGGTGTAGCAAGAAAAAAAATTAATAATTTTGAAATTTATAAAGACCAACTAAAACAAAGATTAGATCCAACTGTAACAATTTTGCAGGGTGTAAATTCTTATATAAAGAAAAAACAAAAAAAAATTGTTTTTGCTGATGGTGAGGATGAAAATACACTTAAAGCAGCAATAGCTTTCAAAAACTCTGACTTAGGAATACCCATCTTAGTTGGAAAAGAGGAGCTAATTAAAAATCAAATAAAAAAAATTGGTTATAATGAAAATTTTGATATTGAAATTGTAAACTCAAAAGACACAGCTAAAAGAGAAAAATATGTTAAATATCTATTTAAAAAACTTCAAAGAGAAAAGGGAATGTTGGAATGGGATTGCGATAGACTTGTAAGAAACGATAGAGTTATTTGGGCTTCATGCATGGTTGCGTGTCAGGATGCAGATGCGATGATAACCGGGAACACAAGAAGATACTCATCTTCACTAGAAAAAATTATTAAAGTTGTTGATCCAAGACCTGGGGAAATTATGTTCGGGTTAAACCTGGTTGTAAATAGAGGTAAAACAATCTTTATCTGCGATACATCGGTCATAGAGTATCCAGACGCAAAACAATTAGCTGAAATGGCAAAATCAGCAGCGAGGGTTGCAAAATTATTTGGTTTTGATCCAAAAGTTGCTTTTTTATCTCACTCTACTTTTGGAGAGCCAGCTACAGATAGAACAAAAAGACTAAGTGATGCTGTTGAAATTTTAAAAAATGAAAAAGTTGATTTTAAATTTGATGGTGAGATGCAACCAGATGTTGCTTTAGAAGAGATGTACAAAGAACTTTATCCATTTTCAGAAATAGTTGGTAACTCAAATGTTTTAATTATGCCCAGCCAACATAGTGCAGCTATTTCCTATAAAATGATTAAGTCAATGAGTAGAGCAAAGGTAATTGGACCTTTATTAATTGGTTTAGGTTTACCTATTGAAATAGCACCTTTAAGATCATCAACTTCTGATATTTTAAACTTAGCTTCCATTGCAGCTTACTCAGCTGATGTAATTGATTATAAAAAAAATTAGTTAGTTTTAATTCTTAAATTATCTACTAGTAAAATACTAGCAATCACATCTTCGACATCTAAAATCTCTTTTGCTTCTTTAATAACCAGATCCTTTTCATCTTTAGTTTGTGAAATTCCATAAATATAGATTTTCTTTTTATAAGTATCTATTTGATAATTTGTTGCCTTAATTTCTTTATTTAAAATCAATGCAGTTCTTAATTGAGAAGTGATTAATAGATCCTTGGCAGATTGTTTAAAATTAAAAGCCTCTTTTATTTTAATATCGTTTCTCACAG
Organism: uncultured Pelagibacteraceae bacterium; assembly: GCA_902612325.1. Taxonomy (GTDB): domain Bacteria; phylum Pseudomonadota; class Alphaproteobacteria; order Pelagibacterales; family Pelagibacteraceae; genus Pelagibacter. The sequence goes on along the minus strand of CACMDB010000002.1, from coordinate 46,098 downwards.
ATCTTACACCATTTGTCTCCCAGGCAATTTTTGTTAATTTCAATTTTTCTTCTGGCTCATCGACTTTTCCAGTTAAAAAAATTCTACCATCTAAAACTTTTGATTTTACTGATAAAAGATAATTTTTATTCAAGAGTAAAATTCTAGCAGTTAAGTTTTTTTGCATCAAAGAATCATCTATCTGGGTTCCTAAAGATCTTGGATCGATAGCAACACTTACACCTGTTCCAAAAATTCCTGGGGATGATACACCTGAGCATCCACTCAAAATAAAACCAACAAAAAGTGCAATAAGTATTTTATTTTTCATTTTTAATTTTTAAGCAATAATCATAGACAATTTTTTTTGAAATATCATTTTTACGAATTATTAAATCTGTTATTTCTTTTATGCTTAGTTTATTTATCATCGCTTTAATCAATCTTTTATCTGATTCATCCAAAGATTGTGAAGGTTTTTTGTCATGAATTTTTTCCGAAATAACAATAGTCAATTCACCTTTTAAATTACTTTTTAATGGTTCTAAATCTTCAACTTTAGATCTTTTATACTCCTCATAAAATTTTGTCATTTCTCTACAAATCAGGATTTTTCTTCCTATAAAATTTTTTTTAATTAGAGGAATATTCCTATTAATTTTCTTTGGCGAAATAAAAAAAACGATTGAACTATTTAATCTTGATAAATCTTCCAAATCCTCTTTTAAAATTTTATCCTTTTCAGGAAAAAATCCATAAAAGAAAAACTTCTCTGAAAATCCTGATATTGATACTGCTGATATTACTGCTGAAGCACCGGGTATAGGAATAATATTGATATTATTCTTTATGCACTCATTAACTAATATGGAACCTGGATCAGAAATGCCTGGGGTGCCAGCATCTGAAATTAAAGAAATAAGTGATCCTTGATTAATTAACTTTATAATTTTAACAACATTTCTTTTCTCATTGAATTTATGATTGGCAATTAAATTTGATTTGATTTGGTATTTTTCAAATAAATTTTTTGAAATTCTCGTATCTTCACACAGAATGTAATCTGACCTTTTAAGAGTTTCTATTGCTCTAAGACTTATATCGTTTAAATTTCCAATTGGAGTTGAGACTAAATATAGACTTTTTTTGAACACTCTATTAGCAGATTTTAAATTTTCAATCATATTTATAATAAAAATATTATAGTATCATTAAAATGAAAAAAATTTTTAGAATTATTTTTACATTAATAATCATCTATTTAACAAATCATTCATTTGCATTTTCACAAAGTGAAAAAATTAAAATTGGGCTACTTGCACCTTTATCTGGTGAATATAAAGAATTAGGACAATCAATAATTAAATCAACCCGAATGGCTTTGAATGATATTGGAACAGACAATATTGAAGTTTATCCAATGGACACAGGTATTGATCCAAATCAAACTCTACAATCAGCTACTAAGTTAAAGAATGAAGGAATAAAAATTTTTATCGGTCCAATTTTTTTCAAAAGCTTAATGTATTTGGATCAAATACAAGATGTTATTTTTCTATCTTTAACAAATAAAACAAATGATCTACCGAAAAATGTGATAAGCAGCGGAGTAAATTCTTTATCCCAGTTAAATGCAATTAAAGATTTTTTGGAATTAAGTGAAGTAAAAAAAACAATTTTCTTAACACCTGACCTTGATTATAAAAATGAAATTAAAAAGGCAATTAAACAATCGAAAATCAAAATTTCTGAACAATACACTTATGACACTGAACCAACTAAACTTACAAAGCAAATTGAAAAAATAACAAATTATGATGTGAGAAAACAAAATCTGGCTGATGAAATTTTAAGAGTTGAAAACTCAGATTTGGTAGATAAGGAGGAACAAATTAAGAAATTGGAAAAACAATACACTATTGGAAATGTAAATTTCGACTCAGTTATTATTTCTGATTTTGATGAAAATCTTAAAAGTGTAATTACTTCACTTATTTACACCGATGTATCGCCAAGAAATAAGTTATTTATAACACTTAACCAATGGTTTGATGAAAGTTTACTTTTAGAAGAAAATATCCAGCCATTATATTATCCATCGATTAATAAACAAAATCTAGAGACATTTAATAAAAAATTTGTAAATACCTACAATTCAAAACCAAATCATTTAAGCTTATTAAGTTATGATCTTTTAGGATTGATTTATTATTTATCTTTAAAATCTGATTTTTCAGAGATAAACAATATTTTTAAAAAAGAAAATTCATTCAAAGGTAAAATTGGTATTTTTGATGTTAAAAATAACAAAATAAATCATAGATTAAACTTTTACAAAATTGATGGGGGAGAGATTAAAGAAATTTTCTAAGCTTTTTAAACGCATCAGACCTATGGTCTAATTTATACTTTTGAAATGGCTTCATCTCACCAAAAGTTTTTATTTTATTTTTAGGAATAAATATTGGATCATATCCAAACCCATTTTTACCCTTAGGTTTTTTAGAGATATACCCCTCAACTTTTCCTACTACACAAGCTATTTTTTTATCTAAATAACTAATGGATAAAGCACAAACAAACCTGGCGTTAATTTTTTTATTTCTCCAATTTTTATCTTTTTTATCTAATGCCTTATAAACTTTTTGAATTGCCTTATTAAAATTTAATTTTTTTCCAGCCCATCGTGCTGAAAAAATTCCTGGTTTTTTATTTAAAATGTCAATTTCTAAACCAGAGTCATCAGCTAAACAGATTAGATTTGTTTTTTTTGAAAAGTATTGAGATTTGATGATAGAATTTTCTTTAAAAGTCTTTCCTGTTTCTTTTGGGCTCTTTAAATTAAACTTTGAGGTAGGAAATGTTTTAATATTAGCTGGTAATAAATCTCTAATTTCCTTTAATTTTCCTTTGTTATTTGTACCTATAAGGAGTTGTTTAATTTTTTTTTTTAGCATCTGGAAATTTAATTTTTTCTTACCATATATGTCCATATGGAAAAAGATCAAAACCAGGAAAATACAAACAAAGCATCAGAGAAAGATCAAAAAAGTTTAAATCAAGATCAAAAAACTGAAAATTTAGAAACAAATAATAAAGAACAAGACCAGGAGCAGGATCAAGAACAAGAAAAAACACCAAAAGAGAAAATTTTAGAGTTAGAAGATAAGCTTGCAAGGTCATTTGCTGAAATGGAAAACCAAAGAAGAAGGTTTGAAAAAGAGAAAGAAGATGCTTTTGAATATGGAGGGTTTTCCTTTGCAAGAGAAGCTTTAAATTTAATAGATAATCTTGAAAGATCAAAACAAATTTTATCAAACGATGAAACTTTAAAGGATACTGAAGCATTAAAAAAAACACTCGAACATTTTGATATTATCAATAAAGATTTAATTTCAATTTTTTCAAAAAATAAAATCAAACCTATTGAATGTCTCAATAAAAAATTAGATCCAAACTTTCACCAAGCAATGATTGAAATAGAAGATGATCAAAAAGAACCCGGAACAATTGTTCAAGAAATACAAAAAGGATTCACAATTAAAGATAGATTGTTAAGACCGGCTTTAGTGGGCGTAGCAAAAAAAGGTGAAAAAAAAGAGGAAAAAAATGAGGAAAATAAAGAAAATTCAGGAGATAAATAATATTTAAATGAACTTGTAGAATTCAATTTCAACCCTATATGAGGAGAACAAATAACTGATATGAGCAAAATAATTGGAATAGACTTAGGAACAACAAACTCTTGTGTGGCTATTATGGAAGGGAGCCAGGCAAAAGTTTTGGAAAATGCAGAGGGTGCAAGAACGACACCTTCAGTAGTTGCTTTTACTGAAGAAAAAGAAAAATTAATAGGACAACCTGCTAAAAGACAAGCAGTAACAAATCCCGAGAATACAATTTTTGCAGTCAAAAGATTGATTGGTAGAAATTTTGAAGACCCAACTGTTAAAAAAGATATCGAAGCTGCACCTTTTAAGATTGTAAATTCTGAAAAAGGTGACGCATGGATTGAAGCGAAAGGAGAGAAATATTCACCTTCACAAATTTCTGCTTTTATTCTCCAGAAAATGAAAGAGACTGCTGAAAAATATTTAGGTCAAGCTGTTACAAAAGCAGTAATAACTGTCCCTGCATATTTTAATGATGCACAAAGACAAGCTACCAAGGATGCTGGAAAAATAGCTGGGTTAGAAGTTTTAAGAATTATCAATGAACCAACTGCAGCTTCACTAGCCTATGGGTTGGATAAGAAACAAAATAAAAAAATTGCAGTTTACGATTTAGGTGGTGGAACTTTTGATGTGTCTATTCTTGAATTAGGTGATGGAGTTTTTGAAGTAAAATCTACAAATGGTGATACTTTTTTTGGGTGGAGAAGATTTTGACAACGCTGTTGTAGAATATCTAATTTCTGAGTTCAAAAAAGATAGTGGTATTGATTTAAAAACCGATAAGTTAGCATTGCAAAGGTTAAAAGAGGCAGCTGAAAAAGCAAAAATTGAACTTTCAGCAGCTGAGCAAACAGATATTAATTTACCATTTATAACTGCCGATAAAACTGGTCCTAAACATATTAATTTAAAAATGACTAGAGCTAAGTTAGAAGCTTTAGTTGAGGACTTAATAGCAAAAACTATTCCACCATGTAAAACTGCTTTAAAAGATGCTGGAATTTCAGCTAGCGATGTTGATGAAGTCGTAATGGTCGGAGGTATGACTAGAATGCCAAAAGTCATTTCTGAAGTAAAAAATTTCTTTGGTAAAGAACCTAACAAAAGTGTTAACCCTGATGAAGTGGTTGCAATGGGTGCTGCAATTCAAGCTGGTGTTTTACAAGGTGATGTGAAAGATGTTCTTTTATTAGATGTAACACCATTATCCCTAGGAATTGAAACTCTAGGCGGTGTATCTACAAAACTAATAGAAAAAAATACAACTATACCTACAAAAAAAAGCCAGGTGTTTTCTACTGCAGAGGATAACCAGCCAGCGGTCTCTATTCGAGTTCTACAGGGGGAAAGAGAGATGGCAACAGATAATAAATTACTTGGTAATTTTGAACTAGTTGGTATAGCTCCAGCTCCAAGAGGAGTTCCTCAAATTGAAGTCACTTTTGATATAGACGCTAATGGAATTGTGAATGTGTCTGCAAAAGACAAAGGCACTGGCAAAGAACAAAAGATTCAAATTCAAGCTTCTGGTGGATTAAGTGATGAAGAAATTGAAAAAATGGTAAAAGATGCTGAAGCAAATAAAGAAGCAGACAAGAAAAAAAGGGAGTCTGTTGATGTTAGAAATCAGGCAGATACTTTAATTCATTCAACTGAAAAAAATCTTAAAGAGCATGGATCTAAAGTTTCAGATGCAGAGAAAAAAGCAATAGAAGATGGTTCAAATGCATTAAAGGAATCTCTTAAAGGTGAAGATATTGAGGATATTAAGAAAAAAACAGAGGCATTAGTACAAGCTTCAATGAAACTAGGAGAAGCTATTTACAAGTCACAACAAAGCACAAAACCAGATTCTGGTAAAGATGATGGAAAAGACGAAAAGGGAAAGAAAGACGATAATGTTGTTGATGCGGACTTTGAGGAAGTAAAAGACGAGAATAAAGAAAAAAGCGCTTAACTGACATCTATTTGTCCAGGTTATATACATGGCTAAAAGAGATTATTATGATGTCTTAGGAGTAAGTAAAAGCGCAAGCCCTGATGAACTAAAATCAGCCTACAGAAAATTAGCCGTTAAATATCATCCTGACAAAAATCCTGGGGATAAATCAGCAGAAGATAAATTTAAAGAAGCCAGTGAGGCTTATGGTATACTCTCTGATAAATCAAAAAAAGAAAACTACGATAACTTTGGACATGCTGCATTTGAAAATGGTGGCGGTGGTAGAGGTGGTTTTGGTGGTTTTGGAGGTTTTAGTGGTGCAGATTTCTCTGATATTTTCGAAGATTTTTTTGGAGACTTTGGTGGTGGAGGCAGAAGAAGTTCAAGAAGAAGCTCAAATAACAGAGGTTCGGATCTAAGATATGATTTATCAATTACACTAGAGGAGGCCTACACTGGAAAAAAACAGAATATTCAATTCTCCACGTCTGAAAGATGTAATACTTGTAAAGGAAATGGTTCTAAACCAGGCTCAAGTCCAGATAGATGTACCTATTGTGGAGGAAATGGAAGAGTTAGATCTAATCAAGGTTTCTTTACAGTTCAACAAACTTGTCCTCAGTGTGCAGGAAGTGGTGAAGAGATTACCAATCCGTGTGGGAATTGTAACGGACAAGGAAATAAACAAACTAACAAAAAAGTATCTGTAACAATACCCAAAGGTGTAGATGATGGTACGAGAATAAGACTTGCTGGCAAAGGTGAAGCAGGAACAAGAGGGGGTACCAGCGGAGATTTGTATTTATTTATAAATGTTAAATCTCATGAATTATTTAAAAGATCTGATGTAAATTTATTTTTTGAATTCCCAATTTCAATTGCCGATGCTGCTTTAGGTACAACAATTGAAATACCTACAATTGATGGAAAAAAAGCAAAGATTAAAATACCAGATGGAACTCAAGATGGTAAACAATTTAGATTAAAAGGCAAAGGTATGCCTTTTATGCGTAGAGGTGATTTCGGTGATCTATACGTTCAGGTAAAAACTGAAGTGCCAGTCTTTTTAAACAAAGAACAAAAAGATTTATTAGAACGATTTAGAAAAATTGAAAATGAAAAATCAAATCCAAGTATTAAGAAATTCTTCCAAAAAGCTAAAAGTTTCTGGAATAGTTAAAAATGGGGTTAGAAGAAATAATTCCGGCTATTTTTTTAATAGCTGTTTTAATTTTAGTTTTACCTGAATTTTTAAGATCAAATTCAAAATCAAAAAGATTTCTCAAAAATTTGGCTATTTGGTCAATAATTGTTATATCTATTGTAATCATTTCTTTTTTTGTGTTTTAAATATAAATTATAATCTATTATAATGAATATTCTTGTTGAAGGCTGGCGTAATATAAATCACTCCTACGCACTTGTTAACCAATGGCAAATCTTCGAACTAATCAAATCAACAAACATATATTTTCAAGATGTTTCTTTTTCTAATGAAAATTGGAATTCACAAAGAAATGATAGTGGTTTAAGGAATGAAGTAAAAAATGTAATTAATAAAATCCCGCTGGCATCAGATAATATTAATTATGATATAACTTATAGAATTTCAGCACCATTTAATTTTGATAAAAAATTTAATTCAAAGCTAATTTTTATATTTGCAACTTCAGAATATAAAAATAATTTATTTAAATCAGATTATACTAATGGCGATCCAATTCAGCTGAGTAGAGAAAAAAATTTTTTTATACACACTCCATCTAATTGGTCTAAGAAAAGCTTTCTAGCGTCTGGTTTTAGAGAAGATCAGGTAATAGTTGTTCCTCATGGAGTTGACGTAGAAACTTTTAATTTAATTTCTGAAAGTGAAAAAAAAAATATTAGGGACAAATATAATATAAAATCTGATGACTATGTTTTAACAAATATTGGTGCCATGACTCAAAACAAAGGTGTTGAGGATTTAGTAGCGGCATATGGAATTCTAAAAAAGAAAAATAAAAATCTTAAACTTATTTTAAAAGATCAGAGCAACTTGTATGATCGAAATGCGAATTCTCCTATAAAAAATATGCAAAATTCGAAATTTAATCAAAAATACCAAATTTTTAATGAACAAATGTATAATGACATAATTATCATTTCCAAAAATTTAAATTTTGATGAATTAAGGAATATTTATTCTATAACAGATTGTTACGTTTCACCTTATAAGGCTGAAGGTTTTAATCTTACCCCACTCGAAGCTGCCGCATGTGGAACACAGATAGTGGTTACAGATGGTGGGCCTACTGATGACTATTTTGATGATTGTATGGGTTTTAAAATTGAAAGTAAGGAAAAAAGTCTAAATGAGAGTATTTATCTTAGCCCAAAAACTAATTCTTTAATTGAAATTCTCGGTTCTATCATAAATAAAATTGACGATAAAAAAGATGTAAGAAGCAAACTTGTTCATAAAAATTTTTCTTGGGAAAATATAGTCAAAAAATTAAAAAAAGAGTTTGAAAATAAATTAAGTAAATGAAATAAGAAATTATGAAAAAAATAAACTTAGCAATTACTGGTTGCTTGGGTAGAATGGGCCAACAACTAATAAAATCTTCAAAAAAAAATATTAATTTTAAATTAGTCACACTCACAGAAAATATATTAATTAATAAAAAAGTTAATGGGATCAAACTAGAATTGAATTCTGAAAAAGCCTTTAAAAAAACAGATATAATTATTGATTTTACTGTACCTAGTTGCACGCTTGAAATACTAAAAATAGCAAGAAAGCTAAAAAAAAAAGTTGTAATTGGAACCACGGGGTTTAACAAAAAACAGGAGGATCTTATTAAAAAATATTCGAAAAAAATACCAATTTTAAAAGCTGGTAATATGAGTTTAGGAATAAATCTTTTAGTTTATTTAACAGAAATAGCCTCAAGTTCTTTAGGGAAAAATTTTTTAAGTAAAGTTTTTGAAATACATCATAAACACAAAAAAGACTATCCTTCTGGCACAGCACTTATGATTGGTAAAGGGATTGCTTATGGCAAAAAAAAGAATTTCTTAAGCTTGTATGGAAAAAAATATTTAAACAAAAAAACTTTTCCATATAGTAAAAAGATAAATTTCAACTCAATCAGAAAAGGTGAAATCATTGGGGAACATGAGGTAAAATTTTCTAGTGGTAAAGAAATAATCACTTTAAATCATGAGGCTTTTGATAGAGCTCTTTACTCTGAAGGCGCATTGACAGCAGCAAAATGGCTAGTAAATAAGAAACCTGGTCTTTACTCAATGAGAGATTTAATGAATTTCAAATAATGAATGAAATTCAAAGGGCTAAGATAGTATTAAAGATTTTAAATAAAACTTATCCCTCTATATATGTTCCATTGAAAAGTAGAAATGTTTTTACTCTTTTGATTTCTGTTTTACTTTCAGCACAATGCACAGACGTTAATGTAAATAATGTTACTAAAGATATTTATCCAAAATATTATAAACCAAAACATTTTGTAAAATTAGGAAGAAAAAAAATTGAGAAATTAATAAAAAAGATTGGTATTTTTAGAATTAAAGCAAAGAGTATTTACAACCTATCAAAATTATTAATAGAAAAACACAATGGTAAAGTTCCTAAAACATTTGAAGAATTAGAGAGCTTACCTGGAGTTGGTCATAAAACAGCTGGCGTTGTCATGTCTCAAGGCTTTGGATATCCAGCATTTCCAATTGACACTCATATACATAGATTAGCTCAAAGGTGGGGCTTAACAAATGGAAAGAATGTTATTCAAACTGAAGAGGACTTAAAAAGATTATTTCCAAAAAAAAGTTGGAATAAACTTCATTTACAAATCATTTACTATGGACGTGAATATTGTAAAGCAAGAGAGTGCTATGGAGTAACTTGTAAAATTTGCACCAGTTGTTATCCTAAAAGAAAGAAACCAATTAAAACAAAGAAAGCATAAAATGAAAGTACTTGGAATTGGAAATGCTATAATTGATGTAATTTGTAAAGTTGAAGAAAAATTTATTATAGAGAATAATCTTACAAAAGGTACAATGAAGTTATTTTTCGATGAAATAGAATTCAAGAGTCTTTTAAGATCTTTAAAAATTGAAAAAACTATTTCGGGTGGGTCAGTTGCTAACTCTATAGTTGGTTTATCTCAACTCAAAAATGATGTTGGTTTTATAGGAAAAATATCTGACGATGTTTTTGGGGCTAAATATGAGGAAGGACTCAAAAAGGAGAATGTTAAATATTTTTATACAAAAGATAAAGAAAGTCTTCCAACAGGCACTTGTTTGATTTTAGTTACGCCAGACTCTGAGAGAACTATGTGTACTTTTTTAGGGATAGCAGGAAAAATCAATGATCATGATGTGGATGAGAAAATTGTAAAAAAAAGCGAATTAATTTTTTTAGAAGGTTATTTGTGGGATGAAGGGGAACCAAAAAAAGCATTTGAAAAAGCAATTAACAATGCCAAAAAAGTTGCGATGTCGTTATCAGATCTTTTTTGTGTAGAAAGACATAAACAAAATTTTCTAGACTTAATAAAGAAAAAATTGGATTTAACTTTTGCAAATGAAAGTGAGATAATGGCATTGATCAATACTAAAAATTTCGATGAAGCCATCAATTTTGCAAAGGAAATAAAAAAACATATTGTGATTACACGCGGAGAAAAAGGTGCAATCGCAATTATTGGTGATGAAATCACTGAAATAAGAGCAAATAAAGATCTCACAATTAAAGATTTAACGGGTGCTGGAGATCTTTTTGCGGCTGGTTATTTACATGGTTTTATAAATAATCTGCCCACTGAAGAGTGCTTAAAACAAGCAACCAAGCTATCATCAAAAGTGATACAACAATTTGGTGCAAGACTTTAACTTTTTATTCTTTTAAAACTTCCTTTACCTTTTTTAGGTTTAATTACTCTAGGCTTATATTTCTTAGAAAAAAGATCTTTAGCAAATCTATTTTTCTTTTTTAATTTTGTAACCATTTTTTTTACTAATTATAAAATCTTGATCATTAAAAGTTTTTGAAATTTTTTTTCTCAAACGATAAATATGTGTTTCGACTGTATGAGTTTCTAATTGAGATTGATATCCCCAAACTTCAGTTTGTAATTCTTGTATCTTTACTTCTTTTTCAATTTTAAAAAGATATAATATTGAATTTATCTCTTTTTCTGTGAGTTTAAGTTTATTTTCTCCAAAAGACATTACACGTGAATTCAAATTAAAATTATAATTACCAATTGTGATATCAGATTGTTCATGAAATTTTTTTTTAATGAATTCAATATTTATTTTTTCTAATAATTTGATAATTGGTATAGGAAAGTCGTTAAAAACTATTTGATTATTCAATCCAGGTATTTCTTTTTTAGTTAATACTAAATAATTGGTTTTAGAATTTAGATCAGGTAGTTTTTGTTTATTTATCTTTTCAAAACTTAGATTTATATCTTTTTTAATTTCAACTAAAATCTTATATAGTTCATCTAATTCATAAATTACAAGGTTATGATTATTCATCTAGCTATAGAATATGATAATTTACTTAAAAAATAAACATACACTTGAGGTAGACGATTTTAAATTCAGGTGTTCTATTGGTAAAAATGGTAAAAGTAAAAAAAAAAAAGAGGGAGATAAAAAAACACCAATTGGTTATTTTGAAATTGAAAATTTATATTACAGATCTGATAGGATAAAAAAACCATCTACTAAATTAAAATGTATTAAAATAAAAAAAAATATGGGATGGTGTGATGATCCATTCGATCTTAAAAATTATAATAAATTAATCAAACTTAATAAAAAAATTAAATGTGAAAAACTTTACAGAAAAGATTATAAATATGATTTATTGATACCAATTAAATATAATTTTTTAAAACCAATCAAATTTAAGGGAAGCTGTATCTTTATTCACCTAACAGATAATTATAAACCTACACTTGGATGTGTAGCTATGAAGAAAAAAGATTTTTTAATAATGTTAAAAATAATCAACAAAAAAACAAAAATTCAAATTATTTAATTTCTCTTACCAAATATATTAGATCCAATTCTTACATATGTGGCAGAATTTTTGATTGCATTTAAATAGTCTGAGGACATCCCCATACTCAATTCTTCAAAATTTAACTTTTTATTCAACTCTTTCATCTCTTTAAAATAAATTTCTGATGGTTCATTTAATGGCGGGATACACATCAACCCCACCACCTCTAAATCGAGAGTTTTACAATAATAACAAAGCTCAGGAACCAATAATTTATCTACACCGAATTTTTGAGACTCATTTCCAATATTTACCTGAATAAAAATTCTTACTTTTTTTTTTTGTTTTTGTTGTTCAACAGATATTTTTTTTGCAAGTTTTTCACTATCTACAGAGTGAATATAGTCAAATAATTTTACAGCTAATTTGACTTTGTTTGTTTGAAGACCTCCTATCAAATGTAATTTTATATTATTATTACTTAATTTAAGCTCGCCCCATTTTTCAATTGCCTCTTGAACTTTGTTTTCACCAAAATCCACGTGTCCATATTCAATTAATGGTAATATCTTATCCATACCAAAAGTCTTTGAAACAGCTATAATTTTTGGTACTTTATAATTTTTTTGATTAGATAAATTAGAGTTTATTTCTGCTTTTATATTAACTAAATTTTGAACTATTTGATGCATAATAAATTACTTACCAAATATTACTTTATTAATACTTTTGATACAAATAATTTACAAAAACAAGATAAAGAAACAATAATAATTTATAGAAATTATTCTTCGTCAAACATTAGAATAGACAAACTTTTAAAGCTTAAAAATTTTTTGAGAAAGCAAGGAAATAAATTTTTTTTGGCCAATAATTTTAAATTAGCATTAAAACTGAGATTAGATGGAGTTTATATACCCTCTTTTAACAAAGATTTTAATCATTTAGCATATTCTACTTTTCTAAATTTTGCTGTTGTAGGGTCTGCTCACAATCTAAAAGAAATAAGAATTAAAGAATTACAAAAAGCCCAAAACATTTTTATATCATCCCTATTTAAAAAGAATAAAAACTATTTGGGTCTACATAGGTTTAAAGTTTTAGAAAAATATACCCAAAAAAAAATCGTTGCTCTAGGTGGTATATCCAAAAAAAATATAAAAAAAATTAAGTTAGCAGAAACTTCCTCTATAGCAGGAATTTCGTATTTCAAGTAAAAAAAAAGGCCCCTAAAAAGGGGCCTTCTTTATAAATTTGTCTTCTAACTAATTAGAATGCAAATGAAAGTGAGAACTCGTAACCTTCAAAGTCCTTAGTTGCAGTACCTTGCATTGCATCTACTTCGTTCATTGAACCAGCAAGTGTCATTCCACCCATTGTGTATGAAGCAGAAATACCAGTTGATTCTTGATCGGTATTGTTAGTAGTTTTAGCAGCATCGTAATCCATAGTGTGTGATGTGTAAGCGATAGATAAATCATCGTTTACTGCATATGAAACACCATAAATTGTAGCCTCTCTGTCTAAGCTAGCAGTGTCATGATCTTGATCAGATACTTGGTAACCTAGAGTGAAACCACCAATTGCATATTTAGCATACATAGTAGATTTGTCATTGTCTACACCAACACCAGCTTGGTTGTCAGAACTTGCATATCCAAGTGTTAAACCTTCAACTGCTTCTGGTGATACAGCAATAGCGAAGTCCATGTATGAATCTTCGATATTAGCTGCGTTACTTCCATCTACGTAAGCAACAGTTAGTGTAGCTCCACTAAAGCTTGGAGAAGTGTATTTAAACATGTTAGATCCACTTCCGCCACCAATTGTGTGTGGGCTTCCTGAAGTTGCAGCACCGTCTGTATCAATTACATCCCATGCTTCTTCGTAAGCATTTGGCATTACATCGTCAACAGCACCTAACGCAGTTGATCCACCACTACCAAAGAACGCTAATGTTCCCCAGTCACCACCAATATTCATGTCGTAATCATCCATGTCATCTTGGTCGATTTCGTAGTAAACACCAACAGTTAATCCACCGTCTGTTTCGCCACTTGCATTAAATTTAAGACTATCACCCATGTAGAAGCTGTTACCTTTATCGCCTTTACCTCTGTTAGGGTCATCAAAATATAATGCCGCTCCACCAGTTACTGAAAAATCAGCAGCTGTTGCAGAGAAAGTCGCTAAAGAACCAGCTAATGCTGATAATCCGATTTTCTTTAAATTGTTCATATTAATTACTCCTTTGTATTTGTTTAATTATTAATAATAAACAAAGGCAAATTATCATTTTAGGTCGAGAAAACCCCAAAATTGCGGATATTTTTACAATTAATTGTTATGTGTTGCAAATTTGCAACACCCAAAAGACTTATTTTTTCAAAAATTTACCAATTAAATGTATATTTATTTTTATTTCATTTTAAAAACTCAAAATGTTTAATTTTCTGCAAAATATAAAATTTACTTTAATCATATTGATGATTTTTACTTTAACATCATGTTCCCAAGGTTTTTTCAAAACCGGAGATGCAAGAAAAAATCCACCCGACCCAAGGGAGAGAGTTAGAAAGAATTTAGAAGAAGGGAAAGGTTTTCGATTAATGGATTCAATGACAGGAAATAGAGGTACAAATTTTGAATTTGCAAGCTCAAATGGGCTTTGGAGAGCCTCGCTTGAGGTTTTAGATTTTATGCCTTTAACTTCTGCAAATTATAGTGGTGGTGTTATAATCACCGACTGGTATTCAGAGCAAGGTAATGCTGATGAGTCTATAAAAATTACGATAAAGTTTCTAAGTAATGAAGTAAGATCAGATGCTCTCGATGTTGATATATTTTACAAGAAATGTGTTGCTATCTCTAATTGTAAAATCAATAAACAAGAAGGACAACTCAAAAAAGAAATTACAAAACAAATATTAGCTAAAGCTGCGATATATCAAAAACAAATTAAAGATAAAAATTATAAACCTTATAGATATTCAGAGCCTAAGAGAAGAAAAGAAAATGACTAATTAATCACTTTGGTAATTGGTTATGAACAGATATAATTTTAAATCAGTAGAAACGAAATGGCAAAATTATTGGGAAAAAAATAAAAGCTTCAAAGTTAAAACAGATCCTTCGAAAAAAAAATTCTATTGCCTTGAAATGTTTCCTTACCCATCAGGAAGAATTCATATGGGTCACGTTAGAAATTATACTATAGGAGATGTGCTTGCCAGGTACAAATCTCTCAAAGGATATAATGTTTTACACCCAATGGGTTGGGATTCATTTGGAATGCCAGCCGAAAATGCAGCAAAACAAAATAATTTAGACCCAAAAAAATGGACAGAAACGAACATAGCAAATATGAAAACTCAATTAAAAAAACTAGGATTATCAATTGATTGGGATAGAGAAATCTCAACGTGCAATAAAGATTATTACAAACACCAACAAGCTTTTTTCCTAGAGTTGTTTGAAAAAAAACTTGTTTATAGAAAAGAAAATTATGTAAATTGGGATCCAGTTGATGAAACTGTTCTTGCAAATGAACAAGTTATAGATGGTAAAGGTTGGCGTTCAGGTGCATTAGTTGAGAGGAAGAAATTAAATCAATGGTTTTTTAACATTTCTAAATTTTCTCAAGAGTTATTAGATGGTTTAAAAAAACTAGACTCTTGGCCAAATAAAGTAAAAACAATGCAAAAAAATTGGATTGGAAAATCCTTTGGATGTGAGATTGATTTTAAAATTGAAGGAGATCTACCTATTAAAAACATCAAGTGTTTTACTACAAGACCAGATACTTTATTTGGATTTTCTTTTTTGGCGTTATCTGTAGATCACGAAGTTTCAAAATTTTTTAAAAATAACATGGACTTCGTGAAATTTAAGCAAGAATGTTCTAAAACTGGGACGACAGAAGAGGCTATAGCAGTGGGTGAAAAAATTGGTTTTAAAACAAATTTAGAAGCTGTAAATCCTCTAAACCCAAAACAAAGAGTACCAGTATATTTTGCAAACTTCGTTCTAATGGATTATGGATTTGGGGCAGTTTTTGGTTGTCCCGCACATGATCAAAGAGATTTTGATTTTGCAAAAAAATACGATCTAGAAATTAAGACCGTCGTTCGACCACTTGATCAAGATGATAAATTTGAAGTAGTTGATGAGGCATATCCGGGACCAGGTATATTGATTAATTCAGAGTTTCTTAATGGTCTGACAGCACCGGAAAATTCTATTCTTGAGACGATAAAAATTTTAGAAAAAAAAAAATTAGGAAAAAAACAAATAAATTTTAGATTAAAAGATTGGGGTGTTTCCAGACAAAGATATTGGGGTTGCCCGATACCAATAGCATATGACAAAGATGGAAAGGCTCACCCAATCCCAAAATCAATGCTACCAGTAGAATTACCAGAAAATATCGATCTCAATGTCAAAGGTAATCCACTCGATAGTCAGAACGATTGGAGAAAAATAAATGTAGATGGAAAAAATTTATCTATGGAGACTGACACTTTAGATACTTTTGTTTGCTCATCTTGGTACTATTTAAGATTCTGTTCACCCACAGAAGGTAAATATGGATTTAAAAAGGCAGACGTTGACTATTGGATGCCTGTAGATCAATATATTGGTGGTGTTGAACATGCAATTTTACATTTACTTTATTCAAGATTTTTTATGCAAGCATTATCACATGAAAATAAAAATTTTAATATATTGGAGCCATTTAGTGGATTGTTTACACAAGGGATGGTTTGTCATGAAACTTATAAGGATTCTGAGAATAATTGGATAAGTCCTGACGAAATCGAAAATATTGATGGTAAAAAGTATCTTAAAAAAGACAAATCTAAATTGATTTCAGTAGGACCATCAGAGTCCATGTCAAAATCAAAAAAAAATACTGTCGATCCAGAAAATATTATTGCTAATTATGGTGCAGACTCAGCAAGACTTTTTATATTATCAGATAGTCCTCCAGAAAAAGATGTTCAATGGTCTGAGGAAGGAATTCTTTCGTCTTTTAAGTTCATTCAAAAACTTTGGAAATTAAATCAAAAGGTTATCGATGAAAGCAAAAAAAATCATAAAAAAGATTATGATGATGAAATTACAAAATTTACAAATAAGTATTTAAAGAAAGTTCATGATAATCTTGAAAGCTTTAGTTATAATAAGATTATAGCCAACCTGTATGAAATGTATTCCTTTTTTAATAAACAAATTGAAAAAACTTACACAAAAAATACAATTATTGAAAATTACCAAAAAATTTTAATTGTTATGACACCCATTCTACCTCATTTTGCAAATGAGTGCCTGAGCATTTTGAAAATTAAAGATTTTAAATGGCCAGAATACGATGTTTCAATGTTAAAAGAAGAAAATGTAAATATTGTCATTCAAATTAATGGAAAAAAAAGAGGACTTGTTCAAACAAAACCAAATATTATAGAGGAAAAACTATTTGAAATAATTAAGAATGATGACAAGATAATGAAACATTTAGATCAAAAAAATATTAAAAAAAAAATTTATATTAAGGATAAACTTTTAAACATAATAATTTAATGCTCAAAAAAATTTTTTTTATAATTTTATCATTTAATTTACTAAGTAATTGTGAATATAAACCAGTTTATTCTAATCAAAATAATTTAAATTATAAAATTATCATAACTGATTTTTCTGGAGATAAAGATATGAATAATTTAATAGCTGCAAACCTTAAAAGAAATAGTAGAGATAATTCTAATGAGATTATAAATATAAGTTTTAATTCTAGGTATTCAAAAAATGTTTTGGCCAAAAATAAAGCAGGAACAATAACTGATTACCAAACAAATGTGGTTGTATCTTTTGTGATTAAAAAAAGAAATGACTCAGAAAATTTTGAATTGAATGAAAAATTTAATTTTAAAAAAATTGTTGATAAGTATGAGGAAAAAAATTATGAACAAAATATTAAAAGAAATCTTGCTAATTCAATATCACAAAAGCTTTTTCTCAGGCTTGCAATAATAAAATGATTCTAAAAACATTTGAATTAAATAAAATTAAAGACAATACAATTTTCTACTTATTATACGGCAAAAATGAGGGTTTAAAATCAGATTGCATTAACGAAATAATAAAAAAAGAAAAAGGAAAAATTTTTAAATATGAGGAAAAACAGATCAAAGATGAAATTGAACCCTTTTTCGAAAATGTTTTATCTGGCTCGTTATTCGATAGTAATAAGATCATAATAATTAACAGAGCCACAGATAAAATATATGAAATTATTTTGAACTTAATTGATCGAAATATAAGTAATCTCAAAATAATTTTAAATGCAGATCTTTTGGAAACGAGATCTAAACTAAGATCTCTTTTTGAAAAAAATAAAAATTTAATTTGTATTCCCACATATCAAGATAATAGCGAAACCCTATCAAGGTTAGCTGCATTAATTTTAAAAAAAGAAAATATCTCAATTTCACAACAAAATATGAATTTGATAGTTGAGAAATGTAATGGTGATAGACAAAATTTACAAAATGAACTAGGTAAAATAAAAAATTATTCTTTAAATAAAAAAAAAATTTCATCTGATGAAATTTTAAAATTAATTAATCTAAGTGAAAATTATGGATTGTCAGAACTGATAGATAATTGTTTGGCTCAAAATAAAAATAAAACAATAAAAATACTTAATGAAAATAATTATAATGCTGAAGATGGTATTATAATTTTAAGAACCTTTTTGGCTAAAGCTAAAAGAATTCTTAAACTTGCGGATCAATTAGAACGAAATAATGATATGAATAAAACAATTAATTCAGCTAAACCACCTATCTTTTGGAAAGATAAAGAAATTGTTAAAATACAACTTAGTAAGTGGAAACTGAAAGAAATAAAAAAACTAATAAAAAATATAAATGATATAGAACTTGAGATAAAAAAAAATTACAACAATTCTTTATATATAATATCCAACTTTATTTTAGAAAAGAGCAGTTTTGAGATTAATAATTAGATTTAATAATATCGATAATTTTATTTAATTGTTCAACATCGTGATATGCAAAGGTAATTGTTCCTTTGTTTTTTTTATTGTTTTTAATTGATACATTTAAACCAATTTTGTCAGATATTGATTTTTCAAGATTTTGAATATTGGGATCATTGTAATTAATGAATGAACCTTTTTTTCTTTTAAAAATTTTAACAAAATTTTCAGATTGTCGAACTGAGAGTTTCTTTTCAATAATTTTTTGTGCAACAAAACTAGCATTTTGAAGACCAACTAGTATTTTTGCATGACCTGTTGATAATTTTTTTGTTTCAATTAAATTTAAAACATCATTAGGCAACGTTAATATTCTAAGACAATTTGTAATATAACTTCTACTTTTTCCAATAAATTTCGAGACTTTTTCTTGATCATAAGAAAAATCATTTATCAGTCTTTGATAACCTTGAGCTTCCTCTAAAGGATTAAGATCATTTCTTTGAACATTTTCAACAATTGCAAACTCAAGAGATTTTAAATCATCTGCCTCAGTAACAACAACGGGGACTTCATGGAGACCAGCTTTTTGAGCAGCTAACCATCTTCTTTCTCCAGCAATAATCTCATACTTTGAGTTTTCATTTGATTTTCTTACTATAATTGGTTGAATGATACCTCTTTCTTTTATTGATTTCTCTAGATCACTCAAACTTTCTTCATCAAAAATTTTTCTAGGCTGGAACTTGTTTGGATAAAGATCACTAATAGATAATTTATTAGTCGATTGCTCTACTTTAGTTTCACCTATTAATGATGATAATCCTCTACCTAATCCCTTTTTAATCTTATTCACTAGGCAGCACTCCCTATTTGGTTTTCTTGGTTTATAAATTCATCTGTGAAACTATAGTATGATTTGCTACCAGGACAATTCTTATCATAAATTAACACTGGAACTCCATGAGAAGGTGCTTCGGATAATCTAACATTACGTGGAATAACTGTTTGATACACCTTTTCTTTAAAATAATTTCTTGCTTCTTGTTCAACCTGGGATGATAATTTATTTCTTCTATCATACATTGTTAAAAGTATTCCTTGAATTTCCAATTTTGGATTTAAATTAATTTTTATACGATCAATTGTTTTCATTAATTGAGTTAAGCCCTCCAACGCAAAAAATTCAGTTTGAAGAGGAACTAAAAGTGAGTTTGAGCATACAAGAGCCATCACAGTCAACAAACTCAGAGAAGGTGGACAATCTATGAGTATGTAATCATATAACGCTCCAGAATCATTTAAATATGCGGCTAATTTAACTTTTAAAATAAATGCTCGATCGCTATCCCCAGCTGTTTCGACCTCCAGACCAGATAAGTCAACATTTGATGTTATCAGGTCAAGATTATCAAATTTAGTTTTTTTTATTACTTCTGAGATAGACTTAGTTCCATTTAAAATACCATAAATAGTCTCATCAGATCTTTCAACATTAGATAAGCCTAGACCAGTTGTTGCATTTCCTTGCGGATCTAAATCAATAACCAAAATTTTTTTTCCTTGTTGTGTTAATGCGGACGCAAGATTTATAACTGTTGTTGTTTTGCCAACTCCCCCCTTCTGATTTATTATTGAAATAATTTTCATTAAATTCTCTTTTCCATATTTTTTATATTTAATAAAAATGAATCCTTGCTTGTTAAACTTTTTTTTTCTTCGTAATCCAAGTCCCAAGTTTTAAGAGTATCATTTAAAATTTTTCTTCCACTTTTGCCCATAAATAAAATAATATTTTTATATTTCCGAAAATTTTTTTGCACTAATTCAAGAATTATGGGCATTGGTTTAAAAGCTCTGGACATAATCGTTCCAGTTTCAATATTTTTAATTTTAAAAATATCTTTTTGTATTATCTCCGTATTTAATTCAAATTTTTCTGAGACATCCTTTAAAAAAACACTTTTATGATAACTTTTTTCGTAAAGTTTTACTTTCATCTTTTTTTTTAATTTTTTCATCAATATTGCAATGATTATCCCAGGCATTCCCCCACCTGAACCTAAATCTGAGGTTGTATTACTATTTAAATCAACAAAATCAATTATTTGCATTGAATCAATTATATGTCTAAGTCTAATAACCCCTCTTTCAGTGTTTTTTTTACTAATTAGGTTAATTTCTCTGTTTTTTTTTTGAATCATGCTTATTAATTTTTCAAGCTCATTACAAGTTTCACGTGAAACACCAAGTTGTGCAATTTGAGAGTAATTCTTAGAAATTATCGAATCCATTAAGCTATATGCTTAATAGACTTTCTTTTAACGTGTGACAACAAAATATATACGGCAGCTGGGGTAATTCCATCAATTCTGAGCGCTTGACCCATAGTTTTAGGCCTTATTTCCTTGAATTTTGCTTTTACCTCATTCGATAACCCAGAAAATTGATCATAATCTATATTATCTGGGATAATTAAATTCTCATCTCTTTTAAAAGCTAAAATATCTGCATTTTGCTTTTTTAAGTAACCTCTATAGTGAGAATTGATTTCTATTTGTTCATCAATTTCAAGCCCGAAATCCTTAATTTCAGGCCAAATAACTCTCATTTTATTCATATTGGCATCTTTTTGAGTTAAAATTTCATCCGCAGACCTTAAAATACCATCTTTTGCAATTTTGATCCCATGCTTTTCTGCTTTTGTTGGAGATATAATTAAACTAGACATTTGTAGAGATATTTCACTTATTTTAGCAAATTTGTCCTGAAACTTTAACTTTCTATCACCAGACACTAAGCCAATTTTAATTCCTTTGTTAGTGAGTCTCAGATCAGCATTATCTGCTCTTAAACTTAACCTATACTCAGCTCTTGAGGTAAACATTCTATAAGGCTCAGCCACACCCTTGGTAACTAAATCATCTATCATGACCCCGATGTAGGCATCCGATCTATCAAGAATGAAAGGCTCTTTACCCATAAATGACAATGCTGCATTTACGCCTGCTATGAGACCTTGAGCTGCAGCTTCCTCATATCCTGTAGTTCCATTAATCTGACCTGCCAAGTATAGATTTTTAATTTTTTTTGTCTCAAGCGTTAAAAAAAGCTCCCTGGGGTCTATATAGTCATATTCAATAGCATATCCTGGCCTAATCATTTTTACATTCTCTAAACCACTGATATTATTAAGTATTTCAGCTTGTACTACTTCAGGTAAAGAAGTTGATATACCATTTGGGTAAATTGTGTGGTCATCTAGCCCCTCAGGCTCTAAAAATATTTGATGTCTCTTCTTCTCAGCAAACTTAACTATTTTATCCTCTATTGATGGACAGTATCTAGGGCCTACTCCTTGAATACTACCAGAATACATCGCACTCTTAGTTAAATTCTTTTCAATAACCTTATGCACCTTTTCGTTTGTGTAAGTCATAGAACATGAAACTTGTTTATTCGAAGTTGATTTTGTTAAGAAGGAAAAGAAGTAAGGTTTTTTATCAGCTGCTTGTTTTTCTAAATTTTTGAAATTTATTGTTCTTGCATCAAGTCTTGGTGGAGTACCTGTTTTTAATCTTCCTATTTTAAATTTATACTTTTCTAACTGTTCACTTAAACCAGTGCTAGGTTTTTCATTGTATCGACCTGCGGGGGTGCGCTCATCACCAATATGAATCAATCCATTTAAAAAAGTGCCTGTTGTTAAGATTATTTTATTACACTTAACCATGTTACCTTTTAATGTTAAGAAACCATTTATTGCATTATTAGAGAAGATAAATTTAATTACTGGATCTGAAAAAATGCTTAAATTACAATAGTTTACAAGTTTTTCTTGCATAAATTTCTTATATAATGATCGATCAGATTGAGTTCTTGGACCTCTAACAGCGGGTCCCCTGCTTCGATTTAACAGCCTAAATTGTATTCCTGATTTATCTGCAATTTCTCCCATTAGGCCATCTAATGCATCTATTTCTCTAACTAAATGTCCTTTTCCCAAACCACCAATTGCGGGGTTACATGACATTTCACCGATGGTATTTTTATCGTGAGTAAACAGAGCAGTTTTAACACCGAGACGAGCAGAAGCAGCGGCTGCCTCACAACCAGCATGACCACCTCCAATTATAACAACATCAAATGAAAATTCATTTTTCATGATGTGAATTTATATTTGAAAAAAAAATTTACAAGGTTCTTATTTTCCAATACAAAAATCGTTGAAAATGCTGCCTAATACTTCCTCTACATCAACCTTTCCAACGATCATACCTAAATGTCTGGTGGCTAATCTCAAATCTTCAGCAGCTTTATCAAAATCTTTTTTATCATTTTTTTCTAGAAAATTTATCAAATTATCTGAACACTGAACTAAGTGCTGTCTATGTCTTTCTCTAGTAATTAATATATCTTCATTAATGATAAATTTTGTTTTTAACCTGTCTTTTATTTTTGAAATTAATTTATCTAAATTTAAGTTCTCCTTTAATGAAATTAAAACATGATCTAATTTTGATATTTCTGAGTCTAATTCACCTTCAATAAGATCTGACTTATTTACAACTAAAATTGCATTGTCTTTTAGTAGATCATTCAAAAATCCGCTTAAATCAATACTTTTAGCATCTACTACCACTAATTTTAAATCAGCGTTTTCTGCTCTATCTAAAGATAATTTTATGCCTTTTTTCTCTATTTCATCTTTAGAATTTCGAATACCTGCTGTATCTGAAATAATAACTGGATAACCATCAATATTTAAATGCGTTTCGATTACATCCCTTGTTGTCCCTGCAATTTCAGACACTATCGCAACATCTTTATTAGATAAATTATTTAATAACGAAGATTTCCCTGCATTGGTTGGACCAACGATGGCAATTTTAAAACCCTCGCGGATTATTTCACCTACTTTTTGATCATCTAAAATTTTTTTAATTTGATCTAAAACTTCACTTGAGTCTTTTTTAATTTGTTGGACATTTTCATCGGGTAAATCCTCTTCGGGAAAATCTATTTTGGCCTCAACAAAAGATAAAATCTTTAATAATTTTTCTCTTAAACCATCAAATTTCTTAGCTGATTTACCTTTCATAATTTTTACAGCTTGTAATCTTTGCATCTCGGTTTCTGCTGAAATTAAATCAGCTATACTTTCAGCTTTTAACAAATCAATTTTACCATTTTGAAAAGCTTTCTTTGTAAATTCTCCTGGTTCAGCTAATTTAAAATTCTCTATTTTAGATAATTCATTTTGTAACGCTAAAACAATTGCTTTGCCTCCATGTACATGTATTTCAGCCATATCCTCACCTGTGTAGCTTTCAGGGCCTGGAAACCAGATAATTATACCTTGATCTATTAGTTCAGAAGTATTGATATTGTTTATTTTCCGAAGAGAGGCAACTCTAGGGGAAGGTAGAGATTTTCCAGTAAGCAATGTAATTGCTTTAGAGGCATCTGGCCCAGAAATTCTTATTATAGCGACTCCAGACACCCCTGGACCAGATGATAGTGCATATATAGTCATAAATTTATTATATATTGAATTTACTTATTAGATATAATTAAAAAAATGATTATCTGGATAGCTTCATACCCAAAAAGTGGAAACACATGGGTACGAGCAATAATAAGTTCTTTTCTAAACTCTGACTCAAATGAAATTGATATTAATAATCTTAAAATAAGACAATTTCCACTTGCTCAAGATTTTAAGGAACTTATTAGTGATTTTAAAAACGAGGAACAATTTGTAAAAAATTGTATTCATGTCCAAGAGAAAATTAATTTGGATAATCAAATTAAATTTTTTAAAACACATAGTGCCTATTGGAAATATGGCAATTATGCATTCACAAATGAAATTAATTCATTGGGTGTTATACATGTTGTTAGAGATCCACGAAATGTCATTACATCAGTAATGAACCATTTTAATCAAACAGTTAATAGCTACGAAAAAGCAACGAGATTTATTACAGATGATAAAAAAATGTTGAGTTCAGAAAATTTACCACAATCTGAAAATGATATACCCACAATTATATCATCTTGGTCAAACCATTATAATTCTTGGAAGAAATTTAAAAAAAATAATCTTTTAATAAAATATGAAAATCTTTTGATTAAACCAGAAAGTGAATTTCAAAAGATCGCTGAATTTTTGAAAAAATTAGTTCAGATAAAAATTGATCCTTCTCAAATTTACAATACGATTGAAAATACCAAATTTAAAAAATTCAAAACTCAAGAGAGTATTAATGGTTTTAAAGAGGCCGCTAAAAATAAAAACAATGAAAATATAAATTTTTTTCATTTGGGTCCTGAAAATAATTGGAAAAAACTGCTAAATGAAAATACAAAAAAAAATATTGAATCTATTTTTGGAGAAGAAATGAAAGAATTAGGTTATTTATGAACTAACTAGATGCCTTTTAAATAAATTCTTTCTATTAAACTATTTGCTCTAATGCCTCAAAAAAACTCTTTGAATAATCCTGGCTATTAAATAATGGGCTTTTGGTGGCATTTAGAAATATTGATTTTCTCAAATTTATATAAGCATCATGATTATTTGATAAATTTACCGCTTTTTGAATATAATCCTCCTCATCCTTAGCTATCAGCTGTTCCATATTTAGGTTTTTATTTATCGACTCCCCACATCTCGAATTAAAATTATATCCAGCCAAAGTAATAACAGGCACTCCCATCCATATAGCTTCAAATGAAGTTGTAACACCATTGTAAGGAAAGGTGTCTAAAGCGATATCAATTTGTTTATAATGATCAAGATGATTTTTAAATTCCTTTTCTCTATCTATGAATTTAATTGAATTCAAAACACCACTATTATTAAATAATTCTTTAATTCTTTCTGATGCATGCTTTTTTGATGAAGTTTTTAAAATAAGTTTAGAATTACTAGTCATTTTTAGAATATTTGACCAAACAGAAACAACATCTGAGTTAATCTTAGCAAAATTATTAAAAGATCCAAAAGTAAAATATTTATTCTTTAAAAATGGAGGGGGGTTTTCATTTCTTTCAAAATTAAAGCCGCAATGAGAATTCCAAATTTTAGGTAAATAAATCACTTTTTCAGAATAAAATTTCTCCTCA
The DNA here is from genome assembly GCA_902612325.1 of uncultured Pelagibacteraceae bacterium. GTDB lineage: Bacteria > Pseudomonadota > Alphaproteobacteria > Pelagibacterales > Pelagibacteraceae > Pelagibacter. The sequence goes on along the minus strand of CACMDB010000002.1, from coordinate 20,344 downwards.
CCCGATCGAATTAAATTTGGATCTGAAATTATAAAATCCATATTTTTCAGTCCAGTGGTGTTGCAATAACCCATCCATATGATTTGCTTTTTAGCTGTTCTATTTTTAAACATTTCTAGTCGATTTGTTGATGTATAACCCATTAAATCAACGATAATATCTAATTTTAATTCCCTTACTCTATTTACAGCACTGACATTATCGAAATTCCAAATATTAATGTTCTCGTCAACTAAGTTTTTGAACTCTTTTGTTGACTGATCTTCTTTTGGATTATTTAAAATTAAAATAATTTCAAATTTTTTTTTATCATAATTTAAAAGAATTGTTTTTAAAAAATAGGTAATTGAATGACCACTGAGGATATCAGCTGATAGAAATCCTATTCTAATTTTTAAATTTGAAGTCTCTGGAAGTTCAACTAATTGATTTTGTGGAATTTCTTTTAAACGTTCATCTAATAACTTACCATAATTAAAGAAGTCAGATTGTTTCCAATTTTTATCAAAACAGTTCCAGTAACCGTAATTACACAAATCCCAAGCATTAAAATTATTTGATTTTATTACTTTATCTAGATGAAATATCATTTTTTTCGCATAATTTAACCTTCGATAGATCATAGTCATTGCCAAATGAATTGGCCTATGTTTTGCACAATATTTTTCTACTGACTCATATAAGTTAATAAGATCACTAAAGTCAGATTTATAATCTTGCTCCATATCTTTTAACAAAATGCTAGATGTAATAAAATTACCAAGACAGTCTATAGCATGAATAGTTTTTTTTTCTTTTAAGTAACCCTGTTTAAAATCCTTTAAGGCTAATAATAATGAATCTTTATCTTTTCTATTACTTTCAATTCTGCAAATACCCAATAGATTGCATATACTTGAAGATCTTTCCTCCTCACTTGTTTTTGAGGTTATTTCAAATATTATCTTGGAGTATTCCCTTTGTTTAAATAATTCTTGTAATTGGATTTCTAAATTTAACGTTGAGACCATTAATCAGCTCAAGCTGGCTTATTCATTGAGTTAAAAAACTCAGCATTATTTTTAGTATCTTTCAGTTTAGAATTAATAAATTCGATTGCATCCATTGTTCCCATAGGGGCAATGATTCTTCTTAACACATTCATTTTTTGCAGGTCATTTTTATCAAATAACAATTCCTCTCTTCTTGTGCCTGATTTAGTAATATCGATTGCTGGATAAATTCTTTTATCTGCGATTTTTCTATCTAAAACAGTTTCGCTATTACCAGTTCCTTTGAATTCTTCAAAAATTACCTCATCCATTCTACTTCCAGTATCAATAAGTGCAGTAGAAATAATGGTTAGTGATCCACCTTCTTCAATATTTCTAGCAGCTCCAAAGAACCTTTTTGGTCTTTGAAGTGCGTTCGCGTCGACACCACCTGTTAAAACTTTTCCGGAACTTGGTATTACAGCATTATAAGCTCTTCCAAGTCTTGTTATTGAATCTAACAATATAACGACATCTTTTTTATGTTCTGTTAATCTTTTCGCTTTTTCTATTACCATCTCAGCTACTGCCACATGTCGTTGCGCAGGCTCATCGAATGTGGAACTAATTACTTCGCCTTTAACTGTTCTCTGCATATCAGTCACTTCTTCAGGTCTTTCATCAATTAATAAAACTATTAGGTAACACTCGGGATAATTTTTAGCTATTGAGTTGGCTATACTCTGCAAAATCATAGTTTTGCCAGCCTTTGGTGGTGAGATAATTATTGATCTTTGACCTTTACCAATAGGGCTTACTAGGTCAATAAGTCGTGGAGTTAAATCCTGTTTTTTGTCTGGTTTTACTTGTTCAACTTCCATAACAAGCTGCTTGTCAGGATATAAAGGTGTCAGGTTATCAAAAGCTATTTTGTGTCTAGATTTATCAGGTTCTTCAAAATTTATTTTACTTACTTGCAATAATGCAAAATATCTTTCACCCTCTTTGGGTGCTCTAACAGGTCCCTCAACAGTGTCACCAGTTCTCAAACCAAATTTTCTGATTTGACTTGGGCTTACGTAGATATCATCTGGACCTGGTAAATAATTTGACTCCATGGCTCTTAAAAAACCGAAGCCATCTTGAAGTAATTGAAGTACACCTGCCCCTGTTATTTCCTCCTTTTCTGCAACTTTTTTCAGAATTGCAAAAAGTATCTCTTGCTTTCTTAGGGTGCTTGCATTTTCTATTCCAAGCTCCTCTGCCTGAGTAATGAGCTGTTCTGATGATTTTAATTTTAATTCTTGTATGTTCATGGGTAAATTATTAAGGACTTAATAATATTGTTAATATATATGCTAAAACAAATTATTCAACCCTAGATAGGCTTAAATATTACAACAAATATGATTAAAATTAGCAATAATGTGGGTATTTCATTAATGTATCTGTAATATTTATGAGAATGCTTATTAATATCTAATTTAAATTGCCTTAAAATTCTTCCTAGATAAAAATGATACAGAGTTAAAATAATCACAAAAACTAATTTTAATATCATCCACTTTTGTCCTAATTGCTCAAAACCTATTTCGTGTATTAATACTAACCCGAATATCCAAGATAGTGTCATTGCGGGTGTCATAATGTAAAAAAAAAGTTTTTTTTCCATAACTTTAAATACTTCTGAAACAAGTGGTTTGTCATTATTTTGTGAATGGTAAACGAAAATTCTTGGAAGATACAAAAGACCAGCCATCCAAGAAATTACTGCTATTAAATGAAGAGATTTGAAAAACAAATAAGTATTCATCGATTATATGTTTTGTTGAATTAATGATTTTAATAAATTTATATGATCATTATTATCATTTAAACATGGTACCATATCGAAATTTTCACCACCCGACTCTAAAAAACTTTCTTTACCTTGAATAAGAATTTCCTCCAATGTCTCGACACAATCTGAGGAAAAACCAGGACATATTGCAAGGACATTCTTCTTTCCCTCTTTGGGCAATTTCTCTAATGTTTTATCTGTATAAGGTTCAAGCCATTTTTGAGGACCAAATCTAGATTGAAATGTTGTTTTAATTTCTATCGAATTAAATTTCTCTGAAATAAGTCTTGTCGTCTTTTGACAATAGCAGTGATATGGGTCTCCTTTGTCAAAGTATTTTTGGGGTATACCATGATAAGATGCCAATATTAAATCTGGTTTCCAATTTATTTCTTTTATCTTTTTATTTAGCGAATTTACTAAAGCATCTATATACAAAGGATTTGACTCATAATGTGGTATTATTTTGATTGATGGCTGCCATCTCATTTTCATTAACGTTCTATAAACTTCATCACAAACAGTTGCTGTTGTTGCTGCAGCATATTGAGGATATAGAGGGAGTATAATCAGGTTCTCACAACCTTTTTCATGGAGTTCTTTTATTTTGCTTTTAATACTCGGGTTTCCATACCTCATGGCATAATCAATGATCAGTTTTTGTTCAGAAAAGGAATTTGATAATTTCTTGGCTTGTTCTTGTGTATAATAGAGAAGGGGAGAAATGTTTTTATCTTTCATCCAAATTTCTTTATAAGCTTTAGCGGTTTTAGATGGTCTAAAATTTAATATAAAAACATTCAATATAATTTGCCAAACAAAAGGATTAACTTCTATTACCCTTTTATCAGACAAAAATTCTTTCAAATATTTTCTAATGTCAAACCAACTTGTGGAGTCCGGTGTCCCCAAATTTATTATCAGAGCTCCTGTTTTGCCAAAATTAATAGGTGGGTGATTTAATTCTTTTTTCATCAATAATCTTTTATAATTTTAACTAAATAATCCATCATACTTGGATCTGTTTCGGGTAATATTCCATGACCTAAATTAAATATATATGGATGATCTTTAAAAATATCCAGATACTTGATTGCTTCTTTTTTAAGCTTGTCTTTATCAGTGAGTAGAACTTTTGGATCCATGCCGCCTTGCACAGGAATTTTTATCTCTTTTTCAATTTTTTTTGGATCAACCTCATAATCTATACAAATTGCATCTGGTTTTACAATTTCACAATATTTTTTATAATTTTTTATACCTCGTGGGAAGCAAATCACTGGAACATTTAAAGATTTGGTAAATTCAACTAAAGAACAAGTTGGGTTATAGATGTAAAAATCATGATCCTTATCTTCTAGTAGTCCTGCCCAACTATCAAAAATTTGTATAATATCTGCACCACTATCAATTTGATTTTTAATATGAATTTTTAAAAATTTATCTATTATTTTTAAAGTTTTTTCAATTATAGAAAAATCTTTAAAAAAATTTTCTTTGAGCTTTATTTTTGGAGATTGTTTATTTAGAATATAAACAAGTAATGTCCAGGGAGCTCCAACAAAACCTATAGTAGACTTGTTTTCTGTTAAATTGTTATTTCTTACCAGATTTAAAGCTTTATAAACAGGATCAACTCTTTCAATAAAATCACTTTCGGTAACTTCAAATGCTTGATCAAGGTTTAAATCACCAAGGATGGGCCCAACATTTTTTTTAAATTCTACTTTTTGTTTCAAACCGTAAGGTAAGATTAATATATCAGAAAAGATTATGGCTGCATCTAAATCAAATCTTTTAAGAGGTTGTAAAGTTATTTCAGCTGATAAACTGGAATTTAAACATAGTTTAATAAAATCAGTATTTTTTTTTCTGATTTCTCTAAATTCTGGTAGATATCTGCCAGCTTGCCTCATAATCCATATGGGATTTAAATCTGTTTTTCTGTCTTTGATAACTTTTTTGATGTTAGACATATTAATAATAAAGTTTATTTAATAGTATTTGTAATATGAGCTGTGAAATACGTGGATTAAATTCTATATACATTTTATAAACCAGTTATTAACATTTAAATGTAATTTTTTGATATATATATAAGTAATATTGAAGCTTATTACCAATATTTCAATTTAATGAAAAACTTTATACAGATGTTTAATAATGTTAATAAAAGCTATGTTTTACAGCATAAATTTTAAATTTATAAAATTAACTAACTTTGTCTAAATAAAACAAAAACTATTAACACTTTATACATGAGTAATATTTATCAGATTTATCTAATATCAGACTCTACGGGTGAAACGTTAGATAGAATTTTTACTGCAATTAAAGCTCAATTCAAAAATATAGATTACAAAATACATACTTATTCCTTTACAAGAACTGAAAACCAAATTTTAAAAATTTTATCTAATGCTAAAGAAAATCAAAACTCTATCATTTTATATTCAATCGTAGATAGTAGCCTTGCAAAATATCTTGCGAGAAATAGCGAAGAAAAGAAAATTCCTTGTTTTGGTGTTCTTGGAGATTTAATCTTAAGCTTTTCAAAGCTGCTTAACCAAAAAGCATCTCACCAACCCAGTGGTCAATACACTCTCAATGATGAGTATTATAAAAGAATTGAAGCAATCCAATTTACAATGAACCATGATGATGGAAATTTAGTAAAAGATATTAAAAAATCAGACATTATTTTATTGGGGGTTAGTAGAACCAGCAAAACACCAACCTCGATTTATCTAGCAAACAAAGGGTTTAAAATATCTAATATTCCTTTGGTAAATGAAAATTCTATTCCTGAGACTTTAAAAGAAGATCCAAACCTTACTTGTATTGTTGGATTAAGCACAGAAGCAGAAAGGTTAGCTGATATTAGGAAAAATCGAATGAATTCATTAAAAGAATCTCAGAATAAATCTTATACAGATCTATCTAAAATTAAAAAAGAAGTTGAGGATGCTAAAAATACTTTTAAAAAATATAAGTGGCCCATGATAGATGTTACTAGAAAATCTGTAGAAGAAACTGCTGCCTCAATTATAAAGATATACGAAATATATAAAAATAATGGTTAAAATTATACTTGCCTCAAAAAGCAAAGTAAGAAAGCAAATTTTGGATGATAACAATATATCCACAGAGGTACAAAACTCTAATTTAGATGAGGACATTGTCAAAGAAAGTCTAATTAAAGAAAAAGCATCTCCCGAATTGATATCTAAAAATTTAGCTGAATTAAAAGCAAACAAGGTTAGTCAAAAAAACCAAGGTTTTTTAGTTATAGGTGCTGATAGCGTGATAGATTTAGAGGGTGAATTAATATCCAAACCGACAAACAGAGATCAAGCTTTAGAAATTTTAAAAAAGCTTAATGGAAAAAAACATAATCTCATTAGTTCAGTTTGTATTTCCCAAAATGGTGTTATGGTTTGGAATTACACTGATAAAGCAACTTTAACAATGAAACAATTTAGTTTAGAAGAGCTAAAAAGTTATTTGTCCAAAATCACAGATGAAGCACTATATGCTTACAACGTTTATCAAATTGAAGGAGAGGGTAGAAAATTATTCTTAAATATTGATGGGGATGAAGACACTATAATGGGTTTACCAATTAAAAAAATAAAGCAATACTTGAGTAATTATCAATGAAAAAATATTTAGTAATAGGAAACCCAATTAATCATTCCTTGTCTCCCAAACTTCAAAACTGGTGGCTGAAAGAAAATAATATTAATGCTACATATGATAAAATTAAATTAGAAGATCATGAAATTAAAAATTTCATTCAAACTATTAAGGAACAAAAAATAGCTGGTTGCAATGTGACTGTGCCTTTTAAAAAAACAGTTATTCCTTTTTTAGATAAATTAAGCCCAGAGGCAGAACATACCCAATCAGTAAACACAATTACTTTTGAAAATGGTGATTTAGTTGGACATAATACAGATATAGCTGGTTTTGATAGTGCGATTAGAAGGTTAAACTTTAGTTTAAAAGGAAAGAAAATTTTGATTTTGGGGGCTGGTGGTGTAGTGCCGTCAATAATTTTTGCATTAAAAAATATGAATGTTCAAGAGATAACAATCAGTAACAGGACTAAAGAGAAGGCGGAAAATTTGAGAGTTTTATTTAATAATCTTAAAATTTTAGAATGGGGAAACTTAACTGATTTTCATATGGTGATAAATGCTACAAGTCTTGGTTTGAATAATGAAAAAATAAATCTAAATTTTTCAAGTTCGGGAAATGATAAATTATTTTATGATGTAATTTATAATCCTCAAGAAACTCAATTTCTCAAAATGGGAAAACAATTAGGATACAAGATCGAAAATGGAAAAACTATGTTTGTTTATCAGGCTCTGGAGGCATTTAAATTATGGCACAGGATAGAACCAAAAGTTAATCAAGATACATTTAAGCTTTTATATAATGATTAGAATTGGAATTTTAGGAGATATAGGATCTGGAAAAAGTTTTGTTGCCAAGTCATTTAATTACCCAGTATTTAATGCCGATAACGAAGTTGGAAAATTATATAAAAAAAATAGAGGAATTTTTATTAAACTAAATAAGAGTTTACCCAAATACATCACTCAATTTCCAATAAAAAAACAAGAGGTAACAAAGGCAATATTAGCAAATAAAAATAATTTAAAGAAAATTATTAAAATTATTCATCCTGAAATAAGAAAGAAGATGAATATTTTTTTAAAGAAAAATAAAAAAAGTAAATTAATCGTTTTAGATATTCCTTTATTGCTTGAGAATAAAATCAATAAAAGAAAAGATATTTTGATATTTGTTCAATCTAAAAAATCTGAAATTTTAAAGAGATTAAAAAAAAGGCAAAATTTTAATTTAAAAATTATAAACAGATTTAGAAAAATACAACTACCACTTGATTACAAAAGAAAAAAATCAAACTTTATTATTAAAAATAATTTTACAAATAGATTTATTAAAAAACAGATAAAATATATTCTTAAACAAATACATTAAATGAAAGAAGTAATTTTAGATACAGAAACAACGGGATTGTCTGTTAAAGAGGGTCACCGAATAGTTGAGATAGGATGCATTGAGTTAGAAAATTTTATCCCCACAAACAATAACTTTCATTGTTATTTAAATCCTGAGCGAAAAGTTTCGGAAAAAGCTTTAGAAACTCATGGATATACAGACGAATTCTTGTCTGATAAAAAAAAATTCAAAGAAATAGCAGATGATTTTTTACTTTATATAAAAGGAAAAAAACTAATCATTCATAATGCTGAATTTGATTTATCGCATTTGAATAATGAATTGAAAATAGCAGGTAAAGATTTAATTAATAATGAAATTATAGATACTGTTGTTTTAGCTAGAGATAAATTTCCAGGATCTTCTAATAGTCTAGACGCCCTATGTAAAAGATATAGAATAGATAATTCCAAAAGAGAAAAACACACAGCTTTAATTGATTGTGACTTATTATCAAAAGTTTATATTAACTTAATAGATCAAAAAGAACCTAAGTTAAATTTTAGTAATGATATTAGTGAAAATAATCAAGCTTTAAAAACAAACGTTTCCTATTTCAAAAAAGTTATTAAACCTAGTGAGGAAGAAAAAAGAAACCATGAAAGATATTTAAAAACTAATTTGAAGAAAAATTTTTTTAATTAAATTGTTTGTTATAAAGTTCATCAAAATCAACTTTTTTTTCAAATTTAATATTTGGATACCCTGATGTATGTAAAAGATTAAGTAGAGCCTTTTCTAATTCTGGATAAATTTCCTTCTGAACATCACATAGTATAATTTTTTGTAGAATTTTTTTATCTTTAATTTCTTCATTGAGTTTTATTACAGATGTATAAGTCATTTCAAAATGAGATTTTTTTTTACTTTCTGAAGTATCATGAAATTTTAATAAAGTATTTACCTCTATAATTTGTGCTTTTAAAGGCTTTGAGTTTATTTCAATATTTAATTGATATTTTGGTATAAAATCTTTTACGTATAAATATGTTTCAACGTCAGGTGTTTCACCCGAGATATCTTTTATAAATTTACTTACAATTTTATAATTTTCGCTCATCGTCTTCCTCAATGTCTTCAAACTCACCTTCTATATATGGTTTTTTTATTTTTGTCTCATTCTTAAATTTATTAACAATTTTTCCGAAAAATAATTTCCTTGTCACAGGAAAAATTAAAAGAAATCCAAAAAAGTCAGTGGCAAAACCAGGAACTATTAGTAATAAAGCTGCAAACGCTATAGCTGCACCTGAGATTATCTCATAAATTGGCGCTTCGTTTTTTATAAGTTGGGAAAAACCAGATCTGAGAGTATTTAACCCTTCATATCTTGCATAAATCACTCCAATTATTGCTGTTATAAATATGAGCGATATTGTGTTAAATGCACCTATTTGACCACCAATCTCTATGAATAGATAGATTTCTATAATGGGTATTAAGATAATGGTAATTAATACTGAGTTCATTTGTCTTTAATCTAATTGCTAGTTGAAATTATTCAACATAGTAATTAGATTATTCACATGAATTATAGTTTCGAATACATTGATATTATACTATTAGCCATGATAGCTGGATTTATTTTTTTGAGACTAAGAGGTATTCTTGGAAAAAGGACTGGCTTTGAAGGAAAAAACCCTCAACAATTCCAAGAAATTTTAAAAGAGGTTCATCAAGAAAGTAATTTAAAACAAAAAGAAAATTTTGATAAAAAAGCTCAAAGCGAATTTTTAAAAGGTGCAAAAATTGCTTATGAAACCATCATCACTGATTTTAGTGATAATGATAATAAGCTTATAGCTAGCAAACCATTACTGAGTAAAGAGATTTATGAAGAATTCAATAAAGCTCTTAAGGATAGAAGTAATAGAGGCCATTATGCAGAAATTACATTTATTGGAATAAAATCTGCTGACATAAAAGAACATAAAAAAATAGATAAGGCTCTTCAAGTCACTGTAGATTTTGTAAGTGAAATTATCACATGTATCAGAGATAAAGAAAAAAAAATTGTTTCAGGCAGTCCCGATAAAATTAAAACTATTTATGATACTTGGACATTTTCAAGAGATATGAGATCTAACAATCCAAATTGGTTGTTGGTAAATACTCTTAATTAAGTGAATAGTAAAATTTCAGAAAAAGATAAAAAAACTTGGAATGAGTTTTTATCAAGTGATCAAAAATTACAGGATAAAGACAACTTACAAACAAAAACAAATGTAAAAAAAATAAGATCATTAGATCTTCATGGAAAAGGTCTTGATGAAGCAAACCAGATCATAGAAACATTTATAAAGAAGTCATATGAGGACAAGATTCAAAAACTTATAATCGTCACTGGCAAGGGTCTTCACTCAAATAATGAAAAAAATCCCTATGTTTCAAAGGATTTTGGTATTTTAAAATATTCTATCCCGGAATTTTTAAAAAGTAACAAAGACTTAATGAAAATTATTTTAAATATAAGTCCGGCAAGTATAAAAGATGGTGGCAGCGGGGCTTTTTACATTTTTTTAAAGAAAAAATAGTCTATATTTTTAACTATTCAATAATATAATGTTTTAGATGATAGTTTGGTTAGCATCATATCCCAAAAGTGGAAATACATTCGTAAGATCTTTATTGTCATCATATATATTTTCTAAAGATGGTAATTTTAATTTCGACTTATTGACAAATATTAAGCAATTTCCAGATAATTCATTATTTAAACAATTAGGTGTTGATACTAATGATGAGAAAGAAATGTTTAAAAATTATATCAATACACAAAAAATATTTAATAAGAGTGATTCTATTCGATTTTTAAAAACACACAGTTGCTTTCATAATAATGAAAAATTTAGATTTACTGATCGACATAATACACTTGGAGTTATTTATATCGTTCGAGACCCAAGAAATATTGTGACATCATTTTCTCACCATTTTCAGACAACACCTGAACAAGCTTATGAAAATTTATTATCCAATCAGTATCTAGGTAAATCTTCAGATAGACATTGCATAACTTACCTAGGGTCATGGAAGCATCATTTCAATTCATGGAAAGTTTTTAGAAGATTTAATAAATATTTGTTAGTGAAATATGAAGATCTAATTCAGGATACTGAAAAAACTTTCTTGAATATTTTAAAATTTATTGCTCATCTTGGTCGTGTAAAATTTAGTTACGATGAAAAAAAATTTGAAAATACCTTAAAAACAACTGTATTTGAAAAAATGCAAAAACTTGAGGCAGAGGAGAGTTTTGTTGAGGCAAAGGAAAATAATCAAGGGGAAAAAATTAAATTTTTTAATATGGGAATCCAAAATGATTGGAAAAAACTTCTTGATCCAAAAATAAAAGAAAATTTAGAGAGAGAATTAGAAAGTGAAATGAGAGAACTAAATTATCTTCAATAATTTTTAAAGAATAAACTTTGATAAATCCGTATCTTTTACAAGAGTATCCAAATTTTTATTAATATACTCTTTGTTAATAACAATTTTTTCACCCGCTCTGTCAGTAGCTGTAAAACTTATTTCATCTAAAATTTTTTCAATAATTGTGTGTAATCTTCTTGCACCAATATTTTCTACAGTGGCATTTACCTCTGAGGCTATATTTGCAATCGCATTAATTCCGTCTTCTGCAAATTCTAAATCTACATTTTCAGTTTTCAATAAAGCTACATATTGCTTAATTAAACTATAGTCAGGTTCCTTTAGAATTCTTTTAAAGTCCTCACTTGTTAAAGCTTCTAACTCAACTCTTATAGGTAATCTTCCTTGAAGTTCGGGCAATAAGTCTGATGGTTTTGCAAGCTGGAAAGCACCAGATGCAATAAATAAAATATGATCTGTTTTTACAGGACCATATTTTGTATTAACTGTTGTACCCTCTATGAGTGGTAATAAATCTCTTTGTACTCCTTCTCTTGATACATCCCCACCAACTCTATCAGTTCTTCCCGAGATTTTATCAATTTCATCTAAGAAAACTATTCCATTATTTTCAGTTGAAATTTTTGCAGCTTTAATAATTTTATCCTGTTCAATTAATTTATCAGATTCATCATTAATTAAAATTTCGTGAGATTCTTTCACAGTCATTTTTTTCTTTTTTTCTTTTGTGCCCATTGACTTTCCAAGCATTTCCCCAATATTGATCATCCCAACATTTGCTCCAGGCATACCCGGTATTTCAAAAGAGGTACCACTTCCACCTGTATCATTAACTGCAATCTCTATTTCGTTGTTATCTAAGTCTCCATCTCTGAGTCTTTTTCTAAAACTTTCTCTAGTTGCTGTACTTGCTTTTTTTCCAACTAAGGCATCTAAAACTTTTTCCTCGGCCATTTTTTGAGCTTTTGCATAAACTTCTTTTCTTTTTTTTACTTTTTCCATCGAAATAGCAATTTCAATTAAATCTCTTACAATTTGTTCAACATCTCTTCCGACATAACCCACTTCTGTAAATCTTGTTGCCTCAACTTTGACAAATGGTGCTTCAGCAAGTTTTGATAATCTTCTAGATATTTCAGTTTTTCCAACCCCAGTTGGTCCAATCATAAGTATATTTTTAGGCAACACTTCGTTCTTCATTTCACCTTTTAAAGCTTGTCTTCTCCATCTGTTTCTCAGGGCTACTGCAACAGCTTTTTTTGCTTTATTCTGACCTACAACAAATCTGTCTAACTCTGAAACTATTTCTCTTGGTGATAATGAACTAACTAAATTTTCGTTATCTTTAGAATTCTTATCTTTTGGAACAAGAGGTGTAACGTTTGATTTTTCCATTATATTTTTTCAACCTTAATATTATTATTTGTAAAAACACAAATTTCTGAGGCAACTTCAATTGCTTTTTTTGCCACTTCTTCCGCACTCATGTCTGTGCCTATTAAAACTTTTCCAGCTGCTAAAGCATAATTTCCACCTGATCCAATTCCAATGACATCACCTTCTGGCTCTAGCACATCTCCAGTTCCAGAGATAATGTAACTATTATCTTTGTCACCGATGGCCATTAAAGCCTCTAGTCTTCTTAAATATTTATCTGTTCGCCAATCCTTTGCTAATTCAACAGCAGCTCTTGATAAGTTTCCTGCATGTTTTTCTATTTTTGCCTCTAATCTTTCAAACAAAGTTAAAGCATCTGCGGTTGAACCTGCAAATCCAGCAATAACATCTCTTTTTTCGATTTTTCTTACTTTTGACGCAGTGCTTTTAACAACAGTATTTCCCATACTGACTTGTCCATCACCAGCGACCACCACTTCATTATTTTTTCTAACTAAAACAATCGTTGTCATAGCTTATAAATGGATACTAAATTTGATAGTTCAAGCCCAGGTTTAGTATTATTGCCATATTTGGATAATATATGTATACCTCTTTTTAAATTATGAAGCGTAAAGGTAAAATTAGTCGAAAAACAAAAGAGACCAGTATCAGTGTTGATCTAAACATTGATGGGAAAGGCAAGTATAAGATTGATACTGGAATAGGATTTCTTAATCACATGCTTGAACAGCTATCCAAGCATTCATCAATTGATATGAGTATAAAAGCTAAAGGAGATACGCATATTGATCTTCATCACACAACTGAGGACACAGGCATAGCAATCGGTGAGGCATTGAAAAAAGCATTAAAAAAGTCTGTTGGTATAAGAAGATATGCACATGCGATGATACCAATGGATGAAACCTTATCTCGAGTTGCAATTGACATTTCAAACAGACCCTATTTAATTTGGAAAGTAAAATTAAAAGTCGAAAAGCTCGGCGAAATGGACACAGAACTTTTTAAAGAGTGGTTTCAGGCTTTTTCTCAGGCAGCAGGAATTACATTGCACGTAGAAAATATTTATGGTGATAATAGTCACCACATCATTGAGTCTTGTTTCAAAGGATTGGCAAGATCATTAAGAACTGCATTAGAGATAGACCCTAGGAATAGTAAATCAATTCCATCTACCAAAGGCTCATTATAAAATTAATGAAAGTTACTATTGTTGATTACAACTCGGGCAACATAAGCTCGGTGATAAACTCTTTTAAAGAAGTTGCAAAAGATAAGGTAAGTATTGAGGTTACTGCTGATTTAAATAAAATTAAATCAAGCGACAAATTAGTTTTACCAGGGCAGGGCTCATTTAAAAGTTGTGTAGATGCTTTAAATAAAATTAATGGTCTAACCGAAACTTTGTCTGAATTTGCAATAAATAATAAAAAACCACTTCTTGGAATTTGTGTTGGCTTACAAATGTTTGCAGATATTGGTTATGAAGAAACTGAAACTAAAGGCTTAGGCTGGATATCTGGCAAAGTCTCAAAAATAGATAATCAAAATGGAAAATATAAACTTCCTCATATTGGTTGGAACCAGATAAATATTGTCAAACAAAGTAAGATTTTTGAAAATATAGAAAATAATTCACACATGTATTTTGTGCATAGTTATGAATTTATTCCAGAAGATAAAAATGTAATTTCAGCAACAACAGATTATTCATCAAATATTGTTTGTTCTGTTGAAAAAGAAAATATCTTTGGAACACAATTTCATCCTGAAAAAAGTGACAAAATGGGACTTAAAGTAATTGAAAATTTTATTAATATTTGAATTTATGAATAAACTCTTTCTGATAATCTTTTGTTATTTTTTAATTACATCATGTCAAAATGTTCCAAATTCTGAAAATATAAATAAAAAAAGTCTTGATAAAGAATTTACAATTTCAAGTGATGTAAAATTGAAAAATAATAAATGAAAATATTTCCAGCGATTGATATTAAAGATAAAAAATGTGTGAGATTAGTTAAAGGAGACTTTGATAATAAAACTGAGTATGAAATGTCTCCGGTTGAACAAGCTAGTAAATATAAAGATCATGGTTTTAAAAATTTACATATAGTTGATTTGGATGGAGCTTTAACTGGCGAAACTACCAATTTAGATATTATTGAAGATATAGTAAGTAAATTTGACCTCAAAATTGAGGTTGGTGGAGGTGTGAGAAACTTTGAAAGTATCCAAAAGTACACTGATGCTGGAGTTGAAAAAGTAATCTTAGGTAGTGCTGTAATAAAAGATAAAAATTTTTTAAAAGAAGCATGTGTAAAATTTCCAAACAAAATTGCTTTGGGGTTAGATGCCAAAGATGGATATTTATCCGTATCTGGTTGGCAGGAAAATTCTAATCAATTAACTCTAGATTATTTAAAAGAAGTAAATGGTTATGGTATTAGTAGATTGATTTATACAGATATCAACCGAGATGGTATGAAGCAAAGCCCAAATTTTGAAGAGACTTCAAAAGTTGCGGAGAAATCAAATTGTCCTGTGATTATTTCAGGTGGTGTGTCATCAATGGATGACATTAAAAAAGCTAAAACTTTGAAAAATATTGAAGGTATAATAGTCGGTAAAGCTATTTATGATGGAGATATTAAATTAGAGGAACTGGTTAAAGAAGATGCTTAAAAATAGAATAATTCCTTGTTTAGATGTCAAGAATGGACGTGTCGTTAAAGGTATAAACTTTGTTGATTTAAAAGATGCAGGTGATCCAGTTGAACAAGCAAAAATTTATTCTGATGGCGGTGCAGATGAAATTTGTTTTTTAGATATTACTGCTTCCAATGAAAATAGAGATACAATTTATGATGTAGTTGAGAGAACATCGAAAAAATGCTTTGTTCCTTTAACTGTCGGTGGTGGCGTAAGAAGTATAGAGGACATAAATAAATTATTAAATTGTGGTGCAGATAAAGTTTCTATTAATACCGCAGCTGTTGAAAATCCAAAAGTTGTTTTAGAAAGTTCAAAGAAGTTTGGTTCACAATGTATTGTTGTTGCAATTGATGCAAAGAAAAATGGAGATAAGTGGGAAATATTTACCCATGGAGGGAGAAACAATAGTGGTCTTGATGCTTTAGAGTACGTCAAAAAAATGGAAGATAATGGGGCAGGAGAATTACTTGTGACCTCTATGGATAGAGATGGAACACAAATAGGTTATGATGTTGAGTTAATGAATAATATTGCATCAAAAGTTAATATACCTTTAATTGCCTCAGGAGGTGTTGGTAACCTAGATCATTTGGTTGATGGAATTAAATTAGGAAATGCAAGTGCAGTTTTAGCAGCCTCAATATTTCACTATGGAAAACATTCTGTTAAAGAAGCCAAGGAATATTTGGACTCAAAAGGAATTCCTGTTAGAATTTAGTATGTTAAGTACACTTGAAAATTTATTTAAGCTCGCGCGTGAAAGAAAAGAAAAGCCAGTTGATGGATCTTATACTAATAAATTATTATCAGATAAATCACTCAGCAAATCAAAAGTTCTAGAGGAAATAAATGAACTTATTGATGCGGTAGAAAAAGATACTAATAAAATACATGAAGCTGCTGATGTATTTTATCATTTGATAATTTATCTTGAGGCAAATAATATTAAAATTGAAGAAATCGAGAAAGAGTTAGAAAAAAGAAAAAAATCAAATGAGTAAAATAAAATATATTGTAATTTTATTAATTTGTTATGGACTTTATAAGGGTTATGTTGCTTTCACAAATTTTGAGATAGGTGTTGCTGACAGGGTTACTCAATTAGAGGAAGCATCTGATTTTGAAAGACAGAGTGAAGTTATAGCTCTAATGATGTATTTAGGTGATCCTCCTCAATTAAACGAACATTTATTGGTTAAGAGTAAGTCTAAATGTTTAGAAATGAAACAAATAGCGGAAGAAACATCTTTTGCATATTACGAATGTGCAATTGTTGATGCAAATTTAAAAGGTGGAAAAATAACAAGTATAAATGAAGAGCTTGAAGTTTTAAAATGACATATGATGACAATAACATTTTTGCAAAAATTTTAAGAGGTGAAATCCCTTGTAAAAAAATTTATGAAGATGAGTTTGTATTGTCTTTTTATGATATAAATCCTCAAAAAAAAATTCACGCACTTGTAATTCCGAAAGGAAATTACATAGATTTAGATGATTTTAGTAACAATGCCTCTTCAGATGAGATGGTGGGATTATTAAAAGGTATCAATATAGTAGCAAAGAAACTTGGTATTTCAGTTGATACAGGTAAAGGATATAGAGCTTTAGCAAATATTAATGAACATGGTGGTCAAGAAGTACCTCACCTTCATTTTCATTTATTTGGTGGTGAACCAGTAGGTAAGATGGTGCAGTGAACAAGAAGATCGAGAGAAATTATTTAGAAATATCTTATTTAAAAGATTTAAAAGATTCTTCAAATTTATCAGACCGCTATTCAATAAATTTAGTCGATCCGGTTGATTTTCAGTTAAATAAATTTTTTTATAAAAATATTGGTAAAAGTCATCATTGGGTTGACCGATTAGTGTGGAGTGAAAAACAATGGCTGGACTATGTTTCTGACAAAAAAGTTAAGACATATATATTAAAAGATGGGGATGAATTAGCAGGTTATTTTGAATTAATCATACATACAGACAAAAATGAAGTTGAGATTGCTTATCTGGGTTTATTGGAAGAATATCAAAATAAAAAATTAGGTTCATATTTATTATCAGCAGCTATTAAAAATTCTTTTAAAGAAAAACCCAAAAGAGTTTGGGTCCATACGTGTTCATTAGATCATAAAAATGCATTAAATAATTATATTGCACGAGGTATGAAAGTTTTTAAAACTGAAACAGTCGTAATTTAAGCTAGTTTTGTTGTGGAAGTTTAAATATTTCCTTTTTTAATTTTTGATTTCTTTTAATGGAAGAAAGATAGGTAATACTTACATTTTGATAAATATCTACTGTTTGCCATCCAATTAAGTTATAAGTTTTTTTATCAAAAAATAGATTAATCTCATTTTCATTTTCTGTAAAATTAAAGTTTATAAAATCATCACTTACTTCCCTTTGATCTAAATTTTTTATTTTTTTTACTAAATATTCTTTATTGAGAATTGTATCTAGAGGAGTTTTTTCAAGTGGATAAAAGTAATAACTACTTAATGTTTTAATAACTAATGATTTTCCATCTGCAACCAAAACTTTCTGATTGTTTAAATTGTATTTACAATAAATTTTTTTTGGATACTCAATTACACAGTTTCCATTTTCAATTTTGCCATTTATATTTTGCTCAAAGTCGAATGATAAATTTTCGATATTCGTGAATTTCTCAATTATATTTTCTTTTATTGATGCTGAGACACTAGAAATTAACGATAGATAAATTATAAGAAAAAGCAACTTTTTCATTTAAGAACATCTCTTTTTCCAACATGATTTGCTTTACTAACTATTCCCTCAGTCTCCATCATATCAATTATTCTTGCAGCACGATTATATCCAATTTGAAGTTTTCTTTGTAAAAACGAAGTTGAAGCTTTTCCCTCTGATTTAATTATTTCAACAGCAGTTTGATATAATTCATCTTTTTCACCTTGATTTTTTGATTCATTCAATTCTTTTTCATCAGCAAAGTTCAATATTTCGTCTACATAGTCGGGTTCTGCTTGAGATCTTAAAAAGTTATTAATTTTTTCTATTTCCGTGTCTGAGACGAATGGAGCATGAATTCTTACAATTCTATTTGCAGATGACATATATAGCATATCGCCTTTTCCCAACAATTGCTCAGCTCCTTGTTCGCCTAAAATTGTTCTACTATCTATTTTAGAGGTGACTTGAAAAGAAATTCTGGTTGGAAAATTTGCTTTAATCGTACCTGTAATCACATCAACGCTGGGCCTTTGAGTAGCCATAATAATATGAATACCAGCAGCTCTAGCCATTTGTGATAATTTTTGAATATAATTTTCAATTTCTTTTCCTGCTACCAACATCAAATCAGACATCTCATCAACCACCACTACTATGTAAGGCATCGGTAATTTGTGTTTTGAATTATAACCATCAATATTTCTCACTCCTTCTTTGGTCATTAGCCTATATCTGCTTTCCATTTCTTTTACCACCCAACCGAGAACTGATGCAGCCTTTTTGGCCTCAGTGATGACTGGGCAAAGTAGATGAGGAATACCTTCGTAAGTAGAAAGTTCCAACATCTTAGGATCAATTAAAATAAATTTACATCTTTCTGGAGCATGCTTGTAAAGAAGAGACAAAATAATTGTATTTATACAAACAGATTTTCCTGAGCCCGTGGTACCAGCAATAAGCAAATGAGGCATTGCGGACAAGTCTCCAATAATTGGAGTACCAGAAATATTTTTTCCTAAAGCAATAGGTAATTTGACTTCTTTCTTTTTAAAGTTTGAATTATCTAAAATTTCACTGAGATATACGTTCTCTCTATTTAAATTTGGAAGTTCTATACCTATGGTATTACTTCCTGGAATGGTGGCTATACGTGCTGACTCTGAGCTTGTATTTCTTGCAATGTCGTCAGATAGATTGATTATTTTAGAAACTTTGATACCAGCAGCGGGTTCAAATTCATTTAAAGTAACTACTGGGCCATGACTAACTTTTTTAATCTTTCCATTAACACCAAAATCTAAAAGGATTTTTTCTAAAAATTCTGGATTATTACTCTCATTTTTATTTATGCTTTCTCTTTCTTTTTTTGTTGGTGTTTTTAATAGATCGATTGATGGAAGAGAAAATTTGGTTTTTAAAGACCTATTATTTTCAGCTTTAATAAATGGTAAATCTTCTTGTAAAATATCTTTTATTTCATCTTGAGGAATAAATTCGTCTATAAGTTCATCTTTGCTTGTATAGTTTTTAGAACTTTTTCTAAATATAAAATCTGATATTTTTTTAATACTTAAAATAAAATTTTTTAAATTAAAATTTATACTTAAAATGAAAAAGAGAAGAGTGAATAGGAGAAGTAAATAGTATGAAAAATCTTCATATCGATTTAATGAATTTACGAAAAAGTTTTCTGATAAATAATTACCAACAAACCCACCGCTACCATTAATATAAAGTGAAAAATTTTCTGAGTAAAATTTTGAGAAAAACAAAGATCCAAATAATGCATAAATCGTTATAAAAAAAGTATTTTCAATAATTACTAAAATCTCTTTTTTTCTAAAAATATTTATGCCTGTGATTATATAAGTTATAGGCAATAAGTAACCTATTAAGCCTACAGATTGGAAAATAAAGTCTGAAGTAACACTTCCCTGATAACCTAAAATATTTTTTATAATAGTATTTTCTGGGAAAATAAAATTTGGGTCTTCTGGAGAGTATGAAATTAAGGCAATTAAAATTAAAAACCCCATTAAAAGAACACAAATACCAAAAATTTCAATTAATCTATTTGTAATGAATGTTAGAGCTGTGTTTGATAGTTTTTTTATATCCATATCAGATGAATCAAATTTACCACTTTGTATCATCTAATTTTTATTGTTAAAATTAAAAATTAATATGAAACTTTGTATTCTAGGTGGTGGATTAACTGGATTAAGTTTAGCAAAATCTTTAGTTAAAAAAGGATTATCTATTGATATTTTTTTTAA
>CACMDB010000001.1 GCA_902612325.1 uncultured Pelagibacteraceae bacterium | reverse complement strand
TCCAAATTATATTAGAATTTGAAAAATTATAATTTCCCTCTTCTATTTTCAATTTTAATGATAGATCTGAAAATCTATCAAAGTCATATACATCTTTTACATCAAAATTTATTTTGGCATTAAGATTTTTATTATTTAAAATTTGAGACCTTAAAATTTCCATAAAAAAAGGGTTTTCTAAAAGATCTTTAATTCGAAAAGTTTGATATTTAAAATTTGAAACTAGATAAAATGGCTTAAATTCTATTAACCCTTTAAAAATTCTATTATTATCTTTTGATGTAATATCTAAAGTATTTTGATTAATTTGATATTTAAAAGTATTATTTTTATTTTTAAAACTTATTTTCAAATTTCCAGTATCATTTTTTTTTTTATAATCTGTTTCATTTTCAATTTTTAAAACAAGTTTTTTGGAAACGAATTCAAAATCTAAAATTTCATTCAATTTATCATTTCCAATAGTTAACTTATAAGGAACATTAAAAACTTTACTTTTTGAAACGAAAATATTTTTCAAATTTTTAAGATCATAATAAATTTGGCTATCATTTATTTGATTGATAAATAAAACTTCATCGTCTTTATTCGTAAAAAAAATATTGCTTCTTTTAATTTTTATTTTATTTCTGTTTGGCTCTGTTTTAAGAAGATTTGTAAAAAAACTTAAATCAGAGTTTTTTATGTTAAAATCAACTTTATCAAGAATTACGTCCTGTGTTTGAATTTG
This sequence comes from uncultured Pelagibacteraceae bacterium, assembly GCA_902612325.1. Taxonomy (GTDB): domain Bacteria; phylum Pseudomonadota; class Alphaproteobacteria; order Pelagibacterales; family Pelagibacteraceae; genus Pelagibacter. Next base: position 258,428 of record CACMDB010000001.1, on the reverse strand, counting down.
ATTAAATTTTAAAAAATTATTAAAATTAATGAAAATTTTAAATTTTTTTACTTCTCCAATTTTTTTTTGATCATTAAATATTAATAAATTTTTTGAACTAAAATGTGGTTTGGGAAAAAAATTATATCGTATTTCGTTATCGTATTTTATACTTATATTGTATTTTTGAAGAAGTTGATTCTTAATTTCATTTTGAATCAATTCTTTATTGTAAGCAGTGGGGATTAAAAAATACACAAGTGTCAAAAATATAATTGAAACGATAACTAAAAAAACTTTATTATTCTTATCAAACCTTAATCTTTTAGCGTCTAATATGAAGCGTCTTAAACTATTGAAATAACTCTCTAATAAATTATTTATAGAAAGAATTTGTTTTCCAATTTTTTTAGATAATAAATTTTGTTTTCTCATATAAATTGAAACAAGTTATAATTTAAAATAAAAAATGTTAAACTCTGATTATTTAAAAAATCTCAATAAAGCTCAAAAAGAGGCTGTTACACATCTTGATGGACCTCTTTTAATCGTGGCTGGTGCTGGCTCTGGAAAAACTAAAGTACTTACAACAAGAATAGCAAATATAATCAAAGAGAAAAAAGCTTATCCTAACCAAATACTAGCAGTAACATTCACTAACAAAGCTGCCAAAGAAATGCAAACTAGGGTTAGCAAAATATTAGGCTCCTCAGCAACAGGTTTATCATGGCTTGGAACTTTTCACTCTATTTGCGCAAAACTTTTAAGAAAACATGCTCCAGCGGTTAATCTTAATTCAAATTTCACAATAATAGATACTGATGACCAAACAAGACTGATTAAAAATATATGTAAAGCAGAAAATGTTGATATTAAACAATTAGCTCCAAGATATCTTCTAGCTATTATTGATAAGTGGAAAAATAAGGGATTTTATCCTAGTGAAGTTATAATCAATCAAAAAGATATTTATGAAAAAACTATATTACCAATTTATAAGATTTATCAACAAAAATTAATTGATTTAAACTCTTGTGACTTTGGTGATCTAATTCTTCATGTAGTCAAGATCCTTGAAAAAAATAAAGATTTAAGAGAAATTTACTCAAAAAATTTTAAATATATCCTAGTTGACGAATATCAAGATACAAATTTTATACAAAGTAAATGGCTTAAATTGCTTTCAGAAAAAAATAAAAATATATGCTGCGTAGGAGATGACGATCAATCGATTTATAGTTGGAGAGGAGCAGAAATAAAAAATTTTTTAGAATTTGATCAAGTTTATGAAAATACAAAAATAATAAGACTGGAGGAGAATTATAGATCCACTGAAAATATCCTTGCAGTAGCATCAAGCTTGATAGCAAATAATGAAAATAGGGTTGGAAAAACATTAAAAACAACATTGCAAGAAGGTGAGCTAGTCAAATTAAATTGTTACAAAAATGGAAAAGATGAAGCAATTGGTATTTCAGATGAAATTGAAAAAATAAAGAAAGAATATTCATTTAACAATATTACTATTCTTGTGAGAGCAATATTTCAGACTAGGGAATTTGAAGAAAGATTCTTAAAAATTGGTTTACCATATAGAATTTTGGGAGGGATAAAATTTTATGAAAGAGCCGAAATAAAAGATTGTGTTGCCTATTTAAGATTAGTTTATCAAGAAAAAGATGATCTAGCTTTTGAAAGAATTGTTAATAATCCAAAGCGATCGATTGGTGATAGTTCTATAAAAAGTATTCATGAATTTGCAAAAAGACAAAAAGATTGTTTAGAAATTTCATCTCGAAAGATGATAAATGAAAACTTGATCAAACCTAAAGCTAAAATTGGTTTAATGTCCTTTTTAGATTTAATTTCAAAATGGAGAAATGATCTAAAAATAAAAAAAATGAGTCATGTTAAATTATTACAAACTATTCTTGATGAATCTGGATACTCAGCAATGCTTAAAAATAAAAAAGATCTAGAAAATGAGAATAGACTTGAAAATATAAAAGAATTATTAAGCGCGATGAAAGAATTTGATAATCTAGAAAGTTTTTTAGATCATGTTTCACTAGCAACTTCAATTGATCAAGAATGGGATGGTGAAAAAGTAAATATGATGACTATGCATGCTGCAAAAGGTCTTGAGTTTGATGTAATTTTTTTACCTGGTTGGGAAGAAGGACTTTTTCCCCACCAAAAGTCTATCGAAGAAAAGGGTCAAAGTGGTTTAGAGGAAGAAAGAAGACTGGCCTATGTCGGTTTAACTAGAGCTAAAAAAAAAGTAGTAGTATCTTTTTCGATGAATAGGTTTTACCAGGGTGATTGGATAGATAGTATGGCGTCAAGATTTATTGACGAACTACCAGATAAATATTTAGAAAAAAATTCATTTTTTGATGAAACCAAAGAGGAGATAGAAGAATTTGAATTTAATCAAGATGCTGAAAATGAAAACAATATAAATAGTCCTGGATGGTTAAGATATCAAAAAAGAATTAAATGATTAATAATCGAATAAACAAACTAGTAAGTAAATTTAAGAAATACAATATAGATGGATATATTATTCCCAAAAATGACGAATTTTTCTCAGAATACTCTGAAAATGATAGGCTTAAAGCTATCTCAAACTTTTCAGGCTCTGCTGGTTATTCAATCATTCTGAAAAATAAAAACTATTTATTTGTTGATGGGAGATACACTATCCAAGCAAAAAAAGAGGCAGGTAAAAACTTTCAAATTATAGATTTACACAAAATTATTAATTGTAATTTGTTCAAAAATTTGTCAATAGGTTTTGACCCAAAGTTTTTTACATCTATACAAATAAAGAAGTTTTTTCATAAGAATAACAAAATAAAAAGTATTGACTCAAATTTAATTGATCAAATACATCAACGTAAAGTTAAATTAAATAAACCTTTTTATTCTCTTAATAACAAAATAGTTGGGGAAAACTACAAAACTAAAATAACAAAAATAAGAAAATACTTAAACAAAAATAGATCAAATTATTTATTTATCACAGCACCTGAAAATGTTGCATGGCTTCTTAATATAAGAGGACATGACAATCCAAATAGTCCCATTCCTAATTGTCACTTAATCATAGATAATAAAAATAGTTTTTACATAATTACTAATAAAAAAAAAGTTTCAAGGTTAATTAAGGAAAAAAAATTAAAATTTAATCAAATAATTGAACCAAAGAATTTTAATGAATTTATTTTCAATCTTAAAGGTAAAAAAATTATAATTGATAGAAACACTTGCTCAATTTATTTTGAAAATTTAATTAAAGAAAAATTTCAAATTTTAAAAAAAGATGATCCAATTTATTTACTTAAATCATTAAAAAACAAAACAGAAATCAAAAATATGTTAAAAAGTCATGTTTTTGATGGTGTTGCATTGACAAAATTTATTCATTGGATCAAAAATATTAACAAAAAAAAAATTACTGAGTTTGAAGCACAAAATAAATTAGAAAATTTTAGAAAAAAAAATAAAGAGTATTTATATCCAAGTTTTAATACTATTGCTGGCACCGGGGGGAATGGCGCTATTGTTCATTATAGAGCAACAAAAAAAAATACAAAAAAAATTAATAAAAAAGATATTTTATTATGTGATTCTGGTGGACAATACAAATATGGCACAACGGATGTGACTAGAACAATTTGTTTCTCAAAACCCAAAAAGAATATAAAGAATATTTTCACACGAGTTTTAAAAGGTCATATTGCAGTTGTAAAATCTAATTTAAAAAAATATTCCTCTGGAAATCTAATAGATATTAGAGCAAGAAAATTTTTAAAAGAGATCAATTTAGATTATCAACATGGAACTGGACATGGTGTAGGCTTTTTTTTAAATGTGCATGAGGGCCCACAAGGAATATCCAAATTAAATAAGGTAAAATTACGTGAAGGAATGATTTTGAGCAATGAACCAGGTTATTATAAGAAAAATGAATTCGGAATACGTATAGAAAATTTGATTTATGTTAAAAAAAATAAGAATAATATGTACTTTGAAAATTTAACTCTAGCTCCAATTGATAAAGATTTAATAAATTTTGATTTATTAACAAATGATGAAAAAAATTACCTTTGGAGATATAATTTAGATATTTACACAAAACTTCATAAATATTTGAATCCAAATGAAAAAAGATGGTTAGCTACTTTTATGCAATAATTTATGTAATTCTGATTGATTTATAATTTTAATTTTTAGCTTTTTTGCAGCATCAACTTTACGTTTAGTCGGTTTCTCTCCAATTATCAGATAATCAAGTTTTTTTGAAACATTACTTACTATTGTTCCTGAATTTTTTTCTATTAAGGATTTTGCTTCTGCTCTACTCATACCGGTTAATTTTCCGGTAAACATAAATATCTTATCACTTAATACTCCATCATTTTTATTTTCTATTGTTTTCTTGATTTTTAAAATTTTTTGAAGATCTTGAATTACCTTTAAATTAGTCTTATTCAAAAAAAATTTTTTCAAAGAAGTTATTTGAGTTTCACCAATCCCATCCATATTTATTAAATCATCAATTTTATTTTCTTTGGAAAGATTTATAAAATTTTCAGGACTTTTGAGTGTTTTTGCAATCAATTTAGCATTTTCGAAACCAATATGTCTTATCCCAAGAGCATATATAAATTTTTCAAAAGAAATATTTTTCTTTTCTTCAATTGAGTATTTTAAATTAGCAACAGATTGTTTTCCCCATCCATCCATTGTTTGTATTTTTTCGTAATTCAAAACAAAAATATCTTGTGGTAATTTAATCATTTTCATTTTCCAAAAATTTTCTACAATTTTTTTGCCGAAACCATCAATATTAAAAGCCTCTTTCGATACAAAATGTTTAATTTTTTCTATCGTCATCTTATCACATTCGTATCCCTCACTTGAACATCTTCTTACTGCATCATTTTTTTTTGTAACAGAATTGTATTCTTTGATTGTTTTGGCTCCACAAGAAGGGCATTTAAGTGGGAAAATATATTTTTTTGAATTTTTTTTTCTTTTTTTTAAATCTACTTCTATAATATGTGGAATTACGTCTCCTGCCCTCTCAACAACAACTATATCTCCTATTCTTATATCTTTTCTAATAATTTCATCCTCGTTATGAAGTGTTGCATTAGATACTACTACACCACCAATATTGATTGGTTTTATTTTTGCAACAGGTGTCAATGCCCCTGTTCTACCAACTTGAATCTCAATATTTAAGATCATTGAAATGCCTTTATTAGCAGAAAATTTGTGTGCAATAGCCCAACGGGGAGAATTTGCAACATTACCTAAGCGTTTTTGTAAATCAAAACTGTTTACTTTATAAACAATACCATCAATATCAAAATTAATGTCATTCCTTTTTTTTTCTATTTCGTGATAATTTTTCATTAAATTTTTGATACCTTTTATAGTTTTGTTAAATGGATTTGTTTTAAAACCCCACTCACTTAATTGTTTTAAGTAGTTGCTTTGATTTTTTATTTCCATATGATTTACATACCCGAATGTATAAGCAATAAATTTTAATGGAATTTTCTTTGTATCTTGTGGATTTTTTTGTCGTAATGATCCAGATGCAGCATTTCTTGGGTTAGCAAACTTGTCTTTAAGATTTTCAAAATCATTATTTTGAATAAATACCTCACCCCGAATATCTATTTCATTAGGAAAATTTTTAGCTGAGATATTTTTAGGAATATCATCAATTGTCATTAAATTATTTGTAATATCTTCTCCTTCTTTACCGTCACCCCTAGAAAGTCCCATTACAAATTTTCCTTTTTCAAAAATTAACGAGGCAGAAATACCATCAATCTTAGGTTCTGCACTATATTCTAATTCATTAGAGCTTTTTTGGTCTAAAAAATTATTAATCTTTTTTTCAAAATTTATCAGATCCTCCTCATCAAACGCATTAGAGAGTGAAAGCATTGGAACTCTATGAAAAACTTTTTTAAAAGTTTTAGATGGTTTAAAACCCACAGTTTTGGAGGGTGAGTTTTCACTTTTTAAAAAATTATATTTCTTTTCTAGAGTTAATATTTCTGCTTTAATTTGATCATATTCATGATCATTCACTAAAGGCTCACTTAAATCATAGTAATGTTTATTTAGTTTTACTAAATTTTGAATTTTTTCATTATATTTTTTTTTGATTTTATTTTTATACATCTCATTCTAAAAGAGTTTTAAATTTTTTAATAAGACCTCCGCTTTTTTTCTTATCTTTTTTAAATTTCTCTTTTTTTCTTTTTTCATAATTTTTGTTAAATAAACTATATGAATTTTCATACCATTTTGACGATTGATAATTATATCCCAATAATTGAGCATATTTTTCAGCTTCATTGATTAAACCAATTGTATAATGTACTTCAACCAATCTATGTAACGCTTCTTGTGCATAAATCGTGGTATCATAATTATCAACTATTTTTCTAAATCTATTAATTGCAGGGATCCATTTTTTTTTATCAAAATAATATCTTCCTAGGTACATTTCTTTTGCTGCAAGAATATCATTTATCAAATCTATTTTAAATTCTGAATCAATCGCGTATTCAGTGTTAGGGTAGTCATTAAGAATTATATTAAAATTTTTTTTTGCATTTACAATTGATTGTAAATCTTTTTTTTCGTCAACAATTTGCTCATAATAACAGATCGCTAATAAATAATATACATATACTAAATTCTTATGAGAAGGGTATACTTTTAAAAATCTTTCTAATTCAGCTATAGCGTCACCATAATAGTCTTGGGTATAATAAGAATATGCAGCCATTAATGCTGATTGAGGAGCTGAGTCTGCTTGTGGAAATAATATTTCTGCCTCATTAAATTTTTTTGCAGCAAACAAAACATCACCTTCGTTAAATGCTTCCATTCCCTCTTCGTAAGCTTCTTTTACTTGAAGTTCTAAACTTTTTTCTTTAATTATTGATTTTTTTATTGGTTCTTTAGAGCACGAACCAAGTGAAATACAAATTATGATTAAAATTAAAATCTTTAACCTAAACATATCTATTTTATACAGACTTAGATGAGAATTTCAAAGATCAATATATCTTAGGCAATCGATCTTAATAAGGTTTTATTTAGAATTGTATGCGGAAGGTTTCTTTCTTGAATCTCAATTATTGAAAAGTTTTCTTTATTTTCAAACACTTTCTTTAACAACTTGTTAGTTAAAAAATGACCACCTTGAGAACAATTTATGCTACCAATTATTCTATATCCGCTTGTGTATAAATCTCCAATACAATCTAATATTTTATGATTTACAAATTCTTTGGAATTTCTAAGCTTTTCAGAATTTAGGATTTCGTTACCCTTAACAACGATTGCATTATCCAAACTACCACCTTTTGCAAGTCCTTTTTCTTTAATTTTTTCTACATCGTCGAATAAACAAAATGTTCTTGAATTAAAAATATCTGCTAAATCATCTTCGTACACATTTATTTTATTTTCTTGATTTCCAATCAAACAATCCTCAAATTTCAACTTAAAATTAATATCCAAACTTAACTTGGAAGGCTCTATGGAAATAAATTTCTCTCCGTGATGATACGATATTTTTTTTTGTATCTTAATTATCTTTATAGGCGCGTTGCTTTTTTCTAATCCACAACTTTTCAAAACTTCTATAAATTCTTTTGCTGAACCGTCTAAAATTGGAACTTCTTCATTATTTATTTCTACCAGTGCATTATCAATCCCCAATCCAAATAAAGCACCCATTAAATGTTCAATTGTTGATACTTTTACTCCGTGCTCGTTAGATATAGTTGTATTTAATAATGTATTAGTTACGTTAGTGAAACTTGGGTAGACAATATTGTTTGCCTTTAAATCTACTCTTTTAAAAACAATTCCTGTATTTGGCTCAGAGGGTTTTATTAATACTTTGGAGAACTTACCACTATGGAGTCCAACTCCACTAAAAGTTGCTGTTTTTTTTAAAGTTTTTTGACTTAACAATGACATAATTAAACTTTTAATGGGTTGAGAAAAAAACTGAAAACAACAAATATTACGATAAAATACTAATTAATTAAAAAAATTAAAGAATCTTTCAAAAAAACCCTGTTTTTTAGTAATTTTACCAGTTAGCAAAACCTCATTGCTATTGTAGCCTGAAATAATTCTACTAGCTGTTGTAAAAATAGTATTATCTGTATTATCTTTAAATTTTTCTACATAACTAGCACTTAAAATTTGATTTAAAGAAATATGATATTTTTTTAAAATCTTTTCTATATTTTCAATTAAATTTTTTGAAAGACAGATAAATTCTGTATCTAAAGAAAAAATATTACAATTAACATTTTCTGGTAAAGTTGTATAAAATTTATTGTCAATCAAGTATTTTTCGACAAGAAAATGTATAATCTTTTTATTTTGTAAGTTCGATTGACATAAATTTTTTAAATCAATTAATGGATGAATTAAAGTCTCTGAGTTTAAAGGATTTCCATTATTATCTTTTTTGATTGACAATTTTATTGAGTGAAATTCCTTACTATCTAAAATGACATATACGTCTTTAATAAAACTATTTAATTTTTTTTCAATTTTTAATATGTTAGAATCTAAAAATTCATCCATTTTACTAAATTTTAATTCTGAAGAATTTTCTTCTATTGTTAATTTTTCAGAATAAATTTTCTGATTTGTTAAAATTTCAGCAACATAAATAATAAATTGATTATGATTTAAATAAAGATATGTTTGGAAATCTACTTTGTTAGTCATTTATAACAATTTGATTTTTTTGACGCATATCCAAAATTTTTATATTACTAAATTCTATATCATCAAGTAAATCAATTGATAAATTTAATGACTCTTTTATTTCTGTAATTGGTAATTTAATTAAAACTCCTGAGGTCATTTCAATATCCCATCTCCCTGAGGGAAAATAGTAAAAATTTTTAATTTTATTATATTTTAATTTAGTTTGAAGAATAATATCTTTAAATTTTAAAAATTTTTCTGTTTCAAAATTTCCAAAAACAAAAGGTAAATTTTTTGAGTAGTCTTTTGTATTAATGAATTTTCCATTAGATCCAACTAAATAATTTTTTCCATTTATGTTCGTAGATGCTAAAAAATTTGTTTTTTTAATCTTGATTTCAAGAGATGATGGATATCTTTTAAATACTTCATATTCTTCAATCAAATTATTAGAATTTAATATTTCTTTTATTTGGGATTTTTGAATAGAGAATAGATTATTTAATTTTATTAAGTTCGAGATTTTGAAAAATTCATTTTCATTAAATTCTATTCCTTCTATATCAATCATATTAATTTTAGGAAAATCAAAATTTTTCAAATTTTTGTTATTTAAAGTGCCAAGAATGATTACCAAAGAAATATATAAAATAATTTTCTTATTTATTTGTTGAAGCATCTTTTAAAATTAATTCAATAAGTTTAATAAAACTTATACCACGAAATGCAGCAATCTCAGGCACTAAAGAAAGTTTTGTCATTCCTGGCTGAGTATTAATTTCTAAAAGATAAAACTTACCCCTGTAATATTTGAAATCTGAACGAGTAACTCCTCGACAACCTATTAAACTGTGTGCTTTGGAAGAAATTTTCATTATTTGCTCATATTTTTTTTTTGGTAAATCCACTGGTATAATATGTTCCGTTTTTGCTTTTGGATTATATTTTGCTTGATAATCATAAAATTTTCTTTTTGGTTTTAATTCAATTGCACCCAGTTTTTTGGAGCCAATCATTGCAGCCTGAATCTCTCTACCGGGTATAAATTCTTCAATAATTATTTTTTTATAATCTTCTAAATACTTCAATTTTTTTTTGATATCTTTTCTTGTACATATATATACATTTACGCTTGAACCCTCATTGATTGGTTTTATCACGACTGGAAATCGAAGTTTTTTTTCAATAGTTCTAACAATATTTTTTTTATCTTTGCCGAAAGAAAAGGTGAGGAATTTTGGAGTCAATATTTTGTTCTTTATAAAAATCTTTTTTGATAACACTTTATCCATTGCTACTGATGATGAAATCACACCTGAATGAGTATAAGGAATTTTAAATCTCTCTAATATTGTTTGGATATAACCATCCTCACCAAACTGACCATGTAAAGCGTTGAAAATTTTGTTTGGTTTGAATTTTTTAATAACATCAAATAATTGAAAATTTGGCTCAGTTATTTTTACCAAATAATCATTTTTTTTTAATTCCTTAGCTACTTGTCTTCCAGTATCAAGGCTGATTGCTCTTTCTTTTGAAATACCACCTGAAATTATTAATATTTTTTTCAATTTATTTTAAAATCTTAATTTCTTTTTCTAATTTTATACCGGTTTTTTCTAAAACCTCTTTTGATACGAATTCAATTAAATTGTTCATGTCATTAAAAGAAGCGCTACCCTTATTTACAAAAAAATTACAATGTTTTTCTGAAATACATGCGTCACCAAAACTTTTGTTTAAAGGAACTGACTCTTTAATTAACTCCCAAACTTTCTTATTTGTTTGAGATTTAGGGTTTTTAAAAGTGCTTCCGCTAGTTTTAATTCGAGTAGGTTGTGCTTTTTCTTTTTTTTTTACTAAATTCTCAATTTCATTTTTTATTCGAGAAGGACTAGATTTTGACCCTTTAAATGAAGCGCTTAAAAAAATTAAATTATCGGATAAGTTATTTTTTCTGTACTCAAATTTTATTTCTCTACTTGGGATAGTAATGATATTCCCAGATTTATCGATTGCTTGAACTGATATCAATATATCTTTAAATTCTTTATTGAAACAACCTGCATTCATTCTAATTCCACCTCCTATTGTGCCTGGTATACATGATAAAAACTCAAATCCGCTGAGACTATTTTTTACAGCAAAGTCTGATAAAGACTTATCAGTCACAGCGCTGCCAGCAATTATCACATCATCTCCAAGAAGTGAGATGTTATTAAAATTTTTTCCTAATTTTATAACTATACCATCAAATAAATCATCAGATATTAAAGTGTTAGAACCTGCTCCAAGAATAAATATTTTTTCCTGATTATTTACTATTTTTAAAAATTTAATCAGTTCTTGAAGATTGTTAGCTTTAAAAAAAACTTTTGTTTTTCCGCCAATATTAAACCAATTTTTTTTTTTAAGATCGTGCTCAAATCTTACATTTTCATCAAATTCTCCAAACAATGTTTTTAGTTGATCTAATTTCATTATATTAATTTGGGGAGTTCCCTCATCCAATTAGAGATGGAACCTGCACCCATTCCAACTACAATTTTTTTTCCACTCATATTTCTTTTTATAAATTTAGCCAGTTGAAAATTATCATTTACTAAGAATAATTTTACTTTTGAATTTTTTATTATCTCCTTAGCAAAATTTATATAATTAAACCCTAACTTTATTTTTTCTCCCGCTGAATATACAGGGCATAAAACAACAATATCTGCATTCTTAAATGCAGAAGAGAATTCTTTTCTCAAATCTTTAAGTCTTGACACTCTATGTGGTTGAAAAATACAAACTATCTCATAATCTTTATAAACTTTATTTACACCATCCAAAACTACTTTTATTTCAGTTGGATGATGAGCGTAATCATCATAAAAATCAATGTTGTTGTAAGTAAATATTTTATTAAATCTTCTTTGAACACCTTTAAAATTTTTTAATCCTTTTTTTATATCAGAAATTGAAATACCAATAGTAATTGCGACTGCAGTAGCTGCAACAGAATTTCTTACATTATGAATACCCAGTAATGGTATTCTTATTTTTTTGATTTTTATTTTTTTCTTATTTGGGACATTTACTAATATATCAAATTCTGTAAAATTTTTATTTTGATTGATATTCTTAATAAAAAAATTTGATTTTGGATTAAGTCCATAGGTATAAAAATTTCTATTCCTTAATCTTTTAATTATCTTATTATTTACAGGGTCATCTAAACAAATAAATGATTTTCCAAAAGAAGGAACTTTTTTTATAAAATCAATAAAATATTTCTCTAAGTCATCCATAGATTTGTAAAAATCCATATGCTCTCTGTCTATATTTGTTATAATTGAATAAGTAGGAGGTATATGAAGGAAACTTCCATCAGATTCATCTGCTTCTAAAACTGTCCAATCACTCTTTCCTAATTTAGCAGTATTTTTGATAGAATTTATTACCCCTCCATTAATAATTGTTGGATCTAATTTAGTTTTTTGCAGTATTGAGGTAATTAAAGAAGTTGTTGTGGTCTTGCCATGTGAACCAACTACAACAATATTTTTCATAAGAGAAACAATATGAGCTAACATTCTTCCTCTGGTAATAATTGGAAGTTTTTTTCTTCTAGCTTCAATGTATTCTGAATTATTTTTTTTTATTGCTGAGGAAATGACTGCTATTGTTGCATTCTTTAAATTTTGTTTTTTTTGACCAATAAAAACTTTTATTTTTTCTTTTTTCAATCTATCTATATTTTTATTTGATGATAAGTCACTACCTTGCACTTTAAATCCTTTACCTTTCATAATTAAAGAAAGTCCACTCATGCCAATACCACCGATGCCAATGAAGTGAATAACCTCAGTTTTTGCTAATTCAATTTTCATTAATTATATTTAATATTTTTTGATTTACATTAGTCCAAGTATTTTTGTAATTTAATTTTTTTAAATTTTCCTTTTTTTGTAAAAATTCAGAATTATTAGATAATATATTGGTTAAAAGTTGCTCTATATTTTCCTCAAATGTCTCTTGATTAAGTATCCAACAACATTCTTTTTCTTTATAAAATAAAGCATTTTCAAATTGATGATTGTCCTTAGAGTTTGGTAGTGGCACTGCAATAAATGGTATGTTTAATAAAGATAATTCAGCTAAAGTTGAAGCACCTGATCTAGTTATACAAACATCTGAAATATTAATTATTTCCTCAAAGTTTTTGTTGAAACTGAAGATTAAACATTCAACATTATTTTCATCATAGAAATTTTTTAAATTGAGAATATTTTTTTCATTTGTTTGTTGTAAAATTCTGATTGGGTGTTTTTTTGAAATATTAACAATTTTATTTTTTAGATTAATATCAAAGATATTTGCCCCCTGACTTCCTCCAACAATCAACAAATTTATTTTTTGATGGTTAAAATTTTTTTGTTTTAAACTATAAAATTTTTCTCTTACCAAAGGAAATATAGTTTCAATTTTATTTTTATATTTTGATGGAAAATTTTTTATTTTTTCTTTGTAACAAATTATTTTTTTGCACGAACTTAAAAAAAATTTATTTGCTCTACCCAAAACTTGATTGGGTTCTACCAGGTAAATCTTTAATCTTAAGAATTTTGCTGCTAATAACAATGGAAGAGACATATAACCCCCGGTAGAGAATAATTTTTCAATATTATTTTTTTTTAATAATAAAAATGATTTTATTGTCAGTATAATTACTAATATGAAATTGATTGGAAATAAAAATATATTATTTAACCTTGGGGTATCAATAATTCTTAATTTATAATTTTCATCATTTAAATATTTTAAGCCCCTCTTATCAGTTGTGATTATTACTTTTGCATCTCTTGATAAATGTTCATAAAGTATTACTGCGGGGATTACATGGCCCCCTGATCCTCCTGTAGTTATCAAGTAATTTTTATTCATTTTGATTTAGATTTCTTTTTGTAAAATTCAAAATTATTCCAGATAAAATTGAAATACTTATTATTGAGGAACCACCATAACTTATAAATGGTAATGTCATACCAGTTGTAGGAAATAATCTAATATTTACTCCAATATGAATTATAGTTTGCATTAATATAAGGCTTACAGATCCAACTAAAATTAATTTAATAGTTTCATCATTTTCAAAATTAACTTTTTTAAACACTGAGTAAATAAATACTAAAAACAATAAAAAGATTAAAATTATGGCAATTACACCAAACTCTTCAGAAATTACTGAAATAATATAATCTGTATGTGCCTCTGGAACTCTATTTTTTAAAGTTCCCTCTCCTATACCTTTCCCAAAAAAGCCTCCACTCGTAATGGACTCTAAAGCTCTGTCTGATTGAAAATTGTAAGTTCCGGTTTCGGAATCTATAAAAGATATTAATCTATTTTTAATGTAAGTAAATTTTGAAACAAAAAAAATTAAGTAAAAAAATATTAAAATAATTGATGAAAATAAAAAAAAAAGTAAAAATATACTTACACCCGAAGTAAATATTAAAACTGACCAACTAAAAAAAACTAAAAGAGTTTGTCCTATATCTGGCTGTAATGACAATAATAATGCAATACCTAAAGTTATTATAAAAGAACATAAATACTTTATATAAATATTGCTAAATTTCCGGCTACACAATATCAAGCTTATAAAAATGATAAGAAATGGCTTAACTAATTCTATCGGTTGAAATCTGGGTAGGAAATATAGATCTATCCATCTTTTTGAACCCTTAACCTCTACTCCAATTATAGGCACTAAAATTAAAAATATTAGTGATAAGAAAAATAATAGAGAAGAATATTTTAGAAGTTGTTCTTTTTTAATTGAGGATAATACAAAAATTATAATTATCCCTAACAAAATAAAAACTAAATGTTTAAAAAAAAATTGGTAATCATTTGTATCTAATTTATCAGAGGCAATTAATGATGTGGAAACTAATGAAAAGAATAAACCTGTTAAAAATAATAAAACAATTAGTGAAAAAAGAAACTTATCAATATTTTTCCACCAATCATAATAGATACCAAATAAAGTATTTTTATTTTCCATACATAAATCTTTTTACTAACCGATTAAAATATAAACCTCTTTCTTCGAAGTTTTTAAACCTATCGAACGACGCTGCACAAGGGCTAAATAATATCGTATATTTAACAGAACTTTTTTTTTTGATTATAGAAAAAACGTTTTTCACTGCGTCTTGTAAATTTTTATAATTTTTAAATTTTACTTTACTTCTTAACTGTTTATTAAAAAAATTTTTATTTTCTCCATAAATAAAAGCGGTAACATTACTTAAATCTTTTTTTTTTAATTCTAATTTGTCACCTTTTTTATAAATACCACCCAATAACCATAATATGTTGGAATCTTTTTTTAAAATTCCAACAGAAGATGAGAAACTGGTAGATTTTGAATCATTTATGATAGTGAGGCTCTTCTTTTGGATAATTATTTGTTGGCGATATTTCAAACCCTTAAAATTTTTTATCGTTTTTTGTAAAAGATAGTTTTTTAGTTTTAATTTTTTTGACAGTTCAATAATAAAAGATAGATTTTCTCTATTTGACTCAGTTAAAAAATATTTATTTTTGATTTCCAGAAAATCATTGTAATTTTTTTTTGTATTTACTTTAACAATTTTACAATTAAATTTTTTAGTTTTTAATTTTCTCGAAATTAGTACGTCATCGCTTTTAACAAATGCTAAACAACTTTTGGATTGAGAGTCTAAAAGTTTAAATTTTGCATCAACATAATTTTGAAGAGTTTTATGTCTTTCAAGATGATCAGGTTTAATATTCAAAATTATTGAATACTTTGAACTAAATAACTGACTGTAATCTAGCTGGTAAGAAGATGCCTCTATCACAAAAATTGTATTTTTTGATATTTTTTTTTCATTCAATGGAGGGTTGCCAATGTTTCCAATAAGTCTCACATCTTTTTTTTGATCTTTTAAAACTTCATATAAAATTTTAGCAGTAGTAGATTTTCCATTGGTACCTGTAATAGTAATGCATTTATTTTTATAAAAAGTAAAAAATACATCTAAATCAGTATAAATTTTTTTCTTATTAAGTTTTAGGAATTTAGATAATTTACAATTAAAAATATTGATACCAGGGCTAATAATGATTATATCAAATTTTATTTTTAATAATTTTAATTTAGAAATTTGTTTTGGATGGGTGTTTTTTAAATCATCAAATAGATAAATATCAGCTTTATTTCTTAAAAATCTAAAGGATGATATTCCACTTTTTCCAAGACCATAGATTAATATTTTTTTTTTCAAAAAAATATTTTCAATTTTTTTTTTCATCTCAATTTTAAAGTAGCTAATCCTATCATTGCAAGAATTATAGAAATGATCCAAAACCTTATTACAACAGTCGATTCTGGCCAACCTTTTTTCTCAAAGTGATGGTGGATAGGAGCCATCTTAAAAATTCTTTTTCCAGTAAGTTTAAATGAAATAACTTGAACCATTACAGAAACCGCTTCCAATACAAAAAGGCCTCCAGTAATTGCTAAAACTATTTCATGTTTTGTTATTATTCCAACAGCTCCTAAAGACCCTCCTAAAGACAATGAACCAGTATCGCCCATAAAAATTTTAGCTGGAGGTGCGTTAAACCATAAAAATCCAAGACATGAACCTATTATAGCTCCACAAAATATTGCTACCTCTCCAGTTCCCTCTATGTAAGGAATTTGTAGATAATCTGAAAATACAATATTACCAGTTACATAACTAATAAATGCAAAGCATGCTGCCACCAAAATTACTGGAACAGTTGCCAAACCATCTAAACCATCTGTCAAATTAACAGCATTAGATGAACCAATAATTACAAATATTGCAAAAGGAATAAAAAACCAACCAAGATTAATAATTAAGTTTTTAAAAAATGGAAAATATAAATTAGTTATATTTTGGTAATCTATAAAATTTACATAAATAACAACACCAATAATTGATAACACAATTTGTAAAATTATTTTAAATTTAGATGAAATTCCTGAAGAGTTGCTATACTTAATCTTTTTATAATCATCAAATGCTCCTAAAAGTCCAAATGAAACAGCAACGTACACACAAAACAAAATATTAATATTTGATAAGTCTGCCCATAAAATTACTGATGTGAGTAAACCTAATAGAATAATTAATCCACCCATTGTTGGTGTGCCAATTTTTTTAATTATATGATCTTCGGGTCCGTCATCTCTTATCGGATTTAAAATTTTTTGATTTGAGAAGAATTTTATAAACGGCCCTCCAATTATTAAAACTATTATGAGTGATGTGAAAACAGATAAACCAGTTCTGAAAGTTAAGTATTTAAAAACATTTAAAAATCCAAACGTATCTACATAGTTTAATAAAAATTGATAAAGCATCTACTTAATTCCTTTTAAATCATTTATCATCTTATTAAAACCTGTCGCATTTGAGGCTTTAACCATCAAATAATCGTTATTATTCAAATCATTTTTAATAAATTTAATTATTTGAGAGTTGGTTCTAAAAACTTTACCTCTTTTTGATTTTACAATCCTTTTGAATATTTGACTTATATAGTTTCCCTTTAAAAAAATTTTATTAATTTTTGTTTTGTTAATTATTGGAACAATTGACTGGTGAAGTTTTTTGGAATGATTTCCAAGTTCTAACATATCACCAAGTATGAGATACTTTTTAAATTTTTTACTCTTTATTTTATCATAATTTAATATCGCAGATTTTAGGGATAAAGGATTTGAATTATAACTTTCATCTATTAAGTTTAGGTTTCTTTTATTTATTTTTATTCTTGATAAATCTCCTCTCCCTTGGGGAGTCATAAAATTAAAAAAAACTTTTTTATCTAATTTTGTAATATTAATATTAATACTCATTACCGCTAAAGCAGCTAAAATATTATAAATATTATTTTGAAAATTATTAGAAATCACAAAACTTTTGTTAAAATCTTTAGCTTTGATATTTATCTTAAAATTATTATTAATTTTAATAACACTAATTAACTTCACATCAGATTTGTGATTTTTGATACCAAATGAAATTGTGTTAATATTATTTTTGGCAGCTATTTTTTGATGTAATCTAAAAAAATTATCATCCGCATTTAAAATCAAAAAACCATTTGGTTTCGTATTTGAAATTATTTCAGATTTTGCAAGTGCAATATCTTTTATATTCTTAAAATTTTTAGCATGAGCGTAATTTATATTAGTTATAACGCTTATGTCCGGTTTGATAATTTTTGATAAATAATCAATTTCCCCTTTTTTATCCATACCGACTTCCAAAACTCCATAATTGTCGTTCTTACTCAAATTAAAAAGGCTTAATGGAACCCCATATTTGTTATTATAAGATTTTGGAGAAATAGTTGTTTTAGAAATTTTATTTAAAGTTTTGCCTAATAATTCCTTTAGTGTAGTTTTTCCACAACTCCCTGTTATAGCAATTATCTTTGCATCTATATTCTCTCTGAAAATAGTTGATGTTTCGGTCAAAAATTTCAATGAATCTTTTACTTTTATTTGTTTTTTATAATCTAATTTTTTTTTAATTTTATTTACAACTACTATGGAAGCTTTTTTCTTCAGAGCTTCCTCTACAAACTTATTTCCATCATTTTTCCTGCCTCGTATAGCAAAAAAAATGTCATTTTTTTTAACTTCTTTTGAATTAATTCTAGCTTGTCTCAAAATTAAATTTGTATTTAATTTTTTATCACCAGATGACTCTTTGATAAGATTTAATTTCAAATTATTTGATAAATTCAAATTTTTTAATTTAATTGCGTTTAAGATTATTTTTTTATCTGAAAAATAAATTTTACGATTACCAATTTCTTGAATTTTTTCATGACCCTTGCCAGCAACTAATAAGATATCGCCTGTAGTTAAATTTTTAACCGCTTCAGAGATCGCCTTTGCTCTATCAGAAATTTCTGATATTTTTTTACTATTTATCCCTCTTTTAATATCTCTTCTAATTTTATTAGGATTTTCCAGTCTAGGATTATCATCTGTCAAATATATTTGATCAGCATACAATGAAGCTATTTTACCCATTTTTGATCTTTTATTTTGATCTCTATTTCCACCACAACCAAACAAAACAACAATTTTTTTATTAGGAAATTGCTCTCTTAGTGAGAGAAGAGATATTTTTAATGCATCTGGTGTGTGTGCGTAATCCAAAATAACTTTAGATTTATTTTTAATATTGCCAATTTTTTCTAGTCTTCCCTCAACGGATCTTATTTTTGGAATAACTCCCAAAATTTTATTTAAACTTAGATTACTTTTTTGAGCAGCTATAATTGCCATCATTATGTTCTTGAGTTGTATTTTACCTATAAGATTGAGCTTAATATTTTTGATTAAGTTTTTATATTTGATTGTTAATATTTGTTTCTCACCTACAAAATAATGAGATAAAATTTTAAAATGATTTTTTGGATTATTTATAGAATAAATCTTTAAATTTCTCTTTAATGCAATTTTTTTTATGTTTCTAAATTCAGGTATTTTTTCATCAGTAATTACATTGCCTTTAATAGGTAGAAGTTTCTCAAAAAGATAAAGTTTTGCGATTAAATAATCTTTTAAATTTTTATGATAATCTAAATGATCTTGAGATAAATTTGTAAATATTCCTGAATTAAATTTTAAACCGTCTAACCTATTTTGACTTAAACCATGACTTGAAGCTTCCAATATTACATCATCTACTTTCTGATTTTTAAGATAATTTAATATCTTCCCCAATTGAATTGGGTCGATGGTTGTATTGGATAAATTGATATATTTGTTGTTTGATTTAACACCCAAAGTTCCAATTGATGCAACTTTTCTTTTATTAAATTTCAATATTTGATAATAAAAATCAGCTACGGAAGACTTTCCATTAGTTCCTGTAATTGCTATTAAATTTGATGGTTTTTTATTATAAATTTTAAATGAAACTTCAGCTAATAATTTTCTCACATTTTTTGAATGAATAATTAATACTCCTTTTGGAAATTTTGTTATTTTTTTTTCAGTTACAATAATTTTTGAGCCTTTGTTTATTGCATCTAATATAAAATTATTTCCATCAATATTTGTACCTTTAATCGCAAAAAAGATATTATCTTTTTTTACTTTTGAACTATCAAAACAGATGTCAGAAAAAAAAGTCTTTTTAAATTTTTTTCCAATATTTGGGAAATAATCTTTAAGTAACATTTAGAAATTAAATTCACTATATTTTGTGGCTAAAATAGGCCCAATTTTTTCAACAATTTGACCCGTAGCTTCAACTGTTGTCCATCCAGCAGTATTAAAGGGTGTCCCTTTATACTTTATGTTTGATCCATCTCTATAATGATAAATATAGTTTTCATTTATTTTTGGTTCATCCAACATAACGGCTAAAACAAATTTTGGTTTAGATGTTGGAAATACTGACACAAAAGAATTAATCTTCTTATTTGAATACTCCCCATCCGCACTTTTTTCGGCTGTTCCTGTTTTACCACCAATTTCATATCCATTTACATTTGCTAGTGATGCGGTTCCATCTTTTGTTGAAACAATTTTTCTCAAGATTGGTAAAATTTTTCCAGATAAGTCTTGACTTAAAATTTTTTCTTTTTTTTCATTGTTATTATTTTTGACCAACTTTGGTTTTATTTGATAACCTCCATTAACAACAATAGAATAAGCTTTTGCTAATTGAAGCAATGTAGTTGTAATGCCATGACCAAATGATGCTGTAGCAAGCGGACATTTTCCCCAATTGAATTTTATTGGTTTTCCTACTTCCTCAATATCAAAGTCAATTTTTTCTAAAATACCAATCTTTGATAAAAATGACTTAAATTTTTCTTCGCCCACTTGCTGAACAATTCTAACTGAGCCTATATTACCAGAACGAACTAATATTTGTTCAGCAGTAAGGTTGGATGGGATTTTTTTGTCGTATTCTCTTATCGGAAATCCTGCACACGTAAGAGATTTTGGCAAATCAGCATATTCCGTTTCAGCAGTAATAATTTTTTCATCAAGAGCAGCAGCTAATGTGAAAGTTTTAAATACAGATCCAAATTCATAGACACCTTTAGTGACTCTATTTATATAATTTGAATCTGAGATTTTCTCTCTCTGGTTTGGATCAAAATCTGGAAGAGAAACTAAAGATAGTATTTCACCATTATTTACATCCATCAAAATTGCAGCACTTCCAATGGTATTAAAAATTTTGTTGAATTTAATTAACTCTTCTCTGATTAAAAATTGTAGGTCTTTATCTACTGTTAATTGAATAGGTTCTTTACTATTTCTTAAAATTTTGTCTAATGATTTTTCCAGACCCGAGACTCCATTATTATCATTATCAATTTGACCAAGAATATGACTAAATAAGTTTTTTTCAGGATAAATTCTTGTTAATTTTTCCTCAGGTTGAATTGATTTGTCACCTAGTTTCATTACCTTTTCATAATTTTCTTCAGATATTTTTTTTTCTAAGTAAAAAAATTTTTTATTTTCTAATTGATTTTGAATTTTGACAAAATCTTTGTTGGGAAAAATATATTTTAGATTTATTAATAACTTTTTTTTATCAATAACTTTTCTAGTGCTTATGCCAATATCAATAGAGCTTACTGTCTTGCTTAGGTATTTTCCATTTCTATCAATTATGTCTGCTCTATAAAGTTTATTGGAAGTGCTAATCAAATTTTCATTTAATACTTTTTTGGAATCTCTAGAGCCAAGATGTAATAAGTGTATAGAAAAAATTATAAAAATTATAAAAAAGATAAAAAAAATAAATGAAACCCTATTAAATGAAATATTAATATTAGACTTATTTTTTTTAAAAGAAAAATCATTAAGATTATCCTCTAAAATAATTTGTGAATTTTTATTACTCATTTTTATTAAAACTTAATTGACCTATTTCAATTTCATTATTTTTTCTAGAAATTGTTTGAATTTCCTGGATATCAAATTTTATTAATTCATTTTCAAAGTAAAGATTTTGAAACTGAAGTAATTTTTCAGCAGAACTCAAATAATCAAATTCCAATCTAGTATTTTCAAAATTTTTTTTTAAATCTCTGATGTTTTCTTTTAAGACAAATATTTCATCATCAATCCTTTTTGTTGAATTTTTAACTATTGCCGTTGAAAAAATTAAAGAAAATACAAAGAGTGTAACAAAAAATTTTTTCATAATTTTTTACTAAAATTCTCAATATCTAAAAGTGTTTTAAATTTTTTAACTATATCTGTCTCAAAATTATAAAAATCATTTTTCTTTATTACGTATCTGAGTTTTGCTGATCTTGATGGTGTGTTTTCTCTTAATTCTTTAGCGCATGGTGTTATTGGTTTTTTTTCAACCATTCTAAATAATGTTTCAGGTTGATTTATATTAGGCATATACCGGGATATACTTTTTTTTTCAGATAAACTTTTAAAAAAATATTTTACGATTTTATCTTCTAGTGAATGAAAAGTTACAACTGCCAATATACCATTTTTTTTTAATACTTTTGTAGCTGCAATTAAACCATATATTAATTCACTAATTTCTTTATTGACAAAAATTCTAAGAGCTTGAAAAGTTTTTGTGGCGTTGTTTGTCCTAAAACTTTTTCTTTTTTTTGATTTTTCTACTAATTCGACTAATTTTTTTGTATCAATTTTTTTTGTCTTTCTTTCTTTAACAATATTAAAAGCAATTCTTTTGGCTTCTAGTTCTTCGCCAAAAACTTTAAAAATTTTCTCTAGTTCATAAACATCCAGATTATTGATTGCATCACTTGCGGAAAAATTATTTAAACCCATCTGCATATTGAGATCTCCAACAGAATTAAATGACAAACCTTTTTTTGGATCTTTGATTTGAGTAAAAGAATAACCTAAATCTAATAGTATCCCTCTGATTTTTTCATTTTTAAGTTTGAGGTTATCTAATTGACTAAACTTTTTATGTTTGAAAATAAATCTGTTCGGGAACTTTTCAGTAATTTTATCTGCAATTTTTTTACTTTCTATATCTCTATCAATTGCAATTACCTGCGTGTCTTTATAGCTTAAAATTTTTTTTGTGTAACCACCTTGACCAAAAGTACAATCAATAAATGTGCCACCATGTTGAGGGGTAATAATGCTAATTATTTCATTAAGCAATACCGGATAATGTTTTGGAGCATCCGATACCATGGTGGCTTCCATTTATTTTTTCGAAGACCATTAATTTTTTTGTCTTCGTAAAAATGCAGGTATTTCTAAATCATCCTCTTCTTGATCTTCATCTGATGATCCAAGCAAATCTTCAGATGTTGAAGCTTGATTTTCTGTATTAAATAGATCTGGTTCATCTGTATCCACACCAAATTCCTTTAAATCATTTGAGGATTCTTCAGTATTTAACGAGCTTAATGCTTCTTGTGAAAAAGAAGTATCATTGTCCTCTGAAATGTTTTCTACGATATTTTCAGCTTCTTGATTTTTTAATAATTCTTCATGATACTGCTTGTTCACATCATCAACTGACTGACTCTGAATACTCTCCGATACTATCTCATTTTCAAGCTTGAGTGCAGTTGCACCATCAGAAATTGGGTTGGAATTAATATTCTGGAAATTAAAAGAAGTTGTACCTGCAGTTGTACCAAAATCAGAATAGCCAGGATTTCGATTTTGAATACGATGTACCATGTTAATAACTGATTTTGTTTCTGGTTGTTGACCATCTAAAGATGTGGCTACAATTGAAACTCTCATTTTTCCATCAAGTTCTGGATCTGTGATAGCGCCAATAATTAATTCAGCTTCAGGATCTACTTCTGCTCTAACCTTATTGACTGCCTCATCAACTTCAAATAATTTAAGATCTTTACCACCAGTAATATTGACTAATAATCCTTTAGCTCCTTTTAAAGTATAATCATCAATTAATGGATTACTAATAGCCATCTCGGCTGCTTTCATTGATCTACCTTCTCCTTCAGCTTCACCAGTACCCATCATAGCTTTACCCATTGAAGCCATAACAGATTCCACGTCAGCAAAATCAAGATTGATCAATCCAGGTCTTACCATTAAATCAGTAATACTCTGTACACCATGCATTAATACATTATTTGAAAGATTGAATGACTCTTCAAATGTAGTTTGCTCATTAGCTATCTTAAACAAGTTTTGATTTGGAATAACTATAATTGTATCAACATGTCTTCTTAATTCCTCTAAACCCTGTTGAGCTCTTCTCATTCTTGAAGGACCTTCATATAAAAATGGTAATGTAACAACTCCAACTGTTAAAATATTCAATTCCTTGGCAGCTCTTGCAATAACATGTGCAGCACCCGTACCTGTCCCACCGCCCATACCAGCGGCTATGAAAACCATATTTGCACCTTGTAGAATATTTACTATATCATTTAAAGATTCGTCAGCAGCGGCTTGACCAATATCAAGTTTTGCTCCAGCTCCTAAACCTTTTGTTAAATTCAAACCAATTTGAATTTTAGATTTTGCTTTGCTATGTTTCAGATCTTGAGCATCAGTATTAACCGCAATAAATTCAACACCTTGCATTCCATTATCAATCATTTCATTTATCGCATTTCCTCCCGCTCCACCTATTCCCATAACCAATAGTCTTGGTTGAAGTTCTTTTATTTCTGGTACCTTAAAATTAATTGTCATTTTGTTATCCCCCGTTATTTGTTTAATTGATGCTCCCATTTAAGGCTGGCTCGATTTAAATTAGCTTTTTTTCTCGCATTGACCTTAAATTTTTCGAATATTGTTGGTTCCCATATTTGGAATGTTTTACCCTGACCAACAAAGACCATGCTATTTTTGATTTTTGCATGTTTTAATAATTTTGCAGTAAGTGAAATTCTTCCTTCACTATCAAATTGTAAATTTGTGCTTTCAGATAAAATTGATGTTGCAAAAAAATCTCTTTTTTCCTCAAAAGGATTTAAAGAGTCTATAGAATTTGAGATTTTTTCTACTCTGTCTTGAGGCCATGCCTCTATTGATTGATTGTTAAATGATGGATAACAAATTACTCCATTATATCCTAAATTAGACAAATATGATCTATAACTTGCAGGCACCGACACCCTTCCTTTTTTGTCCAATTTGTTTTCGTAGGTCGATAAAAACATAAACCATAAAGTCCTATAAATCCCTTATTTGGGAATTTATGGGATCTTATGGGTTTTTTGGAAATGAGTCAACAAATACTATTTATAATTGAAAAATACTAATTGAAGGCAAGAATGAGTCAAAACGTGAACATTGGATAGATATGTAATTTCAATAAAAAGCCAGATGAACTATAAGCCGGGTTCTGTCATTTAAACTTACCATTTGTCTAGGCTTAAGATCGCTCTTAAGCTCGAGCAACTAACCCTGATGACTAGCCAAAGATAGCTTTTAGTTTTTCAACAATGTCATCTCTACTTAGTCTTGCTCCCAGTGGGGTTTTCCAGCGTTCATTGTTACCAATAGAACCGGTGTGCTCTTACCACACCTTTTCACCCTTGCCTTGTTAAGGCGGTATATTTTCTGTGGCACTATCCCTAGGGTTGCCCCTGCCAGGTATTACCTGGCACTGCATCTCTGTAGAGTCCGGACTTTCCTCTTTAAATATTTAAAGCGATAAGTCGTTCATCTGGCTTCTTTAATTTATTGTTAAAATTTGATATTTCAAGCTAATTTTTTATTGTTATAGAAGGTTTTTACTAATTAATAGGCACTCTTTATCAATTTTGCCATTAACAAGACTTTGTCTAAATCGTCTTTGAAAAGCTAGTGTAAGATACTTAGTATTTTTGTGAGATTTAAGTTTTTTAACATCATTATAGCCAATTTTATGCAGATTTTTTAAAAATAAATCTTCATCATTTCTGGTAGTAAGATTTTTTTCTCTAAACTTTTTAATTTTTTTTTGATCAAGATTATGCCAAAAACTTAATTTGTTTTTTGCTAACATTTCCCATGGAAATTTTTCACCTGGATCTTTTTTTCTTCCAGGAGATATATCAGAATGACCAAGAATATATTTTTTTTTAATTTTATATCTTTTTACTAAAATATTAAGTAATTTTTGAAGTGAAAATATTTGCTTTTTTGAAAATCTTATATAACCATGTTGATGGCCTGGATTAGTTATCTCAATACCTATTGAATTTTTGTTAAGAGATTTAAAATGTTTCCAGCTTGACGCTCCTGCATGCCAAGCTTCAAAAAGATCTGGAACCAAATTTATTATTTCACCATTTCTTTTAATCAAATAGTGTGAGCTTACTTTTGATTTAGGATCTTGCAGTCTTTTAATCGCTGCAGATTCTTTTTTCATGCCTGTGTAATGAATTATGATAAATTTAATTCTATTTTTTGTCCTTTTGGACAAATTAAAATTTGGGGAATAACTTGTGGCCATTTTTAAGCCTATTTTTTGAAACATTTTAATATTTAATTAATACTTAATTTACTTTATGATCCAATATAATATAAAAGTATCAATGATGAAAAAGTTCTTAATTATCGTATTTACAACCCTTGCGCTAACTCTAAATGTTAACGCTGGATCTGATGGAGATTTAATATTAAAAAAAAATGAACCTTCAGAAGTAAATGATTGCTTTGAGAAAATTAATAGAGCGACTTTTGCATTTAATCAAGCTTTAGATGGTATGATTTTTAAACCTGTCGCATCATTATATCGAAAACTTCCTTCACCAGCTAAAACTGGAGTTAGTAATTCTTTAGAAAATGTTTCCCATTTATTGACAATTCCAAACAATGTTTTGCAAGGAGATTTTAAACAAGCTGGAATTAATACTGGAAGATTTATTATAAATACAACATTGGGTATTTTAGGAATTTTTGATGTTGCGCAGTATCTAGGACTGACAAATTATGAAAAAGAGGACTATGGTCAATCTCTAGCAAAAGCAGGAGTAGGTCCAGGGTGTTATATTGTGCTACCAGTTTTAGGACCAAGTACAGTTAGAGATACAATTGCTTCAGCATTTAATTACTTAGGTGGTGATCCTTGGTACAATGTAACGGTCAACAAAGACACTCAATATTTTGAAAATTCAGATTATTATTTTTCAAAAGGTGCATCTGGCGTAGATTTCAGAGCCAAAAATTATGACTCAATTGAAAACTTAGAAAACAATTCACTAGACTTTTACGCGTCAGTCAAAAGCTTGTACTTACAAGATCGACAACAAAAAATTCTTAACTCAAGAAAAATAGTTAATACCCAAGACGATAGTGATTGGGAAGAGATAAGCCAATAAGAATCAAAGAATGAATAAAAAAAAAATTATTTGGGTAATTTTTTTATACTTTTTTACATTAAGTAGCTCCTTCTCAATTGAGGCCGATGTATTTGTACAATCAACTGTTAATAGAGCATCTAAAATACTTTCTGAAAATTTATCAAAAGATGAAAAGATTGAAAAACTTAAAATAATCGCTGAGGAAACAGTTGATATTAAAGGTATCGGTTTCTATACTCTTGGATCTATAAGAAAAAACCTAGATGGTGACCAAAAAAAGAAATACTCAAGATTATTTAGGGAATATTTTCTAAAAAGCTTTTCTAGTAGATTATCTGAATATACAAATCCAGAAATTGATGTTTTGTCGAAAGAAGTTCTTAGTGAAAATTATACAATTGTAAATAGCCTTTTAAAAGGTACTTCTGAAAGACCTGAGGTCAAAATTGATTGGAGAGTTTACACAAAAAATACAGAAAATCCCTTGATAAGAGATTTAATCATTGAGGGTTTAAGCTTAGCGAGAACTCAAAAAGAAGAATTTGCATCTATCTTAAACTCTAATGATAATGATATAAATGCGTTATTTAACACATTAGAAGAATTTTCAAAAAATTAATAAAATAAAAAGCTTGGTGGGCCCGCCAGGACTCGAACCTGGGACCAATACATTATGAGTGTACTGCTCTAACCAACTGAGCTACAGGCCCAAATGAATAATCTTTTTTTTTACTTTGTTTTCTAATTTTAATCAATAAACAAATCCTATTTTGGTGGGCCGTGTTGGTTACGCTCCAACTACCCCTGCAATGTCAATGCAGTACTCTACTATTGAGCTAACGGCCCAAATCAATTTTTAACTTTCTAAGAAACTTTTTAATTGTTTTGATCTACTAGGATGTTTAAGTTTTCTGAGAGCTTTTGCTTCAATTTGACGAATTCTTTCTCGGGTAACTGAAAATTGTAGTCCGACTTCCTCTAACGTATGATCAGTATTCATACCAACTCCAAATCTCATTCTTAAAACTCTTTCTTCTCTCGGAGTTAAAGTAGACAATATTTTAGTTGTTGCTTCTCCTAAGTTTGATTTAATAGCTTGCTCAAGAGGAGCTAAAGCTTTTGTGTCCTCTATAAAATCTCCCAAACTACTATCCTCTTCATCACCAACAGGTTTTTCTAAAGAAACAGGCTCTTTAGAAATTTTTAAAACTTTTCTAACTTTATCTAGTGGCATTCTAAGTTTTTTAGCTAATTCTTCAGGAGTAGCCTCTCTTCCAAACTCACTTAAAATTAACCTTTGAGTTCTCACAATTTTGTTTATTGTTTCGATCATGTGAACGGGAATTCTGATTGTTCTTGCTTGATCTGCAATTGATCTTGTAATCGCTTGTCTTATCCACCATGTTGCATAGGTAGAAAACTTGTATCCTCTTCTATATTCAAATTTATCAACTGCTTTCATTAATCCAATGTTTCCTTCTTGTATCAAATCCAGAAATTGCAGCCCTCTGTTTGTATATTTCTTTGCAATTGAGATAACTAATCTCAGGTTAGCTTCAACCATCTCTTTTTTTGCAATTCTTGACTCTTTTTCGCCTTTTTGAACTCTACTAACAAGTTTTTTGAAATCTGTTACAGACATTCCTATTTTATGACTAAATTCAATTAATCTTTCACGAATATCTTTGAATTTATCTTTATTCTTTAAAAAAAATTGTTTCCATATTGAATTTGTATCTAAAAATTTTTTCAAATTTGGGTTGATTTCATTTCCTACGTAAAATTTTAAAAATTCATTTCTTGGAATTTTATTATCCATGGCTAATCTCAATAAATTTCCCTCTAAAGAAATTATCTTTTTATTTTCTACATAATGTTTCTGAACCAATCCCTCTAAAACTGACGGAGATAATTGAAGTGATTTGATATCTTCTAAAATCTCTTTCACAAGTTTTTCATAACTTTTTTCTTTAGCTGGAGAAAATGTTTTTGAATTCAAAACACAATCCAATTTTTCTTTTTGGTATTTGATCAATTTATTATAATCTTTCGTTAGATTATGAACTGTTTTCAGAACTTTTGGTTTTATTTCTGTTTCCATCGCAGCTAATGTTGGATTAAATTCTTCGTCAGCCTCATCATTTGAATTTTCATCATTTTCTGTTTCACCTGAATTTTTTTGTTTTGCGCTTGGACCTGTAGACTCATCCTCCATATAATTTGTATCAATATCAATAATTTCTCTAACTAAAATTTCATCTTTTTGTAGTTTTTCATTCCACTCGAAAAATTGTTGAGCTGTGATTGGACTTTGAGATAATGCAATAAGCATTACATCTTTACCTGCCTCGATCCTTTTTGCAATTGCGATTTCACCCTCTCTTGATAAAAGTTCAACACCTCCCATCTCTCGAAGATACATTCGAATTGGATCGTCACTTTTTTCAATAGTTTTTCCTTCTTCCTTAGAGGAACCATCTTTTTTTCTTAAAACTTTAAAATCTGATTTTTTTTCAACTAAAGAAATTTTTTCATCAAGTATGTGAATGAACGCTTGAGCTAAATTTTGATCTGAAAGATTTCTTTTGCCAAGAGATTTACTTAATTCTTCATAAGTGATGAAACCCCTATGAGTTCCACGTCCCATTAAACGAGCAAATGATTTTGTAATTATTCTTTCCACACTAATAAATTTGAAAGGTTGTATATAATAGCAAATTTAAAAAAATCCATTATTAATTTAATGATATTAATTGATATTTTGCTTTTTTTTCAGTTCTTTCAGCTCATTAAATGTCGTCTCACTCAAATCTTTTGAAAACTTCGATTCTAACTCTTGTATCCTAAATTCTAAATTATAATTATTTAAATCACGGACTATGTCATCTAATAATTCAATAATTTGATGATCCTTAGTAAACCTGTTCTGTAAAATATATTTGATGGGGGCAAATTTTGTAATTTTATCAATTAATTGAATGTCAATATCCAGCTCATCAATAGATAAATCATTTCCCAAGTTAAGTTTGAATACAATTTTTTCAAAAATTTGTTTATTTACCTCTGAAAATAATTTTATTTCTTTAAGCAAATGAATATGATCTCGCATCAAATTCAAGTTATTAATAACAAGATAAATTAATGAAAATTCTTTTAATTCAACACCTGACAATGATTGACTTTCGTTAAAGTGCTTTTTGGTTTTTTCTAAAGATCTAGTTTTTTTTGTGTAAAAGTTTTTTTGATTTTGAGTTGCATATGGAGTTAATCCAGAAATTTTTTCCATGAAATATTCTAAAACATATTTTTTTATATAATTATCTTTTATTGTATTAGCTATGAATCTTAATTTTTTCTCAAAAATTGCCATAGAGGATGGATTATTTTGAGTATTTTTTTTATAATGATTAAATATAAATTGATGTATTGATATTTTATTTTGATTTGAATAATCAAAAAAATATTCTCTACCATTTTTATTTACAAAACTATCTGGATCTTCTTGATCTGGTAAAAATAAAAATGATATTTGCTTTTCAGGCTTCATGTCTTTTATAGAATTTTCTGCGGCTCTTAAGGCTGCTTTATAACCGCTTTCATCACCATCAAAACAAATAATAATATCATTAAAAAACTGATTGAGAGTAAATATTTGTTTATCTGTTAAAGAAGTACCTAAATTAGCAACAGCATTTTCTATTCCATTTTTACTTAAACCAACCACATCCATGTAACCCTCAACTAAAAAAACATTGTCAAACTTGTTAGACAATTTTCTTGCTGAATCTAAATTGTATAAGTTGGATCCTTTTTTAAAAAATAATGTTTCTGGGGAATTAACATACTTAGCAAGAAAATCACTTTTTTCAATTATTCTCCCCCCTAAAGCAATTGGTTGTCCAGAAATATTATTGATTGGAAAAATTAATCTTCCTCTAAACCTTTCAACATAAATATTCTTTTTTTCATCTAAATAAAATAATCCAGTTTCTAGCAAATCATCAATTTGATAATTTTTTTTTAATTTTTCAAATAAATTTGGATTCTTTTCTACGAAACCTACCTTAAATTTTTTAACTTGATCTTTATCAAGTAATCTATTTTTTAAATAATCTCTTGCTTTTGAATATTTTTCATTTTTTAAAAGTTGATCGTGATAAAAGTTTACATATTCTAAGAAAATAGATGAGTATATTTTCCACTTTTTTTCTCTCTCTTCATCTTGTTTTGAAAAAATGTATGGTTGCATACCAGCTAAATTTGCCAAATACTTTACAGCCTCACCAAATTTAAAATTTTGAGTTTTCATTACAAAGTCAAAGATATTTCCATGTTCGGATGTCGCAAAACAATGATAAAATTCTTTTTCATCATTTACAGTAAAAGATGGGGTTTTTTCATTTTTAAATGGCGAAAGACCAACGTATTCTTTACCTCTTTTTTTTAAACTGACATATTTTGAAACTACTGTAGAGACTTTTAATCTTGTTTTAATTTCCTCTAAATATTCTTTTGGGTATTTCATGACTACTTATTAAGTAATTGTTTAATTAGCGCTCCTGCTTTGGAGAAATCAATCTCATCAGCATGTTGTTTTTTTAATTCTCCCATAACTTTGCCCATATCTTTCACTGAACTAGCACCTACTTTAGATATTATCTCTTCACATATTTTTTTTGTGTCTTCCTCATTAAGTTGTTTAGGTAGAAAACTTGATAAAATATCATATTCATTCTGCTCTACTTCTAAAAGATCAGACCGATTATTTTTTTTGTAAATTTCAATTGATTCGGCTCTTTGTTTCACCATCTTCTTAAATAATTTTTTAATATCATCATCATCAGTCTCTTTTTTGTTTGGACCAGATCTATTAACAATATCCAAATCTTTAATGGATGAGAGAATTAACCTGTAAGTTGAGATTTTAGTTTTATCTTTCGATTTTAAGGCTTTTTTATATTCAGATTCTATAGTCTCTTTTAGCGACATAATTTTAATCTACTTTAAAGAAAAAATTCTTCAAAAGAAAAATTGTTTTTTTACAATTTTATAATACATCTCTGTTGCGATAATAAACCTTTTATTGTATTAACCTTTAACTCATGAGTTGTAATTGATCAAAAAAGCAAAAAATAATAGCTCAAAAATTTCTCAAACTCATACAGGTATTTTAGTTCTAGAAAATAAGAAAGTTTTTAAAGGTATTGGAATTGGTTATCAAGGCGTTGCAACAGGAGAGGTGTGTTTTAATACGTCATTAACTGGCTATCAAGAGATCATATCTGACCCTTCTTATGCAGGTCAAATTATTAATTTTACTTTTCCTCACATTGGAAATGTTGGAACAAATCATGAGGATCATGAGTCAGATAAAATCTGGACTAGAGGAGTAATTTTTAATTCTGAAATAACTAATCCCTCAAATTATAGATCATTCTTACATTTAGATTATTGGCTTAAAAAAAACAAAATTATTGGTATTACTGGATTAGATACTAGAAACCTTACAAATTTCATTAGAGATAAAGGGGCCCCTAAGGGTACTATTTGTTATTCAAATAAAGGAAAATTCAGTATTAACAAACTCACAAATACGACAATAAAATGGAGTGGTTTAAAAAATTTAGATCTTGCCGAAGTCGTATCCACTAGAAAAAATTATATTTGGAAAGGGCTTAAAACTTGGAAAAAGGAAACTGGTTTTGAGAAAAATAATAAAAAGTCTTTGCATGTTGTTGCAATTGACTATGGAATAAAAAAAAATATTTTAAGATATTTTTCGAATTTTAATTGTAAAGTCACTGTTGTTCCATGTAAGACTTCTGCAGAAAAAATATTGAGTCTTAAGCCTGATGGAATATTTTTATCTAATGGTCCAGGGGATCCAGCAGCAACTGGCAAATATGCGATCAATATTATTAAAGACCTTATTAAAAAAAATTTACCAATATTTGGTATTTGTTTAGGTCATCAAATTCTTGCACTGGCTCTTGGTGGTAAAACAAAAAAAATGAAATTAGGTCATAGAGGAGCAAATCATCCAGTAAAAAATTTAATTCACGATAATGTTGAAATCACAAGTCAAAATCATGGTTTTGAAGTAGTTAAACAAACATTACCAAAAAATGTTGAGGTTACTCATAAGTCTTTATTCGACGATAGTATTGAAGGCATAAGATTAAAAAATAAACCAGTATTTTCTGTTCAATATCATCCAGAGTCCAATCCAGGGCCGCAAGATAGTGTTTATTTATTTCAAGAATTTATTCATAACATAAAAAGAAATGCCAAAAAGAAAAGACATTAAAAAAATATTAGTTGTTGGAGCTGGTCCAATAATCATCGGACAAGCATGTGAATTTGATTATTCAGGAACACAAGCTTGCAAAGCTCTTAAAGATGAGGGCTATATGGTAATTTTGATAAATTCTAATCCTGCAACTATCATGACAGATCCAGATGTTGCGGACAAAACCTATGTTGAACCAATAACTTTAGATGTTTTAGAAAAAATTCTTAAAAAAGAAAGACCTGATGCCATTCTTCCTACAATGGGAGGTCAAACTGCTCTTAATCTAGCTATGGAGGCTGAAAAAAAAGGGATTTTGAAAAAATATAAAATTGAACTTATTGGAGCAAATTCAAATGCGATTTCAAACGCTGAAGACAGAAAAAAGTTTAGAAAAAATATGATAGAAATTGGTTTAGATTTACCCAAATCTGAAATCGTAAACAACAATAATCAAGCTACAAGAATTCTAAAAAAAATTGGTTTGCCCGCAATCATAAGACCTGCTTTCACACTTGGCGGGCTTGGCGGAGGAATAGCAAAAACAAAAAAGGAATATTTAAAAATTGTAAAAAACGGACTACATGAGTCACCTGTTAGCCAAGTTTTGGTTGAAGAATGCTTAGAGGGTTGGAAAGAATTCGAGATGGAAGTCGTAAGAGATAAGAAAGATAACTGTATCATTATTTGTTCCATTGAGAATATTGATCCAATGGGAATACACACAGGTGACTCAGTTACAGTTGCGCCAGCACTTACTCTCACTGATAAAGAATACCAGGTTAT
This sequence comes from uncultured Pelagibacteraceae bacterium, assembly GCA_902612325.1. Lineage (GTDB taxonomy): Bacteria > Pseudomonadota > Alphaproteobacteria > Pelagibacterales > Pelagibacteraceae > Pelagibacter. The sequence goes on along the minus strand of CACMDB010000001.1, from coordinate 224,260 downwards.
GAGAAATGCATCTATCGCATGTTTAAGAAAGATTGGAGTTGAGACAGGTGGATCCAATGTTCAATTCGCAATTAATCCTAAAAATGGTCGAATGGTTATAATTGAGATGAACCCACGTGTATCAAGATCATCAGCTTTGGCATCTAAAGCAACAGGATTTCCAATTGCAAAAGTAGCAGCAAAATTAGCTGTCGGATATACTTTAGATGAACTCAAAAATGAAATTACCAAAGTTACTCCAGCATCATTTGAACCAAGTATCGATTATGTAGTAACCAAAATACCAAGATTTACTTTTGAAAAATTTTCAACCTCCTCTGCAACTCTTGGTACTTCAATGAAATCTGTTGGTGAGGCTATGGCAATAGGGAGGAATTTTAAAGAGTCTCTTCAAAAAGCTTTAGTATCTTTAGAAATTGGTTTTTCAGGTCTTGATAAAATATTTAATTTATCAAAACCACAAATTGAAAAAAAACTAAAAGAAAATATTCCAAACAAAATTTTACTTGTTGCTGAGGCGATTAGAAAAAAAATTGGTTTAGATAGAATTTTTAAATTATCTAAAATTGACCCATGGTTTCTAGGCCAAATTAAAGAAATTGTTGATTGTGAAATAAATTTAAAAAAAATTGGATTACCAAGAAATTTTACGGAATTTAATAGGATTAAATCTATAGGTTTCTCAGACAAAAAATTATCAGAATTAACAAATCTTTCTGAGGATGTTGTGAGAAAAAAGAGAATAGCACTAAAAATATTACCTGTTTATAAAAAAGTTGATACTTGTGCTGCTGAATTTAAATCTTTCACTCCATACATGTATTCAACTTATCAAAGAAACTTTTCAATAGTTTCGGAGTGTGAAGCAGAGCCAACTAGTAAAAAAAAGATAATTATTCTAGGAGGGGGACCAAATAGAATTGGTCAAGGAATAGAATTTGATTATTGTTGTTGTCAAGCAAGCTTTTCTTTAAAGGACGCTGGTTTCGAAACAATCATGGTAAATTGTAATCCTGAGACAGTCTCTACCGATTACGATACAAGTGATCGACTTTATTTTGAGCCTTTAAAAGAAGAATTCGTTTTTAATATCATCAAAAAAGAGCAAATGAATGGAAACTTAATTGGTATAATTGCCCAGTTTGGTGGACAAACTCCAATCAAACTTGCTAAATTTTTACATCAAAACAAATTTCCTATTTTAGGAACTCAATACAGCTCTATAGATTTAGCAGAGGATAGAGATAGATTTAGAAATTTATTGAATAAATTAAAATTAAAACAAGCAAAAAGTGGAATTGCCAAAACTTATAAAGAAGCGATCAAAATTGCTGATAAAATTGGATTACCTTTAATGGTAAGACCTTCATATGTTCTAGGTGGAAGAGCAATGGAAATAGTTTATGAAAAAGGTCAATTAAGAAATTTTATTGAAGAAGCCTTTAAAGCTGCAGAGAAAAATCCAATTTTAATTGACAAATTTATTGATCATGCAATGGAAGTTGATGTTGATGCAATATCTGATGGTAAAGAAGTGTATGTAGCCGGTATTATGCAGCATATTGAAGAAGCTGGTATTCATTCTGGGGACTCTGCTTGTAGTTTGCCTCCAATATCTATTAAACCATTTTTAGTAAAGGAAATTGAAAATCAAACTAAAAAACTAGCTTTAGCTTTAAAAGTCAAAGGTTTCATGAATATCCAATTTGCAATAAAAAAAGATGAAATTTATGTGATTGAAGTAAATCCTCGAGCTAGTAGAACTGTGCCCTTTGTATCTAAAGCAAAAGGTTTGCCATTAGCAAAAATTGCATCAAGAGTAATGGCTGGTGAAAAATTATTAAAATTCAATTTGAGGGAAAAATCAAAAGGAATGTATGCAGTCAAAGAAGCAGTATTTCCTTTTAATAAATTTCCAAATAGCGACTTACTTCTTGGTCCAGAAATGAAATCAACTGGTGAGGTAATGGGGTTTGATAAAAATTTTGGCATGGCATTTGCAAAAAGTCAAATTGCTGCTGCGAATTCACTTCCAAAAAACGGTCTTGCATTTATATCTTTGAAAAACTCTCATAAGGATGAGGGGATAGGTCTGGCTAAAGATTTAATTAAATTAAATTTTAAGTTAAGTGCAACTAAAGGCACTGCAGAGTACATTCGAAAACATGGAATGAAATGTAAAATTATAAATAAAGTCAGCAGTGGAACACCTCACATAGTAGATGTTTTAGATTCAAAAAGAATAGCACTTGTAATCAATACTGGTGGAGGAAATAGTGAGCATCGAATAAACGATGCTATTGCACTAAGAAGAGCAACTTTAAAAAATAAAGTTCCATATTGTACAAATATGTCAACTGCTCAAGCATGTTTGGAAGCAATAAAATCTCTTAAAACGAAAAAACTTGATGTCATTGCACTGCAAGAACTAAAATAATATTACAATTTAAAGTTGTATATTTTTTTTTTTCTAAGTTATAATTGCCCAAAATGAGTAATCGTTAGGTTGTATTCATCAAATTTATTTTTTAAAATTTATTCATATGAGTTCGGAAGTTCGTCAATATATTATCGAAGACGCATCTAAAAAAAGTGAAATTTTTAGTGCTCAACTATTAAAACTTCCTATTAAAAAAAAAATTTTAACATCAAAGACTAGTAATCTAGATAAATGTGCCTATTGGAAACTTTATGACAAAACAAATATTGATGAAGATGGTGACCAGTTGAAAGCAGTAACAGGGATCTGTTTAGTATTGGGCGTATTTAGTTTTATTGGTTTATATTCGAGTTTATTAAATTAGTTACTCAACTTTCCAATCTGTGGGGAAAGTGACATAATTCACCTGAATACATCTTCTTTCCTTAATAATTTTCTTCTTTTCCATACCATGCCAAGTATTAGGTCCGCTAGTAAATAAATATCCATAATTATGTTTATAAGGAACTGTTTTAACCTTTTCTAATTTTTCATTATAAAAATCAGTGCCTAGATCCTCCGACTCTTTTGCATTATTAACAAAAATTAATCCTGACATTAATTTTTCTTTAATATCGCAATGCGGCTTAAGCCAAAAACCTTCACGATCACATATAATTTCAACTCTGACATATGAATTAGATAAATCTTTATCAATCATTTTTGAAATTGCATTACAAGTTTCTTTTGACTGAAGCTCAGTAATAAATTTTACTAAATTTGGAAATTGTGAAGCATTTTCCTTTGTGACAAAACATCTAAACTTAATTGCTTTTCCTCCAGATGCTATTCCTTCTCTAAATTCTGCCGCACCACCATCAATAGCTCTTGTTCCATCATAATTAAGATTATGTTTACTGATGTCAGGGATATCTGCATTTTCAATTTCTTTAATTGCTTCATCACTTAAAGCATTATTATATTCCCAATGATTAAAAGGAGATTCATATTTTTTTGAGTTATTTAAAATTGAATTAAGAAAAGTCATAATTTTGAAATCTTTTTTCTATATAACCTGCTATTCTATCAGTTTCATTAAGTTTTTTATAATCCCAACTCTCAACAGAAAAGTCTAGATTTCTAATAATATCTAAAGATTTGAACAACTCAAAAAATTTTTTGAAGCGATAATTGTTCTTAATAGCTGGCATATCAGCTACATATATAGGTTTACCTGTTATTGCAGCTTCAGATATCATGGACGTGGAGTCACAAGTTACCACTATATGGTCTGCTAACTTAAGTGATGATAAATAAGCTTTTTTATCAACATCTGAAATAATAATTTGATCCCCATTATAAAAATCTTTAGCTTTATCAATAATTCTTTTAGGGGTTCTCATCGAAGGAATAAAAATTAATTGGTAGCCATTATCAAGAAAATTTTTTTTAATTTTATGGAAAATTTCTTCAATTAGATTATCCCTAAAATCATAATATTTATTTGGACCACCAACAACAAGCACAACTACTTTTTCTTTTTGAATTTTTGGTTTTAAATAATTCAAATTTTCATCTAATTCACTTTCTCGTAAATAATGGATGGCACCTTTAGTTGATAATACGTTTTCACCTTTTAGATCATCATGCTCTGGAGCAATTACAAAATCGAAATTATTTAAAGATACCTTCGGATCTTGGATGTGAATATTCATGATTTTATTTCCAAACTTTTTTTTTAAAAAAATTGAGGGAATTACACTTTTTCTGCCACAAGAGATCACAACATTAAATTTTTCTAAAATATCATTTTTAAAAACAAATCTTTTAATTGGTGTGATTTTTGGGGGGATCATTTTCCAAAAATTATTAAGTTCAATTTTCTCGTGTATAAAATCTAAACCTAAAGCTTTGGCAAGTCCTTCAACTTGGCTAATCATGCCATGCATGCCCTCGGTCAATAATAAACCTTTTAATTTAGTCATTAATCACTATATAGCTTTCATATGAGTCAAAATCCAACTAAACACACAAAAGTGTTAATAATTGGGTCTGGTCCCGCTGGATATACTGCAGCTGTTTACGCAGCAAGAGCAATGTTAAATCCAATTTTAGTTTATGGTTCAGAGCCAGGTGGACAATTAACTACAACAACAGATGTTGAAAATTTTCCAGGGTTTGCTGATGTTATTCAGGGTCCTTGGCTTATGGATCAAATGAAAGAGCAAGCAAAAGCAGTTGGAACAGAAATGATTGAAGATCATATAAGTTCAGTCGATTTAAAAAAAACACCGTTTGAAGCCATTGGGGACACTGGTCAAAAATACACTGCTGATAGCATTATAATTTCAACTGGTGCACAAGCAAGATGGTTAAATTTAAAATCAGAGCAAGAGTTCAGAGGTTTTGGAGTATCCGCATGCGCAACATGTGATGGTTTTTTTTTTAAAGACAAAGAAGTAGCTGTTGTTGGAGGAGGTAATGCAGCTGTTGAGGAAGCGATGTTTCTTACGAAATTTGCATCAAAAGTAAAATTAATTCACAGAAGAGATAATTTAAGAGCTGAAAAAATGCTTCAAAAAAAACTTATGGAGAATAAAAAAATTGAAATTATTTGGGATAGTGTTGTTGAAGACGTTATTGGTGATAAAGATCCAAAAAATGTTAAAGGAATTAAAATCAAGAATGTTAAAACAAATAAAATTGACGAAATTAAATTAGATGGTGTCTTCATCGCAATTGGACATGATCCAGCTACGCAATTATTTAAAAATCAGCTAAGCATGGACAAAGAAGGTTATTTGATAACTAAACCAGATTCAACGGAGACTAATGTACCAGGCGTTTATGCGGCTGGAGATGTAAAAGATAAAACATTCAGACAGGCAGTGACTGCTGCTGGTATGGGTTGTATGGCAGCACTAGAGGCTGAAAAGTTTTTATCACATTAAAGTGAAAAATAACCTTCATGTATTTTTAGGAGCAACAGTTGCTGATGCAGCTTCAAGACCATTACATTGGGTATACAATCAAAAAAAACTTAATTCCTATATTAAAGGTAAAAAAGACTTTACTTTTTTAAAAAAAAATAAAAGTCCTTTCTACAATATAAAAACTGGGAAAGTATCAGGTTATAATGAAATTGGACAAGTTATGTTTCAAACACTTCTAGAAAATCATGAAAATATAGAGAAAGAATTTAAAAAAAATATTCTGAAGAATTTTGGTCCTGGGAGCAAATATTGGAAAAATTTAAATCTCAGATCAAAATATAAAAAAGTAAAAGATTGGCGTGGTATGATCAAAGGACCATGGATACACCAAAATATTATAGAAACCGTAAACAATATTAAATTAAATAAGAAAATTTCGGGTGGTGTAAAAGTTAATGAGTCTGATGGTTTTTGTGCTGCACTTCCATATTTTCTTTATGGTTATGATTTCAAAAGTCTAGAAAAAATCATAAGAATTGTGACTGCTTCAAAAATTAGTTTAAAATATGCATTAGCTAAATTTTATATAATTGATTTTGCTCTTAAAGGAGCCAAAGATCCAGTTCATGAATTTATTAAAAGATTTAAAAAAAACACATCATTTAAAGTTATTGTTAATGATATTAAAAAAATAAAAAGATTAAATTCAAAATTTCATCCTATCATTATTAAAAATCTTGGTATGGCATGTAGTTATCCAGGAACTTTTAATAGTTCAATATATACAATAATTAATTCAAGAAATTATAAAGAAGCTATATTAAAAACAATAAAGGCAGGTGGTTGCAATTGCTCTAGAGCAAATTTTACTGGAGCATACTTCGCTGCATTAAAAGGATTAAATTCAATTCCAAATTCTTGGATAAAAAAAACAATTCCAGCAAAAAAGATTTTAAGTCAAAAATAATTATTTATTCAATCCTTCACAGAAAGATTTAATTCTCAACATAGCTTTTTTTAAATTATTCATTGACGTAGCATATGAAATTCTAAAATAACCATCTAAGCCAAAAGCTGATCCTTGAACGACAGCAACATTCTCTTTTTCAAGTAATTTTTGAACAAAATGAGAATCTGTTTTTAATTTTGTTTTTTTATTTAATAATCCTTTACAACTTGGGAATACGTAAAACGCACCATTAGGAGTCAAACAATTAATTCCTTTTATATTATTAAGACTTTTAACAACAAAATTTCTCCTCTCTTTAAATGCTTTTGCTCTAGTTTTTATAAAACCCTGCTTTCCATTTAATGCCTCAACTGCTGCTGCCTGACTTATTGAAGATGGATTTGAAGTAGATTGAGATTGAATTTTTCCAATTGCTTTAATTATTTCTTTAGGACCAGCAGCATAACCTATTCTCCATCCCGTCATTGCGTATGATTTACTTACTCCATTCATGGTAAGTGTCCTATCTTTCAATTTTGAAACTTGAGCTATCGTGAAAAAATTAAAGTTGTCATATCTAACATGCTCATAAATATCGTCACTTAAAATGAAAATTTTCTTATTTCGAATTAAAATCTTAGCTAAATCATAAATTTCTTTTTTTGAATACCCTGCTCCTGTTGGATTAGATGGAGAATTAAGAATTATCCATTTAGTTTTTTTAGATATTGCTTTTTTTAATTTTTTTGGAGTTAATTTAAAGCCCTCTGCTGCTGTACATTTTACTATTTTTGGTTTTCCGCCAGCTAATAAAACCATATCAGGGTATGATACCCAAAAAGGTGCTGGTATAATTACCTCATCACCTTTATTAAGAGTTGCCATAAAAGCATTGTAAAGAACTTGTTTACCGCCTGTGCCAACAGTTATTTGGTCTAAGGTGAAGTTCAATCTATTTTCTCTTTTAAATTTTTTGATAATAGCTTTTTTAAGTTCAGGTGTGCCATCAACAGCAGTGTACTTTGTGTCCCCTCTTTTGATAGCTTTGATCGCTGCATTTTTTATATTTAATGGAGTATCAAAATCTGGCTCCCCAGCACCAAGACCTATTACATCTTTTCCAGCTGCTCTTAATTCTCTTGCTTTCTGAGTAACAGCTATTGTTGGGGATGGCTTAATTCTTTTTAAACTGTCTGATATTATGCTCATTGAAATATAAATTAATTCTACTACGTTCTTTAATATATGGAAAATACATATCAAGATTTAATTACAGATATTCAGAGTAAAAACCCAAAAATCAGTGGAAAACTTGAAGGTGGTAAAAAATTTAAAATTAAATCTGATTTTAAACCTGCAGGTGATCAACCCGATGCGATTAAAAAATTAGTTAGGGGTGCAAATAAAGAGGAGTTTAATCAAGTATTGCTCGGGGTTACCGGTTCAGGTAAAACTTTTACAATGGCCAAGGTAATTGAGACCACTAACAGACCAGCATTAATTTTAGCTCCGAATAAAACACTTGCTGCACAGCTATATGGTGAAATGAAAACTTTCTTCCCTGATAATGCTGTAGAATATTTTGTATCTTATTACGATTACTATACTCCAGAAGCTTATGTTCCTAGATCAGATACGTACATTGAAAAAGAAGCATCGATAAATGAACAAATAGACAGGATGAGACATTCCGCAACAAGATCTCTTTTGGAGAGAGATGATGTTTTAATTGTAGCCAGTGTGTCATGTATTTATGGGCTAGGTTCCGTTGAAGCTTATAGTAAGATGACTTTAACACTTCAAAAAAATTATGATTATAACAGAGAACAAATTATTAAGTCTTTAGTTGCATTACAATATAAAAGAAATGATCAAAATTTTTATAGAGGTACCTTTAGAGCTCGGGGTGAATATCTAGAAATCTTTCCATCTCATTTAGAAGATCGAGCATGGAGATTGAGCTTATTTGGAGATAAACTTGAACAAATTGAAGAATTTGATCCATTAACTGGAGATAAAGTTAGGGACTTAAGCCTCGTAAAGGTCTACGCTAATAGTCATTATATCACTCCAAAACCCACCATTGAACAAGCGATAATAAATATAAAAAAAGAATTAGATATAACTCTTAAAAAACATAAATCTGAAAATAAATTACTAGAGGCACAAAGATTAGAGGAAAGAACTAAATTTGACCTAGAAATGATTGAAGCAACGGGCTCGTGCGCAGGAATAGAAAATTATTCTAGATTTTTATCAGGGAGAAAACCAGGTGAACCACCTCCTACATTATTTGAATACTTTCCAGACAACACTTTAATTTTTGTCGATGAGTGTCACGTAACTGTTCCACAACTTAATGGAATGTATAAAGGAGATAGATCAAGAAAAAGCACTTTAGCAGAATATGGTTTTAGACTTCCATCGTGTATGGACAATAGGCCTCTTAAATTTGAGGAATGGGATTTAATGAGAACACAAACTGTATTTGTCTCTGCAACACCAGGGCCTTGGGAATTAGAACAAACGAAAGGTAAATTTATCGACCAAGTCATAAGACCAACAGGCTTGATTGATCCACCTGTAGAAATAAGGCCTGCAAAAAACCAAGTTGATGATTTAATGCATGAGTGCAAAAAAGTGATTGAAAATAATCATAGAGTTTTGGTGACAACTCTTACCAAAAAGATGGCTGAAGATTTAACAGAATATCTTCATGAAAATGGTGTAAAAGTGAGATATCTACATTCCGATATTGATACCCTTGAAAGAATAGAGATCATGAGAGATCTAAGAATGGGAGTTTTTGATGTTCTCGTAGGAATTAATTTATTAAGAGAAGGTTTAGATATTCCAGAATGTGCTTTAGTTGGAATTTTAGATGCAGATAAAGAGGGTTTTTTAAGATCAGAAACTTCATTAATTCAAACTATAGGTAGGGCCGCTAGAAACGTCGATGGCAAAGTAATTCTTTATGCAGATAAAGAAACTAAAAGTATTAAAAAAGCGATTCAAGAAACTGAAAGAAGAAGAAAAATTCAATTAGATTATAATAAAAAACATAAAATTGATGCAAAGACTGTAAAAAAAGAAATTAATGATATTTTGGAAAGTGTTTATGAAAAAGACTACGTTAAAATTAGCGAAGGCTCAAATGTTGGAGGAAATCTTAAAAAACACTTAAAAGCTTTAGACAAAAAAATGAAGGAAGCAGCATCAAATCTAGAATTTGAAGAAGCAGCTAAAATTAGAGATGAGATTAGAAAATTAGAAAGTACAGAGCTAGAAATCACATTAAATCCAAAAATAAGACAATATGACGTAAAAAATAAACTTTATCCAAAAGGTAGATCGACAATGGGAATGCCGGGAACTAAGGTCACTAAAAAAAAAGATAAAAAATGGAAGCACAGAGGATAATAGTTACTGGTGGAGCAACCAGAATAGGCGCTGCAATAGCTGAAAAATTATCAGGACCAAATAAACAAATTATAATTCATTATAATAAATCAAAAGCAAAAGCTGAAAATTTAAAAAAGAGACTTCAAAATTATGGGTCTAAAATTTATTTGGTAAAAGGAAATCTTAATAAAGAAAAAGATGTCATGAAAATTGTGAAGTTTGCTAAATCAAAATTAAAATATTTTGATTGTCTAATTAACAATGCATCGTTATTCGAAAATGATAAACTAGAAAACTTTAGTTCAAAAAGTTGGGAAAATCACATTTCAACAAATCTTAAAGCCCCTGCACTTTTGTCAAAAGAATTCTCAAAAAATATCAGAGGAAAAAATAACAATATTATTAACATTATTGATCAACGAGTATTTAAATTAACTCCATATTTTTTTTCATACACAATAAGTAAAACTGGACTTTATACTCTTACAAAAACTAGTGCTATGAGTTTAGCACCCAATATAAGAGTAAACGGTATAGCACCAGGACCAACAATTAAAAATAAAAGACAATCCGAAAAACACTTTAAAAATCAATATTTAGCAACACCTCTCAAAAAACAAGTTGATGTAAAAGAGATTTGTGATGCAGTTGACTTTTTTATTAAAAACAGCTCTATTACTGGTCAAATTTTAGCTATAGATAGTGGTCAAAGTTTAAACTGGCAGACACCCGATATAATGGGAGGAAAAGAATGAGAAAAATATTTTTAATTTTAATTTTTTTATTTATATCAAATAATCTATTTGCCAATACTTTAGAATATAAAGGTCTAGAAAAATTATCCAAAAATAATACTTTCATGAACGATAAAGGCAAACCTTACTCGATTGAAGAGATATCTGATAAAAATAGTTCATTAGTAATAATTTATAATCATGGAAGTATTCAAGATCATAAGCAGGACTCATGCAAAGCAAAACCTAAATTTGGATATCTATGGGATGCTGCAGTGGTACCAGCTATCTTAAAGTTACATAATAAAAAAATTAATGGATTAGAAGTTAAAATTTATCGGCTATGCTCAGGGGTAAAAGGTATGTCGGTCAAGAATCAAAAAAAATACAGAAAAGAATTAAAATCAAAAGGAAAAATTAATTTAGTAGATGAACATAAAAATATTAAAAGACAAAATATAATTCTAAATGAAGTTCAAAAATTAAAGAATCTTGGATTTGATAAAATAATATTATCGGGATATTCAGCTGGTGGATGGTCATCTCTAATTTTACAATCAAGATATCCAGAAAAAATTATAGGAACTATTGCTTTTAACCCAGCATTTGCGGGGCCAAAGAAAGAATGGCAAAAAAAATATCCTGAATGGGGTGCTTTTAGAGAAGATTCAATAAATAAATTTAATAAAGCAGACAGAATAAATGCAGTTGTTTTTGCACACCAAGATGACATATTTGAAGATCCTCAAACTTTATCATTTTTTCAAAATTTTAAAAATTTGGAACTTATAGATTATAGCGAATTAAAACCAACTACATGTACTTGGGCAGATGGAGATAAAAAAATGACCTCAGATAAAGGACATAATATTCCACAATCAAAATGTTTTACAAAATATTTAGAGGATAAAAATTATTTGATTTCATTTCTAAAAAATATACTTTGATGAAAAAAAATAATTTGAAAATTGTTAAAATAGACAAAAATAAAAGCTTATTTAATTATGAGAAGAAAATTCTTATTAATGAATTAATTTTGGATTTAAAACTTGGGTACTATGATTTTGAAAAAGAAAAACCTCAAAAAGTTAAATTTAGCCTTGAAATTGACTATCAAGATAAAAAACCTTCAAATGACAAAGATATTAGGTCTATTGTCAACTACAGCACAATTGTCAAATTAATTACAAAACTAGTAAAAAAGAAACATTATAATTTTTTAGAAACGCTTGCAGAGTCTGTTTTTGATGAATTGTTTAAGGATAAAAGAATTGCAAAAATAATGCTCAAAATTGAAAAATTAGAAATTTTAAAACAATGCTCATCAGTTGGTATACAAATTACCAAAAAAAGAAGTCATGATAAGTTCTGAAATTGGAAAAGAAGTAATTAAAAAAGAACTACCATTAATACCTAAACTACCTGGTGTTTACCGCATGCTTAACGATAAAGGAGAAATTCTTTATGTTGGTAAAGCAAAAAATTTACCTAATAGACTTAAAAGTTACATTGCAGAAAAAAACCATATTATCAGAACAGAGAGAATGTTATCTCAAACAAAAAAACTTGAAATTACAACTACCTCGAATGAAAGTGAGGCTTTACTGCTTGAAGCCAACTTAATTAAAAAGCACAAACCAAAATTTAATATTTTACTTAGAGATGACAAATCTTTTCCTTTTATATTTATTGGTAATAAAGATGTCTGGCCTCAGATAAGACGACACAGAGGAAAAAAAACCAAGGAAGGTTTTTATTTTGGTCCATTCGCATCAGCTGGCTCAGCAAATTGGACTATAAAGATGATACAAAAAATTTTCCATTTAAGAGTATGCGATGATACAGTTTTCAAAAATCGAGAACGACCATGCATTCTTTATCAAATTAAAAGGTGTTCTGGACCTTGTGTTGGATATGTCGAAAAGGAAGACTATAAGAAAACTGTTGATGATGCGATAGAGTTCGTTTCAGGAAAATCTAGAAAAATCCAAAAAAGTCTCTCAGATCAGATGGAAAAAGCTAGTGAAGATTTAGATTTTGAGAAAGCTGTAATTTTGAGAGATAGAATAAAATCATTAAATATTATTCAATCTTCCCAAAGAATCAATGAAGCAAATTTAATCGAGGCTGATGTGATTGCAGGTTATAAAGAGTCTGGAAAAACTTGTATTCAGGTTTTTTTTTATCGTTCAAAACAAAATTGGGGTAACCAGGCATTTTTTCCAAAACATGATCCAGATGAAAGTCTAAGTAATATACTTAATTCTTTTGTTTCACAGTTTTATGAAAATAAAAGTGTACCTTCATCGATAATAATTTCTGAAGAAATAAAAGAAAAAAATCTGATTGAAAAAACTCTCTCTAAAAAAGAGGGTAAACAAGTAAACTTATCTGTTGCAAAAAAAGGGTCGAAACTAAAAGTTATCAATCAAGCAACTAAAAATGCAAAAGAAAGTTTAAATCGAAAACTTTATGAAAGTCAGAATAATAGAGAATTATTTGACTCAGTTGCGAGTAAATTTAATCTTGAGACAAATATAAATTTAGTAGAGGTTTATGATAATAGCCATATTCAAGGAACAAATAGTGTCGGGGCCTTAATTGCATTCGGTGAAGAGGGTTTTATCAAGAAAAGATATCGAAAATTTAACATTAAATCTAAAAAGAATGAGCAAGATGATTACGGAATGATGCGAGAAGTATTAAACAGAAGGTTTAAAAGAGCAATTCAAGAAAAAGACAATTATCTCTCCTTTCCTGATTTAGTAATAGTTGATGGTGGAAAAGGTCAATATTCTGTTGCGAGAGACTCTTTAAATGAATTAGGACTTCACGAAATACCAATTATCGCGATTGCTAAGGGGAAATTTAGAAATAGTGGTAATGAAACTTTTTTTCATAATGGCAAAGAATATAAATTCAACAAAAATGACCCTACTCTTTTCTTTCTTCAAAGAATAAGAGATGAATCTCATCGTTTTGCGATTAGTGCTCATAGAGCAAAGAGAAAAAGAGGGATTAGTAAGTCTTTGTTAGATCAGATTGAGGGCATTGGATCTATCAGAAAAAGGGCTTTATTAAATCATTTTGGATCTGCTCGAGCAGTAGAATCTGCCAGTCTAGATGAAATAAAATCAGTTGAGGGTGTTGAGGAAAAAGTTGCAAAAAAGATATATAACTTCTTTCACGAGTAGAGATTATGCTAAGAAAAATACCAAACATATTAACTGTCGGTAGAATTTTAATTGTACCTTTTTTTGTTTTAGCTTTCTATTTACCTGGATTTTATGGAGATCTAACGGCTTTAGTGTTATTTATAATTGCATCCTTTACAGATTTTTTGGATGGAATGTTGGCTAGACTACTCGGAGAAGAGTCTAAATTGGGAGAGTTATTAGATCCAATTGCAGATAAAATTATTGTAGCTGCTGCACTAATTTTATTAGTTATGGATGGCACGATTAAAAATTATGAGGTTATTGCTGCAATTATAATTTTAACAAGAGAAATATTAATATCTGGTCTTAGGGAATTTTTAGCAAAAGGTAAAATTAAACTTCCTGTCTCTAATCTAGCAAAATTAAAAACAGTTTTACAAATGGTATCTATTGGTCTTTTACTTTCTGGAGATACAGGAAATAAAATCATCAATTTTCAAGACTATAATGCTCAAACTATTGGTATAATTTTATTATGGCTATCAGCAGCTTTGACTTTGTTCACGGGTTATGAGTACATACGTAAAGGAATAGACCACGCTATATCAGAAGACAATAAAGATTAGGCAGCTTTTTTCTTTTTAACCAAAGCTAAATAACTCTCATTTAAATCAATTATCAAATCGCAAACTTTAAATTGATACTCTGCAATAGTAGATACAGGAGTTACTTCAGCTGCAGTTCCTGTTAAAAAACATCCAACGAAATCTTTTAATTCTTCTGGTTTAATTTTTCTTTCGTGTACTTTGATATTTTTAGATTTTGCAATTTGAATTACAGTTCTTCGAGTAATTCCATCTAAAAAAGAATCTGGTATTGGAGTATGTAGCTCACCATTTTTATCTTTGAAAAAAATATTTGCTCCAGTTGCTTCTGCAATATTATCCTCATGATCTAACATAAGTGAGTCTGTATAACCTTGCTTTTCAGCTTCGTGTTTTGAAAGAGTACAAATCATATACAATCCAGAAGCTTTTGTGTCCCAAGGAATAGTATTAGGGGCGGGTCTTCGCCAGTTTGAAATATTTAATTTGATACCTTCAACCTTAAGTTTAGGATCAAAATATGAACCCCACTCCCAAGTTGCAATTGCCACATGAATTTTTGTTTGCTGAGCTGAAATAGCCATCATTTCACTGCCTCTCCAAACTACGGGTCTAACATATCCATTCTCTACTTTTTGAGTAGAAATTATTTTATTGCTCGCTTTATTAATTTCATCTTCGCTATATGGTATTTCAATTCCCATTCTCTTTGCTGAGTAAAATAATCTTGAGGTATGTTCTTCTAATTTAAAAATTGAACCATCATACACACGTTCTCCCTCGAAAACACAGCTTGCATAATGTAATCCATGGCTTAGCACATGAAGCTTAACATCAGACCAATCTACTAATTCGCCATTGTACCATATTTTACCTGATCTTTTATCGTAAGGTATCATTATGAAATAAAAAAATTCTTACTGAAAAAATATCTTTGTATCTGTAATATGTCAATATAACTTACCAATAATGAAACAACTTTTATATCTAAAAGATGATCAATTAAAAGATTTGATCGAAAAGCTTTTTATAGGTTACAGAGAAACATTTTCAGACTCAAAAAAAATATTAAATAAGTATAAAATTGGCCTAGCGCACCAAAAAGTCATTCATTTGTTATCCATGTATGAAGGGATCACTATTTCAGAATTGCTTAAAAGACTTAAAGTAACTAAGCAAAGCCTTAATAGAGTTTTAAAAGATCTAATTAAAATAGACATAATAATTTTCAAAAAAGATGAGCAGGATACAAGAATAAAACATGTATTTCTTAATGATAAAGGAAAAAAAATATTTAATGAAATTTTTGAAATTCAAAAAAAAAGAATTCATAGTGCATTACTTAATTCAAGCTCAGAAGAAGTTATTAACTTTGACAACGTTTTAAAAAAAATAATTAATGGATAATTTTGTAGCTCATATTTTAGTTGTTGATGATGATGAAGGGATCAGAACGCTTGTTAAAAAATATTTAAATGAAAATAATTACCTTGTTACAACTGCAAATAGTGCAGAAGATGCTTTTGAAAAAATACAAATAATCAAATTTGACCTAATCATACTAGATATTATGATGCCTGGTAAAAGTGGCTTAGAGTTTATTAAAGAAAATCAAAAGAAACTGGATACACCTGTGATTTTATTAACTGCGAAAGGTGAAGCAAATGAGAGAGTTGAGGGTTTAGAAGTTGGTGCTGATGACTATCTTCCAAAACCTTTCGAGCCTAAAGAGTTGATATTGAGAATACAAAATATAATTCGAAAAACAAAAAAAAGTGATCAAAAACGAGTTATACAATTTGAAAATATTAAAATTGATTTAAATAAACAACTAATAATCAAGAAAAATACAGAATACAAAATTAACAATACAGAGAAAAAAATTTTAGAAAAAATGATTAATAATCCTGGTAAAACTTTCTCACGAGAAGATATTGGTATTCTAACTGAACTAGATAAAGAGAGATCAATAGATGTAATTATCACAAGACTTAGAAAAAAAATTGAAATTGATCCAAAAAATCCAAAATTTTTACAAACAATAAGAGGAGCTGGATATGTTCTATGGATTGAGTAAATTTTTCAAAAATATACTCCCCAAAAGATTATTTTACAGAGCTTTACTAATTGTTGCTGTTCCAGTCATAGTTTTACAATTGTTAATTACTATTGTTTTTTTTGATAGCCTTTGGATCAAGACTAATAAAGGTATGACTAAAGCGTTAGTAAATGAAATTAATACTTTCATCGAAGTTTATTCTGATGAAATTTATAAAAAAGATGAAATTAAAAATGTTTTTTCAGTTTACCAAGACTTAAATATAGATTTTGTAGATAACAAAGATTTTATTTATACTTTTGATGAAAGATGGTTTAGTCCGATAGATAGGACTTTAAGAAGAGAACTTAAGTCAAAATTTGGGAATGGAAATTATTGGTTTGATACAACCTCATATAAAGAGTTAATTGATATTAGAATAAAATATCAGTTTGGGTATTTTAAGTTTTTAGTTCCAAGAGATAGAGTGACGACTTCCTCAGCTCGTATCTTCGCACTATGGATAACAGTTCCTGCAATCATAATGATTTTAATTTCATTAATTTTTCTTAAAAATCAAACTCGACCAATAACTAATCTTGCAAAAGCAGCTGAAAAATTTGGTCGGGGAGAAGAAATTGATGAATTTAAACCCTCTGGTGCAGCGGAAATCAGACAAGCTGGTTATGAATTTGATAGAATGAGAAAAAGAATTTTAAGACATCTTAATCAAAGATCAGAAATGTTATCTGGCATTAGTCACGACTTAAGAACCCCTTTAACAAGAATGAAATTGCAAATAGCATTTATAAAAGATGAAGAATTAAGTAAAAAATTATCTGAAGACATTAACGAAATGGAAAAAATGCTAAATGAATATTTGCAGTTTACCAGCTCGTCATACCTTGAAAAAGATGAAGAATTTAATATTAGCGAATTAGTTGATGAAATAGTTAAAAAATATGAAAATGAAAATATATCATCCAAGATTTCACCTAGAATTTATATAAGCGGTAGAAAAAACTTAATCAAAAGATGTGTTAACAATCTTATAGATAATGCAATTAAATACGCGGAAAAAGTAAATGTAGATATTACTAAAAGCAGTAACAACTTATTCATTAAAATTGAAGACAATGGACCGGGTATACCTGAAGCAGAATATGATAATGTTTTCAAACCTTTTTATAAAATTGATAAAGGTCGAGCTGAGACAAAATCAAGCGTTGGACTTGGATTATCCATAGCTTCGGACATTATCAGATCCCACGGGGGAAATATTAAATTAGCTAAGTCACCAATGGGTGGCTTAGAAGCTAAGATCTTTTTGCCTTTTTAGTTTTCTTTTTTTTTGTAAGTTTTAATTGATCAATTTTTTTTTCTAAATTTTCAACTCTTTTTGAAAGAACTTCAAACTCATCTTTACTTGTTAACTTCATTCTAAAAACTATTTCATCTCTTTTAGATTTTAAAATAGTCATAATTTCATTGGCTATATCTTTTGATGATACTAAGCCTTGTTCAAATAATTTTGCAAGTTTTTCAATTACAAACTTTGAGTTTTTCATATAATAATCTAATAACTTATTATAATTATAACTTATATTTAAAAATAAAAATGTTCATTAATAATTTTGACCCAGTCGCATTTCAAATTTTTTCATTTGAAATTAGATGGTATTCTTTAGCTTATATTGTTGGTATTTTATTAGGGTGGTTTTTTAGTAAAAAATTTTTTATTTCTGAACTGAAAGTAAGGGAAAAATTTGACGATTACTTAACTTATCTAATTTTAGGTTTAATTATTGGTGGTAGATTAGGGTATGTTGTATTTTATAACTTTGAATTTTATATCAATAATTTATTAGATATCTTAAAAATTTGGCAGGGTGGTATGTCATTTCATGGGGGAGTTATAGGGATCATAATTGCAAGTTACCTTTTTGCGAAAAAAAATTCACAAAGTTCATTTAGTTATTTAGATATTGTGTCTTTTGTTGCACCCATAGGTATTTTTTTTGGCAGAATAGCAAATTTTATAAATTCAGAACTTTATGGTTTTGAAACAAATGTTGCTTGGGCAGTCCAATTTACACAAATAGATAATTTGTATCGACATCCTACTCAGTTATATGAAGCATTTTTTGAGGGTATAGTTCTATTTTTAGTTCTATTATATTTCAAAAATAAGAGTTTCGCCAAAAGACCTGGTTTTATCTCTGGTATATTTTTAGTTTTTTACTCAATTTTTAGATTTGCAATTGAGTTTTTAAGAGTTCCTGATGACCAACTGGGCTATTTATTATTCAATTTAACTATGGGACAACTTATAAGTATCTTTTTTTTAATAATCGGATGTTATTTATTAATCTCTAAATATGAAAACAGACAAAATAGTTAATTTACCCTTAGACAAGTTTATCAATATCTCTCTGTACAATAAAAAGTCTGGGTACTACATAAAAAAAAATCCATTTGGTAAAAAAGGAGATTTTATTACAGCTCCTAATGTATCAAGATTATTTTCTGAAATGATTGCTATTTGGATTGTAAGTTTTTGGAAAAGTATAGGATCACCAAAAGAATTCAACTTGATTGAACTTGGAGCAGGTAATGCTGCAATGATGAAAGTTCTTATAGAAAGTTTTAAAAAGTTTCCATCGTTTTTCAAATCCTGCAGGTTGGTAATTTATGAGATAAGTCCTACCTTAAAGAAAATACAAAAAAAAGAATTATTAAATTCAGATGTAAATTGGATAAACGATTTAAAAAAGATTAAAAAAATTCCTAGTATATTTGTCGCAAATGAGTTTTTTGATGCACTTGCAATTAAACAATTTGAAAAAAAAGGAAATCTTTGGTTTGAAAAGTTTGTAAGTTTAAACAAAAAAATAACCTCTTTCTCGGAAAAAAAGATTAATATGAAAAGTTATGAAAAAAAGATTAATTTTAAAATATCTAAAAACCAGAGCTTTATAGAATATTCAGAGCTCGGTATTAATTATTTGAAACAAATTTCAAAAATAATCAAAGTGAGATCTGGGGGAATTTTAATCATAGATTATGGATATAATGAAGATAAAATGAAAAATACTTTACAAGCATTATATAAACACGAATATTCAGATGTTTTAGCTAAAATTGGTAATTCAGACATCACACATAATATTAATTTCCGATTATTTGAAAAAATAATCAAAAAACTGGGTGGGTTAAAGCATAGTTTAACAACACAAAAAGAATTTCTTACAAAAATGGGTATCCACGAAAGAGCTGAGATGATTGCAAAAAATCAAAACTTTTTAAAAAAAGCAGATATTTATTACAGATTAAAAAGACTAACAGATGATAAACAAATGGGAAAATTGTTTAAAGTTATGTTAATAAAAAGTCAAAAAAATAAATTTAATTTAGGATTTTGATCTGATCACCTCTCGAAAATTATTAAAAAACAAAAATATAAGTCATGGTTTTTTTAATAAAAATGGAGGTAAATCAAAAGGGATATATAAAAGTCTAAATTGTGGTCCTGGTTCATACGATAACAAAAATAACATTTTAAAAAATTTAAAGATTGTCAAAGATAAAATAGGGAAAAAAACAAAAAATATTTATTTAGTACATCAAGTACATAGCAATAAGTTGGTTTTTCTAAATGAAAACTCTAAATTAAAAAAAAAAATTAAAGCTGACGCAATTATAACTAATCAAAAAAAACTGCCAATAGCTGTATTGACCGCTGATTGTGTGCCAGTGTTATTATATGACTATGAAAAAAAAATTATCGCGGCTATACATGCTGGTTGGAAGGGTGCATATAGAGGGATAATCAAAAATGTTATTAATTTTATGCATAAAAAAGGGTGTAATCCAAAAAATATTATAGGAGCAATTGGTCCGTCAATTACTCAAAAAAACTACGAAGTAAAAGCTGACTTTAAAAAGAAATTTATTAAAAAACACAAAAAAAACAAAATTTTCTTTAAAAATAAAAAAGAATTAATTTATTTTGATTTACCAAATTATGTCAAATCTCAACTTAAATCACAAAAAATCAATAAAATTGATATGATTAAAATTGATACATTCGATAGAAAAAATAATTTTTTTAGTGCAAGAAGATCGTTAAAATTAAATCTCAATGATTATGGTAGAAATATTTCAATAATTATGATTAATTAAACTTTTAATGAAATTATTAACTGGAAATAGTAATAAAATCTTAAGTAAAAATATTGCTAAATATTTAAAATCTAAACTTGTCAATTCTAGTATAAGAAAATTTGCAGATGGTGAAATTTACATTGAAATAAATGAAAATATAAGAGGGAATAGCATTTTTATAATTCAATCTATTTCTTCACCAGCTAATGACAATTTAATGGAATTATTATTATGTATTGATGCTTTAAAAAGATCATCAGCAAAAAATATAACTGCTGTAATTCCTTATTTTGGTTATGCGAGACAAGATAGAAAAGTTGTACCAAGAACATCTATATCAGCAAAGCTTGTTTCAAATTTAATAACTCAAGCAGGGGCAGACAGAGTTGTGACAGTCGATCTCCACGCTGGTCAAATTCAAGGTTTTTTTGATATTCCTGTTGATAACCTTTTTGCAACTCCAATCTTTGCACGACACATTAAAAAAAAGATTAAAAGTAAAAATATAATCTGTGTTGCCCCAGATGTTGGTGGTACAGAAAGAGCGAGAGCACTTGGTAAAATTTTAAACATTGGTTTAGCTATTGTAGATAAGAGAAGACCAAAGCCTGGACAATCACAAGTAATGAATATTATTGGAGATGTAAAAGGTAAAACGTGTATCTTGGTTGATGATATAATTGACTCTGGTGGTACTATCGTCAATGCCGCTAAGGCATTAAAACAAAGAGGTGCAAAAGAGGTTTATGTTTATATTACTCATGGAGTATTAAGTGGGGACGCGGTTAAAAAAATTAAAAATTCGGTTATTAAAAATTTAGTTATTACAGACACGATAGATAACAGCGAAAAAACAAAAAATGTTAAAAACATAGAAGTTTTACCTATTTCCGCCCTTATGGGAGAAGCTATAAAAAGAATTTCTAATTCAACATCAGTTTCAGATTTATTCAAATAATTACCTTGATTATTTATGAACATGGGTTAAAAACCTCTGTTTTATGAATTCTTTAGAAGCAAAGATCAGGGATAACAAAACTAAAGGTCAACTTAATGCCATCAGGAATGATGGTGGTGTTCCAGGGATTATCTATGGAGGTAAAGACCAAAATCAAAAAGTTTCTATATCTAAGAAATTATTAAAAACCTTGATTGAGAAAGAAAACTTTTTATCAAATATCATTACTTTAAATGTAGATGGAAAATCTCAAAATGTATTACCTAGAGAAGTAAAATATCACATCATAAGTGATGAACCTACTCATGTAGATTTTCTAAGAGTTCTTCCTGGGGTAAAAATTAAGATTGAAGTTCCAGTTAACTTCATTAATCACGAAAAATCTCCAGGTTTAAAAAGAGGTGGAGTGCTTAACATTGTAAGAAGAAAAGTTGAATTAAAATGCCCAAGTGAAAAAATACCTGAAAGTATTACTTTAGATTTGGATGGAATCGATATCGGGTCAAGTTTTAAAATTTCTTCAGTAAAACTAGATGCAGAAGTAACACCCACTATTCAAGGAAGAGATTTCGTAATTGCAACCTTAGCAGCACCGACAGTAATGAAAGAACCAGAAAAACCAGCAGAAGCAGAAGCTGCAGAAGGTGAAGAAGGTGCTGAAGGAGCAGAAGCAGCAGCAGCTGAAGGAGATAAACCAGCTGCAGAGGGCGATAAAAAAGAGGGTGACGATAAAAAACCTGCAGATAAAAAAGCTCCAGAAGAAAAAAAGTAATCCACTAAATTTGAAAAACTAATTTTAACAGTTTATGCTTTTATTTGTAGGTTTAGGTAACCCAACTCCAGATAGTGAAAATAACAGACACAATGTTGGTTTTAAAATTATAGACTCCATCAATAAAAAGTTCGGACTTACAAAACAAAAACCAAAATTCAAAGGTTTGTTAACAACTGGTAATATTGATAGTAAAAAAGTTTATGCCATCAAGCCCTTAACTTTCATGAATAACTCTGGAATATGTATTAGAGAACTAATTGAATATTTTAAAATTGATTCTGAAAATGTAATTGTTTTTCACGATGATCTTGATGTTGAATTTGGAAAAATAAAAGCGAAATTCGGTGGATCAAGCGCTGGCCACAATGGAATATCATCTATTGATAAATTTATTGGCAAAGATTACTCAAGAGTAAGAATTGGTATAGGAAAACCAAAAGGACCCATTGAAGTATCTGATTATGTTTTGCAAAATTTTGATGATGAAGAAATTATGGGTGTAGAAAAAATATCCAAAAATATAACTGAGTCACTTTCGATACTTGTAGAAAAAAAATTAGATTTATTTTCAAGCACAGTTAATAATAAATAATGAGTTTTAAATGTGGGATCGTTGGATTACCTAATGTTGGTAAATCAACTCTTTTCAATGCTCTAACTAATTCCAGTAAGGCACAAGCTGCTAATTTTCCTTTTTGTACAATTGATCCAAATATTGGAGTTGTAATAGTTCCTGATGAAAGATTAGACAATTTAGCTAAAATTTCAAAATCAAAAAAAATAATCAATACCACTATCTCTTTTGTTGATATTGCTGGATTGGTAAAAGGTGCATCTAAAGGTGAAGGTTTGGGTAATAAATTTCTTTCTCATATTAGAGAAGTCGATGCAATCATTCACATGATCAGGTGCTTTGACTCTAATGATATTCAAAATGTAAACTCTTCTGTTGACCCGGTAAGAGATATAGAAATTATAGAAACAGAGATGATGCTTGCAGATCTTGAATCTATTCAAAAAAGGTTAGAAAAAAATAATAAAAAAAGTGTTGATGAGGATCAAATTAAAATTCTTGAAATAGCTATGGATTGTATAAATAATAATAAAAGTTTTGATGATTTAAGAACCCAATTTAATAAAAAACAACTTAATCAATCTGGATTATTATCACTTAAACCTAAAATTTTTGTTTGTAACGTAGATGAACAAAGTGTTCAAAGTGGAAATAATTACACTCAATCATTTATTGATAAGTATGGAAACAATAATACTTTAATCGTCTCTGCAGACATAGAAAATCAAATAAATGAATTGGAAAGTAATGAGAAAAAAAATTATATGGAAATGATTGGATTAAAGGAAACAGGATTGAATAAATTAATTAAGAAAGGTTACGAAATTCTTGACCTAGATACATACTTTACATCTGGGCCCGAAGAAACTCGAGCATGGACAATTGAAAAAAATTGTACTGCTCCAAAAGCTGCAGGTGAAATTCATACTGATTTTGAAAAAGGATTTATTCGAGCTGAAACTATTTCTTACGATGACTTCATATCCAATGATGGTTGGGTAAATTCAAAAAATAACGGAAAAATGAGATTAGAAGGTAAAGATTATATAGTTAAAGATGGAGACGTTCTAAACTTCCGTTTCAATACGTGACCATATTCTTTTCATACTAAAATAAACTAGGATTGTTAAAATAATTAAATACACGATAGCTTTAAAACCCATTTGATGTCTTGACTCTAAATGAGGTTCAGCTGACCACATCAAGAATGTTGTTACATCTTTTGACATTTGCTCAACAGAAGCTATTGTACCATCAGAGTATTCTACTAATCCATCTGATAACTGATTAGCCATTTTAATTTTATTCCCATACATATATTTATTATAATACACACCATCATCTAAAGTAACTCCAGCTGGTGGGTCTTCATATCCTTGAAGCAATGAATAAATATAATCTACCCCACCTCCTCTTGCTTTAACTAGCACAGACATGTCTGGTGGATAAGCACCTCCATTTGCAGCTTGAGCAGCTTGAACGTTATCATAGGGCATTACAAACTTATCTGATAATCTGCCCGGACGAGTAAACATATCACCGTCTGAATTAGGTCCATCCTTGACTTCAAAAGATGCAGCAATAGCTTTTGCTTGCTCTATAGAAAATTCTGGTCCCCCTTTCTCAGCTAAGTTTCTATAACTTAAATATTTCATTGAATGACAAGAAGAGCACACCTCTGTGTAGACTTGATAACCTCTTTGAAGTGCAGCTCGATCAAACTTTCCAAAGAGTCCTTTGAAGCTCCAATCGGTTTTTAAATATTCAACTTTTTCTGCAGCTTGAGTGCTCAATGAAAGTCCAGAAAATAAGATAATAAATGAAAATATTTTAAAAAAATTTTTCACTTATTTATTTAAACTTTCCTTGTTCTTTGCTGTGGCTAAATTAGGTGAACCACCTAGTATCGGTTCGGTAATACTTAATGGAATTGGAAGAGTTTTTTCTTTCCAACCTAAAACTGGAAGTATTACTAAAAAATGTAAGAAATAGTATGCTGTAGCTACTCTAGCAACTAAAAGATATAATCCCTCTGCTGGCATAGCACCAACATATCCCAGGATCAAAACATCAGCGACAAGGATCCAATAAAATTGTCTGTATAAAGGTCTAAATACTGCTGATCTAATTTTTGAGGTATCGAGCCATGGAAGAGCTGCTAAAATTAAAATAGCAGATAACATTGCAACTACTCCTAAAAGTTTATCTGGGACCGATCTTAAAATTGCGTAGAATGGTAATAAATACCACTCCGGAACAATATGTGCTGGCGTAACTAACGGATTAGCTTCAATATAATTATCTGCATGACCTAAAATATTTGGCGTATAAAAAACAAAAAATGCAAAAACAATCATAAACATTAGTAAAGCAAAACCATCTTTTATTACAATGTATGGATGGAATGGTACTGTATCTTTTGAAGGTTTTTTAATGTCAATTCCAACTGGATTATTATTTCCAGGAACATGAAGTGCCCATATGTGAAGAACAACTAAACCTAAAATTAAAAAAGGTATTAAATAGTGAAGTGTAAAAAATCTTGTTAAAGTAGGATTATCAACTGAGTAACCTCCCCATAACCAAGTAACAATACCCTCGCCTACTAAAGGAATTGCACTAAATAGATTTGTAATTACAGTTGCACCCCAGAAACTCATTTGGCCCCATGGAAGTACATAACCCAAAAATGCAGCTGCCATCATTAATAAATAAATGATGATACCTATTATCCAAATTATTTCCCTAGGAGCTTTGTAAGAACCATAAAATAATGATCTAAATATATGAATATAAACAGCCAAAAAAAACATTGAAGCACCATTTGCATGAATGTATCTAATTAACCAACCATAATTAACATCTCTCATAATATGCTCGACACTATCAAAAGCCATATCAGCATGAGCAATATAATGCATTGCAAGAACTAAACCCGTTACAATTTGAGTAATCAAACAAAAAGTTAATATTCCACCAAACGTCCACCAATAATTTAAATTTTTAGGTGTTGGATAATCAGTTAAGTGATTTGCAAGAGTTAATAACGGTAAACGATCGTTAAACCATTTTCCAAATTTTGATTTCGGTGTATATTCGTGATCACTCATAATAATTATCCAATTTTAATTGTATTAGCATTAACAAATTCGTATTTAGGGATCTCCATATTAGTCGGAGCTGGTCCCTTTCTAATTCTGCCAGAGATATCATAGTGCGAACCATGACAAGGACAAAACCATCCATTGTATTCGCCTTTTTGATCTAAAGGAACACAGCCTAAGTGAGTGCACACTCCAAGCATGACTAACCACTCGGGATTCACTGCACGGTCCTCATCTTTTTCTGGATGTTTTAAATCTTCTAACTTTACAGATCTTGCTTCAGCTATCTCATCTTGTGTTCTTCTACGAATAAAAACTGGTTTACCTCTCCATAAAACTGTAATTGTTTTACCTGGATTTACCGCACTTACATCAACCTCAGTGCTTGCCAAAGCTTTAACTGATGCGTCTGGGTTCATCTGATCAATCATTGGCCATATCGTTGCACCAACACCAACCGCACCAACTGCATAAGTTGCTGTGAATAAGAAATCTCGTCTATTAGTTTTTTTTTCTGACATCAATAATAGTTAAATATACTCAATATTGCTTTTTTCTACTTAAATATATGATTTCATATAATATAAAATGATAAATTTACTACTGAAAGAATGACACAGAATTTGATAAATCATGGCCCTAAAATTGCTTTATTTGAACCAGACATTCCTCAAAATACAGCAGCAATAATCAGAACCTGTGCGTGCCTAGGTGCAAAACTTGAAATAATAGAGCCTTGCGGGTTTATGCTGAGTGACAGAAGATTTAAGCGAGTCGTTATGGATTATATGAATGAAAAAGACATAAAATTCCATCAAAGCTCAGATGATTTTTTTAAATCAAAAAAAGATCAAAGAATAGTTCTAATGACCACAAAAGCCTCTGTTTCATACACAAAATTTAAGTTTAATAAAAATGACACTATTCTTTTTGGTAGAGAAAGTGCCGGAGTGCCAAATGAGGTTCACAAAAAAATTAATGATAGACTCAAAATTCCTATGAAAAACAATAAACGCTCACTTAATATTGCATCTTCTGTTGCAATCATATTGGCAGAAAGTTTAAAACAAACTAAATTAATCTAATATGAATTTAGAAATTAAAAAAGACATCACAAGTAATTGGTTCAAAATGCTACAAGAAGCTATTTGGCATACTATAACCAACCTAGAAAAAAAAGATGCAGATATCAAAACTACTGTTTGGAACAGAAGTAAAAAAAGAGATGAAGGAGGTGGAGAATTTAGAATTTTAGAAAATGGAAAAATATTTGATAAAGTTGGAGTAAATTTTTCTAAAGTTCATGGAAAATTCCCAAAACAATTTCAAAAAAATATTTTAGGTGCAAAAAAAAATCCCAGTTTTTGGGCTTCTGGTATCTCCGTTGTGATGCATATGAAAAATCCCATGATCCCTGCCATGCATTTTAATACAAGATATATCTGCACAACTCAGGACTGGTTTGGTGGTGGTATGGATGTAACCCCATCAATAAAAGATGATAAGGAAAAAAAAGAATTTCATAAAACCCTAAAAAAAATGTGTGATCAACACAATAAGAAATATTACACAAAATATAAGAAATGGTGTGATGAATATTTTTATTTACCTCATAGAAAAGAACCGAGGGGTATTGGTGGAATTTTTTTTGATTATAAAAAAGATAATTTTGAGAAAGATTTTAAATTTGTAAGAGATGTGGGGATCACTTTTCAATTTATTTTTGAAAAAATCATTAGAAAAAAAATGAAGAAGAAGTGGACTAAAAAACATAAAGAATTACAATTCATAAAAAGAGGTCGTTATACAGAATTTAACTTACTCTATGACCGAGGAACAAAATTTGGTTTGCAAACTGGTGGAAACGTTGAAGGTATTTTAATGTCATTACCTCCGTTAGCAAAATGGAAATAACATGGACAAAGAACCAATTACTTTAAATGGCCTAAATAAACTTAAAGATGAATTAATCTTTTTAAAAGAAAAAAAAAGACCTGAGATTGTAGCGGCGATTGCTGAAGCGAGGTCACATGGTGATCTAAAAGAAAATGCAGAGTACCACGCCGCAAAAGAAGAGCAGTCTCATAATGAGGGAAGGATTACTGAAATTAATGATATCATTGCTAGAGCAAATGTCATTGATGTTACGAAATTAAATAATGATGGAAAAGTTATCTTTGGCTCGACTGTGTTTTTAGAAAATTTAGATACTGGAGAAAAAATAAATTATAAGATTGTAGGAAAAGACGAAGCTGATCTCAAACAAAAATTAATCTATTTTCAATCACCTATAGGTAAAGGTTTAATAGGAAAAAATAAAAATGATTTAGTTGAAATAAAAACTCCTGCCGGGGTTAAAAATTTTGAAATTAAAGACGTAAAATATATCTAATTGTTAATAATTTGACTTACTTGTTTATCTGAAATTTGAAAATTATTTTTCACCCATTCTTCCTCAATTATTTTTAATTTTGTACCCAACTGTTTACCCTCAGGAATATTGAATTTTTCCATTAAAAATTCTGCACCCACAGGCATTTTTGGTATTGTTTTATCTTTGTAGAAATCAATTAATCTTTGAATATTTTCAGAATTTTTTTTTGATTTTATTAAATAATAATTGAGAATATCAGTTACAGCTTGTTTTCCATTATAATAAAAAATACCATTTAAGTTTTCCTCTATAAAAGTTTTTGATCCAATTTTTTCTTTAAAAAAATTATCAATAATTTTAATTCTTTTTTGATCTTTTTTAGAAATATTAAATTTGTACATAAAATAATCTGCATTATCTGTCTCATCAATAATCATTAAAGATAATAGAAAGACAAAATCGGCCTTATTAATTATTTGTTTTTTTTTTGAGTTTAATTTTGAAAAAGTTTTTAAATTATTTAATTCAGGAAAAACAATTAAAAATAATTCTGAGCTCAATTTATCTTCAGCTAATTTTTCTAATATTTCTAAGTGAGTTATTTTTTTTAACTCATCTAATAGTCTCTCTTTAGATAATTTTGAGATACCACCGATATTAATTTTAAGTTTTCTGATTAATTCTGGATTATGCGGATGCTTTGAGTAATGGGCAAAAAATCTTAAATATCTTAAAATTCTCAAATAATCTTCTTTAATTCTTTTATCAGCGTCTCCTATAAAATTTACGAAACCGTTTTCTAAGTCTTTTTTACCCTCAAAAGGATCGAATAAGTTTCCATCTTCATCTGCGTAAATGGAATTGATGGTAAAATCCCTTCTTAATGCATCCTCTTTCCAATTTTTTGAAAATTTCACTTTTGCATGTCTTCCATCTGTTAAAATATCTTCTCTCAATGAGGTAATCTCAAATTTGTACCCTTCTATAAGTGCTGTAATTGTTCCATGTTCAATACCAGTTTCGTAATAATCAATTTTATTTTCTTTCAAAACTTCACAAACCTTTTGAGGATCAAGATTTGTAGCCATATCAATATCATTTACTATTTCTTTATTAATGATTTTTCTTATGCAACCTCCTACAAATCTTACTTCACTATCTGATGAATAAGAATTTATGGCTTTAAATATTTTATTTGCTGGAGTATTTTTTGTTAAATCTCGAATACTTTGACTTATATAATTTAAATTATTTGATCTAAAAAAAATTGTATCTAAAAAATTTTTCATACTTGGCTGGGGCGCTAGGATTCGAACCTAGGATGCAGGTACCAAAAACCCGTGCCTTACCGCTTGGCTACGCCCCAATATTAAGTTCGTATAACACAAAAAAATCAAGTTTACATAGTTTTTGAGGCTATACACCAGATATTTTTGTATTTTTGAATAAACCTTTTTTTCGCACGTTCACATCTTTTTTTTGTTTGAAAATATGCAACTAAAGCTGATCCCGATCCTGTCATTCTTACAAAAACTGGGTTTAGAGAATTCTCTAAATAAAGTTTCATATTTTTTAATCTTGGGTATTTTAAAAAAGCTATTGTTTCCAAGGAATTTTTCATATCTTTTAAAAAATTGATATCAAACATTTTTTTGGCTCCCTTGCCAAATTTTGCTTTATCAAACTTTCTAACCTTTGAATAAATATCCTTAGTCGAACAACCAAAATTTGGTTTTACGATTAATGGGTAAATTTTTTTTACATTATTGAAATACTTTATTTTATTTCTTGAATTTAAAATCTTACTTTTATAATTTAAGCCTAAAATCACATCTGAACCAATTAACTTAGAAATTTTTAACATTTCCTTATTTTTGATATTGATTATTCTCTTATGAGCCAAATATCTTAGTATACTTGCTGCATTCATTGAGCCACCGCCAAGACCAGCTTTATCAGGTATAGATTTTTTGATTTTGACTTGAAATCTTTGGTTTTTCAAAATTTTTTTTTTTTCTAAGATCTCAAATAATTTAGAAACAGTATTTTTCTTACCTATCCTTTGAGAAAATTTTCCAGTGAATGAAATTAAATGTTTTTTTGATTTAATTTTTTTGATCAAAATTATGTCGTGCAAATCTACGAAGCTTATTATGCTCTCTATATTGTGCAAAGATTTACTTTTGCTTATAACATTTAATGCCAAATTTAATTTCGCGTGTGATTTTATTCTGGAAAAAGGCATTAAGAGCTTTTAAGACCTTCGATCATCTTAATATTAATTTTTTCAATTAATTCTTTTTCAGTATCTTTCATTTTCAATACATTGGTCCAAAAATATCTAGCCTGGATTTTTCTATTGAGCTTCCACAAAATATCACCGTAATGGTCATTCACTATCGGATCATCCGGCATCAATTCTACGGCTCTTTTCAAAAATTTTTCAGCTCTTGGATAATCATCAGTTAAATAATAAGCCCAACCAATAGAGTCTATTATATATGGATCATCACTCTCAAGTTCGTAGGCTGTTTCAAGCATTTTAATCGCTTCATTAATTTTATAATCCCTCTCAAGCCATGAATAAGCAAGGTAATTTAGTATATAAGCATCGTCAGGTGTAATTTGAAGTGCATCAATTAAATCTTTATCGGCTTTTTCATAATTTTTAATTCGTTCATATGTGCCCCCTCTTCTATAAAGAATATCTGACTTGATATCCGAATTGTCATCCAAATTTTCAATAATTTTAGAGTAATAACTTATTGCTTCTTCGTAATTTTTTGCTTTTTTATAAAAATTAGCAACATCAAATAATATTTTTTCATTTGGATTTTCAATTTTATCAAAATTAAATTTAATAAAGTTAAGAGACTCTTGATTATTTCTCTGAGCTGAAATTATTTGCGCTTCTTTTTTTAATCTAAACCAATAGTAAAAATCATCATCCTTTTTAAATTTTTTAAGAACCTTTTTTGCCTTTTCATAATCTTTATTAAAATAATGATTTTCCGCAACTAGTGATAAATTAAATACAAATCTTGGATTAAGAAAATTTGATAAATTTAAGTAAAAATTTGACATCTCGTAATTGTCTTGAGCAGAATACAGATTTGATATTAAAAACAAAAATTCTGCAATTAAATCATTATGATTTTTACATGAAAAGACCTCTTTAAATTTTTGCAAGTTTCCATTGTCAATCCAACTTTTACCTTGTGATAGTAGCAATGTTGAATTTAAAAATTCTATTTCATCGGTAATTACTTTTGCTTCGTTTATGTTACCATTTTCAACTAAGTAACTTATATAAAAATAAATATACCTAGTAAAATCAGACTCAGGATCATTTATCAATTTTGAGAAATATCTCCCTGTATTAGGATCATCCAAATAACACTTTTGAAATGTTTCTGAAATATAAGATAGTCTTCCAAAGTTTTTCTTATCGTCTAAAAATTTTTTTTCTTTAAAGAGGTAAACATATTGTTTTAAGCTTTCTAAAATTGCTAAATTAAACCTGTCCTGTTCTGCAAAGTTATTTGCAATAGAAATGTATTCATAGGCAATGTCTAACTCATTTTTTTTTAAACTATCAATTATTAATAATAAATAAGAGTCGAAAAAATCTATATTTTCATTCTCATAATTTTGTTTAATAATTTGTATCGCTTGCAATACTTTATTCTCTAATACTAATGAAGATACATACCTTTTTAAAAATGGATCATGATTATTGATCAAAATTTTAGATGAATTAAAAAAATCTAAAGCTTCAGAATTTTTTTTATTCCCAAAAGCAACAATACCTGAAAAATATTTTGATAAATTTTTAGAATCAATCTTTTCAAAAGAATTACTTTTCGTAAACAAAGTGTTCTGATAAAATAATAATATAATTAGTATAAATTTTATATTTTTAAGAACCATTACTACATTGTATGATTAAAAAGACTTTAAATCAAAATGCTAAATATGCTCAAGAATTCATGAAAACAATTGAAACTGATTTTGTTTTTAGCGATAAACCAATCAATAGATTTAAAGTCAATTTAACTGAAAATAAAAACACCTCAATAAATAAAAAAAAATTGCTAAATGATCTTAAAACAAAGATTAATTCAATTGAAAATTGTAATTTAAAAAATAATTCTAAGAATTTGGTCCTGGGCGAAGGTAACATTAATGCTGATGTGATGTTAATTGGAGAGACTCCAGGCGAAATAGAGGATGAAACAGGTTTATGCTTTCAAGGAGAAGTGGGCAATCTCTTGAACAAAATGTTACTAGCAATCAATATAAAAAGAGAAAATATTTACACTACCTACTCAATTAATTTCAGACCACCAGAAGATAGAAAACCCACTGCACAGGAGATAAAACGTTATGCAATATTTTTAAAAGAACACATTGCAATAATAGATCCAAAAATTTTAATTTTAATGGGCAGCACAGCAATGGAGGCAATTACTGGATTAAGTAAAATATCTAATGAAAGAGGTAAGTGGAAAGAAATAATTTTAAAGAACAAAACTATTCCTATCATGATTTCTTTTAGCCCCTCCTATCTAATTAGATTTCCAGAAAATAAAAAATTTTCATGGGAAGATCTAAAAAAAATTAAACAAAAAATTCAAGATTTAAATATTAGGATTTAATGAAAACTATTGCTGGAGTTGATGAAGTTGGCAGGGGTAGCTTAATTGGACCTGTTTATGCAGCAGCCGTAATATTGAACAAGACCATCAATAAGAAGTTATTGAAAGACTCAAAAAGTTTAAAAAAAAATAAACGAGAATTTTTAGCTAAATACATTAAAAAAAACTCTATTTGGGCTACAGGTAAAGCTTCTGTCTCAGAAATTGAAAAAATAAATATTCTTCATGCAAGTCTATTGGCTATGGAAAGAGCAATTAAAAAACTCAAAAAAAAACCAAAACTAATTTTGGTCGATGGAAATAAAACACCAAATTTAAAAAATTATAAAATTCAATCAGTCATTAAAGGTGATCAAAAAATACCATCTATTTCTGCAGCATCAATCATAGCAAAAGTTACACGTGATAAAATGATCTCTAAATTAGGTAAGAA
Organism: uncultured Pelagibacteraceae bacterium; assembly: GCA_902612325.1. Classification (GTDB taxonomy): domain Bacteria; phylum Pseudomonadota; class Alphaproteobacteria; order Pelagibacterales; family Pelagibacteraceae; genus Pelagibacter. The sequence goes on along the minus strand of CACMDB010000001.1, from coordinate 190,982 downwards.
ATTTAAAAATTATTACTGGAGTAAAAATTATGGATATGGAACTAAACAACATCTTAAAGCTATAAAAAAATTTGGGATTACTTCTCACCATAGAAAAACCTTTTCACCGATCAGCAAGTTAAAATAGGTTTCACGTAGAAACACCAGATGTAGTTGTTGTGAACCACCATCATACAAATGGAATCCAAATAATTCAATCCTAGGTTGACCCAAGAATCTTTTTGGAGTCTAATTTATTTTTATAAAATGAATTTGGACTTTAAAAATAAATTAATAAATGGAGATAGTTTAAGGGAACTTAAAAAAATCCCTAGTGAGACTTTTGATTTAATTTTTGCTGACCCTCCTTACAACTTACAATTAAGAAATGAGCTTATAAGACCCGATAGGTCTAAGGTAAATGCAGTCAATGATAAATGGGATCAATTTGAAAATTTTAAAAAGTATGATGAATTTACCTACTCGTGGTTAACAGAATGTAAAAGAATTTTGAAAAAAAATGGTGCTATTTGGGTGATTGGCAGTTACCATAACATTTTTAGAGTTGGCACCGCTATTCAAAATTTAGGTTTTTGGATTTTAAATGATGTCATCTGGAATAAAAAAAATCCTATGCCAAATTTCAGAGGGACACGTTTTACTAACGCACATGAAACGTTGATTTGGGCATCAAAATCAGAAAAATCAAAATACACTTTTAATTATCAATCTTTAAAATGTTTAAATGATGATCTTCAAATGAGATCGAACTGGGAGTTGCCGATTTGTAATGGTTCTGAAAGACTTAAAAAGAATGGTAAAAAAGTGCATTCTACTCAAAAACCTGAGGCTCTACTTCACAGAATTTTATTAGCAACCTCAAATAAAAATGATTTAGTTTTAGATCCTTTTTTAGGATCAGGAACAACAGCAGCGGTTGCAAAAAAATTGGGTAGAAATTATTACGGAATTGAAAAAGAAAAAACCTATCATAAGGCAGCTGAACAACGACTAAAAAATACAAAACCTATAGAAGATGATTATTTAGATACTTTGCAAAATGGTAGATCTAAGCCAAGAGTACCTTTTGGGTCATTGGTTGAATTAGGAATAATTAAACCAGGCACTACTATTTTTGATAATAAAAAGAAAATCAGTGCAAAAATTATGGCTGATGGAAGTATAAAACATGCCAAAAAAGAGGGCTCTATTCACAAGGTAGCTGCATCAATATTGGGAGCAGAAAGTTGTAATGGCTGGACTTATTGGCATTATAATCTTAATGGGCAAATAGTGCCTATAGATAATTTAAGACAAAGATTAATTTCAAAAAATTAATTATCATAAATTTTACCTAAATAAGAATCTAAAAACTTTTTGTTTTTAATAAATTTTTTCAAAAAAATATTTCTAAAAAAAACAGCCACAGGATTAGACATATGAAATGCGAATTGATTTAGTTTAGATCTTTTATTAACCATTTTAGTTTTATTAACTCTATTCTTAAAAAAATCCCCTTCTAAGTTATTTTCAATACTTTTAAATAATTCATAAGCACCCTCTATGGATTGAGATGCCCCTTGAGCAAATGAAGGTGGAAAAGCAAAAAAAGCATCACCTATAAAATTAATGTTATCATTATTTGTTTTAAAAAAGTCCTTGCTAACAAATACTGGGAATATTTTTAATTCCTGAATTTTATCAAAAAATTCTTTATTTTCTTTTGGAACCTTTTCTAAAACTTTTCTAATGAAGGAATTTTCTTTGAATAAAGAATAATTTTTTTGTTGTTCTAAAGTAAGTTCATACTTCATAATTGCTATAAAATTTAAGTCTCCATTTTGATTTACTGGATAAATTACCTGATGAAAATCAGAGCCTAAAAATAATGAGATATTTTCATTATCGATTTCAGAAAAATTTGTTATCTTTCCTCTGATGGCTAGTGTGTTGTTGTATTTTGGTTGACTTTTATTGTTGGAAATCAAACTTCTACTTTTTGAAAAAACTCCATCTGCAATGATTAAATAATCACATTCAAAAATTTCATTGTTCTCAAAAGTAAGTTGAATTTTCTGATTTTCTTTATTTATACTCGAGACATTATGATTAAATTTAATTAAATTTTCTATATCCTTTTTCAAAAAATTTATTAAATCAGATCTTTTCAAAGTAGTGTACTGACTATTCTCTGAATTAAAATCAGAGATATTCAAATCACATATCTTTTTGAAGTTTTTAGATGAAAAAAAAATAATCTTTTTTGGATTAAACTTTCTTGCATTTTCAAATTTATTAAATTCAATTTCATTTAAAAGCTTCACACTATTAACGGATAATTGAATTCCATAACCTTCCTCAAGATTAATCGAATTACTTTTCTCATAAATTGCCACTTGATAATCTGAGTTTTTCTTGAACAAATTAGCAATAAATAATCCTGAAATACCAGCTCCAATAATGGCTATTTTTTTCATAAGTTGCTCTCTAAATACTTAACAACTTTTTTTGTAAATGTTGGCAACATAGAATTACCAATTTTTTTTTGATCAACCCAATAAGAAGAGGATAATTCTCTAACAATTTTTGGATATTGAATTTTGATATTCATATTCATGTTGGACATTTTAAAATTTATCGTTTTATTAAATTTTTTGGGTTTAGATAATTCCTGCATTGGAAATATTCTTAAGTTTTTGAGAAATTTAAATTTTGTATTTTTAACCAACAGATATTTTTTATCTTTTTTATAAACATTTAAAATAAAATACTTATCTATATTTTTTTTACTGTTCTTTACAAGTTTGAAATCTTTTTTACGAAATGATTCACATTTTTTTGAGATTGGACATTTTAAACAGTTGGGATTTGCAGGTTTACAAATCAAAGCCCCTAATTCCATTAAAGCCTGAGCATAATCGCTAGACCTCGGGGATGTTCCTAATATTGATTTTTTTTTGTGGAGATTTTCCTTAGTAATTTCTTTTTCTTTTTTTAGAAAAAGATATCTTTTTAAAACTCTCTCAACATTTCCATCTAGCGGTATGAAAGACTTATTAAATGCAATCGCCAAAATTGCACTTGCGGTATAATTTCCAATTCCTGGTAAAGAAATTAAATCATCAAAAGTATCTGGTAATTTCCCTTGAAAATTTTTTTTTACAACTTGAGCAGTTTTTCTTAAATTTTTTACTCTAGAATAATATCCAAGACCTTCCCAGAGTTTATATAATTTTTTGTCACTAGTTTTGGCAAGTGAGCTAAGATTTGGAATGTTTTTAATGAAGCGATTAAAATAAGGAATAACTGTTGCAACCTGAGTTTGTTGTAACATAAATTCACTTACTAATGTAAAATATTGCTTTTTAGTGGGTGAAACATTTTTTCGCCATGGTAATGATCTTTTATTTAAATCGTACCAATTAAGAATTTTTTTTGTTACAAATTGATCTTTCATATGCAATATAAAAAATATATTAAGCAGAGAACTGGTAGCATTCAAGGATTAAGGTCTTTCAATGACACTTTGCCAAAAAATATTAAAAAGTTTATTAATAAAAGAGGTCATATTTATTCCGAAACACTCAATAATTGGAAATTCATTGCTGGTGAAAAATTATTTAAAGTTTGTTATCCAAAGTCTTTTAAGAATACTAACAAGTTCAGTGTAAGCACGCTCTTAATAATGGTGCAAAGAGGTCATGAAGTTGAGTTAGAATATTCAAAAAAAGAAATTATGGATAGAATGAATGCTTTTTTTAAAGATGAAGTTGTAAAACGGATTAAATTTACAAGTTTTAACGATGAAAATAAAATAGACAATCAGAAGATAATTCAGAATAAACCTGTGACAAACAATAAATATAAAAATAAACTTAATGATGTTAAAAATGAAGAAATCAAAAATTCTTTAATTGAATTAACTAAAGTTTTTAAAGAAAAATGAATAAATTATTTCTATTTTTAATATTAATTTTTGGATTAAGTACTAGTGCTAACGCAGAAATAAAGAGAATAGTTTCAGGAAATCAAAATGCGAAGATTACAATAATTGCCTACGAGTCTCTAACATGTAGTCATTGTGCAAATTTTCATAAAGATGTTTATCCCTCTCTTAAAAAAGATTTCATAGATACAGGACTAGTCAAAATAGAATTTAGACACTTTCCTTTAGATATTGCTGCTTTAAATGCTTCAAAAATTTCTCTGTGTAAACAAGATCAAAGCTTAGAAATTTTGGAAAAACTTTACTCTAATCAACAAGCTTGGATAAAAGGTAAGGAAATAGAAGAAGTAAATAATAATTTGAAAGAATTTCTAAAAAAAGCTGGGTTTGATATTGATTTTGAAAAATGTATTAACAACAAAGAAATAGAGGACTATGTTTTAAATGATCGAATCGAGGGGACAAAAAATTTTAAAGTTAATTCTACTCCTACGATAATAATTAATAACGAAAAGTTCGAAAAATCTCTTAATTATAAAAATTTAAAAAAAACATTAGAAAAGCTGATATAAGTTAATCCATGGAGTTTAAAAAAATCCAACTCAATGGATTTAAGTCATTTGCAGATAAAACTAATTTCTTAATTGAAAATGGTTTAACAGGCATTGTTGGCCCAAATGGTTGCGGAAAATCAAATATTGTTGAATCTTTAAGATGGGTAATGGGTGAAACATCTGCAAAAAGCATGCGAGGATCGGGCATGGAAGATGTCATATTTTCAGGAACATCAAACAAACCTTCTAAAAATATTGCTGAAGTTTCGGTAACTGTTGCCAATGAAAATAACGAGGGTCCAGTGCAATTTAGAGAGTTAAACGAAATAAATGTTAGAAGAAAAATAGAAAAAGATAAAGGTTCGAAGTTTTATATCAATGATAAAGAAGTTAGAGCAAGAGATGCTCAAATGTTTTTCGCAGATTTATCAACTGGAGCTCACTCTCCATCAATGATTAGTCAGGGCAGAATTGGTGCCCTTGTTACCGCAAAACCTACTGATAGAAGAGCAATTTTAGAGGAAGCTGCAGGAATTTCTGGGTTGCATGTTAGAAGACATGAAGCTGAACTAAGGTTGAGCGCTGCAGAAAATAATCTAAAGAGAGCTGATGAATTAAGAAGGCAACAGGAAAGGCAACTAGCAAATTTACAAAAACAGGCTGAAGAGGCTACAAAATACAAAAATATTTCTGATGAAATAAAAAAAATTGAAGCAGGACTATATTATCTAAAATTACTAGAGATCGATAAAGAAATTAAAATAGAAAATGAAATTAATACAGAAGCAGAAACTGAAGTCAGTGGTTTTAATAATAAAATCAACGAATTAGAGAAACTGATTAAAACTGAGGTTGATAAAATAACTCCATTACGAGAAAAAAATATTGAAAATTTATCGAAGATACAAAGGCTAAACTTAGAACTAAAAAGTCTAGATGAGGAAAATACTAGAATTCAAGACGAAATAGAAAACGTAAAAAAATCTCTACAAACAATAGATGATGATATTAGTAGGGAAAGAGGAATAGTGATTGATGCAAACTCAAATGAAAAAAGACTGAAAGAAGAAAAAAGTGAGCTTATTGAAATCGACTCAAAATATTATCAAACTGAGAAACAATCGAATGAAGATTTGGAAAATAGTAAGAATAAGTTAAAATCAGAAATCGATAAAATTAAACAATTAATTAATTCAAAAAAAAATGATGATGCAATTAAAGCGTTAGATGATTGTCAATTTGTCATCGAAGAATACGCAGATAGTTATAGTAAAAATCAAAATATCAAAAGAGAGTCTGTCAAAAGAAATGAAAGAATTGCAATAATTGATAAGGAGATTGAGAGTTGGAAAAATCTTTTATCTAATTCGGAAAAAATGGTTGCAGAATTAAGTGATAGAAAAAATAAACTTAATGTGCAACGAGATAAACTTGATAATCAACCAAAATTTCAGGCAGAAAAAAAAGGGCAAATTTCAGAAAATTTGAGAATTTCTGAAAATGAAAAAAATGAGAATGAGCAAATTATCAATACCACAGATGAAAAAATTGAAAATCTTAGAAATCAACTAAACGAGATACAAGAACAATCTATTCAGATAAGAGAACGAAAAGCAAGTTCAGGGGCAACAATTGAAGGACTAAAAAAAAGAAAAAATGATTTAGTGGATAGAATTATTTCTGAGCTAAATCTTACAGAAGAAAACATTTTAGAAAATTCAAATTTATTTGGTGTGGAAGAATTGCCTGATGCTGTTAATCAAGAAGACTTATTAGATAAAAAAAAACAAGAGAGAGAAAAATTAGGCTCGGTTAACCTGAAGGCTGACGAAGAGACTGTAAAATATGAAACAGAAATTAAGAAAATGGAACAAGATAGAGCAGACTTAGTTACAGCAATTGTAAAACTCAAAGATAGTATTAATGAGTTAAATCAAAAAGGAAGGGAAAGACTAATTGAGGCCTTTGATAAGGTAAATAGAAAATTTAATGAGGTTTATACAAAATTATTTAATGGAGGAAATGCTAAGCTTGAATTGGTTGACTCTGATGACCCTTTAGAAGCTGGTTTAGAAATGTTAGTAAGTCCTCCTGGAAAAAGACTTCAATCAATAACTTTATTGTCAGGTGGTGAGCAGGCTTTGACTGCACTATCTTTGATTTTTGCTGTTTTTTTAACTAACCCCTCGCCTATATGTGTTTTGGATGAGGTTGATGCACCCTTAGATGATGCCAACGTAACAAGATTTTGTGGCTTGCTTGAGGAACTAATAAAAATTACAAATACTAAATTCATCATAGTTACTCACCATGCTTTAACAATGTCAAAAATGAATAGACTTTATGGCGTCACCATGCCTGAAAAAGGAATTAGTCAGCTTGTGGCTGTTGATTTACAAAAAGCAGAAAGCATGGTCGCTTAATTAATTAATTAAAATGTCCAAAGATCCATTCAAAACTCGCTTAGAGATTGCAAAGAAAAAGGTTTCAAAAAGAGATCTAGAAAATAAAAAAGATAATCAATCTCCAATTGGCACTGCTTTTAAGCTAAGTACTGAGCTAGTTTCAGCAGTCGCCGTAGGGACAATTATTGGGTTTCTTTTGGACAAGACCTTTGGTACTAAACCCTGGTTAATTTTAATATTTTTTTTTGTAGGGGTAGTTGCAGGGATAATTAATGTAATTAGATCCGCAAAAAAAATGCAAAAATAGATAAGGATTTATGGCAGCTAACCCAATGACACAATTCGAAGTTTATAGAATTGGTCCAGAAATAAAAGTAGGCGCTTTTGATATTTCTTTTACCAACGCTAGTTTATTCATGGTCATAAGTTCTCTCGCGATTTTAATAATATTTAATCTTGGTTCAAAAAAAAATTCAATACTTCCGAATAAGATCCAACTCTTAGCTGAATTAAGTTATTCATTTGTCTCAAAAATGATCAGCGATACTGCTGGTTCAAAAGCTAAACCATATTTTTCATTTATATTTTCATTATTTATGTTTGTTTTGTTTTGCAACATGTTCGGCATGATACCTTACACTTTTACAGTGACTAGTCATATCATTGTAACTTTCATATTAGCAGCTTTTATTTTTATTGGAGTTACAGTTATTGGTTTTATAAAACATGGCTTTGGTTATTTAAAACTATTTGTTCCAAGTGGTGTTCCAATCGTACTTTTACCGTTAATTGTGGTCATTGAAATTATTTCATATTTAAGTAGACCCATCAGCTTATCCGTAAGATTGTTTGCAAACATGATGGCTGGACACACTATGATGAAGGTTTTCGGGGGCTTTGTCGTAAGCCTCGGAATTGTTGGTGGATGGCTTCCACTGAGTTTTTCAGTTGCTTTAACTGGTTTGGAGATACTAGTTGCTTTTCTTCAAGCTTATGTTTTTGCAATTTTAACATGCATTTATTTAAATGATGCATTAAATTTACACCATTAACTTATAAGGAGGATATAATGGAATTAGAAGCAGCAAAAATGATTGGAGCAGGACTTGCAGCAATAGCTTTAGCTGGAGCTGGAGTAGGTATCGGAATAATTTTTGGAAATTATTTATCTGGTGCAATGAGAAATCCATCTGCAGCCCAAAAACAATTTCCTAATTTGCTTTTAGGATTTGCTCTTGCAGAAGCAACAGGATTATTTGGATTAGTTGTTGCATTGATAATTCTTTTCGCGTTTTAATTAATGTTTAAAAAAATATTTTTATATTCATTAATTACTAATTTCTTTTTTACAAAAAAGATTTTTGCAGCGGAGAGTGGAGGAATGCCTCAATTAGATCCAGAGTTTTGGATTTCACAAATTTTCTGGCTCGTACTAACTTTTGGAGTGTTGTATATTGTTTTATCTAAACTTATACTGCCCAAAATAAGTGCAAACTTAGAATTAAGAAAATCACAAATCCAAGAAAATATTGAGGCAGCTGAAAAACAAAGAGAAAGTAGTGAAGCTAAACTTAAAGAATTTGATGGGATTATTCTTAAAAGTAAAATTGAAGCAAAAAATATTTTTAAAGATGCTAGAGAAAAAGTAATCAAAAATATTAATTCTAAAAAAGAGACTTTAGATAAACAAATTGATGATGAAATTAAAAAAGCTGAAGTAGAAATAGATACTTTAAGACAAAGTGCTCCAGAAAAAATTAATAAAATTGCAGTTGTAACATCTACTGAAATTCTAAAAAAATTAATCGGGGCAGAAGTTAATAATAGTAGTATCTCTGCGATTGTTGATGATCTAGTGAAAAAAAACGGAGATAAATATTATGGTCATTGATTCAACTTTTTGGGTTGCAGTTTCTTTTGTAATATTTTTTGGGGGTCTGATATATTTAAAAGTACCTCAAAAAATTAATACTATTCTTAATAAATTAATCTCAGACATAAAAAATGAGATTGATGAAAGTGAGAAACTGAGAAGTGAAGCAAAGATATTATTAGATAATGCTCAGAAAAAATTAGACACAGCACAATCTGAAAGTAAGGAAATACTTGATCAAGCAAAGAAAGATGCTGATAAATTAATCATTGAGCTTAATGACAAATTTCATAAATCTTCAGAAATTAAGAAAAATTTGGCTAAAAATAAAATTAATCAAATGAGAGAGGTAGCAATTAAAGAGATTAAAGATGCATCTGTTAAAATAGCTATAGACTCTGTAAAAAAAATAATAACAACCTCAGTTGATAAATCTAAACTTGATACACTGTTTCAGAAAAATTTAGAAGAAACTAAAGAAGAGTTAAAAAAAATTAACTCATAATACTTTTTACAATTTATCCAAAAAAATATAAGTTATCATGATGAATTCTGTAGTTATAGGTTCTGGTTTTGGTGGTATAGCAGCTGCTCTTCGCCTTAAAGCTAAGGGTCACAATGTTACATTAATTGAAAAACACAAAGACCTAGGTGGTAGAGCAAGAGTTTTTAAAAAGAATGGGTTCATTTATGATGGTGGTCCAACAGTAATTACAGCTCCATATTTAATTAATGAATTATTTGAATTATTTAAAAAAAATCCAAATGATTATATTAAATTAACACCTCTTAAAGTTTGGTACCAATTTATTTTTGAGGATAAATCAAAGTTCAATTACTCTGGTGACGAAAATGAAATGAAAAGACAGATTGAGCTTATTAATAAAGAGGATGCTCAAGGATATGAAAAACTTGTTAATTTTACCAAAAAAATTTTTGATAAAGGTTTTACAGAACTAGCTGATGTACCCTTTGACAAGCCTTCAGTGATGATGAAACAATTACCCGCATTACTCAAACTCAAAAGCTATAAGTCAGTATATTCACTAGTATCATCTTATATTAAAAATGAAAAATTAAGAAGAATGTTGAGTATGCATCCTCTTTTAGTTGGTGGAAATCCATTTACCACAACTTCAATATATGGATTGATTTTATACTTAGAAAAAAAATGGGGCATTCACTATTCTATCGGTGGAACAGGAAATATCATAAGTGGTTTTGAAAAATTAATGAATGAAGAAGGTATCACAGTAATAAAAGGTTCTGAGGTAACTCAAATAATTTCAAACCAAAATGAGATTACAGGTGTCCAATTAGACAATTCAAAAAAAATAAGCGCAAACAAAGTTGTTTGTAACGCAGATCCACCGGGTGTTTATGAAAAAATGTTAAATGGCCAGAGTAATGATTCTTTTATGTTTAAGTGGAAAAAAAATAGAATGGAATATTCAATGGGTTTATTTGTTTATTATTTTGGAACCAAAAAAATCTACGATAATGTTGAACATCACACCATTAAATTTGGCAATAAATATAAAGAGCACCTTGATGACATTTTTAATCATAAAAAATTAAATAACGATATTAGTTATTATCTACATAGACCCACTGCCACTGATAAATCCATGGCACCAGATGGACATGATTGTTTCTATGTTCTAGTTCCTGTTCCCAATAACCAATCAAAAATTGATTGGTCGTTAGAGGGTGAAAAAATGAAAAATTTAGTAGTAGAGAAAATGGAAAAAGACTTAATGCCAAACTTAAAAGAAAATATTGTTGAAGATTTTTATTTGACACCTGACTATTTTGAAAAAGATCTCAATACAAAATATGGTTCTGGTTTTTCTATACAACCAAAATTCTCACAATCTGCTTACTTTAGATTTCATAATAAATCTGAAATTTATAACAATCTATATTTTGTTGGTGCGGGAACTCATCCTGGGGCAGGTGTACCTGGAGTACTTTCCTCAGCAAAGGTTTTAGATAAAATTTTATAATGTCCTCTAAAAATTACTTATCTATTTACGCAAAATCATTTAATTGGGCTGGTTTTTTTTTACCAAAAAAAACCTATAAAAATTGTTCTTATTTATACGATTTTTGTAGAGTTGTAGACAATATCGCAGATGACGAAGATGAAATAGAAATAAAAAAAATAAAATTCCAAAAATTTGTAAGTGATTTTAAACAAAAAAATTTTGAGAATCCTGTTATTCAAAATATGTGGAATATTATTAATGAATTCAATATTTCTCTGGAGATAATTTATGATTTATTTGACGGGATAGAGTCGGACATAAAACAAAATGTAAAAATAGATACTAGAAAAGATCTTTTAATCTATTGTTATAGAGTAGCTGGAACAGTCGGGCTGATGATGGCAAAAATTTTAAATGTGAGCAAAAAACAATCTCTTAAATCTGCAATCGATCTTGGTATAGCAATGCAACTCACCAATATATCCAGAGATGTTATTGAGGACTCAAAAAAAAATAGATCTTATATAAATGGAAATTTTGAGGAAATTAATTCAACTATTGAACTTGCAGATACATTTTATGAAAATTCATTTTATTCCATAAGAGAAATTCCACTAAGCTTTAGATTTAGTATCTTGGTTGCTAGACGAATATACAGAAAAATAGGATATAAAATTTTGAAAAAGAAAACCTTTGAAAATTATAGTAAATCTGGAAAAATTTATGTTTCAAACTTTGAAAAAGTTCTAGAGACGATTTTATCAATTTATGATCTAATTATACTTTCTTTATTAAATAAAAATGATGACCAAATCGAGCATGATCATTTATTAATTAATAAAGAAATTAATCTTGATGAAAGAATTTGATTACATAATTATTGGGGGTGGTTGTGCTGGTTTATCTCTAGCTTATGAATTAGAGATCCATAATAAATTAGAAAATAAAACCTTGGCAATTATCGAACCTCGAGATGAATATAAAAGAGATAAGACCTGGTCTTTTTGGAGAGTATCTGAGCATAATTTTGATGATTGTGTCATAAAAGATTGGAAAAATTTTTCAGTTAATGCACCTAATAAAACGAATTTTCTTGAATGTGAAAATTATCCATATCAAAGCATCGATAGTGGTTTGTTTTATGAGAAAATAAATAAATCACTAAAGAAAAATAAAAATATCTTTTTTTTAAAGGAACTGAAAGACATCAACATCAAAAATTCATTTATATTCAATAGTGTTCCTACTATCAAAAAAGACTTTAGAAATTTATGGCAACACTTTTGTGGAGTTGAAATAGAGACAGAGAATAATTATTTCGATGAAAACATTTTTAATCTTATGGATTTTGATTGTGATCAAAGGGAAAGTGTCCATTTTTTTTACACACTTCCATTCTCAAAAAAAAAGGCATTGATTGAGAGTACTTGGCTTTCAAGAATGAACGATGACTCTCAAAAAGATTATGATCAACAAATTAAAGAATATATCGAACAGAAATTAAATTTAAAAAATTATAAAATTACGTATAAAGAGATAGGTGCAATTCCACTTTTTTACCCATCATTTCAAAATGAAAAAAATAAAATTAATATTGGAACTGCTGGTGGTATGACAAGATTAAGTACAGGATATACCTTTTTGAATATACAAGAACATAGTAAATTTATAAGAAAAAATATTGAAAATATTCATAGTACTAAAAAATTTGAAATCAGTAAAAAGTATCAATTTTTGGATGAAATTTTTTTACGTGTTCTTGAAAAACATCCAAAAAAAATGTCGGAAATTTTTTTTAAAATGTTTCAAAGTTCACCTAAAACAATTATCAAATTTCTTTCCAATAAGAGTAATTTTCTTGAGGATTTGACTATAATTTTAAAAATGCCAAAATGGATTTTTATCAAAGCTTTATTTTATTAAACCTAAATGAATATGAATATAAAAAAAATAAATCTTAATCATTCTTTTATTTTTTTTTTATTCTGTAACATTTTTTCTTTAATACTATTTAAATTTAGTAACTTTATATTGTCACCAATATTTTGCTTATTTTTAATTTTAATTATTGGTGTATCTCATGGGTCTTTAGATCATGTCAAAGGTGGTAAACTTCTGAAGATTTTTAAAATTGAAAATATAGCTCTATTTTATATTTCATATATCTTTATAGCTGTAGTGGTTGTAACACTTTGGATTTTAATTCCTTCTATCTTATTAATAATATTTTTACTGGTTGCCTCATATCATTTTGGCAAAGAGGATACACAATTTTTGCATGACTATAACTCACACTTTATGGGGATACTATATTTCCTAAAAGGATCACTTGTTATTTGGGCACCATTATATTTTCATTTTGATGAAACTATAGCAATATTTAAATTGTTATTAATTGATAATGAAAATTTTTACTCAAGTTTAAGTTTTATTGAGAATAATAGATTAATAGATTTAGGGATAATCTTAAGTTCAATTTCGAGTATTATTTTGTTTATTAAAAAATTTACTTTAAGAAATTTTTCTATTTTTTTTGATTATTTTTCTATATTGATTTTAAATTACTATCTCTCCCCTTTAATAGCATTTACTGCTTATTTTTGCTTTTTACATTCTGTAAGACATAGCATCACATTAATTTATGAATTAGATAACAATAATATTAAAAATGGGTTATTGATTTTTACTCAAAAGGCTATGCCACTTACGATATTAACTGCTATTATTTGTTTAGTTGGTATTTATTTGCTCAATTTTAAATATGATTTTGATAACTCAATTATTAAAGTCATTTTTATAGGTTTGGCGTCTTTAACATTTCCACATATATTACTTGAGTATCTTTTAGATAAAAATGAAAAACAAAGAACTTAAAATATTGTTATCTGCTCCGCGAGGATTTTGTGCTGGTGTTGAACGAGCAATTGAAATAGTTGAAAAATCAATTCAAAAATATGGTTCTCCAGTTTACGTTAGACATGAAATAGTACACAATAAATTTGTTGTTGATGACCTAAGGAACAAAGGTGCAATATTTGTGGAAGAGCTTGAAGAAATTGAAGACAAAACAAGACCAGTTATTTTTTCTGCACATGGAGTTCCAAAAAAAATTCCACAAGATGCAAAAAATTATAATATGACTTATGTTGATGCAACATGTCCCTTGGTTTCTAAAGTTCATAGAGAGGCTGAAAATCTTCATAAGGCTGGATACCATTTAATCTTAATAGGGCATGAAAATCATCCAGAAGTAATTGGAACAATGGGACAACTGCCTATAGGGTCTATCGATCTTATCCAAAATGAGGATGAAGCCAATAATTATGATCCAAAAAATTTTGAAAAGATTGCCTATGTTACTCAAACAACTCTATCGGTGGATGATACAAAAGAAATAATATCAATACTTAAAGAAAAATTTTCAAATATTAGAGAGCCTGCAAAAGAAGATATTTGTTATGCGACAACTAATAGACAAATGGCAGTTAAAAACATTGCAAAAAAGTGTGATCTGTTTTTTGTTATTGGTAGTCGAAATTCATCTAACTCAGTAAGACTTGTTGAAGTTGCTAAAAAATCTGGGTGTGAAAACTCAATACTGATCCACTCACAAAGTGAAATTCCATTCAACTTAATTGAAAATTCAAATATAATCGGAATTTCATCTGGTGCGTCTGCCCCTGAAATACTTGTCGAAAATTTCATTAAAGAATTGAAAAATAAATTTACAGTCACTATAGAAGAAGTGGAAATTATAAAAGAAAACGTCGTTTTTCGTGTTCCAAAAAAATTAAATTAAATGGCTGTTTACACAAAGATAAATAAGAAAGACATTTCGTATATTAATAAAAAATTTGAAAACCAAAAATTTTTAAGTTTTAAAGGTATAAAGCAAGGAATTGAAAATACTAATTATTTGTTAAAATCAAAAAACAATAAATTTATACTAACTATATTCGAAAAAAGAGTTCAAAAAAAAGAAATACCTTTTTTTATGAAATTAATGGATCAACTAAATGATCTAAAGATAAGATGTCCAAAACCATTGAAAAATCGTGATGGAAAATATCTATTTAAAATCAAGAATAAGGTTGCTTGTGTTGTTTCGTTTCTTGATGGAAAAGACAAAAAAAATCTTAATTTGAAGAATTGTTATGATATTGGAAAAACTGTTGCTCAAATGCACTCTTCGTCAAAAAAAATAAGATTATTTAGAAAAAACTCAATGAATATAAAAAATTTAAATCCATTATTAAAAAGCATTAAATTTAAGTCAAAAAAATTCATTAATTTAGAAAAATTTCTCAAAAGTAATTTTAGAGAAATTAAAAATAAATGGCCAAAAAAATTGCCAAATGGAATAATACATGGTGATCTTTTTATAGATAATATATTTTTTAAAAAAAATAAGATCTCTGGAATTATAGATTTTTATTTTGCCGCAAATGATTATTTTATGTATGAAATAGCAATATGTATTAATGCTCTTTGTTTCGATAAAAAAAATTCGCAATTTAAATTAAATAAAAAAAAGGTTAAAAATTTAATCAGAGGATATGAGGGTATTAAAAAGATCTCTGGAATTGAGAAAAAATCATTGAATATTTTATGCCGTGCTGCTGCAATGAGATATTTTCTCACAAGACTTTACGACTTTACAAATACTCCAAAAACTGCTTTGATAAAAATTAAAGATCCAAGAGAATATTATCAAAAACTGATAATTCACAATAATTTAAAAAGCTACAGGGATTATTTAGTTTAATGATTAAAATTTATACCGATGGTTCATGTCTTGGCAATCCTGGTAATGGTGGTTGGGCAGCAATAATATTAAATGATGGGGAAAAAACTGAACTCAAAGGGAGTAAAAAAGATACGACAAATAATCAGATGGAATTATTAGCACCTATAGAGGCGCTTAAAAAAATTCCAAAAGGAAGCAAAGTTCAAATTTTTACAGACTCTAAGTATGTAAAGTCTGGAATAACAGAGTGGATACACAATTGGAAAAAAAATGGATGGAAAACTGCAAACAAAAAAGAGGTAAGTAATAAAGCACTTTGGACAGAATTAGATCTACTAAATAATGAGTTTGAAATAAGTTGGAACTGGGTAAAAGCCCATTCAAATGATGAATTAAATAATGAAGTAGATTTACTCGCTAAAGATGCTGCTAACTTGTAGTCAGGTCACCTGGCAACAGAACGCCCCCTCTCATTTGTTAATTTAGTTTGCAATATCAACGTTATTTGAAAAATACAACCGAGTTGGTCGTCCTGTGGTCGGCATAATTTCTTACTACTCAAGATCTAAAAGCACAGTTCGGTATTTATCACTGTTTTTTAATTTATTATAAGCAAGTCTAGTATTTCTACAGAATAATTGCAGAGTAGAAATATTACCTAACTCTGCAAGTTCAGTATTTGAATATGAGGATCTAAAAAAACCATCTGGAGTGTATTTAATTGATTTACTTTTCAAAATACTACTAACAATAGTTGAAGCTACTGCGAAATTTACATTTTCTGGAATATAACTATCTTCTTTTGCCATCCTCAACTTATTTAATCCTGCCGAGGCAATACCTACTAGTTCACCATTCACATTCAAAACTGGTCCACCACTGTTGCCTGGTTGAAGTGCAGCATCAATCTGAATTTGTCCAATATTATTGTTTATTCCACTTAATGAACTAACTATTCCTCTTGTTATTTTAGCGCTATCACTCAACTTTCCAGCAAGAGGATATCCTATAGCTATTATATCTTCACCTAATTTTGCTCCCTCTTCATTTATCTTGATAAAATTTCTTGATTTATAATTTGTTTTTAAAACAGCAACATCGTTAGTTACATCAGTGGCAATTACTTTGAACAAAGTTTCCTCACCATTTATCACAGCAATTGTTTGCTTACAAATTTCGATCACGTGATTATTTGTCAATGCATAGCCTTGATTATTTATATAAAAACCACTGCCGCTTCCAATCGTAATTAATGATGGATCAACATCAAATGAAGTCTTTTTAGGTTGTTCAACTTTTTTAGGTTTTTTGGCTTGTTCAACTTTCTCAGGCTTTTTCTCATCGGGTTTTTTTACTACCTCTACTTTCTCGGGTTCTTTTTCTTTTGCATCAGTTGGTTTTGGAGAATTCTTTCCAGCAACTTGTATCCTTTTTCCAGGACATTTAGTATGATTTGTCCAAGTTTCAATTTGATCTTTGTAGGGATTATAACAATAAACAGTCCCTTTACTAACGAAAGCTTTTGTTGTTTTCTTTTTATACGCATTAGTTTTTTTTGCTGCTGCGACTGCTGCTTCATGGTTTGCTTGCTGTATAGATGAGACTCTAGAAGAGCCAGTTGTGTAACATCCACTAAGCAAAATAAACGAGAGTAGAGTAAGATATGATAATAAGCTTTTCATGAACCCAGGTTATCAAATCCTATGCCCTGTGACGACCCGAATTTTGGTCAGCATTTGGTCGGAATTATTCAATAATTTACATAATTTGATTATTGCTGATTGTTGCAATATTAGGATTACTGAAACATAGTTTGGGGCACCTGGCAACAGAACTGCCCTACCTAGATTAGATTATTTAACAAGTTCTCTGCTGAAGTTAAACCACATTCTTTAGTTTCTTTTTCAACATGGATATTTACAACTGTGAAATTTTCAATCACCATTAAATAACGATTTGATCTAATTCCCATTCCTTTTGCATTACGATCAACTTCTGCCCCAATTGCTTTCGTAAATAATAAATATGGGTCAGATAACATTTTAATTTTATCTCCAGTATTATTAATCTCTCCCCAACCATTCATTACGTAAGGATCATTTACTGATAAACAAAATATATTTTCTATTCCTTTTGCTTTAATTTTTTCTGCATTTGCTACAAAACCTGGTAAGTGAAGTTTGGAGCAAGTTGATGTAAACGCCCCAGGTAAACCAAACAAAACGACTTTACCATTACCAATAGTTTCTCTTAATTTGCTTTTTTGAGGTTCTCCATCAACAAGTTGAAAAATCTCTGTATCTGGGAGTTGATCTTTTATTTTAAGTTTCATATCGAATTCATTACATATTTTTTAACTTTTTCAATATCATTTGATAGAAGTTCAAATTTTTCTTTTCTGTCATTAACGTATTTAAGACTATCTGGTAAATTTTCAGTTTTTGAAATTGCATCTTCTATTGCTTTTGGAAATTTACATGGGTGTGCAGTTGATAATACAACACAATTTTTTTCCAATCCTAATTTTCTTACAGCACCAATCCCTACTGCAGTATGTGGATCCACTACCATCTGATGCTCATCATTAATGGTTTTTATCATTTTAACAGTTTCGTTTTCATCAAGCATTTCAGATATAAAATTCTTTTTGATTTTATCTAAGTCGTTTTTATCAATCTTATAAGTGTTATTTTTTATTTCAGCCATTACATCTTTTGTAACTTCAGAGTTACAATCTTTGACGTCGTATAAAAGCCTTTCGAAATTACTTGCAATTTGTATATCCATACTTGGAGTATTTGTTTCCTCAACTTTCTTTTGACTATAATCACCACCAGATATTGCTCTGTGCAGTATGTCATTTTTATTTGTAGCTACGATTAGTTTATCAATTGGTAGACCTAGTTTTTTTGCTAAATAACCGGCGTAAATATCACCAAAGTTTCCTGTTGGAACAGAAAAGGATAAAGGTTGACCATTTCCAACTTTAAAGTAAGCGTAAAAATAATACACCGATTGAGCAACTATTCTTGCCCAATTAATTGAATTTACACCCGACATATTGATTGCTTTAGAAAATTTTTCGTCATTAAACATTGCTTTAACTAAATTTTGGCAATCGTCAAAATTGCCCTCTACCGCAATGTTAAACACATTATTCTCTTCATGTATTGTCATTAGTCTTCTTTGTACTGGTGAAATCTTATTATTAGGGTGTAAGACAAAAACATTTAAATTGTTTTTTCCCTTTAAAGCGTCTATTGCAGCAGCACCCGTATCGCCTGAAGTTGCAACAATTATATTAATTTTTTTTTGATCACGGCCTAAATGATATTGATAAAAATTACCTATTAATTGCATTGCGATATCTTTAAATGCAAGTGTAGGTCCATGAAATAATTCTAATACTTTTAAATCTCCTAGATCTGATATTTTTACAACATCGTCGGATCTGAAATTTGAATACGATTTTGAAATCAAAGAGATTAGATCATCTTTAGACATGAAATCTCCTATAAATGGATAAATTATTTCAGCAGCCAAATCATTGTAACTCAGGTTTTTTAGATTATCTAATTCTTCCTTTTTAAAAGGTTTAATTGATTTTGGAACAAATAGTCCCCCATCATCTGCCAAACCTTTGAGGAAAACATCTTTAAAAGTAAAGTTTTTCTGATTATTTCTTGTACTTATATAATTCATTTAATAATTCTTTTTTCTAAAATATAGATATAGCAAAAGAATTGAAATCGCTAATGAAAACCATGTCATTGCATATTTTTTATGATTGTTGGAAATATTAGCAGTAATTTTTTTTGGTCTAGGAAACTGATAATTTCCATCTAAATATATTATGTACTTAGAAAATTCTTTACCAGTAAATTTTGAGATATCTTCTCTATTCAAACTAAACCAGTAATTTTCTTTTATATCATTATCTGGTTTAAATATATTTTTTCTTCCCTGTGTTTTAAGAGTTCCTTCTATATTGTTTTGATCCAATATATTTATCTCTGGTGTATCTTTTTTTTCAAATGGTATCCATCCTCTATTGAGTAAATAGTTTTCACCATCTATTAGAATTGGATTTAAAACTTCAAACCCAGGTGTTCCAGAGTCATTTAAATTATATAAATAAATCTGTTTCTCAAAATCAACGCGACCTGATGTTTTGATTTTAAGATAATTTTGTTGATTAGATTGTGAAAGTTGAACTGGAGGATTTTTCAATGAATTTTCAATTTCTAGGATAAGATTATTCTTCCAATTTAAACGAATTACTTGCCAAGTACCTAAAGCAATAAAAACAAAGATAAAAAATATGATAAAAACTGAAAATAAAAACTTATGTCTCAAGGTTCAAATTAGCTTCCCCAAATATAGATCGCAGCAAATAAGAATAGCCAAACTACGTCAACAAAGTGCCAGTACCAGGCTGCTGCCTCAAAACCAAAGTGATGATCTTTGTTGAAATGACCTAACTTTCCTCTCCACAAACATACAGCTAAGAAAATTGTACCTACGATCACATGAAAACCATGAAATCCTGTTGCCATGTAAAATACTGAACCATATATGTGATCTGAAAATGCAAATGTTGCATGATGATATTCGTAAGCTTGTAAAGCAGTAAAACAAACTCCTAATATAACTGTTAAAACTAATCCTTGAATAAATCCTTTTCTATCATCCTCTAAAAGAGCATGATGAGACCAAGTCACAGTAGTTCCAGACAACAAAAGAACCAATGTGTTTATTAATGGTATATCCCAAGGATCAAAAGTTTCTATATCTTTTGGTGGCCATACATTTCCAACAAAGTCATTTGGGAAAAGACTCACATCAAAGTATGCCCAAAACCAAGCAACAAAAAACATTACCTCAGAGGCAATGAATAAAGTCATTCCGTAACGATGATGTATTTGAACCACAGGTGTATGATGTCCTTGATGCTCAGCTTCAATAACTACATCTCTAAACCACATGTATGCTCCATAAATTAATAAAGCAAATCCAAGGTACATTCCCCATGAAACCTCATAATGCATGTAGTAAACAGCGCCAACAGCTAAAATCAAACATGAGAATGAAACATAGATAGGCCAAGGACTTGGATCTACTAAATGGTAATCGTGTTTTTTTTCAGCTGACATTTTTTTGGATTATGATTGTTTATAGTAATCTGTCGAGAAAAAAGTATACGACATAGTTACATCCTGTAAATTTTTTACTGTTGCATCGTTGACCATTTCTGGGTCTAAATAAAAAGTCATCACATAGGTTGCAGTTTCACCAGCTTTTAATTCCTGTTTTTCAAAGCAAAAACAACCAAGTTTACTATAATATTTTCCAAAGCTTGAGGGTGAAACGTTAAAACTTGCTACACCTGCAGTTGGTTCATTGCTATTATTGGTTACTTCAAACTCAATTTTGTTTACTTGACCCACTTTAACATCCATCACATTCGATTTTGCTTTAAAATCCCATGGTAAATTATTAACATTGGTATCAAATCTCACACTAACTACTTTATCTAAAACAATTTTTGGCGCTTTGTCTGCTACTTGAGTAGTTCCTCCAAAACCAGTAACTCTACAAAAAATTTCATAAAGAGGGACTGATGCATATGATAAACCTAACATCAAAACAAAAATCCCAGCTAGAACTAATGGTGTTAATTTCTTTTTTTCTATCATATCGACCTATCAAATACCCCTGTGTTGTATAAAGTAAAAAAGAAAAGAAAAATCATAAATGCAATAATAGCCAATGCCGTAATAATATTTTTTCTTTTTGTTTTTTTGTCTGGTGTAATCATATTATTTTATCAATCAAAAACAGAACAAAAACTAAGAATAAATACAATATTGAATATCCAAAGATAGTTTTTGCTTTCTTAGAGTTAAATCTATTTTTTTTATAATCCAACAATTCATAACATAAAAAATTGTAATAAAAAGTTAATAGCAGTGATGGAATTAAAAATGTTAAACCAACAAAGTTAATTAAATATGGAAAAATAATTACTGGTATCATCAATAAAGAATAAATAAATATATTGATTTTGGTACTTTCTATTCCATTGGTTAGTGGCAACATTGGTATTTTGGCTCTCTTGTAATCATCGGACTTGTATAAACTAAGTGCCCAAAAATGAGAGGGTGTCCAAAAAAATATAATCAAGAAAAATGTTAATGGTTCAAGAGATATAGAGCCTGTAGCAATAGTCCATCCTATAACCGGTGGAAAAGCACCAGCTGCCCCACCAATAACTATATTTTGTGGAGTTCTTCTTTTTAACCAGATTGTATAAACAAATACATAAAACAATATTGTTAATAATAATATTGCTGCAGAAACTCTATTTGTAAAATAATCTAAAGCTACAACTGAAACTATTGATAATGTAACACCAAATATCAAAGCTTGATTTCTATTGACTTTACCTGTTGGGATTGGTCTTAAACAGGTTCTGGTCATTAAAGCATCAAGATCGGACTCATACCACATATTTAAAGCACCAGCCGCTCCGGCACCTAATGAGACGAGAAGAATTCCAATAATTGCATCTTTGGTTGAAACAATGTTAGGTGCTGTTAATAAACCTACGGCACAGGTAAAAATTACCAATGACATAACTCTTGGCTTCATCAATTTAAATAATTCTGAAAGATTAAATAAATCTTCTTGGCTTAAACTTCTTTTTTTTAGCCTTGAATTATCCATCGGTTCTTAATGCTCTTATTTTATTAGCCGTGCGATTTTTGTGTACCCTGACCATCTTCAAATTTTGGTAATTCCTCAAAAGTATGGAAATTTGGTGGAGATGGCACAGTCCACTCTAACGTTGTTGCTCCCTCACCCCATGGATTTTGTGCGGCTGCTTTCTTTTTTGCAAATGCATAAATTAAATTCATAAAAAATACAGCGAGACCAGCTACAGCCACGTAAGACCCTATTGAAGATATATAATTCCATCCGGCAAATGCATCAGGATAATCAGCATATCTTCTCGGCATCCCAGCTAATCCTAAAAAGTGCTGAGGGAAGAAAATCAAGTTAACTCCAATAAATGTTAACCAGAAATGTAATTGACCCATCCACTCAGAATATTCATAACCACTCATTTTTGAGAACCAATAATAAAAGCCTGCAAAAATTGCAAAAACAGCTCCTAGAGAAAGTACATAGTGAAAATGAGCAACTACGTAATAAGTGTCATGCATTGCAGTATCAACACCTGCATTCGCTAAAACAACTCCAGTTACTCCACCGAC
The DNA here is from genome assembly GCA_902612325.1 of uncultured Pelagibacteraceae bacterium. GTDB lineage: Bacteria > Pseudomonadota > Alphaproteobacteria > Pelagibacterales > Pelagibacteraceae > Pelagibacter. The sequence continues at coordinate 168,213 of CACMDB010000001.1, read as the reverse complement.
CGTGAACATAAAAATAAATCCTAATGCCCATACCATTGGTGTTTTAAAAGATATTGAACCACCCCACATTGTTGCGATCCATGAGAAAATTTTTATTCCTGTTGGAACGGCAATAATCATTGTTGCAGCTAAAAAATATGCTTTTGTATCTGTGCTTAATCCAACTGTGTACATATGGTGCGCCCATACAACAAATCCGACAATTCCAATTGCTACCATTGCATAAGCCATTCCAAGATATCCAAAAACAGGTTTTCTAGAAAATGTAGAAACAATATGACTAATCATTCCAAATCCTGGAAGGATCAAAATATATACTTCTGGATGACCAAAAAACCAAAATAAATGTTGGAATAAGACTGGATCACCTCCTGTTTGGGCTTCAAAGAAGGCGGTACCGAAATTTCTATCTGTTAATAACATTGTTATTGCTCCAGCTAATACTGGTAAAGATAATAATAATAAAAATGCAGTTACTAATATTGACCATGCGAACAAAGGCATTTTATGTAATGTCATACCTGGTGTTCTCATATTTAGAATAGTAGTAATAAAATTAACTGCTCCTAAAATTGATGAAGCACCCGCTAAGTGCAAACTTAAAATAGCTAAATCCATCGCTGGTCCAGGTTGTCCAGCTTTTGAGGACAACGGAGGATAAATAGTCCATCCGCCCCCTACACCAGTTTGTCCTGGAGGGCCATCTGCAAAAATTGATAAGATTAATAGAGTTAAAGAAACAGGTAATAACCAAAAAGAAATATTGTTCATTCTTGGAAATGCCATGTCAGGAGCTCCAATCATAATTGGCACAAACCAATTACCAAAGCCACCAATCATTGCTGGCATTACCATGAAAAAAATCATTATTAAACCATGGCCAGTAACCAACACATTATATAAGTGATAATTACCACCTAAAATACCATCACCAGGATGCATTAGTTCCATTCTCATTAAAACAGAAAAAGCAGTTCCTATAACTCCTGCAACAATTGCAAAGATTAAATACATTGTCCCAATATCTTTATGGTTAGTAGAATATGCCCAACGTTTCCAACCAGTTGGAGTATGATGATCGTGTGATGCTGTTTGTGTGTACATAATTTATTTACTCGCTAATTTAAGTTTATCATTTTCAATTTCTTCTTTTGCAAATTTCACCCGTGCCTCAGATAACCATTCTTGATATTCATCTTCACTAACTACTTTTACTGCAATAGGCATAAATGCATGTTTTATACCACAAAGTTCTGAACATTGACCATAATAAGTGCCAACTTTTTCAGCCTTAAACCACGTTTCATTAATTCTTCCAGGTACCGCATCCCTTTTTACCCCAAAAGAAGGTAGAGCCCATGCATGTAAAACATCATTTGCTGTTATTAAAACTTTAACTACTTTGCCAACTGGAACAACAACTTCATTATCAACAGCTAACAATCTTGGTTGATTTGCTTTTAAATCTTTTTCCTCAATCATGTATGAGTCAAATTCCAAATTTTCGTCTGGATATTCATAACCCCAATACCATTGATAGCCTATCGCTTTAATTGTTAGATCTGCTTTTGGAATTGTATCTTGCTTATATAAAATCTTAAATGATGGAACCGCCATAACAATTAAAATTAAGCAAGGAATTAATGTCCATAAAACTTCAACAGTTACATTGTGTGTTCTCTTTGAAGGATTAGGGTTTGCTGAAGCTCTAAATCTTACACAAGCATAAAGCATTAAAAATAAAACAAATACACTTATCGCTATTATTATCGGTAATAACAAATTATCGTGAAAGGCCACAATATCTCTCATCGATTCTGATGCCGCTTTTTGGAAACCTAATTGCCAATCAACAGGTTGGTTTGCAAAAGCATTTTGAGAGATAAAAATACTTGAAAATATAAATAAAATTTTTTTCATTTTTACTAGCTATATAAAGCCCTTTTGTAAAAATTACACTTTAGTTTTCGCGACAATTTATCAATTAATCACATAATTTATGATCGAAATTGCAGATATCACTGCGGTTTCTGATCTTAAAATATTGTCATTAATTTTTAGTGCTTGTACTCCTTTAAATGAGAGAATCTCCTGCCTTTCGTGTTCTGAAAAATCTCCCTCAGGGCCTATAATGATGCAAATTGGTTTATTTGAAAACTTTGTTTTTTCAATTTTTTTATTATTAGAATTTAAATCTGTGAAAATTAAATTCATTGAATTGGAATTTAAAAAACTTTTTAAATTTTGTGCTTCCTCAATAGATGGGATACTAATCCGATTTGATTGTTCACATGCTTCTATAACTATTTTTTCTAACCGATCTTTGTTAATCTTTCTTACAATAGTTCGATCAAAAATTATTGGTAAAAGTTTTGAAACACCTAATTCAGTTGCTTTTTGAATCATAAAGTTTTGATAATTTGATTTAATAGGTGAAAATGCTAACCATAATTCTTGGACATTTTCTTTTTGTCTTAATTGTTTGATTGATTTAAATTCGACAAAACCTTTTGTAATATTCAAAATTTTTGCTTCCCATTCACCAGTTTTATTAAATAAAGAAAAAATATCGTTTTTTTTCAGTCTCATTACTTTAGTCAAATAATGAGATTGAGATTTATCTAATTTATCAATCATATTTTTTGATAATGTATTCGAAAAAAACAATCTAATATTACTCATATATGTTAAGTTAGTTTATGGAAAATGTTAAAGCAATAATTTTTGATGCTTACGGAACGTTGTTCGATGTCAATTCAGCTGCAGAAAAATGTAAAGATAAAATTGGAGATAAATGGGAGAGATTTGCAAATTTTTGGAGGACTACTCAATTAGAATATACTTGGCTTAGAAGTTTAATGGATAGACACAAAGATTTTTGGCAAGTTACAGAAGATAGTCTAGATAAATCAATGAAAGTTTTTGATATTGATCCTTCAATGAGAAATGAACTATTAAATTTATATAAAGTGCTATCACCTTTTGAAGAGGTTCCCGAAACTTTGAAAACTCTAAAAGAAAAAAAATTTAAATTAGCTATTTTATCAAATGGTACCCCATCCCTATTAGATGAATTGGTTAAAAGTAATAATTTGGACAATTTATTTGATGATATATTTTCTATAGAACAAGTTGGTGTATTTAAACCAAGTTCTAGAGTTTATGACATGCCTATTAAAAGATATAATATAAATAAAAGTGAAATTGTATTTTTAAGTGCTAATACTTGGGATGTTTCTGGTGGTGGAAATTATGGTTACCAATCTATTTGGGTAAATAGAAATAATAATATTTTTGATAATTTAGATTTTAAACCAAAATATCAAATTACAGATCTTAACAAACTAATTCAATTAGTTTGATAGTTTAAAAATAAAGATCAAAGGTGACAAAATATTTTTTTTTGTGCTTGCAAAGAATGTTACAATCCGCCATTGTATTTACTAAGATTAATTTAACATGATTAAAGCATTAGATTTATTTGGAAGAGTTTTAATTTCTGCGTTATTTTTTTTAAATGGAATTTTTAAAATCAATAATTATGAGGGAACCATTGGTTGGATGGAAAGTTTTGGACTACCTGGTATTTTAATTATACCCGCAATCGCTCTTGAAATAATTGGACCCATTCTAATTGTAATTGGCTATCAAACTAGAATTGCTGCTGCGGCTTTAAGTTTATTTTGTTTTGCAACAGCTATTATTTTTCACAATGATTTCGCTGATCAGGTACAGGTTACTGCTTTTCTTAAAAACATTGCTTTAGCTGGTGGTTTTTTATTCTTAGTAGTTAATGGTGCTAAAGGTTTTTGTTTAGATAAAAAGTGATCTTGAAATTAATAATTAATTTGTTAATTAAAGCGCATGAAAAATATTGAAGTAAAACAAATCATCAATCCAATCCAAGCTTCAGATGGAGCTGGTGTAAAATTAAAAAGAAGTATTGGAGTTGAACCCAATTACTTTGATCCTTTTTTGATGCTAGACGAATTTGGCTCTGAAAATAGTGATGATTATGTAGCTGGTTTTCCCCCACACCCCCACCGAGGAATTGAAACAGTGACTTACATGCTTGCTGGTGATTTTGAACATAAAGATAGTACAGGCGGTGAAGGTAAAATGACTGCTGGTGATGTCCAATGGATGAAAACTGGAAGTGGTATTATCCACTCAGAGATGCCTGCAATGAAAGAGGGGAAACTTCATGGATTTCAGCTATGGATCAACATGCCAGCAAAATTAAAAATGAGCAAACCTGAGTATATTTATATCGATGCAGATAAAATGAGCGTGCATAAAGATAATGATAAAAAAATAAAAGTTATAGCTGGTAAGTTTGAAAAGGCAGAAGGTCCAGTCAAAGGTCACAATGTTGAGCCAGTTTATTTTGATGTCGAACTAAATAAGGATAAGAATTTTAATTATCTTCTCCCATCTACACACAATAGTTTTATTTATTTAATAGATGGCGGAATAGAAATAGGTGAGCAAAAACATGACGATGTCAAAGATAGTACTTTAATATTACTAACACGAGGCGAAAATTTGCAAGTAAAAGCAAAATCACAAGCAAAATTTTTAGTTATTTCTGGAAAACCTATTAATGAGGAAATTGCAAGAGGGGGTCCTTTTGTAATGAATACTAAAGCAGAAATATTACAAGCTGTGCAAGATTATCATAACGGCACGTTTGTAAAGTAAAAAATGAAATCGATACAAATAGAAAAATTTGGTGGACCAGAGGTTTTGGTTATTAAAGATGTGGATATTGCAAAACCAGGTCCAAAAGAAGTCTTAATTAAAAATAAATCAATAGGACTTAATTTTATTGATGTGTATCACAGGACAGGTCTCTACCCTATTCCATTACCCAGTGGTATTGGTCTTGAAGCAAGTGGTGTAATTGAGGAAATAGGATCTGATGTAAAATTATTTAAAGTTGGTGATAGAGTTACTCATGCATCAATGCCAATTGGCGCATATTCAGAAAAACAAATTATGCCCGAAGAAAAATTAATTTCTGTTCCAGATGGTATTTCTGATGAGGTGGCATCTTGTATAACTTTAAAAGGGATTACTGCAGAATATCTATTACATAGAGCCTATCCATTAAAAAAAGGTGATAAAGTGCTTTATCATGCTGCAGCTGGAGCTCTTGGTCAAATCTTATGTCCTTGGGCTAATTCTTTAGGTGCAGAAGTTATTGGAACAGTTGGTTCAAAAGCCAAAGAGGAAATTGCCAAAAAAAACGGCTGTCACCATGTAATTAATTATTCTGAAAAAAATTTCTCAGAAGAAGTTGAAAAAATTGTAGGAAAAAATGGTATTGATGTTGTTTATGATGGTGTTGGAATAAAAACATTTAAAGGTTCAATTGAAACATTAAAAATACGAGGAATGATGGTAGCATTTGGAAATGCATCTGGGTACGTTGATACTATTGATGTAAAACAAGATATTAATGCTAAAGGATTATTTTTTACTCGACCATCCATTGCACATTATACAATCAAAAGAGAAGAATTAGTTGAGTCAGCAAAAAAAGTTTTTGATGCGATTTTATCTAACAAATTTAAGGTAGAAATTTCAAAAAAATATTCTTTAACACAGGCTGCTCAAGCCCACAAAGATTTAGAGGCAAGATTATTAACTGGTCCAGCAGTAATTATTCCTTAAATTGAATATCCATATCAGACAAGTGAAGTCGAAGCGCTCTAGTTGAGATCTGAATTTCAATAATAAAAAATATGATTGAGATCATCATCGATAAACAACAAGAACCAAAAATTATTCTTGCAATGAAAAGTTCCTCTAAATAGAGCCCAAAAACAGTCAGCATATTAAACAAAAAACCAAAAGCAGCAAATAAAATACTTAATTTTAAAACACCTATTCTCTTTTCAAGATTTAATAATTGATCTTTCCATTCAGGTGGAGTGTGTTTTTCAAATACATACTCATCATGTATTTTTCTTATCAAAGAACTAAGAGTATGAAATCTATTAGAATATACACCCATTATTAATGGGATCGCAGGAAACATTAACGCAGTTACAGTGTAATCTATATTCATACGAATCAATTTGATTATCAATCTTGCCTTTGTTATTTACAAGTAAAATTTTATGAACCAACTAAACTTATTTATTGAACTTACAAGGCTCAAAAAACCGGTTGGATATCTGTTATTATTTTGGCCATGTGCATGGGGATTAACCTTAATTTATGATTTTGCAGGCAGTTTAAATATTTATTTTTACTATCTTTTGCTTTTTTTTCTTGGTTCAGTTTTGATGAGATCTGCTGGATGTATAGTTAATGATATTTTAGATAGAAAATTTGATAAAAAAGTTACAAGAACTAAAAATAGACCAATCGCTTCGGGAAAAATTTCAGTTCAGACTGGAATTTTATATGCTTTTATTCTTTGCTTACTAGCTTTTTTAGTTTTAATAAATTTCAATTATTTTACAATTATAATTGCTTTCGCATCTATGCCACTAGCTTTCACATATCCTTTGATGAAACGATTTACATATTGGCCTCAGCTTTTCTTGGGAATTACATTTAATTATGGATTAATACTTGGCTGGACCTCAATCTCAGAACAAATAGATGTAGCACCAATAATTTTTTATCTTGGAGCCATATTTTGGACACTAGGCTACGACACAATCTATGGATTCCAAGATATTAAAGATGATGAAATTATAGGAGTAAAATCAACTTCAATAAAATTTAAAGGAACAGCAAAAATCTTTTTAATATTATGTTACTTATCTTTAATATTATCACTTGTAGTTGGAGGATTGATTATGAATTTTGATTTAATATATTTTCTATTTATTGCCATTCCAGTAATACATTTATTTTTTTATCAGATAAATAATTTTAACTCCAAAAATCCTGCTTCTTGTTTAAGAATTTTTAAAAGTAATAATTATTTAGGGGTTATCATATTTCTAAATATCTTGGTAGGTAGGTTGTTTTAATGAACAAGACAAAAATTCTTAAAAGGCTCTATAAAGATTATACAAAAAAATATCTCAAACAGATACTTTTAGCAATTTTTTTTTCATTACTAGTAGCAGGTAGCACTTCATCGATTGCATGGTTATTAGACCCTGCAATAGATAAAATTTTCATTCAAAAAGATCAGTCTTTGTTAATGTTGATTCCATTTCTAATTATTTTAGCATTTACAACAAAAGGTGTCTCACTTTATTTTGCCAAAGTAATGATGATCAATGTGGCAGAGGAAATTAAAAAGAAACTTCAAATAGATATGTTAAGCACTTTGATAAGTGCTGACACTCAATCAATAGATGAAAAACATTCAGGTAAATTTATTTCTAATTTAACTTACGATGTTCTGCACATAACAAATCTATTAAGTAATGGAATACTTAATCTGTTCAAAGATAGCTTAACTTTAATTGGCTTGCTAGTTGTGATGTTTTTACAGAACTGGAAACTTTCACTGATTGCCATAATTTTGATACCAATTGCCAGTACAGCCGCAAGATCACTTGGTAAAAGAATGGGTAAAGTTACAACTCAAGCGCAAGAGAAATCTGGCTTCTTAACAAGGTATTTAGTTGAGCTTTTTAAAAATCATAAATTAACAAAAATTTTTCAAAAAGAAAAGTATGAAACTAATCGAGCCAACAGTCATTTGGATGAACTGAAAGAAAAAAATAAAAAAATTGGAATAGTAATCGTGAGAATATCACCAATTATGGAGATTCTAACTGGTTTTATGATTGCAATTTTAATCTTTTATTCAGGAAAATTAATTGCAAACAATGAATTAAGTGTAAACAATTTTTTTTCATTTCTTGCAGCGATGATGCTTGCATATCAACCTGTAAGATCTTTATCGACTTTAAATATTATAGTTCATGAAGGTTTATCTGCAGCCGCTCGGATCTTACCTGTAGTGGATACAAAAAACTTAATTAAAAATATTGAGAATGCTAAAGAAATAAATATTCAAAAAGGAGACATTAAATTTAAAGATGTTTTATTTAGTTATAAAGAGTCTGATGGCGATGTATTAAAAAAAGTTAATTTAGAATTTGAAGGAGGGAAAATGACTTCCTTAGTAGGTCATAGTGGTTCTGGAAAATCTACTATTCTAAATTTGATACCAAGGTTTTATGATAGTAAGTCTGGAGATATATCTATAGACAATCAATCAATCTATAATGTGACCTTAGAATCATTGAGAAAAAATATTTCATTAGTGAGCCAAGAAACTACACTTTTCGATGATACTATCAAAAACAATATTAAATATGCTAATTTAGATGCGAGTGATGAAGAGGTATTCGAAGCAGCTAAGCTATCACATTGTGAGGAATTTATAGATAATTTGCCAGAAAAATACGAAACCTTAATCGGTGAAGATGGAGTTCGGTTATCTGGGGGAGAAAAACAAAGAATCTCAATAGCAAGGGCCATGCTTAAAAAAAGCTCAATAATTCTTTTAGACGAAGCTACATCATCTCTTGATTCAGAAACTGAAATGAAAATACAAGACGCATTGAAAATTTTGACAAAAGATAAAACTACTATTGTTATTGCTCATAGGCTTTCAACTATATTAAATTCAAATAAAATATTTGTAATAGACTCTGGAAAAATAATTGATTATGGGAAGCATGAAGAGTTATTAATCAATTCGAAGATTTACAAAAATTTTCACGATAAGCAATTTCAGAGGTAATGATTTTTTTTATTTATCAATTTTTACTTTCAATAACTCTAATTTTTTCACCAATTATAGTCATCATAAGAGTTCTTAAGAATAAAGAAGATAAATTAAGATTCAAAGAGAAATTTTGTTTAATTTCAAAGAAAAGAGGAAGCGGCAAATTAGTTTGGTTTCATGGATCTAGTGTTGGTGAGATATTAAGTGTTATTCCAATAATAAAGAAATATGATAATGATAAATCAATAGGTAAAATATTAATTACATCTAGCACTTTAAGTTCCTCTAAAATATTAGAGAAAATAAAATTTAAAAAAACTATTCACCAATTTTATCCTATTGATCATGCAATATTTTCTAGAAAGTTCTTAAACCATTGGAAACCAAATATAGCAATTTTTCTAGAATCTGAAATTTGGCCAAGTATGTTTAAATCAATCAAAAACCGAAATATTCTTTTGATCCTACTCAATGCAAGGATAACCAAAAAATCCTTTGACCGTTGGTCTAAAATGAAAAAATTTTCTAACTCGATTTTTGGTTTAATTGACAAAGCTTATTCACAAAACTCTGAAACTAGTCATTATTTAAGAAAACTAAATGTCAAAAATATCAAATCTACTGGAAATATAAAGTTTATTGAATACGATAATGTCAAATCTGACAAATCTGATAAAAAATTATTTTCTCAATTTAAAAAATATAAAATATTTATTGCTGCCAGTACACATGAGACTGAAGAATTGTTTGCTGCTAAGACACATATTATTTTAAAGAAAAAAAATAAAAATATAATTACAATTATAATACCAAGGCATATAAATCGAGTTAAACAAATAATTTATGAAATAAAAGAACTTGGACTGAATGTCGTCTCTCGTAGTTCTAAAAAATCTAAATTAAAAGATATTGATATTTTTATTGTTGATACTTTTGGAGAATCAAAAAAATTTTATAGGTTTGCTACTACTGTTTTTTTAGGAAAATCAATTGTAAAAGGAGGAGGTCAAAATCCACTAGAGCCCGCACGATTTGGTGCAAAGATATTACACGGGCCAGATGTTAATAACTTTAAAGATGTTTATAAGTATCTCAGTAGGTTGAAAATTTCATCTGTAGTAAATTCACCGCAAACATGTGCAAATTCAATAGTCTTTAAAAAAAACATGAAAAAAGTCCAGAAAATGAAATATCTTGGTTCAACAATACTCAAAAAAACGTTAAATGAGTTAGATAAATCTATCCATAATGAAATTTAAAAAACCCAAATTTTGGGATTATAAAAAACCTCACGTCATTTCTTATTTACTTTTACCAATCTCACTACTACTAGCAATTTTGAAAATTGTTATAGACGCACTAATTAAAAAAAAAAAATATCTTTCAATTAAAACAATATGTGTTGGAAATATATATTTAGGTGGGACAGGTAAGACATCTCTTAGTTTAAAGATAAACAAAATTTTAGGAAGTAAAGTAAAATCTTGTTTTATAAAAAAATATTATTCTAATCAAATTGATGAGCAGAAAATATTGGCAAATCATGGCAAATTATTTAAATCAAAAAGAAGATCTTCCTCAATTGAACAAGCAATTCATGAAGGTTTTGAAGTTGCGATTTTTGATGATGGTTTACAGGATCCTTCTATAAATTATGATTATAATATTGTTTGTTTTAATATTGATAATTGGATCGGCAATAACTTTACTATTCCATCAGGACCTCTCAGAGAAAGCATTAAAAATTTGAAAAGATATAAAAATGTTTTTTTAAATGGAAATAACGAAAATATAGATAGCATAAAAAAGTATATTTATAATATAGATCCAAATATAAAAATTTATCAAGGAGAATATATTCCGCTGAATATTAGTGAGTTTGATAAAAATGATAAGTATTTAGTTTTTTCTGGTATAGGAAACCATAAAACTTTTATGACAATGTTAAGAAATAATAATATTAATGTAATTAAAGATTTAGAATTTCCCGATCACTATAAATACTCTCAAAAAGATATTGATGATATAATTTCAATTTCTAAAAAATTTGATTGTAAAATTATGACTACAGAAAAAGATTACATGAGATTGAACAACAACAACAAAATTTTTTATATTAAATCAGAATTAAAAATTCTAAACCAAGAGGCTTTTATTAAGGATATTTCTAAGTTTTATGAGAACAATTAAATACTTAATACAATTTATTATAATTTTTATTTTTTACTTAATATTCTTTATCATTGGGGTTAGGCTTTCATCTTTTCTAAGCGGAAAATTATTTGAAATCATTGGTCCAATGTTTAGATCAACAAAAATAACTAATAACAACATAAGAAAAGCTTTTCCAGCTTATAATTCTAAAGAATTAAATAAAATTAAATCTTCAATGTGGAATAATTATGGAAGAGTTTTTGCAGAATATCTTTATATGAAAAATTTTAGAAATGGCAATCTTATTAAAAATATTTCTATAGAAGGTGAAGACGTACTTTTAAATATAAAAAATCAAAATCAAAGAGTCGTATTTATATCAGGGCATTTTAGTAACTTCGAACTTATGGCAATGCAGATAGACAAAATGGGTATTAAAATCGGGGCAATCTATAGACCACTGAACAATATTTTTTTAAATAAATTCATGGAGCGAATAAGAAAAAAATATATCTGCAACAATCAAATTAAAAAAGGAATCGGTGGATTAAAAGAGTTAATAAAATTTAATAACCAAGGTTTTTCAACAGCACTTATGATTGATCAGAGAGTTTCTCAGGGTATTAAATCAAATTTTTTTAATGAGAAAGCTTTTACTACTACCATTCCAGCACAATTAGTAAAAAAATTCAATATGCCTGTTGTACCTATTTTTATTGAAAGGTATGAGGGTATCAAATTTAAAATGAAAGTTCATAAACCAATTCACTTCTCAAACGAAGATACTATTGAAAATATTACAAACGAATTAAATAAGACTCTTGAGAAAATGATACTTGCTAATCCTAATAACTGGATATGGTCTCATAATCGTTGGAAATAATGCTATTTATTGTCTAATTCCTCTTTTCTTTTTGTAGCCTCTATGTATGAATAATATGGTTCTTGAAGTTCCACGTTCCAGTAAGTTAAATTTTCAAGACTGATTGCTTTACCCGAAACTGCACAAATTACATGGTCACCTTTTTCAATCACTTGAAAATTATTTGGTAAATATTTTACTTTTGCTAATTTTTTATTCATTTATAGTTTATATATTTATACATGATTGTAGGGATTATAGGAAGTGGAGGAAGAGAGCATGCTTTTTGTCATGCATTAAATAAGTCAAAAAAAATTGATAAGATTTATTGTTTTCCTGGTAACGCTGGGACAGATGCAATAGCTGAGAACATTAACCTAGATATAAATAAATTTGAGGAAATCAAAAATTTCATTTTTTCAAAAAAAATAGAATTAGTATTAATTGGCCCAGAAAAACCTTTAGTTGATGGACTAACAGATTACTTGGAAAGTTTTGATATTAAGGTTTTTGGACCTAGTAAAGTCGCTTCACAATTAGAGGGGTCCAAAATATTTACAAAAAACATCTGTAAAAAATATAATATTCCAACTGCTAATTTCGGTGTATTTAATGATATTAATCAAGCTAAAAATTTTTTAGATAAATCAAATTTTCCAATAGTTATTAAAGCAGATAATTTGGCTGCAGGGAAAGGTGTTTATATTTGTGAAAATAAAGAAGAGTCTTATCAAGCAGTTAAGGAAATATTTGATGGAAAGTTTGGTGCTGCTAAAAATGTTCTTATTGAAGAATTTTTAGAAGGTGAAGAAATGAGCTTTTTCATTTTAAGTGATGGTATTACTTACAAAAATTTTGGTACAGCTCAAGATCATAAAAGAGTTCAGGAAGGTGATAAAGGAAAAAATACTGGTGGTATGGGTGCTTATTCACCATCAAGATTGATAAATGAGGAGCTCGAAAAAAAGATTTTGAATAATATAATTGATCCAACCTTAAAAGCACTTAAAGATTTAAAATCATCATATAAAGGTTTTTTATATGCAGGGCTCATGATAAAAAATAATGAACCTTATTTAATTGAATACAATGTGAGAATGGGTGATCCAGAGTGTCAAACTATTCTTCCTAAGCTAAATACAGATTTCGGTGAAATTATTAATGCATGTTGTAATGGAAAATTAAAAGAAAATAAAATTAATTGGAATAATAAAAAAAGTATATGTGTTGTGCTGTGCTCAAAAGGTTACCCTGAAACCTACCAAAAAAATGTTGAAATCAAAAATATCAATAAAATTGAATTAAGCACTGATGATCACTTATTTCATGCTGGCACTATTAAAAAAGGTGATGTTACTTTAGCAGTGGGCGGACGAGTTTTAAATTTTGTTTCTTTATCAGATAGTTTTGAAGAATCAAGAAATAGGATTCATCAACTTCTCAACAATCTAAATTGGTCAGATGGTTTTTTTAGAAAAGATATTGGTTATAAAGTAATAAAAAAATGAGAATAATTGGTGGAAAATTTAAAGGAAAAAAAATTTTACAACCAAAAGACAAAGAAACAAGACCCTTAAAGGACTTAGCAAAAGAATCCATCTTTAATATTATTAATCACTCAAATAAATTTAAGATTAATATTGAAAATTCAATAGTTTTAGATCTATTTGCAGGTGTTGGCTCATTTGGTTTAGAGTGTCTCTCAAGAGGAGCTAAACATGTTACTTTTGTAGAAAAGTATAATGGTGTTTTACCAATTTTAAAAAGTAATCTAAATAATTTTAATATGAGAGAAAAATATGAGATTATTGAGGAAGACTTACTATCTAATTTCTTTTTGAAAAAAATTCAGCTTAAATTCAATATCATATTTTTGGATCCTCCCTATAAAGAAAAAAGATTATCAAATATTATCGATAATATTTTTCAAGAAAATATTCTCAATAAAGATGGGGTGATTATTGTGCATAGGCATAAAAAAGAAAATGATGAGTTTTCAAAAAAATTTAGAATTCTAGATGAGAAGAAATATGGAATATCGAAAATTATATTTGGTAATTTAAACTAAAATTTTCTTAGTCTCTTTTTTAATTAACTCAACAGCAGGTTGATTGTAAGGGTTTATTTTCAAAGCTCTTCCAATTAAAATAGTTTCCAACATAAAAAAGCAAAATAATTCACCTAAAGTTTTTTCATCCCTTTTTTTTATTTCAAAGCTTCTAAAAGGTATATTTTTTTTTGTAAAAACATTTTCAGTAGCTTTTTTTTGAGCGTAAGTAATATTTTGAATATTTTTGTTTTTAAGAAAATTTTGTGAGGGCAAAACAAATTTATTATCTATTTTGGAGGTATTATTTTCATGGACATAAAAAAACGTATAAAAATTATTTTTAAAACCATCCAAATAAAGCTGCATAACGCTATGATTATCTCTGGGCATGTTAGATATGACTGGCAATAAACCTTTTCCCTTTTTACCCAAACTTTCAGCTACTAGTTGTTGATACCACGAAAAAAAATTTTGAGATTTTTCATCATAATTTATGATAATTGAATTAAATTTTCTTTTTTTAATTAAATTTATTGTAGATCCCACATTAGATATGAGCGCATTTAAATATTTTTGATTTTTAATCAAATTATTAAATTGCCTAAAACTTTTTGAATTAAGACCCATTAATTCTGCGGGCAACATTCCAACTTCTGATAAAACTGAGTATCGACCACCTATAAAATTATTATGATGGACAATCTCTGATTTTAGTTTATGAGCTAATGAATTTAAATAATTTTTTTTATTTTCTGTGATAAAAATATTTTTATCACTTTTTTTTATAAGAATATTAGAATTAACTATTGTCTCTAAAGTATTGCCTGATTTAGAGATGATTAAATTTAAATGTTTTTTATTTCCAGATTTTTTGTTGAAAGTTGATAAATTATCATAAAATAGTATATTCTTTTTAATTTTATCTTTAAGAAAGCTATAAATAGTTTTCGTACCCAATGATGAACCACCAATTCCAATTACACGGATATCGTTGAATCTTTTAAAAATTCCTAAATTTTTGATCTTAAATTGGTCTTTATAATTTTTACTAAAAGATTGAAAGATTTGACTATTTTCTTTAATTAATTTTTTAAGATTTTTTTTTATTTTTGAATTTTGTTTACTGCCTTTAAAATTTTTAAAAAAAATTCCTGATGTTATCATTAATTATTTTTAATTTTTTCTAAAATGGAATTTTCAAAATTTATGTTTTGATTAGTGTTTTGATTATCTAAATCCGAGTCCTTGCTGTCAGTAAGTAATGATTTGATATCTGTATTCTCTTCATTCTCAGTTGCTTGATTAGTTTGCTGTGGTAATGGTAATTCATTGAAGTCTGGAGGCATTACTAAAGGTGATTTCTTTTCAACCAAAAATTCATCTATGCTATTTTTTTTCTGTGAACTAAAACCTTCTTTAATAGTTCCACATGAATTTAAAGCTAAAATTGAAATTAGAATTGTTGTAAGTTTAAATATTTTTTTCATCAATTTTATTTTTTTGATTATCAATTATTTCAAAAATAATCAAAAATAATACTCCTAATGAAATAAATATATCCGATACATTAAAAATAAACCAATGAAAATTTCCGATATGAAAATCAATAAAGTCTGGTACAGCTTTAAAAAAAATTCGATCATATAAATTACCTAAAGCTCCACCAAATATCATTAAAAGTGAATATTTTTTTAGACCATCACTTTTCAAAGTCATAAAAAAAATAATTAATATTACAGCTGCAATTAAAATTGTTAAAATATTGTACATATGACTTTGATCAAATGATAATAGCCCAAATGCTATTCCTTCATTATAAATTAAATTGATATTCAAAAATTTTGATACAAATAATTCGGACGACAAATTTTTTTCATTTTCAGAAATCACATAGACTTTGGTAAATCTATCGAGACCAAAGATGCTCAGAATAATAAAAAAATTGATTACAAAATTTTTATTTAAGAAATTTGACATTTAGGGTGTCTTTCACATGGGTCTTCTCTAATCTTCCAACAAACTGAGCATTTATTTCCAGAAGCTTTTTTTGTCTCAACTAAAATATCTGACTGATTATCAAAATTAATAACAGTTTTCGACACAATACATAATTCAGATAAATCCATATCTGCAACTATTTCCTTATATTTTTCATTAAGTTGAATATTAAGATCTGCTTCTAAACTTGAACCTATTTCTTTACTAGCTCTTTTTTCCTCAATACTTATGTTACATACATCTCTAATTTTTATTAATTGAGACCATCTTTCTGTAAGCTGTTCATTTTTAAATTTATCTGGAAAAGTAAGAAATTTTTCTAAATGAATGCTTTTAGTATTCTTTGATATCAGTTGATGTATTTCCTCAGTTGTAAAAGACAATATTGGAGCGAACCATCTGAGTAAAGATTTTAATAAAACATTCAAAATTGTAACACAAGATTTTCTTTTCTCAGAATTAATTGGATCACAATATAAAGTGTCCTTTCTTATATCAAAATAGAATGCTGACAGATCTGTTGTGCAAAAATTCAACAATTCTTTATAAAGATTGTGAAAATCATATTTTTTAAAATAATTTTCAAATTTGATGTTAAGAGAATGAATCTTACTTAACATAAATTTCTCTAGCTCCGGCAAGCTTTCAATTTCAATTTTATCTAAATCAAAATCCTCGTATTTGTCATTTATATTTCCTAATAAATATCTAAATGTATTTCTAATTTTACGATAAGACTCAGAATGCTGGTCCAAAATAGAATAATCTATTCTTAAATCTTCTGCATAATTAGATGCAGCAACCCAAATTCTTAAAATATCGGCACCATATTTTTTCAAAATATCCTCAGGTGCAATTACATTTCCAAGAGATTTTGACATTTTAAGACCTTTGCCATCCACAACAAATCCATGGGATAATATAGACTCGAAAGGTGCCTTGCCTCTTGTTCCACATGACTCTAATAAAGAAGAGTGAAACCAGCCCCTATGTTGATCAGAACCCTCTAAATACATTGATGCAGGCCATTTAAGGTCTTTTCTCTTCTCCAATACAAAAGAGTGGGTTGATCCACTATCAAACCAAACTTCAACAATATCGCTAAGCTTTTCAAAATCTTCTGCTTTATATTTACTACCTAAAAATTTTTGAGGGTCATCTGAAAACCAACAATCAGAACCCTCTTTCTCATAAATATTAGCAATATTTTCAAATACTCCATCATCTATTAAAATTTCATTAGACTTTTTATTTACAAAAATAGGAAGTGGTACACCCCAAACTCTTTGTCTTGATACACACCAATCTGGCCTTGTCTCGATCATTGATTTTAATCTTTCTTTGCCTTTGCTTGGATAAAAGGTCGTATCATCTATTGCTTTTAAAGCTTTAATTCTCAGTTTATGACTTTCCATAGAAATAAACCATTGTGGTGTCGCTCTATGAACTAATGGTGCTTTTGATCTCCAAGAGTGAGGATATGAATGAACTAATTCACCATTTGAAAGAAGTTTATTTTGATCTTTCAATTTCTCAATCACAACTGGGTTAGCCTTAAAAATGTGCAAACCTTCAAACAGAGAAACATTATTTGTATATTTTCCATCATCATCCACTGTCTCAATAGCCTTTATTCCATTATTTAAACAAAGATTAAAATCGTCAGGTCCATGACTTGGCGCACAATGAACAATTCCTGTTCCTTGTTCAGTGGTTACAAAACGTGCTTCTAACATTGGAATATCATAATCATACCCTAAATCAAAAAATGGATGGTTGCAGATGGTATCCTTTAAATCTTTACCTTTAAATTTCTTAAGGTTTTTAAATTCTTTAATCTCACAATCTTTTAAAACTGATTCTAGTAACGCCTCAGCAATAACAATTTTTTTATTTTTAAAATTTCCCTCATCATTAATTTGAATTATTACGTAATCTAAACTCTCATTGTATGCCAAGGCTTTGTTGGCTGGTATCGTCCAGGGAGTGGTTGTCCATATAACAATATTACAATCATTAAGTTCTTTGATTTTTGATGATTTAACTGGAAAACAAGCATAAATCGTATCAGATTTATGATCTTGATATTCAACCTCGGCATCAGCTAAGGCAGTTTTTTCTACAGTTGACCATAAAACTGGTTTAAATCCTCTGTAAAGACTTCCTTCTTTTAAAAATTTTCCAAGTTCTCTTACAATTTGTGCCTCTGCATCATAACTCATTGTTGAATAATAGTTTTCCCAATCACCAACAACACCTAATCTTTTAAATTGGTCTTTGTGAACCTCTATCCATTTTTCAGCAAAAGTTCGGCATTCTTTTCTAAATTCTACAATTGGAACATCGTTCTTATTTTTTTTATTTTTTTTGTATTGTTCCTCAATTTTCCATTCGATAGGTAAACCATGACAATCCCAACCTGGAACATAAACAGAGTCTTTACCATCCATTTGATGAAACTTTACGATAATATCTTTTAATATTTTATTTAAAGCAGTACCCATATGTATATTTCCATTCGCATATGGGGGACCATCGTGGAGAACAAATTTTTCCTCTCCTTTTCTTGAATTCCTCAACTCTTTATAAAGATCAATTTTTTTCCAAAGTTTTAAAATTTCTGGCTCTCTAATTGGTAAATTAGCTTTCATTGAAAAAGCTGTTTTGGGTAAATTAATTTGGCTCTTACTCATTTCGTTTTTTTTGCTGTTTCTAAATCAATTTTAATTTGTTTTTTTAATTGATCTACATTTCTGAATTTTTTTTCAGCTCTTATAAATTTTAAAAACTCTACTCTTAAATACTTATTATATAAATTTCCAGAAAAATTAAATAAATGAACTTCTAATAATATTTTTTTTCCATTAAATGTAGGTCGATATCCTAAATTGGCTATTCCTTTAATATATTTTGAACTTTTTATTTTCTTAGCTTTGACAGCATAAACACCTGGTTTTGCTAAAACATAATCTTTGATATCTATGTTGGCTGTTGGAAAACCAATCTTTTTTCCTAGTTGTCTACCTTTTTGAACTTTTCCATCAATTGACCATTTTCTATCTAAAAGTTTATTAACTTTATCAAGTTTCCCACTCTGCAAATATTTTCTTAATAATGAAGATGAAATAATTTGTTTTTTAATTGATAAAGGTTGTGGTTTAACAATTTTATAATTACACAATTTCTCATGATGAATTAATTGTTTTACGTTTCCTTCTCTTTTGTTTCCAAATCTAAAATTATTACTTACAAAAATAAATTTAGGACTAAGTTTTCTACCTAAAGTTTCTTTAATAAATGAAATTGATTTTGTTTTTGAAAATTTACGATTAAATTTCTTAGTAATAACAAAATCAACATTAAGTTTACCTAAATTTTCAATTTTTTGGGTTAAATTAGATAATCTAAAATTTTTTAAATTAGAGTTAAAAAACATTTTTGGCATAGGCTCAAAAGTCAAAACGCCAATCTTTGAAGAATATTTTTTTTTATATTTTTTCGCTAATCTAAATAATTTTTGATGCCCTAGATGGAGACCATCAAAATTACCAATTAAAATAATTGAATTTTTATGATTTTTTTTAATATTAAAAGTATTATATAATTTCATTTTCACCATTTTAAATCTGATTGTATATAATTACAGATTGTTTCATAAGATTTCGCAGTTGCTTCAATTCCTTTTTCTTTGATTTCATTTTTATGAATACCATTTGAAATAATTAACGAGTCATAATTTAAAAGATTTGCACCTTTAATATCAGTATTTAGATTATCACCAACAGAAAGAATTTTTTTACCTTTGTTGTTGATGGATAAATTATAAACCTCAGGATATGGTTTGCCAAAATATACTACCCTGCCACCCATTTTTTCAAAAACCATGGCAACTGATCCTGCACAAAGTTCTCTTTTGTCGCCTCTATCTACAATTAAGTCAGGATTAGTGCAAACCATCTCTTTATCTAAATTTTTTTCAAATAAATCTTTATAATAATTCAAATCTTTTTCAAATTTTTCAAATAACCCAGTACACAATATGTACTCTCCATCATCAATATTGTCTGACTTCATTTTTGCGAAGTCATTAAATAAATCAAAATCACGTGGCGGTCCAACATGAAAAAATTTTTTAGTGGATAAATTTTGTTTGAGATAATTTAATGATGCTTGACCAGATGTAAAAACATGGTCTCTAATTTCTTTTTCCATGCCCATTTTTTCTAAAAAGGATTTAACAACATCATTAGGTCTTGGAGCATTTGTAAGTAGGATGTATTCTTTACCTTTTTTTGTGATTTCTTCTAAAACGTTAATTGCTTCTTTATGAAGGTTTATTCCATTATGAATAACACCCCATAAATCGATATAAAAAAGCTGATAATTATCAACGATGGAGCAGAAACCATCTTTGTCTAAATTTTTAGTCATCAAAATAATCTATAACCCAAAAAATCCACAATTTCCTACCTTTTTTAATAAACTAAATATCAAGTATATCTTGAAATAGTATTACCAATCTCTATATGAACTCCATATTTATATAGGAGAATATATGAAATTTAGACCGTTACATGACAGAGTTTTAATAGAAGTTTTAGATAGCAGCGAAAAAACTGCTGGAGGGATAATCATACCAGATACTGCACAAGAGAAGCCACAAGAAGGAAAAGTTGTTGCTGTTGGTGGTGGTGCAAAAACTGAAGATGGAAAAAAAATTCCAATGGATGTTAAAGTTGGAGACAAAGTTTTATTTGGCAAATGGTCAGGAACTGAAGTCAAAATTGATGGTAAAGAATACAGCATAATGAAAGAGTCAGACATTATGGGTATTTCAAGTAAATAATATAAGTTAAAGGAGAAAGTATAATGGCAAAAGTTGTTAAATTTGACGCTGAAGCAAGATCAGCAATGATAAGAGGGGTAAATATCTTAGCTGACACTGTTAAGGTAACGTTAGGTCCTAAGGGCAGAAATGTTGTAATGGACAAATCTTATGGTGCTCCAAGAATTACCAAAGATGGTGTTTCAGTTGCAAAAGAAATTGATCTTGAAGATAAGTTTGAAAATATGGGTGCTCAAATGGTTAAGGAAGTAGCTAGCAAGACAAATGATGAAGCTGGTGACGGAACAACAACTGCAACTATTTTAGCTCAAGCGATTGTTAAAGAAGGTGTAAAATATGTTACAGCTGGGATGAACCCAATGGATGTAAAAAGAGGTATTGATGCGGCAGTAGATGTTGTAAAACAAAACTTAGTTTCTTCAGCCAAAAAAGTAAAAGATAGTGATGAAATTGCTCAAGTAGGAACTATTTCTGCAAATGGCGATAAAGAAATCGGAAGTATGATTTCAAAAGCAATGCAAAAAGTTGGTAATGAAGGTGTCATTACAGTTGAGGAAAATAAAGGAATTGAAACTGAGCTCGATGTCGTTGAAGGTATGCAGTTTGATAGAGGATATTTATCACCATACTTTATTACGAATAGTGATAAAATGACGACAGAGTTAGACAATCCTTTTATTCTTTTACATGAGAAGAAATTAACAAATCTACAACCAATGGTTCCACTTTTAGAGGCTGTGGTACAAGCTGGTAGACCATTAATGATTATATCTGAGGATGTTGAAGGCGAAGCTTTAGCAACGTTAGTTGTAAACAAGTTAAGAGGTGGTTTAAAAGTAGTGGCTGTAAAAGCTCCAGGTTTTGGTGACAGAAGAAAAGCTATGCTTGAGGATATTGCAATCTTAACTGGTGGAAGTGTAATTTCTGAAGATTTAGGAATTAAACTTGAAAACGTTAAATTAGATGATCTTGGATCATGTAAAAAGGTTAAAGTTGATAAAGATAATAGTACTATCGTTAATGGTAGTGGTAAAAAATCTGATATCGAAGCTAGATGTTCTTCAATCAAACAACAAATTGATGAAACAACATCTGATTACGATAAAGAAAAACTTCAAGAAAGATTAGCTAAACTAGCTGGTGGTGTTGCTGTAATTAAAGTTGGTGGTGCTACAGAGGTTGAAGTTAAAGAAAGAAAAGACAGAGTTGAAGATGCACTTAATGCAACAAGAGCTGCTGTTGAAGAAGGTATTGTAACAGGTGGTGGATGTGCTTTGTTATATGCTGCTCAAGAGCTTGAAAAAGTAAAAGCTAAAGGCGAGGATCAAAAAGCTGGTGTTGATTTAGTTAGAAGAGCATTAGAAGCTCCTATAAGACAAATTACCAAAAATGCTGGAGTAGATGGTTCAGTTGTAGTTGGTAAATTGTTAGAACAGAATAAAAAAACTCACGGCTATGATGCACAAAATGAAGAATATTGTGACATGTTTGCTAAAGGTATTATTGATCCAGTTAAAGTTGTTAGAACTGCACTTCAAGATGCAGCATCAATTTCTGGATTATTAGTAACAACAGAGGCAATGATAGCTGACAAGCCAGAAGAAAAAGATGCGGCTCCTGCTGGAATGCCTGGTGGAATGGGCGGCATGGGTGGTATGGGAGGAATGGGTGGCATGGGAATGTAACCCAATAACTCTTAATTAAAATTCAAAAAGGGCAGTTTTTACTGCCCTTTTTTTTACCTAAAAATTTAAGAAGGAGAAAAAATTAAAATTTCATGTGAATTTTTTATGTGTTTATTCCCCTTTTCAATCCTGTTTTTTCCAATTCTAGTCTCACCTTGACCCATTGTGTATTGCCATGTTGGATATAACTTTTTAAAACCTTTGTAATATTTTCTTATCGTCGGGCAATCGTTATAAGATAGTATAAATCCACCCTTATGTTTTTTTAACATGTCTCTTAGCCTCTCATGTGGAAAATCCCTATGGTGAACAGGTATATTTCTCATAGGGTAAACTCCTTTAAACATTTTAGAGTCAGGCCCAATGAAATAGGGGGGATCACAATACAAGAAGTCGTTTTTATGTTTTTTTAAGACTTTTTCAAAATCTCCTTGATTCACGGATAATTTTCCAGGTTTAAAATTTTTAATTTTTTCCAACATTTTTTGATATTTTTTTTTGTTTAAATAAATTTCTGATGTCCAGCCCATAAAGCCTGGACCATAAGATAAGTTGAAATTATAAACATAATAAACTGCAAGGGTTAAAGGGTCTAATTTAATCTCTTTTTTCCAAACTTTATTTAAGATTTTTCTTATTCTTTCAAATTCTTTAAAAGAGGGTTTTAGCTGACTAAGTTTTTTATAAAGTGCTTCTGGTTTTTTAATTTGAAAATTCCAATAATTACAAAGAATATCAAAAATATCATAACCAACTACATTGAGTCCTAAAAATTTACTCATTGCTATCTCAACAGACCCTCCGCCAAAAAAAGGAGATACTACTTTTTTGACATGATTTGGTAACAATTCAAAAACGTGTCCCACTGCTAGAGATTTTCCTCCAGCATATCTGATTGTAGATAAAGCAACTCTTTTATATTTGTTTCGACTTTTAGTATTTTTACTTTTAATAGATTTTAAAAAAACCTTCTTTTTATTTTTAAAAGCCTTTTGAAGATTTTGCATTTTTATTGATATATAATATTTTGTTAATGATATAAACTCAGGAATATGTCTAAAAGATATAGTGGAAAATCGTTTAAAGACTCTAGTGTCAAAAAAAAACCTAAATTAAATTTTAAAGAAAAAAGAAAACTTAAACGCGAAAAGCGAAAAAAATAAAAATTAAAAAAAAATCCTTAATTTATTCAAGCCTAGTGTAGTTTTTTTTAAGTTTTCAAAAGTGTTTAAATATGTATAAGAACCCAGATTTATGAATAATACTATACGAAACATCACCATAATTGCCCATGTTGATCATGGAAAGACAACCCTAATTGATAACCTAATGAAACAAAGTGGTTCATTTAGAGAAAATGAGGTTGTGGATGAAAGACTGATGGACTCTGGTGAACTAGAAAAAGAGAGAGGAATTACAATATTAGCTAAACCTGCCTCGATTAATTGGAAAGATTCTAGAATAAATATAATTGATACCCCCGGCCACAGAGATTTCGCTGCTGAAGTTGAAAGAGTGCTTAGTATGGCTGATGGAGCATTATTACTTATAGATTCTGCTGAGGGTGTGATGCCTCAAACAAAATTCGTTTTAGCAAAAGCATTAAAACAAGGTTTAAAGCCAATTGTGGTTATAAATAAATTAGATAAATCAGATCAAAGAGCTAATGAAGTTTTAGATGAAACATTCGACTTATTTGTAAGTTTAGATGCTAATGAAGAACAACTAGATTTCCCAGTATTATATGCAAGTGGAAGATCTGGATGGGCTGATCTTGAAGTTGATGGTCCAAGAGAGAATCTTAATCCACTTTTAGATAAAATTATAGAGCATGTTAAACCAGCTGAATTAAATAAAGCAAAACCTTTTGCTATGCTTTCTACACTTCTTTATGCTGATAGTTTTTTAGGAAGAAGTTTAGTAGGTCGAATTTCACAAGGAACAGCAAAAGCTAACCAGGCAATTAAGGCAATCAACTTAAATGGAGAGAAAGTTGATGAAGGTCGATTAACTAAAATTTTTAGATACGAGGGAACTAAAAAAGTTCCAATTGAGGTTGGTGAAGCTGGAGATATTGTAGTTGTTGCCGGTTTAGAAAAAGCTAACGTTGCAGATACTATTTGTGATCTTGAAGTTAACGAGCCAATAGAAGCCACTCCTATAGATCCCCCAACGATGTCAATTACCATCACTGTAAATACATCACCTTTAGCTGGTACAGAAGGTAAAAAACTTACAAGCACACAAATTAGAGATCGATTAGTTCAAGAGGCACAAAATAATGTTGGAATTACATTCACTGAAAATGAGGGAAATGATTCTTTTGTGGTTAGTGGTCGTGGTGAATTAATGTTGGAAATTTTACTTACTCAAATGAGAAGAGAAGGTTTTGAAATGACAGTGAGCCCTCCAAAAGTTCTTTATAAAAAAGATGAAAATGGAAACAAACTTGAGCCAATAGAAGAAATTACAATGGATCTTGATGAAGAGCATTCATCAAAAATAATTGACTCAATGAATAGAAGAAAAGGTAAATTAATAGAATTAAAAGACACTGGTAAAAATAAAAAGAGGCTTATATTTCATGCACCAACAAGAGGTTTGATGGGATATACAAGTAGATTTTTAACGCTGACAAAAGGAAATGGTGTCATCAATAGAATTTTTCATGAATATGGCCCATTTGAAGGTGAAATGGAAGGCAGAAGAAATGGTGCTCTAATTTCTATGGAACAAGGAAAGGCAGTTGCTTTTGCGATCTTTAATTTACAGGCAAGAGGAGAAATGTTTGTAACTCATAACGATCCTGTTTATCCGGGAATGATTGTAGGTCTATCACCTAAGCCAGGAGATATGATTATTAATGTCATGAAAGGAAAAAAATTAACTAATATGAGAACACAAGGCACAGACGAAAATGTTGTCTTAACTCCTGTTAGAAAAATGTCGATTGCTGAACAATTAAGTATGTTAAATACAGATGAAGCTTTAGAAATTACTCCAGAGTCTTGTAGATTAAGAAAAGCTATTCTTGATCCTCATGAAAGAAAAAGAAGTGAAAAATCAGGCGCTGCTGCCTAATCAAAAATTTTATCAACTAAAAACAAACCTAGTGCAACGCACGGACCAATACCAAAAGCGAATAAAAGAGTTCCAACCCCTACTGTTCCACCTAAATACCAACCAATACTTACAACAGAAATTTCTAAAAAAGCTCTAACGGCTGCCACTGGTAAGTTAGTTACTTTTTGTAAACCAATCATTAATCCATCTCTTGGTCCTGCACCAAGATTAGAAACTAAATAAATGCCCCCACCTATTCCAACCATCATTACAGAAATTACTGCTAGGATTAATTGATTAAGATAATTAGACGGGGTTGGTACAAACTTAATACAAAGATCAATCATAAAGGCTATAATTAATGCATTAAATATTGTGCCCATTCCTGGTTTTTGGCCTAGAGGTATCCACAAAATTAAAACAGCAATACTTATTAAAAGAGTAATTGTTCCAATACTTAAGTTAACATTCAAGGAAATACCTTGAGCTAAAACACTCCACGGAGAAGCGCCTGTAAAGGAAACAATCAATAACCCTTCACCAAGACCAAACAACGTCAGACCAAAACATAAAAAAAAGAAAGTGGAAAATTTTGGTTTAAAATTATATGGCTTGTCAGAACTCCAATTAACTTTTGGTATTTTCTTTATTTTTAAAAACATCTTAATAAGTTATTTCTATTATAGATAAAGTCCACTAATGTAATTGCCAAATGAAAAAATTTATAGCCATCTTATTTATTGTAATTTTTCCAGTTATTTCCATGGCACATATGGGTCACTACAATAAATATAACAAAATTGAAATGGAGATTTTTAGAAATGGTGAATTAATTGGATACAATTATTATTTTTTTGAGAGAAATGGCGAAGAAACTATTATTACAAATCAATTTAAATTTTCTGTTGATCTATTAGGAGCTACAATTTTTCAAGTGGAGTCATATGGTGAAGAAAAATATATCAAAGATCAGTTGATATCTTTTAACTCTAAAACTCTTCAAAATGATAAAGAAAAATTTGTAAATTTAGAATTAAATAAAAAAAGTAAAAAATATGATATCAAGGGCTCCTCATTCAATGGCGAAGCAACAACTAATAACGTTATTGGAAATTGGTGGAATCATAAAATCTTACAAGCAGGATCTCAAATAAGCCCAATATCTGGAAGTATTAAAGAACAGGTTGTTACTTTTATAGGAAAAGAAAAAATTGATCTTTATGGAAAAATTTATGATGCTGATCATTTTACACTTAAATCTAAAGATATGAATATTCCTAAAGATAAAAGATTAGACTTTAATATTTGGTACGATCAAGAAAATTTAAGAATTTTAAAAGTGACTTATTCCAGGATGGGTAATTGGGAGTACAGATTAAAAAGCTTTGAATAATTTATCTTGAAATTTTCTTAAATAAATCCCGTGCACTTATCCACCCTGACTCTAGTCTTGGCCCTACAAACCAATCAGCACAAACACCTATTTTTTTCTTTGGATCCCAATAACTTTTAATTTTGAAAGGTTTTGAATTAGAAGAGTATTTCCAACCATGATTAAGAGAGAAGTTAATTTTAGTTTTTTTAATATTTGAAAGTTTAAAGAACTTATCAATCATAATTTTTGAATTCTCTTTCTTATTTTCTTTATTTTGATTAATCTTTTTATTTGCCCAATTAAACGTACTTTGGAGAGTCCATAAATCATATTTTGATTTAAATCTTTTTTTTGAGTTTTCATTACCCGCCCAACCAAGTATTGGATCTTCGAAAAGATAGCTACTATTTGATTTCTTGTTTTTTTTTATAGCAATCATAGTAGTTATATTTGCATCCATTTTAATTGATTTTTTTAAAAAAGAATTATTTATGAATCTTTTAGAGAGTTTTTTTAATTGTGGAAAAGGACAGGTCAAAATAATACTTTTAAAAGATCTCAATTTTCCATCAGCAAATGATAAATGCCAAAGTTTGTTTTTATAATGAATTTTTTTTAATTCACTTTGATAGTTACAATTGATTTTTTTTAATAAGTACTTGCTAATATCATTGTTTCCATTTTTACCTATAATTTTCAGATGTTTTTTATTTTCTTTTTTTTTGGAGTTAAGAAAAATGTGTTTACCACCCCAAACCTTTAAAATTCTTTTTTTAATTAAATCTTTGGTAAATTTTTTAAATTCTGGGGTTTTTGGCGAAAAGTATTGAGTGCCATGATCAAAGCCTATATTACCTTTCATTCTTTTGAAAGATGCACGTCCTCCTGGACCTCTCGCTTTATCAAATAGGATTACTGAATTTTTTTTATTAAGAAGATTCGCAATTGTAGCTCCGGAAATACCTGAACCGATTACGCAAAATTCACTCATTTACCAGCAACAACCATTCCCTCAATCATCATGGTTGGTGAATTGGTTGAATATTTAAACTCTAAATCATTTGCGAGAGTAATATTCTTAAACATGTCTTTAAAATTACCTGCAATAGTAATTTCATTTATAGGATACTTAAACTCTCCGTTTTCCACTAAAAAACCTGTTGCACCTACAGAATAATCACCAGTTACAATGTTACTTCCGTGTCCTATAGTTTCAGTAATATAGAGACTTTTTGATTTTGAATTCAATAAATCTTTAAAACTAATATTTCCATTTTCAAAATAAAGATTGCTTGTCCCTCCACATCTTCCATTTGATTTAAGGTTTAATTTTTTTCCATTGTAAGTATCAATCAAATAATGTTTTAAAATTCCTTGGTCTACTAACTTAAGAGTATCAGTTTTAACCCCCTCGCTATCAAAATTTCTTGAGCCTAAACCTTTAAGTATATCTGGTTTATCTAAGACATTAATTTTATCAGAAAAAATTTTTTGGTTAACTTTATCTTTTAAAAAAGAGGTTCCTCTTGATATTGCTGATGATGAAATCGCACTTGCAAAAGTACTTAGTATTCCCTTAGCAATTCTTTTGTCAAAAATTATAGCAATTTTTTCACTACCTATTTTTTTGGGGCTTAATTTTCTAATTGTTTGATCAGCGGCCTGTTTGCCTAATTCTTCTGCGGTATCTAAGTCTTTAAGAAAACATTTACTAGAATATTCATAATCTCTCTCCATACTTTTTTCATCTTTGGCAACTGTGACGCTCGAGGCTGTAAATGAAGATGTTTTGTAGCCAGCACAAAAACCTTCACTATTGGCTAAAATAAAATTTGATTTATTTTGAGTAAAACTAGATTCTGTATTAACAATCTTTTTATCATTGGAAGCAGCAGATTCTAATTTTTTTAAATAGTCTATTTTTTGATCATTTTCTATATGAGTATCGTCATAAAGATTCAAATCCTTAACCTCTTTGGCCAATAAATCTTTATCTGGTAATGAATTAAATTCATCTTCAGGAGTATTTTTTGTTGTCTCAACACATTTTTCAATCAAAATATTTAGGTTATCATCAAGCAAATTAGAGGAGGATATTGATGACTTTTTTTTTCCAATGTAAGTGGTAATGCTTATTCCAAGATCATCTGATCTATTAGACTCGTCTAGTTTTTTATTTCTAAAATTAACAGTTTCAGATACAGAGTTATTAACAATCACACTAGACTCGGTTGCACCTAATTTCTTAGCCAAACCTAAACAATACGATGCTTT
Organism: uncultured Pelagibacteraceae bacterium; assembly: GCA_902612325.1. Lineage (GTDB taxonomy): Bacteria > Pseudomonadota > Alphaproteobacteria > Pelagibacterales > Pelagibacteraceae > Pelagibacter. The sequence goes on along the minus strand of CACMDB010000001.1, from coordinate 139,193 downwards.
TTTCTCTAGAAATTCTTGATCTTTGACCATTTAAAGTTTTGTGCCACCAACAGTCATCTTATTAATTAGTATAGATGGTTGAGCAACGCCTACGGGAACACCTTGGCCAGCTTTTCCACATGTTCCAATACCAGGATCCATCATCATGTCATTACCAACCATAGAAACTTCTTTTAAAATTGAAGGTCCATCTCCAATTAGTGTCGCGCCTTTAATTGGAGATCCAATTTTACCATTAACAATCTCATAAGCTTCAGTACAATTGAATACAAATTTTCCAGAGGTAATATCAACCTGTCCGCCACCAAAACTCACAGCAAAAATACCTTTGTCGACAGCTTTAATCATCTCATCTTGAGTCTGATTACCACTCAGCATCATCGTATTTCTCATTCTTGGAAGAACGATATGTCTATAGTTTTCTCTTCTTCCACTACCAGTAGATTTGGTTTTCATTAAACGAGCATTTAAACGATCTTGCATAAAATTTTTTAAAATCCCATTCTCAATTAAAACAGTTTTTTCTGTCGGGGTTCCCTCGTCATCAATCGTAAGACTACCTCTTCTGTTATCAATAGTACCATCATCAACAATTGTAACTCCCTCACTTGCAACTTTTTGGCCCATTAAATTATGAAAAGCTGAGGTTTTTTTTCTGTTAAAATCCCCTTCTAAACCATGACCAACAGCCTCATGAATTAATATTGCCGGCCAACCAGGTCCTAGCACAACTTTCATTTCACCAGCTGGTGCAGGTTTACTCTCTAAATTTACCGAGGCTATTCTCAAAGCCTCATCACAAACACTTTTCCAGTTATCATCTTTTAAATAAGAGTCATAAGATTGTCTTCCCCCAACACCATACACACCCGTCTCTTTTCTCCCATTTTTCTCAAGCATAACGGATACATTAAATCTTATTAAAGGACGAACATCAGTTAAAGTTTCTCCACCAGATCTAATTATTTCAATTGATTTTTGTTCTCCCAAAAAATTAGCTGTAACTTGTTTAATGTTGTCATTTTTTGAACGTAAATAATTATTTACTTCATTAAGTATTTTAATTTTTTCATTAAGAGATTTTTGTTCAATTGGGTTGATGTTTTCATAATATTTCTTATTAGATTTAGGAATTTCATGATTATAGGTACCTTTGACAGATTTAAGTGTCGATTTTAAATTTTCTGAAGATTGCTTTAAGGAGTTTTTTGAAATTTCGTTAGAGTGAGAATAAGCAACCACTTCATCGGAGATAGCTCTAAACCCAAATCCTAAATCTGAATTATAACTAGAATTTTTTATCTTATTATCATCTAGTAAAATCGACTCGGATTTAGAATTTTCTAAGTACAACTCACCATCATCACATTTTTGAAGAGTATCCGAAATAATATTTTCAGCCTCACTTCTTGATAGATCAGATTTTTCAAAGAAATTACTCATAAGTGACATTAAATAGATTGTTTCAAAGATTTTTCAACTAGAGTATTTTACGCATGTACATATATGGGACAAATTAGTAATAAAACATCTAATTATGAAAGTTTATTTTAATAATTCTTGTAAAATTTGTAAGGCAGAAATTGATCTCTATAAGAAGGAAGAAATAGAGGAAATTGATTGGGTTGATATTACAGATAATGAATTAGCAGAACAAGAAACCTCTAAAGATAGTAAACAACTTTTGAGAAGACTGCATGTCAAAGATGGTGAAAAAGTTATTGGAGGTGCAGAAGCTTTTTTATTATTATGGAAAAAAATGCCAAAATATAGATTTCTTTATAAATTTTTTAAATTACCAATCATCTTTAATATTTTTTCAATTGTATATGAAATAGTAGCTTTTTTTCTTTACCTAAAAAATAAAAAGCAACTTAAAAAATCTAACTTGTAAAAAATAATAAAAATTTACTTAATAGAGACATAGAAGATACAAACATCACTAAGACTATTGAGTACATTAATAAAATAATTTTATTCTTTTTTCTTCTTAATCTAACAAAGTCCTTATCATCCAAATCAGAGATATCTCTTTCACCAACTACTGGATAATCATACGTAAACCGCCATGTACTATCACCAAGTCTTGGGTCCAAATTATTAAAATATGTGATCCACGCAATAATGTATCTGAAAATTAAATATAAAATTATTAGAAAGGCAGATCCTAAAATCATTACAGATAATACCTAATTTAATATAAATGTTTAATTATTATTTTTGGCTCTTTTCCTTGCAATGAGTTGCGTTAAAGAGTCTACCATTGTATCTGAAGCTTTGAAAATATCTACATTTCTAAACTCATGAGAAAGATTTTTTTCAGGATTAGTTTTATCTTCAATAACAATTCCTTCATCTGGAGAATTATTTTTAATATAAATTAATAATAACCAGTCATCATCTTGTGACTCATCCCATTTAATAAAAACTTCACCTGTTTCAAATCTTCTGTCTATACAACGAAAAATAGACATGTCGCGGGTGATATGTCTTTTATTTAACTGAAATACTAGGCTACTTGCACTTCTGTAAAAACTTTCTAATGCAAATTCAATTTTTTGTCTTGCTAAAGTATATTCTTTTTCTTTTTCTAATAAGGTTTCTCTATCTTCATCACCTTGAAGTTTAACCCCTAATGCTTCAACCCTTTCTTTAATTTTTTGATCTCGAAGTAATCGATATTTTTCCTTAAGTTTATCAATTCTTTCTTGTAAACCTGCATAGTCTTCTCTTTTTTCTTTTAAAGAAATTTTCTCAAGTTTTTCTAGTTCCTTGACTTCTCTAATTCTGAATTTTTCAATTTGTTTATCTAGTCTTAATTGTTTTAAAAACTGTTTTTGTTTTTCAGCTTGCTCAATTCTCAAAAGTGCTTGCTCTTTTCTTAGGAATAGTTTTATATCTTTTACTCGTTGTTTTTCTAATCTAGCTTCTTCTTTAAGTGTTTGTTCTTTTAGTTTAACCCTGAGAGCTTGTTCTTCCTCTTTTTGTTTAGCCAACTCAATTTTTTCTGCCCTCTCTCTTTCAATTTTTTCTATCTTAATTCTTCTTTTTTCATCACGTTTTAAAACTTTATAACTTGAAATTGTCTCTGAAATTTTATCAAAAAAACCTTGAATATGTTTTTCTAAACTAAAATTAAATTTAAAATTGAATTGAGGTTTCAGGGATAGCTGTAATTTAACTAATTTTAAAACTATACTTTCGTTTTGGGTTTTTTTAATTTGATTTAAATAATTAGTTTTTTTTAATTTTTTAACCTTATTTTTCCTTTTTTTGATAATTCTTTTTTTTTTAAATCTTTTAACAACCCTTTTATTTTTTTTACTTTTTCTTCGAAACTTAGAGGATTTGACTTTTTTTAATACTTTTCTTTTTTTTTTTGATTTTTTTTGTTTTTTTTTCATTTCTGAGAAGAAATGATTATATCAATAATTTATTGATAAATATAGTCTCTAGTCACAGGGGTTGATCTATAATTTTTAGTAAGTTGAAATTGATAAACAACTTGATCACCCCACTTAAATGCCATTTCACAACCAGCGAGATAAAACTCCCACATTCTAAAAAATTTTTCATCAAACATTTGAATAATTCTATCTTTATTTTTTAAACAGTTTTCTTTCCAGTGTCTTAAAGTATGAGCATAGTGAAGTCTTAAAACTTCAATGTCGGTTACAATTAAGCCAGCTTTTTCAATAGGATTGGTTACTTCACTTAAGCTTGGTGTATAACCACCAGGAAAAATATATTTTGTAATCCATGGATGAGGATCTCTTGGCGGGTTAACAGACCCAATAGTGTGAATTAACGAAACACCATCATCTTTCAACAATTTTTCAATTTGTTTAAAAAACTTTTTGTAAAATTTCCTTCCAACGTGTTCAAACATGCCAACACTCACTATTCTATCAAATTTCTCATCCAGCTCTCTATAATCCATAAGTTTAAATTTTACTTGGTTCTGTAAATTCATTTCTTTTGCTTTTTGATTACAATAGTTTAGTTGATTTTCTGATAGAGTTATTCCTGTAACTTCACACTTAGCATTTTTGGCAATATCAATTGCTAATGATCCCCAGCCACATCCTATGTCTAAAACTTTTTGGTCAGGTTTAATATTTAATTTTTTAATTATATGTTGAATCTTATTATTCTGTGCAGTTTCAAGACTATCATTTTCATTTTTAAAATAAGCACATGAATATTGTCTTTTAGGATCTAAAAATAAATCATAAAGATCATCTTTGATATCATAATGATGTGAAACATTCATTTTAGATTTTTTGATAAAGTTAAAATTAGTAAGATATCTGTAAGACCCCCTTAGTTTATTTAAAAGATAACTAAAAATGTTTAACTCGTTTCTTCCAATATTCATCAATGCTAGATCTAAAAAATCTGTAAGAGATCCATTTTCGATAACAATATCTCCATTTGTATATGCCTCACCAAAATAAAGATCTGGATGGAATAGTAACTTATAATGAAGTTTCTTATTGAGAATTTTTAATTTAATAGGATTGTCAGTTGGCTGACCAATTATATAATCCTTGGAATCAGCATCGGTCAGGATAAACCCTCCTTTTTTAAATACTTTATTAAGAAATCTCGCTAAATACATCTCAAGCTGCCAATTGTGATTTTGTTTCAAAATTTAAATCTTTTAAACTCTGCAAAAGATTTCTCTCATCAGTTTCGTTAAGTAAACTTAAAGGTGGTAATAGATTTCCATAAATTTTGTTCTCTTTTGAAAACAGAGTATGAAGAGCTGAAATTAAATTATATTTTTCAAAAGTATTTCTGACATTAACTAATTTTTGGTTTAAAGAATGATCTTTTTTTTCTTTAAAATCATCGTAAACTTTTCGAGCTAATTGAGATGTAGCATTACAAGTTGCAGTGATAATACCTGAACAACCATTTTCTAATCCTTTAAGTAATTTTGACTCTGAACCTGGCATAACTGAAAAATTTTCCAACTTTAACTTTTCAAATAAATTGTAAGAACTATCCTTCACACCTACAATTTGATCAGGAAATTTGTGAACCAATTTTTCCACACATTCAATACTAAATTTATATCCACATAATTTTTCAAAATTATAAAGTATAATTTTAGACTCTGGTACTGCATCAATGATTTTTGTATAAAAGTTTATCACATCCTTATCTTGATATTTATAGTAAGCTGGTGGCATGATTAAAAATTTTTTAAAGTTTAGAGAAACTGAAATTTTCATCAAATTAATTGTTTCATTTAAAGAATTCAATCCTGTTCCGATTAAATGTTTTTCTTTGTATTTACTTTCTGAAAGGTGATTTAGTAATTTAATCTTTTCAACAATAGGAATTAATTGTGCTTGGCCAGTGCTTCCAAATATTGCAGTGCCATGACAACCTTGATCAATTAAATTTTCTGCATGTGATATGGTTTTTTCTATATTTAAGCTTAAATCATGGTTCAGAACTGATATTGAAGCTGCATAAATACCTTTTATTAAAGTCATATATTTTTTAAAACATATAATAATTCAAAAAAAAATGAATAAAAGAGTAAACTTAATCATTGGTTCAGGTGTGTTGGGTGCATATTTATCAGCTGAACTTTTAAAGAATAACCAAATAGTAGTTGTTACCTCTAGATCATTAAATAAAAATTTTACGAATTATAAATATCTCAAAATCAAAAATAAAATTAAATTCGAAAAACTTAATACCAATAAAAAAAACGAAATAGAGAAAATTATAAAAAGATATAAGCCAAAAAAAATTTTCTATTTCAGTGGACAAAGTTCTTTGACAAAGAGCATAGAAAATAAAAAAGAAACATTTGACTCTCATTTTACTGGAACTAAAAATTTTTTAGTTTTTTTGAAAAAAAAAAAATTAGATACAAAATTTTATAAAGCAAATTCAGGCTATATATTTTCTTCAACTAGTGGGTTTATTAATATTAATTCTACATTTTCATCTAATAAAAACCCTTATATAAAAACTCAACAAAAAGTATTTAATTTAATTAAAGAATATAGAAAACTTGGAGTAAATGCATCAAACTTGGTTTTTATGCAAGTAGAGTCTCCTTTGAGAAATAAAAACTTTTTTATTAAAAAAGTTTGTTTAGGAGCAAAAAATAAAAAAAAAATTATAGTTGGAAACATAAATACTTTTAGAGATTATTCGTGGGTTACTGAAATTGTCAAGGCTGTATTGCTGACATCGACATTAAAAACCAAAGATTTTTTTATATCTGCTGGAAATCAGATTTCTGGTAAAGAAGTCATTAAAAAGGCTTATAGTTTAAATGGTCTTAATTATAAAAAGTATTATACTATAAATCGAAAATTCTTTAGAAAAAATGAAAAAAAATTTTTAATTGGATCCAGTAAAAATTCTTTGTATCTAAAACACAAATTTAAATTCAAATTTAATATATTTGGTAAAAAATTAATTCAAGAAATGTATAAAAATTTATGAAAACAGGTATTTATTTAAGTTATGCTGGTTTAGGCGCTAATTTACTCCATCTCACTTATTGCCATCAGATTGCAAGAAAATATGGACCTGTTACCATTATTACATTATGTAAAAATTTAAAAGATGCACTAGCTGATGATCCGTTTGTAGAAAATGTTTATTACTTAAATCAATATCATAAAAAAATTTTTGATATATTTCAGCTTAGTAGAATTCTCAAAAAATTCAATTTCGAAAATCTATTAATTTACTATCCAAGTTTAAGAATATATTTTGCAGCTAAATTTGCTGGTATAAAAAATATTTCTTCTTATAGTTTCTTTAAAAAAAAAAATTTGCATTTAGTAAATACTGCAAAAAAATTTACTGAAAAGTTTCTTAAAATAAATGATTGTAATACTGAAACAAAATTTTTTATTAAAGAGTACAGAATTGCAAAAGTTCAAAAAGAATTAAATAATAATAGCTATAAAATTGTGATTGGTGCAGGATCATCTGGACCAACAACAAGATGGGGAGCTAAAAACTTTGCGAATTTAATTAATAGCCTTAATGAAATGGGAGATTATTTTTTTTTTATTTTATGTGGCCCAAATGAAAAGGGTATTGAAACTGAAATTGTAAATAACCTTAAAAAAAATAATTTCCTTACTTTAAGTAATAAAAATATTTATGATGTGATTCCTTACTTATGTTCTGCGAATATGTACGTAGGTAATGACTCTTTTGGGTCACATATTACTTCACAAACTGGAAAAAAAAGCTTGGTATTTTTACTAGATGCTCCAAGAGCTTATACAGACTATAGTAATAACTATTATAGAATTATACCAAAAGGATATGATATCGATGAGATTACTCATGGAACAAATGCAGACCCAAATCTAATTTCTGTAAGTGAAGTGATAAATGCAATTAATAAATTTAAAGATTAACTTATATCTTTAAGAACAATTTCTTTGGCCTCATTGACGATTGCGGAAAGTCTTGAGGTTTCTGGAGATATATCTGGATGTATTTTTTTTTGTATTTTTATATAAGCTTTATTTACATCTTCATTTGTAATTTTTTTATTCACATCTAAATTTAATATTTTATATGCTTCAGTTACTGAAATTGAAGATGAGTTATTTAGGTTCGATTGATTAAAAGAAAATCTTCCTGATCTTCTCAATGTTTGAATTAATCTATAAAGCGATATTAATTGAAAAATAGATAGACCTTTTAATTTTAATAGTGCAAGACTAGCTAATGTAAAAGGCAAAGTTAATAAAAAACGCCCACCGATGGCAAATAAAATTGCCAATATAATAAATCCAATTATTAATAAAATCCTTAGACCTTTTGATATTTTTTTTGAGGAAATCTTAGTTATAAATTTTAATAGAAAGTATAAAATAGTCAAAATGACTAATGTATAAATTATGATATTCATATAGTTCTTCTTTTTTATGAAGGTACCACAACTTAGAAAAAAACTGGAAATAAAATCTTGTCACAACACAAGTTGGGAGGATAATTACAGCTGGATACATCAAAAAGATATTCTTGAAGTCTTAAAAGACAAAAATAAATTAAATCCAGAAGTAAAAAAATACTTAATTGAAGAAAACAATCATACTGACTATCATCTTAAAGATACAAAAGACTTACAGAAAAAACTCTTTGATGAAATAAAGGGAAGAATAAAATTAGATGATGAGTCTCTTCCTTTTAGAGATCACACTTATGATTATTGGACAAAAACCACAACAGAAGGAAATTATTCTATCAAACTCCGTAAAAAAATTAATACAGATAATGTTGAAGAAATTTGGAACGGAGATAAAGAAAAAGAAAAATTAGGCGTTGAATATTTTGGAGTGGGAGATTTAGAGGTAAGCCATAACGATAAATTGCTTGCATATTCTCTGGATACCAAAGGATCAGAGTATTACAAAATTTTCATAAGAGATATTTCAACAAATAAGTTGGTCACAAAAGAAATAACGGACACATCTGGTAGTATTACTTTTAGTCTGGACGATAAATATATTTTTTATTCAAAATTAGATGAAAATCATCGTGCCCGAAAAATATATAGACATAAAATTGGAGACCATTTAAGTGAGGATTATTTGGTCTTTGAAGAAAAAAGTGAAGCTTTTACAGTTGGAATAAGCTTAACTTCTGATGAAAAATATTATCTAATAACAACTTCTGATCACAACACATCAGAGCAATACTATTTTGGTGTTGATGAAATAACTCCAAAACCAAAATTAATCATTAAAAGACAAAGAGGAATTTTATACTCTATAAATTCTTGGGCTAATAATTTTTACAATCATACAAATAATGATGCTGAAGATTTTAAGATTGATATCTCATCAAGCTTAGAGAACCAAAATTGGAAATCTTTTGTACCTTCAAAAAATGAGGTTTTAATTGGTGGTTGTGTGTTTTTAAAAAATTGGATAATTCGATCAGAAACATCTGATGCATTAGATAAGTTATTCATAAGAAATATATCAACAAATTTTGAGGAAGAATTAATTTTTTCAGATGAAAAAGTATACGTACCAAATATTTCTCTTAAACAAAAAGATCGAAAAACAGACGAAATTTACCTTGGATATTCATCGCCGAAAACTCCTTCAAGAGTTTATTCATATAATCTTTCAGATAAATCTAAAAAATTAGTAAAAGAACAAGAAATTCCATCAGGCCATAATTCAGAAGATTATATTGTAGAGAGAGTTGAATATAAATCTCATGATGGAAGAATGGTTCCTTTAACAATAACAAGACATAAGAAAACTAAGATTGATGGAACTGCAAATGTCTTATTGTACGGTTATGGTTCATACGGAAATTCAATGAGCCCTAGTTTTTCATCTACACGTTTGAGTTTGATCAACAGAGATATCATCTGGGCTACAGCCCATATTAGAGGTGGAATGGAAAAAGGTATGAAATGGTGGAAAGAAGGAAAATTAACAAACAAAAAAAATACTTTTGAGGATTACATTTATGCGGCTAAATATTTAATTGAAAAGAAATACTCTTCAGCTGGTAAGATCATTGGTATGGGTGGATCTGCAGGTGGATTATTAATGGGAGCAGTGGTAAACCAATCTCCAAAATTATTTTTAGGGATTATAATGGCGGTTCCATTTGTTGACTCTTTAACTACTAATCTTGATCACTCTCTACCATTAACAGTTGGTGAATTTGATGAGTTTGGTAATGCCAAAGATAATAAAGATCACTTTGATTATATATTTTCTTATGCTCCTTATAATAATATAAAAAAAATGGACTACCCTCATATGTTAATTACCACTAGTTTAAGTGACAATAGAGTATTGTTTGATGAGCCTGCTAAATTTACTGCCAAGCTAAGAGACTTAAAAACAGATAATAATTTATTACTTTTAAAAACAGAAATGGATGCAGGTCATGGTGGAAAATCAGGTAGAGATGGTGCTATAGAAGAAATAGCTTTAGACTATGCTTTTGCACTAAAAATTTCAAAAAAAATTTAATTTCTCAATCTTGAAAAAACTTAAATCGTTCCTACATAATTTGTGTAGGTCGCCTAATGGGGCTTATAAATAAACTTGCTTAACAAAGGAGGATATATGACAAGTAAGGATCTATCTATATTTAACTCATTAAGACCATTCTCGATTGGGTTCGACGATATGTTTGATCAATTTGAGAATATGTTGGGAAATGGTGCAATGACAATGCAATCCAATTACCCACCATACAACATCAGAAAGACTGGTAAAGATAACTACGCTATTGAAGTTGCTTTAGCAGGTTTCAACAAAAAAGATGTTGAGGTTGAGTTCGAAGATAATTTATTAACTGTAAGAACAAAACAAGTTGATAAATCTGAAGATAAAAATGCTGATGGAGAGATCATTCATAAGGGAATATCTCAAAGACAATTTGCTAGATCATTTACAATTGCTGATGACGTTAAAGTAAATGGTGCCGAGCTCAAAGATGGTCTTTTAACAATATCTTGCGAAAGAATTGTACCAGAGCATAAGAAGAAAAAACTAATCGAAATTAGATAAGTTAAAGCCTTGCTTGCGGGGCAACTAGCTCCGCAAGTAAACTAAAAACATCCTTTTGATGAAAATCCAATTACCACTGAGTTAGTGTCTACCTCAAATTTTCTTTCACAAGAAATACCATATTTTTTTGTTTTATATACAAGAACTTGATTTCCTTTTTCGTTCTTAAAATCTTCGTCAGGATTTCCTAGATCAATTTTAAGTTCACTGGATAATTGACCTATATATTTACCCAATCTTTTATTTTCTTGCTCAACAATTTTGTCAGTTTTTTCTTGTACGGTCTGGCACGCAGTGACCATTAAGAAGAAACTAAGTAACAACACGATTAATTTAAAATTTCTCATTTTCATATTCTAGCTTCTAAATATGACCAAAATATAAACTTCTTAGTTGAATTATGTTGATAAAATTAGATTTGGCTAAGTATTTGTCAAAAGAATCATCTATTTAGTCAGGATAGGAGGAATAATGTTAGACAAATATTTTGAGTACAAAAAACACAAAACAGATTTTAAAACAGAAGTAATAGCCGGAACTACTACTTTTTTAACCATGGCTTATATCATGTTTTTAAATCCGTTTATTTTATCAGGTGAATTTGCTGGGCCCGAAAAAGGTTTCTTTGATTTCGGCGCAGTTTACACTGCAACTATTCTAGCAACTGCCCTAGCTTGTTTCATAATGGCATTTCATGGAAAAACTTGGCCGATTGGTCTTGCGCCAGGAATGGGGATTAATGCTTTTGTAGCTTTTGGAGTTTGTGCAGGTATGGGATATACACCGCAACAAGCTTTAGGTGCTGTATTAGTTGCTGGTGTATTATTTTTAATTATATCATTAACACCAATAAGAGCGTGGCTTATCAACTCTATCCCTAAGAGTTTAAAGTTAGGAATTGGCGCAGGAATTGGTTTGTTCTTAGCAATTATCGGTCTTCAGATAATGGAAGTAGTTGTCGATAATCCTGTAACATTAGTACAGCTTGGAAATTTAAGTGATCCACTTGTTTTATTAGGATGCGCGACTTTTATTGCAATAATTGTTTTAGATAAAATGAATGTTAAAGGTAATATCATTATTGGTATTTTAGTATTTAGTATAATTGCTTGGGCTACAGGTCTTGCAAAGTTTAATGGTATCGCAAGTGCTCCACCTTCAATGACTTATCTTTTTGAATTTGATTTATCTGCAGCTATGACAGCTGGAATGTCTACAGTCATATTTACTTTATTGTTTGTAGACTTTTTTGATACTGCAGGAACTTTAACTTCAGTTGCCAATGTAGCTGGAAAAGTGGGCAAAGATGGAAAAGTTAAAGACATCAATAAAGCAATGTTATCAGACAGCGTAAGTACTGTTGCGGGAGCTGTAATGGGAACCACAACGGTAACTAGTTACGTTGAATCTGGGGCTGGGGTAAAAGCTGGTGGAAAGACTGGCATGACCTCTTTGGTAATTGGTATATTATTTTTAGCATGTATATTTTTTGCGCCCTTAGCAACTAGTTTGCCAAAACAAATTGATGGTGCTGCTTTACTTTTTGTTTCAGTTCTATTTATAAGAAATATTACTGATATAGAGTGGAACGATGTTTCAGAGTCTGCTCCAGCAATTCTTGCAATGATCGCTATGCCTTTAACTTATAGTATAAGCAATGGTATTGCTCTAGCTTTCGTATCATATGCTTTAATCAAGATATTCACTGGTAAATTTGCAACTACTTCACCAGCTATTTGGGTAATAGCAATTTTAAGTGTTGTAAGTTTTGCAGTTGCTTAAATATTAATTGAACAGGGCTAGTATAAACTAGCCCTGTTTATTTTTTTTCACAATCTCCTCAATAGACAATTCTTCATAATGTTCTGTAGGTTGAACAATCCACGGATCTGAGTCTAATCTGATAGGACAAAAATCAGGTTCGAAAGTTGACGATTTCTTTTTCCATAAACAAGCAGTTTTTACTTCTTTTATATAATCTTTAGTTGGGCCATAATTTTTTAACCACTCAATGCTTTTATTAAGCGTTAAACCGGTATCGGAGAGATCATCTATTAGAAGAACCTTATTAAAATCTTTGTTATTTGCCAAAGAACTTATTTCTCTTGCAAACATCAATTGGCCCTGTTGATCCTCTAAACCTTTACCTGAATAACTTTGGATAACAATATATGCGATTGGTAATTTCAAAATTCTTGATAAAATATCAATAATAGGAGCTGCCCCTCTCATAATACCAACTAATACAGTTGGTTTATATTTTTCATGAATTTGTATTGCTAACTTTTCAACAATTTGAGTATATTCATCAAAACTGATAATTAATTTCTCTGCCATGAAATTTATTATCACAATTAAAAATAATTAAAAAGGAGAAATCATGAAGGCTTATTGGATAAGTTTGTATACTAAAGTTAATGACCAAGAAAATTTAAAAAAGTATGCAGAGACAGTAACTCCAATTATTAAAAGTTATGGTGGTTTACCTTTGGTTAGAGGTGGCAAACATACAACTTTCGATGGTGATGATTTTTTAAGAACTGTGGTTTGGGAATTTCCAAATTACGAGCAAGCTTTAAAATGTCATCAATCTAAAGAATATCAGGCTGGTTGGGATTTAGCCAAAAAGACCACTATAAGACACATGCAAATCGTTGAGGGATTTAGTACTGAATAGGCTCAGGATCTATACTTCTCCACAAATACCATGTAGCTACTGAGCAATAAGGTGAAAATCTTTTTTGAAGTAAAGACACAAATTTTTCCGGTGGAAAATATTTTTTATTATAATTTTTAGAAATCGCTCTCAAAAGCCCAATATCTTGTATAGGCCAAATGTCAGATCTATTATAAGTAAAAAGTAAAATCATTTCAGCCGACCATCTACCTATTTGTCTTAAATTAGATAAATAAACTATAGCTTCCTCATCACTCATATTCTTTATTAATTTAGGATTAAAGGATTTATTAATGATTTGTTTTGCTAAACTTTTTATTCCTAAGACTTTTTGCCTACTTAATCCACAATTTCTTAGTTGTGTTGAGGTCAATTTAGATACAGTTTTTGGATTAATTTTATTTTTACATTTTTTCTTAAATTTTAAAAAAACTGAATTTGCTGCAGCAACACTTATTTGCTGACCAATAATACTTTTGCATAATGAAAAAAAAATATCCTTTCTTGAGGTAAGAATTGTTTCATTGGGACTTCGATAATTTTTAATTAATCTTGACATTATTTTGTCCCTTTTGGATAAATATCTTTTAGCTTTATTCCAATATTTTGGAACTTTAGTCATTGATTGTTTTAGAAGTGATTATTTTTTTATTGTAAATTTCTCTTCTAAAAATAATTAATGTTGAAATAATTACCAAAGAGGCTCCAAGAAGAGTTTTGATTGTTGGAACCTCACCCCAAATGAAATATCCAAAAATTATTGCAAACAAAAGAGCTAAATATTTTAAAGGAGTTACCAAAGAAACCTCTGAATATTTATATGACTGACCTAACCACAGATTTGCAACACCTCCAAAAATGCCTACCAAAGATAATAAAATAAAATCCTGTAAATTAGGCATAACCCATCCTTGTGGAATAGTTAAAAAACTCAGTAAGGTTATTGATAAGGAAAAATAGAATGAAATTAACCAAACTGGTTCTGTGGTCGATAACTGTCTAATTGATATCGCTACATAAGATAGACCAAGACAAAATATTATGGGAAAAATATAATAAATGTTAAGTTCACTTATCCCTGGTTCAGTGATTACTAATATTCCTATAAAACCAACTATAACAGCTAACCATCTATAAATTCCAACTTTTTCACTTAATAAAAAAATTGAAAATATAGTTGTAAAAATTGGAGCAGCAAAAGAAATACTTACCACAGTTGCGAGGGGTAATTTTCTTAGAGCAATAAAAATTGCTACTAAAGCAATTAAACCCGACAAGCACCTTAGGGCATGCAAGCCTGGTCTTTTGGTTTGATAAAAATTGTGAAGTCTATCTCTTGGTATAATGAAAAAATAAAATAGTATTCCAAAAAACCCTCTAAAAAATAAAACCTGTCCAATCGGATAATCGACTGACCACTTTACAATTATATCCATTAGTGAAAATGCACAAACAGACATAAACATGTACAAAAATCCCAATTGATTTTTACTAAGCATACGAATAATTTGTAAATTAATTTAAATCATAATCAATGGAAATAGCAGTTTTAGCACTTGGATGTTTTTGGGGACCTGAAATCAAATTCAGCAAAATTAATGGTGTTATCAAAACTGAAGTTGGCTATTGCGGTGGTAATAGTTCACAAACCACCTATAAAGAAGTTTGTACAGGGAGTACAAATCATGCTGAAGTTGTTAAAATTGATTTTGATGAGAAAGTAATTACTTATGAAGAAATTTTAAAAATTTTTTTTGAAATTCATGACCCAACCACACTAAATTCTCAAGGACCAGATTTTGGTACACAATATAGAAGTGAAATCTTTTATTTAAATGACAATCAAAAAAAAATTGCAGAAGATGTTTTGGACCAGGTCAATAAAAAGTTATCAGGGAAAGTGGTAACAAAAATTTCCCTACTAAAAAACTATTGTATTGCTGAGGAATATCATCAAAAATATTTAGAAAAGAGATAATGTCATTAGTAGAAACTGATTGGCTCGAAAATAATAAAGACAAAGTAAAAATAATTGATTGCTCGTGGCACATGCCACAAACGAAAAGAAATGGTTTTGAAGAGTATAAAACTCAACATATCCCGGAGTCCATTTTTTTTGACCTAGATGATAATTCGGACAAAAATACAAATCTTCCACATATGTTGGTTAATAAAAATGAATGGGAAAAAATAGTCTCAAAGATGGGAATCAAAAATGAGGATATGATTATTATTTATGATAATTCTGATGTTGTTAGCTCATGTCGCTGTTGGTTTAATTTTATCTATTATGGTCATGATCCTAAACTAGTTCATGTTTTAAATGGGGGTTTAAAAAAATGGATAGAAGAAAAAAGAAAAGTAACAAATAATTTATCTAAAGTTATGAAGTCAGACTACAAAAGTTTTGAAAATCAGGAATTAGTTAAAAACAAAGATTCAATTAATCAAAATATAGAAATCCAAAATTTTAGGGTTGTTGATGCTAGAAGCAAAGAAAGATTTGAAGGAAAGGTTCCTGAGCCTAGAGAGGGATTAAAAAGTGGAAATATTAAAAATTCTGTTTGCATACCATTTGGCTCTTGTCTTAATCAGGATAGAACTTTTAGAAATAAACAAGAACTTGAAAAAATTTTTCAATCTTCCTTAAAAAACTTAAATGATAAAAATATTGTCTTTTCATGTGGATCTGGGGTAACCGCGTGTGTTTTGGCACTAGCTTATTCTTTAATAAATGATAAATATCGACCCTGTATTTATGATGGCTCTTGGGCTGAATACGGGTTAATTTAAAAAAATGAAAAGATCGACTAAAACTATATCAATTATTTTAATATTTTTTCTAATCATTGCAGCGGTAATTATTGGTAGAACAATGATTGGAAATCATTTTAAAAAAAAATTCAGTAAAAGACCCCCTCCAGGAATAATTGTCACCGAAGTGGTAAAAAAAGAATTTGCTGAAACAATAGAGACATTTGGTACTGCAATCTCAAAAAAATCTGAAACTTTCAAAATAAAAAAAGATGATCTTTTTGAAGATTTAAAATTGAAAGACTTTGTTAAAAAAGGAGATGTATTAATCAAGTTGAAAAGTGGAAATATTATAGCTCCATTCAGTGGAGTACTTGGTTATACTGGTCTTACGGAAGATATTCTTGTATCTAATAATATATTCATCATTACATTAGATGATAATTCAACTATTTACTCAGACATTAAAATTCCAGAGAACTATTCGGCATCTATTAAAAAAGGTCTTCCAGTTGACGTAAAATTATCTAGTTTTAAGGATAAAACTTTTTCAGGTGAGGTTGATTTTGTATCAAGCAGGATTAACGCTGATACAAGAAGTATATTATCCAGAATTAAGGTACAAAATAATGATCTCGAACTAATCTCGGGATCTCTTTTAGAAGTAAGCGTTAAATTTAATCTTAGAAACTCATTAAGTGTACCTGATACAAGTGTGATGATTGAAGGTGACAAATCCTATGTTTACAAAATAAATGGCGAAAATGTTGCAAATAAAACTGAGGTTAAAACCGGTCTAAGAAGTAATAAAAATATCGAGGTAATTTCTGGATTAAGTGAAGGGGAAATAATCGTCGCGGAAGGATTAAAAAAAGTAAGACCTAGAGGAAAAATAAAACCTATTACAAAATAAATGTTTATTACCGAACTAAGCATAAAAAGACCAGCTGTTTCTTGGGTAATGTCTTTAATCTTAATTATTTTTGGTTTATTTGTCTTTTGGAAATTACCAGTTAGAGAATTACCCAATGGAATACAACCGCCTGTAGTCCAAGTCCAAGTAGATTACAAATCTGCATCAGCATCAATTGTAGATCAAGAAGTTACTCAAGTCGTTGAAGATGTTATTGGAGGTGCTGAAGGTATAAAAAATATAGACTCAAAATCTGAGAATGGAAGAAGCACAATTAATGTAGAGTTTGATACTAGTATTGATTTAGACAATGCTGCTAACGATATAAGAGAGAGAGTTGCGAGAGTTGTAGATAATTTACCATCTGAGTCTGATCCTCCTCAAATATTAAAAAGGGCAGCTGGTTTTACTACGACTATGTGGTTGTCGTTATCATCTGCAACTTGGAGTGATCTTGAACTAGGTGACTATGCAGAAAGATATTTAGTGGATCAGTTTTCTAGTATTAAAAATGTTGGAAGGATACTTGTTGGTGGTCTAAGAGAATTAAGTATCAGAGTTTGGATAGATCCAATTAAACTTGCTGCAAATGATTTAACTATTAAGGAAGTCGAACTTGCAATGCGTGGAGAAAATATAAGTCTTCCAGCTGGTACTCTTGAGGCAGATAACATTGACCTAACATTAAATTTAGATAAATCATACAACGATATAAATTCGATTAAACAGTTACCAATAAAAAAAACGAATAATAAAGTAATTTTGTTATCTGATGTTGCTGATATTGAATTTGGACCTGTTTCAGAAAAAACACTTTTTAAAGCTCAAACAAAAGATCAGGTTAATTTAAGGACAGTTGGTATTGGTATTTACGCGAGAAGTGGGGCCTCGACAGTTGAGCTCTCGAACGAAATCAAAAAAAAGATAGTAGAAGTTAAAAAATCTTTACCAAGTGAACTAGATTTAAGAGTTTCGTTTAATAGGGCAAACTACGTGGAGGCTGCTATTGAAGAGGTATATAAAACCCTTTTGATTGCTTTTGTATTAGTAGTGCTAATAATTTATTTATTTCTCGGGAATCTTAAAGCTGTAGTCGTTCCAGCAATCGCTCTTCCAGTAAGCTTAATAGCATCTTTTTTAGGTCTTTATATTTTTGGATTATCAATAAACATATTTGTTCTTTTAAGTTTTATTTTAGCGATTGGAATAATTACTGATGACTCGGTGATTATGACTGATGCAATATATCGAAGAATTGAAAATGGAGAAACTCCACTAGTTGCTGCTTATAAAGGATCCAAACAAATTTCATTTGCAATCATAGCGACAACATTAATTTTAGTAGCTGTATTTTTACCACTAATATTTATCGAGGGAATATCAGGAACATTATTTAGAGAAACAGCAATTGCATTATCATTTTCAATAGTTGTTTCATCATTTGTTGCTCTTACCTTGTCGCCAATGCTCGCAAGTAAATTTTTAAATAAGAAGGCTTCAAAGAGGATTTTTATTCAAAAATTTGAAAAAATATTTTTAGGATTTTCAAAATTTTATAAAGAGACTTTAGATGTAATTGCTCACAAAACAAAATCAGTAGGTTCTTTTATTATATTTATAATTATTTGCTCTGTATTATTGTTTAGTTTCTCTAAAAAAGAATTATTGCCAATGGAAGATCGTGGTGCTTATTTAATTATTGGCGCAACGGATGAAGGAAGCTCTTTTGAGTACACACAAGAACAGGCACAAAAAGTCGAAGCTAGATTAATTCCACTTTTACAAGCTGAAGATAGTCCATACTCAAGATTTATTATGAGAGTACCTGGTTTTGGTAGTTCTGCAAACTCATATAATAGTTTTATCATAATTGCACTTTTAGATGACTGGAAAAATAGGAAAAAAGGACAACAAGTTGTTTTAAGAGAGGCTATTGGAAAAATTGTTACATTACCTCAAGCTCTTGCATTTCCAATATCTCCACAATCAATCAGGGTATCTAATTATAATAAGCCAGTGCAAATGGTTATTTATGGAAGTACCTATGAGGAACTTGAAGAAATTCAAAAAAGAGTAATTAGAAAATTAAGGTCTAACAAAAGTCTCTCAAGAATTGAGTCTGATTACAATCGAAATAAACCTGAAGTGAAATTAGTTATCAATAAAAATAAAGCTAAAGATTTAGGTGTTTCAACAAAAGCAATAGGAGAAACACTTGAGACTCTTTATGGTGGAAAAAAAATTACAACTTTCAATAAATTAGGTAAAGAGTACCCAATTGTAGTTCAGCAATATTTATCCGATAGGAGGAATAAGGAGGGAGTTTCTAAAATATTTGTTCGTTCTGAGACAAATGGAAAACTAATCTCTTTATCAAATTTAGTTAGTTTTAAAGAGGAGGGTTCAGCAAAACAACTTGCAAGGTACAATAGACAACGAGCAGTCACTATATCTGCAAATATTAATGAAGGATACACCTTAACCGAGGCGATAAAATTCTTTGAGAATATCATGGCAGATATAGCTCCAAAAAATCAAATTACCTGGAAAGGTAAATCAGAGGAAATTAAAGAGACTAGTAATGAATTATTTATAATTTTTGCTCTCGCGTTGCTCACGGCTTACTTGGTGATGGCAGCAACATTTAACTCATTCATTCATCCATTCATTATAGTTTTAACTGTTCCTTTGGCAATTTTTGGTGGTTTAGTATTTATTTTATTTTTGAATAGTTCAGTTAATATTTTTTCTCAGATCGCTTTGATAATTCTTATTGGTATCTCGACTAAAAATAGTATTTTAATTGTTGATTATGCCAATCGAATAAGGACTACAGGAAAAAGTATTGAAATAGCTGTGAAAGAGGCTTGTGCAGTAAGATTTAGACCTATCATTATGACATCATTAAGTACAATGATCGCAATGATACCTTTAGTTATAGGGAATATTGGCCCAGGTGCAGGTGAAGGATCAAGATTAGCTGTGGGAGCAACCATCTTGGGTGGTATGATAATTTCAACTTTTTTCACATTATATGTTACTCCATCTATGTATTTAGCTTTAGCAAAAAACACCAAAAGGATTGATGTAATAGACCTGGAGTTAAAAAAAGAACTCTCTAAAAAATAATATATTTATTTTTATTTAAAGAATTGCTGCAACTCAATAATTGTTTTTTATAAATATTAGATTGTTTCTCAACTTTTTTAGCTAATCCAATAACTTTTTTATTTTTTTTATAATGCTTAAAATTTCCCCAGCCCTCATGATAGGCCAAATATTGTTTAAAAGCGTCTTGTTTGGAAATTTTTAAAATTGTTTCTGATTTACTAGTATACCAACCAATGAAATCAACACTATCTTTAAATCTAGCTCTTGTTGCTAACTTATTTCCTGTTTCTTTTTTATATTGTTCCCAAGTCCCTTTTACTGCCTGAGAGTATCCAAATGAACTTGATGGGCGTTTGTAAGGGATTACTTTAAATATTTTTTGTCTAGCGGGCTTAGCTAACCAGTCAAAATCTGACTCCATTTTTATAATAGCTAATTGAATATAAATAGGAGTACCCCATTTTTGCTCTGTTTTTTTTGCATACTTGTACCAGAGATAACGCTCATTAAATATTGAACAACTATTTGCAGTATTTGATGGAATTGATGAGCATCCTGTTAAGAAAAAAATAAATAATAAAACAAATTTATTTTTTAGTGATCCCATATTTATTTATAAGACTCTTAACAAAAATTACAACTATCACCCCTAATAAATTTCCAAACAGATCTGACCACTGAAAACTCCTTTCAGGAATTAATATATGAAACACTTCTAATAAAACTGAAATTACTAAAAGATAATATAAAACTAGTTTTAATTTTTCTGAATTTAAAAAAGTTAAATATCCTAAAATAGTAATCAATCCGAAAGCGTAAAAATGGTTAGAGGATATTTGGAGAAAATCTGATGTAATTTGTGGTTGAACTTTACAATTATCAAAAAAAACACATCCTAATAAACTCCCAGGGAATAAATATAAGATGATTAATAATAAATTAATTACATAAAAAAATATTTTAAATTTTGAAAAAAAATTTATCATTTAATTTGAAAATTTAATTTAAATATAATTATATGAGTTTTTTAATATTAGTAAGACATGGACAAAGTACTTGGAATTTAGAGAAAAAATTTACTGGTTGGGTTGATGTTGATTTGACCGAAAAAGGTATTTTGGAGGCAAAAAAAGCAGGATTTTTATTGAAAAACAAAAACATCAAAATTGATTTTTATTACACTTCTCTTCAATTAAGAGCGAATAATACTCTTAAAATAATTCAACAAGAATTAGATGATAAAAAAAATTTTACTAAAGCTTGGCAATTGAATGAGAGACATTACGGAGCACTAACTGGTTTGAATAAAGTTGAAATGAGTAAAAAAATTGGCGAGAATAAAATTTATGACTTTAGAAGATCATGGGATCTAAGACCAGATCCACTAAAAAAGGAAAGTCCATTTCATCCACTTAATATTGATACTTATAAACAAATTCCGAAAGAATTTTTACCTGACACTGAGTCTTTAAAAGACACTTATGAAAGAGTTATAAATTTTTTTGAAGAACACGTGAAAGAAAATTTAAAAAATAATAATGTTTTAATATCTGCACACGGAAACTCTATTAGAGCTCTATGTAAGAATTTATTTAATTTAGATAATAAACAAATTTCTAGTTTAGAAATACCCACTGGAAACCCTATGTTGATAGAATTTAGAGAAAATTTTGCTATAGCGAAATGTGAATATCTTGATAAGGAAAGAGCTAAAGATCTTTTAGTTTTTTGAAGACATCTAAATTTGTTAAATGATAAAATTTTTTTTTACTTTGAAAACCATTTAATTTATTTTCTTTTCGTAAATTATCCCATATTTTTGTAATAGAAAAATTTGAGACTCTATATTCTTTAAATAAACTTTTGTTCAGAATTTGACAACCAATATATATCAAATCGTTTTTTTCATTTTTTTTTATCAAATTATTTTCCAATGTGAAATCGCCTAAAAAATTTTTATCGAAACTCAATTCTTTATTTGATAGCATAAGAACATTATTTAATTTATTAGAAAAATAAAAATTTTGCATTTGAGTGATTTCATGAAGATAATCTTTATGCCATAAAGTATCAGGGTTAAAAATTATAAAATCGTTATCATCTGAATAATTGATTAAATTTAATATTCCTCCACCTGTATTAAGTATCTCATTTTCCTCTTTGATTATTTGAATATTTATTGGAAAATTTTTATTTTCAATAAATTTTGAGATTTGATCACCTAAATGAAATGTGTTGATAAATATTTTTTGAACACCCAATTTCAAAGTTAAATTTATGCAGACTTCTAACATTGTTTTATCATTTAATTTCAAAAGAGGTTTAGGTGTCTTTAAAGTAAGCGGATTTAACCTCGATCCGAAGCCTGCGCATAATATCAAAGCTGTTTTAATTCTCATTTAATCTTTTTAAAATTTTGACTTAATAAATTTTTCAAATCAATGAATGTCCGATTTTGATCAATTCGCATATTAATCAGTTGCCATGTATAAGGAATAAATCTTAAGTAATTTTTTTTTCTATCCCTGAGTGCTAGGCGGGTAAATATTCCAATAATTTTAAGATTTCTTAAAACTGATAATATTTCAAAATCATTCTTAAATTTTTTAATATCCAAGTTTTTTTGTTTTTTTATATAAAACTTAAAAATTTTCTCCTTAAAAGAGTAAGAAGTTTTTAGTCTCACATCATCTATTAAAGAAGCTAAATCATAAGCTTTGTTACCAATTAATGCGTCCTGACTATCAATAAGACCTATTTGGTTTTTAACTGACATTAAATTTGAAACATGAAAATCTCTGTGGACGAAAATATTATCTTTTAATTTTAATTTCAAAGTTAATTCTTTAATAATCTTTTTAAATTTTTTACAGAATCTTTTTTTTCTTAATTTTGATAAATTATTTTTTGCATACCAATCACAAAATAAATTAGCTTCATTTATTAAAATCTTTTTATCATATTTTGGAATTATATAATTTTGATTTCTAAAATTTTTTACTTTTCTATGTTTGATAGACTGTATTTGTATTAACAATTTAATTATTCGATTAAAATAGCTTAGTTTATTTTTGCCCTTTTTTTTTAATGTTTTGAAAACAGTTTCATTTCCAAAATCTTGTATTTCAATGAAATTTTTATCATATCTCTGGGTATATAATCGTGGTGCTAAAATTTTGTTCTTGTTTAAAATTTTATTTACTGCATCGTATACAAGTAAATTTTTAAATTTTTCTTTTTTGGCATAAACAACGATAGAGGATTTACCATTTACTTTTTTTCTAAAAAAACTTCTAAAAGATGCATCTCCCTTTATTTTTATTAATTTTGGCATTCAGGAATAGAAGCTATAAACCTTTAATTTGAACAGATCTAGTTTTGTGATCTTTTCCATACTCGAAAACTAATTCTATCAAATTTTTTGGTTTTTCTTTAATTATTTGTGGCCATTCTACTAAAGTAATTGTGTTTTTATTATCCTCAAATAAATCTAAATTTTTAATTTCCTCAGTAGATTTTAATCTAAATAGATCATAATGATTTATCTTGAAATCATTTATTTGATACTCATTTAACAAATTAAAAGTGGGACTCGTAACTTCTGTTATCTCCAATTTATTAAGTTTTTGAAATTGATTAATAAGATATCTAATAAAAGTAGTTTTTCCTACCCCGATTTCACCATATAAAAAAATAAAGCATCCAGGCTTGATTTTTTTTAAAAATGTACTGGCGAGTTCCTCTGTTTCTTTTTCTGTAGATAAATCTATTTTATCACTTTTAATAGCGGTAGGCATTAGGTTTAAAAGGACCTTCGACTCCGACACTTATATAGTCCGCCTGTTCTTTTGATAATTTGGTTAATTTTGCTCCAACTTTCTTAAGATGAAGTGTGGCAACCTTCTCATCTAAATGTTTTGGTAAAACATAAACTTTGTTCTCATAGTTTTTATGATTATTCCAAAGCTCTATCTGAGCAATCACTTGGTTAGTAAACGATGCGCTCATTACAAAACTTGGATGACCTGTGGCACAACCTAAATTAACTAATCTACCTTCTGCTAATAAAATAATCCTTTTTTTACTTGGTAATTCTATCTCGTGAACTTGAGGTTTTACTTCAGTCCATTTATAATTTTTCAAAGCTTCAACTTGAATTTCGTTATCAAAGTGTCCTATGTTACACAAAATTGCTCTATCTTTCATTTCTCTCATATGATCAGCTGTAACAATATCTTTGTTACCAGTTGCTGTAACGACGATGTCAGCTTTGCTAATTGCCTCTTCCATCAAAACCACTTCGTAACCCTCCATTGCTGCTTGTAATGCACAAATTGGATCAGCTTCTGTAACTAATACTCTAGCACCACTTTGTCTTAAAGATGCAGCGCTTCCTTTGCCGACATCTCCAAATCCAGCAACTATAGCAATTTTTCCAGACATCATAACATCTGTAGCTCTTCTTATGCCATCAACTAAACTCTCTCTACATCCATAGAGATTGTCAAATTTAGATTTGGTGACAGAATCATTTACATTTATTGCAGGCACTAACAAAGTTTTATCTTTTTCCATTTTATTAAGAGCTTTAATGCCTGTTGTCGTCTCCTCTGAAACACCTTTCACATTTTTAAGTAATTCTTTATACTCTTGATGCATCATTGCAGTAAGGTCTCCTCCATCATCTAAAAGCATGTTAGGCGCCCAATCTTTTTTACCCTCAATAGTTTGTTTAATACACCAAATATATTCCTCTTCAGTTTCTCCCTTCCAAGCATATACTGGAATCCCAGCTTTGGCGATTGCAGCTGCTGCATGATCTTGAGTTGAAAAAATGTTACATGATGACCATCTTACCTCTGCACCTAAAGAAACGAGTGTTTCAATTAAAACAGCTGTTTGAATAGTCATGTGCAGACATCCAATAATTTTTGCTCCTTTTAGCGGTGACTTTCCAGAGTATTCTTCTCTTAAAGCCATTAAGCCAGGCATTTCGCTCTCTGCTATTGAAATTTCTTTTCTACCAAACTCAGCTTGGGTCAAATCTTTAACTTTGAAATCTTCCATGGTGCGTCTTCTAACAATAAAGAATTAATTAATCAATAGAACTCTTTAAGCATTTGGAAATATAATTTCCATACTTGCTCCTTTTCTGTCTAATCTGTTAGATGCTCTTATTGTGGCATTATGTAAATCGACTAAATTTTTAACTATATTTAAACCAAGTCCTGAATGTTGTCCAAATTTATCAGGTCTATTACTATAAAATCTTTTAAATATTTTATTGGTATCTTTTTCTTTAAATCCTTGTCCTTCATCTAAAATATTAATTGAAACTTTGTCATTTTCTAATTTTGAAACCTTAACAATTACATCTTTATTATCACCACTGAAAGATATTGCGTTATCCAAAAGATTAGCAACTATTTGTTCAATCCTATTTTCTATTCCATTTATCAAATATTTGTTTTTTCCATCGTTCGAATAAGAAATATTTATTCCTCTTTTTAATTTATAAATATTATTAAAATCATCTACTACTGATTTAATAATTGGCTCGATATCAAGTTTTTTAATTTTTTCTTTACTTAACGCAACTTCATCTTTTAGCATTTGTGAATAATCTGTAATTAATCTTTCAATTCTTTGAACATCATGACTTAAAATGTCAATTAATTTAATCCTTTGCTCAACATCAGTCGTATCATGTAAAATTTCAGACGCACTCTTGAGAGAAGCTAGTGGATTTCTTATTTCATGAACTAAATCTGTTGAAAAATTTTCAGCATGGGAAATCCTTTTAGTTAATTCATTTGTCATATCATCTAGTGATTTTGAGAGTAATCCTAGTTCATCATTTCTTTTTTTTAAAATATCAAGATTAGTAACTTTTGGATCTTTATTTCTGATTGTTTCCGTATACGTTACTAAATTTTTAATTGGTTTTAAGAAATATCTGTTTAAAACAAAGGAGAAAATTAATATTACTAAACCAATAGCTAAAGCTGTTCTAATTACAAAAGTCTTTCTTTCGTCTATAGCTGCTTTAACATCATTTGCATTTTCTGTAATAGCTAGATAACCAATGTTTTCACCTTTTTGCATTACATTTTTAATTGTTGTCAGCTTAAATTTATTGAACTCTTCTTGGGTAAAAGTAAAAGGTGTTCCAAAATTTTTAGAGGATGCGTAATTTAAAAGTACATCATTAAGAGAAACAACGTTATTATTTCCAACATCAATATTTTTTTTCTCAGTGATTTCTTTAGTTTTTTTTTCAGTTAACACTTCAAATTCAACAATATCTAATCTTTGTGAAAATGATCTTGGATCAAGATCTAAGGTATCTGTATCACCAATTAAGTTTAGTTGATTATCAAAAAATATCACTCTATCTAAATTTTGAAAAAGAAATCTTGTGGAAAAGAGAAATTTCCTGATGTCATCTTCTACAAATTCGACATTTAATCTTGTCAAATTATCAATTGTATTATTAATCACTTCAATGTGATTAGACGATTTTTTTTTTATCAAATTTGGTTGAACATTTTTTAAGTAAATAAAAAGAAAAATTCCAATAATTGTAAAAAAAATAAAATTAATAAATAAAAATTTTTTTAGTATAGATAAGTTTTTAAGAAGGTTGCTTAACATCAGCTAACATTCCACCTATATCCACTTCCATATCTAGTTTCTATAGCTGAAAATTCGGGGTCAACCTTTTTAAATTTTTTTCTTATTCTTTTTACATGACTATCTATTGTTCTGTCCTCTATATCGGTATCTTCTCTATAAGCTATATCCATCAACTGAGCTCTTTCTTTGATTATACCTGGTCTTTTTGCTAATTCCTTAACTAATAAAAATTCAGTCGTAGTAAGTTTATCTGGCAATTGTTTACCATTCCATTCACACTCTAATTGTGAAGGATCTAGTTTTAACTTACCATGAGATATTATACTTTTATTTTCCTCTATAATTTCTTTTGAATCTTTCTTTCTAAGTTGCACTCTTATTCTTTCAATCAACACTTTAATTGAAAAACCTCCAGATTTTTTAATGAAATCATCTGCTCCTAACTTCAGCCCAAGCAATTCATCAATTTCATCATCTTTAGAGGTCAAAAAAATAACTGGTAATGAAGTTTTTTTTCTTAGCTTTTTAAGTAGTTCTTCTCCATCCATTTTTGGCATTTTAATATCAACGATTGCTAGATCCGGAGGGGTTCTAGTTAAACCAATTAAAGCGCTTTCACCATCAATATATGTTTGAACTTTAAATCCCTCTTTCTCTAAAGCTATACTCAGACTTGTTAAAATATTTCTATCATCATCGACAAGGGCAATTGTTTGTTTCTGCATACTCAATTATAAAAATACTAAATTGTTCTAATTTGGGCAATTAAATTAATGAAGTGTACCCCAATTTTCTCCGGTATTTAGATCAACTGTTAAAGGTATGGAAAAAGAATGCTGTTCACTCTTAACAACACTAGACATTTCATCAATTATAATTTTACTGATTCTTTTTGCTTCTTCTTTAGGAGTTTCAAAAATTAACTCATCATGGATTTGCAATAACATTTTTGTTTTCTGATTTTTTTGATCACTTAATTTTTTATTAAGTCTTATCATGGCTAATCTCATTATTTCTGCCGCAGAACCTTGAATTGGAGCATTAATTGCTGCGCGCTCTTGAAAATTTCTAATATTATAGTTTTTATCGTTGATATTAATAAAATGTGATCGTCTTCCAAAAATATTATTCACAAATCCACTTTTTCTACAAAACTTTATTGTTCGGTCCATATAAATTTTTATTTCGGGAAATTTCGAAAAATAAGCATTAAGGAATTCCTCAGCTTCATGATTTGTGACATTAATTTGTTTTGCCAATCCATATTGTGAAATTCCATAAATAATTCCAAAATTTATAGCTTTAGCTTTTCTTCTCTGATCTTGATTTACTTTTTTTATATCAACATTAAAAATTTGACTAGCTGTGAGTGAATGAATATCTTCGTTGTTTTTAAAAGCTTTTTTTAATCCTTTCACGTCAGCCAAATCAGCTAAAATTCTCATCTCAATTTGGTTATAATCTGCAGAAATTAAAACATGATCTTTTTTAGCTATAAATGCCTTACGGATATCTTTACCATCCTCAGATTTAATAGGAATATTTTGTAAGTTTGGATCGCTTGACGCTAATCTGCCAGTTGTAGTAGCTGCTAATAAAAAAGAAGTATGTACTCTTTGTGTGTTAGGATTGATATGTTCCGGCAAAGAGTCTGAGTAGGTATTTTTCAATTTAGATACCTGTCTCCAATCCAATACTAATTGGGGAAACTTATGACCTTTAAATGCTAAATCTTCTAAAACCGAAGCGCTTGTTGCAAAACTCCCTTTTTTTGTTTTTTTTAAATCTGCAATTTTAAGATCATTATATAATATTTCCCCAAGTTGTTTTGGTGATGCAATATTAAATTCTTTTTTAGATATTTTAAAAACTTCATTTTGAATTTTAACAATCTTTTTTTCAAATTTGGTGGATAATGATTTTAAAAATTTATTATCTATTTTAACTCCTTCAATTTCCATAAAAGCAAGAATTTTTAATAAAGGCTTTTCAAATATCTCGTAGATATTTATCATTTTTTCATCCTTCAAACTTTTTTGAAATTTTTTGTATAATCTAAATGTAATATCAGCATCTTCGGCTGCGTAATCTTTGGCTTTTTCAACATCTACTTCACTGAAATTGATCTCCTTTTTTCCTGTGCCAACTAAATCTTTAAAAGATATTGTTTTATGGTTTAAATGAATTTCTGACAATGTATCCATATTATGTCTATTTTTTCCTGCATCAAGAACATAGGACATCAGCATGGTATCTTCCATTGAAGTCATATTAATTCCGTGTTTGAAAAAAACTATAAAATCAAATTTTATATTTTGACCTATTTTTTTGATACTAGGATCCTCAAGTAAAGGTTTTAACTTTTTTAAAACTAAATCTTTTTCGATACATTTGTTAGATTTATGACCGATAGGAATATAACAGGCTTTTCCAATTTTTGAGCTTAATGAAATACCGACTAGATCTGCCTGATGAGGATCTAATGAGTTTGTTTCAGTATCTACTGCAACTTCACCTAACTCCTCAGCTTCAGTTATCCACTTGTCGATTTGTTCCAAATTTTCAATTAGATAATATTCTTTTTTATTGATTGTTTTTTGATTTTTTTCAATTTTAACCTCGTTTTTAATACTTGTTAAATTTGGTTCTCCATATGCAGAGATAGCTGAACTCAACAATCTATTAAATTCCATCTCCCTCAAAAATTTATAAAGTTTATCTTTATCAATACTTTTTAATTCAAGATCAGTTAGGTTTTTATTTACTGGAGCATCACTTTTTAATGTCACTAGTTTTTTACTTATTAAAGCCTTATCTTTATTCTCAATGAGTGTTTCTCTTCTTTTGTTTTGTTTAATTTCATGAGCAGATTTTAAAAGTTTTTCAAGGTCTCCATATTTATTAATTAATTCTGCAGCTGTTTTAACACCAATTCCGTGAACTCCTGGTACATTATCGCTGCTATCACCAGCTAAAGCCTGGACATCAATTACCTTACTTGCACCTACACCAAATTTATTTTTAATATCTTCCTCTGAAATAAACTTATTTTTCATTGGATCATAAATTCGAACGTTTTTTTTGTATAATTGCATTAAATCCTTATCTGAGGACACTATTGTTACTTTTGCACCTTCTTTTAAAATCATTTCAACATACGTTGCAATTAAGTCATCCGCTTCATAATTTATCAATTCTAATGAAGGTAAATTAAAAGCTAATACTGATTTTCTGATATAATCAAATTGAGGAGCCAAATCATCAGGTGCTTCAGCTCTATTAGCTTTGTAATCACTATAAATTTCGTTTCTGAAAGTTTTTCTAGCAGAGTCAAATATAACTGCAAAATGTGTTGGTTTTTGTAAATTTTGACTTGACTTTGAGTCCTCTAGAAGTTTAAAAAGCATACTGCAAAAACCACTCACTGCACCCGTAGGTAATCCATCACTTTTACGCGTTAATGGTGGTAACGCATAATACGCTCTAAAAATGTAACCTGATCCATCAATTAAATAAAAATGATCTGTTTTTTTAATTTTTCCCATTAGAAATTAATATAGATTATAGACAGAAATAAGAGTATTATTTTTTATGGAACTTATAAAGCAAAATACACAAGCCCAAATAATTAAATCAATACTTGTAATTTTTTTAGGTTCTGTGTTACTTGCTGTCTCGGCAAAAATTAAAATTCCTTTCTATCCAGTTCCAATGACAATGCAAACTTTTGTAGTTCTTTTTATTGGAATAAGCTTTGGATATAAAATAGGTGTTGCGACAATTGGTTTATATTTGATTGAAGGAATTGCAGGTCTTCCTGTGTTTTCAAACTCCCCAGAAAGAGGAATAGGTTTAGCTTATTTTACAGGTCCAACAATGGGATATCTAATTGGATTTCTTTCAGCTTGTTTTTTAGCTTCTTTTGTAAAATTAAAAGATAATTATTTAATCATTTTCTCAAAACTTATACTTGCAGTATCAACAATCTATATTTTTGGTATTTTGTGGTTAGGGACACTAATTGGATGGGATAAACCTATATTCGATTTAGGTGTTAAGCCTTTTCTATTAGCTGAAATATTTAAGATAGTTTTACTTGTGCTTATTGCCAAGAAAATTTTTAAATTAAGAAAACTTATTTAGGTGATCTTTTAGATAAAATTCTTTGAAGAGTTCTTCGGTGCATTTTTAGTCTTCTTGCTGTCTCTGAAACATTTCTGTTACACAATTCAAAAACTCTGTGTATATGTTCCCATTTTACTCTATCTGCTGACATTGGATTTTCAGGTGGAGCCGCTTTTTTAGCAGGATCAGCTAAAAGAGCTTTTTCAACATCATCTGCATCTGCAGGTTTAGCCAAATAATCTATTGCTCCCTCTTTTATTGCTGCAACAGCAGTTGGAATATTTCCATATCCTGTTAACATTATTATTCTACTTTCAGGATTAGAGGTCTGTATTTGTTTTACAACTTCTAAACCATTGCCATCGCCCAACCTCAAATCAACAACAGCGAATCCTGGTTTTTTTGCTTTGACTGTATCAATTCCTTTTTGCACACCTTCAGCTTGAATAACTTCAAAACCCTTTTTTTCCATAGCCCTAGCTAATCTTTCTCTAAATGGATTGTCATCATCAACAATTAATAGTGATTTATTGTTGAAATCAGCTAAATTTTGTAATGCGCCTTCGTTTTTCATAGGTCCAATATGGGAATTTTTTTCCACAATTCAATAGGTCATTATTTGCTTTACATTAGGTAAGTATTGAATTAATTGCTCGATTCATTAAAGTTTTTTTTAAATAAAAAGACTTTTTTTTGTTAAATTTTTTTTGGGGGGCATGAAAAATGCAAAAATTTAAGTCGGTTGAAGAACTAGTTAATCAACTGAGACCAGACAAACCGGTTTATTGTATTAGAAAGAAATCAATTCTTTCAGCTTCCAAATTTTTTCAAAAAAACTTTCCAGGTAAAATTCTATATGCTGTCAAAACAAATCCTCATCCTGAGGTGATCAAAACTTTATTAAAAAGCGGTATTAATCAATTTGATGTTGCCTCAGTGGAAGAGATAAAAGCAGTCAGAAAATTTGATCAAGTATCAAAGTGTTCTTTCATGCACACAATTAAAAGTAGAGAAGATATAAGTGAAGCATACTTCAAATATGGAGTCAAAACATTTGCACTCGATACTAAAGATGAATTGATAAAAATTATTGAGAGCACCAGCAATGCAAAAGATTTAGAGTTATTTGTAAGAGTGGCTGTATCAAATGAACATGCTGAAATAGACTTATCAAAAAAATTCGGTGCTATAAATTCAGAGGCGGCAGGACTTTTAAGATTAGTAAAACAACATTCAAAAAAGATTGGATTAAGTTTTCACGTAGGATCGCAATGTATGCATCCAATTTCATACTCAAAAGGGATTTCCGAAATTGCAAATATAATAAAGAAAACGAAAATTGTTCCCGATTATTTAAATATAGGAGGCGGCTTTCCAACTATCTATCCAGATTTAATTCCACCCTCTTTAGAGAGTTATTTTGATGAAATTAAGAAAGGTTTAGAAAATTTAAAGATTGAAAAACTACCAGAAATAATTTGTGAACCAGGTAGAGCCTTAGTTGCTGAAAGTGGTTCAACTATAGTTCGGGTTAACTTAAGAAAAAAACAAAAACTTTATATAAATGATGGAACTTATGGAACACTTTTTGATGCAGGAACACCGAAT
Organism: uncultured Pelagibacteraceae bacterium; assembly: GCA_902612325.1. Taxonomy (GTDB): domain Bacteria; phylum Pseudomonadota; class Alphaproteobacteria; order Pelagibacterales; family Pelagibacteraceae; genus Pelagibacter. Next base: position 106,822 of record CACMDB010000001.1, on the reverse strand, counting down.
ATTGTGTTTCCATCTAAAATGATAAAGGATAATTCAAACAAAATTATTTCAAAAAAACTAACTGCATTTGATTTTTATGGACCAACATGCGACAGCATGGATTACATGAAAGGTCCATTCCTTTTACCTAATAATATTAAAGAAAATGATTATATTGAACTTGGTCAATTAGGTTCATACGGCCTTACCTTTAGAACACAGTTTAATGGTTTCTATTCAGATAGGATTTATGAAGTTGAAGATAATGCTATAATGAGCCTCTATAACAAAGACAGCAATAAAGATACTTTAGTTGCTTGATGTCAAAAAATAAAAATCTAGGACATAATAGTAAAAAAGACTTTCTTAAAAATCCAGTTGAACACATAGATATTACATCCTTTGACTCTAGAAAAATTATTTCATCAATGGAGAAAATGTCATTTGTATCTAGAGAAACTGCAAATGCGGCAAACATCTATAATGAAATGTTAAAAGATAAAGATTGTACAATTTTTCTAACTTTAGCTGGTTCGACCTCAGCAGCTGGTTGTATGAATATTTACAAAGATTTAGTCAAATACAATATGGTAGATGCAATCGTTGCAACTGGTGCTTCGATAATTGATATGGATTTTTTTGAGGCATTAGGATTTAAGCATTATCAAGGCTCTCAATTTCAAGATGATACTGAACTTAGAAAAAATTATATTGATAGAATATACGATACGTACATTGACGAAGATGAATTACAAATTTGTGATAAGAAAATTTGTGAAATAGCTGATAACTTGGAGCCTAGAAGCTATACCTCTAGAGAATTTATTCACGAAATGGGAAAATATCTTAAAAAAAACTCAGTAAAGAAAGACTCTTTAATTGAAACTGCCTATGATCACAATTTGCCAATATTCTGTCCTGCTTTTACAGACTCTAGCGCTGGTTTTGGTTTAGTAATTCACCAAGAAAAGAACCCGAAATCTCATATTACAATAGACTCTATAAGAGAATTTCGAGAATTAACTGAAATAAAAATTAAATCAAAAGGTTCTGGATTATTTATGATAGGTGGTGGAGTGCCAAAAAATTTTATTCAGGACACAGTCATATGTGCTGAACTTTTAGGTAAAGATGTTGAAATGCATAAATATGCTGTGCAAATTACTGTAGCAGACTCAAGAGATGGTGCGTGTAGCAGTTCAACTTTAAAAGAGGCAAGTTCATGGGGTAAAGTTGATGTCACGAAAGAACAAATGGTTTTCGCTGAGGCAACAAGTGTATTACCTTTGATTGCAAGTGATGCATATCATAAAGGTGAATGGAAAAATAGAGATAGAAAAAACTTTACAAAAATTTTTGGATAAAACATTGCAATATCTTTCAAATAAAAAAGGGTTTCTTGGAATAGATAATAAATTCAATTTTAAGGAAAAAGTTGTAATTGTTCCTTTTGGTCTAGAAAAAACTGTGAGTTATGGTGGTGGAACTAAAAATGGCCCAAAAGAGATAATTAAAGCCTCACATCAAGTTGAATTATATGATGAGGAATTAAATTGTGAACCTTACAAAAAAATAGGTATTAAAACTTTAAAACCTTTTAAAATTAATAAAAATATTAAAAAAGCTTTAAAAAAGATAGCTCAAGTAAATAAAGAAATTCTTAATAATAAACTTTTTCCAATGACTTTTGGTGGTGAACATTCAATCACACCAGGATGTATCGTTCCATTTGTTAAAAAACACAAAAACATCTGTCTTTTACATTTTGATGCTCATGCAGATTTAAGAGAAAGTTACAATGGTGAGAAATTTTCACACGCGTCTGCTATCAGAAGATGTTTAGATTATAAAAACGTTTCAATTATCTCATTTGGTATTAGAAATATTTCTAAAGAGGAGATACCTTTTTTAAAAAAAAATAAATCTAGAATTAATATTTTTTGGGCAAAAGATAAAGCAAAATGGAATTTCAAAAAATTTAAAAAACTAATTAAAAATAAGACTGTTTATCTAACTTTTGATGTAGATGGTTTAGATTCGAGTATCATGCCTGCAACTGGAACACCTGAACCTGGCGGTTTATTATGGGATGAAGTTTTAGATATAATTAAGATTGCAGCCAAAAACTCAAACATCGTTGGCGCAGATATAAATGAGCTCGCACCGATCAAAGGATTTAATTCCTACAATTTTCTAGTAGCAAAGTTAGCTTATAAAATATTATCTTATAAATATTTATATTAAATCTAAACTGGTTTAAGAGTTTTCAGCAGTAGTCTGAAAGGGATTAACATCATTAAAGCAACAAAAATTTTTACACTTAAATCTCCTAAAGACAATGTGATCCAAGGAATGCCTGTTCCATAAAAAGATATTGAAAAAAATATAAACGTATCAATTGTTGAACCTATCAAAGATGAAGTTAAAGGTGCAACAAACCATTCTTTTTTTCTCAATTTATCAAAAATTTGAACATCTAAAAGTTGGGCAACTAAAAAGGCAGTACCCGATCCAATTGCAATTCTTATAGATATCAAGTCTGTAAAGTTTGTTGAGAATAAAAGAGTAAAGCTAATACCTATAGCAAAACCAATATAAACAATTTTTCTGGCAACTATCTTACCAAAAGATCTGTTGGCTAAATCTGTGATCAAGAAAGCAATCGGATAGCTAAAAGCTCCATAAGTTAATATTTCTTCTAAACCATAATGTTTTATAGGGAACTGAACTAAATAATTAGATGCTAAAACAACTGCTCCCATTAAAAATGAGAGTATAAAAAAAATTTTATTCATTAAGCTGTCTTAGATTGAACTTGTTTTTTTTGAAATGGTGACTTGATTAATAAACTTTTCTTCATCTTCTTTAATCTTGGAGATAAATTTTTATTTTTTACAGTCTTTAAAAACTCGTCAAAACTTCCTTTTTTATCTACAGATCTTACACCAGCATTACTTACAGTAAGTTTCATGCTTCTTTTTAAAAGTTCACTGGTAAATTTTACTTTTTTTAAATTAGGTAAAAATCTTCTCTTTGTCTTATTATTAGCATGACTAACATTATGACCTTTAAGGGGAATTTTGCCGGTTAGTTCACATTTTTTTGACATAATATTTTCGACTATATAAAGTGAGTTAATGATTGCGTCAAGTTTATAAAATTTAAGAAGTTGTTTTTTTCCCTATGATTTCACTATAATGTTTAACGCCATCTCTTATCAATAATTCCTTAAGCTCTTTTTTAATAAGGTTTACTATATTCGGTCCTCTGTATACCATACCTGTATAAAGTTGAACATAACTCGCTCCAGCCAAAAACTTATTGTATGCACTTATTCCAGAGTCTACTCCACCAACTCCAATAATTTTAATTTTATTACCAAGAGTTTTATAAAATTTATTAATCAGTATCGTAGATTTTTCCTCAATTGGTTTACCTGATAAACCTCCTTTTTGATGCTTTTGAATGTCACTTAATTTATCTCGAGTAGAGTCAGAGGTGTTCGATAAAATCACTGCATTTATATTATTGCTTAAAAGAACATCAGAAATTTTGGGTATTTCCTGATCTTTAATATCTGGTGAGACTTTTACTACAATTGGAATTTTTGAATTTAGTTTTGTTTTTTCACTATTGATTATATTTAATAAACTATTCAATTTTTCCTGATCATGAAAATTTCTCAGTTCGTCAGTATTGGGAGATGAAATATTAATCGTAATATAGTCTGCAAATTCATGGAAGGTTTTTAAACATTCAACATAATCCTTCAATCTATCATTTGTATCTTTATTAGGACCTATGTTAATTCCAAGTAAACCAATTTGTTTATTACTTGAGATCCTATCAACAATGTTTTTTGCACCTAAGTTATTAAAACCCAATCTATTAATCAATGCTTCATCTTCAACTAATCTAAAAACTCTTGGCTTAGGGTTACCATATTGTTTAAGAGGTGTAATTGTGCCCACCTCCACAAAACCAAATCCCAATTTAAATAAAGAATTATAAACCTCAGCATTTTTGTCAAATCCTGCTGCCATTCCAATTGGATTTTCTATTTCTTTTTCAAATAATTTAGTCTTAAATAAATGGCTATTTTTATTTTTATCCAAAACATTTGGCACAAAATTAAATTTTAATGACTTTATTGCCAAACCATGGGCTGTCTCTGGATCAAGTTTAAAAATTAGAGATCTTAAATTTGAAAACATTATTTAATTTTATTTATTATAAGATCTTTAGTTTCTTTAACACCAAAAAAACTTATAAAAAAACCCATTCGAGGGCCATTTTCGACTCCAAATACAACTTCATAAATTAATTTAAACCAGTCTCTCAAATTTTCTGAATACCCATTTTCTTTTCCTGTTGAATAAATTAAAGTTTGAATTTCCTCAGGAGACATCTTGTCATTACATTTATCTAAGGTTGATATTAGAGCCTCTAGTGCTTTTTTTTCTATTTGATCAGGTATTTTATATTTTTTTTTGGCTTTTATTACATCGTTAAAATATTTAATAGCATAACCAACTAGATTATCAAAAATGGGGTAATCTTTTTCAGAAATATTTTCCTTATATTTTTTTACGAACTTCCATAATAATTCTTTGTTTTCTGCATTACTTGTTTCTACAAGATTTAATAACATAGAAAATGACATAATCATTTTTTCTTTTGGAACACTACCATTATGAACATGCCATACTGGATTCATCAGTAACTGAAGCTCATCTTGAGTTTTAGCCTTTTCAATAAATTCCAAATATTCATCGACCGCTTTTGGAACTATCTCATTATAAAGTTTTTTAGCTCTTTTTGGATTTTGATACATATATAATGATAAACTTTCTGGTGAGGCGTACTCCAACCATTGCTCGATTGTTATTCCATTCCCTTTTGATTTAGAAATCTTTTCCCCTTTCTCATCCAAAAAGAGTTCATAAGCAAAACCAGATGGGTTTTTTTTTCCAATTAGTTTAATAATTTTAGTGGATAATATTGCACTTTCTATAAGATCTTTTCCGTACATTTCAAAGTCAACATCTAAAGCATACCATCTCATGGCCCAATCTACTTTCCACTGAAGTTTACAATGACCATCTAATATGCTTGATTCTAAATCTTTACCTTTATTATCAAATACAATTTTAGACTTAGAATTATCAATTTCTTTGACTGGAATTTCTAAAACATGTCCTGTTTCTGGACAAATAGGAAGAAATGGACAATAAGTTTTTTGACGTTCTTTTCCTAAAGTAGGCATAATGATATTCATTATTCCATCATAATTATCTAAAATAACTTGAAGTGTTGGATTAAAAAAACCTGATTTATACAATTGAGTAGAGCTTTTGAAATTATATTTAAAATTAAAATTATTTAAAAACTTTTTTAATTTTTCATTATTATGTTCACCAAAACTATTATATTTTTCAAAGGGATCTGGTACGTCTGTCAAAGGTTTATGAAGGTTTTTTTCTAACAATTCTTTATTGGGCACATTGTCTGGTACTTTTCTAAGACCATCCATGTCATCAGAAAAAGTGATAATTTCTGTTGGAAGATCAGTTAATTGTTTTAACGCATTAACCATCATAGAAGTTCTAGCAACTTCTCCAAATGTTCCTATATGAGGAAGTCCACTTGGGCCATATCCAGTCTGTAGTGTAATTTTACCTTTTTTTTCTAAAAAAGATTTTCTTTCTCTAAGCATTTTTTTTGCTTCAACGATTGGCCAAGAGCTTGTTTTTTCTAAGTTTTCTTTTTTTATCATGAATAATTCAATAAAATCTTTAATTAGCGAACTACTTAATTCTTATAGAGTTGAAATTTATTTACCATAAAATAATGTTCTTTCAAAATGTCTAATTATAAAACAGTTTTTTTCACTCTTGGAATTCTTCAAATAATTCTTGGTATTTTTATGCTTGTTCCAATAATTGTACAATTTATTTATGGTCAAATAGATTCTTCTTTTTTTGGTGCAGCAATTGTTACAATCATTTTTGGAACCTTATTTTTTCTCTCCAATCTAGATCATGAAAAAAAACTTAATTTACAACAAGCGTTCCTTCTAACTGCATTAGCATGGTTAAGTATTGCTATATTTGGTTCATTACCCTTTATATTCTCTAATTTGGGATTTTCAGTCACAAATGCCTTTTTTGAAAGTATGTCAGGTATTACAACAACTGGTTCAACAATCATATCAAATTTAGAAAATATGCCTAAAGGGATATTATTTTGGAGAGCAATACTTCAATGGTTGGGAGGTATTGGTGTCATAGTGATGGCGATTACATTAATGCCCATAATGAATGTCGGTGGAATGCAATTGTTTAAAATTTCAAACAATGATTCATCTGAAAAAATTCTTCCAAAGTCTAAAGAGGTTGCTCTAAGATTGATTTATATTTACTCTGGATTAACAGCGCTATGTGCAATCACTTACAATATTTTTGGAATGAATATTTTTGATAGTATTACACATTCGATGACAACTATAGCAACTGGTGGATTCTCTAATTATAATCAATCCATTGGTTTTTTTAATAGCTTAGCGATAGAAACTACGGCTATGGTATTTATTATTTTAGGAAGTGTACCATTTATCGTCTACATTAAATTTTTAAATGGCAATAGGTCTATTTTTACATCAGACTCTCAAATCAAAACCTTTATTAAGATAATATTTATATCAATTTTCATTTTATCGATTTATCTTACTTTAAACAATTCAAGTTCATTTGATTTAAGATCAATTTTCTTTAACGTTATTTCTATTCTAACCGGAACCGGTTATGTCAATGCTCAATTTGACAATTGGGGTAGCTTTCCTCTAGTATTATTTTTAGCTTTGATGTTCATAGGTGGCTGTGCTGGTTCAACAACATGTGGCATAAAAATATTTCGTTTTCAAATTCTTTATTCATTTGTAATTAATCAACTAAAAAAAATTATTTACCCTAAAGGTGTTTTTGTGTTGAAATACGATAAAAATCCAATTGATGATAAATTCATAGCATCGATCATTTCTTTTATTTACATGTACTTAATAATATTTTTTTTATTGTCTGCGTTATTATCTTTAAATGGACTTGATTTTATAACCGCAATTTCAGGTGCTGCGACCTCTATTTCAAATGTTGGTCCAGGTTTAGGATCAATAATTGGACCTAATGGTAATTTCTCCTCATTACCAGATTTTTCCAAATGGATTTTAACAATCGGCATGATCTTAGGCAGACTGGAGTTATTTGCTATATTAGTGTTATTTTTACCTTCATTCTGGAGGAATTAAAAAATGATAGAAATTAAAAAACAATCCCTTTCAGAAACATTTTCAGTTTATTTCGATAAAAGAATGTTAAAAATATTATTGCTTGGTGCTATCTCTGGTTTTCCTTGGGTATTAATAGGTAGTAGTTTAAGTTTATGGTTAAAGGAAGATGGATTAAGCAGATCTACAGTCGGTTGGGCTGGTCTTATATTTGCAGTTTATGCATTTAATTATTTATGGGCTCCTTTAATCGATCGTATTCAAATACCATACCTAACAAAAAAAATTGGACATCGAAGAGGATGGATTGTCCTAATGCAGATATTAATCTTAATCTCCTTATTTTTGTGGAGTGTAATTGATCCTTCAGAAAATTTAGCCCTTGTAATATCAGTAGGTTTACTCATTGCAATTGCTTCAGCAACACAAGATATTACTGTGGATGCTTTAAGGATTGAGCAAATTAGCGAAAACGAGAGTAAATCAATGGCTGCAGGCGCAGCAATGGCTGTCGTTGGGTGGTGGAGCGGATATAAATTAGGCGGAGTTTTGTCATTGTTTTCCGCAGATTTTTTAGAAAATTTAGGTTTTCAAAATTATTGGCAACTAACTTTTTTAATCTTAGGAATTTTAATAATTCTAATGAATATTGGATTAATGTTTGTCAATGAAACTGACTCGACTGAAAGACAAATTAATCAGAAAGAAAATGATCAATTAATTGCTGGTAAATTCCAAAATTCAAATTTTCTTACTAAAACTATAACTTGGATCAGTGGAACAATCAGTGGACCTATAATAAGTTTTTTTAAAAAAAATGGCTTTCAAATAGCTTTGGGGATCCTAGGGTTTGTTTTTTTATTCAAAGTTGGAGAGGCTTTTTTAGGGCGTATGTCTATTATCTTTTATAAAGAAATTGGTTTTAGTAAATCAGATATTGCTATTTACTCAAAAACTTTAGGATGGATAACAACTGTCATCTTCACTCTGCTAGGTGGGCTATTTGTAATAAGATCTGGTGTTTTAAAAGCAATGTTTTTAGCAGGAATTTTAATGGCGAGCACAAATCTATTGTTCAGTCTTTTAGCGTGGAGTGGTAAATCTGAAATATTATTTGCAATAGCTGTAATCTTTGACGACATTGCAGCAGCTTTTGCCACTGTTGCATTTGTTGCATTCATATCATTGCTAGTTGATAGAACTTACACAGCAACTCAATATGCTCTATTAGCCTCAATAGGTACTGCTGGAAGAACCACATTAGCATCATCATCGGGCGCTCTAGTTGATTGGCTTAATGGAGACTGGGGGGTATTTTTTATCTTAACTGCTATAATGGTAATACCATCTTTAATTATATTATGGATAATAAGAAATAAATTAAAGATTAATGAAAAATAATTTTTTTTATAATTTTTCACTTGGAAATATAAATGCAAAACCTTCTAATAACTCTGAAACTTTATCGCAAATCTTGTATGGTGAAAAATTTAAGGTATTAAAAAATCAAAAAAACTGGGTTAAGATTAAAACTAATTTTGACAATTATATTGGTTATATTAAAAAAAATTATTTTTATAAAAATTTTAAGCCGACTTTTAAGATAAAAAAAACAAAATCTAGAATATTTATTAAAAAGAAAAATAAGTTTTTACCAACAAAAAATTATCTTTTCTTTGCATCTAGCATATCGGTTTTAAACAAAAATAAAAGGCTAATTGAGTTTAAAAAGGACAGATGGATAAAAAAAAGTGATATTGTCAAAATTGATCATCTTGAAAAAGATTTTTTAAAAATAATGAAATTATTTAAAAGTAGTAAATATCTATGGGGTGGAAAAACATCTGATGGTATTGATTGCTCTGCTTTGATCCAAATTTACTTTTATTATAACAGAATTTTTTTTCCAAGAGATACAAAAGATCAGATAAAATTTTGTAAAAGAAAAAAAGGTAAAAATTTAAGTAAAGGAGATATAATATTTTGGAAAGGACATGTCGGTATATGTCTAAGTAAGTCTAAATTTATTCATGCTTATGGACCAAAAAAGAAGGTGGTAGTAATGCCAACCAAACAAACAATTCAATTAATTGATAAAACTGCAAATCTAAAAGTTAAAAAAGTAAGTAATATTGGTAATTATTAATCTCTACCAAAGTCAGGTTTATTTACATCCTGTTTTAATTTGATTATTTTAGACCTAACTTTTTTTGTTTGAATTAATTTTTTAAGAATTGATTTATTATTTTTTGAATTAATGTCTGTCTTAAAAGATCTTAAATTTTTGATAAATATATCAATTGCTCTTGAAACATTTTTTCTATTATCAAAAAAAATGTCTCTCCACATAATTTCATTTGATGCAGCGATTCTTGAAAAATCTCTTAATCCACCTGCACTATATTTAATTAAGTCATATTTTTGCTTTTTCTCAAAATCTTGAGCTGATTTAACCAAATTGTAAGCTATTAAATGTGGTAAATGGCTTGTAATTGAAAATATTTTATCGTGTCTTTCCGCATTCATAATTACAGTTTTTGAACCCATTTTTTTCCAAAAAGAATTTAAAAATTTTAAATGTTTCATATTTATTTTCTTACTTTTAATCAATACACACCACTTATTTTCAAACAAATTTTCCTTACCATGCTCAGGCCCACTTACTTCTGATCCAGCTATAGGGTGACTTTGAATCCAGGATATTTTTTTTTTTAAATTTCTTTTAATTATTTCTGAAGACTCTATTTTTGATGAACCAACGTCAGTAATAATTTGTTTTGAATTAAAATTATTGTTTAATCTTAATATCATCTTTTTGTATTCACTCATTGGTGTACAAAAAATAATTAAATTCGATTTTGCAACTACCTCTTGTAGTTTATTTACGAGAGTTCCTGGCAACTTTAGTCTTTTGATCTTTGATATATTTTTTTTAGATTTTTCAAAAATGAAAATTTTTTTTGCTAATTTTTTTTTTGCAATTCTTTTTACCAACGAAGATCCCAACAAGCCACAGCCGATGATGAGCACATTTTTCATTAATTAAACATTCCTTTTACTGCTCGCATAAATTTTAAATTATCTGTTTTTGATCCAATAGTTAATCGTAACATATTTTTTATATTGTAGCCATTTTCTGTTGATCTTAAGATAATTCCTTTCATCTTTAATTTTTCATAAAAATATTTCGCTTTAAATTTACATTTCTCAAAATTTAATAATAAAAAATTAGCCGATATATTATTTGAATTAATTCCATATTGGTTAAGAAAATATTTCAATTTTTTTGCATAAATAATATTATGTTTAACTGAACGAGTTATAAACTTAGTATCCTTAAGAGACTCAATAGCAGCTTTTTGTGCTACCTCATTAACATTAAAAGGTGGCTTAATAACATTCAGTGCTTTAATAATTTTTTTTGAACCATATCCCCACCCTACTCTTAGAGAGGATAAACCGTATATTTTAGAAAATGTTCTTAAAATAAAGACATTTTGTTTATTTTTGAATAATTTTAATCCACTTTTATAATCATTATTTTTCATATATTCTGCATATGCATCATCCACTACTAGCAGAATATTTTTTCTCAATTTTTTTCTAAGTTCTAAAAGCTCAGAACTTGTTAGGTATGTTCCAGTTGGATTATTAGGATTTGCTAAAAAAACAATTTTTGTTTTTTTTGAAACATTTTTAATAATTTCAGGAATTGATACTTTAAAATTATTTTCTTTAGCAAAAATAACTTTTGCACCAACTATTTTAGCATATATTCTGTACATTAAAAAACTATACTGAGGAAGAATAACTTCATCCTTGGGATTCAAAAATAATTGACATAGCATTTGAATAACCTCATCAGATCCAGCACCGCAAATAATTCTATTTTCATTGCATTTAAACTTTTTAGATATTTGTCTTCTTAAGGCATTAGACTTGCCATCCGGATACCTAAAAAAACTTAAATTTTTATTAGACAAAATCTTTTTAGCCTTTGAGCTGACACCTAAGGCTGACTCATTCGCAGATAACTTTACAACTTGATGAAATCTCTTAAGACTGGATTTACCAGGCTCATAGGTTTCAATATTTAATCTCTTAAATCTCATGGTAGCCAACTTTTATAAATTTTAAGCTCTTTATAAATAAAAAAACATTTTTTTATATAGTTTAAGTGTAATTATTTTTAAAAATTGACATACTAAATAACTTCTAGTACAAAATTTATGCGCTGATTTACCTGAATTGCGAGCGCTTTAAAAAAACCGCTAAAAAAGTTTTTTTTCTCACAATTCAACTTTCAGCTTTTATTATGAATATAAAACAAAATATAAAAACGTTGATTGTTGAAAAACCACTCAAATTGGATTGTGGTCAGACAATTAATAATTTTCCTTTAGCGTATGAAACTTATGGCTCACTCAATAATGAAAAAGATAACGCAATTTTAGTATTTCATGCTTTAACAGGTGATCAATTTGTAACAGGTATAAATCCAGTGACCAAAAAGGATGGTTGGTGGTCTTATGCGGTAGGCTCTGGCAAGTCGATAGATACAGATAAGTATTTTGTAATCTGTGCAAACGTAATAGGCGGGTGTATGGGATCTTTTGGGCCTAGCCATGAAAATCCCAAGACAAAAAAAATTTATGGAACAAATTTTCCAGTCATCACAATTAATGACATGGTAAATGCACAAATTAATTTGTTAGATTTTTTTGGAATAAAAAAACTTTTTTCAGTTGTAGGTGGTTCAATGGGTGGAATGCAAGTCCTACAATTTATTAGTAATTATCCTGATAAAGCTAAAACAGCAATACCAATCGCTTGTACTTCGAGCCATTCTGCGCAAAATATTGCTTTTAATGAACTTGGCAGACAAGCTATTGCGGCAGATCATAATTGGTCTGATGGAGATTATAATTCAAAAAACGTTGTACCCGATAAAGGATTAGCTGTAGCTAGAATGGCTGCACATATTACTTATCTTTCAAAAAAAGGGCTTCAAGAAAAATTTGGTAGAAAACTACAAGAAAGAGATGATCTAAAATTTGGTTTTGATGCTGACTTTCAAATTGAAAGTTATCTTAGATACCAAGGTTCAGTATTTGTAGATCGGTTCGATGCGAATAGCTATTTATATATTACTAGAGCAATGGATTATTTTGATTTAGTAAAACAATTTAATGGCAATCTATCTAATGCTTTTAAAAATACTAAAGCAAAATTTTTTATAATATCCTTTACCTCAGATTGGCTTTATCCAACACAAGAAAATAAAGACATTGTAATTGCCTTAAACGCAGTTGGTGCAAATGTAGGTTTCGTCGAAATTGAGTCTGATAAGGGGCACGATTCTTTTTTGCTCAATGTTCCCGATTTCTTAAAAGCTCTAAAAAATTTTTTAGATAAATCTTATGCAGAAAAACTTTCATGAAACCAGAGTATAAAATTATTTCAAATTTAATCGAAAAAGATGCAAAAGTTCTTGATGTAGGATGTGACGATGGAACTTTAATGGAATTTTTAAAAAAAAATAAAAATGTAAATATCAGAGGAATTGAGATTTCAAAAGAAAAAGTACAAACTTGTATTGCTAAAGGGCTAACTGTTATCGAAGGAAATGCAGAATTTGATTTAAAGCAATTTCCAAATGACTCTTTTGACTATGTTGTTCTTGGACAAACTTTACAAGCTTTTATAAATCCAGAGATTGTAATTAAAGAACTTTTACGAGTTGGCAATAGGGCTATAGTAACTATTCCAAATTTTGGGCATTGGAAAGTAAGATTAAATTTATTATTTAAAGGAACAATGCCAATTACAAACTCTTTACCTCATGATTGGTATAACACACCGAACATTCATATGTGCACAATAAAAGATTTTGTAGGATTTTCTAAGATTATAAACTTTAAAATTTTTAAATCTTTAGCGTTAATTAATGAAAATGTTTCTGATATAAATAAATCAAATCTTATTTTTAAAAATTTATTTGGAGAACTTGGTATATTTTTAATAGAAAAATAAATGAAAATTGAAATTATTAAATGTTTACAGGATAATTATAGCTACTTAATCATTGATGAAGAAAATCAAACCGCTTGTGTCATTGACCCTAGCGAGTCTGCACCAATAATCAATTATCTTGATAATTCGAAAATAAATTTAAAATTCATACTTAATACACACCATCATTACGATCATGTGGGTGGAAATCTTGAGTTAAAAAAAAAGTATAATTCTATGGTGGTTGGGTTTATTGGAGATAAAAATCGTATACCCGAGATTGATATATCTCTAGAGGATAATCAAATATGGAAACAAGATAATTTTGAGGCAAAAATTTATCATGTTCCAGGTCATACATCTGGTCATATCGCTTTTCATTTTTTTAAAGAAAAAAAAATTTTTACTGGTGATACTCTATTCTCTTTAGGGTGTGGCAGAATTTTCGAAGGTACTTACGAGCAAATGTATAATTCACTTAAAAAAATTAAATCATTACCAAAAGATACAGAAATATATTGTGGCCATGAATACACTTTACAAAACTCAAATTTTTGTATCGCCAATGACTCTGGTAATTTAAAATTAAAAAATAAAATACTAGAGATTAACAAGAAACTTAAAAATGCATTACCAACAATACCAAGTACTTTAGCTGATGAATTAGAATGTAATATATTTCTTAAAGCAAAAGATTTAGAAAGTTTTTCAAAATTGAGAGATTTAAAGGATAATTTTTAGTTAATAAGCTTGACTAAAGAAATGCCCTGACTATATTGCCTGATAAAAAAATCTATTTTATGTCATACGCAGTTATACAATCAGGTGGAAAACAATATAAAGTGAAATCTGGTGAAATTTTAAAAATTGAAAAATTACCAAATTCAAAAACCGACACTAAAATTGAGTTTAATGATATATTGGCATATGGCGATAATAAAGTAATAGAAATTGGTTCGCCAACAATTCAAGGTGCCAAAGTTGAAGCAAACCTAATAAAAAATAGTAAAAATAGAACTGTACTTATTTTTAAAAAGAGAAGAAGACAAAACTCAAGAAGAAAAAATGGTCATAGACAAGAATATTCTATGATTAGAATAAATAAAATTTTTTCGAAAGATGGTAAGATTTTATCTGAGGCTGAGAACATTTCTAAACCAACAAAAAAAGATTCTGAAAAAAAGCAATTGAGTAAATAGAGGAATAAAATATGGCTACGAAAAAAGCTGGTGGATCATCAAGGAACGGCAGAGATAGTGCGGGCAGAAGACTTGGTGTAAAAAAATATGGTGGTCAAAATGTTATTCCTGGCAACATAATTGTTAGACAAAGAGGCACTAAGATATTTCCAGGAGAAAATGTGGGTATGGGTAAAGATCACTCAATTTTTTCAGTAATAAAAGGTAAAGTTGTTTTTAAAAAAACAAAATCCGATAGAACTTTTGTTTCAGTAAAACCAAATTAATATTACAACTCAAAATAGCGTTGTATTATGAAATTCTTAGATCAAGTAAAAATTTATATTAAAGCTGGCAATGGTGGTGATGGCTCTCCAAGTTTTAGAAGAGAAAAATTTATTGAGTATGGTGGACCAGATGGTGGCGATGGTGGTAAAGGTGGTTCAGTAATTTTAAAAGCTGAGAGAAATTTAAATACTTTAATCGATTTTAGATATCAACAACATCATAAAGCAAAAAGAGGTAACAATGGTGCTGGACAAAACCGGACTGGTAAAAGTGGAGATGATCTCATTCTTAAAGTTCCATTAGGTACTCAGGTTTTTGAAGAAGATAATAAAACCTTAATTTTCGACTTTATAAAAATTGGTGAGGAGTTTGTGGCTGCTGCAGGTGGTAAAGGTGGTTTAGGCAATACAAGATTCAAAAGTTCAACAAATAGAGCTCCAAGAAAATTTACTAAGGGTACTCGTGGTGAAGAATTTACTATATGGCTTCAATTAAAAACAATTGCAGATGTTGGAATAATAGGATTACCTAATGCTGGAAAATCAAGTTTACTAGCAGCTATTACTAATGCTAATCCTAAAATTGCAAATTATGAATTTACAACACTAAATCCTAATCTTGGTGTGGCAAGCTATGATGATAAAGAAGTTACAATTGCAGACATTCCTGGATTAGTAGAGGGAGCACATAAAGGAACAGGTTTGGGAATACAATTTTTAAAACACATAGAGAGGTGTAAATCTCTTTTACACATGATCGATATAACAAACGATGATATAAAAAAAAGTTACAATCAGGTAAAAAAAGAATTAAAGAGCTATAGTTCCAAACTTGCAAAAAAAAGAGAGCTTATTGTTTTAAATAAAACTGATTTAATTGACGATAAAGAAATGAAAAAAATTGAGAAAAATCTGAAAAAAATCACTAAATCAGAAATTATTACAATTTCTACAATAAAGAAGAAATATATTTCCAAAATTAAAGCAAAATTAGTTGGTTATGCATCTTAAAAATTCGAAAATTATAGTAATAAAAATTGGATCATCACTGATTGTAGATAATAAAAAAAAGATAAGAAAAAAATGGCTTTCTTCTTTTGCTAAAGATATTCAAAAACTAAAATCTAAAAATAAAAAGATTATCATTGTAAGTTCTGGAGCAATTGCACTTGGATGTAAAAAAATGAATTACAATAAATCAAATTTAAAGCTTGATAAAAGTCAAGCGATAGCCTCTGTAGGTCAAATCGAACTTATGAATTTATTTTCTCAAACTTTTTCAAAATTAAAGATTAATATTTCACAAATTTTGCTAACTTTGGATGATACCGAAGAGAGAAGAAGATCAATAAATGCTAAAAGGACATTTGAGAACTTATTTAAGTTGGATTACATACCCATCGTTAATGAAAACGATACAATTGCAACGTCAGAAATAAAATATGGTGATAATGATAGACTTGCCTCTCGAGTTGCACAGATAACTAATGCCGATACTTTAATATTATTATCTGATGTAGATGGACTTTTCACAAAAAATCCAAAATTATTTAAAGACGCAAAATTAATAAAGAAAGTGAATAATCTAGACAAAGATATGAAAAAAATTTACATAAAAGGGGTTACAGAGTTTGGTAAGGGTGGAATGAATACCAAAATTGAAGCTGCTAAGATTTGTAATTTGGCAGGATGTAATATGATTATTGCAAACGGATTATATTTAAATCCTATACAACAAATTGAAAAAAAGAATATTTGTACTTTATTTGAATCAAGAATATCTAAATTACATGCGCGAAAAAAATGGATAATAAGTTCTGTTTCACCAAAAGGGATACTTGTCATAGATGATGGTGCTAAAAAAGCACTAGTTGGTGGTAAAAGTTTATTGGCAGCAGGGATTATTAATTTATCAGGGAAATTTAATAAAGGTGATCATATAAAGATTCTTGATACTAAAAACAAAGAGTTTGCGAGAGGTTTAAGCTCTTTTTCTTCTGAAGAAATAAATAAGATAATGGGTTGTCACTCAAATGAGATTGAAAAAAAACTTGGATATATAACAAAATCTGAAGTTGTTCATAAAGATGATATGGTCGAGGTTTAATGCAAAAGCTACTAACTGATATTGGAAAAAAATCAAAAAAAGCTATTAATAAAAGTTTAAGTACAAAAAAAAAAGACAAAGTTCTAAAAGATTATCGTCTTCTAATCTTAAAGAACAAAAAATTAATAATTAATGAAAATAAAAAAGATATTAAGAATGCCTACAAAAAAGGTATTAAAAATAATTTAATCGAAAGATTAATATTAAATGACAAAAAAATAATTGCGATAACCAATTCTATTAAAAAAATTATTAGTTTAAGGGATCCTACAAATGTCATTTTAGAAAAATGGAAGAGGCCAAATGGTTTAGTAATATCAAAAGTTTCGATACCTATTGGTGTAATTGGCGTTATATACGAAAGTAGACCCAACGTTACAGCAGATGTTGCATCGTTATGTTTTAAGTCTGGGAATGCAGTCATTTTAAAAGGTGGATCTGAAGCTTATTATTCTAATCTTATTCTCACAAAATTCTTTAGAAAATCACTAAAGAAAAATAGTGTTGATGAAAATTTTGTTCAGTTTTTAAAACCTAAAAAAAGAAGTGTTGTTGATTTTCTTCTGCAAAAAATGAGTAAATTTATTGATGTAATAATTCCAAGAGGTGGGAAAGGTTTAGTTAAAAAAGTGCAGGATTTGTCATCTGTTCCAACAATTGGTCATTTGGAAGGTGTTTGTCATTCTTATGTAGATAAAAATGCAAATCCTAAGATTGCAAATAAAATAGTTCAAAATGCTAAAATGAGGAATACCGCAATATGTGGAGCAACCGAAACAATTCTTTTACACGAAAAAATAATCAAGAAATTTGGAAATAAAATTTTAAAAAATTTAGAAGAAAATGGATGTAAAATTATTGGTGATAATAAGATAAGAAAACTTTATGATAAAAAAATTCAGAAAGCTTCAATAAAAGATTGGTCAAAAGAATATTTGTCGCCTGTTGTATCTGTGAAATCAGTAAAAAATATAGATGAAGCTATAGCGCATATTAACAAATATGGAACCATGCATACGGATTGTATTATTACTCAAAACAAAAAAGCAGCAAAAAAATTTTTAGGTGAAGTAAAAAGTTCAATAGCTATGCACAATACTTCAACACAATTTGCTGATGGAGGTGAATTTGGGTTTGGTGGCGAGGTGGGAATCTCAACCAACACACTTCCACCTAGAGGTCCCGTAGGACTTAATCAACTTATTTCCTATAAATATCAAGTCACCAGCAAAGGCCAAGTAAGGAAGTAATTTGAATTTAAAAAAAAAAAGAATTGGAATTTTAGGTGGTTCATTTGATCCTGCTCACAATGGTCATCTAGCTATATCTAAAGAAGCAGTAAAAAGATTTAAACTTGAAAAGATTATATGGGCCATTACAAAAAAAAATCCTTTTAAAATAAAAAGTTCTTTAAGCCTGCAATCTAGAATTAAAGGATGTAAAAAGATTATTAAAAAAAATAAATTTATTGAAGTCAAATTTTATGAAAATAAAATTAAATCAAACAAAACAATAAATCTTATTAATTACTTCAACAAAAATAAAAAAAATGAAATTTTTTTCTTAATGGGTGCAGATAATTTAGTTAATTTCCATAAATGGCATAAATGGAAACAGATTTCAGAAAAATGTAATATTTTAGTTTTTGATAGATATGGATATAAGAAAAAATCATTAAATTCAAAGACATATAAAACCCTTAAAAGTGAGAAATTTAAATTTGTTTATTTTAATAAAGTCAATATTTCATCTTCTCAATTAAGGAAAATTTGATAGTCTAAAATTAATTAATGGATAAAATTTCAGATTTAAAAAATTCTATCATCAAAACATTGGATATTAACAAGGCTCAGGACATAATAAGCATAGATCTCAAAGACAAAAGTTCTATGGCTGATTTTATGATTATTGCGAGCGGCACTTCATCTAGGCACATACAATCTTTGTCTGAGCAAGTTTTAGAAAAATTTAAAGACAATGGCATAAAAAATTCAAAAATTGAGGGCGCAGATAGTAGTGAATGGAAATTAATTGATGGTATAGACTTAATTGTTCATATTTTTCACCCAGAAAAAAGAAAATTTTATGAACTTGAAAAAATGTGGTCTGAGCTAATACCCAAAGAAAAATTAATTATCTAATGAAAAAAATATTAACATTATTTTTATTTTGTTTTCTATTTCAGCAAGTGAATTCAGCTGAAAATGATATTTACAAAAAAATTGATTTATTTGGAGAAGTGCTTGAAAAAATCAATAAAGAGTATGTAGATGAAATTAATCAATCTGAGAGTATGGACTCTGCAATCAATGGTCTTCTACAATCTCTTGATCCTTACTCGGCATACATGTCTCCAGAAATATTTAATGAAATGCAGACTGAGACTAGTGGTGAATTTGGGGGTCTTGGTATTGAGGTAAGTATGGAGTCAGGTGTTGTAAAAGTCATTTCTCCCATAGATGACACTCCAGCATCTAGAGCAGGGATTAAAGCAGGCGACTATATTGTTAAAATTAATGATGTTCAAGTTCAGGGGAAATCTCTCAGCGAAGCTGTCGATTTAATGAGGGGGCCAGTTGGATCAGGAATTGAACTCACAATTCGAAGACGTGGAGAGAGAAAAGCTCTAATATTTAATGTTGTAAGAGAGATTATACAAATTCAATCTGTTAAAGCTGACATTTTAGAAAAAAGTATAGGTTACTTAAGACTAACCTCGTTTAATGAAAATAGTGGCAAACAAATAGAAAGAGAAATTAAAAAATTAGAAAAAAATAAAGATGTTAAGTCATACATTTTAGATTTAAGAAACAATCCTGGCGGACTACTTTCTCAAGCAATAAAAATCTCTGACTTTTTTTTAGATAATGGAGAGATCGTATCCACAAAAAGTAGAAAACCTTCTGAAAATAGAAAATGGTTTGCAAAAAAAGGAGACCTTACAAATGGAAAAGTCTTGATTGTTCTTATTAACTATGGATCTGCATCAGCATCAGAAATAGTTGCAGGAGCTCTTAAAGATCACAAAAGAGCAATTTTATTAGGTGAAAATAGTTATGGTAAAGGTTCAGTGCAATCTATCATCCCCCTTAAAAATGATGGTGCAATTAGGCTTACAGTAGCTAAATATTATCTTCCTTCCGGAAAATCTATTTCTGAAGTTGGTGTATCTCCAGATATAGAAATTGATGAGGAAAACGATGATTTCAGAATCAAAACTGAAACTGACAATCAGTTAGAATACGCCATCAAACTTCTCAAAGGCTAATATGGAAGAAAAATTTAGAAATTTACCACTTAGAAGTGGAGTGGGAATTGTTGTCCTTAACAAGGAGAATAAAGTTTTTGTAGCAAAACGAATTGATAATCCAAAAAATTTTTGGCAGATGCCACAAGGTGGAGTAGATGATGGAGAAGATTTTTTAGCTGCCGCTTATAGAGAATTAGAGGAAGAGACTAGTATCAAAAATGTAGAGCTTGTAACAGAAATAGCAGGCACAATTACCTACGAGCTACCAAAAAATTTATTAGGTATTATTTGGAAAGGTAAATATAAGGGACAAAAACAAAAATGGTTTTTAATGAGATACCTGGGCAAAGATGAAGATATAAATATTAAAACAAATAAACCAGAATTTTTAGAGTGGAAGTGGATTGAATTAGATAAAATAACTGAAGTAGTAGTAGATTTCAAATATCATGTATATAAAGAACTTAAAGAAAAAATAAAAATAATAATTAATTGATAGACTTTAAAGTTTCAACTTTTTGATCAGCCAGATATTTCAATTGATCACTAATTTCTGGTTTATTAGACTCTTCTTCCGCATTTTTTAATAATTCCAGCAGTTTATTTTTCTCAATGTCTTTTAAATTAAGAATGTAGCTAGTTAAAATTGATAAAGTATTATTTTTAAATTCGATAATTCCATCCTCAACATAATACTTTTCTTCACCAGATTTTGCTTGAATTGTAATGATACCTGGTTTTAAAAATGAAATTATAGAAATATGATCTTTTAGTATCCCCATTTCTCCTTCAAATGCAGGAACAACTACTTCATTAACATCCTCTTTTGATAAAAAGGATTTCTCTGGATTAACTATTTCTATTTTAAATTCATCACTCATTAAGCTGCTGCATCTTTAGACATTTTTTCAGCTTTTTCGATGGCTTCTTCAATGGTTCCAACCATATAAAATGCTGCTTCTGGAAGATGGTCATATTCACCTTTGCAAATTGCATCGAAACCCTTAATTGTTGACTCTAAATCAACTAGTTTTCCTGGTGATCCTGTAAATACCTCAGCTACAAAGAATGGTTGAGATAAAAACCTTTGTATTTTTCTAGCTCTCGCTACGACTAATTTATCTTCCTCTGATAATTCATCCATACCTAGAATAGCAATAATATCTTGTAATGATTTATATGTTTGTAATATTTTTTGTACCTCACGAGCTACTCGATAATGCTCATCACCAACAATTCTAGGGTCAAGAATTCTTGAAGTTGAGTCTAATGGGTCAACTGCAGGATAGATACCTATTTCAGCTATTTGTCTTGAGAGTACAGTTGTTGCATCTAGATGAGCAAATGAGGTTGCTGGTGCAGGATCCGTTAAGTCATCGGCAGGTACATAAATTGCCTGTACTGATGTAATAGAACCTTTATTAGTTGTGGTGATTCTCTCTTGTAAATTTCCCATATCAGTTGCCAATGTTGGCTGATATCCTACTGCAGATGGAATTCTCCCTAATAATGCTGATACTTCAGAACCTGCTTGAGTAAACCTGAATATATTATCAACGAAAAAAAGAACATCTTGTCCTTCTTGATCTCTAAAATATTCTGCAACTGTTAATCCTGTAAGTGCCACTCTAGCTCTTGCCCCAGGGGGTTCATTCATTTGTCCATAAACTAAAGCGGCCTTAGAACCAGGACCCTCAGATTTTATTACCCCTGACTCCATCATTTCATGATAAAGATCATTCCCTTCTCTAGTTCTTTCACCTACACCCGCAAAAACTGAAAAGCCTCCATGAGCTTTAGCAACGTTGTTGATTAATTCCATAATTAAAACAGTTTTTCCAACACCCGCACCACCAAACAAACCTATCTTTCCTCCTTTTGCATATGGAGCTAAAAGATCAATTACTTTAATTCCAGTTACAAGTATTTCTGTTTCTGTGGATTGATCATTAAATTCTGGCGCTGGTCTATGGATTGGCCAATTTTCTTTAGTTTTTACTTCTCCTCGTTCATCTATCGGTTCCCCAACAACATTTATAATTCTTCCTAAAGTTTCAGGTCCTACTGGTACTTTAATTGGAGCATTTGTATTTATTACTTCATCACCTCTTTTTAATCCTTCAGTAGCGTCCATCGCAATTGTTCTTGCAGTAGACTCTCCCAAGTGTTGAGCTACTTCAAGCACTAATCTATTATTTCCATTTTTACATTCTAAAGCTGTTAATATTTCTGGTAAATCACCTTCAAACTTTACATCAACAACTGCTCCTATAACTTGTGTAATTATTCCCTTGCTCATAATTATAAACTTTCTGCTCCTGATATTATTTCTATTAGTTCTTTTGTAATTGCTGCCTGACGACTTCTATTATATTCAATAGTAAGTTTATCAACCATTTCACCTGCGTTTCGAGTTGCATTATCCATTGCACTCATTCTTGCGCCTTGTTCGCTAGCTGAATTTTCTAACATCGCTTTAAATATTTGCGTCGAAATATTTTTTGGCAATAAATTACTTAAAATTTCATCCTCATCTGGTTCAAATTCGTAATTATCTTCTGAATTATTTTGATCATCGCTTTTTGTATTTAAAGGGATAATTTGTTGAGCTTGAGGTATTTGAGTTATTACGTTTTTAAATTGATTGTAAAAAATAGTACAAATATCAAATTCTTCTTTTTCAAACTTTTCAATAACTATTTTTCCAACTTTTTCGGCATCAAAATAATTTGCATTTTTCGAATTTTTAAAAGAGATGTTCTCAATAATTTTATTTCCATAAACCCTTTTCAACTGATCATTTCCTTTAGAACCAACTGTAATAATCTTTAATTCCTTACCCTCTTTATTTAACTTGGCAAAATAACTTTTAGCTTTTTTAATTATATTTGCATTAAAACCTCCACATAAACCTCTATCTGATGTCAGCACAACACAAAGGTGAACTTGTTCTTTCCCTGAGCCCGATAGTAATTTAGGAGCTGCTTCTTTATCGGAGATACCACTAGATAAATTTAAAATTATATTATTCATTTTTTCAGAATATGGCCTTCCTTTTTCAGCGCTATCTTGAGCTCTTTTTAATTTAGCTGCGGCTACCATTTTCATAGCTTTTGTAATTTTTTGTGTAGATTTTACACTTGTTATTCTTTTTTTTAAATCGTCCAAACTTGCCATAAATTAATTAAGATTTAAAGTTTTTCTTAAGATTGGTAATTACTTCAATTAAAGTTTTTTCAGTTTCTTCCTCTAACTTACCAGAACTTAAAATAGATTGTATTAACTCTGGTTTATCAGATTTACATCGTTCAATAATTCTATTCTCAAAGTCAGCAATATCTTTTAAATCAATATCATCTAAATATCCTTTTACTCCACAAAATACAGATATCACCTGTTCAGCAACAGTCATTGGTGAATATTGTTTTTGTTTTAATAACTCAGTTAATTTAGATCCTCTATTTAAAAGCTGTTGAGTTGAGGCATCTAAATCAGATCCAAATTGAGCAAAAGCTGCCATTTCTCTATATTGTGCCAATTCGAGCTTCATTGATCCTGATACTTTTTTCATAGCTTTTGTTTGCGCTGCTGATCCAACCCTAGAAACAGAGAGTCCAACATTAATTGCTGGTCTTATACCTTGGTTAAATAATTCAGTTTCTAAAAAAATTTGTCCGTCAGTAATTGAAATTACGTTAGTTGGAATGTAAGCAGAAACGTCTCCACCTTGGGTTTCAATGATCGGAAGAGCTGTCAATGAACCTCCACCATGTTCATCACTTAATTTAGCAGCTCTTTCCAGTAATCTACTATGAAGATAAAATACATCACCTGGGTATGCTTCTCTGCCTGGTGGTCTTCTTAAGATTAGTGACATTTGTCGGTAGGCAACTGCTTGCTTTGATAAATCATCATAAATAATTAGAGCATGCATGCCATTGTCTCTAAAATATTCTCCCATTGCACACCCCGTGTAAGGAGCCAAAAATTGAAGTGGAGCTGAGTCTGATGCTGTTGCTGCTACTATAGTTGTATATTCCATTGCACCAGCTTCTTCTAAAGTTTTTTGAATTTGTCTTACAGTTGATCTTTTTTGACCAACCGCAACATAAATACAATAAAGTTTTTGTTTTTCATCTCCAGACTCATTAATCTTTTTTTGGTTGATGATTGTGTCAACTGCGACTGCAGTTTTGCCAGTTTGACGATCTCCAATAATTAATTCTCGTTGACCTCTTCCAATTGGAACTAGACTATCAATTGATTTTAAACCTGTTTGCATTGGTTCACTTACAGACTGTCTTGGAATAATACCAGGAGCCTTAACTTCAACTCTACTTTTTTTAACACTTTTATCTAATGGTCCTTTTCCATCAATTGGATTTCCCAATCCATCAACGACTCTTCCTAATAATTCTTTTCCGACAGGAGTATCAACAATACTTCCCGTTCTTTTTACTACATCTCCCTCTTTAATATTTCGATCATCTCCAAAAATTACAACACCTACATTTTCACTTTCTAAATTTAAAGCCATACCTTTTGAACCGTCAGAAAATTCTACCATTTCACCAGCCTGGACATTGTCTAAGCCATAAATTCTTGCTATACCATCTCCAACTGACAAAACTTGACCAACCTCAGAAATTTCAGCCTTTTCACCAAAATTTTTGATTTGTTCTTTTAATATCTTTGTAACTTCTGAGGGATTTATATCCATATTATGCCTCTATCATTCTATTTTCAATTTGTTGTAATTTACTTTTTATAGAAGTATCAATCATAGTACTTCCAACTTGCACAATCAAACCTCCAATTAAACTTTCATCTTGTTTATAATTCAATTTAATCTTTGATTTAAAATTGTTAGATAACTCATCTGTAATTTTTTTAATCTCATCTTGAGTTAAGGATTTTGCAGATTTAATTTCAGCTTTCAACTCACCTCTTTTCTCTGAACATATTTCAATAAAACTTTTTAGAATTTTTTCAGTATAAAAATATCTTCTTTTTAAAATTAAAAAATTTAAAAAATTTTTAAATAAATTTTCTAATTTAAAGTTATTAGAAATCCTATTATTAATATCTGTTAGAATATTTTGACTTAAAGTGGGGTCTTTTAAAAAACTATTAAATTCTTTACTTTGATCGATTAAATGTAAATATGCCAAAGAATTTTCCTCGATTTGTGGAAGTAAATTTGCCTCTTCGGCAAGCTCGTATAAAGCTAAAGAATATCTACTAGCTGAAGTGCTGGAAAATTCTTTATTTTTACTCAAATTTATACCTATTAAATATTGAAGATTTATTAATAATTCTCGAGTTAATTAACATATGACCAACTGGTCTTCAAGTAACACGTTTGTCAAAAAAAGCATTTTTTTTGGATTAATTGAAGCTTATTGGATCAACATCAACTGAAAGTTTTATTCCTGAGGTAAATTTATATTTAGGTATTAACTTTGCTAATGAATTCTGTAACTTTAATGTTTTAAGCCCTCTTATTAAAAGCCTAACACGATATTTTCTCTTCAATCTAAATATTGGTGCATTCACTGGACCTAATATTTTTCCACTAATCTTATTTTCTAAAAAAAATTTAAATCTTAAGGCCTCTTTTTCTAATTTATTTTCATTATCACCAGTCAAAATTAAAGAAATAAATCTTTGAAATGGAGGAAGATTATTTATTTTTCTAATTCTAATTTCCTTTTCCAGAAAATTTTCAGGATTTTTATTAGTAATATCCGAAATCATATTGTTATTTATATTATAAGATTGAAAATAGATTGTGGCTGATTTTCCAGTTCTACCCGCTCTGCCCGATAATTGGTGATAGAGTTGTAAATTTTTTTCTGCACTTCTTAAATCATGACCATTAGATGATAAATCAATATCTATTACTACAATGCAATTTAAATTTGGAAAATGAAACCCCTTTGAAATCAATTGAGTGCCAACTAAAATTTCAATTTCATTATTTGTAATTTTTTCTAACTTATCTTTTGAACTTTTTTTATTCATAGTGTCACTAGAAAAAATTTCTACTATTTTGTTAGGGAATTTTTTTTTTACTTCCTCAGAAATTCTCTCTACACCTGGACCACTAAATATAAAGTCACATTTTCCATCTTTTTTACAATTTCTTTCTAAATAGGTTTTGTATCCACAATAATGACATAATAAATTTCCCTTTATCTTATGGTAAACTAAATTTATAGAACAATTTGGACATGAAAATGTATCATAACATTTTTTACATAGCACATTAGGTGAAAATCCTCTTCTATTTAAAAAAAATAAAATTTGATCTTTTTTTTTTAAATGAATATTTACTTTTTCAATAATTTCATTTGATATCCAAGATTGTTTTTCCATCTTAGCATTATTTAAATCAATTATTTCATAGTTAGGCAGAGATGCGTTTTGATATCTATTTTCTAGCTTTGATAATTTATATTTTTTTTTTTTTATATTCTGAAAAGTCTCAACTGATGGAATAGCTGTTATTAAATTTACGGGTATATTCTCAAAAGATGCCCTTGAAATTGCCATATCACGTGCATTATAAATTACACCTTCATCTTGTTTGTATGATTGATCGTGTTCCTCATCAACGATTATTAATCCTAATTTTTTAAATGGTAAAAAAAGTGCAGATCTAGCACCAATAACGACTTTTATTTTTCCTGTTACTATACCGCTCCAAATTATTTCTTTATTTTTTTTTGAAATACCAGAATGCCAGATTGCCGGCTCTATTCCAAAAAATTCTAAAAATTTTTTTTCAAATTGGTTGGTTAAACCAATCTCTGGTAACATAATTAAACCTTGATAACCTTTTTTTAAAATAACTTTTAACGCTTCAAAATAAACTATTGTTTTTCCAGATCCAGTAGTACCTTGCAACACATGAACATTAAAATTTTGATTTGAGTTATTAATTTCATTTAGAGAGACTTTCTGATCCTTTGTTAGCCGATATAAATTTTTTTTTTTTTCAATTTGAAATTCTTTATAAAATTTATCTTCAAATTTCCCAATAGGTTTGCCACTTAACAAAGTCATTTTTAAAGCCATACCCTTAGATATAAGATTGTATTCTGAAAACCAGTTTAAGAAATTTAAAGTTTTTATATTTAGTTTTGGAATGTCTAATTTCTTAATTATTCTTTTTATCTTAAAATTTTTTTCGTTTTTTTTTTCAAATTCATTCCATACAACGCCAATCTTTTTTGAAGTACCAAATGGTACCTCTACAAAATCTCCTACACTTAAATTTAAGTTACTTTCATATGTAAAAGGATAATTAAAAATATTAGGCAAAAGAATCGGAAATTGCATAGTTTATTATATAACAACTTATAAATATTTATTATTTAGTTTTATTTTTTTGAAGTTTTTAAAAAGTCTAAAACTAAAAGACCATTAGAAAAATTGTATGTATGCGTGCCTTCAATATCTTTTAAAAAATTAGGTGAAACTTCAAATTTACTCTGTTCTTTATAATTATCTTCATTTAATTCTTCAATTTTTGCTACCCCCAATGATTCGCCATATCTATTGAAACCCGGTTTTTGATAAACTCTATAAAAATTATTATCTTCAATTATTAATCCAGCATTTCTTGCAAAAAAAGGATCAAATATTACTGGATTTTTTTTATGAGGCTTCCAATCATCAGAAAGAATATTTTCACAGCTAAAAACGTGTAATTGAGAGTTATGATCTAATAAAGAACTATTTGATAAAGTAGTAAGCAACCACCATTTTTTATCTTTATAAAAAATATTAGTATCTACTGCTGAAACATTTTTTATTAGAGTTTTAGCAAATTTCCACTTTAGAGGAAAATCGACACATTTATACAATCTTATATCTTTGGCCTCATGTGTTTCTGGACACATATACAATTCTTTTTCGTGATAAAATAAAAATGGATAAGAAAGATGAAAATTTTCTTCTAGCACTACCCCCAGTTCTTTGAATGAATTATTATTAATTTCGTAAACAGAAATACAACCCTTATTGGTCTTACAATTATAATCCTCAACAAAACAATAGTGATTATCTCCTTTTTTGATAATAAAAGGGTCTGCAAGGTATCGGCTTGGAGGATTAGGTATTATTTTTGCTTGGTGAAGATTTACACCCTGCCATTCATTCGTAAATTTATAGGCAATATTCCATTTGTAATTATTTAAAAAATTTTTATTTAAAATCTTAATTAAAATTTTTTTTAAAGTAGAAAATAAATAGGATAATAAAATATAAAGTGAAGGTATTGAATAAATTTTCCCTGTAGTTTTTTTGTCAAATTTAAGTCTTTCCTTAGGGTTATGTGATGTTATTTCATCCACTATGTGATGAAGAAAAATATTAGATTTTTCCAAGAGATTAATTAAATTTATTGTATAAATCCAATGAGTAGTAAAATAACCTTTAAATAATACTTCACCATTATCAAGCTCATTTCCAAGTCTTTGTATTATAAATCCGGTTCTTGTTTCTTTATTGATTATTTCCCAAAATCCCGGCGGTCCACCACGATAAAAATCATTATCACCATGATGAAATGAAATTATGCCATTTTTGCAAAGTTCTAAAATTTCTCCTTTTAAAATTCCAGATCCACCACGTATTAAAAGATTTAAATTTAGTGATCTAATTTTTTGTAAATCAATTTCAGTATAAGTATAAAAAAGACCATTTTCTGATATTTCTGGTTCAACTTCAATTGATTCAATATTAAATTCTTTAAGAGAATACTCATCAAAGAAATCTGAAAAAACTTTAAATCTCTTTAAAATCATTGACTCTAATATGGTCAACATTTTAAATCCAGCAGCAGATACAAATTTTTTAAAACCTCTTCTTTTTATATACTCTGATGATTTTTCTAAAAAATTTTGATTTTTTTTTGAACTAACTTTTTGAATTATAATATGGCTTACTTCATAATTATTTGATTTTTGTGACGCCGTAATAAAGTCAAAAATTTGTTTCGATGAGTTTAGGTTATCAACAATTATACCTACCCTAGCTTTTTTCATTATTTTTTTACCAAAAATTTACCAATTAAGAGTGTATAGCTCTTTTCTCTACTGATAAAGCTGCTTCTTTTACTGCTTCTGAAAAAGTAGGATGAGCATGACATGTACGCGCTATATCTTCTGAACTTGCTCCAAACTCCATCGCAATTCCAATCTCAGCAATTAATTCTCCAGCGTGTGGACCTATTAAGTGTGCTCCCAATACTTGATCAGTTTTTTCATCAGCAAGAATTTTTACAAAACCTTCGGTGTCATCAATGGCTTTTGCTCTAGAGTTAGCCATAAATGAAAATTTTCCAATTTTATAATTTATTTTCAGCTCTTTTAATTGTTCCTCTGTTTTTCCAATAGAGGCAACTTCTGGACTTGTATAAATCACACCAGGAATAGTATCATAGTTAACATGACCTGATTGCCCTGCTATATTTTCTGCAACTGCAATTCCCTCATCTTCAGCTTTATGAGCTAACATGGGACCACTTATTACATCTCCTATCGCATAAATATTATTTTGATTAGTTTTAAAATTTTTGTCTGTTTTTATTCTTTTTTTTTCATCTAATTCCACTCCAATTTTTTGAAGATTTAGTCCCTCTGTATTCGGCTTTCGACCAACAGATATTAATACTACATCACATTCAAAATCTTTTTTGGTACCATTTTCGTTTAAAGTTGAAACAATTGCATTGTTGTTATTCTTTTTAATTTTTTCTACTTTATGCTGCATATGAAAATTGATACCTTGTTTTTTTAGAATTTTCATAAACTCACTTGAAATCTCTTTATCCATACCTGGTGTGATATGATCTAGAAATTCGACTACATGGACTTCTGAACCAAGTCTAGACCATACAGATCCCATCTCTAAACCTATGTATCCTCCACCAACTACGACCATTTTTTTGGGGACTTGTTCTAATTTAAGTGCTCCAGTGGATGAAACAATTACTTTTTCATCAATTTCAATGCCTGGTAATGATACTGGAACTGAACCAGTAGCAATTATAGTATTTTCAGTTTGTATAATTGTCTCTTTATTATCGTTATCTTTGATTACAATATCATTTTTAGATTTGAAACTTCCGGTACCTTTAAAATATGTGACTTTATTTTTTTTAAGAAGGAATTCTACTCCTTTGGTCAAAATCATAACTGCTTTATCCTTATTCTTCATCATTTTTGACAAGTTTAATTTTACCTCACCAATTTCAATTCCTTTATTTGATAGACTTTGTGCATTATGAAACTCCTCAGATAAATTTAATAAACTTTTAGAAGGTATGCATCCAACATTCAAACAAGTACCACCCAGTGAACCCCTAGACTCTATACATGCAGTTTTAAGGCCTAATTGTGCCAATCTTATTGCACAAACATAACCTCCAGGTCCTCCGCCAATTACTACTGCTTGAAATTTATCTGTCATTTAAATATCTAAAAATAGCCTTCTTGGTTCCTCTAAATTTTCTTTGATCATTTTTAAAAAAGAAACAGACTCTTTACCATCAACAATTCTATGATCGTATGATAATGCCAAGTACATTATGGGTCTGATCTTGATTTCTCCATCAACTACGATTGGTCTATCAACTATATTGTGCATACCCAAGACACCTGATTGCGGAAGATTAAGAATAGGAGTTGAAAGCATTGAACCATAAACACCTCCATTACTGATGGTAAAAGTTCCACCTTGAAGATCTTCAATTGTCAATTTCCCATTTTTTGCTTTTTCAGAAATTTCTTTAATATTTTTTTCAATATCTGCAAAAGACAATTCATCTGCGTTTTTGAGGACTGGTACGACCAATCCTTTTTCAGTACCAACTGCAAAACTTATATTATAATAATTTTTATAAACAATTGTATCACCTTCAATTTCAGCGTTTATCGCTGGGAAATTTTTTAATGCTACTATGCTTGCTTTAACAAAAAAAGACATAAAACCTAATTTTACACCATAGCGATTTTGAAAATCATCTTGATTTTCTTTTCTCATCATCATTACATTTGACATATCAACTTCATTAAATGTTGTCAGTAGAGCTGCATTATCCTGTGCTTGTTTTAATCTTTTAGCAATGGTTTGTCTTAACCTGGTCATTTTAATTCTTTCTTCTTGACCATATTTTATTTTTCTTTCAGATGGAGGAGGATTGACGCCCATTAAATTAATTAAATCACCTTTTAAAACTCTGCCGTCTTTTCCTGAACCTTTGACTGAACTGATGTCTATTTTATTCTCAGTTACAATTTTTCTTACAGCTGGAGATAAAGTTTGATCGATTTTTGTCTCAACTTCTGCTTTTGTTGGTTCGACCTCTTTCGTAAGAATTAGTGGTTTTTCTTCTTCAACATTATCTTGAAAAACTTCCATCTCCTCATCTTTATCATCTTCATCTATCAAATTTTCCTTATCAACTTTCACAGTGGGTTGTATCTTTTTAATTTCCTGATTTTCTCTAGATTTAGTCTCACTCTCGGAAACAGATCCTAAATCAGCACCAACTTCAACGACCGATCCATTTTTTGAATTTATTTTTGTAAGAATACCAGACACCGGTGAAGGCACCTCTAAATTTACTTTATCAGTTTCTAGTTCAACAAGTGGTTCATCAGCTTCAACGGGGTCACCTTCATTTTTTAACCACTTAGAGACTGTTGCCTCTGTGATACTTTCCCCAAGAACTGGAACTAATATCTTTTCACTCATTAATATTTATTCAAAAACTTTCTTTATAATTTCTTGTTGTTGAGAAACATGTCTCTTGGCATATCCTGTTGCAGGTGATGCATCTGGACTTCTTCCAATATAAGAAATTATATTATTTTTAGCCTTTATATTATCTAATGTCCATTGGATATAATCTCTGACTGAAAACCAAGCACCCATATTTTTAGGTTCTTCTTGACACCAATAAAATTTTGCATTTTTTGCATATGGTTTAAGCTCATTAGCAAGTGCTTTTGCAGGAAAAGGGTAGAGTTGTTCAATCCTATATAACACTACGTTGTTTTTTTTTATTTTTTCTCTTGCTTCAAGTAAATCAAAGTAAACTTTTCCCGAACAAAGAATCACTTTTTCAATTTTTTTCGGTTTTTTTAGTTTAATAAATCCTTTTACTTTTGGATCAATAGCATGATCCCATAAAACTCTATGAAATGAATTTTTTTTACTAAAATCATCCAAATTAGAAACACAATGTTTATGACGTAATAAAGATTTAGGTGTCATAATAATTAATGGTTTTCTAAAGTCTCTATGCATTTGTCTCCTCAAAGCATGGAAATAATTTGCAGGAGTTGTGCAATTCATGACTTGCATATTATCATTTGAACATAATTGCAAAAACCTTTCTAACCTCGCTGATGAATGTTCAGGTCCTTGACCCTCATATCCATGTGGTAACAACATTACTAGACCAGAGGCTCTTGACCATTTTCGTTCACCAGAAGCTATGAATTGATCGATAACTACTTGCGCACCATTAGCAAAATCTCCAAATTGAGCCTCCCAGATAGTAAGAGTATTAGGTTCAACTAAACTATATCCATATTCAAATCCTAGAACAGCTAATTCCGATAAAAAACTATCTACTATTTCAAAATTTTTTTGTTTATTTGAAATATTATTTAAAGGGATATATCTCGAATTATCTATTTGATTTCTTAAAACAGAATGTCTTTGACTAAATGTACCTCTTCCTGAATCTTGACCTACAAGTCTTACTGGATAACCTTCCTCCAATAATGAACCAAAAGCCAATGACTCCGCAGTAGACCAATCTATGCCTTTACCATTAGAAACTGAAACTTTACGATTTTCAAAAATTTTTGCAATTGTTTTGTGAATGTTTATTTCAGTCGGTATTGTATTTATTTTATCAGAAATATTTCTTAATTTTTTAGTGTCAGAGCCTGTAACTCCTCTTTTGTCTTTTCCTCGCTCTGGTCTATATCTTGACCATGTCCCCTCAAACCACTCTATTTTTGGTTTATAATTTTTTGCATTTTTAAATTGGTCATCTAATAAATCCTTAAATTTTTTAATGGAATTATTTAAATAATCATTTGTAATTGATCCTTCACTTACCAGTTTTTCACCATAAACTTTGATAGTTGAGGGATGAGATCTTATCTTTTTATACATTAAAGGCTGAGTGAATGAAGGCTCATCTCCCTCATTATGTCCAAATCTTCTATAACAAATCAAATCAATGACAACGTCTCTATTAAATTTTAACCTAAAGTCTGTTGCAATTCTTGCTGCATAAACAACCGCCTCTGGATCATCACCATTCACATGAATAATTGGTGCTTCAACCATTTTTGCTATATCTGAAGGATATGGTGAAGATCTTGCAAATCTTGGGCTTGTTGTAAAACCTATTTGATTGTTTACTATAATGTGAATTGTGCCACCTGTATTATGTCCTGGAAGACCAGACATTGCAAAACATTCAGCTACCACTCCTTGTCCAGCGAAGGCTGCATCTCCATGAATAAGAATCGGAATTACTTTTTTTCTCTCTTTATCTTTATGAAAAAATTGTTTTGCTCTAGTTTGACCTAAAACGACTGGATTAACTGCTTCTAAATGTGAGGGATTATCTGTCAAACTTACATGAACTGAATTTCCATCAAACTCTCTGTTAGATGAGGCACCTAAATGATATTTAACATCTCCAGTATCATCTTTAGACTTTGAACTTATTTCTCCTGCAAACTCATTAAATATTCTTTTGTAAGATTTTTGAAGAACATTGGCCAATACGTTTAGTCGACCTCTATGAGACATTCCAATTTTTACTTCTTTGACATTTGACTGACCACCAATTTTAATTATTTGTTCAAGTGCAGGAATTAAGCTTTCACCGCCATCAAGACCAAATCTTTTAGTCCCAACATATTTTGTATGAAGAAATTTTTCAAAACCCTCAGCTTGTATTAGTTTGTTAAGAATTGCCTCTTTACCGTTTTGTGTAAAGTTAAAATCATCTGTCTTTTCAACACGATCTCTAAACCATTTTCTTTCAGTGGGATTTGAAATATGCATATATTCATAACCTAAAGAACCGCAATACTTATCCTTTAAGAATTTTAATATGTCATTAATATTTGAGTATTGCTTATTAGTGACATTGTCTAAAAAAATTTTTTTTTGATAATCTTCTTTTTTAAATCCATAAGACTCTGGATGAAGTTCCTCTAAATAATCTGATTTTAACAATCCTAATGGATCAAGCTTTGCAATTAGATGACCTCTTTGTCTATATGATCTGATCATCGCAACGGCTTTAATTGAATTTGTGTTTGATTTAATTATATCATCATTATTTTGTTCTGTGATTTGACTTTCAAAATTTTCCTTTTTATTTATTGAAACTTTCTTAGAAGGACTCCACGAAGGACCATTGATTTCATTTACAATTATATCATCTTCATCTCCAACTTCTTTAAAATATTTTCTCCAGCTATCAGGTAATTCAGGATCATTATTTACAAATTTTAAGTACATTTCTTCGATGAAAGCGCTGTTAGATTTATTGAGAAAGGCTGTTTTTTTAAATTCTAAATTTTTAGAGGAAGACATTATGTTTAATCAATATAAACTGACTAAGAAATTTTTCAATCAGACAATTTATCGAACAGTGTTTTTCCAATTTTAGAAGGAGAATTCGCCATTGTTATTCCACAATCTTCCATCTTTTTAATCTTATCTTTAGCCCCACCTTTGCCCCCAGAAATGATTGCACCAGCATGGCCCATCCTACGACCTGGTGGTGCTGTTATACCCGCTATAAAGCCAACAATTGGTTTTTTTATTTTATGATTTTGAATAAAATCTGCTGCTTCTTCTTCAGCTGTACCTCCTATTTCTCCTATCATTAAAATAGACTCTGTTTCATCATCATTTAAAAATAAATCTAAACAATCAATAAAATTTGTGCCATTTATTGGATCTCCACCAATACCTATACAAGTGGATTGACCTAATCCATTTTCAGTAGTTTGAGCAACTGCTTCATAGGTTAAAGTCCCAGATCTAGAGACAATACCAACTGAACCTTTTTTGTGGATATTGCCTGGCATAATACCAATTTTACATTCATCAGGAGTTATTATTCCTGGACAATTAGGTCCAATTAATCTGGAATTTGATTTTAATAATTTCTGTTTGACTCTCAACATATCTTGAATTGGGATTCCTTCAGTGATGCAAACAATTAACTCGATTGATGCTTCTATTGCCTCAAGGATTGCTGCAGCAGCAAATTTCGCTGGTACGTATATCATCGTGGCGTTAGCACCCTCAGAGTTTTTAGCCTCTTTAACTGTGTTGAAAACTGGTAATCCTAAATGTTTCTGTCCTCCTTTTTTAGGAGTAACTCCACCAACTAATTTTGTTCCGTATTTAATTGCTTGCTCAGAGTGAAATGTTCCATGTGACCCCGTGAAACCCTGACAAATTAACCTAGTTTCTTTATTTACAAGAACTGACATTACTTTATAGCCTTAACAATTTTATTTGCTGCATCATCTAGATTTTCAGCAGAGATAAGTTTTAATCCAGAATTGTCTAATATAGTTTTTCCTTCTTTAAAATTTGTACCAGCTAATCTTACTACCAAAGGAACATTAATATCGATTTCTTTTGCTGCATCAACTACACCTTGAGCAAGAACATCACATCTCATAATGCCACCAAAAATATTGATTAAAATACCTTTAACATTTTTATCTGATAAAATTATTTTAAAGGCTGCAGAAACTTTCTCCTTTGACGCTCCTCCACCAACATCTAGAAAATTCGCTGGCTCTTCTCCGTATAACTTTATTATATCCATTGTAGCCATTGCTAAACCAGCTCCATTTACCATACAACCAATACTTCCATCTAATTTTATATAAGCTAAATCGTGTTTACTAGCTTCGATCTCTATAGGGTCTTCCTCATTTAGATCTCTAAGATTTAAAATCTCTGGATGTCTAAATAAAGCATTGCTGTCAAAATTTATTTTTGCGTCTAGACAAACAATCTTTTTTTCTTTTGTTAAAATCAATGGATTAACTTCAACCATATTTGCGTCCGTTTTAACAAACATTTTATAAATAGATTTAATCAAAGAAATAGCCCCCATTTTTGAACTATCCTCTAGATCGAAAATTTTGATTATCTTTTCACACTCTGCATCAGAAATTTCTTCTGTAAAATCAACTTTGTTAGTCAAAATTTTGTCTGGGGATTTTGCTGCTACTTCTTCAATATCCATCCCTCCCTCATTGCTAGAAATAAATGCAATTTTAGATGTGGCTCGATCAATTAAACATGATAAATAAAATTCTTTCTCTATATTAGAGGAAGTTTCAACATAAAGTCTTTTTACTTCTCGACCTTCTGGCCCAGTTTGATGCGTGATTAATTTTTTCCCAAGAAGTTCATTGGCCGATTTTTCTAATTCATCTAAATTATTTAAGATTTTTACTCCTCCTGCTTTCCCTCTTCCGCCTGCATGGATTTGTGCTTTTAAGACATATTTATCAGTTTTTAGTTTTTTACATTTTTCAATTAAATCTTTAACAGTAAACGCAAAAACTCCCTCTGGGACAACTGCACCAAACTCTTTTAAGATTTGTTTAGCTTGGTGTTCGTGAATATTCATTTTTTAGCTAAATCAGGATCGATTTTAGAAGCCGCTTCCCATAGTTTTTTTACCGCTTCAACTGAATGTAAAAATTCAGACTTTTCTTTTTCATCTAAGTTAATTTCCTCTATTTTTTCAACTCCACTTTTTCCAATGATAATTGGCACACCAGCATAAATATCTTTTATTCCATACTCACCATTTAATTGAGCTGCACACGGAAGCATTTTTTTTTCATCATTGAGATAAGCTTTAGCCATTTCAATTCCCGACGCTGCAGGTGCATAAAAGGCAGAACCTTTTTCTAAAAATTTTACTATTTCAGCTCCACCATCTCGAGTTCGTTGATTTATTTCTTCTAATCTTTCTTTTGAAATTTTTCCATCATTAACCAAATCTAACAAAGGTTTTCCAGATACTTTGGTAAATCTTGGAAGAGGAACCATTGTATCTCCATGTCCTCCCATAACCATCGCATCTATCTCTTTTACTGGTACATCAAATTCTAAAGATAAAAATAATTTGAATCTCGAACTATCTAAAATACCAGCCATTCCAACAACTTTGTTAGATGGTAAACCCGAAAATTTTTGGAATGCCATTACCATTACATCAAGTGGATTAGTTATACAAATTACAAAGGCATCAGGAGCATTTTCTTTTACTCCATTTGCAACTTGTTTAATTATCTTTAAATTAATACCTAATAAATCGTCTCTACTCATACCAGGTTTTCTCGGAACTCCAGCAGTAATTATTACTACATCTGATCCCTCAATATCTTTGTAATTATCAGTTCCAGAAAATTTCACATTAAATCCATCTACAGATGAGGACTGGGCAATATCCAAAGCTTTTCCTTTGGCAATTCCACTTGCTACATCGAATAAAACTACTTCATCAACCAATTCTTTTGTTCCTATTAAGTGAGCTAATGTTCCTCCAATTTGACCTGCACCAATTAATGATATTTTACTATTTTTTTTTGTCATTTTTTTTATTTCATCGTAGGCATCACAAATTCTGCATTTGACCTGATGCCTGAAGGCCATCTTGAAGTTATTGTTTTTAATTTTGTATAAAATTTTATACCCTCCATACCATGCATTGCACTGTCTCCAAATAAAGATCTTTTCCATCCACCAAAACTGTGAAAGGCCATTGGTACAGGAATTGGTACATTAATGCCTACCATTCCAACTTGAATCTTGCTCGCAAAAGTTCTTCCAGCATCTCCATCTCTTGTGTAAATGCTCACCCCATTTCCATATTCATGATCATTTATTAACTTTGCTGCATCCTCAAAAGTTTTTACTCGAACTACAGATAACACTGGTCCAAATATTTCCTCTTTATAAATCCTCATTTCTTTTTTAACATGATCGAATAAACAGCCACCAATATAAAAACCATTTTCATATCCTTGTAATTTTAGGCTTCTTCCATCTACAACAAGCTTAGCTCCCTCTTTTACTCCTAAGTCTACATATCCTCTTACTTTTTCTAAATGCTCTTTTGTTACTAAAGGGCCCATTTCAGAATTTTTATCCATTCCTGGTCCTACTTTTAAGGCTTCTGCTTTTTTTGAAAGTCTTGAAACAAGTTCATCACCTATATCTCCAACTGCTACTGCAACTGATTGTGCCATACATCTTTCTCCTGCAGACCCATATGCAGCTCCCATTAAGCCATTCACTGCACCATCTAAATCACAATCAGGCATTACTACCAAATGATTTTTAGCACCTCCCAAAGCTTGAACTCTTTTTTCATTCTTGGCTGAATTTTCATAAATATATTTTGCAATTGGAGTAGAACCAACAAAACTAACTGCCTTTATATCTGGGTTTGTTAAAATTGCATCGACAGCTTCTTTATCTCCATTGATCACGTTAAAAACGCCATCGGGTAAACCTGCTTCTTTTAAAAGTTCAGCTAATTTAATGGAACAAGAGGGATCTTTTTCAGATGGCTTCAATATAAAAGTATTTCCACAAGCAATTGCAATTGGAAACATCCACATCGGTACCATTGCTGGAAAATTAAAAGGTGTAATACCCGCAACTACACCTAATGGCTGTCGCATAGACCAGCTATCAACATTTGTACCAACATTTTCTGAAAATTCACCTTTCAGCAAATGAGGAATACCACAAGCAAATTCAACAACTTCTAAGCCCCGAGTTAGTGAACCTTTTGCGTCCTCATAAACCTTTCCATGTTCATTCACAATTAGTTGTGTGAGTTCATCTGAATTTTTTTCAATAAGTTCCTTGAATTTAAACATGACTCTAGCTCTCACTAAAGAAGGTTTTACTGACCATTCTTGAAAAGCTTTTTTTGCTACTTCTACCGCACTATCCAAATCTTTTTTAGATGCGATTCTTACTTCTTTTTCTTGGTCACCAGTCGCTGGATTAAAAACTTTACCCTTTTTATCTGATGTTCCGGGAATTATTTTTCCACCTACAAAATGTTCAATTAATTTCATGAATAGGACCTTTTAGATTAAAAATTGTTATTAGTCTATTGTTTAAATATTAGCTGTTGCTAACATTTTTTTTATTTCAGCAATTGCTTTTGCAGGATTCAAACCTTTTGGACAAGCGCTAGTACAGTTTAAAATTGTGTGACACCTATAAAGTTTAAGTTCATCTGCCACCTTTTTTAATCTTGAATTTCTCTCTTCATCTCTACTATCTATGATCCATCGATAGGCTTGTAAAAGTACTGCTGGTCCTAGATATTTATCACCATTCCACCAATAACTTGGGCAAGAAGTTGAACAACACGCACACATTATACATTCATATGCGCCATCTAGTTTAGCTCTATCTTCTTTAGATTGAAAAATTTCTTTAGTTTCTGACTTTGAATTTGATTTTAACCATGGCTCAATTGATTGATATTGTTTATATAAACCATCCAAGTCACCTATTAGATCTTTTTTGACCTTAAGGTGTGGTAATGGATAGATATTGATATCACCATCTATTTCTTTGTGAGGAGTAGTACAGGCAAGGCCATTTTTTCCATCCATATTCATCGCACACGAACCACAAACTCCATGAGCACAAGATCTTCTATAAGCCAAAGTTGGATCTATTTCATTTTTAATTTTATTTAAAATATCTAAAACTTTCGATGGACAATTATCCATATCAACTTCGTAGGTATCAATTCTAGGATTTTCCTCTGTGGACGGGTCCCATCTATAAACATTTACTTTTCGAAGATTTTTTGAACCAGTTTTATCCTTAAAATATTTACCTTTCTTTACTTTAGAGTTGTCAGGTAAACCTATTTGAGCCATCAATAAACTCTTTCCTGAGGTGGAAAATATTGCACTTCATTAGTTAATGTTGATTTGTGTACTTCTCTATAACTAATTTTTGTATCTTTTCCGTCACACCAGGCAAGAGTGTGTTGCATAAATTTATTATCATCTCTTTTTGGAAAGTCCTCTCTTGCATGTGCTCCTCGACTTTCTTTTCTGTTATAGGCTGAATCAACTGTCACTACAGCTTGTCTGATTAAATTATCAAATTCTAAAGTCTCAACTAAATCAGTGTTAAAAATTAAAGATTTATCTTTAACTGATAAAGAGTCTAGCCCGTCATAAGTTTTTCTTATTTCATTAACACCTTCTTTAAGAGTTTTTTCAGTTCTAAAAACAGCACATTTAGACTGCATAGTCTTCTGCATTGACAACCTTAGTTCAGCTGTTCCGATATCACCTTGTGAATTTCTTATCTTATCAAATCGATCTAAGCATTTTTGGGTTTCTGTTTCACTGATTTCCTCATGTGGAGTTCCTGGTTTTATTAGTTCTGCTGCACGTTTAGCGGCTGCTCTACCAAAAACAACTAAATCAATTAATGAGTTTGAACCAAGTCTGTTTGCGCCATGAACTGAAACACACGCTGCTTCACCTATTGCCATTAAACCTGGAACAGTTTTTTCTGAACCATTTACAGTTAATACTTCTGCTTTATAGTTTGTTGGTATTCCACCCATATTATAATGCACTGTTGGAACAACCGGAATCGGTTCTTTAGTAACATCTACATTTGCAAATAATCTTGCAGCATCAGTTATACCAGGCAACCTACTTTCAATAATATCCTTATCTAAGTGACTTAAATTAAGATGCACATGATCTTGATCTTTTCCCACTCCTCTTCCTTCATTAATCTCAATTGACATTGATCTACTCACAACATCTCTTGATGCTAAATCTTTTGCTTTAGGGGCATATCTTTCCATAAATCTTTCACCCTTAGAATTAGTGAGATATCCTCCTTCACCTCTTGCGCCCTCTGTGATCAATGTACCATGACCATAAATTCCTGTTGGATGAAACTGCACAAATTCCATATCTTGCAATGGTAAACCTGCTCTTAATACCATCGCATTACCATCACCCGTACAAGTATGGGCTGATGTTGCAGAATAATATACTTTTCCATAACCACCTGTTGCAATTATAACAGTGTGAGCTCTAAATCTATGAATAGTTCCATCATTTAAATTCCAAGCAATTAGACCTTTGCAGGCTCCATCTTTCATTAATAAATCTAATGCAAAATACTCAATAAAAAATTCTGTATTATGTTTTAAAGCTTGTCCATACAAAGTATGTAAAATTGCATGACCTGTTCTATCAGCGGCTGCACAAGTTCTTTGTACAATTCCGTTGCCGTAATTTTTAGTCATACCACCAAATGGTCTTTGATAAATTTTTCCATCTTCAGTTCTGCTAAATGGAACACCGTATTTTTCTAGCTCTATTACAGCCTTTGGTGCCTCCTTACAGAGATATTCAATACTATCCTGATCACCTAACCAATCAGCTCCTTTAACTGTATCGTACATATGCCAACGCCAATCATCCTCACCCATATTTCCTAAAGCAGCAGAAATACCACCTTGCGCTGCAGAGGTGTGACTTCTAGTTGGAAAGACTTTTGAAATACAAGCTGTTTTTAAACCAGCCTCACTTAAACCAACCGCGGCCCTTAGACCAGAACCACCTGCTCCCAAGACTACCACATCGTATTCATGATCGATTATTTTGTAAGAACTCATAAGTTAATTAATAATATAATTGTAATTAATGGAATTACCACAGCTGATACGTACAAAAAACCATTTGCGACATTTTTGATTTTATAATCTTTTATATAATCCTCAAAAACCTCACTAATACTTAATGCTGAAAAGAAATATGCAGTAATAATAAATAAGCTAAATAAAAACTTAGATAATGGATTCGTAAAAAATTCCAATACTTCTGAATAGCTTTGATCATAAATACTTATAAAACTTAGAATAAACCAGGCCATTAACGGAACTAATATTGCTCCACTAATTTTTAAAAAAATCCATTTTTTTGTTGCAGCAATCATTTCAAAATAAATTTTTTCCAATCAAATATAAAATTATAGTTAAAAAGATTGACCCTATGATTACTAAAAGACCAGTTATTTTAGTTGTCTTAAGTTCAAATCCATAACCTAAATCCATTATCAAATGTCTAATCTCACTTAAAATTTGAAAACAAAAAGACCAGGTCAAACCTAAAGTAATAAATTTTCCAATTTGAGAATTTAATAGTAAATTAACAGCCTCATAACTATTTTCACCTAATAATAATAAAGATGCCCACAAACAAATTAATGTAATCCCAATTATATTTATTATGCCCGTAATTCTGTGTGAAATAGATACTAAAGACGAAATATGCCATTTATAAACTTGTATGTGAGGGGATAATGGTTTTTTATTTTCCATGGTAATTGTTTTTAATTACTGTTTCTGCAATTTCTACTGCATTCAAAGCCGCGCCTCTCAAAAGATTATCTGAAACGATCCATAAGTTTAATCCATTTTTAATTGTTTTATCTTCTCTTATTCTTGAAATAAAAGTTTCATCCATTCCCTCTGCTTCAATTGGAGTTGAATAACCGCCATCATTTCTTTCATCAATAACTTTACAACCTTCAAAATTATTCAAAGCATCTCTTACCTTTTCCAGAGTAAAAGGTTTTTCAAATTGTAAGTTGACTGACTCAGAATGAGAAACAGAGATTGGTAATCTCACACATGTTGCCGTTAAATCAATTTTGGTATCTAAAATTTTTTTGGTTTCGTTCATCATTTTTAACTCTTCTTTAGTATAACCATCATCTGCAAATTGATCGATATGAGGGATGGCATTAAAAGCTATTTGTTTTGTAAAATTTTTAGATGATACTTTTTTACCATCTAAAACTAGTTTA
Organism: uncultured Pelagibacteraceae bacterium; assembly: GCA_902612325.1. Classification (GTDB taxonomy): domain Bacteria; phylum Pseudomonadota; class Alphaproteobacteria; order Pelagibacterales; family Pelagibacteraceae; genus Pelagibacter. The sequence goes on along the minus strand of CACMDB010000001.1, from coordinate 63,747 downwards.
GTTTGCTCAATAAGTTCATCCATGGGAGCTTTTCCACCTCCAGAAACTGATTGATAAGTAGACACGACAATTCTTTTGATAATAAATAGATCGTGTAAAGGTTTAAGAGCAATCACTAATTGAGCTGTTGAACAATTCGGATTTGCAACAATATTTTTTTTAATTTTTTTTAGATCATCTGAATTTACTTGTGGAACTATCAAAGGTACGTCTGGATCCATTCTAAAAAAACTAGAGTTATCAATTACCAAACAATTTTTGGCTGCTCTTTCTGCAAATTTTTCAGAAATTTTTCCACCAGCTGCAAAAAAAGCAATATTAACTTTTGAGAAATCAAAATTTTCTAAATCAAGGACATCCATTTCCTTACCTCTAAAACCAATTTTTTTTCCAACACTTTTTGAGGACGCAACTAAATATAAATTATCTATAGAAAATTCTTTTCTCTCCAAAATTTCCAATGTTTTTCTACCAACATTTCCTGTTGCTCCTACAATTGCAATATTCATGATCTAAGTTTTATACTAGATGAAAGGTAAATCGCAAACTTTAAGAGCTAGAGAATTTCCATCAATTTCTATTGTTCCGGACGAAGATGCTTTGCAATATGGTTCTTTTATCATTGCAATACCAATAACTTTTTTAAAATGAGGCGAGTAACAAGCGGATCTTAGTTCTCCAATTATATTTCCATCATTATTCTTGATGTTTAAAGAACTAGTTAAAAGAATCTTGGTTAAATCTATCTGAACACCCATTAGCTTTCTATCAATTCCTTTTTCTTTAATTTTTTTAAGTTTATCTTTACCTAAAAAGTTTATATCGGTCTCTAAATCGACATATTTATCAAAACCACATTGAAATGGATTGTCATTGTTATCAAAATCATTCCCATAAGAAAGTAAACCACTCTCAATCCTTTCGATTAAATTTGGACATCCAGGTCTAACATTGAATTCTTTACCAATTTCAAAAAGATGATCGTATAACTTCAAACCTGAGTTGGTGTTTTCAACATAAATTTCAAAACCACCTTGTTTTGACCAACCAGATCTAGCTATTAAATGTTTTGCCCCATTAAAAGTGAAATAATCAAATCCAAAAAATTTTAACTCTTTCATTTTTTCACCAAAAACTTTTTCCATTAAATCAAAAGATTTAGGACCTTGAACTGCTAAGATATCTACGATTGGTTCAAAAATTTTAACATCAAATTTATTTCCTGAAGCAAGACCTTTTGCAAAAAAAATTACATCAGAGTCAGCAATTGATATCCACCATCTATCTTCAGATAATTTTAAAATAACAGGATCATTTACCAAATTTCCATTTTCATCGATTAAAGGACAATAATAACATCTTCCTACTTTTGATTTCGATAAATCTCTACAAGTCATGAGTTGTACAAGTTTTGCAGCATCTTTGCCTGAAATTTCAACCTGTCTTTCTGCAGCTACATCCCAAATTTGAACATTCTTTTTTAAATGATCACAAGACTCCTCCAAGGAACCGAAAGCTGCTGGTAAAAGCATATGATTATAAACAGTATAAGCGGTAACACCTTGTTTCTCAATTCTAGAAGTATAGGGTGTACCTCTAACTCTTCTTGATTTTGCTATCGGATAACTTTTCATTTAATTAAAAATTCTAAAATCTTTTCTCTCATTTCAAATGCTTTTTCAATCATTATCATATGACCACAACCTTTAATTACATGAGTAGATGAGTTTTTTACTAAATTTGAAAATTTTTTCCCTGCATCTAAATTGATCATTTTATCTAACTCTCCGAAAATAAGTAATGTGGGAAGATCTAAAACTTTTGTTGCCTCTAACCCATTTGAGTAGTTATTACACGCATTTAAATCAACTGCTAAAATTTCACTAATATCTCTTGGGGACTGAATTATTTTTTCTACTGGATTACCACCAATAAATTTTTTTGAACCTTCATAACCCCATTTCATCATTAATTTTACAGCATCAGAGTCACCATTATTTGCAAGTTCTATTAAATCAGGATGAACTGGCATTTTATTTGAGCCGCCAACTAAAACTATTTTATTTAATCTGCTTTTATATTTAAAAGCATATTCAAGTATTTCTAAACATCCTTGAGAATGACCAACTAAAATCAAATTTTTTAATTGCAATTTTTTAAATACACTTTCTAGCCAATCAGCAATTTTTTCTATGGTATCTAAACATGGTCCATCTGAATTTCCATGACCAGGAAGATCGACAGACAATACATTGAAATTCTTATTCGAAAAAAATTGTTCAGTTAATGACCAAACTATGTGTGAAAGGCCACTTCCATGAAGAAATACTATTGTTTGTTTTTTTGGATCTATGCCTTGACCTGCATCAGATGCATGAATAGTTTTATTTTCTATTTCAAATATCAATCAATTACCTAAAATTTTTTTCTCAATTCAAATTTTTGAATTTTTCCTGTCGATGTTTTAGGTAGTTCACAAAAAACAACTTGTTTTGGCACTTTGAAACCTGCGAGGGTTTCTTTACAAAAACCAATTAATTCTTTCTCGGTTGTTGGTTTATCCTTTACCATCTCAATAAATGCACAAGGTACCTCTCCCCATTTTTCATCTGGTTTAGCTACAACGGCTGCAATAGATACTGAGGGATGTTTTGCAAGAGTATTTTCTATTTCTATAGAGGATATGTTTTCACCTCCAGAAATTATTATATCTTTAGACCTATCCTGGATTTTTACATATCCATCTGGATGCATAACAGCTAAGTCACCAGAATGAAACCAACCACCAGCCATTGCTTTATTTGTAGCATCCTTATCCTTAAAATAACCCTTCATGACTACATTTCCTTTAATCATTATTTCACCAATCGTCTTTCCATCTTTTGGAACTTCAGTCATTGTTTCTGGATCCATCACAGCAATCCCTTCTGTATTTGGATATCTAACTCCTTGTCTTGCTTTAATTTCGTTCTGCTTTTCCTCATCGAAGTCATTCCAAGCATCATTCCACGCACATTGAGTTACATGTCCATAAGTTTCAGTTAATCCATAAACATGCATAACTTCAAAACCAAGTTCTTTCATTTTTTTGAAAATTATACTTGGCGGTGGAGCTCCTGCAGTAAGGACGTATACTTTTTGCTTTAATTTTTTTCTATCAGACTCTGGTGCACCAGTTATCATATTTAGTACAATAGGCGCTCCACCAAAGTGAGTAACATTATGTTTGTCTATTAATTCAAATATTTTTTTTACATCTATATTTCTTAGACAAATTGTTCTTCCATTTAACATGGGTATTGTCCAAGGATAACCCCATCCATTACAATGGAACATTGGGACGATAGTTAAAAAATTAAGTCTGTTTGGCATGTTCCAGGCAACTGCACTACCTGTGGACATTAAATATGATCCCCGATGATGGTAAACAACGCCTTTAGGGTTTCCGGTAGTTCCAGATGTATAGCTCAATGATATTGCTTGCCACTCGTCATCTGGCATTTTCCAATCAAAATTTTCATCACCGGTATTTAAAAAACTTTCGTATTCTAGATCACCAATTTTTTCACACTTTGATTGGTCTGCAAATTTATCAACTATATCAATAATTGTGATTTTCTTTTTTAAAGTACTTAACGCTTTTTTAACTTCTATGTGTAATTGTCTATCAACAACAAGAACTTTAGCATCACTATGTTCTAAAATATAAGCAATAGTTTTAGCATCTAATCTTATGTTAATTGTATTTAATACTGCACCAGACATGGGAACAGAGTAATGTCCCTCAAAAATTTCAGGGGTGTTGAAAGCTAAAAATGAGACAGTATCTCCTTTATTAATTCCAATTTTATTAAGGGCGCTTGCAAATTTAATAGTACGTTTGTAAACATCAGCCCAGGTGTATTTACGATCTTCATAGATAATTGCTTCATAATCAGGATAAATCTCTTTTGCTCTCTTCAAAAAAGTCAAAGGAGTTAAAGGAACATAATTTGCACTATTCTTATCTAAATTAGTATCGTAATGACTCATTTAATTGAATTTAAAATTCATAATATTGGAGCTTCCAGAAATTGCTGATTTGTAATGTTGTTCAGCTCTTGGTAGAACTTTATCAAAATAAAACCTAGCGGTATCGATTTTGTCATCATAAAAGTTTTTATTTTCATTATAATCTTTAAAACTTACCTCTAGTACTTTTATCCATGCATAAGCAATCGAAACAAATCCGAGAGTTTTAAGATAATCATTAGCAGCAGCACTTACATCATCTTTATCTGTTTTAGATTTCTCAATCATCCAATCACTAAATTTTTTTAATATATCTAAATAATTATTAAAATCTGAGATGAATGGTCTTATTTTTTCGTTGTTAGAATTACATTCATTTTTAACCTGATCTAAAAATTTATTAATTACATCCCCGTTCTTATTTGATAATTTTCTAAAAACTAAATCAGCAGCTTGTACAGAATTCGTGCCCTCGTAAATTGGTGTGATTCTATTATCTCGATACAACTGCTCTATTCCTTGATCTTTAGTATAACCATATCCACCATAAATTTGCATTGCATCACTAGTGATTTCCATTGCTAAATCTGTAAACAAGGATTTAACTACTGGAGTCATTAACGAGACATAATCAGATGCCTCCTGCCGAGCTTTTTCATCTGGATGATATAGGCTTACCTCAGTTTGTTGAGATAACCAAAAACATAAGGCTCTCTCGCCCTCAATAATAGATTTCATATTTAACAACGATCTTCTAATATCTGCATGCTCAATTATAAAATCAGCACCATTTTTAGATTTTGAATTATTCGACTTACCTTGCTTTCTCTCTTTTGCGTATGAAAGTGAATTTTGATAAGCAATCTCTGATATACCCAAACCCTGTATCCCAACAACGATCCTCTCAAGATTCATCATCGTAAACATTGCACTCAAACCTTTTTCCTTATCACCAATCATGTAACCAGTTGCTTCATCAAAATTAAGAACACAAGTTGCTGATCCTTTAATTCCCATTTTTGTTTCGATAGAACCAGTTGATATTCCATTTCTTGGACCAACATTCCCATCTTCTTTTACAATAAACTTTGGAACTAAAAACAGACTGATACCTTTCGTGCCAGCCGGAGAGTCATCCACTCTTGCTAAAACCAAATGAATAATATTTTCAGTTAAATCGTGATCACCAGAGGTAATAAAAATTTTCTGTCCAGTTAATTTAAATGTACCATCAGATTGTTTTTTAGCCTTTGTTTTTAGTAGCCCTAAATCAGTACCACATACTGGCTCAGTTAAGCACATTGTTCCACTCCACTTACCCTCTACAATTTTTGGTAAATATTTATTTTTTATTTCATCACTAGCATGATGATTAATACAATTATAAGCACCAATACTAAGTTCACTATAGAGTTTAAAAGAAAGGCTAGCAGAAGATAGCATTTCATCAAAAAATGCGCTCACTGTTTTTGGCATACCTTGACCCCCATATTTTGGATCACATGATAAAGATGTCCAACCATCCTCAATATATTTTTTATAAGCCTCTTTGTAACCCGGAGGCGTTCTAACAACTCCATTTTCTAAAATTGCAGGATTTTCATCTCCAACTTTAGCTAATGGTAAAATTAAATTTTGATTTATTTTTGCTGCTTCCTGTAGAATGTCTTTTACTAAATCTGGGGTAACTTCTTTATATTTTTCCAATTCATTATACTCTTTGTTGTTTCTTAGTTTTTCAAAAAGAAACATCATATCTTCAACGGGTGCAGTATAAGTTGGCATAATTTGATTTTAAAATAATTAATTAATTATTGCAATTTTGAAATGATCGCATCACCCATTTGTGATGTAGTCACCTCTTTTGTACCTTTTGATAAAATGTCTTTAGTTCTTAAACCATCATTTAATACATCCTGTACAGCTTTTTCCAGAGCTTCTGCCTCTTTATCTAAATCTAATGAATATCTCAAAGCCATAGCAAAACTTAAAATTGTAGCTATTGGATTAGCAATACTTTTACCAGCTATATCTGGAGCCGAACCATGAATAGGTTCATACATAGCCCTCATCTCTCCATCTTTATTTTTTGCACCTAAAGATGCAGAAGGTAAAAGACCTAATGATCCAGTCAACATTGAGGCTTGGTCAGATAACATATCTCCAAACAAATTATCTGTTACAATTACATCAAATTGCTTTGGATTTCTCAACAACTGCATAGCACAATTGTCTGCAAGCATATGACTTAGTTCAACGTCTTTAAATTCTTTATCGTGTAATGTCTGAACCTCTTCTTTCCAAAGTTGGCCTGCCTCCATAACATTTGATTTTTCACAAGAAGTTACTTTGTTTGATCTTTTTTTTGCTAAATCAAAGGCAACTCTAGCAACTCTTATAATCTCATTGCTTGTGTAAGTGTGAGTATTAATCCCTTTTCTTTCCCCGTTTTCTATTGGTTTAATTCCTCTAGGCTCACCAAAATATATTCCTCCAGTTAACTCTCTTACAATCATAATATCTAAACCTGAAACAATTTCAGGTTTTAATGTTGAGGCATCAACTAATTGTTTAAAACATATCGCTGGTCTCAAATTAGCAAATAGTTTTAATTCTTTTCTTAGTTTTAAAAGTGCTCTCTCAGGTTTTTTGGAAAACTCAACATTATCCCACTTTGGTCCACCTACAGCGCCTAACATAACAACTGCACTTTCTAATGCTTTATAGAAAACCTCATCTGTAATCGGTGTACCATGCTTATCGTAAGAACATCCTCCCGCTAAATCCTCATCCATCTCAAAATCTAGAGACTTTTTATCATTGAACCAACTGATAATTTTTTTTACCTCACCAATAACTTCGGGACCAATACCATCTCCGGGAAGTAATAGTATCTTTCTCTTTTTTACTTTAATCACTTATAATCCATGGCTTAGAGCTTTTTAATTTTTGCTCAAAACTTTTTATCTTATCAGACTTATTTAAAGATAGCGCAATATCATCTAAACCTTCGAGAAGACATTTCTTTTTAAAGGAGTCTATTTTAAATTTAATTTCATTATTACCATAAACTATTTTTTCTTCTTTAAGGTCTACTGAAATTTCTTCTTTTCTATTAGCATATTCAGACAACTCTTTTATTTTTTCCTCATCAACAATAATTGGTAAAATTCCATTTTTAAAACAATTGCTATAAAAAATATCAGCAAAACTGGAGCTAATTACACATGTAATACCAAAATCTAATAATGCCCAAGGAGCGTGTTCTCTTGAGGATCCACAACCAAAGTTTTTTCCTGCTATCAGAATTTTTGAATTTGTAAATGGATCTTTATTTAATATAAAATCCCCTATTTTATTTCCATTATCATCATACCTCATTTCAAAAAACAAATTTTTTCCAAGTCCAGTTCTTTTAATTGTTTTTAAAAACTGCTTTGGGATAATCATATCAGTATCGATATTTACTATTGGTAAATATGCTGGAATACTTTTTAATGTAGAAAATTTTTGCATTAATTTTGATACTTTCTTACATCATCCAAATTCCCGGAAATTGCTGCTGCAGCTGCCATTCCTGGGCTCACAAGGTGTGTTCTTCCACCTCTACCTTGTCTTCCCTCAAAGTTTCTGTTTGATGTAGATGCACATCTTTGTTCTGGTTTTAATTTATCAGCGTTCATTGCTAAACACATAGAACATCCTGGTTCTCTCCATTCAAAACCAGACTCTTCAAATATTTTATGTAAACCTTCTTGCTCTGCTTGTTCTTTCACTAGACCAGATCCTGGAACAACCATTGCATGCACATGAGAGGCAATTTTTTTATCTTTTAAAATCTTTGCTGCTTCTCGTAAATCCTCAATTCTTCCATTTGTGCAACTACCTATAAAAACCTTATCTATCTTAATATCTTTAGCAGCCATATCAGGTTTTAAACCCATATATTTTAGAGCTCTTTCAATAGAATTTTTTCTATCCTCATCCTTTTCATTATCTGGGTTTGGTACTTTATCCTCAATAGTAATGACATCTTGAGGTGAAGTACCCCAAGTAATCATCGGTGAAATTTCATTAGCTTGAAGACTTATTTCTTTATCAAAATTTGCACCATCATCAGATTTTAAACTTCTCCAGTACGCTAAAGCTTTATCCCATTTTTCACCTTTGGGTGACATAGGTTTTCCCTCCAAATACTTGAAAATTTTTTCGTCTGGTGCAATCAAACCTGCTCTTGCTCCACCCTCTATAGTCATGTTGCATATAGTCATTCTTTGCTCAACACTTAATGATCTGATTAAATCACCAGCATACTCAATAACAGATCCTGTTCCACCTGCTGTTCCTATTTTTCCAATTATTTGTAAAATTACATCTTTTGAAGTAACACCTAACGGAAGTTTTCCATTAACATTAATTCTGAAATTTTTTGCTTTTTTTTGCACTAAAGTTTGCGTTGCTAGTACGTGTTCAACCTCTGAGGTGCCTATACCAAATGCTAAAGCACCAAACGCTCCATGTGTAGCTGTATGACTATCTCCACAAACTATAACTGTTCCAGGTTGAGTAAATCCTTGTTCAGGACCAATTATATGAACTATGCCTTGACGCTTATCCTCCATTCCAAAGAGTTGGATATCAAATTCCTTACAATTCTTTTCTAATGTATCAACTTGAATTTTAGATTCTTTATCTGAAATACCATTTGTTCTATCAGTAGTTGGGACGTTATGATCTGCAACGGCCAATGTAAGCTTTGGGTGTCTTACTTTTCTTTTAGAATTTCGTAAACCTTCAAATGCTTGTGGACTGGTCACTTCATGAACGAGATGCCTATCAACAAATAATAAAGCTGTTCCATCATCTTGCTGATCAACTAAGTGTTCTTTCCAAATTTTGTCGTAAAGAGTATTAGGCATTGAAAAAAAAATTATTTTTTTTCTGGAGAAGTTTCAAGTTTTTCTTCAGTTTTAGGTTTTGTTTCAATTTTGGCTGTTTCTTCTTTTTTTGGCTCTTCCTTAGGAGTTTCTTCTTTCTTAGCCTCTGCCTTAATTAAATCTTCTTTATTATCAGATGCTTCTGTTGAAACAGGAGCTAAATTTTCTTCAGTTACTGTTTCTGGTTTTACGTCTAAATCAATACCAATCTTCTTTCTTATTTTTTCTGCAATTCTAGCTGATTTACCAGTTCTATCTCTTAAGTAATATAGTTTAGCTCTTCTAACTTTTCCTGAACGAATAACTTTAATTGAGTCAATTACTGTACCAAATAGTGGGAATGTTCTCTCAACACCTTCACCAAAAGAAATCTTTCTAACTGTAAAAGAAGAATTTAAATCTCTGCTTTTTTTGGCAATACATACTCCTTCAAAATACTGAATTCTCTCTTTTTTTCCCTCTGTAATTCTTACACCAACTTTTACAACATCACCTGGAAAGAATTCTGGAATCTTTTTTTCCGAAAGAATTTTTTTTACATTATGTTGATTTATTTCTTCAATCGTTTTCATTTCAATATTTATCAAGTTAATCCTTCTTATATTTTTTCCACAAATCTGGTCTTCGGACGCGTGTTATAGCCTCAGATTGAGATAAACGCCAGTCTTTAATTTTGCTATGATCCCCTGATAATAAGACATCTGGTACTGATTTTTCCTCCCAAATTTGAGGTTTTGTATATTGAGGATACTCTAAAAGACCATTTTCAAAAGTTTCCTCCGAAGATGATTTATCATTACCTAAAACTCCAGGCAAAAGTCTTAACACACTATCAAGAACTACAAGAGCAGCTGTTTCCCCTCCAGAAAGCACATAATCTCCTATACTTATTTCCTCAATATTTCTTGTGGATAGTACTCTTTCATCAACACCTTCGAAATGTCCACAAATTAAACTGAATGATTTTTCTTTTGATAAATCTTGTGCAAGTCTTTGATCAAATTTTTTTCCTTTTGGCGAAAGATAAAAAATTCTTTCCCCCTTCTGGATGTTTTTATCAATTGATTTTGCTAGTATGTCTGCTTTTAACAGCATACCTGATCCACCACCATATGGAGTGTCATCAACAGTTTTGTGTTTATCTGTTGCTGCATCTCTTATGTCTACTACATTAAGACTCCATATCTTTTTAGCCATTGCTTTTCCATATAATCCTTTGTTTAACGGACCAGGGAAAATTTCTGGATAAAGTGTTAACACTTGTGTCTTTAACATAAGTAAACCTTAAATTACTTTTTTTCCTCTTTTGGAGCTTCTGCTTTTGGAGCCTCCTCTTTTTTAGCCTCTGCTTTTGGAGCTTCTTCTTTTTTTGCTCCATCTGTCGGTGCTGCGTCTGCTTTTGCTGCCTCTTCCTTTTTAGCATCATCAGACCCTTCTTTTTTTCTATCTTTTTTTGGAATAGCTTTTTGAGGATTATTACCATTAGCAGGCATTGGCATTAACTCATTTTCACCTAAGATTCTTGCTACTCTTGTAGTTGGTTGTGCACCTTGGCCTAACCAATATTTAATTCTTTCAGCCTCTAATCCTATTCTCTCTTTTTTTTCTTTAGGTAATAGAGGATTAAAAAAACCAACTTTTTCTATGAAACGTCCATCTCTTGCAAAACGACTATCAGCTACAACAACTTTGTAAACTGGTCTTTTCTTTGTTCCACCTCTTGATAATCTAAGTTTTAACATTTACTCTCCTTTTTTATTTTAATTGATTAAATAATTCTGGTGGTATTCCTTTGTCAGACATACCTTTCAGATTTCCTTTAGACATCTTTCTCATCATTTCAGACATCATTTTAAATTGTTTTAACAATTTATTGATAGTGGCTGGATCAGTTCCAGAACCATTAGCAATTCTTTTTTTTCTAGAACCATCAATTATTTTTGGGTTCTCTCTTTCTTTTTTTGTCATCGATAAAATTATAGCCTCGTTTTTAGTGATAACACTCTCGTCAATACCCGCAGAATCCATTTGTGATTTCACTTTAGAAATACCTGGCATAAAAGACATAATTCCCTCTATTCCACCCATTTTTTTCATCTGTCTTAGTTGAGTTAAATAATCTTGCATTGAAAATTGTCCCTTTTTTAAATTCTCTTCTGTCTTTTTAATATTTTCTTCACCTAAATCTTGTGCTGCTTTTTCAACTAGAGATACAATATCTCCCATTCCAAGAATTCGGTTAGCAATCCTATCAGGATGAAACACCTCAAAATTTTCAATTTTTTCTCCTACTCCTAAAAACTTAATTGGAACCTCTGATACAAATTTCATACTTACCGCGGCCCCACCTCTGGCATCACCATCAGCTCTTGTTAAAATAATTCCTGATAAACCTACAGTATTTTTAAATTCTTTTGCAACTGATGCTGCTACTTGACCTGTTAAAGAATCTGCAACTAAAAAAGTTTCAGCGGGATTGATTATATTTTCAATCTGCTTTATTTCACTCATCATTTGAAGATCTATTTGTGTTCTGCCAGCTGTATCAAATAAGATAATGTCTGCACCATTTAAATTTGCAGCACTTATTGCTCTCTGACAAATATCTGCTGGTTGTTGACCCTCTATAATTGGTAAAGTTAAGATATCATTTTGCTCACCTAAAGATTTCAATTGTTCTTGTGCAGCTGGTCTATAAATATCTAAGCTGACCATCATTACCTTCTTTTTCTTTGTATTTTCTAAATATCTTGCAAGTTTTGCAGTAGTGGTAGTTTTACCTGAACCTTGTAGACCAACTAACATCATTGGTACGGGAGGAACAGCGTTTAAATTTATATCAATGTTTTTTTCACCTAATAAATTAACTAATTCGTCATAAACGATTTTTACAACCATATCACCAGGAGATGTAGATCTGATAATTTCTTGTCCTAAAGCTTTAGGTTTAACTTTTTCAATAAAATCTTTTGCGACCTCAAGTGATACATCAGCCTCTAGTAAGGCTTGTCTAATAGCTCTGAGGCCTTCATCAACTTGGCTCTCATCAAGCGAAGGGGCTTTTTTCAGAGAGGAAAAAACTTCCTCAAATTTATTTGTTAAATTTTCAAACATATTTATTTCACACAGCAGTAATCGCACTAGTGGGCGAACCCTCGCTGACTAGTGTCGATCTCTTTGTTTCCAAAGACACCGCAAATTTAACGTTTTTGCGGAAACTGCCACAAACTATAATAGAGGTTCAAAAAGTCAATAAATAAGTTAAATAACTATATATGGATATTAGGGCTTTTAAAATGGATGGATTAGGTAATGATTTTGTAATAATTGATAATAGACAAAAGATTACCAATTTGACTAAAGATCAAATCATAAAAATTTGTGATAGAAATTTTATTGGCTGTGATCAATTAATATTTATTGAATCTAGCAAATCAAGTGATGCAAATTTAAAATTTTTTAATTCTGATGGAGGAGAGTCTGGTGCGTGTGGAAATGGTACTAGATGTGTTGCAAAATTAATCTCCGAGGAGACAAAATATGAAAACATCATTTTGTCAACTTCAAATGGAAATTTAGAGTCGAAGATATTAGATAAAAACATTGTTACGACTGAAATTGGTAAAGCTAAGTTACAATGGAACGAAATTCCTTTATCAGAAAAACTAGATACGAAAAATTTAAATATTAAGATTATTGATTCAAATAACAAAGAACATTCAGGTGGGACGGCAGTTAATGTTGGAAATCCACATATTGTTTTTTTTGTAAACGAAATTGAAAATTTTAATATTGAAAAAATTGGACCCAAAATTGAAAATCATAAAATTTTTCCAGAAAAATGTAATGTTACAATTGCTACAATAATTAATAAAAATTTAATTAGAGTGAAGGTATGGGAGAGAGGAGCGGGGCTGACCAAAGCATGCGGAACAGCTGCATGTGCAACAGCATTTGCTGGTAAATTAAATGATCTTACTGAAAATAAAACAGACATAGAATTTCAAACCGGTAAATTATCAATTCTTATAGATGATAAAAATTCAATCCACATGAAAGGACCCGTTTCAGAAATAAAACAAATTGAGTTCAAACTATAATGGGAATTTTTGATAAATTTAAGATAGGCTTTAAAAAAAGTGCATCTGCACTGACATCTGGACTAAAAGAAATAATTATAAAAAAAGAGATTGACGATAAAAATTTAAATAAAATTGAAGAATTTTTAATTGAGTCAGATGTAGGTGTCGAGGCTGCATCTGAGATCAAGGAAATCATTTCAAGTAAAAAAATCGATCCGAATAAAGATTTATCAACCGAGATAAATCTTATTTTGAAAGAATATATTATTAATCTAATGAAGCCTTTAGAGAATAATTCTTTTTTTGAAAAAAAAGATAAACTCAATGCAACATTAATTTCAGGAGTAAATGGTGTTGGCAAAACAACAACTATTGGCAAAATAGGTAAAATTTTAAAAACTAAAGGAAACAAAGTTATGTTTGCTGCTTCTGATACTTTTCGAGCAGCAGCTATTGAACAATTAGAAAACTGGGCAAATAAAATTGACGTTAAAATAACTAAATCATCTCAAGGTTCTGATCCAGCATCAGTCGCATATAAAGCAGTTGAAGAAGCAATCAAAAATAATTTTCACCAAGTATTAATCGATACTGCTGGAAGACTACAAAATAAAAAAAATTTAATGGAGGAATATAAAAAGATAGCCAATGTAACAAAAAAAATTGACCAGGATGCCCCTCACAACATTATTTTAGTTTTAGACGCAACATCGGGACAGAATGTAATTAATCAAGTAGAAGAATTTAACAAAATTATTCCATTAACTGGTTTAATCATGACCAAATTAGATGGAACTGCCAAAGGCGGTATTCTATTGGCGATAGCAAAAAAATATCAATTACCTATTATTGCTTTAGGCTTGGGCGAAAAAGAGGACGACTTACAATTATTTAATGCAGAAAAATTTGCTGAAGCTTTTACGCAGGTTAATTGATTAAATTACTCGAGATTAAAGGTTTATAAATACTACACTTATAATTATCTTTAAATTTATAATGCCCACAATCCTTAGAAAAAGACGAAATAATAAAATCAAATTTTCCTGTAGTGGGGTAAAGTTCAAGTTTCTTATTAAAAATATCATACTTAAAGTTTGCGTTTAAACTTTTAACTGCACTAATCATCACCAGTGTTTTATCATCTTTTAAAAGATAATAAGCAAAGTCGTCTGGAAATACAGGAAAGTCATATTCCTCTAAATGAAACTTGGCTTGAGAGGGAAACCAATCATAAGAGATCAATGGTGAAGAAGACTTTGTTGAATAATTATAGATATAAAGATCTTTTGGATAATCATTTATATAATTACTTTCTTCACCTCTAGCTAAAATCGATTTCTCTCGCCCCTTAAAATATAGCGCAAATTTTTTGTTGTGAGAGTCCATATGATCTATGTGAAATAAATCATCAGGATAAAATGAATTATCTTTCGAAAAAGCAAAGCTTTTTAAAGTTATGAATAAAATTATAATAATAAAAACATTTTTCACTTTTTAAACTTAATCTTAAATCTTGAAAAATATTTGTTTAGAATATGGCTTAATTTAAATTAATCAAAAAAGAGTTTAGTGCTTTTACAAGACTCTCGTCATACTCCATCATATGATTGTCATATTTGGTAAAATACGAATATTTGGGTTCATTAGCTATCTCAAACATCTTTTTACCCATCTCAAAAGGAACAATTTGATCTTTTTCACCATGCATTATCAAAATTGGAGATTTAATATTTTTAATTTTGTTTTTATTTTCAAATTTATCTTTGAGTAAAAGACTAACAGGTATATATGGATAAAATTTTTTAGCCGCATCAATCATTGATGTGAATGGAGTTTCTAAAATAACACCTGCAAACTCTTTGTTCTGGGATAAATGTGTTGCAACTCCTGTTCCTAATGATTCTCCATAAATTACTATATTTTTTTCATCTACGCCTTTTTTTACCAACCATTTAATTGCACTTTCACCATCCTCATATAACCCAGACTCTGATGGTTTGCCCTCGTTACCACTAAAACCTCTCCAAGCAATTATTAAAAAATTAACACTCATGTTTCTAAAATGATTTAATTTATGAATTCTATTTTCTAAAGATCCAGCATTTCCATGAAAAAATAGAATTGTTTTATTTTTTTTTATATCTTTTTCATGATACCAACCCAATAAATCTAATCCATCTTGGGTTGGGACTTTTACTTTTTCAATATAAACTGAGAGTTTGTCATCAAAATAATTATTTTCATCAGGATGATACATTAAGTTCCTTTGATAAAAATAAAGAAATACTAAGAGAAATAGGTAAACTAAAATTGTTAGTTTTAAAAATAATAACAAACTATTCCTAAACCTTTTTAACATTATTTTTCTTTGCTAAATATACGCCAAAAAATACCAGAATAGTCCCAATAATATGGTAATTTTCAAATTTTTCGTCAAATAAAAAGTATCCATAAATTGCACCGTAAACTGTAAAAACATAAAGCGTAAAGCCAGTTAAAGATGCACCTAATTTTTTTTGAGCTATAGTATAAAGTGTAAAAGCAATTATCCCTGGCGATATAGCAGCAAAAATCACCCATAAATAAAATTCTGTTACAAAAATAGTCTCTTTATAAAATAATTCCTCGCCAACATAAAAGGGTAACAAACTTAAAGCACCAAAAAAGGAAATCATGGCAAATCTATCGAAAATTTTTAATTTTGATTTCCAATAAAATAAATAAATAGAATATAAAGCCCAACCAACTGCAGCAGCTAACATCCATAAATCACCAATTGTAAATCTAAGATTAATTAATAAATCAATATCGCCTTTAATAATAATGACAAAAACACCAATCAAACAAGCAATTAAACCAATTACCTTTGTCAAATTTATTTTTTCTTGAAAAAAGAAATATGAAATCAAAATAATAAAAACTGGAGAGGATGTGTAAATTATCCCCATATTAGTTACGGTTGTTGTCTCACCAGCTAAAAAAGGGAAAGCGCCACATACACCACACCCCATTGACCCTAAAAAAAATAATTTTTTATATTCCCTTTTAATTATATGAAAATTATTTTTTAAAGTTACATAAGTGAATGGTAATAAAATCAAAAAAACTACTGTCCAACGCCAAAATGCAAGTGAAATAGGTGGAACAAATTCAACACCACCTCTAGCAACAACTAAGTTACTAGCCATAAAGATTGGTTGTATAAATAGTAATGATAATGGAAATATATCTGTCTTAATATTTTTCAATTTAATTGATATTAATCTTTATCAAAAAAGGCTTCGTATATCATCATGATGATAGCTGCACCCATTAAAAGATAAACTGGAATAACATCCAAGAAGCCTATCATCATTGATCTTGTCAAAGTTGTAGCTAAACCAATTAAAAAGAAAACTGCAAAAGATAATCCTATAATTGTAGTAATTTTATTCATTTTAATCCTGACATTCTTTTTCTAACCAATTAGCAACTCCTAGAAATCTATGATCATCATATTTATTGCCAATTAATTGAACACCTAATGGTAAATTATTTTCTCCTTCAAGTAAAGGTAACGAAATACATGGTGTGCCAAGATAAGACCAAACTTTATTAAATTCTGCTGTTCCTGTACTTTTTAAACCCTTTGGTGCAACACCTGGGCTAGCTGGTGACAAAACTCCGTGATAATCCTCAAAAACTTCCTCGTAAGACTCATAGCCTCTTTTCATAAAATCAATTGCTTCTGCGTATTCTTTCGCGGAATGTTTATTGCCTTTGATAATTGCATCTTGCATATACTTAGACAATTTCTTTTTAAATTTTTTAAAATACACTGAAAAATTATTGGCTAAATCAGTCTCATGAATGATTTGGTGATACTTGTGAATATCCTTAAAATAAGAAGGTGTATCAAAAATCTCGATATTTTTTTTGAATGAATTAATAAAATATTCAAATGATTCTCTAGACTTTTTATCTATTAATTTCCAATGTTCAGTTTTATAAAAAATAAATTTAGGATCAAATAAAGGTCCTTTTTTTGTTTCAGATAAAATATTTTCTGTTGAGTAATGTATGGTTGCTGGATCAAATTTATCTTTTTTTATCAATACTTTTGCCATCATAGCCACATCCTCAACTTTTCGGCCAAAAATTCCTATATGATCTAGACTGTAAGAAGTTCTTAAAACACCATTTCTAGATATCAAACCATAACTAGGTTTATAACCCACAACGCCACAATAGGATGCTGGTCTAATAATGGATCCTCCAGTTTGTGATCCAATTGATGCAGGTGCCATATAAGAAGCAACAGAAGCAGCAGATCCGCTTGAAGAACCACCTGGTGTTCTTGTTTTATCATGTGGATTTGTGGTTGCAGGAGGTCCTAAATAAGCAAGTTCTGAGGTTGCTGTTTTACCCATTACAATCGCTCCGGATGCATGAAGCAGATCAATTATTTCAGCATTTTGTGAATATGATTTACCTTTTCTAATAACTGTTCCACATTCGGTTGGCATATCAACTGTCCCAATAATGTCTTTAACCGCAATAGGCACTCCATGAAGTGGACCAATTGGTTTACCAGATCTTCTATGATCGTCGGCCTCTGCAGCTTTTTCTAATAAAACTTTTTTGTCAAAATGGGCCCAAGCCTTTATATCTTTGTCAAATTTATTAATTCTTTCGATATACTTTTCACAAACATCAACAGAGGTGAGTTGGGCATCTTTAATCTTTGTAGCAAGTTCTTCAAGACTTAAAGAAAATATATCTGTCATTTAAAATTAGTTTGCAAATAATGTCTCTGGTAACCAAAGTGCTATACCTGGAAATAAATACATTAGAACCATAGCTAAAATCACAATACCTAAAAATGGCATTATTCCTCCGAAGATCTGCATCAATTCAACATTCTTTGATTGAACTCCCTTTAGATAGTAAGCAGACATTGCCATGGGGGGTGTCAAAAATGAAGTTTGTAAATTTAGAGCAATCAACATTGCAAAGAAATATGGATTTACTCCAAAAAATTCAACTAATGGTAAAAATATTGGAACAAAAATAATTAATATCTCCGTCCACTCCAATGGCCAACCTAATAAAAATATAATCAATTGTGTAATTACTAAAAATTGCCAAGGCTGTAAATTTAGAGATTTAAAGAAATGTTCGAAAACCTCGTGGCCTCCAAGATAAGAAAATACAGAAGCAAATGTCCACGATCCTATGAATAGCCACATAATCATTGCAGTTGTTTTAGCTGTCAAAAAAACAGACTCTTTAAAATTTTTCCATTTAAGAGTTTTATAAAAATATGAAAGCACCAACGATCCAAATGCACCAACGGCTGCAGCTTCAGCAGGTGTTGCTATTCCAGCTAAAATTGTACCTAGAACTAAAATTATCAATGAAAATAAAGGTAAGAAGGAGACAAGAACCTCTTTAAGAATTACTGCTGTAGGTGGTATTTCCTCAGCTGCAGGTTTTGGTGCTATTGATGGATTTAACCAAGCTCTGAACACTGCGTATGCAATGTAAAGTCCTGCTAACATCAATCCTGGAAAAATAGCGGCTGCAAATAATCTTAGTGGTGATAGTTGAGCAATTACAGAGTAAACGATCAACATAATACTAGGTGGAATTAAAATTCCTAAACACCCACCTGAACAAATTATTCCAGATGCAAATTTTTTATCATAACCAGCTTTAATCATAGCAGGCCATGCTAGTAATCCCATTAAAGTGACAACTGCACCTATAATACCTGTTGCTGTTGAAAATAGGGCACAAGTAATCAGTGCTGCAACTGCCATTGATGCAGGAAGCTTATGAGATGCTAATCTAATTGCAAAAAATAGTTTTGCTACAATACCTGCTCTTTCAACTAAATATCCCATGAATAAAAAGAGCGGGACAGCAGTAAGGACGTTATTATCCATAACAGTGTAGGTATTTTGAACAAAAAGTTGGAATATCCTATTATCAAAAAGGTGTTCCATCTTAGTTGGATCAAAGTAAGCATAATATCCAAAACCTAGTCCCATCGCCATTAAAGTAAAAGCAATCGGAAAACCTAATAGTACGGCAAATAAAAATATACCCATCATCATAATTGCCACTTCGGGATTTGTCAGACTAAATAACATCTTCTTTATTTCCTTCTTGTGAAGTTCTCATTAATACTTTTTCAGTTTCTTCAGCATCACGCTCTGTTCCTCTTTCTGGCCAACTACCAGTTTTTATACATATAATACATCTGAACACTTCACCTATGCCCTGAAGGGTTAACAGGCTACCAGATAAAGGTATTAAAGATTTTGCCATATAAATTTGAATTTGAGCTGGACTATTCCAACTTGTTTCTTTTATTTTCCAAGCTAGCGCAGCATACTCGTAACCATAAAAAGCTAATGCAATTACACCAGGGAAAAAGAAAATAAAATATAAAACTATATCTATCCAAGCTTGTACTCTTTGAGAAAATAATCTGTAAATGACGTCTCCTCTTACATGTGCCTCGGTACATAAAGTATATGCACCAGCCATCATAAAAATCGCCCCATACATTTGGAGACTAAAATCGAAATTCCATAAAGTTGGTGCATTCAAAGCATATGCCATAAAAACTTCATAGCACGTTCCACCCATTAAAATTACAATACACCAGGAAAATGCTTTGCCCATTGAGACGCTTAATCGATCGGCAAATTTTATATAAGATCTCATCATAGATATAGACTCTTATTGAATTGTTTTGAATTAATCAAATAAAAAGGGGGCCGAGGCCCCCTCATTAAAATTTATAAAAAGTTAATTATAACTTAACTTTTGCTATTGGACCAAACTCATTTTCATACGCAAGTTTGTAATTCGGCTGATTCATCAGCAAGTATTTCATTACTCTCTTCGCATACGCTTTTTGAGAATCTACGATTTTCTTAAAGAAAGGATCTTTCTTATTGAAATCACCGATTACCTTATCCCAACCTTTTAATTGTTGAGCTAAGATTTCATCAGAAGTTTGGTAAACATTTACTTTATGCTCATTCATTAACTTAGCTAAGTCAGCTGAGTATCTTACTAAAGCTTTAAAGTAGTTATCACTATTTGCAGCATAAGCAGCATTTTTCAATATTGCTTGGTGTGCAGGTGATAAACTATTATATGTTTTTTTGTTAACTGGTATCTCAAACATCTCTTGAGATTGGTGGAAGCTTCCTAAGTGATAGTGCTTAGAAACATCTTGCATACCAAACTGAGAGTCTGAAGTAGGGTTGTTAAACTCAGCAGCTTCAATCAAACCAGTTTTCATCGCTGGTTGAATTTCACCACCTGGTAATTGTCTAACTACCATTCCCATTGCAGTTAAAACGTTAGTCGCTAAACCAACAGTTCTGTACTTCATACCTTTAACATCAGACACTTTAGTTACGTTCTTTTTGAACCAACCAAAAGGCTGAGCTGGCATAGGCATATGGAAAAATCCTACATAATCGAAACCAACTTTTGCAAGTGTTTCGTCATATAATTTTCTTCCTCCACCATACTCCATCCATCCCATAACTTCTTGAGATGACATTCCATATGAAGGACCAGTTCCAAATAATGATGCAGCAGGGTTTTTACCATACCAATATGCAGTCACCCAGTGACCCATATCTACTACACCGGAACTAACCGCTTGTCCGATTTCTGAAGTCTTTACAACTGCTCCAACCGGTTGAAGATCAATCTGAAGAGATCCTCCAGACATTTCTTTAACCATGTTACAATAGTCTCCAGCCATTTCGAAAAAGATGTTAGCTCCACTTGGCCATGCAGCTTGCATCTTTAAAGTTGTTGCTGCATTTGCCTTCACATATGGCATTGCAACAGCGGCTGCAGCTATAGCACCAGTCTTAGCAGCAGTTTTAAAGAACTTACGTCTTGAAGATGTTTTCACCTTCAATGATTTATTTTCTTTAGTCATTATTACTCCTATTAAAGTTAATTAACTTGATTAATTAAAACATAGAATCAGATTAGAGTCTTTCTAAAAAAAGGCGTAGATGTCGCAATAGTTGAATTAGATTCAATCCAGAGTAGAATTAATTTACTTTATTTTTACAATTTCCAGTTTTGAAAAACTCATCAATATTATCAATTGCTAAGTTTGCCATTGCAATTCTTGTATCCTTTGTTGCGCTTCCTAGATGTGGAAGAATAAATGCTGTCTTAATTTTATTATAACCAGGATTTAAGTTTGGCTCATTTTTATAAACATCTAATCCAGCTGCATATATTTTTCTTCGATTCAATGCATCAATTAAGGCTTCATCATCGACAATATCTCCTCTAGCGACATTAGTAATTACTGCTCCTTTAGGGAAATATTCAACTGTTTCTTTGTTAATCATGTTTTCTGTTTCTTTAGTAGCAGGACAACAAATTGATAGGACATCAGAAACTGAAAAAAGACTTTTAATATTGTCATGATAAATCGCTCCCTGCTCTTTTTCATCACTTAGCTTTGATCTATTGTGATAATGGATTATCATACCTAACGACTTTGCAATCTTTGCAATTTTTCGTCCTATTCTTCCCATGCCTAGAATACCAAGTCTGGAACCTGTCAATTGCTTACCTATTAAATAGTCTGCTGACCACTTCCATCCACCTTCTTGAGCAGATACTATTCCCTCAGAGGCTCTTCTGCATGCGCCTAAAATTAAAAGTATCCCAATTTCAGCTGTCGCATCAGATAAAACCTCAGGAGTATTGGTAACTGCAATGCCTCTTTTTTTTGCAGCATCTAAATCAATATTTCCAAATCCAACTGCAAAATTTGAAATAATTTTTATCGTGTCTGGCAATTTGTTGATTGTTTCTTTATCCATTTTATCTGTGAGAGAAGATAAAATTCCATCACATCCTTTACTCATTTCTATTACTTTTGACTGAGAGTATAGCTCATCATTATTATTGAATATTGGATCAAAAGTTTTATTGGCTTTATCCTCACTCTCCTTAATTAATTTTCTAGTGATTAGAATTTTTTTCATTAAAATATAGAATTTACTAATTTAGATCGAATATCTTGCCAGGATTCATTATATTATTTTGATCAATGCTCCTCTTAATCAATTTCATTAATGGAATATTGTCAGCATGTTCTTTTAAAAGATATTCTTTTTTATGTAACCCAACTCCATGTTCTCCAGTGATTGTACCTTTCAATTCAAGTGCTTTATTAATTAATAAATCGTTAAATTCTCTTATTTTTTTGTATGTCTCTTTGTTTTCAGGGTCAAAAGGCAAAAGCACATGAAAGTTTCCATCACCTAAATGACCTACCATCGGAGCTCTTAATCCAAATTTTTTTGCCTGCTCTTCTGCGTAATTTACACATTCAGTTATATTTGAAATTGGTAAACACACGTCAGTCGAATAAACTCTTCCATTATTTATCAATGCTTTAACTGAATAATAAACATCCCATCGGGCTTTCCAAAGCTTATTTCTCTCTTCTAAATCTTTTGCCCATTTAAAAGAACTTCCATTATTATCTCTCGATATTTCCTCAACAATTTTAATATTTTCATTATTAGATGCCTCGGACCCATGAAACTCAAAAAATAAAGTTGGCACTGCTTCGATATCTTTTAATTTAGAGTAATTAATACTAATACCCATTTGATCTTTGTTTAGCATTTCAATTCTAGCGATCGGAACTCCATATTGAATAACTTGTTGGGCAGTTTGAACTGCATTTTCTAAAGTTGGGAAATGACAAACTGCAGACATAATGCTTTCTGGTATTGGCGATAATCTCAATTGAACTTCTGTAATTATGCCTAACGTTCCCTCTGAACCTATAAATAAATTGGTTAAATTATAACCTGCTGATGTTTTTTTAGTTCTGCTACCAGTATTTACAATATCTCCATTAGGCAAAACAACTGTGAGTCCACTGATTACAGTTTTCATTGTTCCATATTTTACAGCCATTGTCCCTGAAGCTGATGTTGAAGCCATACCTCCAATTGCTGCATTAGCACCTGGATCAATCGGGAAAAAAACTCCATCTTCTCTCAAATAATCATTTAATTGCTCTTTAGTTACACATGCCTGAACTCGACAATCAAAGTCCTCGACATTCACACTTAAAATTTTATTCATTTTTTCAAGACATATGGTTATGCCTTTTTCATTACCGACAACATTACCTTCTAAAGATGTTCCTGTTCCGAAAGGTACAACGGGAATTTTGTGTTCATTACACAAACGGAGCACTTTAGAGACTTCTTCATTTGTTTCAGGAAAAACTACAGCTTTAGACAAAACGGGATCATAAGTATCCTCACCTCTAGCATAATTTGCTCTTGTTGACTCAGAGGTGGAAAATCTTCCATTAAAAATTTTTTTAAACTCTGCTTGGACTTGCTCGTTCATTAAAAGAATATTAGTAAAAATTTTATCAAAAATACAGCTTATTTAGTAAGCATTTTCTTTATGTTTTCTAAGGCCTGTAAAATGTTATCTCTTGATGCTGCAAAACTAAATCTTACGTAATCATTACAAGTTTTACCAAAAGCAGTTCCTGGCACTATTGCTACTCCAGCCTCATGCATTGCTTTTTTACAGAATTCAGATCCATTCATTCCTGTACCAATTACTTTTGGGAATGCATAAAAAGCTCCTCCAGGTAAACTACACTCCACTCCTGGTAGATCATTTAACCCCTGATGAATTAAATTTCTTCTCAGAGTAAACTTGTCTAACATATCTTTGATGGAGTCATCGGGACCATCTAATGCAGCAATACCAGCATATTGTGCAGCAGCATTTACACATGATACGCTATTAATTAATAATTTGTTTACGTGCTCAATAAGTTCTTTAGGCCAATAACTCCAACCTAGTCTCCATCCAGTCATTGAATAAGCTTTGCTCCAACCCTCTAATACAATTAATCTATCTTTTAAATTTGGATAATGGAAAAAAGAGGGCATTTCTTTATAGTCAAAAATTTGTCTACTATAAATTTCATCACTTAAAATAGTAACATGAGGATGTTTTTCTAACTCCTTTGCAAAATAGTCAATTACAGGTTTCTCAACAAAACTTCCTGTTGGATTATTTGGATTTATTAAAATCAATAACCTAGTTTTTTTAGTTATAAGAGATAAAATTTTATCCGGATCAAATTTAAGATCTTTATCTTCAGTTAAATCATAAGGGACAGGCGTTGAACCTGTATAATTAATCATAGACTCATATATTGGAAATGCAGGTGTAGGATGGATTATTTCTACTCCCGGTTCTCCGTAACATTGTATCGCGTAACTCATTGTAGGTTTACCGCCTGGCATGATTAAAATTCTCTCAGGATCTATCTCAGCTTTATAACGTTTCTTAATCCATCTTGTTACAGCTTGTCGACACTCAGGTATTCCATTTGACATCACGTATCCATGATGACCATCATCCAAAGCTTTTTTTGCCGCTTCAACAACATGTTTAGGTGTTTTAAAATCTGGTTGTCCTAGACCTAAATGGATCATCGGCTTACCTTGGGCCTCTAATTTCTTTGCCTCTGCTAATACCGAAAAAGCAGACTCTGTTCCTAATCTATCTAAACTCTTTGCTAGTTGCATAACTTTTATATTTTATTAGAAGTTCTATAAATTAATTTTGAACTATTCAACTCTTTTAGGTTCTTACATCCCATTAAAACCATATTTCTATTGATTTCCTCGTGCATATTTTTAAGTAAATGCTCAACACCTTGTTGTCCCCCTGCGGCTAAAGAGAACAAAAACATTTTACCAAAACTACAGGCTTTTGCACCTGCAGCGATTGCTTTTAATACATGAGTTCCTCTTCTAACTCCCCCGTCTAATATGATTTCCAATTTATCTCCAACTGCATCTGAGATTGCTTTGACTTGATCGAATGGCGATCTTGATCCATCAAGTTGTCTTCCACCATGATTTGAAATCATGATTGCCGTACAACCAATATCTATTGCTCTTTTCGCATCTTCAACGGACATAACACCTTTAAGTGCAAAGGGTCCATTCCATTTCTTCACACAATATTCTGCGTCCTTCCAGTTCATTGCTGGATCGTATTGTTCATTAATGTACTCTATAACCGATTTTGCAATATTGGTGCCCTTATCTGTTTTTGTAGCCACATTTGCTAATTTAAATTTCCCATGTGTAAGATAATTAAATACCCAACTAGGATGAAGAGCAAAACTCATTAAACTTTGTAAAGTTAACTTTGGAGGGGTTGTAAAACCTGTTCTATGATCTCTTTCTCTGTTACCTGCTACTAAAGTATCTACAGTTAAACACATTCCATCAAATCCTGATCTTCTACAACGATCAATTAAATCATCAGTGATTGATTGATCTTTGTGAACATAAAGTTGAAATAACTTTGGTCCACCTGAAATATTTGAAATTTCTTCTATAGTGTTATTTGCCATTGTAGACATACTATAAAATGTTCCAAACTTATCAGCTGCTCTAGCAGATGCTTTGTCACCGTCATGATGATAAAGTCTTTGCATAGCACAAGGTGATAAAAAGAGTGGCATATCAATTTTTTTTCCAAAAATAGTTGTTGAGAGATCTGGTTTTCCGACACTTGCTAAAATATTAGGAACTAAATCGCATTCATCAAAAGATTTTGTATTTCTTTTGAGTGTTATTTCATCATCTGCACCACCATCAATATAGTGAAATATTGGTGAAGGTAATTTTTTTTTTGCAAGTTTTCTAAAATCGTCAAAATTATAACAATTTTGTAAACTCACTATTTTCTAAATCTAAGATTATTTCTATTAAGATCTGAAATTTTTGTACATCCCATGAGCTTCATATCTCTAACTAACTCAGATTTATACAACTCAAGAGCTCTTTCGACGCCTGGTTGGCCTGCTGCTGCAAGCGCATAAAGATAAAGTCTTCCACCAGAACATGCTTTTGCACCAAGAGATAATGCTTTAAGCATATGTGTTCCTCTATGAATTCCTCCTTCACATATAACATCAAGTTTATCTCCAACTGCATCAACAATTTCTGCGAGCTGATCAAATGGTGATCTCGATCCATCAAGTTGTCTGCCACCATGATTTGAAACCATTATACCAGTACATCCAATATCAACTGCTTTTTTAGCATCTTCTACACTCATTATTCCTTTCAGTGCAAAATGACCTCCCCATTGAGAACAAAGTTTTTCAGCATCTTTCCAATTCATAGATTGATCTAACATTGTTGAAAAATAATTTCCTATGGAAGAGTTTGTACTTGTACCTTCTTTTACAAAGTCTTGAAGGTGAGGTAATTCAAATTTACCTTTTGTTAAATAATTTATTCCCCACATTGGTTTAGTCGCAAAACTAAATAAGCTTGATAGAGTCAATTTCGGCGGAGAGGTAAAACCAGTTCTTAAATCTCTTTCACGATTTCCTCCTGTAATGGTATCGACTGTTAGAGCCATTACATCAAATTTAGCAGCCTTAGCTCGCTCTAAACAAGAGTCATTTAAACCTCTGTCTTTGTGAAAATAAAACTGAAACATTTTGGGTGTGTCAATCAAAGAGGATATTTCCTCTACGCTAACAGTTGCTAATGCAGAAACACCAAACATTGTATTGAATTTTTTAGCTGCTTTTCCAACTGCTCTTTCACCATCATAATGAAAAAGTCTTTGTAATGCTGTTGGTGAAAGATAAAATGGTAAATCTAACTTTTTACCAAAAATTGTTGTGGACAAATCTACATTCTCAACACCTCTCAAAACATTTGGAACTAAATCTACATCGTCAAAGGCACTAGTATTCCTAGCATAGGTAATCTCATCGTCAGCTGCACCGTCAATATAGTGAAAAATAGGAGAGGGAAGCTTTAGCTTGGCAAGTTTTCTAAAATCACCAAAATTGTGACAATCTTTTAATCTCATTATCATAGAATGTTTTTTTAAAAGGTTTTAAGGAAATTAAACATATAACTATTTGCCCCAGGATTTTTATCTCCCAAACTTGCATTGGACAAATGATTATATGATAAGCCTAATTGGGTATTTTGGAATAAATTTAAAGAAATCTGAACTTCACTTTTAAATTCTAATAGATGCCCAAGATCTTTTCCATCTCCCTTGTTATAAAGTCCTGGGGTAAAACTCGGTATAATATTTAATGCACCTAATGAATATTGAGCCTGCACACCAGTATACAGATAAGCTGCACTATCAACAGTAAACATAAATCCTGTTATTGGGGAAAGATTACCAAAAAAAGTATCTCTATTTAAATCTGTATTTTGATGTTGAAATCCAATTAAAGTTGATCTTTTTCCATTATCACTAAAGTCAAACATGCCTGAATAAATGTTAAACTTTGTATTATCATTACTAACTTTAGTTTCTTCAGCAAATATCGATGAAGAAATAAAAACAGATAATATTACCAAGTAAAAAATTCTAAGATAATTCATAATTTTTTTTTTTTAATATAACTTTCCTGAGTATTATTGCACCACCAAATATAAACATCAATATAGGTAATAACCAAAGAAAATAGGTGTTTTTACTGAATCCTGGATCATACAGAATCCAATCTCCATATTTATCTTTAAGATAAATATAAATTTGTTTTTCGTTTAAGCCTTCATTTAATTTTTTTTCTACTAAAATTTTTAGACTATTAGCAAATTCAGAATCTGAATCGTACACTGATTGTCCTTGACAAATTAAACATCTTAAATTTTTTGTTATTTCAATTTCTAAGTTTTTAGCTTTTAAGTCAGAAGAAAAACAATAAATCAAAAAAATCACAGAAACTAAAAATTTTAAAATATTCATTGTGTCAATTCTTTTATCTCAAAAAGTAATTTTTCATTCAATGGACCAATTATTTTTTTTATTATTTTATTGTTTTGAATTAAAAAGGTTTCAGGTACCCCATATGCACCCCATTCAATTGCTATTGTACCATCATTATCTAAAAAAATTAAGTCGTATGGATTATCTAAATTTATCAAAAAATTTTTTGCATTTTCAAAATTATCTTTATAGTTTTGACCAATAATTTTGATATTCTCTTTTTTACTTAAATCCATTAAATACTTATGTTCCTCTTTACAAGGAACGCACCACGAAGCCCAAATGTTTAATAAATAATAATCACTTCCTATAAATATCTGATCTGAATTTATTTTGTCTTTTGAAAAAAACTCTTTTGCGTCAAAATTTGGAATTTTAATTTCTGATTTTATTGTAGGTGTATAAACATTTGTATTTTGTAAACCTTTGTAAAAAACAAAGAAAATTATTGAGAATGTAAAAATTAAAAATATAGGAAAAATTTTAGTTTTCATATTTTTTTCTAATTAAAGATAAACAACCACTAAGGCACAATAGAATTGTGGAAATCCAAATCCAAATCATGAATGGCTTTACTTGATAACGAATATTAAAATGATCTTGATTTTGGACGTAATTCATTGTCATAAATTTATCAGTGAATATATTAGTTTTGATGTCTGCTTCACTTGTAACAATATTTGGTTGATTATATATTCTTAGCTCAGGTTGCATAACCTCAATTAATCCATTTTGATCCTCTACAATAAACTTACCTCTAATTGCTTTAAAATTTTGTTTATTTTCTTGCTCAATGCTCTCAAAATTAATCTTCAAATTTTGAGATTGGTAAGTTTCATTAATTTTTAAATTTGTAATAACTTCAGATGAAAAAATATTATTAAATAAAATACTAAGTATCAAAATGCTAAAACTAAAATGAGCAGTAATTTGCGACAGGTTTCTATATTTTCTGAGAAAAAAATCTCTAAGAGTTATAAAAAATAAATAAAAAGCTGCTGTAATTAAAATAGAATTGTAAAGGAAATTAATATCTAAATTTCTAATTATCAATACGGATAAAATTAAAGAAATTACAAAAAATGAAATTAAATAAATTTTGTCTTCAATATCCGATTTAATCCACTTTAATTTTGGTCCTATTGCCATCGCTAACATAAATGGGATTAAAAATGGTAGGATCAATTTGTTAAAAAATGGTGGACCTACAGATATTTTTTGAGATGAAATAACCTCTAAAAATATTGGATAAATTGTTCCAATTAAAACAACAGATAAAAAATACATCATAAACCAATTATTAACTAGAATTGATGTTTCCTTACTTAATAAGTAGAAAGTTTTGGAATTGTTGTTTTCACTTTTATGAAAAATTAAAAATATAAAAAAAGATAAAAATATCAAAATAAATAAAAATATTAGAATATACAAACCTCTCTCTGGATCATTAGCAAATGTATGGACAGAATTTAAAATACCTGATCGAACCAAAAAAGTACCACACATACTTAGGGTAAAAGTTGCAATTGATAACACAACAACCCACGAGGTAAGAATTAGCTTTTTTTCTAAAACTAATACACAATGTAATAGTGTTGTTAATGCAAACCATGGCATTAAAGATACATTTTCAACTGGATCCCAAAACCAAAAACCTCCCCATCCTAACTCGTAGTAAGCCCAAATGGATCCAAGTAAAATTCCTAAAGTTAAAAAAATCCAAGAAACTAAAACCCATTTTTTGATATGTGATGCCCATATTTTTGTAATATTATTGGAGCAAACTGCTGCTAGTGCTGAGGAAAAAATTATGGAAGTTCCAACATAGCCTAAATATAAAATCGGCGGGTGAATTGCTAATGCAGGATCTTGCAATATAGGATTTAAACCTAATCCCTCTTTTGGAACTGGAAAAACATGATTAAAAGGATTGGAGGTTTGTATAAGAAAAATAAAAAAACCAACTATTATTATCTGCTGGAATAATAAAGTTAAAATTTTATATTGTTTTGGTTGATTTTTTGACCTCAGTAAAAAGACAAATATAAATAATGTTAAAACCAACAACCATAATAATAGACTACCCTCATGATTGCCCCAGGTCCCAGAGATTTTGTAAAACAGCGGCTTAGTTGTGTGGGAGTGATTAAAAACTGTCTCATTACTAAAATCTGAGTTAACAAAAGATAAAATTAAGCCTGAGAAGCTTATTATTACAAATAAAAGTTGTAAGAATACTAAGGATATTACTTTAGTATCCAACTTCTGAGTATCATTAAAATTTTTAATTGAAAAAAATATAACTAAAATCGAAACACCGACACCAAAGATTAAAGAATAATATCCAATTAAACTCGACAATTTATTTCTCCTCTAAAGCAGCCTTTACTTCAGGAGGCATATAATTTTCATCATGTTTAGCTAAGATTTTCGTTGCTGAAAAAAAATTCTCATCTTTTAAAAATCCCTCTGCAACAACACCTTTACCTTCTTCAAAAAGATTGGGTATTAATCCTGAGTAAACAACATTAATTTCACTTTTAAAGTCTGTAATAACAAAACTTAATTCTTTATTTACAATAGAAATTGAGTCAGTTTTTACCATTCCTCCAATTCTAATCTTTTTTTGCTGCATTTCAGATAAAGTTTTTATTTCAGATGGAGATTTAAAATATACAACATTTTCCTCTAATGATTTTAGAATAAGAAATATCGTTAAACTTAATGTAACAGCGATTAAGAATATAAAAAAAAATCTTAGTTTAACTTTACGACCATACATGGTTTAAAAGTTAAATAGTTGAAGTGTTGGATAGAATCTCTCTATTAATTCTTTGTAGTTTAGCAGAGGCAGCTCTTTCAGAGTTTAGGTTTCCAAATTTAACAATAAACTTATTTTTTTCTCTTTCATATTGATTTTTAATTACCAGATACAATGACATAAAACTTAAAAAAGTAAAAGCGAATGAACCCAAAACATAAATTCCGTATCCGTCCATGTAAAAAATTTCACTTATCATAATCTGTCTAAACCCTTATTTTTAATTTTTATCAGTTCTGTATTATATTTCATTAAAAAAATTAGCAATGAGAATAGGGCAAATGCCGCAGTCATAATTAGTAAAGGAACGAGCATCGAAGAATGAATAGTAGATTTTGATAATATATTAATTGATGCTGGCTGATGAAGTGTGTTCCACCAGTCTACAGAATATTTAATTATAGGAACATTTATTATTCCTAAAATTGTAATAATTGAGGTTACCTTAAAAACTTGTTCTTTATCTTCATAAATTCTCCAAGCAATTAAATACATCAAATAAAATAATGCCAATATTAACATAGATGTAATTCTGGCATCCCACGCCCACCATGTTCCCCACGTGGGCTTTCCCCAAATAGAACCTGTTACAAGAGCAATTACATTAAAAACAAATCCTGACGGAGCCAAACTTTTTGAAATTAAAAAGAAATTTTTAATTTTAAATATATAGCCAACGATAGAAAGAATAGTAATAGTAGAAAAGATACCTAGTGAGATCCATGCCGCTGGGACATGAACATACATTATTCTTACAGAGTGACTTTGTTTATAATCTTCTGGTGAGAGAATTAGAGCCTCAGTTAAACCTATAGAGACTACCAAAATAAATAATAATAAAACGTATTTTGGTGCTTTAGAAGTTATAGAAAAAATTCTGTTAGGTTCTAGTAATTGAAACATAAAATTTTATTTTTAAAATAAATATTAGGGTTATTTAGTACGAAATAATTATCTGATCAAGAATGTAGAGGGAGATAATAACGAAGGGTAAAATTTAACACTCTTGATCAGAATTAATTAAACTTAACAATGCCCTGTGACAAAGATTTGAGCTAAATGTGTTTAAAAAGTGAATTTACTTAATTTGACGGCTTAAAATAGCTTGAACCTTTTTTACCAGAGAAAATTTCCTCAATTAATGGATGTTTGATTGGCTCATCAGAGTCATCAGTCAATAAATTTTGCTCTGACACGTAGGCTTCATAAGTTATTTCATCATTTTCAGCTAACAGATGATAGAATGGTTGATCTTTTCTTGGTCTAACATTCTTAGGGATAGATTGATACCATTCTTCAGAATTATTAAACTCAAAATCTACATCATAAATCACACCTCTAAACTCAAAGTGTTTGTGTTTTACAATATCGCCTATTGAAAATTTAGCTTTTTGAATTGCCATTAAGATTAGTATGGGTATTTAAAAATAAAAATCAATAAGAAAAATTTATAGTTTTTGTGAAAATATTATTTATGTTAATATTCTTCCAGTGAATAAATCTTTTTTAAAGTTTCTTACTGATTTTGGACCTTTAGTAATTTTTTTTTACTACTATTACGATAGTGGAAAAGATTTAAGAGTAGCCATTCCACCATTTATAATTGCGACAATTATAGCATTAGCGATTGTTTGGTTTTTAGAAAAAAAAATACCCAAAGTTCCTTTGTTGAGCGGAATATTAATTACTTTTTTTGGTGGCCTTACAATTTATTTTAATAATCCAGTTTTTATTTACATCAAGCCAACAATCATTAATATTTTATTTGGTCTGGCTTTAATATTTGGAAGATATTTTACAAATGAACCTGTGTTAAAAAAATTAATGGGAAAGTCAATACCGCTTACAAATGAAGGTTGGGAATTGTTAAGTAAAAGATGGATATACTTTTTCTTTGGACTTGCTATTTTAAATGAATTAGTTTGGAGAACACAATCTGAGGAATTTTGGGTCAACTTTAAAGTTTGGGGTTTACTTCCAATAACTTTCATTTTTACAGCCTTTCAAATCGGTTTAATAAATAAATATAAAACTCATGAAGAATAATTTAAGACTGGTTGTTAATAATCTTGATAAAAAAAAATTTAACGAAAATCATTTTTTTGAAAAAAATGAGCTTAAAATAATATTAGATTTATACGCAAAAATGGTTTCAGAGGGTTCTTGGAAAGATTACGGTCTTAATATTTCAAGCAAACAGGTAGGATTTAGTGTTTTTAAAAATGCAGCTGAAAATGCTATTTATAAAATTTGCAAAAACTTTAAGCCAAAAAATAAAAATTTAAAATATTTAATTACTGATACCAATGGTAAAATACTAAAGAATTCCTCAGAACTTAATTTGTTGTTAAAAAATACTAATTGGAAAAAACTTTAAAATAAAATTATCTTCTTTGACCGAAAAGTCTTAAGAGCATAATAAATAAGTTAATGAAATCTAAATAAAGCGTCAGAGCACCCATTACCGCTTTTTTACCCATTAACTCGCCAGTATCGCTAGCAGAGTACATGTTTTTTATTTTTTGAGTATCATAAGCAGTAAGGCCGACAAAAATTAAAACTCCTAAAATTGAAATTACGAAATACATCATTGAAGATTTTAGAAAAATATTAACTAATGATGCAATAATAATTCCTATTAGTCCCATCATCAAAAATGATCCGAACTTAGTTAAATCTCTCTTTGTTGTATAACCATAAATGCTCATAGCACCAAAAGTAGCTGAACAAATAAAAAATACTCTTGTTACACTTAAACCTGTGTAAACTAATAAAATTGAAGATAGTGATAAACCCATTAAAGCAGCAAAAATCCAAAAAGTTGTCTGAGCTTTTGATGCACTCATTTTGTTGATCCCAAAACTCATATAAAATACGACACCCAAAGGAGCCAACATAACTATCCACTTAAGTCCTGATAAATAAATGGCATTTCCAACTTCAGTTAAAGCCACAATAGAACCACTTGCATCAGTAACAACTGACATCTTAAATGTTATTAACGCTATAATTCCTGTAAGTAATATTCCAGTCGCCATGTAGTTATAAACTTTTAACATGTAGGCTCTTAAGCCCTCATCAGTAACCACAGTGGTTTCACGTGCTGCTGCTCTTGCTCTTGCTAGAATACCTTTTTTGTCTGTTGCCATAGTTTCTATAGATATATAGTCTTTTACTAAATATTCAAGATACCTTAAAAGATTAATAAAAAATTATACTTTAAAAATCACTATGAATTATAAAAAATTAGGCAATACAGATCTTGATGTGAGTACAATTTGTCTCGGTACTATGACCTGGGGCGAACAAAATACTCAAGAGGAGGGATTTCAGCAAATGGATTATGCTTTAGATCATGGTGTAAACTTTTGGGACACTGCAGAAATCTATTCCATACCGATGAGAGAAGAAACATATGGGGAAACAGAGAGAATAATCGGTAAC
Source organism: uncultured Pelagibacteraceae bacterium (assembly GCA_902612325.1). Lineage (GTDB taxonomy): Bacteria > Pseudomonadota > Alphaproteobacteria > Pelagibacterales > Pelagibacteraceae > Pelagibacter. Next base: position 29,587 of record CACMDB010000001.1, on the reverse strand, counting down.
TGGTTTCAAAAAACTAAAAAAAGAGACAAGGTTGTTATAGCAACAAAAGTTTGTGGTAATACTTCAAACAAATATATCAGGGGTGGTGGTTATAATTTTGGGAAAAAAAAAATTTCTGAAGCTTTAGAGGAAAGTCTCAAAAGATTGAAAACAGACTATATCGATCTCTATCAACTTCATTGGCCAGAGAGAAATACAAATTTTTTTGGGAAACATGGTTATGAACATGACGAAAACGATAATGATTGGACACCATTTGAAGAAATTCTTGAAAGTTTAAAAAAATTTATTGAACAAGGTAAAATTAGATACATTGGTCTATCTAATGAAACTGCATGGGGTTTGTCAAAATTTCTTGAGATATCAAAATTAAAAGATTTACCAAAAATGATGTCGGTGCAAAATCCATACAATTTACTTAATAGAACTTATGAAGTTGGACTTGCGGAAATTTCTGTTAGGGAGAAAAGTGGTTTGTTAGCCTACTCGCCTTTAGCATTCGGATACTTAACAGGAAAATATAGAAATAATAATTTACCAGAAAAATCTAGAATGAAACTATTTAAAGATTTCACAAGATATAAAAATGAAAATGGTCAAAAAGCTATCGAAGAGTATTATAAGTTATCGCAAAAATTCAATATTGATTTTACTCAAATGTCATTGAAGTTTTGTGAAATTCAGCCATTTATGACAAGTGTGATAATAGGTGCAACGACAATCGAACAGTTGAAAACAAACATAGAAAGTGTAAATTTAAGTTTAACAAGCGATATTTTAAATGAGATTAATAAAATTCAAAAAATGTTCCCAAACCCATGTCCATGATTAAAAAGATTTTATTCATATTTATACTTTTTACTTTTTTATTCACATCGAAATCTTTTGGGGAGGATCTAAAAAAAATTGGTAAATATAAAGACTGGGAAACAATGGTTTTAGCGGAAGCATCCGGTAAAGTATGTTTTGCTCAGTCTTCTCCAATTCTGCAATCTCCTAAAACAAATAAAAGAGATGCTAGATTATTTGTAACATTTAGACCTGGTGAAAAAATTGCGAATGAGATCAGTACTACTGCTGGTTATGAATTTAATAAAAACAATACTGTATTAGCAACCTCTGGAAATAACAAATTTAAATTTGATATTAAGCAACAAGGTTTTGCATGGATGACTAGTAATAAAAAAGAAAAGATTATGGTCAAGATTATGAAAAAAGGTTCAAGAATAATGGTAACTGGATACAATGAAAAAGGCTCTCAAACAATCGACCATTATTCATTATTGGGATTCACTAAAGCATATAACACTGCAAAAAAAGCTTGTAGTTAGTTAATGAAATCAAAAAAAAGAATTGTATTAGCTTACTCAGGCGGTTTGGACACATCCATTATTCTTAAATGGCTTCAAGAAAATTATGATGCAGAAGTAATTTGTTACACCGCAGATATCGGACAAGAAATAAATAGAAAAAAGATTATTTACAATGCGAGAAAATTTGGTGTTACAAAAATAATTATAAATGATTTAAAAGATATTTTTGTAAAGGACTATGTATTTCCAATGATCCGTGGTCATGCAATTTATGAGGGTGTTTATCTATTGGGAACCTCAATCGCCAGACCTCTGATAGCAAAGGATCAAATAAAGGTTGCAAAAAAATTCAAAGCATATGCAGTATCTCATGGGGCTACTGGAAAAGGAAACGACCAAATAAGATTTGAGCTTGGTTATCATTATTTTGGTCCCAAAATAAAAATTATTGCACCATGGAGAATATGGAATTTAAAATCTCGATCAGATTTAATTAGTTACGCGAAGAAACGCAATATTCCTATCCCAAAAGACAAAAAAGGTGCATCTCCTTTTTCAGTGGATGATAATTTATTTCATACATCAACTGAAGGTAAGTTGCTAGAAAATCCAAAAAATTCTGCACCAGAATTTATTTTTCAAAGAACTGTTTCTCCAGAAAAAGCTCCTAACAAAGCTACTCATGTAACAATTAATTTTAAAAATGGTGACCCCATTGGTCTTAATGGGAAAAAATTTGGGCCAGCAAAATTATTATTTAAACTTAATCAATTGGCAGGAAAAAATGGAATAGGAAGAGTTGATCTTGTTGAAAATAGATTTTTAGGCATCAAGTCTAGAGGAGTTTATGAAACTCCAGGTGGTACATTGTTAATCCATGCACATAGAGCGATTGAGTCAGTTACACTTGATAAAGAAACAATGCACAAAAAAGATGCAATAATGTCAAGGTACGCAGAATTGATCTATAATGGATATTGGTTTTCAAAAGAAAGGTTTAAACTTCAAAAAATTGTTGATTTGAAAAAAAACAAAATAAATGGATCTGTTAAACTTAAACTTTATAAAGGCAATGTTACAATTCAATCAAGAATGACAAAAAGCAATGCTTACTCAATGAAAAAAGTCTCGTTTGAGGAAAATAAATCATTTATTAAATCTAATGTTGAAAAATTTATAAATTTTCACAAAAAAAAGTTAAGAAACTAGCTAATTATTTGGTGACAAATTGGGGATTGTTTATTTTTGAAAAAAACTTAATTTAAATTTATGGAATCGTTTAAAAATTGGATGAAAGATACAGCAAACATTTTGTTTGATGATAGCAAAAATGATCTTAGATCATTACCTAAAACAGTAAGATTGCAAATTTTATTGGTGTTAAGTTTTATCTGGACTACTGTTTTTAGTTTGTACGTATTCTCATATACAACTTTTGTATTTGGGTGGACTGGACTTTTTTTAGCCCACATTGGATTAATATTTGCGGTATATTTGACATTTAAACATTTTCATAGAGCTGAGGAAAATTCTGCCAGCGTTTTTAAAACAAAAAATTTTGACCCCTTTAAGATAATGGTGCTCGTTTTTGTAATTGTTTTTATATTCGTGTTTTCAAAAGGAATCGAAGTGTTGACAAGTCCAAATCCATATTCTTATTCAATTCCGTATGATGGTTCCTCAAAATCAGTATTTGAAAAATGGTTACCCTTTAGTAAAGATAAATAATGGAAAAGATAGCAAAAAACCTACAGCTTCTTCTAATGTGTATCATTCTAGTAAGCACTGTAATTGCAGTTGGAATAGAGATTTATAAAATGTTTGAAAATCGATCGGTTACCTTAGCTGATTTGCTGCTAATGTTTCTTTACTTAGAAGTGCTAGCGATGGTAAGAGTTTTTTGGAACCAACAATCCATAAGTATTACATTGCCACTACTTATAGCTATTACAGCATTAGCACGATTTATTATTTTACAAGGAAAAGAAATGGATCCAAGTGCATTAGTATATGAAGCGGTAGCAATAGTTTTAATTGCAGGTGCTATTGTAATCTTGAGATTAAGACATAGCGATAAATTAGGTCTAAAGAAAAAAAAATCGAAATAATTAAAAAATGAATTTTGAAGCTTCAAGGGCTAAGGCCTTAGATAAACTAAATAATTTTGTGGAAAACAATCTCTCAGAATATTCAAAACTTAGAAACTTTGATTATGGACCTGATAACAGGTCTAATATTTCTTGTTTATCTCCATATATTACTCACGGTATTATTAATGAAAAAGAAGTTATCAAAAAATCTCTTGATAAATTTTCATTTGCAAAAAATGAAAAATTTATTCAAGAAGTATTGTGGCGTACATATTGGAAAGGTTGGTTAGAATTAAGACCCAGTGTTTGGACAGATTTTTTAATTGAATTAAAAAAGATTAAAGGGGATTTTCAAAACAATCAAAATTATAAAAACGCGATTGATGGAAAAACAAATGTTGAGTGCTTTAACTATTGGGTCAACGAACTCAAAGAAAATAATTATTTACATAATCATACTAGAATGTGGTTTGCCAGTATTTGGATTTTTACACTAAATTTGCCATGGCAATTGGGTGCGGAATTTTTTATGCAACATCTTTATGATGGAGACGCTGCATCAAACACTCTTGGGTGGAGATGGGTTGCAGGTGTTCAAACACAGGGAAAACATTATTTAGCAAGTGAGTGGAATATCAAAAAATTTACAAATAATAGATTTAGCAATATTAAATTAAATGAAAACGCTCCACCCAAGATTTCTGAAAAAAAATACTCAATTTTAAAACAGGATTTTACTAATCCTGAAAATATTGATCAAAATAATTTGATAATATTCGAGAATAACCTCTGTTTTGAAACAAGTGATTTTCAAAATAATAAATTTAAAAAATTTTATATAATTTCGAATAAAAATGAAAATAGATGTATCAAACTAAGTGAAAAAGTTCTTAAATTTAAGTCATCACTTATTCAAGACCAGGAACAAAGATTTAAAAATCAATCTATTGATTGTGAAGTTATAGATATTAGCGAAATTAAAAAGATAGAAAAAGCAGTAGGGTTGTATCCAACTATTGGAGAAAATTTAGATTATTTGAATTCAAATACTTTTAAAATTAATTTCCTTTATAGAGAACTTGATCAAAACTCTTGGCAATATTGTAATAAAGGTTTCTTTAACTTTAAAAATTATATTCCAAAAATTATTTCAACACTTAACTAAAACCATCTAAACATTCCAATAATCCCGGCTGTAGCATAAAAGAATTGTAAAAATAATATTCCTCTATGACCGCCTCGATAAGCCCAAATTCCAATTAGAATTGCAGATATTAGTAGTAAACAAAAACCAAAAAACTCTATACCAATATTCATAGCTACAAATAATGAGTACAATATTGCAGTGATAACACCTGCCCACTCAAAAATTTTATTATTCATATTTATTTATTTATCTCGCGAGTTTTATAAAAATATCACCCATTCCAGCATCTAAATTTTCTAAAGGTGTATTATTTCTCAACTCGCAATATCTACCCGTCACTTGATGACTTTTAACAAAGTCTACCTCATCTTTCGCACAATTTTTTCCATTGTGCAATAAACCTATTACTATTCGATCGTTAAGACTATACACTTCTGATTTGTTGATTTTTTCACCATTACAAAAATAATCTTTATTTACTCTATTGGGAAAATCTTTTTTAGAACAAGGATTTTTTATTGTTAAAACATAGAATTCTTTAAAACCATCCTCAAATTTATGTTTCATCTTTTGAGCTTCAGAATACTTCATAAGATCACACGAACATGGAACACAACACCTATAATAGTTTCCACAAATTTTTTTATTCGTTTTACTTTCTTTAATAAATAAAAATTCTGAGTCACTATTTGGGTCAATTAAAGACCCAGAAACTGCACAATATAATTTGTTAAATTCAACAAAGTCTTTGTAAGTAATTTTTTTATCTATGATATATTTAAAAAATTTTGGTCCCGCGGCATTTCTATTTTTATCAGGGAATATTCTAGACCAATCAGTAATAAGCTCTTTGTGATAATTTTTTTCTCCAGCAAACGACTTGAGTTGAAATGATATTAAAAATACAATTAAAAATATATTGAATATTTTTTTCATTTCTGTCTTACAATAATTGTTTGGTTAAGTTTCTTTATATCAATCATTTCTTTACTTCCATTTGTCCATCTAATTTCTACTTTAAAATTTTTTTCTTTTTTTCTAATTCCATAATGTGCCACAGGTTCCATTTGGCATAAGTAACCAGATCCTGCATCAATTGTTTTTGAATGTTTTCTTTGATTAGTTATTAAGGTAATAGTGGCTCCTCTTGCTGGCGCACCATACTTATTTAATGGTTTAATCCTTAAGTATTTACTTCCTTTATCAACTTTTGCTTTATACAAAGTTAATGTTTGTGCTTTACTTTCACCACGAGAAACTAATAATTCTAAAATTCCATCATTATCTATATCCGCGACTGCAGCACCAGTTCCATATCCATCAGCTTCGAGTCCTACCTGAAAATTTATCTGCTCAAATTTTCCATTATCTTTAATACGAAATAACTTATTTGGTTCTGCTATATTGTTCATGAAAACTTCATCAAAACCATCATTATCAAAATCTGCAGAAATAATTGTTCTTATTCTAGAGGGTTCATCAAAATCTTTATTTCCAATGTCTTTAAATTCATTATTATCCAGGACCCAAGCTCTGTGATATCCAAGCCAATTACCACTTAAAATATCCAATCTACCACGATAATATATGTCTGATAAAGCTGTACCCCGTCCATTTTGGATTGCATCATCTACTCTATAATCAAATGCAACATCATCAAAATTTCCATTATTATTTTTAAAAAGAAAATTTGCTCCTCTCTCATTAGCCGCAAAAATATCGGCTCTTTCTGTCAAGATATGCCCAGATACAACTGCTCTTCCACCAGTAATATTATCCAGATTTAAATTCTCAGCTTTATCTTTGATAAGTTCATTTTCAATCTCATAAAACCTTGTTGGTCCTCCGTAGTTTGCAACATAAATTCCATATTCACCATCTCCCTTCCTATCTACACAAACAACAGATCTTCCTGCTGTTAAATTTAGATTTTCTTTATTTTTTTCTAATTCAAATAAATCAAAATAATTATTATCTTTTATATCCAATAATCTGTCTGAATATTTTTTAACTCCACTATATGTGTCGGTATTTAAAAAGTAGATTTCTTCAAAGCCATCTTTATCAATATCACATGCAGCAACTCCAATGGTTTTCTTTGAAATATCTGAAAAAATTTTTTGTTTGTTTATATTCTTCAATTTTCCATCTTGAAAAGATAACGCTAAATTTGGAAAACCAAAACCTGTGACTAAAAACTCATTATTTCCATCCATATTAAAATCTGTCACTGAAATACCATAGCTCAGTCTTTTTTCATTATTCTCAATAATTTTTGATAGATCCTCAAAAAATTCTGCACGAGCGTTGTTTGTAAGAATTATTAATAAAAATAAAATTGAATATTTATAAAAATTTTTTATTTTTTTAATGAACATTTTTTTGAACAATACTTAACTTTTTCCCAATTAAGTCTCCATTTTTTTCTCCATTTAAATGGCCTTTGACATATTGGACAAACTTTAATTGGTAAATTTTCTTTTTTCACTAAATTGTATTTTCTTTAATGAATTTATCTGCAGCTGACAAAATCAATTTTTTTCTATCAGTTTTCATCTTATCGAAAATTCTCACCATCATTGAAAGCCTTGGATTTTTTAAAAAAAACTTTCTATTTCGATCTATAAATCTCCAATAAAGCCCATCCATTATATTGCACCAATCACCCCTCTTAAAATCCATCATCTTCATAAAATAACTTGATCCACAAATGTATGGTTTAGTAGCAAATATTCCACCATCACTAAACAATCCCATTCCATAAACATTTGGAACCATCACCCAATCTGAGGAGTCCACAAACATTTCCATAAACCACTTGTAAACAATAGCGGGTTTGATCTCACAAAGGTTCATTATGTTTGATAAAATCATAAGTCTTTCAATATGATGAGACCATCCATGATTTAATGCGTTCTTTATTGCATAATCCAATGGTGGTAATCCAGTAGTGCCGTCATACCAGGATTTTTTCATCTTACGATTTTGTTTGAAAAAATTTCCTGTCTCCATTTCACTAGAATAACTTTGATAAATTCCTCTCATAAATTCTCTCCAACCAATTATTTGGCGAACGTACCCCTCTAAAGAATTTAGTCTTATTTTTTTACTTTTATGGAATTCTAAAATTTTTTTAATTATAAATTCTGGAGTTATAAGACCTAAATTTACATATGGACTTAGTGCACTATGAAACAAAATATTATCTTTTTGATCAACTGCATCCTCGTAATCACCAAATAAATTTGATTTTTCTTTAATGAAAAAATTTAAAAGCTTCAAAACATCATTGTGTTCTGTAGCAAACCAGAAATTTTTGGTACTGCCAGGATGATCCTTAAATAGCTTTTCAACAATAGGTTTTAGCTTTTTAGTATGAGAAGTTTCATTTATTTTTGGAAATTTTGGGATTGAAATATTTTTTGGTAATTTATTTCTATTATCCTCATCAAAACTCCACTTACCTCCTGTAGGATTCCCATCAGCACCTATTAATATTCCAGATTTTTTTCTGACATCTTTGTAGAAAGTTGCCATAAATGGTTTTTTGGATTTAGATAAATATTTTTTAAAATCCTCTCTTGAATTTAAAAACATTGGCGTCTGGATAATATTCCATTTTATTTTTTCTTTATTAACAAATTGATTAATTTTTTTTTCAAAAAACTTATCCTCAACTTCAAAACTAGATATTTCCTTAATCTTTTTTGTGCTAATTAATTTTTTAAGCTTTTTAAAATAACTTTCCTTAAATTCTTTATCCTCTATTTTTGAGTATTCTATTTTAAATTTATCTTTTTTAAGTACATCTGCGTGAGATCGCATTGATGATAAAAATAGAAGAATTTTTTGTTTATGATGTTTTTCATAAGTACAAAGCTCGTAATCTTCAGCCATGAAAAAAAGGTGGTCTTTTTTGAAGCGGTCTAGGTATTTTGATGGAAATAATTGATTGCCCAGTATAAAAAATAACTTCATAATTAAATATAACTAATTAAATTTTTTATGTCAGAAAAATATCTTATTTTTGGTGCGACAGGTTCAATCGGATCAAGCTTGGCTGAACAATTAGTAAATTCTGGAAATAGTGTACATTTAGTAGGTAGAGATGAAAACGAGGTTAAAAATATTTCAGAGAGATTAGGGTGTCCTTTTACTATCGCAGATGTTTTGGAAGAGGGATTTATAGAAAAAGTTAAAAATGATATTTCTGATGTAAAAGGTGTTGCTTATTGTGTTGGGTCAATTGACTTAAAACCTGTGAGAATGGTAACAGAACAAGATTTTGTAAAATGTATGAAATTAAATCTTTATTCTGCGGTTGAAGTTATTAAGGGTTATCAAGACAGTTTGAAAAAAAATAAGGGATCAATAGTTTTGTTTTCAACTGTTGCTGCTCAAAGAGGATTTACCAATCACGCAATTATTGCATCAACAAAAGCAGCTGTTGAGGGTTTAACAGTTTCACTTGCAGCTGAATTTGCTCCAAACATAAGAGTGAATTGTATTGCGCCAAGCTTAACCAATTCAAAAATTGCTGAGCCCATGTTAAAGAATAAAGCCCTAGCAGATGGTATTGCAAAGGCCCATCCTTTAAAAAGATTGGGAGAGGGAAAAGACTCTGCCTCTTTAGCTAGATTTTTAATCACAGAAGATAGCTCTTGGATAACAGGTCAAATTATTGCAGTAGATGGTGGAAGATCTAAACTTTCATAAGGTGAAAAAGCTTTTTTTTGTAATTATATTTTTTATATTTTTTTCAACTAATTTATTTGCTCAAAATTTAAAATTCAAAAAATTAGTTGCTCTTAACGACCCATGGGGTTCGTCTTTTTTAAATAATAAAGAACTAATTATTACTGAAAAAAGTGGAAAAATTAAGATCATAGATATACTCCAAAAAAAAGCTGTTGAAGTTGATCATAACCTAAATTTTCTAGAACATGGACAAGGTGGTCTTTTAGATATTTTATATAAAGATAATTTTATTTATGTTTCATATTCTGAAAACAGAGGTAATGGTAAAACAAGTACCTCTATTGCTAAAGCTATTTTTGATGAAAAAAAATTAAATTTTAAAAATATTTTTCAAGCTGAACCTCCTATTGATTCTGGTTATCATTTTGGTTCAAGGTTAGCGATCAAAGATAATCACTTATTTGCCTCTGCCGGTGAAAGAGGTAAAGGCATGATTGCTCAAGACCCCTCACAACATCCTGGGAGTATTATAAGAATTAAACTTGATGGAAGTATTCCAAATGACAATCCTAAATTTGTAGATAAGCCAGATTGGCTACCTGAAATTTATCAAATTGGTATCAGAAATCCTCAAGGTCTAACTTTATCATCATACGATGGTAAAATTTATATGAGTAACCATGGTGCCAAAGGTGGTGATTGGTTTGGTGAAGTAAAAAAAGGTGAAAATTATGGTTGGAAAATATTAGGCTGGGGAGGAAAAAATTATTCTGGCTTTCCTATTGGTCCAAAATGGAAACCTGGATTTACAAAAGCAATCCAGTATTGGGTGCCTTCAATTGCAACAAGTGCAATTACAATTTATGAAGGAAACGAATTTAATGAATGGAATAGTCATGCTTTAATTACATCATTAAAAGATCAATCCTTAAGAAAACTAATCTTCAATGATTTGTCCAACATAAAAGAAGATGTAATTTTTAAAGATGAGATCGGACGAATTAGAGATATCCAGGTTCATCCAAAAAATGGAAAAATTTACTTTTTGGCGAGTGATAACCTTTGGCTGATGGAGAAGGCTAAATAGATCTTAGTGATTATTGATTTCTTATAAGAGGATAAACCTTTGGATTTAAATATTTAATATTAGTTAATAATATTAATACCAACGTTACTAAACCAATGGATAAACCAAGATAAATCAAAACTTTAAGATCAAACTTCCAGAATAACTCAAATATATTTTCAATAATAAATTTTGAACCAACTACAGCAAACAAAACTGCAATCATTATTACAGATATAAAAATAATCATAAATTCAATCAGCGAAGAAAAAACAATCTCTTTTCTTGAAAAACCTAAAATTTTAAAAACCAAATTTTGGTATTCTCTTACTTTTCCTTGGACCATTATTGCACTTGATATTACAATTAAACCAATGACGATAGTGACTGTTGAAATGACAATAACTGCTATGAAGACTTTATTTAAAACATTAGTTACTTTATTTAAATAATCAGCAATTTTAATCATTGATAAACTAGGGAAAATTTCAAGCATTTTTGTTTCATCAAATTTATTTAAATTATAGAACTTTGTGGTTGCTAAATATTCGTGAGGAATATTTTTTGCAAAGTCAGGGTTAAAAAGCATTGCAAAATTTATATTTAGATCTCTATAATCAACTTGTCTAAAGTTGACTATTTCACCATCAATTTCTCTACCATAGATATTTAAAGTAAATATATCCCCTAATTTAATATTGAAATCTTTTGCAACCTTAGCGTCTAATGATATCTGAAGTTGATTTGGTTTAGAAAAATCCCACCACTTACCATCAATAATTAAATTGTCCTCAGGAACTTCTTTTGTCCAAGATGATCTCCGTTCACTGCCAATAACCCAATAACTATCATTATCAGGTGTAATATATGTGTTTGGATTTATACCATTAATTTTTACTATTCCTGAAGAAACCATTGGCACAATTTCAATATTTGCACCAGGATCCATTGTTAAAATTCTTTGTTCAAACTTTTCACGCTCTCCATTTTGAATGCCCACAAAAAAATAATCAGGAGCGATGTCAGGTATTGATTTTGCTATCTCTCTTTTAAAATTAGTTCCAACTAATGCCAAAGTCAAAAGTAATGTAACACCAAGGCCTAAAGACATAATTGTAATAGGTGTAATACTTTTTGATTGTGTAATATTTTTAATAGATACTTTCAAAGGAGTGCTTGAATTAAATTTAAACTTTTTTAGAGAAAATATGATTAACTTTGAAAGTAAAAAAAAGATAATCAAACAAATAAAAAATGCCCCAAAATACCCAAGACTATAAACAAAATTTTCTGATCTATAAGTAAATATTAAAATCAAAATCGATAACATTATAATACTCATGCCAATTAATTTTTTTGAATAATAAAATTGTAAGTTTTGGAATACATTTCTAAATAGACTTGAAGCTTTGACTTGATCGATAGAACTAATTGTAGGAATCGAAAAAATTATCAAAACTAATAAACCTATCAAAAATATTTTTAAAAAATTAAAAAAAGAAAAAAATAAATTTATCTTAAGTCCAAAGCTACTTGACAAATATTTGTCTGCTAATGGCACAATTAATAAACTACTTAAATACGCAGAAATAGTAATTATAAATAATAATATTACCAATTGAAGATAATAAAGTTTTTTAATATTACCGGAATAGAAACCTAAGGCCTTTCTTACTGCTATAGACAAGTTATTTTGATTTATAAAAGACAAAAGAGTATTAGCAATACCAATACCAGCAATAAGCATCGCACTTATTGAGACTAGGGATAAAAATTGTGAAAAGTTACCAATTACTCTTTTTAATCCACTTGCTGCATTTTCTGGATATCTAATTTTTACTTTTTGATCATCTTTAAAAATACTTTCGATTTTTTTTATGATTGTTTCTGGATTATCATTGGTATTAAATTTTACTTTATATTCATAATTTAAAAAATTTCCTATTCCGTTAAGTTTTAAGATATCTAAAGTTTGTTTACCTGTTAAAACCCAATCTCCAAAAGTCACAAATCCACTTACATCTGGAACAGATCTTACCTTACCAATAACAAGAAATTCTTGATCTTGAATTTTTACAATTTCATTTGTTTTGATATTTAAGGTTTTTGATAAACTCTCATTAATTAAAATTGTATAAGGTTCAGTTTGCATTCTTTCATAAGCATCAGCAGGTTCATAAGTTACTTCACCATATAAAGGATATTTTTGGTCAACTGTTTTTATTCTAGTAAATAAAGATTTATTTTTCTTTCGATTTGTTGTCGAAAGCATTGTGCTGAATTCAACCATCTCTGATATAGTTGTAAACTCTTCAACTTTATTTAATAAATCTATATTTCCTTGATTTCTGTTATAATCAATTTCTAAGTCTCCACCTAAAAGCTCCTTAGCATTTTCTTTGAGTTCCTTTTTTAAACTATCCTCAATAGTAAATATTGCACTTAATATAAAAAGACTGATGAACAAAGTGATGATTATACTAAAGATTTTTTTATAGTTCCTTTTTAAATCTCGCAGAGCATATATTAAGATAAACTTGTATTGATAAAAATTATTTAATTTTTCCATCTTTAATTTTAATTTTTCTGCTTGCGCGGTTAGCAAGTTTTGGGTCATGTGTTACCATAATTAATGAAGAACCCTCCTCTTTAACATACCTAAATAAAATTTTAGAAATCATATCGGAATTTTCTGTATCTAAATTTCCTGTAGGTTCATCAGCTAGAATTAGCTCTGGCTTCATAGCAATAGCTCTTGCGATAGCGACACGCTGTTGTTCTCCTCCAGATAACTGACTGGGTAAATTATTTAGTCGATGTTTTAAGCCAAATCTATCTAAAAGAGATTTTGCCTCTTTTTCAGGATTTTTAAATTTATTCAATTCAAGAATTAAGGTTACATTCTCTAGGGCTGTATAATTTGGGATTAGATAAAAAGACTGAAAAATTATACCAATATTTTTTTTTCTGATTTTTGATACTTCATCCTCAGTTAATTTTGTAATTTCGTGGTCTTGAAAGTATATCTTGCCTGAAGTTGGACGCTCTAAACCACCAATTAACATGATTAAACTTGTTTTTCCTGAACCACTTTCACCTACTATTGAAATAGTTTCTTTTTTTTTTGTGGTCAAATTTATATCTTTTAAAACACTAATATTATCTTTACCAGTTTGGTATTTAAGATTTATCTTTTTTAATTTAAGAAGAGTACTCATGAGCAAAAGTTTTATTATTAAAATAATTATTATCTGTCTACTAACCATTAATGTATATGCAATCGAAAAGATTGTATTATTTGGTGATAGTTTGATGGCTGGTTATGGTTTGTCTGATGACAATAGTTTACCAGTCGTTTTAGAGGAGAATTTAGAAGCAAAGGGTTATAATATTGAGATTGTTGATGGCAGTGTTTCTGGTAGTACATCGTCAGGGGGATTAAATAGAGCTGATTGGACTTTAAGTGAGCCAGATATAGATCTAATAATTTTATGCTTAGGAGCTAATGACATGTTAAGAGGCATCCAGCCAAAAGAAACAAAAAGCAATTTAGAAAAAATTATAAAAATTGCTCAAGATAAAAATATTGAAATTATCCTAGCTGGGATGATTGCTCCAACCTCACATGGTTTTTCTTATAAAAAAAAATTTGACAAAATTTTTCCTGATTTAGCCAAAAAATTTAAAATAGAGCTTATTCCTTTTTTACTTGAGGGAGTGGCTATGAAGCCGGAGTTTAATCTAAGTGATGGTATACATCCAAATGAAAAGGGCACCATAATAATAAGTAGAACTTTAGAGGAGACAATTATAAAAACTAACAATAAAAAAAATTAGTTTTAGTGAAAAAAAAACCTTATCACCATTTACCAGACGGTACTTTTAGAAATCCTGAGGGTTCACCAAAACCAGATCCAAATGTTAAATGGTCTTTCAAAATTTTTAATAAAGAGAAAAAAAAGCTTGATATGACAGTTCCCAAAGAACATGTTATTGAAAAAGAAAAAGTTTTAACAGACTTAAAAAAATTTCAAAAAGATGATTATGTAGCATGGATTGGTCATGCAACATTTTTAATTAAGCTTGGTGAAACAACAATCATTACAGATCCAGTATTTTCAAAAAATGCTGGGCCGCTAATTTTTGGACCTAAGAGATTTACCGAACCAGCACTAAAATTAAACGAAATTCCGCAAACAGATATTTTTTTACTCACCCATAATCATTATGATCATCAAGATATGATGACGATCCGGCGATTTCCTTTTAAAAATTCTAAAGTTTTACTTCCATTAAAACTTGGTAAATATTTTACCAGAAATGGTTATGGCAATGTGAATGAAATGGACTGGTATGATAAAATTGAAATAAATAAAAATTTAAAAATTACTTTTTTACCTGCTGTGCATTGGTCAAAAAGAAGTCTCACAGATACTAATAAAACTTTATGGGGAAATTTTTTGATCGAATATAAAGATATAAAGTTATTATTTGGTTGTGATACTGGAGTAGGAAATATTTATAAAGATATAGGTAATAAGTATGGTCCAATTGATCTTACATTTATAAATATTGGTGCCTATAATTTTTATCCAATAATGCCTTATAAAGATAAGTCGGTTTATCACACAAATCCAGAAGAAGCTTTAGAGGTTGCAAAAAATTTAAAGAGTAAAAAAGTGATTGGAATGCATTGGGGCACGTTTGTTTTATCTCTTGAACCAATCATGGAGCCACCTGTAAGATTTAAAGCTGGAGCGGAAAAATATGGATTTAAAAAAGAAGATGCAATTATTTATAAAATAGGTGAATTTGGATCTTTAAAAAAATTACTTGATTATAATTAATTATCTAAAATCTTCTTTTTAGCTTTTTTAAATTCTTCTTCAGTTAAAACACCATCTTTAAGGAGTTGATTTAATTTATCCAATTCATCTGTTAACTTATCATTATTATCAGATAAGTTATCTTCATGATCCTGATCTTCTAAGCTCTCATTGGATTTATTTTCTCTTTTGGCCTCAAAGCCTTTCATGATAGCTGTTCCACCCAAGTAAAGGACAAATGCTAAAATTGGTATCGCTAATCCAAAGAAAATTATCTTTTCCAAAATTTAATCCTCATCATCTTCTCTCCAATTTTTTTCATACATTAACCATGCAGCATAAATTACTGAAAATGTTCCAACTATCATACCATAATCAAATCCAGTTTGTTTATCATATAAATACCAACCTAATTGTGTCGCGCCAATTGGAGGAACTGTCAGTATGAGCATAAGAAGTGCAATTCTATAGGGATATTTTGGTTTTTTCATAACCTATCTTATCAAAAAAAATTTATTGAATTCAATATTATGCTTGCGATCTTTTGAAACAGTCAATCGTATTTTTTAGCAAGCAAGCGATTGTCATTGGACCAACTCCACCAGGAACAGGCGTGAGTGCTTTAGCATTTTTTGAAACTTCATCAAATGCAACATCACCAACAATACCTTTCTCAGTTTTATTAATTCCAACATCGATCACAATTGTATCTTTTTTAACCCAATCACCTTTAACTAACTCGGGAATACCAACCGCTGCAATTATAATATCAGCTTCTAAACACTCTGCTTTTAAATCTTTAGTTTTAGAGTGTGTTATAGTAACGGTGCAATTTTCCTTTAGTAAGAGTTGAGTCATTGGTTTACCATTTAAGTTAGATCGACCAACAACAACTGCTTTTTTTCCATTTAAGTTAGGTTCTATTTTTTTAATTAACAAATAACATCCTAATGGTGTGCATGGAACGGAACTCTCATAACCTGATGAAAGATTTCCAACATTCATTGGATGAAATCCATCTACATCTTTTGATGGGTCAATCGCTTCAATAATTTTTTGTTTATCAATATGTTTTGGTAATGGTAATTGAACCAAAATACCTGACACAGAGTTATCTTTATTTAATTCATCTATCTTCTCTAAAATAACTTTTTCTTCAACACTATCTGGATATTTAATCACATCGGATTTAAGTCCAACTTCGTTAGCAGATTTTTCTTTGTTTCTAACGTAAATCTGACTAGGAGTTAAGTCTCCAATCAAAATTACTGTTAACCCTGGAACTTTATTATACTTGATTTTAAGATCAGATACTTCTTTTTTAAGCTGTTCCCTTAATAGTGCTGCTTCTTTTTTTCCATCAATTAAAATCATAAATCCTAGAATATCATTGGTGCGATGTAGAGCTTCATACACATTTCTATAAACCAAATCAATAGCAGTAAAATAATTGGTGAAATGTCTAAGGCTCCCAAATTTGGTAAAAATCGTCTTATTCTTCTTAGAAATGGTTCTGTTAATCTGTAAGTAAAATCTAAAACTGCATAAACAAATCTATTTTGAGTATTCAATACATTAAATGCAATTAACCAGCTGATGATAACATTGGCAATCACTACATACGAATAAAGTTTTAATAATTGTAAAACTAAATAAAAGATAGCAATCATTTTTTTTCAATATAAATCGAAGAACTCGGAAATGCGAAAGAGGCCTTATTGTTTTCAACAATTTGTTTTATTGCAATTGCAAGTTTTTCTTTTACTGAAAGCCATTCGTTCCAACTATCTGATTTTGTAAAACAACGCACATACATGTCTATAGAACTGTCTGAGAACTTATCGACCCTAACTGCAATTCCTATATTAGTGTCAAAATCCTCACTTTTTTTTATATGATCTTCAATTTGATCTCTAATATTTTTTAATTGATCAACCGAGGTGTCATATTGGAGAGTAATAATCCAACTAATTAACCAGTTTGAAGTTTCACTCACATTTACTACAGCATTTTCTGCAAATTGAAAATTTGGAATTATTGCTAATGATTTATCGAATTTTCTGATTGTTGTTGATCGAAAACCAATTTTTTCAACAATACCCTCAATTATTCCATCAACAGAAATCCAATCACCGATTTTAAATCTTTTTTCAACTAATACCAAAATCCCAGAAATTAAATTTTTAAACAAATCTTGAGCACCCAATGCAACTGCTACTCCGAACAAACCTAAACCAGCAATAATTGGTCCAATCTTTATCCCCCATAATTCTAAGACTGCCGCAAGTCCTAATATAAATATTAAAATCTTTAAAGATTTAATAATCCATCCAATGAGTTCTCTTGTTAATAATTTATCAAGACCACTTAAGATATATGAGACTGGTTCTATAATTTGATGAATAACCCAAAAAATTAATATGGTTATTAGAGTTCTATTTATAGTATCGACAATTTCTCTACCTTCCATAGAAAACGTCATGTAATAACTTGCTATAAAAAAACCTAAAACAATTGGTAAAAATCTTGCTGGACCAACTAAAGAATTTACAAAAGTATCATCCAATTTGTTTGTTGTTCTTTTTGAAATTATTTCTAACTTTTTGATTACAAGTTTACTAATTAGACCTCTAAAAATTAAAAAAATTAAAAAAATTCCTAAACCAATTAATATTTGAAAAATATCAACACCTAAAATACCTTTGTTCCATACAGATAGAAATATTTCAGAAAAATTATTAAACAATTCCATAATTAAATTTTATATAACAAAAACTCTTCTTCTCCAGGATTAAAAAGAAATATTTTTTTCCATTTAATTTCATTCAATATAGATGAAGTTTTCTCGCCAATACACGATAAATTAGTATTCATCCATAAGCTTTCAAATTGATGATTTTTGACAAAACTCAAAAAACTTTGAGCACTATTCTGTGAATAAATATAAACCATATCAGGCATGTTCAATTTCAAATCTTTTACAAAACTTTCATTGAATTTTTGATTATGTTTTACTCTATAATTAATCACTCTTTTTATGCCATAGCCCTCTTTAATGAGTTGTTGATCCAAATCAACAGATATGATTTCACCGCTGACATAAAGTAACTTTTTACTTTTTGTCTCGTAAGTTTGTAAAATTAACTCTTTTAAATTAGAAACATTACCCTCTGCAGCTATTGTGTTTTGAAATCCTGATGATCTAGCTTTTTTTTCAGTAAAATTACCAACACAAAAACATTTGATATTTTTGTCTATGTTATTTTGATCTAAATATTTCACAGCATTAGCACTAGTAAAAATAATTCCTCCGTATTCAGAAAATTTAATTTCCTCATAATTGACCTTTTCAATATTAATCAGTGGGATGTGCGAAACTTGATGACCTAATGATTTAAACTTTAAAATCATTTCTGAACAATCTTCCAGTGGTCTTGTTAATAAAATATGCATATTATTTTTTGTAAGAATTATTTGATTGCATTTTTAAATTCTGCCCAATTTGTTTACCTATCTCTTTAAATTTATCAATCTGGCCAGATTTCTTTTCATAAAATCTTTGAGAGCCATCTATTGAAAAAAGTTCTGCCTCAACTACAATTGTATCACTTTCTATTTTTGAATAAACGCCTATTGCTGTTTCACAATCTCCCTCTAAAACTTTGAGGACATTTCTCTCAGCATGAGCTCTTTTATAGGTTTCTTCATGATTTACTTTTTTTAAAATTGAAATAATTTCTTTATCTGCTTCACGACATTGAAGTGCAATTATTCCTTGTCCAGCACTAGGTATGATTTCTTGTGCTGAGAAAATTTCAGCTATTTCATTTTCAAGATTTAAATTTTTAATCCCTGCATAAGACAAAATTATTGCATCATAATTTCCATTTTTTAGTTTTTTAATTCTAGTATCCACATTACCTCTAATTATTTTGCATGTTAGATCAGATCTTAATTTTTTAATTTGAAATTCCCTTCTAAATGAAGATGTTCCTATAATTGATTTCAACTTAAGATCATTTAATTTTTTCTTGTTATTTGTTATCAAAATTTCTCTTGGATCATTTCTCTCTAAAAAACAGTCTGTTTTAAGTCCGCTAGTTTCTGTTGCTGGCATATCTTTTAATGCATGTACTGCAATGTCGATACTTTTATTCTCTAACTCTTTTTCAATTTCAGTTGAAAACAATCCTTTGCCACCTATATCAGATAACCTAGTATCTTTAACTTGATCACCTTTTGTTGAAATAGATTTAATTTCAATATCATTTGTATCTAAAGTAGTTTTTTTAATAATTTGTTCTTTAGCTTTTTGAGCATACAACAATGCTAATTTACTACCTCTTGAACCTATGATAATTTTTTTAGTCATAAATAAATTTATTTCTTTCTTGTATTGGAAATGTACAATTATTAAAAACTATTTGTATGAGTAAAAAACCCTTAATTCTTGGAATTGAAACTAGTTGTGATGAAACAGCTGCCTCAGTTATAACTGAGAATGACCAAGGGAAACCTATAATTTTATCAAACATTGTCTCTGGCCAAACTGATGTCCACAAAGAATTTGGAGGTGTAGTTCCAGAGTTAGCGGCCAGATCACATATCGAAAAAATAGATTTAATCGTGAAGAAAGCTTTGGATGAAAGTGGAATAAAAATTAAAGATATTGATGCAGTAGCTTCGACTGCAGGTCCTGGTCTAATCGTTTGTTTGTCAGTAGGCTTAAGCTTTGGGAAAGCCTTTGCCTCTTCAATAAACAAGCCTTTTATAGCTGTAAATCATTTAGAAGGACATGCGTTGAGTCCAAAATTAGTTTCAAACTTAAATTATCCTTACCTCCTGCTATTAATTTCGGGTGGTCATTCACAATATTTAAATGTTCAAGGTCTTGGAAAATATAAGAGGCTAGGAACAACTATTGACGATGCACTAGGTGAAGCTTTCGACAAAACTGCAAAACTTTTAGGAATAGAATTTCCTGGAGGACCCCAAATCGAGCTTTGGGCAGAAAAAGGTGATCCAAATTCTTATGATCTACCAAAACCTATCATTAATAAGGGTGGTTGTAATTTGTCATTTGCTGGTCTTAAAACTGCAATCCTGAAGATAAGTAAAACCATTGAAACAGAACAAGAAAAATTTAATTTGGCAGCTTCTTTTCAAAAAACAATTGAAGAAATATTGAAAAAAAAAACCAAAATTGCTTTTAATGAATTTGAAAAACAAAATGATATACAAGATAAAATTTTTGTTGTTGCGGGTGGTGTAGCAGCAAATAAAAAAATAAGATCTATGTTGATAAACTTGTGTAAAGAAAATAATTATCAAAGTGTTTTTCCACCAATTGAAATATGTGGGGACAATGCTGCAATGATAGCAGTGGTAGGTTTGGAAAAGTATAAATTAAAACTTTTTAATAAACTAGATCATCCAGCAAAACCAAGATGGCCCTTAGATGAAAATGCATTATTTTTAAAAGGTGCTGGGGTTAAACTTTAATGCAATATTGGTTACTTAAGTCAGAACCTGACGTTTGGTCAATTGATCAACAAAAAAAAGCTGGTATTAAAGGTGCTCCTTGGGATGGAGTAAGAAATTATCAAGCTGCCAAAAATTTAAAATCAATGAAAGAAGGAGATCAATGTTTTTTCTATCATTCGAATATAGGAAAGGAAATTGTTGGTATTGTTGAAGTTATAAAGGAAGCATATTTAGATAAGACAGATAAATCTGGTCGATTTGTTGCTGTTACAGTAAAGTTTCTAAAAAAATTAAATAAGCCAGTAAGTCTTGAGGATATTAAGAAAAACAAGCAATTAAGCCATTTATCACTTATTAAACAAAGCAGACTATCAGTAATGCCAATAGATTCTAAAAGCTGGAAAATTTTAAATAACATGGGTAAGATTTAGAAATAATATTTATGCCTAAAAAGAAGAAAAAATCTAAATCAAGAAAAAAAACCTCAAAAAGAAAGAAGGTTAAAAAAAGAAAAAAAATTCTTAAAAGAAAAAAAAAGATTAGAAGTAAGATTAAAAAAGTTAAAATTAATAACGAAGGCTCAACTCAAGAACTAATTTTTAAACCAAAACCAGAGTGGGTGAAAAGTGGTTTAATTAATAAATCTCAATATCAGAATAAATATACTGACTCTATTAAGAACAATAATGCTTTTTGGAAAAAAGAAGGAAAAAGAATTACATGGATAAAACCATATAAAAAAATTAAAGATGTGAAGTATAGTAAAGATGAAGTTAAAATAAAATGGTTTGAAGATGGAACTTTAAATGCCTCTGCTAATTGTATTGATCGACATTTAAAAGATAAAAAAGATAAAACAGCTATAATTTGGGTAGGTGATGATCCTAAGGATACTCAAAAAATTTCTTATAAACAACTTCATCAAAAAGTTTCAAAAGCAGCTAATGGTCTAAAAAAATTAGGGATACAAAAAGGAGACAGAGTAACAATATATTTAACGATGATACCCGAGCTGGCTATTTTGATGTTAGCTTGTGCAAGAATAGGAGCCATACATTCTATAATATTTGGAGGGTTTTCAGCAGAGTCTATTTCTGGAAGAGTAAATGATTGTAAATCAGAATACATTATAACAGCTGATGAGGGTGTTAGAGGTGGAAAAACAATTCCATTAAAAGCAACAACCGATGAAGCATTAAGTAATTGTCCTGATGTTAAAAAATGTATTGTTGTCAAAAGAACAGGAAACTATGTTTATTGGGATGACGACAGAGATGTTTGGTATCACGATCTAATTAAAGATGTACCAAGTCATTGTGAACCTGAGGAAATGAATGCTGAAGATCCTTTATTTATTCTTTATACGTCTGGATCTACAGGTAAACCTAAAGGTGTACTACACACAACGGGCGGGTACATGGTTTATGCTTCCATGACTCATCAATACATATTTAACTATAAGCCTAAAGATATTTATTGGTGTACTGCAGACATAGGTTGGGTAACAGGTCATAGTTATATAATTTATGGACCCTTATCTAACGGAGCTACTACAATAATGTTTGAGGGAGTACCAAATTATCCGGACAGCTCAAGATGGTGGCAGATTGTTGATAAATATAAAGTTAATACTTTTTATACTGCTCCAACAGCTATCAGAGCCCTTATGCGAGAGGGTGATGATCCAGTAAATAAAACATCTCGAAAATCTCTAAAATTATTGGGTACAGTCGGAGAGCCTATAAATCCAGAGGCTTGGATGTGGTATTACAAAACAGTTGGAAACTCAAAGTGTCCAATCGTAGATACCTGGTGGCAAACAGAGACAGGCGGAATTTTAATTGCGCCTCAAACAGGAGCTATACCTTTAAAACCTGGATCAGCAACAAAACCTTTTTATGGAATTAAACCTGTTCTTGTCGATAAAGATGGAAAAGAAATTAAAGGTGCAGGAGAAGGGAGACTTTGTATAGCTCAGTCTTGGCCAGGCCAAATGCGAACTGTTTACGGCGATCATCAGAGATTTATTGATACTTACTTTTCTCAATTTGATGGAAAATATTTTACTGGGGATGGGTGCAGACGAGACAAGGATGGATATTACTGGATCACTGGACGAGTAGATGACGTAATTATTGTATCAGGACACAACTTGGGTACTGCTGAAATTGAAAGTGCTTTTGTTGCTCATCCTAAAGTTGCTGAGGCTGCTGTGGTTGGTTATCCACATGACATTAAAGGAAATGGACTATATTGTTACGTAACTCTTAATGCAGGTGAGACTGAGACAGGAGATCTTGAAAGAGAACTAAAATTATGGGTTAGAAAACAAATAGGTCCATTAGCAACTCCTGACTTGATTCACTTTACTCCAGGGCTTCCAAAAACAAGATCTGGAAAAATAATGAGAAGAATTCTTAGAAAGATTGCAGCAAATGAACATGGTCAATTAGGTGATACTACTACTTTAGCTGATCCAAGTGTTGTTGATAGTTTAGTTGACAATAGAAAAAATACTTAGAAACCTAATCTTTCTTGAAATTCTTTCTTAACGACGTCCCATTTTAGAATGACTGAATTCAAAACTATTTTACGATCTAAAGTTTTTAGCTCCTCAGCAATTGGAGCCCACTTATATAAAGATAATGCACTAGGATTAAAAGGGAGATCACTATGATAAGTATCCCAATTCATTTTCTCAAATCTTTCATCAAAATTTTTTTTGGTGTTTTCGATAATATCTAAAGGCATTTTGTTTGAAATTTCATCATCTAGAATTTTAAAAAAAATTTCTTTAGCCCTATTGGTATCTTCATAGTTTGTAGTTGCTTTTAAATAAGAGAAGGTAAAAAACGTAAGATCTTGCAAAGCCACAGCATAGATATTCCACTTAGCTAAATTAACTGACTTCATAAATTCATCATTTTCAAAATGAAGAACATACCTAGTGCCCATCCTGGTCTTTAAATAACCATACAAAGTAACTTGTGACACCCAAGCTGATTTTGTTTGAATAAAATCCTCTAATTCATCTAATGACTTTATTTTTTTTTTAGGGATAAATGCTTTAAAAAGGGCAAATAGATAGATCTTGAAGTCCCTCAAGGTAAGATCTTTCCAGGTAAGTTTATATTTTCCCATAAAATAAGCTATTTTTGATAGTTATAACCCATAAATCGGACTAATTTGAGCAATTTTAACACTTTAAATCTCTTCGATAATGGTTATGGTTTTTGCCAGTTATAACTAAAAAGAGAGAGGTATAAATGTCAAAACAAGAACAACACTGGGAAAAATCCAGAGGTTTGCTATTCATGACACTAGCAATCTGGTTTGTATTCTCAATTGGCATCTTCTTATTCGGGGCTGAAATGAATGAAGTTACGGGACCATTTGGTTATCCGTTAACTTATTGGTTCACTTGTCAAGGTTCTCTTGGTGCTTTCGTAATCCTAATTTTCTGGTTTGCGAACAGGCAGGAGAAAATTGATGAAGAGTTCGGCTTTTCAGAAAGAGGGGATGACTAAATGATGAAAGGTAATTTTATAGACAATTTACCTAAGGTTTATGGAATCTATACAGGTGGTTTTTTAGCTTTCATAATCATTATGTCAATTGCCGAGCAGATGGGTATGACTGCGAAAACAATCGGAATTTGTTTCGTTGCTTTCACAGTAGCCATTTATGCTATAATTGGTTATCTATCACGTACAGCTCAAGCGGATGCTTATTACGTAGCTGGAAGACAAGTGCCAACTGTATTCAACGGAATGGCAACTGCAGCAGACTGGATGTCTGGTGCATCATTCGTTGCAATGGCAGGAGGTATTTACTTCAAAGGTTACGGATATATGGCACTTCTTGTAGGTTGGACTGGTGGATATGTATTAGTTGCATCTTTATTAGCACCATACTTAAGAAAATTTGGCTGTTACACAGTTCCAGATTTTATTGGTACAAGATATGGTGGTAATTTAAGTAGATTTCTTGCAGTAGTAGTTTTAACTGTTGCATCATTTACTTATGTGACTGCACAAATTAACGCTACAGGTACTATTGCATCTGTTGCACTTGATATTCCATTCCAATACGCAGTTTATGTTGGATTAGTAAGTATCTTACTATGTTCAATGTTAGGTGGTATGAGAGGAGTAACTTGGACACAGGTTGCGCAATATATTGTACTAATCATAGCTTACTTATTACCAGTATTCTGGATCAGTAACAAAATGGGTGCGGGTTTCTTCCCACACTTCATGTTAGCTGATGAAGTATCAAGAATTGCTGAATTAGAAGCTCAGTTTGGTTTTGTGAAAAACTCTGCTGAAAATCTAAAAGAGGTGCCAAAAGGTTTGGCTGGTATAACTAAAGCTCACTCAGCGGTGAATGCAACGCCTTGGGCGTTTATTTCATTAGCACTAGCAATGATGATGGGAACAGCTTCATTGCCTCACGTGATGATGAGATATTTCACTACTCCAAGTGTAAAAGCAGCTAGAAAATCAGTAGGTTGGTCTTTATTCTTTATCTTCCTACTTTATTCTTCTGCTCCAATGTTAGCGACACTATCTAAGTTGTCATTGATTGATCCAACATTACCAACAGGTATTATTGGTAAATCAATTTCAGAAGTCCAAGCGATAGATTGGTATCAAAACTGGAACCAAGCAAACTTAATGTTTGTAAGCGACTTTAACGGAAATGGAACTCTTGAATTAAATGAGTTTTTCATGGGTGGTAAAGCCGTTGTATTAGCAACTCCAGAAATAGCTGGATTACCATACGTAATCTCAGGTCTAGTTGCTGCTGGAGGTATGGCTGCTGCCATGTCAACAGCTGATGGTTTGATTCTAGCAATTGCAAACGCAATCTCACACGATGTTTATTATAAAATCATCGATCCAAAAGCTGAGACTGCTAAGAGACTAGTTGTTGCAAGGGTACTACTTGTAGTAATTGGTTTTGCTGGAGCAACTATTGCAGCAATGGAGATCCAAGGTATCTTAGGTTCAGTCATCTGGGCTTTTGACTTTGCGATGTCTGGATTATTCTTCCCACTTGTACTTGGTGTATGGTGGAAGAGAGCTAACAGAGAAGGTGCAATAGCTGGTATGGCTTTAGGATTAATTTCTGGTGCTGGTTACCTAATTTGGGTAAGAAGCGGCGGAAGTGGATTCTTAGGTATTACACAGTTAACATTTGGTATCTTTGGTTCAGCTGTCAGCTTAGTAGCTATGGTTGTTGTAAGTCTAATGACTTCAGCGCCAAACGCTGCAACGCAGAAAATGGTTGATGAGGTTCGTGTACCATCAGGTAAATCGATCCTTGGCAAACAACACTAAATAATTATTTTAAGGGGCGATTAATTTCGCCCCTTTTAATTCGAGTCTTTTTACAATATAAATTCCTTAATGTCGGCTAATTTTCACCCAATGGTGTACATTATTGATTACATACTTGGGGTAATAATGTGGACATTAATTGGTAGAGTTGCAATGAATATTTTCCAAAAAGAAGACTCTCAATTTTTTTTCATGAAAGTATTCGTAAAATTTACCAATCCATTACTACGTATTTTTAAACCAATTACACCCGAATTTATTATTCAACCGATAGTTCCACTATATGTTGCTTGGTTTTTCTTTATGATAAGATTTTATTTAATGCCGTGGATTTTGGGATATTCTGTCATGGGAATGTTATCTTTTCCTTTGGAAAGTGAAATTTCTAGACAAATTTATCAATTTTTTAATTCAATTAAATTTTAAAAATTGGTACTAGTAATTTAGTTATCAATGAAAAAAATACAAATATCACCGTCAATCTTATCTGCTGATTTTAGTCAATTAGGAAACGAAATAAAACGTTTGGAAGACGCTGGGGCCGATATGATTCATGTAGATGTGATGGATGGGCATTTTGTTCCAAATTTAACCATCGGACCTCCAGTTATAAAAGCATTAAAAAAACAATCATCAATGATATTTGATGTCCATTTAATGATTTCTCCAGTACACAAATATATCGATGCATATTCTGATGCTGGTGCAGATATTATTACTATTCATCCTGAAGCTACAGACGATCTAAGTTCATCTATTTCAAAGATAAAACGATTAAATAAAAAGGTCGGAGTATCTTTAAATCCTGAAACTAAAGTTGATGTAATAAGAGAACACTTGAACGAAATTGACTTAGTTTTAATAATGAGTGTTAACCCCGGTTTTGGTGGTCAAAAATTTATGCCAGAAGTTTTAGTAAAAATTAAAGAGCTAAAAGAAATACAGAAAACTCAAAATCTCAATTTTGATATTGAAATTGATGGAGGTATCAATTTTGACAATTCAAAAGAGGCAATAGAGGCAGGAGCAAATATACTCGTTTCTGGAACAACAATTTTTAAAAGTAATAATGGAGATATAAAAAAGAATATTGAATTATTAAAATCAAAATAATTTCATGGTTTACATAAATCGGTTTTTTTTTAATATTTTCGATAAAATAAGAGAATTATATTTAAATTCTAGCCTGTACGATAAAAAGATTTCAAAAACTTATTATCAAAATTTGATTTATAAGCCTAGTCCTCATTTACTTTCATCCTTAATTAAATATCAAAAAAAAAAATTTAGGATTGAAGATTTTGCATTAAATAAAATTTGGGATGATAAAGAAATAAACAAAAAAAACTTAAGAAAACTTAATAATTTTTATTGGCTTTTTAGTTTAGATCTTAAGTCTTCAAAAAAAAATACCCAATCAATTATAAAAAACTGGATGACTTTAAATCATACATACAATGCAAAAAGTTGGAATTTCGATTTAACTGCAAAAAGAATTATTGCTTGGTTATCTAGTCATAATCTCACTTATGAAGATGGTAACGGACAATATAAAATTGATTTCAACACTATGGTACAAAAACAAGCAAATCACCTCATAAATGAAATAAATAAATCAAAATTTGTTGAAGATAAATTGATAGGTTGTGCATCTATTATATTAGTTGGCCTTTGTTATCAGGATGAAAAAAAGTATTTGCCATATGGTTTAAATTTACTAAAAAAAATATCTAAAAATTCTCTTGATAATTCTGGTTTTCCTAAATCAAGGAGTATTAAACAATTAATATTTTATTTGAAATATTATATTTTAATCAGAGAGTGGTTTAAAGAATCTCAAATTAATATTCCAGAACATATCAATGAAACAATCTACTATCTTGGACAAGGTTACGCTTTTGTTTGGCAAAATCTAAAAAGTGATATTCTTTATAACGGTAATAACATCTCAGATAATAATAATTTAGATAATTATCTTCAAAGACTAGGTTATAAATTCAAAAATGAAAATCAAGATTATGGTGGATATATAATTTTGAGAAATAAAAAGATGTGTCTAACTATGGATGCTGGTCCATCACCAAATTCATTTTTTTCTAAAGATTATCAATCTGGAGCTTTATCTTTTGAAATAATTTCTAATGGAAAAAAATTAATTAGCAATTGTGGCTATCATAGTGAAACAAATATAAAACTAAATCATTTATCAAGATCAACTGCCGCTCAGAATACTTTAGTAATCGATGATAATTCTTCCTGCAAATTTACAACCAGTGATAAATCTTTTTTTGTTACCAAGGGTTTAAAAATTACAAAAAGAGAGATTATTTTTGAAAAAAACTATTGGAAAATAAATGCTTCTCATGATGGATACCAAAAAAAATATAATACTATTCATGAAAGGAATATAGAATTTTATCCTGGAGAAGAAACTTTCGTTGGTAGTGATAAAATTCTAAAAAAGATTAATAAAAATTATAAATTTGATATTCGATTTCATGTAGAACCTGACGTAAAATTAATGAAAACTCAGGATGGTAAATCAATATTAATTGAATTGGAGGATGAGGGTTGGAAATTTACTTGTGATAATTATGATATAAATATTGATAATGGTTTATATTTCGGTAATAAAAATTCATATATTGATAATCAAAATATATTTATTTCTGGAATTTCAAATAACCAGACCGAAGATATTAAATGGCAAATAAAAAAAATATAGTAAGAAGAATAAAATCAGCTGTAATATCTGTTTCAGATAAATCAAACTTAAAACCATTATTACAAACTTTAAACAGGTATAATGTTAAACTGATTAGTTCAGGTGGTACATTTAAGGCAATTACTAAATTAGGCTATCGATGCCTTGAAGTTTCTGATTATACTGGTTTTAATGAAATTCTTGATGGACGTGTTAAAACACTACATCCTAAAATTCATGCGGGAATCTTAAATAAAAGAAACAATAATTCTCATAAAAGAGAAATAAAAAAAAATAATTTTCAAAATATTGATTTAGTCATAGTCAACTTTTATCCATTTGAAAAAACTTTAAACACAACAAAAAATCATAATAAAATAATCGAAAAAATTGATATTGGTGGTCCTGCCTTAGTTAGAAGTGCTGCAAAAAATTACAATGACGTTGCAGTAATAACCTCCACCAATCAATATTCAGCATTGATTGATCAGTTAAAAAGATTTAAGGGTGCAACAAAATTAGAATTTAGAAAAAAATTATCTCAATCAGCCTTTAATGAAACAGCATATTATGACTCCGTAATTTCAGATTACTTCAATTCAGTCACAAGTGAAAATTTTACAGAGAAAAAAATTATTTACGGAAACTTAATTGAGAGATTAAGATATGGAGAAAATCCACACCAAATATCTGCTATTTACTCAAAAAATAAAGATTTCAAATTAAGAAAAATTCATGGAAAACCATTAAGCTATAACAATTACAATGATATTTTTGCTGCTTTAACGATATCCAAAAGTCTACCAAAAAATATAGGCACTGTAATTATTAAACATGCTAACCCTTGTGGAGTTTCTATTTTAAAGGATAGAGTAAACAGTTATAAATCTGCATTTGAATGTGATCCTGTGAGCGCA